>NZ_JACJVO010000020.1 GCF_014212055.1 Cohnella zeiphila | reverse complement strand
CTTCGAGAGCCAACGCTTCCGCTACCACCGCGCCCGGTGCCAGCTTGCCTGCCGTCACGCTGCCGTCCGCCAGCTTCGCTTCCGTCACCGCCGCATCCGCCAATTGCTCCTCGCCGACGGCTTCCGCGGCCAGCTTCTCGCTGACGACGGCACCGTCCCGCAGGTGAACCGACGCGATGGCGGCAGGCTCCAGCCGCTCCGATCCGATCCGCTGTTCCGCCCGCTTTACGAGCGTGAACATATCCGGAGCCAGATGCGAGACCGATACCGTCCCTTTCCGCAGATGAAAGCTCTGCACGGAGTCCGGGCTCAGATGCTTGCCTTCTACCGTCTCCAGCATCAGATGCTCGCTGCCGACGCTTCCGATCGCCAGATGCCGCGAATCCACGCTTCCCTCAGCCAGCTTCTCGGCCGTTACGGCACCGTCGGCAAGCGACGAGCCGTTTACGGATCGAGGGGCCAGATGAGACGCTTCGACCGCCCCCGCCTGCAATTGCACCGGACCGACGCTGTCTTCGCACAACTGCGCTTCCGCCACGGAGCTGGCCGCCAGATGCTTGTGCCCCACGCTGCCTTCCTGAAGCTGCCCGCTGCCCACGCTGTTCTCCATCAGCTTGGAGCTGCCGATGCTGGCGTCGGCGATATGCAATTCCCGGACGCTGTTCTCCGCGAGATGGAACCCGAGCACCGACTGCGCCGCCAGTTGTCGGCTGCCGACCGATTCTACCGCCAGATGACGCCGGCTCACGGCGCCGTCCTGGAGCGCATCCGGACCGATCGCCCCCGGCGCGACCGCCGCCTCGACGACGCTGCCGTTGGACAAGTGATCCTCCATCACCGCACCCGCCTGGATATGGCGCGCCCCGACCGCTTCGTCCGCAAGCGCGAGCTCCGTGACCGAGCCGAACGCGATCGCCTGCCGTCCCACAACGCCTGCCCCCAGCTTCGACGCGGTAACGCTTTGGTCCGCCAGCTTCGCCGTCGTCACGGAGAGGTCGGCCAGTTTATCGGTGGACACGCTCTCCGGCGACAGCTTCAGCGAGGTGACCAGATGATCGGTCAAATGGTGGGAGTAAATCGATCGAACCGCCAACTGACGCTCGCCTACCGATCCGGGAGTGATGTGCTCCGCCATTACTGCCCCCGGCCGTATCGCTTCGGCGTGAATCGCCCCTGGCGCGAGATGGCTCCCGTCGATCGCTCCCGCCTTCAGATGCCTGCCTTCGACCGCTTGGGCGGCGATCGCGTCGCTTTGAACCGATGCCTCGCGAAAATGGTCCGCACCGACGCTTTCGGCGGCCAGCTTCTCTCCGGTTACGCTGGCTGCCGCCAGATGCGCCGTCTGGATCGCTCCTTCCGACACATGACGGGCTTCCACCGCCGATTGCGCAAGCTGCTCGCTCCGCACCGCTCCCGACGTCAACTGTTCCGTGCTCACGCTTTTACGGGCCAGCTGCCGAATCGTCACCGCTTCGGCCGCGAGCTGCGACGTGCCGACGATCCCATCCTGCAGATGCTCGGAAGTGACCGAACGGCCGGCCAGCTCGCGGGTTCCGACCGCTCCTTCGGCCAGATGCCGGCGTCCGACCGCATGATCGGCCAGTTTGTCGGAAACTACGCTTCCCTTGGCCAGCTGCTTCGTATTTACCGCTTCATCGGCCAGCTTCGCCGAGACGATGCTCTGGTCGGCGATCTTGGACGACGTCACGGTCTGCTCGACCAGATGCACCGTCGCGACGGACGATTCCGCGAGTTTGGCGGCGGTAACCGCGCCGTCCTTCAGGTGGCGGACGTCAACGGCTCTTTCGCCGATGTGGACGCCGAGAACGACGGCCGGGCGAAGGTGCTCCGCCGCTACCGTTGCTTGGGCCAGCTTGTTTCCCGTTACCGAACGTTCGGCCAGCGCGTCCGTGCCTACGGAGCCTGCGACGAGATGTTCGGACGAGACGGAGGACGGAGCCAGATGTTTTCCCTGCACCACCCCCAGCGCCACGTGATCCGCCAGAATCAAGCCTTTTTTGAGATGGATGGAGTCGATCGCTTCCATGGCCACCTTCTCCGACGTGACCGCTTCCTTCTTCAGCTTGGAAGGGGTGACGGCGTCGTCGGCCAGCTTGGACGTATCGATGCATTCGTTGGACAAATTCTCGCTTCGAATGGCGCCGCTGCGAATCTTCTCCGACGTGACGGCCTGATCCTGCAGCAGCTCCGAGGTGATGATCGCCGCACTCAGATGTTTGGGCTGGATCGAGCCTTCGGCGATCTTGTCGGCGCTGATCGTGCGGTCCGCCAGCTTCGCGGACGAGACGCTTCCGTCCTTCAGCTTTTCCCCGGTGACCGACCGGTCCCGGATTTTCTGCCCGGAGATCGAATTTTTGGTCAGATGCTCGCCGGTGATCGATTCGGGGGCATACTTGGAGGAGGTAATCGATCCGTCCGCCAGTTTGATGGCCGTCACGGCGAAATCGGCGATCGATTCGGTCGCGACGGATTCGGGTGCGAGCTTTTCCGTTTCGACGGAATAAGGCGCCAGCTTGGCCGCGGTAACCGATTCGTCCGCCAAATCATCTGTATAGACGATCGGCGTCGGCCGCGCGGGACGCTTCCGTTCGTCGAGTCTCCGGCTGCGCTCTTCCCGTTCCAATAATTCGTAGGGAGCTTCCGGCACCGCCGAAACGTTTGCAATCGGAGCCTGCGGAGCGTTCGCCGCCGGAGCTTGCTCCTTCATCAGCGCAGCCAACGAATCGGCAGAATCCGCCGCCTGCTTGGCAGCCGCCTCGACGACCGCCACGATCTCCTGCTCCTCTTCCATTACGGCGGACATTTGCTCCTGTTCGTTCTTCTGTTGCAGCTCGGTCGCGTTGGCGATCGCTTTGGAGACCGCCTCCGTATGGCTCCGCTCTTTCTTGTCGGTCCCTGCGGTCTTCGCTCCGGGAACCGGCGCGGCGGCGTTTTTGGCGTTCCCTCCGGCCTGCCTGGACGGGGCAGGCGGCGCCGCAGCCGAGGAGCCGTGCACATTGACCTGTTTTTCATCCGTAATCTGCATCTCGTCCAGCCATTGAAGCTCCATCTTGTTCGGATTGTCGACGTAGAATAACGGCCGGCGAGGCCCCGGTTTCTTATTGCCTTTGCCCTTTCTCATGTCCCTCTCCTTCCCTGCATGCAAGCTAACATATCATATGCATTCACCCATGGGCGCGTCACGCAAAAAAACAGGTTTACATTTCGGGGCGCCGAGCGTATATTATAACCATCAAGAAGTTTTGCACTAGGGAAACATTATGTCTCATACGCCAAAAAGGTTGCCCTGAACAACTTTAGGGACGACTTCTGAGAGGTGATCAACATGCAAGACGATCTGGCAGTCGCGCCGGGGAAATCGCAGCGCGGCTGGCGCCGTCAAGCGAGCCAGCCCTCGCTGCCCGAAGCGCACCGTTCGCTGAGAATTCCGAAGAACGGTTCATGGTTCCGTAAATTTCTCGCTTTCGTCGGACCCGGCTACATGGTAGCGGTCGGTTATATGGACCCGGGCAACTGGGCGACCGACATCGCCGGCGGTTCCCAATTCGGATACACGCTGCTCGCCGTCATTCTCTTTTCCAATCTGATGGCCATGGTTCTTCAGGCTCTGGCCGGGAAGCTCGGCATCGTCACCGGCCGGGACCTCGCCCAGGCGTGCCGGGATCATTACAGCAAGCCCGTCAATTACGGACTGTGGTTCCTTTGCGAGCTGGCCATCGCGGCCTGCGACCTGGCCGAAGTGATCGGCGCCGCCATCGCGCTGAACCTGTTGTTCGGTTTGCCGCTGCTCTACGGCGTCATTCTGACCTCGGCCGACGTGCTGCTCATCTTGTTCCTGCAGCACAAAGGCTTCCGCTATCTCGAAGCGTTCGTCATCGCTCTGATCGCGATCATCGGCATCTGCTTCGGAGCGGAGCTCATTCTGTCGCATCCCGCGTTCGGCGATGTGGTCCGGGGCTTCGTGCCGAAATCCGAGATCGTGTCGAACCCGGCGATGCTGTACATCGCGATCGGCATCATGGGCGCCACGGTCATGCCGCATAACCTGTACCTGCACTCTTCCATCGTGCAGACCCGGCAGTACGAGCAGACGACGCTGGGCAAACGCCAGGCGATCCGCTTCGCGACCTTGGATTCGACGATCGCGCTGTTCTTCGCTTTGTTCATCAACGCGGCGATTCTGATCATCTCCGCGGCGGCCTTCCACACAAGCGGGCACTCGGAAGTCGCCGATATCGGCGAAGCGTACCACCTGCTCGCCCCGCTCCTCGGAACGACGATGGCCTCCATCTTCTTCGGAGTCGCGCTGCTGGCATCGGGCCAGAATTCCACTCTGACCGGCACGCTCGCGGGGCAGATCGTCATGGAAGGCTTCCTGGGGCTTCGGATGGCCCCTTGGCTTCGCCGCCTCATCACGCGCATGATCGCCGTCATCCCGGCGGTCATCGTAACGGCGCTGTACGGGGAGAAAGGAACGAACGATCTGCTTATCCTCAGCCAGGTCATTCTGTCGATGCAGCTGTCGTTCGCGGTCGTGCCGCTCGTTAAATTCACGTCCAGCAAGAAGAAGATGGGGGAATTCGCCAACCGTCCGTGGCTGAAAATGACCGCCTGGGCGATTACCGGACTCATCGTCGTTCTGAACGCTTATCTGCTGTATGCCACCCTTTTCGGTTAAACGTCGAGAAGCCTCTTCCCCGCCCGGGGAGAGGCTTCTCTTCTTCTTAAATAAGGAATTCAGAACGATCGGGTCCCGTCCCGGCCCGCTCCCGGCCGGTTGCCAGCCGCAGCTGCTCTAGCCATTGGTCCGCCGTGTGCTCCCAGGTAAAATGCCGCTGCACCCGCTCCATGCCGTTGCGGCCCATCTGCTGCCGCAGCGCTTCGTCGCGCAGCAGCCGCGTGATCCGGGACCCGAGCTCGGACCGGGCGTTCGCCGGGTCGAACAGCAATCCCGTCACGCCGTCCTCGACGACTTCGGATACGCCACCGACGCGGCTGGCGACGACCGGCAGCCCCGATGCCATCGCCTCGACGTTGACGAGGCCGAACGCTTCCCGCCGCACCGAAGGAACCACCGCGATGTCCGCGGCCGCGAACCACCGGGGAATTTCAAGGTGGCTGACATACGGCTGAAAATGAACGTGTCTCTTCCATGGCTTGGCCATCCGGTGCAGCTTGCGGACATACGACGTCGTCACGGGCGAGCCATAGAACGGGCTGCCCACAATGGCGACAAGTACGTCGGGCGCTTCGCGAACGAGTTCCGGCAGCGCTTCGAGCAGCAAGTGCACTCCTTTGAGCGGAATGAGCCTGCCGACGAACAGAACGACACGGCGCCCGCTCCATCCCCGCTCCGCTTTCTCCAGCTCCTTCAGCCCCCCGGCGAACCGGTTCGCTTCGACGCCGAGATGGACGACGCCCGTCTTCTCCGCCGCTTGGGGAACGCGCCGAGCGATGTATTTTTTCAGAAAATGACTGTTGACCAAAATCCGGTCCGCCGATTCCAGACATCCCGGAAGCGAACGCGGGGTCATATAGGGACGTTCGAGGAAGGTGTTCGATTGAAGGCTTAGCCACACTTGCGCCTGCGGAAAACGCCGTTTCAACACGGGAACCATCAACGGCCGGTTCTCGATCTGGATCACGTCCGGGCGATAGACGCGAAGCCGGTTCGTTACCGCTCGCCAGTACCGGGCTTTGCTTTTGGCCGGAAACCGTTCGCACGGAACGCCCCGATGCAGCCCTCGCGTCCGCAGCCTGCGGCCGATCCGTCCGAAAATTCGGGCGTCGACGGACGGAACGAGCAGCGGCACGACTTTCTCCACGACCCGTTCAACGGAGCCTCCGCGGGGCGAAGGAACCGGATAGTCGCCGGGCGTTACGAATGCCACCTTTACCATGGTGCGCTCCCTCCTGCTCAAGCGAACTGATCGAGATAGCATACACGTGCGGCGTGCAAACGAACACGGCGGTTGTCCATCTTGGGGATTTGAACTTTGCGGAGGGATGTGGCACACTAAATGAAATCGTAGCGCCGAGCGCCTGAAGACGGCGCGCCGGTCTTGAACATGGGAGATAAAGGAGTTGCCGGGAACCAGATGAACCGTTGGCTGCTGCGCGCCATGACCGAGTTGACCTCGCGCAAATTCGTGTCCCGCCTGACGGGACGGTTGGCCAAATCGCCGCTGAGCCGGCGCATGATTCCCCGCTTCGCGGCGATATACCGGATCGCGGCTCACGAGGCGGAGAAGCCGATCGAACAGTACGGGTCGCTGAACGAATTTTTTACCCGGCGGCTGAAGCCGGGCTCTCGCCCCGTCGATCCCGCGCCCGACGCCCTCGTCAGTCCCGTCGACGCCTTGATTACCGCCTGCGGCGTCGTTCGCGACGGAACGCTGCTGCAGGTCAAAGGGCAGGACTATACGCTGGACGAGCTGCTGAACGATTCGCCCCGGATGTCCCAATACCGGGACGGCTGTTATTGGGTTCTCTATTTGAGTCCCACCGACTATCACCGGATTCACGCGCCTTGCTCGGGCGCCGTGGTTGAGAGCGAAGCGATTCCGGGCCGGGTCTACCCGGTCAACGAGTTCGGCCTCACGTCGATGCGAAAAGTGCTGTCCCGGAATGAGCGGCTCGTGACGTACATCCGGCACGACGGCGGCGAAGTCGCCGTCGTCAAAGTCGGCGCGCTCAACGTCAGCAGCATCCGGTACGTGGAGCCTCGGCCGAAGCGGCTGGAGCGAGGCGACGAGCTCGCTTATTTCGAATTCGGCTCGACGGTCGTGCTGCTGGCCGAAGACGGCACCTGCGAGCCCCGCTCCGACCTGAAGCCCGGCGCCAAAGTGCGCATGGGCGAGCGGCTCGGCACGCTGGCCGGAGAGGAGGATGACGGGAGATAACCGATTTTTTCGGCTATCTCCCGTCATGGGGACCGCCATGTGCACCCGTTAGCCGATTTTTTCGGCTATCTCCGGTCGCTCAACCTCCATTTGGCCATGAATAACCGAATTTATCGGTTATTCATGGCCAAAGGCCGTCCGTTCGCTTAGTCCGCCAAGCTGGCCGCTTCTTCCCGGAGCCGCCGGAAAACCCGGTAGCTGCGCCGGGCGCATTCGGAGATCGCGATCGGGTGGAAGCCGTGCAGGTCGGCATGCAGTGTGTCGTTCAGCGGCTCGATCCACTGCGCGGGAAGCACGCGTGCGCCCAGGCTCGCTCCGAGGATAGAGCCGACGGTCGCGCCGTTGCAGTCGGTGTCCCATCCGCCGAGAACGGCGGTCGTGATTCCCTTATCGAAATCTCCGTTCGCGTGGATGAGCGAAGCCGCGACAAGCGCCGCGTTGTTGTTCGTATGCACGGGATCGTAGTGCTTGAACGCTTCCCAGATCCGCTCGACCAGCTCCAGCGGCTCTTCGGCGGATCGCGCAATCTCGATTGCGCGCTGGACGTCCGCGGCCAGCCGGGACGTCGCGGGGATCTCGCTTAAGCCGGCGGCGACGATCTTCTCGGGGTCGGACTCGACGAACGCGGCGGCGATCATCGCGGCGACGAACATTTCCCCGTAGATGCCGTTCTTCACGTGGGAAAAGGAAGCGTCGCGCCAGGCCAGCTCCGCCGCCAGTTCGGGATGGCCCGCCGCGCCGTATGCGAAGCCGTCGGCCCGAATCTGCGCGCCGATCCATTCCCGGTACGGATTCAGATGCGTGCGCACCCACGCCAGGCGAGCCTCCCAGTCCGCCGGTTTCTCTCCGCCCGCATGGAAGGTCGTCTGCGCGAAGTTGAGGTAGGCCTGCGTCTCCGCGGTGCAAACCTGCTGGTAGGCGAGCCGGCTGTGCCACAGCTTGCCGATGTCCCAGGAGTCCCAGTTCAATCCTCGCTCCTCCAGCATGAGCAGGCCGAGCACCGTGTAGCGGACATCGTCGTCGCTCTCCATGAAGCGGATGCTTTCGCGCGTGCTGGCGCTTCCCCACCGCGCCAGCGAGAGGCCCAGCGATTCTGCGCGGGAACGCTCCGGTACGTATCCGCGAATCGGGTAAGCGTCGGCTCCTTCGAACCATAGCTGGACGTTGCGCCAGCCCGGGCGCCCGTCGCTTCCGCTCATCATCGCCCAGTTCTCCAACGGCTTGCCAAGCGCGCAGCCGCTCAAACGGCCGAGCCAAGCGCCGAGGAACCGGTCGTTCCACGTCATCTCGTCATGATCGGCCTCATATCGGCGCGGTCCGTCCGGCCGCAGCCGGCGAATGCCCGTCAGATCGGACGGCTCTTCGAACGGAAAGTCGGTCGATACCTCAAGCCGCGCCAGCTCCCGGTACAGCTCCGTCAGCTTCGCTTCGTCCTCGCCGCATGCTCTCCATTTCTCCTCCATCCCGTCCACGCTGCAGCCTTCTTCCCGTCTCTGCACGATTTCCAGACGAACCAGCTGCCGCAATCGGTCCCAACCTGCCATCGCAAGCACGCTCCCTTATCGGTTTTGTCTTAACCATACCCGCGGGGACGCCGTTGCGCTTCTTCTTTCCGGCCATACCCTTCTCAAAAACGGCTATTCTCGCCCCGAATGGCGGCGACGATATTCAAGCGGATGAACGCCGACCAGTTGACGGAACGAACGGTAGAACGGGGCGGCGCTCTGAAATCCGCAGGCCAGGCTGATCTCGGTTACGGTTCCGTCCCCCGTCGCAAGCAGCCGCTTCGCTTCCTGGATGCGGACGAACGTCAAGTACTCTTTGAACCTCTTGCCCGTCCCCTCTATGAAAAGATGCCGGAATCGCGACGCGCTGAGCCCCGCCCGCTCCGCCGCGTCCGCCAGTTCGAGCGGCTCGCGGAACGAGGCGGCCACGTGATCGAGCGCGGGACGCAGCCGCTCCAGCGCCTTCATCCGGCCGCTCCACTCCTCGCGGGAGTGGCGGGACTCTTCCGCGCGATGCAGGCGCGCGACCAGCTCCAGCATGCGGGCGCGCAGCACCGTTCCGTACAGCGGCCGCTTCGCCTCGTACTCGTTCAGCATCGCGGCGAACCAGTCGCCCAATGCCGGAAAATCGGGCGCCGCAGCCCGCAGCTGCCGCTCGTTCCAGACGCCCGGGCGAACGAACGCCCGCAGCAGCTTGCGCTCGTCCGCGGGCAAAAGCCGCTCGTCGAAGTAGGCAAAGTACCAGCGGCACGCGCGGTCCTCGTCGCCTTCTCCGATATGCGGCTCGTACGGCGGAAACAGCAAAACGGAGCCCGGCCCGACCGCCGTCTCCGCTTCCCCGATCCGGAACCGGCCGCTTCCTTCGGCGCAGTACCCGATCTCGTAGAAAGAATGCCAATGCTCCTCCGTCCGTTCCCGCTTCAGGCGGTATTCGAACAAATGCAGCGGAACCGAAGCTTCGAAGCTGAACATTTCCAACATGCGGTCTCTCTCCTCCCGCTCAAGGCCCGGCCAGAATGCCGTCGATTTCCGCCGCGCTTTCCTTCATCGCTTCCGCCGCCGGCTTCTCCCCGACGAGAATGCGCGTGACCGTCCGGGAGAACACCTCGTCGACCTGATCCCACTGCGGAACCGGAGGGCGCGGGTCGGCGCGGCTCAGCTGGTCGAGGTAGACGCGGAACTCCGGTCTCAGCTTGTCCCGGTCGAACCCTTTGATCGACGGGATGAGCCCCGTCCCCGCCATCAGCTCCTGAACCGGCTCCGACACGAGGAACTTCATGAACGTCCACGCTTCCTGCGGATGGCGCGAGCCTTTGAACAGCACCAGGTTCTCGCCGCCGAGCACCGAGGTTCCCTCCCGGACGTCCGACGGAAAGAGCGCCGTCTCCATGTCGGCCAGGCGCGGCGCGTTGGCGGTCGTCTCGTTCGAAGTAAAAAACCAATGCGCCTCGTCGATCATCATGATTTTCCCGTCGAACAAGCCGTCCCACCCGCCGGGTTCGCCCCCGACGACGGACGGGCTGATCAACCCTTCGTCGAACCAGCCCTTCAGCTTCTCCATCGCCTTGACGCTGGCGGGACTGTCCAGATAGCCGCTCGCGCGGTCCAGCGACGGACCGAGCAGTTCCCCCCCAAGCGTCCGAAAATACGGAAGCATTCCCCACGTGCTCGAGCAGCAGACGCTGATGCCGAACAAGCCTTCGTCTTTGGCCTTCAGCTTTCGCGAAGCGGCGATCAGCTCGTCGAACGTTTGCGGAGGGGCGGAGAGGCCCGCTTCCGCGAGCAGCTTCTTGTCGTAGATCGGCACCATCGTCGTCGCGTCGAGCGGGATGCCGTAGTAGCGGCCGTCATAAAGGTTCGTCTGCAGCAGCGAGCCGGTGAAACGGTGCTCGTAATCGCCGAAGTCCGGCATTGTCGACAGGTCGGTCAACGCTCCGCTGCTCGCGAACTGGGGCACCCAGATGATGTCCATCCGCATGACGTCCGGCTGCTTGTCGTCGGCGACCGCGGCGACGATGTTGTCGTTCAGCTGCGACGTATAGTTCTGGCGGACGGCGTGCACGACGATGTTCGGGTGCTCTTTCTCGAACATCGGCAGCACTTGCGTCTCGAATACTTTGGACTCTACGTCGCTGAACGTATGCCAGAACGTCAGGTCGACCGTCGATCCCGGAGCGGCGCCGGGAGACGCCCCGGCCGGGTCGTCCACGAGCGAGTAAGTGGAGCATCCGGCAAGCAGGATGCCTGCCAGCAGCAGCGACGCCGGCGCCAGCCAGCCCCGGCCGATCCGCCGTCTTCTCATTCCCCGCCGCCTCCCTGCTGCATCCGGCTGCGGTATTCCGCGGGCGTGCAGCCGGATTCCCGTTTGAACATTTTCAGAAAATGCTTGGCGCTGTTAAACCCGGCGTGCCCGCCGATGTCGTATACCTTCAGCGTCGTCGTCTCCAGCAAGTGCTTGGCATAGCGAATCCGCAAGCGGATGACGTAATCGATAAAATTCAGTCCGGTATGCCGCTTGAATTGCTCGCTGAAATAATTGCGGCTCATATGGACATGATCCGCCGCCTCGCGCAGCGACAGCTCCTGCCGGTAACGCTCCTGAATGTACGCAACGGCGTTCTGGATCGCCGCGGCGCCCGCCGAATCCTCGGCGGCGGAAGAGACCGGCAGCGGCTCCCCGGCCCCCGCGCCTTCGCGGAACCTCGCCAGCACGATGCTCTCCACTTCGCTCAGGGAGCCGGCCCGTTTCAGCCGCTCGTGATCGTCCATGAGCAGCTCGAGCTTCTCTTCGGCCTTCAGATAAGGCCGAACCGACTGCATTCGCAGCAGAACGTCTCCGGCCATCTTGCGCACTTCGCCCGGCGGGAACGGCCGCGACCGCCACAGCGAGATCAGCTCTCGCAGCGTCCGCTCGCAGGCGTCCTCGTCAGAAGCGGCGAGCTGGCGAGAGAGCGCATCCCGCAATTCGGCCGATCGCTCCCGGGCGCCGGACTCGGCGGCGCGCAGCGGAGAGGCATGGCCGACCGCCGCGGCGTCTCCGCCGTCCCGGCGGCGAATCTCGCCGTCGTAGCAGGCGCCCGTGCCGCCGAAGAAAGCCGCCTCGAAGGCGTTTCGCACCCACTCGGCCGCTTCGGGCAGCCGCTCCGGCCGATGGAACGGCGGGCTGATGCCGACCGTGAAGGAAAGTCCGTCTTTCATCCCGGCATGAGCTTGCCGGATCGAGAGCCCGGCGGCGCCGGTCCCTCCGTCCGCCTTGCGGTCGGACAGCAGCAGGGCGATTTCCCGCTCGCCGCATCGGCATGCCGTCCCTCCGGGCAGCAGCGCAGCCAGCCGCTGCGCCTGCTTTTCCGGATCGACGTCAACTTCCGCCCGCCAAATCGACAGCACGTACGGACCGGGAAGCTCGGCCGTCAGCGCCGACAGATCGGCCGGCTGCCCCGCCAGCGCGCGCTGAAGCTCGGTCTCCAGTCCGTGCCGTTTGCGTTCCTTCTCTTCTCGGTCCAGCAGCGCCGAGCGTTCCTCCAGCGATTTCTCTTCGTCCAGCTTGCCCCGGCATACCGCCAGCAGGCGGGTGACGTCTTCCGGCTCCATCGTCGGCTTGAGCAGGTAATCGACGACCGCTCCAAGCTGCACCGCTTGTCGGGCGTATTCGAAATCGTTGTAGCTGCTGATCAGGATCGCTTTCAAATGCGGCCGGCTCCTCTTGGCGAGCCGAATCAGCTCCAGGCCGTCCATCTTCGGCATTTTGATATCGGTGATCAGGATATCGATCTCCTTCTCCTCCACCATCCCGAGCGCCGCCTCTCCGTTGCCCGCCTCGCCGGCGCACTCGACCCCGGCTCCCGTCCAATCGACGGTGGAGGCCAGGCCGTAACGGATGATCGGTTCGTCGTCCACGATCAGCGCTTTGTATACCATTGCCGCTCATTCCTCCTTCGGCGCCAACGTCAGCGTCACGATGGTCCCCCGCCCCGCTTCGCTGCGAATGTCCACGCCGCTTCCCGGGCCGTAATACAACCGGATCGTCTCCTGCACGTGATGGAGGCCGATGCCGAGCATGCCCGTCCGGTTCTCCTCCGCCTCGCCGCGAAGCAAGGTGGCGAGCCGCTCCGGCTCGATCCCCGCGCCGTCGTCCGCCACCGCGATCCGAACGGCCGGCGGATGCACTTGGCGGCGGACGTCCAGCCGGATGATTCCTTGGCCGTCGCGGGGGGCCAGCCCGTGGAAAATCGCGTTTTCCGCCAGCGGCTGCAGCAGCATGCGCGGAATCTCGAAATCGAGCGTCTCCTCTTCGGCGGACGTTTCGAGCGACAGTCCTTCTCCGTACCGGAAACGCTGAATGACCATATATTTGTCCAGAAGCTCCAGCTCCTGGCGAATCGTCGTAAACACGCTTGCCTTGCCCATGCTCGATTCCATCAGCTCGACCAGCGCGGCGATTCCTTTGTAGGCGTTGTCGGTTTGGCCGAGCTTGATCATCCAACGGATCGAAGAGAGCGTGTTGTACAGAAAATGAGGGTTGATCTGGTGACGCAGCGCGCGGATCTCGGCTTCCCTTTTCCGCGTGCCGGCCTCCTCCACTTCGCGGATCAGCGTCTCGATCTGTCCCGCCATCTGGTTGAAGCGCAGGCTGAGCCGCCCGATCTCGTCGCGGGAACGGATGCGCGACCGCGCTTTGAAATTGTTGTTCTCGATCGCCTTCATCTGCCTCGTCAGCTCTTTGAGCGGATGCGTGATCCGGGTCGAGAACATCAGGCCGACAAGCAGCGCGACCAGCAGGAACATCGCGGTATACATGGTGACCCGGCGCTGCAGCGAGACGATGTCGCCGATGATCTCCTTTACCGGCACCTGGCCGACCAGCCGCCAGCCGTTCGCCATGCGAACCGAAACGACGTAATCTTCCTCCCCGTTCAGCTTGGTCTGGAATTCGGCGATCTCTTCGTTCTGCGAGGCCAGTCTCTCCGCCAATCCGGCGTCCGCCAGCGGGCGGCCCCATTGCTCGGAGTCGGAGGAGATAAGCACCTGGCCGGTCGGGTCGACGACGCGCCAGGTTCCGGACTTGCCCAGCTGGATCCGCTGCACGGCGTCGAGAATGAGCTGTCCGTCGAGGTTGACGAGGATGACGCCCTCCGTCTGTTTGGTCTTCAAGTTGCGAAAGGCGTCGACCAGCGTCAGCACGAGCTCCGTATCGTCTCCGCCGCCGCTGAACGGATCGTAGCCGAGCGGAAGCCACAGCTCGTTCGCCTTGTCGCTCACGACGTCGCTGTACCATTCATGGCCGGAGAGCGTATACCGCTTCACTTTGGACGCGTTGAACAGTCCGCTACCCCAGCTTTCCCCATTTTCCCGCAAAATGTAGATGCTGCGCACGAACGAGCTGGAGTAGATCGTGTTGTTGAGCGTCTGCCCGACCGAGTCCTTGATCTCGAACTGCTGATCGACCGTCAGATGGCCTTGCCGCTCCTGATTCAGCACTTCCTGCAGCCGCGTGTTGCGGAAGATCTGCTGGCCCATGTCGGTGCCGACCGTCAGCATAAGCGACAGATAGTCCGCCGTCTGCTTGGCCCCTTGCTTGGTGGAAGCCCTTACATGGCTGCCGATGATCGACACGGAGGAGCCGTAGTACGTCATGCTGATAAAAGTCGCCGACAGCAGAATCAGACTTAGCACCATGGCGATCAGCTTCGTGGACACTTTCTCGAAAAGCAGGCGCTTCAGCCATTTGATCATGCGAATTCCAGCTCCAGCCTTCTCGGTAATTTCCGTATGCTCATTATAGCATGCGCGGTTTGCGTTCGGGTGCGCTGTGCGTCGCGCTCGTGCGGACTGGCAGACAGGACGCGACGGCAGTCATCGCAGCGACAGACGCGCGTTCGTCAATCGCGACGCGGCCGCCGCGCACGCCTCCGAATGCGGCAGTCGGTACCGCCGTCCGGCCGCGCGATCTTCAAAAGCCTGCAAAAATGCAGGAATTCACACGCCGAGATTACGAGTTCGGCGAAAGCCTGCAAATGTGCAGGAATTCACACGCCGAGATTACGAGTTCGGCGAAAAGCCTGCAAATGTGCAGGAATTTTTCCCGGATTGGGCACCTGCGTAACGGGAATGCCGAAAAGCCTGCATTTTCGCAGGAATTTCCGCCTTCTCCCCCAAAAACCGAAGCAAAACCTGCACTTTTGCAGGTTTTGCTTCTGCTTTGCCGGCATAACTCCCGACTCTTCCGACCGGTCGGAAAGTCTCGTTCGACTTTGTCGGGAGCCAGCCGGCTTTAGCGGGAATCCGCCAGGTTTAGCGGGAATCTGCCAGGCTTTAGCGGAGCCCGCCAGGCATCGACCGCCGCCGGACTTGCCGGAACTCGGAGCGCCGAATCGCGCTAGTTCGTCTCGGCCGCCATCCCGCCGCGCAGCCGGATGACAACGACCGTCCAATAAGCGAGCTTCGGCAGCGTGAACCGGACGAACTTGCCGCCGTCTTCGCCCCGGCGCGTCCACTCATAAGCAAGCGGCAGCGGCCGGATCGACTCGCCGTCCGGGGATGCGGCGAAAACCGCTTCGATCCGGTCGACGACCTCGACGCTCAGCTCGATGTCGCGTACCGTTTCCGGAGCGCGCTCCTTCGGCGCGTGCCAGACGTCGTTGTCCAAGCCTGCCAGATTGACCAAATGGATGACGTAGGCATCCTTCTTTTCCTTGGCGAGCGTCCACACCGTTCCGGGCGACGCGTCGGTCGAGAACCGCACGCCCTCATCGGCTGCGCGGAACGCCAACTCGTTGTTGATTCCTCCGGTGAACGCGTCGGTCCAGTCGTCCAGCTCCGGATCGAACAGAATGTCGCGATACATGACGATGAAGTCGGAATAGCGGGCCAGCCGCTCGCGGAACGAGGGCGACGCTTGGCCATGCTTCGGATAATACGGGTCGGCCAACACGCCGCCTTTCTCCCCGAGCAGCAAATGGTAAGCGCCCGACGCGAAAATCGCGCTCATGGCGACCCGGGCCCCGATCTCCGCCTGGACGGGTTCGGCCGGCCGTTCCGGATGGAACGGCGGCAGGTACGCGGCGAGAATGATCGGTTTGCGCGTCAAAGCCCGCGTCCGCCGCACGAGCGCATATACGTCCCGCAGCCGCGTGACCGGGTCCCATACCTCGGTGTAGACCGCGTCTTGCCCGGCTTCCGCCGTTGCATGAACCGGATACGTGCCGACGTTGTTGAAGATCAGCCCGGCCTCGGGCAGCTTCTCGCGGGCGCGATCGATGAGCGCGGGGTATGCCTCCGCGAGGCGAACCGTGGCGGAGCCGCCGTCCGGCGTCCGGCGAATCGCCCGCTTGGGGAAGCCGTATTGATCGAGATGGAGGCCGTCGAACCCCCATTCGATCGCGTGGCGGAATTCGTCCGTCACATGCTCCGTCCAGACCGAGCCCGGCGAGATGTCCATAATGTAGAAAAAGTTGCCCAAACTGTAGGGCGTGCCGTCGTTGCGGTACAGCAATTGCTCCGGATGCGCTTCGGCATAGTCCGGCAGGCTGGCGTAAACCGCGGCGTAGGCGAACGAGGCGATGCCCCGGGCCCGCAGCGCCTCGATGCGCGCGCGAACGGCGCTCAGCGAGATCGTGCGGCCAAGCGGGTCGGTAAACGGATCGTCTTCGGTGAGCAGACAATCGTGGCGGTACATCCAGTCGTAAAACTGCACGACGTTCAGATGGTGCCGCAGCAGGAAGTCGGCCTGCTCGGAGCCGTCACCGCTTCCCGGCGCGAAGTCGCTTAAAAATCCATAGCGCGGAGCCTCGCTCCACCGTTCGGCGACATCGAACGCCGTCTCGGCTTCGGCCTCCCCATTCTCCAGCAAGCGCGCGAACACGCCGTACGCTCCGGACGCCGCGAACGCGGGCAGCGCGATCTCGCCGACATGCGTCGCTCCTGAGCCATCGGGATTTCGAATGCTTACGTTCTTCCCCCCTGAGCGAATGGGATTTCGAATGCCGGCGCTCTCCCCCCCTGAGCGAATGGGATTTCGAATACCTGCGCTCTCCCCCCCTGAGCTGACGGGATTCCGATCGTTCGCGTCTCCCGCTCCTGAGCGAACGGGATCCCCATCGCCAGAACGCCCGCCTGCACCCGCAACGGGCAGCAGCTCGCCTTCGCCCTGCGCAATCGTCCGGTCCAGCTCGCAAATTTGCCAGCCGAACCGGACGGCTTGCGCCGGTCCGCCTCCCTCCTCTCGCCATTCCGCGCGGATTCGCACCGCTTCGCCCGGACGATATTGCGCCTTGTCGGGACAGATCCATAGCTTCGGATGTTTTTTCAAAACAAAGTCCTCCTAGTTTTTCAAGCTGCCGTCCGAGAGGTTGGCCTGAACGAATTGCTTCTGGAAGATAAGGAATACGAGAATCGTCGGAACGAGCGCGATGATCGACGCCGCGAAAAACAGCCCATAATACGTCGCGTACTGGCCGCGGAACAGCTGCAGCGCGATCGGCAGCGTCCGGTGAGCCTCCGACTTCATCACCGTCAGGGCGACGACGAATTCGTCCCACGTTCCCTGGAACGAGAAAATCGCTAATGTGCCGATCGCGGGCAGCGACATCGGGATATAGATTTTGCGGAAGATCGTGAACCGCCCGCCCCCGTCGATAACGATCGATTCCTCCAGCTCCCGCGGAATGCGCTCGAAGAAGCCCCGCAGGAAAAACGTGCTGCCCACCAGCCCCGAGCCGACATAGATGAGCACGAGTCCCTGGTACGTGTCGACCAGATGGAGCGCCTTCAGAATCGTAAACTGCGGAATGATGTTGATGATCGCGGGCACGAACAGCGTGAAGATGAACACCCGGAACAGCAGCTCCTTGCCTGGAAAAGGGAACCGCGCGAACGCATACGCCATGCAAGCGGACAGCGTCAGCGAGAACGCCATCGTCAGCAAGGTGACCATCAGGCTGTTCAGGAAGTAAAGCTGGAAGTGGTTCTTGCCCCATGCCTGCGCGAAATTGGCGAACGTCTTCGTATCGGTCATCAGCTTATGGGGCGAAGGCAGGCTGAAGTTGTCGGTCGTCAGCGCGGTCAGCACCATGTAGACGAACGGCGCGACGACGAAGGCGACGCCTATGACGAGCAGCAGGTGGATCAGGATCGTGCGGATTTTCCTCATGGCGGTTCCCCTCTCAATACTCGATCCGGTCGCGTCCGATGGATCGCTGCTGCGTGTAGGTCAAGGCGAAGATAAGCACCCCGAGGCAGACGCTGATTGCCGAAGCGTAGCCGAAGTCGAAGTATTGGAACGCCTGCTTGTATAGGTACGTGTTGAGCAGCTGCGTCGTGTCCATCGGTCCCCCTTGGGTGATCGCGTACGCCTGGATAAAAGCCTGGATCGCCCCGTTGATCAGGTTGATCATCACGTACAGGGTGAGCGGCCGGACGAGCGGGAGCGTGATGTTCAGCAGCGCGGCGAACGGCTTCGCGCCGTCGATCTCGGCCGCTTCGTAAAGCGACTTCGGAACCGACTGGAGCGCGGCCAGATAGAGCACCATGACCCAGCCGACGCCTTTCCAGACGCTGACGATCCAGATGACGGCGTTGGCCGTCCACGTATTCTGCAGCCAATTCACCGGATCCCGCATCACATGCAGAAGGTCGACGAGCACGTAGTTGACGATTCCCTCGTCCCCGTCGGCGAACAGGAACCGGAACAAGTAGGAGACGACGATCCACGAGCTGATGACGGGCACGTAGTAGACGAGCCGCCAGAGCACCTTCAGGCGGACCGTCTTCGCCTGGATCAGCAGCGCGAGCACCAGGCCGATGACCCACTGCCCGGGCACCGTGACGAGCGCGAGCAGAATCGAGTTGCGGAACGCGGTGCCGATCAGCGGATCGCGGAACACGTGCCGGAAGTTGGAGAGGCCGGCGGCTTCGCTCGTCTCCGGTTTGATGACGTTATAGTGGAAAAAGCTGATATACATCCCTTTGACCATCGGGTACATGACGAAAACGATCGTCAGCGCGAAGCCGACGGCGAGGTAGGGAGACACCTGGGCGTATTGCTTGAGCGCTTTGCGCATGGCGGAGCCGTCCTTTCCGGGAAAGCTGGCGGCAGCCGGCCCTGCCGGAAGGCACGGACCGGCCGCCGCGGAGGTGGCGATCGATGGGGATGGTTCGGTTATTCGCTCAGGAAACCGTCAACCTGCTTCGCCGCTTGGTCGAGCGCGTCTTTGGCGCTCGCCTTGTTCTTGAACACCGACTCGAACGCCTTCTGGATCGCGTCGTTGATCTTGTTCGCGTTCGGGCTCGGCGTGCGGGCGTAGGCGGTCCCGAGCTGGTCGATGTACGGCTGCAGGTACCAGACGTCCTTCAGATCGGGAGACTGGGCCGCTTCCTTGTTGGTCGGAATTTGGCCGGTCTGCTTCGCGAGGAGCAGCTGCGTGTCCGTCGACGTCATGAACTGGATGAACTTCCAGGCGGCGTCCGGCTGCTTCGCGCCGTTGAAGACGACCATGTCCTCGCCGCCGATGACCGAATGGCTCTGGCCGTCCGGACCGGCCGGCAGAACGGCCGGCAGCATCTTGCCCTTCGTCTCGGCGTCGCCGATGAGCGAGAAGAACCACGGGCCGTCGGCGATCATCATGTAGGAAGCGGCTTTGCCCTTATCGCCGCGCAGCCCTTCCCACGTGCCAGGCTGGCCGCCGGTGATCGGAGGCGACAGCAGGCCTTCCTTGTACCAGCCGTCGATCGTCTCCAGCGCTTTCACGCTCGCGTCAGAGTTCAGGTAGCCGGTCGCTTTCGTGTAGGCATCGTCGGTATATTTTCCGCCCAGGGTCCAGAACCAGGCCGAGAAGTTCCACACGTCGGGTCCGCCGATCGTGATGCCGGTGTATTTGCCCTGCGCCTTCAGCTTGCGGGCGAGATCGGCCAACTCGTCCATCGTCTTCGGCGGCTCGGAGGCTCCCGCCTTGGCCAGCAGCTCCTGGTTATAGATCGCGACCTGCGTATTCGTATCCAGCGGCACGCCGTAGTACTTGCCTTGGTACAGGTTCGTGTCTACCGTGCCTTTGAACGAATTGTCGAGAATGTCCTGCGCGCCGGGGAACCCGGAAACTTCCTGCAGCGCCCCCTGCTTCGCCATATTCGACACCCAGGTGTTATCCATCCGCATAACGTCCGGCGGCGTGCCTCCGGCGACGGCCGTCAGCACCTGCTGATCGAGATTGTCCGTCGGCATCCGCGTCGCGTGAATTTTGATGCTCGGATTGGCCGCTTCGAACTTCGGAATGACCTGCTCGAGCAGCACTTTCTCTTCCCCTTCTCCGTATGCGTGCCAGAATTCCACCGTCACCTGCGGCTGATCGCTCGGCGCGGCCGAAGCCGACTCGCTCGGACTGGCGCTCGGACTCGAGCTCGGACTCGAGCTGGCGCTGGAACTGGGGCTTGCGCTTGGGCTGGCCCCGGACGACGCATCGTTGCCGTTGCCGTTCGAGCCGCAAGCCGATAGAACGGCCGCCGCCAGAGCGAGCAGAGCGACCCCCTTGGCCGGTTGCATTTTGAATTTCACTTTGAAAGTCCCCCTCGAAAAAAATCTTGGATGATTACGCTTTCAATTATGGGGGAGGGCGCGGGGCTTTCGACATTTCTCTGATTTCCGATTTGGTGCGTTATGTTCGGCATTTTGTCGAAGAAGGCGGGTGCCTAACCGCCGGAAGGTGCACGATGTTCCGTTCAATCGGAAAATAAGCGACAAGATCCCCGGAACTTAGATGCTTTAACGGCAAAAAGCCCGCCTCTCGGCGAGCTTTTCGTTGCCCTTATCGCGTGCGGCACCCTTACCGGTTCGCTTGCAGATGTTCGGCCAAACGGTCCCAAGTTTCCGTGAATCCTTGTTCCATCCCCATATCCAGCACTTGACGAACCGCTTCGGCGGAAGCGTATTCGGCGACGCTTACCACCTTCGTTTTCCCGTCGTTCTCTTCGAAGGTCAGCGTAACCTGAGTAGAAGGCATCTCTGCCGATTCCTTGCCTTCGGCATCCGAGAAGTAGTCGACGTAGACGATCTTTTCTCCCTCTTCAATCTCCCGGTAAACCGCTTTGCCCCAGGATTCCATTCCGTAAAAGTCACCTTGATTCCGATCCTCGCACTTCATGCAGTAGTGCCAGCTGCCGCCCGGCCGAAAATCGACGTTGCAAACGGTCAGGACCCAGCCGCGCGGCCCCCACCACTGTCTCAAATGTTCCTCTTCCGTAAACGCCTTGAACACGAGCTCGCGCGGCGCTTCAAAAACGCGCTCCGCAATAAAATGATTTCCTTCAGCTTTGACGATCATCTTCGACATCGTTGTTCCTCCTCGAATTTGGTTGTGCCTGCAGAATTTGCAGATATCGGTTTAATTGATCGAATCGTTCTTCCCATAGCCGGTACGAGTTCAGCCATTCGTCGAGCTCCCGGAACGGCTCCGGCCGCAGCCTGTAATTTCGGCGGTTGGCGTCGGCGTGAACGTCGACAAGTCCGGCTTCCAACAGGATTTTCAAATGCTTGGAAGCTTGAGGCTGGCGGAGATTCAAGCGATCCGCGATCTCCCCTACCGTCAAAGGACCTCCGCGCAGAAGTTCTACGATGAGCAAACGATTAGGTTCGGCCAACGCGCTAAATGTCTTTAATTCCATCCTTCTTCACTCCGGAAAAAAGCCGAGTTTCCGATATCGGACGCTGCAACCACCTCGCTTCAACAAGTGTTTCCTTTGTTGAATTCAATATACCATCAAAAGAATATTCCCGTCAAGGAATATTTTAAAAAAGCAAACGACCGGCCCTGTTCGAACCGGTCGTCGCAATCGTTGCCTTTTGATTTATTGAACGTTGCCGTAGAACCAGGCTTCGCCCGACGTCATGATGCGGTCGTGAAGCGCCTGGACGTCATCGTCGGTCCAAGCGGACGTGGTCGGATTTTGCCGCACCAGCACGACGTTCAGGTTCGAGAAATCGCCGGTGGCGACAGCGCCGGTGCTCGACAGTTCCGACAGCGGAATCACCATCTCGATGTCGCCGGTCGACGTGCTCCACTGCGGCGCGGTGACGCCGGTAATCGTATGGTCGAACGTCCACGAGCCGCCCGACACCCGGAAGGCCGAGAAGTCGTTGCTGTCGCTCCAGCGGCCGACCATGTATTGCGCCGCATGGTCGAGCGTGCCGCCGTACATGCCGGTGGACGACGACGACGCCGAGCCGTGCTTGTAGTCTTCCGCGTACACCATCACGGCGAAGCGCGGCGCGGTGTTGAAGGCGGACAAGCTGCCGCTTTTGTTCTTGATGCGAACGTACAGGTTGCTGGCGTCGTTGCTGATATAGACGCGCTGAATGTCGGTATCCCCGGACCCCGAAGCGCTGGCGTTGTTGTCCAGGTAGTACGGCACGTTGCTGTACTGCGACAGGTCGGCGGAGACGTTCGTCGTCACCGAGATCGTTTTGTACGCGCCGACGTTCGCCTGCGGCGAGATGACCCGCAGGTCGGCCTGACCGCCGTAAGCGAGCGCCGTCAGGACGAACCAGGCCGCGGTGACCGGCTCGAGCATCGTACTGGGCAGCGGCTTGAGCGTGATGCGGGACACCGCTTCTCCCGGCGCCATGTAGCCGACGCCCATGCGGGACACCATCCACTTCAGCTCCGCCAGCGCCGTCGTGAGGTCGCCTTTATAGATCGAATACAGGGCGTGGTACGACGTCATCTGCGGCCAGCTCGGCTCGTCGCTCTGCGCTTCGTTGCCGGCCGGGCTGTACGGCGACGTATAGTAGAAGTTGTCGCTGTCGTAGCGGGCGATGCCGTACGTGTCGTGCTGGAGGTGACTAAGCACGGCGGAGACGTGGCTGCTCGCCCTCGAAGAAGCCGCGTCAATGGTGCCGTACACGATCGCCGCCATCGACGAGGCGTCCACCAGCGTATTGGAGCCTCCGCTTGTCGTCACCGCGCGGTTGAAGTTCGTGCCGTTCCACATGCCCTTCGGACTCCAGGTATCGTCCCGGTTGATGCTGGTGCGGATCTTGCTCGCCACGCCGTTATAGTCGTCGGCAAGCGACGGCAGCGATTTGGCCCGCGCCATGTACTGCGCCGCATCCAGCCCCGTCGCGTACAGCGACTGCGTGAAGATGTTGTACTCGACCGTCTCCTCCCAGATGCTCGCGTCGGCCGGCCCGAATTGATAGGGGTCCGAGCCGATCGCGTTGTAGATGAAGTCGGCCGACTTTTTGTAACCCGTCCAGATATTGTTCAGGAACGTCGAGCTGCCGGTAATCTTGTAATGCAGATAGGCCCCGATGAGGAAAATGCCGATGGCGTCGTGCTCCGGCTCGACGAAGCTGACGTAGCTGGAGTCCCACAGGTTGAACGTCGTCTTGAAGCTGCCGTCGCTCTGCTGCCGGTCTCTCAGCCAGTACCAGTATTTCTCGGCTTCCGCCGTGAATCCGGCCTGGTCGAGAATCATCGCCGTCACCGCGCTGTCCCGCGCCCACACCTTGTAGCCGTAGGCGATCGGGTTGGTCGTGGCGGGCATCGCGCCGGACACCGGATTGATGGAGTTCTTGATCGCGATCAGCGACCGCTTGTACGCCGAGTTGATGCCGGCGTCGGCGAAGCTGACCGGCTTGCCGCCCGACAGCCAGGTCGCGTAGGCGCTCTGCGTCTGCGTGAACCAATAGGAAGCGGTCTGCCCGAGCGCGGTATCGACGGCGCTCTGGGCGTGGGCCAGCGTGTCGCGGACCGTCGCCACGAACGAGAGCGTCACCGAGCTGTTCGCGGGAATCGTGAACGACTTGTTGAACGCCACGCTGATGTCGGCCGCGGTAACGCTGGCGTTGTTCTTCAGCGTGCCGTTGTCGTCGAACGTATACCAGGGAGCGACGGTGCTGCTGCTCAGGCTCGAGTCGGCGTCGTTCGCCGCCTGGTAGCCGGTCATCGTCTGGAACGCGCCGAGCGCCACGTAATATTGGCCGGAATTGCTCATGTTGACGAACAAGGCGTTCCGGGCGCTGTCGTAGGAAGCGGAGTTCGTGCTGTTCGTGCCGCCGAGCGTCTTGTTGTTGACGTGAATCTGTTCGAGCAGATTGTAGTTGATCGCGGACGAACCGCTGTTGGTGAACGTGTAGGTCGCCACGGTGAAATTCTGGTTCGGCACCATGGCGTAATCCTTCGTCACCGTGAGCGGCATATTCGAGCCTCCGTAATCCAAATACTTCGTGCGCAGGATGCCGCCGTCGTCATAGTACGCTTCGGAATTGAAGCTGTGGATCTGATCGTACTTGACGGAATGGGTCTCGTCGCGGAAGAAGCCGGAATAGTCTTTGATCTGGTTCGTGTTGAAATCGTTCGAGATCCGCATCTCGCCGATGCGCGGGCCGTACGTTCCGGTGTCGTTCTGCGACAGCTTGCTGGCCATCCAGATGTTCATCGAATCGGTCCAGTTCGACATGTACAGGCTGGTCGCCGACTGCGTCGTCGGCGAAGTGGGCGTGTCCGCGGAAGCGGCGGGCGCCAGCATCGGCAGCGCCGTGCCGACGAGCGACAGCGCGAGCGCGGCGAGGCCGCCTCTTTTCCACAATCGGTTGTACCCCATGGATATCCCTCCCGGTTTGGTGTTAGTCGATATCGATCGAGAAATCCGTGCCTTCCCAGCGGTCCGTTCCCGTCTCCATCACGCCGTTGCCATTGTCGTCCCACAGGTAGGTGAAGTTGACGGTCGTTCCGGACGCGAACGGTCCGATCGACGTCTCGTACCGATGGCTCGCGTCGGAGGAGCCGTTGCTCGGCATCGGAGTGTCGGTCGTGCCGGTCCAGCCGTTCGTTCCCCAATGAAGCCAGCCGTACTCGCCGTTGCGGAACGTAATCCGGTAGCCTGCCGGAACGGACGTAATCTGCCGGTCGAACTGCCAGACGTACGTCTTGTCGACGTTCAGCCGGTCGAGGTTGATCGCGCCCGGACTGGACGCTCCTTCCCAGATGACGACCGAATGGAGGCCCGGCTTCAGATGGACGGTCAGCTCTCCGTCGGCCCACGTATCCCAGTTGGCCGTGGCCGGGAACTGGACCGTGCCCGCGGCCGCCCCGTCGACATACACGTCGCGCGCCGCCGCAGACCCGCCGTTGGCGTAGCGGAACCGGAGCGAGTAATCGTCGTCCGTCGTCGCCTGCACGAGGAACGATACGCCCTTGCCGCTCCCGCCGCTAAAGCCGTCCACGAACCCGCTGCCCGAGTAGCCCGTATGGTTCGTATTCACGGTGACGCCCGTCTTGACGGCCGCCTCCGCTTCATACTGGTTGCCCGAAGGCGCCGTGAACGTCCGCTTGACGTAGATCATGTCCCAGTATTGAAGCGACGGAACGGTGAACGAGATGTAGCTGCCGCTGGCGTCCGAGCCGGTCGTGAACGACAGCTCGGAGGTCATGCCGCCATCCTTGTCGGGGGAAGCGACATACACGTGGCCGACCGTCTCGTCCGGCGACAGGTACAGCTTCGTCGCCAGATTCGTCAGCGTCGAAGGGGCCGTCGCGCTGTTGCGCCATTGGTCGTCGTTGCCCTTCAGATTGAGCAAGTGGACGATGTCGTAATCGGGCGTCCGCTTGTCGATCGTCCAGATCGTATTGCCCGTCCCGTCCCCGCTCACCGTCTGCCCGGCGATCGACACGAACTGATTGCCGGAATCGTTGGTCACGACATTGCTGTCGAACAGCAGGTTCTCATAGGCGGTAATGAACGAATAGTGGTCCTTCATCGCGCCGATCAGCGAATTGCGCATGCTCTTGCTGCGGTTCGGATAATATTCGTGCGGCAGCATCTGGTTGTCGTCGCCTAGCTCGATATGCGTCGCTCCGCTGGCGGCCATCATCGCGTCCGCCAGCCGCACCGACGCGTCGTCGAACGTGCCGAGCGTCAGGCTGTCCAAGTTGATCGCGCCCGTGTTGCCCGAATCGTACGCGACTTTGATCGTGTGCGTCCCGGCGGTCAGGTCCACCTGCAGCCAGGCATCGCTTTTCCAGGTGTCCCAGCTTCCCTGGTCGTAGAAGCCGATGTCCTTGACCAGCGTGCCGTCGACATAGAGGTTGCGCGTCGCCATGCTGCCCGTGTCGTTGCCGTAAGCGAACACGAGCGAGTAATGGCCGTCCTCCGGCGCCGTCACCGTGAACGTGACCGAATCCCCTACGGCGTCGAACCCGTCGACGAAGCCGGTGCCGGTGTAGCCCGCGTGGTTCGTGTTCGTCGTCACGCCCGTCTTCGAGGCGGACTCCGCCTCGTAGCGCGGCCCGATGTTCTCGCCGTAGTCCATGTACGCCGCCAGCACGACCGCTTTGCCGCCGCTGTTCGCGCGCAGGGAATCGATATAATTTTTGAGCTGATTATAGCTGTTCGACTTGTACCAGATCTCGCTGTAATTGAAGTCCGTATTCGCGTTGGCGCTGACGTCGTTCGCCGCCCAGCCGCCGACCGTTCCGTCGACGATGTTGAAGGCCAGCTTGTTCTTGGCGGAATTGTTCGCGGTCAGGGCGGTCTTGGCCGCGTTCAGGAACGGAACGAAACGGGCGGACAGATCGATGGAGGCGCCGCTGTACGTATGCACGTTGTCGCGCTGCCCCATCTGGTCCACGTGGATGCCGTCGAAGCCGGCCGTGTTGATCGCATCCTTGTACTGGTTCTGGATGTAGCTCTGCCAGCTCGCGTTGGCCGGATCGAACATCCACAAGTACGTCGAGCCGTCGCCGAAGTCGACGTTCAGCTGGCTCGCGTGGGCGGTGTCGGCGTAGATTCCCCACTGCGGGCTGATGCCATGGGCGTCATAGCCTTCGCGGGCCGCGTACACCATCGCGTAAGCCATGGCGGCCATGTTCTGATTATGCGTGGCGGCGATCTGGTTCTGGATCGTGGACCAGGAGATCGTCCGGTTGAACAGGTCCTGCCAGGTCGAATCGACCGTTCCGCCGGTCCGTTTGAACAGCGTGTCGTGCCGCCACATCCAGTCGTAATATTGTAACGCGTTCAAGTGGTAGTCCTCCGCGAGCCGGTTCACCTTGGCTTGGCTTTGAGAGGAAGTCTCGGTTGTCGGGAATTCGGATAAATAGCCATAGCGGGGATAACGGGTAAAATCGGACGACACGTCGATCGCCGTCGTGCCGGAACCGAACGTGCCGCAGTCGATCTTGACGAAGTAGCCTTGGAAGTCGGTAGACGGTGCCGTCCAATTAAACGTAACCGTAACGGTCGCTCCGGCCGCTACCGTTACGGACTGCGAAGCCGTATACGTCGAGGTCTCGAGATGGGAGATCGCCAGGTGTGCCGTGCCCGTCCAACCGGAAGAACCATGATTGGTCAACTCGGCTTTGATCTGCACCGCGCTTCCCGGCGCGTAACGGGCCTTGTCGGTGTAGACGCGGTTCACGCCGCCGATCGTCTCGGCGTGAACGGCGCGCTGCGCGGCAAGCGGAAGAATCGGCATGAGGCAGATCATCGCAAGCAGAAGGAACCCGGCGCGGCGGGTGAAACCATGCCGACGGAGAGTCATCAAGCGAACCAACTCCTTTGTCCGTTGAATCTTGCGGTCTTACAAGCAGCGCGGCTTGTCCGAAACGCGGCGGAATACAGAGCGGACCTCACCTCCCGTAGTCGAAGTCGGACCCGATGCGGCGGAGCGCCCGCGAAGGCGCCCGCTCCCCGAGCCGATCCCGGGGTATTTCCAGTATAAGGCATTTGGCGAAAGGCGGAGAGTGTTCTAAATTTCGATTTGGTGTCGTCTTTTCGGCATTTGTGAAGCGCTTTCTCGGAAGAGGACGCCGTTTGCCGTTTCTAAGGCTGTTTTCCCGGGACCATTGGGCTAGATGAGTAGAGCCTAGACGAAGAGCCGCGCGACAAACGGCCCGCTAAAAACAAAGAGCCCTATCGAAGTTCCGAAGGGCTCTTTCCCGTGTACTGCTTAAATTGGCGGCTGAAAAAGAAGATATCGCGATAGCCGAGCGTATCCGCCACCTCGGTGACGTTCATGCCGGCGTGAAGCAGCAGATGCTGCGCCCGCTCGATGCGGGAGCGGATCATGTACGTCTGCACCGACGTCCCGATCAGTTCCTTGAACTTGATCGAGAAATAGCGGGCGGACAGGCCGGCCCGCGCGGCCAGATCGTCGACCCGGTGATTGGCGGCGGGGTGCTGGCGGATATAGTTGGCTACCTCGTGAATGCTCTCGGTCAGCTGGTTGCTCGCCTTCCGCTCGACCGGCTCCGCGCGATCCTGGCGCAGCAGGTGGATCATCAACTGCTTCAGAATCAGCCGCGCTTCCTCTTCGGCGGCGAACGTCTTGACGAGGAACAGGCGCACGTAGCGGGACAGCAGGTTCTCGAAATCGATCGGGTCGTCGACGACCCGGTACGGTTCGGGAACGAGCCCGGCCGGCTCGGCTACGTCGAAGTGAAGGTACGTGAGCACGAGCGGCTTCTGCGGCTGATGCGTCGCGCTCGTGTGGTCGCCCGGCCGGAACAGGAAGCAGCTCCCCTTGCCGACCGCGTAAGGCTTGTCGTTCAGCACGACTTCCCCTTCCCCGCTCCAGACATAGAACAAATCGTAGTTGGCCAGCGGCTTCTCCCGCTTCGCCCACTTCCAGCCGGGCTCGCACACCGTCTTGGCGAAGTACGGCAGCAGCACGAACGAATCCGGCGACAATTGGATCATCCGATCGACCCCCTTTGAGCTGAACGGCCGAGCGGCGGCCGCAGCGATATCAGACCAAGCGTTTCCGCCGCTTGGCGAATCCGCGCAAGCCCTTCCGCGATCCGTTCCTCGTCCAGGTGCGCAAAGCCGAACAGCGCCGACGGCGGTTGCTCGGCCGTATCTCCCGCGTAATAAGGCCGCCCGTCGCCCCAGCGAACGCCGCGTCCGCGGCACTCCCGGGCGAGCCGGTCATAGTCCTCCCGGCTGCCGTGCCAGCGGGCGAAAAGGAACAGCCCCGCATCCGCGGGCGCCACTTCGAACAGGTCCCCAAGTCGTCCCTCGAGGCCGTTCTTCAACTGTTCCTGCAGCCGGTGAAAAATCCGCCGGGACCGCCGCAGATGCCGGTCGAAGCCGCCGTCCGCCATCCATTCCGCCAGCGCCAGCTGCTCGGCGATTCCGACAGGGTGCGTATCGTACAGCCGCTTGGCCCGGGCGAACGGCTCGCGCAGCGCCCGCGGCAGCACCGCATAGCCGATGCGCACCTCCGTCCGCATCGACCGGGAGAAGCTGCCGACGTAGACGACTCTCCCTTCCCGGTCCAGCGACTTGAGCGGTTCGATCGGCCGGCCTCCCCAGCGAAAATCGCTGTCGTAATCGTCCTCCACGATCCACGCCTTTCTCCGCGACGCCCAGGCGAGCAGCTCCAGCCGCCGCTCCAGCTTCAGCACCGCGCCGGTCGGGAATTGCCGGGTCGGCGTCACGAACAGAAGCCGGGCGTCCCAGTCGGCGGGAAAAATGCCTTGGCCGTCGACCGGCGCCAATGCCAGCGACGCTCCCGTCGCCGCGATCGCCCGGCGCGTGCCCGCGTAGCACGGGTTCTCCGCGACGGCCGTCCGTCCTTCCTCGAGCAGCAGCTGCGACAGCAGCGCGATCGCCTGCTGCGAGCCGGCGGTGACGACCACGTCCTCCGCGTCGCACACGATCCCCCGCTCCCGCCGCAGCCGCAGCGCGATCGCCTGCCGGAGTCTCAGGCTGCCGTCGGCGGCGGAGTCGGCATCCTCCTCCCCCGTGCCGATCTTCCGCCATTGGGCCGCGACCGAAGAGCGCCATTCCTTCCACGGAAACCAGCGTTCCCCCATTCCCCGCGGGACAAACGAGCAGACGTCGTCATTCGCCGGACCCGCGTCTCCGCCGCGGCTGGCCGGCTCGTCCGCATCGCTTGCCACGCGCCGGCCCCATGCGGACAACGCCTCCGGCTCGGATCGGCTCCGCTGGTTCGCGCCGGGCGAGACCGCCTTCGAACCGATCGGCGCCGCCGCCTCATCGGAGACGAAAGTCCCTTGGCCGACGCCCGCGCGGACATAGCCTTCGGCCGCCAGCATCTCGTAAGCGAGGCTGACGCTCCCTCGCGATACGCCGTACAAGCCGGCGAGCTGGCGCGTCGACGGCAGGCGTTCCCCCGGCTGCAGCCGTCCCCCCGCGATGCCGGCGCGGATGGCGCGGTAGAGGGCCAGATGCTTGGAGCCGCATTCCCGCAGGAAGCTCTCGTACGGAAGCTGGAGCGCCACGACGTCCCCCTCCTCGCGAAATGGTCTATTCATTTTAATGTAGATTGGATCTTTTCAATTGTCAATCGACCCTCTACACTAAGTCACAATCTCGCCATACAAGGAGGACGCGCCATGCGCAGATCCGAATTCGAAGTAAGCGACGAAGCCCAGTGCGAACAATTTCTGAACGAACGTTACGACGGCGTGCTGACGTTCATCGGCGAGGACGGCTGGCCGAAGGCCGTCCCGATCAATTACGCCTACCATCAAGGCAACGTCTACTTCCACGGCAGCAAAAAAGGGGAGAAAATGAGCGGCCTCGCCCTCGACTCCCGCGCGGAGTTCGCCGTTTATCAAGCTCACGCGTTTATCCCTTCCTATTTCAGCGATCCCTATCTGGCCTGTCCCGCCACCGTCTACTTCCGGTCCGTCCGGCTGCGGGGAACGGTCGATCAGGTCGAGTCGGCCGAGGAGAAGGCGCTCGCGCTGTCCGTTCTGCTGGGAAAGATGCAGCCGGAAGGAGGCCACGCGCCGATCGACGCGGAAGACCCGAAGTACGTCTCTTCACTGCGCGGCGTCGCCGTTCTGCGGCTTAACGTCGCCGAGATGACGGGCAAATTCAAATTCGGACAGAACCTTTCCGACAAAAAACGCGGCCAACTCGCCGAAGCCCTTGAGCGGCGCGGCTTGCCGGGCGACCACGAGACGGTCGGGAGGATGCATGCGCTCGCTCCCCCGAGCAAAGAGGCGCGCAGGCGGGAAGCACTCGCCGCCAAGGAAGAAACATTCCGCGAAAAGGATGTCTGATCGCTGCCGAAAATTGCCGCCAATCTCGGTGACGCTCTCCTTCCGATGGTGTATAATAACTGCGAACGAACGGCGACCGAAAGAGGCGTCGCCGCAACCTGATTACGTGGAAGGAAGAGAAGCAATGAATCCCCTCGCGCAGCAGTTGAACGACACGATCAAGCGGGAGAGTCCGCGGATCGCCGAGATGCTATCCGATTTGGGCAAGGCGATCTATTTCCCGAAAGTCGGCATTCTGAGCCAGTCGGCGGAAGCCAAGCAGAAGGCGAACGTGTACAACGCGACGATCGGCATCGCCACCGAGAACGGGCAGCCGATGCATCTGGACGTCATTCAAGAGAAGCTGTCCGCGTTCGCGCCCAAAGATCTGTACGAGTACGCGCCTCCGGCGGGCAAACCGGAACTGCGCACCGTCTGGCGCGACAAGATGCTCAAGGAGAATCCGACGATCGAGGGCCACGGGATCAGCCTGCCCGTCGTGACCAACGCGCTGACGCACGGCCTCAGCATCGTGGCGGACCTGTTCGCGGACGCCGGCGACGCGGTCGTGCTGCCCGAGAAAAACTGGGAGAATTACGAGCTGACCTTCGGCATTCGCCGCGGGGCGGTGATGGTCGAATATCCGCTATATAACGATCAAGGCAAGTTCAACGCGGCTGCGCTGCGCGACGCCCTGTTCGCCCAGAAGGCGAAGGGCAAGGCGATCGTCGTGCTCAACTTCCCGAACAATCCGACCGGCTACACGCCGGGAGCCGAAGAAGGCCGGGCCATCGTCGCCGCCATCAAGGACGCCGCCGAAGCCGGCATCAACGTCGTCGCGGTGACCGACGACGCGTATTTCGGCCTTTTCTTCGAAGATTCGCTGCACCAATCGCTGTTCGGCCGGCTGTGCGGCCTGCACGAGCGCGTGCTGCCGATCAAGGTCGACGGCGCGACGAAGGAAGAATACGTATGGGGCTTCCGCGTCGGCTTCATCACGTACGGCGGAGCTACGGAAGCGACCCTCGCCGCGCTCGAGCAGAAGACGCTCGGCATCATCCGCGCGACGATCTCGAGCGGACCGCACCCGTCGCAGACGTTCGTGCTGGAGGCACTGAAGTCGCCGCAGTTCGAAGACCAGAAGGCCGAGAAGTTCGCCATCATGAAAGGCCGCGCGAACAAAGTGAAGCAGATTCTGGACAGCGGCAAGTACGGCGACGAGTGGGACTACTATCCGTTCAACTCCGGCTACTTCATGTGCCTGAAGCTGAAGAACGCCGGCGCGGAAGCGGTGCGCCAGCGCCTGCTCGCGGAGTACGGCGTCGGCACGATCGCGCTCGGCGAGACGGATCTGCGCGTCGCCTTCTCCTGCATCGAGGAGCCGCAGCTCGAAGACCTGTTCGACCGTATCCACAAGGCGACGCTCGACGTAAAGGCAGCCGGTGGCGTAGCTTCGAGCAAGTAAGCGGGGTCGGCCGAGCGACGCCTTGGCTTCGGCAGGTGAGTTAGTAAGATCAACTGACCGACCGGCCGCCGGCAAAAGGCGTTGCCTCGCATGTAAGAGGGTAACTAGATTGCCCTCTTTGGCGGAATTGCGGCGCGGAGGGTGAAAGAGGCTTACCAGATTGCCCTCTTTGGCGGAATTGCGGCGCGGAGGGAGAAAGAGGGCAACCAGCTTGCCCTCTTTGGCGGAATTGCGGCGCGGAGGGCGAAAGAGGGCAACCGGATTGCCCTCTTTGACGGAATTGCGGCGCAGAGGGCGAAAGAGGGCAACCGGATTGCCCTCTTTGGCGGAATGAAGCGCAGGATGCCAAAATAGCTGCGAGCGGAGCGATCCGTTCGCAGCTTTTTTGGCGGTTGCGGGCGGACGACCATCAATCGTCGTCTTCGTCCGCGGGTGCCTTGCCCAGCCGGCGGGGAATCAGCCAGCCGGCCCAGAGCAGTCCGGCGGCGAGCGCGATCAGCCACGTCGCCGTATCGAACGGCCGGGCGGGCAGAGCCGCCGCCAGCCAGAGCAGAAGGACGGCGGTCAGTCCCGCCGTCCGGGCGACCGCGGCGGCGGCGGGACGGCGCCCCTGCGGATCAAGCGGCACCGCCGACGCGTTCTCGGCGAAGCGGATGCGGCCGAGCTCGGTCAACTGCAGGCTGCCGACGAAAACGGCCATGGCGTAGGCGATCAGATCGATGATCGGCTGCCCCGTCCAGAGCAAAATGACGATCAGCAGCGCGTTCCATCTCCAGAAGGCGCCGAACGACTCGCTTCTAAGCAGCGTTTTGGCGTACAAGTAGCGCCAGGCGGAAGCTTGCCGGCGCGGCAGCAAGTCCGCGGCCCAGACGATCCAGCGGCGTTTCGACGGCCGCGCCGCCGCTGAAGGGACGTCGACGAACCAGCCGAGGAATCGGATCCACCCGCGGCGGGTTGACCCTTCCTCCGCGATCAACCGGTCCCAAGGCAGTTCGTGGCGGATCTGCAGGCGGACGGGCAGCGTGAGCGCCGCGGCGCAGAGCAGCGCGAATCCGACGGCCAGGATGAACGGCTTCAGCAGCAGAGCCCAGACGATCGGGATGACGAGCAGCCGACGAGCCCAGGCCAATCCGGTTCGCCATGCCGCGTCGGCGAGCCGGCGCTCCTGCCAGGCGGCGAAGGCGTTCCAAGCGCCGAGCAGCGCGAGCGCGAGGCCGAGAAGCGTCAGCGAACGCCCGTCGGCGGCGGCTGCGGTAACGGGAGCCGTCGCATACAGCGGCGCAAACGCGGCGAACAGCACCAACATTTTGACCGCGGAGACGATGTAGGATCGCCGTACCTGCGGGCCGATCACCGTGGCCAGCATCTCCCGTTCCAACGGAACGGTAAAGACGGTATCGGCCGGCTGAAAATACGTCCTTAGCGGCGTATACCAGCAAGCGAGCGCCAGTACGGCAACGCCGACGACGTCGGCCGGCCAATGGTCGGGCATTCGGTCCAGCAGCCGAATATAACCGGTAACCAGAAAAAAAGCGCAGGCGGACAGCACGAGGCCGAATCCGCTTTGCAGGACATAGCGGAAATAAGGGACCATCTCTCCGCGAAACGCGGAAGCGCGGTCCGCGCGCTGCTTCCGAAGCTCGGAGGAGCGAGACCGGACAGGCTCAGCCAACGGGACGTCCCCCTCGTTCGGCGTTCAGCACCAACGCTTCGAAGGCGTCGTCCAGCGTCGGCTGCCCGCCGGCGGCCTCCTTCACCTGGTCAGGCGTGCCGGAGGCGATGATTTTGCCCTGATGCAGCACGACCAAATGGTCCGCCCGACGCTCCAAAGCGGGGAGAATGTGGGAGCAGAGAAGGATGGCGCACTCTCTCCTGCGGGCTTCCTCCAACGCTTCCAACAGAGCGCGCGTCGCCAACGGATCAAGTCCGAGAAACGGCTCGTCGATAATGAGCAGCGGAGGCGAGACGAGCAAAGCGTTCATCAGCATGACCTTCTGCTTCATCCCTTTGGAGAGCGTGTCCGGCAATTGCCCCATCGCCTTCTCCATCCGGAACGTCTCGGCGAGCCCGGCCGCCCGCCGGTCGGCTTCTCCCTCGTCCAAACCGTACGCCATGGCGGTCCATCTCAGATGCTCGGCCACCGTGAGGTTCGGGAACAAAGTCGGCTGCTCGGGAACGTAAGAGCAAGACGCCCGAAATTTGGCGCGGTCTTCGCTCAGCCTGACGCCCGCCACCTTCACTTCCCCGGAATGAGGCAGCATCAGGCCGAGAATATGCTTGATGGCCGTACTTTTGCCCGCCCCGTTCAAGCCGATCAGGCCGGTCATCTCCCCCGGCATCACCTTGAAGCTGATCTCGTGCAGCACCGGCCTGCGCTGGCTGTACCCTCCGGTCAACCGGTCGATCTCCAGCGCCGGAACCGAAGATTGCGTCGGCGTCATGCCGACCTCCCCCTTTCTCTCGTAACCTTCATGGTACCATTATAGATCAGCGGCCGGACGGGCACAAAGCAAAGCATGAACCGCAATCAAGAAGAACGGAGGAGAGCGGATAACCGAAAAATGAGCTTAACGAAGGCCTACGGCAGGGGAAGCAGCCAGAGATAGCCGAAAAAAACGGTTAATAAAGGCTCGCGGCGAGACATACTGGCGGAGATGGCCGAAATAATCGGTTAACGGAGGCTTGCGGCGAGACGTAAGATGTGCAGGTCGAGTGAGGTTTAGGGCGAGGTTAGCCATGCAGGAACGCCGGCCTAAATGAGCGAAGGCGGACCGCCGAGGATGGGGGAACCCCGGCAGTCCGCCTTCGCCATGTATGTCCGGCTCGTCCGTCCAAAAACGTTTAGGACTGGATGGCGATGCCGGTGACCACGTTGTTGGTGATCGTGACCGTGACCGTCTGATTCTGAGCCAGGTTGCCGCCGGTGACGACGACGTTGTCCGCCACGTTATACAGAACGGATTGGGACGTGCCGTCGCTTCCGACCTTGGACAACGTCAGCGTGGCCAGCTGATTCGAGTTCAGGGTATAGTAGCTGACCGTGCCGGTATCCGTGGTCGTCACGGGAGCCGTCGCCGCTTGGGTCACTTCGATGAACACGACGTTGCCCTCGTAGGTGCGAACGAGCACCTGGTCCCCGCTAACAAGAGCGGAAGCCGCGACTTTCCTGTCGCCGCGGAACACGAACACGTTCGGATCCAGCGTCAGCGCCACGGTCGTTCCGTCCGACTTCTTGACGCTCAGCGAGCTTCCGGACAACGAGACGACGGAACCGTTGATTGCCTGCGAATCCGGGCTGTCCGGCATTTGTCCGTCCGCCCGGTCCAGCAATGCGGCCAACTCGGCGCGGGTAACCGGCTTGTTCGGCTGGAACGTGTTGTTCGAATAGCCGGTGATCAGCCCTTTGTCCAGCGCTTCGGCCACGTAACCGACGGAGCCGGCCGGAATTTTATCCTCATCCTTGAAGGTGAGCTGCGCATCCATCTTCGTCTTCGCCTCGCCGTCCAGCTTCAGCGCCTTGACGAGCAGAACGGTCGCCCACAGCCGGTCGGCCGGCTTGTCCGGCTGCACGGACGTATCGCCCTCCGCGAACAGATCGTTTTCCAGCGCCACCTTCAGGTAGCCGACCGCCCACGGGTACTTTTTCTTGATCTGATCGAAATCCTTGAAGTTCAACTGGGCGTTCATGTTGGCGTCCGACTCGGCTTCGTCCTTCAATCCGAGCAGGCGGACCGCCGCCACGATCGCCTCGATGCGCTTGATGCTGTTGGCCGGCTTGAAGCTGCCGTCCTCATAGCCATTGAAAACCTGCTTGGAAGCCAGGCGAATGATATGCTCGTAAGCCCACTTCCAATCGTTCTCCTTCAGATCGGAGAAATTCAGGTTGAGCTCGATTTTGCCTTTTGCCTTCGCTTCTTGCGAATGGCCCTGCGCGTTGCCGTTCCCATGCCCTTTGCTGTCCGCGAACGCCCCGGAAGCACCGCCGACCAGCATCGCCGCAGCCATGGTCGCGACGGTCGCGCGCTTCCATACCGGGTTTGTCCGCTTCCGGTCTTTCTTGGTTGCAAATGTCATTGTTCATACACGCTCCTCTTCCAGATGTGCGGGGCACTCGTCCTTCGGCCGCCGTCTAACCACAGCCTTCGACGGGAAGGGGCGCGGGTTTTGGGGTACCCGTACGAAATTGCGACCGAAGTCGCACAAAAGCATGCCTCTATTCCCTAATCCGGATCGACAGAGAGGTGCAGGACCCAATCTCGCGGCAGGGAACTATCCGAAGATCTCAGGCATCGCGGCTTGTCGCCGCCGATGAGTCGGCGCAACCCGCCCCGCATCGGGGCGCTTTCCGGCCCTTTTTTACAGTGCAGGAAGCGTGAACCGACCCGGATTGGGACTCATGGGAAATGTCATCGGCGGGACTCCGGCGCTCTCTCTGCAACCGATATAAGAAAGAAGCGGATCAGCTGCCGGCGGAAAAAGCATCGTACGAAGAAAAGGGCATCGCCGTCCTCGGACGGCGATGCCCTTTTCTGGAGGGAGATACGGTTTTACGTCTCGGTCTCGGAAGCGCCGCTTTGCTTGCGCTTCTCCTTGAGCCAGCGGGGCGCTCCCTTGTCTTTGGTATCGCGCTTGCGCTCGGCCTTGCCCTTGGCCGGGCGAGCCGGCTGGGCAGCGGCCGGGGAGGCGGCCCGGCGAGCCGGCGCGCTCCCCTCGGCGCCGCGCCGGTCGGTTCGCTCCGGCGGAGTGCCGGGGCGTCCCGCAACCGGCGGCTTCCGCTCCGGCGCCGTTCGCGCTTGGGCCTTCGGAGCCGAAGCCGCCGCGCCGGTTCCGCGCGCGGCCGGCCCGGCGGGCTGCTGCCCGGCGTCCACCACTTGCCCTTCGCGCAAGCTTTTCTCGGCCAGTTCGATCCCGAGCTGCTTCCCGAGCTTGGCCGCGATAAAGCGCTCGCGGGGCTCGATCAGCGTGATCGATACGCCCTCGCGCCCCATTCTTCCCGTCCGCCCCGCCCGGTGCACGTAATGATCGGCGTCGAGGGCGGGTTCGAACTGCACCACCAGCGGCAAGCCCGGCACGTCCAGTCCTCTGGCGGCGACGTCCGTCGCGATCAGCAGCTTCACCCGGCCCTGGCGGAACTTCCGCATGACCTCGCCGCGTTCCCGGCCGGGCGTGTCGCCATACAGCGCTTCGACCGCGAATCCTTCGTAGCGCAGCTTGGCGAGGAGCTCGCCGATCTTCTCGATGTCGTTGACGAACAGAAGCGCTCCCGCCGGCTTCAGATGGCGGACGAGCCTTCGCACCAGATCGATCTTGTTGCGGCGATCGCAGACGAAGCACCAATGCTCGATTCCGGGCGAAAGCCCGCTTCCCGCCGCCTCCGCTTCGTTCTCCCACGGATCGCGCAGCCAGCGCTCCTCCGCCTCCCGCATCGCGTCCGAGCGCGTCGCGGAGACGAATACCGTCTGCCGGCCGTGGGCCGCTCCGCGCAGGATGCCCTCTACGTCGGCCTTGCCTCCGAGAGAGAATACCCGGTCGGTCTCGTCGACGACGACCGTCCTTACCGTATGGAGAGGCAGCTTTTTCAGCGAAGCGACTTCGCGGACGCGGCCAGGCGTCCCGATGACGAGCTGCGGGCGCCGCTTCATCCGCTCCAGCTGCCGGGAAAGTGCCGCTCCTCCGATCAGCGCGACCGTCCGAATGCCGAGCGGTTCCCCGTACGCTTCCGCCACGCGCACGATCTGCATCGCCAGCTCCTGCGTCGGCGCCAATACGACCGCCTGCGTCTCGCGAGCCGACGGTTCGATCCGCTGCAGAAGCGGCAGCACGTACGCCAGCGTCTTGCCCGTACCGGTCGCCGATCTCAGCACGCCGTCCCGTCCGGCCAGCAGCGCCGGAATCGCGTCCGCCTGCACCGCGGTCGGGCTGGCGATGCCCGCCTCGGCGAGCTTATGGAGAAGCCGCTCGTCCAAGCCGAGCGATGCGAATCCGTTCCCGCCTGCCGGCTCTGGATCCCGCTCCGCCGCCGTCCTCTCTTCGCCGTCGTCCGCCTCCGTTCGCCTATGTTCCGTCATCGGCATAAGCCTCCTTACTTCTTATTCAACAGCCCGGCGAGCAGCCTGTCCGCCATTGCCGGGAAAACCTGGAACAGCCGCGCGCCGACCGAGGCGACAAACGGCAGATCCTTCTCCGGCCTCGGCCGCTCGATCACCCCGACGATCGCCCGCGCGACTTGCTCGGGCTTCAGCATGAAGCGGCCCAGATTCCGCACGTACGTGCCGTCCGGATCCGCCCGATCGAAGAACGGCGTGTCGATCGGACCGGGGTTGATCGCCGACACGACGATGCCCATACCTTTGCACTCCTGCCGGAGCGCGCTCGTGAAGCCGAGCAGCGCGTGCTTGGACGCCGAGTAGGCCGTCGTTTTCGCCGTGCCGATCTTGCCTGCGATCGACGCCACGTTGACAATGTGGCCGGAACGCGCCGCCGCCATTCGCGGCAGCACCGCCTTGACGCAGCGGACGGCTCCCATCAGGTTGACGTCCATCATCCCCTGAAATTGCGAGACCGTCGTCCGTTCGAACGGGACGAACTCTCCGTAGCCCGCATTGTTTACCAGCACGTCGATTCGCCCGTACTTCTCTTCCGCGCGCCGCACCCCTTCGGCTACCGACTCGTCGTCGGCGACGTCCATCGGCACCGTCAGATGCTCCCCGCGAATCCGGGCGGCCGCGTCACGAAGCTTGTCCGCGGATCGCGCGGCCAGCACCGGCACGGCGCCCCGTTCGGCAAGCAGCGCCGCGGTTTCGGCGCCGATTCCGCTCGACGCGCCGGTGATCAGAACGACACGCCCTTTCAGCGTCGCTTTCACGGCCGATCCCTCCGTTCCTTCCCGCCGAAGTCCCGCTCTCAGCCGGGACTTTCAGCGCACGCAGCTTCCGGAAGGCATCAAAATCCGTCAAACCCATGGTTCTGACGGTCCTGTCCGTTCCGCACCGTATTCGCATCATGCAAAGAGCCCCTTCCGGGGCTCCGTTCATCCTCAGTATAATGGCGGCGCGGCCGATTCGCAAATCCGACCGGCTGTCGATCGCGTTATGCAATCAGCACTTGAATCTCCATCTCGCCGATTCCGTCCATGATCAGCGGAACGGCCAATGCCTTGCCCGTCTTCAAATCCCTGGCGATATCGGCGTGAAGGACGCGGGGCGGCGTAATATCGACTTGAACGCCCTGGTTGTACAGCAGCGTGCTGGCATTGCCGCTGATCATGTTGCCGAGTTCAGAGATCGCGCTCTTGCCCATCTCGTCGATCTCCGTTATGACGAAGCCCCCCATCATCGCCGATATCATCTTCAATGCGACGGATTCGCTCAATCCGAATACGATGTTCCCGCTCATCTGGCCGCTCATTCCAATCTCAATCCAGACGTAGTGATCGATGAGCTGGATGTCCTTGATCGCCAGCTGGCCGGTGCTGGGCCTGATCTGCACCATTTGCTCGATAACGTTGCGCGCGGACTCCAAAAACGGGTTGATGTATTCTGCCTTCATGTCGGAACGGCGCCCCCTAAGCTTAATCTGAAACTCCCGGAACTTGCTATCCGGTATGCGTTACCTCCATTATACTTAATTCCTAGGAGCAAGTATACCTTTTTTTGGACAAATTGTGGGACCTACGGATTAATAACGCCGTTGAATGGGGGACGAAATGTCGAAATATGACTCCATTTCGTCGCCCGACTGATCCGAAGTGCCCAATCGCTAGGCATATTTACCGAGAGACAAAGAAAAAACAGAGGGTAAAAAATCAGAAAGGAAGCGCCGTCTCCTGCCCCGTGGAAGAGATGGCTTCCGCTCGGCCCTTGTCGAGATCGACGAGGGTCAGAAGCGCGATGCCGATCACGAAAAACGCGGCGATCGCCAGCAGCGCCGGCCGGCTGGACCCGGTCGCGAGCCCTACGACGCCGAAGACGAGCGGGCCCAGCAGCGAGAAGAAGCGGCTGGAGAAGCTGAGGAAGCCGTTGAATTCGGCCGTGCGGCCGGGCGGAATCATTCGGCTGTAAATCGCCCGGGACGTCGATTGGGCGCCGCCCTGGACGAGGCCGACCAGAATCGCCAGCGCGAAGAAATGCAGCGCCGTCGTCATGAAGTAGCCGAGCACGACGATGACCAGGTACGTCGCGAGCGAAGCGTACAGCATCGTTTTCCCGCCGATCCGGTTCGCGAGGCGGCCGAACAGCCAGGTCGCGGGAAAGCCGACGATCTGGGTGATGAGGAGGGCGCCGATCAATTGGCTTTGGCCGATGCCGATGTCGGTTCCGTAGCTTGTCGCCATGACGATGACCGTGTTGATCCCGTCGAAGAAGAACCAGTAGGCGAGCATGAACTTGAACAGCTCGGGATAGCGCCGAATGCCGAACAGCGTGTCCTTCAGTCTTGCCGCGCCTTCTTTGACAAGCTCCGCCGCCTTGGTGCGGACGCCATCCGTTCGCCCGGGCTCGGTCACATGGCGGAACAGCGGCAGCGAAAACACGATCCACCAAACGGCTACCGAGAAGAAGGAGATTCGCGATGCCGTGGCGGTGTCCGGGATGCCGAACAGCTCCGGCTTCAGGATGATCGCGAGGTCGAGCGCGAGCAGAATTCCTCCGCCCAGGTAGCCCATCGCATACCCTTGCGCGCTGACGGTCTCCCGCCGGGCCGGCGGGACGACATCGTTGAGCAGCGCATCGTAGAACGCGCTTCCCGTCCCGAAGCCGATCATCCCGATGATGACGAGAATGGAAGCGAGCAGCCAGTCGCCCTCGCCGATGCCGAGCATGGCGGCGCATGCGAGCGCGCCGATCCAGGAGAAGACGCGGAGGAACTTCTTCTTGGCGCCCGCCTGGTCCGCGATCGCGCCGAGCAACGGCGACAGAACGGCCACGAGCACTGCCGCGATCGTCTGGGTGAAGCCCCAATAGGAGCTGGCCCCCTTCACGCCGGCTGCCGCGACGCTGCCGTAAAAGGTCGGCATGACCGCCGCCATGATCGTAGTGGCGAACGCGGAATTCGCCCAATCGTACCAGATCCAGGCGCGCACCGATTTTTTATCGTCCTGCAAAGGAAACTCTCCTCGCGTAGTGGTTGTGACCATTCATTTCGACGACGACGGGACGTTTCCTGTCCGCCGGAGGAAAGTTTACACGGATTTAATGTTCTTTTCGGCTTTCGAAAAGCGTCCTGACCGACGGGGATTTCGAAGGAAAGGGCCGTGTGTTATGGTATAAGCAACAAGAAACACTTAGGAGTTGTATCGTAACGATGAGGACGTTCCATGAGCATTCGGCGGGCAAAGCCGCAGAACCGATCGAACGGGAGACAGCCCGGTTGGCAAGCCTGATCGACGCTCATACTCCGCATGACGGGGCTTTTGGCGGTCGCATCCCCGGGTTGTACCTCAATCGGTATTCGCAAATAGACGTTGCAGATAGCTTCCATACGATCTATTCGCCCGCTGTCGGCATTGCCGCGCAAGGGAAAAAGATCGTTAAGGTAGGCCAGGAGATCTATGAGTACGGCGGGGCGCGAATTTTCGTTACCCCCGTTGCCTTGCCGGTAACCATGCAGACCGTTCAGGCCGGCCCTTCCGATCCGTTTTTGGGCGTGGGGCTGCTTCTCGACCCGCAAAAGACCGCCGAATCGGTCCTGAAGGTGTATCCGCAGGGATTGCCGACGGTTCGCAACAGAAGGGCGGGTTATGTCACGGACGCCGATCCGGATACGATCAATGCCGTGGCCAGACTGGTCCGCTGCCTGTCCGATCCCGGCGATGCCAAATGGCTTGCCCCTCTCGTGGCGGAAGAGATTTTGATTCGGCTCCTGCGCAGCCCCATCGGCGTATACCTTGCCGAGACTGGATTCGCGGACTCCGGCGTGCAGCGCGTCGCGAAAGCGATCGACTGGCTCCGGAGCCATTTCTCCCAACCGTTCAAGGTCGCGGAGTTGGCCGAAATGGTCCATATGAGCGAGACGACGTTTCGCGAGCATTTCAAGTCCGTCACGGCGATGAGTCCTTTGCAGTACCAGAAAGCGCTGCGCCTTCAAGAAGCCAGGCGTTTGATGCTGTCCGGCCAAACGGACGCAACGAGGGCATGCCGGCTGGTAGGGTACGTGAGCGATTCCCAGTTCAGCCGGGATTACAGCCGTTTTTTCGGCAACCCTCCAAGCAGGGATATCGCCAGATGGCGTCAACCATGACCGGCAGATCCTCGCACCCGCGGCCCTAGGGCTTGGCGGGTTTTCTTTTTCCGCCGTCAGGGCCGGATCGCATTCCGTTGAATCAGACAAGAAGTTGCCCGGAAGTGGCAAAGATCCAGGCAGGATTCTTTCTATACTAAGCCTAGTTACTCGACTGAAAGAGGAGGACATCCTATGCGCGTATTTGTCACCGGGGCGTCCGGGTTCATTGGATCGGCGATTGTTCGCGAGCTTATCGAAGCAGGGCATCAGGTCGTCGGTCTTGTTCGTTCCGAAGAGGCGGCCAATCGGCTCATGGCCGCAGGGGCCCAGGCACGTGTGGGTTCGATCGAGAACCCGGAATGCCTGAGTAGGGGCGCCGCCGACGCGGACGGCGTTATTCATACGGCCTTTTTCCACAAGTTCTCCCATGCGAGTCTCTCCACTCGCCTTCGGATTTTGCTCGGGGGCAGCCCGCGCCATGCGGCATTGAGATTCATGACGGCGGCCGTCGAGACGGACCGGCGCGCCGTCGAGACGCTCGGCGCCGCGCTCGCGGGGCGCGACCGCGCTCTTGTCGTCGCCATGCCGACCATGACCCTCGCGCCGAACCGGCTCGGAACGGAAGACGACGCGCCCGATCCTACATCCGCAGGAAAACTGCGCATCCCTTCGGAAGCAGCGACGCTGGCGTTAGCCAAACGGGGAATTCGCTCCTCGATCGTGCGCATCCCCCCGCTCGTGCACAGCCATGACGATAAGCATGGCTTATTCCCCAGCCTGATCGGCATTGCTCGCAAGAAGGGCATCTCCGCCTACGTAGGAGCCGGGGCCAACCGCTGGCCCGCCGTGCATCGCCTCGATGCGGCAAACCTGTTCAGGCTCGCCCTGGAGAAAGCTCCGGCCGGATCGCGCCTTCATGCGGTGGCAGACGAAGGCGTTCCCTTTCGCGATATCGCCGGCGTCATCGGCCGCCGCTTGAACTTGCCCGTGGCCGGCATAGGCGTCGATAAAGCAGGTTCGCACTTCGGCTGGCTCGGAACGTTCGCATCGACCGACAACCCGGTGTCGAGCGCTTTGACTCAGGAGCGATTGGGATGGCGGCCCGTACAACCTGCGCTGATGGAGGATATCGAGCAAGGTCATTACTTCGAAAGTTAATTCCGCACGCCAAAAGACGATTCCTCCGGCACCCGCTCGTGCCGGAAGAATCGCCTCCCTGTACTACTCCGTATGCTAGTCGATCTTTCGCCACTTGCCGTCGGGACCGCGCTCTTCGGCGAAGCGGCCGGAGCGCGCCTCTTCCAGCGTATCCGTAAGCCACGCCAACTCTGCCCGGCCATACAGAATCATGCCGTCCAGCATGCGCTTCGAACTGCTGGGCATGATATTCCCGCGTTCCTGAAGCTTGGCTTCCATCTTCTCGATTCGCTTCCGGCAAGCTTCCAGTTGGCGCTCGGCGATCTCCGCGATCCGCTCCTGATTGGCGTGCCTCAAGAAAGGCATCGCCATCATCATCGGATGCTGCGGATAGGCGCTCTGCTCCAACTGCGCATAGAACAGCTCCAGGAACTTCTCGCGGCCGGCTTCCGTAATGCGGTAAATCGTCTTGTCCGGCCGATGCTCCCCGGGAACGGGCACCACTTCCGAAGCTTCGATCAGCCCGCTCTCGCGAAGCTGATCGACCGCGTAATAAAGCGAGCCGTCCCTCAATTTGAATGCATAGTTCCAATTGCGGTCATTGATGGCCTGCCTCATGTCGTACGGATGGCGGTCATACTCCATCAGCAGGCCGAGCACCATCATCTTCATGGACATGGCGCGTCAGCTCCGCTGAAAAGACGGCTCGGGCTTTTTCGCCGCGTCTCCTCCGCCATGCGATCCGCCGCCGCCGCCCGGAGCGGCCGCTTGCGGGGCCGGTAGACGGGCTTTGCCCATAAGGAGGGCGAAGATCAGGGCGCCGATCGGCAGAATGACCGACCATTGGAAAATATAGATGATCGAGTCGCCCAGCTTCGTCAGCAGCGTGTTCAGCACGTCGGCCGGAATGCCCATCTTCGCTTGGAGAGCCGGGTCGAGCAGCGCCTGGCCGCTCTTGATCTGTCCCGCCATCTCCGGATTCGCGCCCGGCATCGACTTGACCGCGGATTGGAAATGGCCCTTCTGCAGCGCGCCGAAAACGGTGACGCCCACCGCCGAACCGATCGTCCGGAAGAACGTAATGAGCGACGACGCCGACCCTTTATACTGCGGAGGCACCGAGCTGAGCGTCGAGATGTTGAGCAGCGAGAACGAGATGCCCATGCCGAGACCGACGACGACCATGTACAGCGTGATGACGAGCCGGCTGGTCGACAGATCCATCGCGAAGCCGAGCAGCGCGCACCCGACGAGCAGCGTAAGGGCGGACGCGACCATCGAGTCGCGGAACCTGAACTTGGTGGCGAAGCGGCCGCCGATCTGGCTGCTGACGACGACGCCGAGCATCATCGGGGTGAGCACGGTGCTGGTCTGGGTGGCCGTCTTGTGGAAGACGCCTTGGATGAACAGCGGAATGTAGGTCGCGGCGGCGATCATGACGCCCCCGTACAGCAGGCTGATCATCATGCTGCTCGTGAACAGGCGTCCTTTGAACAGGCCAAGAGCGATGATCGGGTCTTTGGCTTTCGCTTCCGCCCACAGGAAGAGCAGAAGCAATGCGCCCGATGCGACGAACAGCGAGACGGTCTTCCAGGAGCCCCACGCCCAGCCGTCCGTGCCGCCGAGCTCCAGGCCGAACATCAGCGACAGAATCGCTCCGGCGAGCAAAATCGCGCCCAGCCAGTCGATTACCTGCTTGCGCCGGTTCGCAGACTCGTGGTAGCCGGCCAGAATGAACGCGAACGCCAGAACGCCGATCGGAACGTTGATGTAGAAGATCCAGCGCCAGCTGATGTTGTCGGTGATCGTCGCGCCCATGATCGGACCGAACACGCTCGACAGGCCGAATACCGCTCCGAAGAGCCCCATCATTTTGCCGCGCTTCTCTTGAGGGAACAGGTCGAAAATAATCGTGAACACGATCGGCATCAGCGCGCCGCCGCCGATCCCTTGAAGCGCGCGGTAGATGATCAGCTGATCCATGTTCTGCGCCGTTCCGCACAGGATCGATCCGATCAGGAACAGCGTGATTCCCATCAGGAAAAACCGTTTGCGCCCGAACATGTCGGACAGCTTGCCGAAGATCGGGGTGGCGACGACCATCGCGATCATGTAGGCCGAGTACACCCAGACGAACTTGTCGAGTCCGCCGAGCTTCTCGATAATCTTCGTCATGGCCGTGGACACGATCGTCTGATCGAGCGCGGCCATGAACAGTCCCAGGAGCAGTCCCGCGATGACGAGGCGGGTGCTGCTTTTTTTGGTATCCATCTGTTTCTCTCTCCCTTGGACATACTCAAATTTGATTATCCGCTCCCTGATTATACTCAAGTTTGAGTAAATATCAAGACCCATTTCCTTTTTTTCTCCACTCGTTTCCGGGGTCCCCGCAAAGTACCTGAGTCAGCTTCGAAGCTAAGTGTCACTTGGGGGGTATCTTATCCTGTTTTGCTCCCTTTTCCGAAATGGCCTATAATGAGGGTAACTTATACAAAAGGAATTTATCCCTTGCCGCAACGCCGATAAGTTTTTTGGATTAAGGAGGCGGTTCGTTGAACATCAGCCAGTTGGAAACGATGCTTACCATTGCCAAGACGCTCAGTTTCCGCAAGGCGGGCGAGATGCTCAACCTGACTCAGCCTGCCGTGTCCGCGCAAATCAAGAGCCTGGAGGACGAGTTCAAGACCGTCCTGGTCGACCGCAACCACCCAGTTACGCTAACCGATCGGGGAGAGGTATTCCTGGAGCATGCGGAACGCATCTTATCGATCGTGGAGGAACTGAAGCAGAAGCTGTCCGATCTCGACGACAATCCGCAAGGCAAGATCATCCTCGGAACGACGACGTCCATCGCCATTCAGATCCTGCCCCGGGTGCTGTCTTACTTCCAGAACCAGTTCCCGCTCATCAAGACGTCGATTCTGTCCATGCCCTCTTCGCAAGTGCTGGCCAGCGTGGAAAACGGCTCGGTCGACATCGGGATCGGCTACCTGACCGAGAGAAGCCCGCATGTCGAGACCTCGGTGCTCTACTACGACACGTTCGAGCTCGTCGTCTCCCCCGCGCACCCGCTCGCCTCGTTGGACCGGATCACGGTCGGAATGCTGAAGGACGTTCCGCTCATTCTGCTGTCTCCCGATACGCAAGGCCGCCGGTTCGTCGACCGGATTTTCCGGGAGCACAATCTGCCGGTTCCGAGTCCCGCCTTGGAGCTGAGCAGCAGCGAAGAAGTGAAGCGGATGGTCGAGCTCAATCTGGGGGCCGCCTTCGTCTCGAAGCTATCCATCTCGAGCGAGCTCAAGCAGGGAACGCTGAAGATGATTCCCGTCGCCGAACTGAACGCGACCCATCCCGTCGGCGTCATTACCAAGTCCGGCCGCTATAAGAACAGCGCGATGCGCAAATTTTTGAGCGACCTCAAAGGAATGCCGGAAGACCAATTCATCGGAAGCGAATAGCGTACCGTCATCCAAGGAGGAGACCATCATGGACAAATTCGACTTGCACACGCACCATTACCGGTGCGGACACGCGGAAGGCGAGATCGAAGATTACATCAAGGCCGCGATCGACGGAGGCCTGACGGCGATCGGCATCTCCGATCATTCTCCCTACTTCTTCCGGGAAGAGGACCACTACCAGCCGGGAATCGCGATGGCCAAGAGCGAATTCGCCCATTACGTCGAAGAAGTGCTGCGGCTCAAGGAGCGCTATAAGGACCGGATCGAAGTGCTGCTGGGCGTGGAGTCGGACTTTTTCCCCGAACATATCGAACTGTACCGCTCCATCTACGAGAAATATCCGTTCGATTACGTCATCGGCTCCGTGCACCAGACGCGGGGGATCAGCATCTTCAACCGCAACCGTTGGAAAAAGCTCGATGCCGAAAAGCACCCGGAGGAGAAACGGCATTATTTCGAACTGATCCGGCAGTCCGCGCATAGCGGGGTGTTCCAGGTGCTCGGCCATATCGACGCGATGAAGGGGTACTACCCCGCCTTCTCCGACATTGCGGGCGCCGAGGACGCGATCGACGAAGCGCTCAAAGCCGTCGCCGAGCGCGATATCGCCCTCGAGATCAATACGAGCGGCAAGACGAAGGATGTCGGCGGCTGGTACCCGTCGGACGCCATTCTCGAGCGAGCGCTCCGCTTCGGCGCGGACGTCACGTTCGGCTCCGACGCCCACGTCTCGACCCGGGTCGGGGACGACTGGGAGCTCGTCAAAGCCCGGCTGAAGGAGATCGGCTTCAAGCGTTGGGTTTATTATCGCCAAAAGAACAAAATCGTCGTGCCTCTGTAACCGTCCCCGTTCGGCCGCCGGAACCTGACCGGCGGTTTTTCTTTTCGCGTCCGCCCCCAAAAAAAGAGGACCCTTCACCGCCGAAGGGTCCTTCCAAATATGAAAAGGGGGTCTTGTTTATCATTGTAACCGGGACGTGCGACAGCGGCGTGACATCCATATTTCAATTGTATGACAAAAAGCGCGTCCCAGACGGATTCCGCTCCCAATAGCGGAGCATGCCGTGATATGATAAGATTCAAACCGCAATTGCCGACAAGGAGTGAGCTTCTTTGAACGACCGCGCGAAACCCGCGTACGATTTCCACCACCTTCGCCATGTGAAGGAACAATCCTCATCCAAACGAGCCCTGTGGATTACGCTTATTTTGACATTGTTTTTTACGGTCGTCGAAGTGATCGGGGGCCTTCTGTCTCACTCGCTGGCGTTGCTGTCCGACTCCGCCCACATGATCTCGGACGTCATCGCGCTCGGCCTGTCGATGACGGCGATCTATCTGGCGACCCGTCCTCCCAACGCCAAGTACACGTTCGGTTACTTGCGCTTCGAGATTATCGCTTCGCTGCTGAACGGACTGGCGCTGTGCGTCATTTCGGTCGGCATTTTCATCGAAGGGATCGCCCGGTTTATCCATCCGGTCGACATCAAGTTCGGCCTTATGCTCGTCATCGCGTCGATCGGCTTCATCGTCAACCTGGTGCTGACGATCGTGCTCAGCCGCAGCCACCACGAAGAAGAGAACCTGAACGTGCAGAGCGCGCTCTGGCACTTTATCGGCGACCTGATGAGCTCGGCCGGCGTCATCGTATCGGCGATCGTCATTTATTACACCGGCCTGATGTTTTTCGACCCGCTTATCAGCATGGTGATCGGGGTCATCATCTTTATCGGCGGCGCGCGCATTCTTCGCGAATCCGTGCTGATTCTGATGGAATCGGTGCCGGAGAAATTCAAGCTGGACGATATCCGCGCCGACCTGCGCCAGGTGGAAGGCGTCGAGGACGTGCACGAGATGCACCTGTGGGCCGTCTCGACCGACCACTATTCCCTTACCGCCCACATGTTCGTGCGCGAGGACATTCAACCGTTCTGCATCATTCTGGCCGTGAACGAGGTGCTGGAGCAGAAATACGGCATCACCCACTCGACGATCCAGATGGAGCATGCGTCCATTCATCCGCACGGCGAATACGGCCGCGAGTTTTTGCGCCACAAAGAAGAGCTGCAGCATGCCGCGGAAGCGAATCCGGAGCCTTCGGTCTGAGCCGGTTTCCGTGCCATTGACAATTCACACTTACTTTTGTATAGTTATATAAAAATTGTTCGCCGTTTCTTACTTTTGCTCATGCCATATGTTATCATGATGATAGAAAGGGGGTGAGCCGGATGGACTATACCAAGATGTGCCCCAAGTATGAAGCTGCCGCCGAATTGCTCGGAAAGAAGTGGACGGGACTCATTATCCGGGTGTTGATGGGAGGTCCCAAACGGTTCAAAGACATCAAGGAGCAAATCCCCGATATGAGCGACAAGATGCTGACGGACCGAATGAAAGAGCTGGAATCGTTCGGCGTCGTCAAACGAACCGTTTATCCCGAGATGCCCGTGCGCATTGAATATGAATTGACCGAGAAAGGCCACGCTCTGGAGGATGTGACGAATTCGATCCAGAACTGGGGAGAGAAGTGGATGTAATCGATGGCGGGCTGGGAGCATTTTGCCTCGGCACTTGAAAGAAGGAGCCCGGAAGCTAATGCTTCCGGGCTCCTTTGTTGTTCGCTAAGATTCTTTACTGCCGCGTCAATGAAGCGGCGCCATCGTCTGCTCCGGCTCGAATTCGCGCGACGGCAGCATGCCGGCCGTTCCCGGAGCCGATTGTTCCGTCGCCGCGGCCCTTGAGCCGCCGCCGCCGAAAAAGATCGTCCAACCTTCGTACAACCGCCCGCACGCACGCAGCATCGCCGAGAGGAACAGGAACAGCAGCAGGCCGATTCCCGCCACGACGAGCGAACGCTGAAACGGAGACAACGGCGGAAGAAGCAGGTTGAACACGACGTCGTCCTGGAACAGCTCATAGCCGTACAGGTAAGACGATACTTTGTACGCCGCCGGCGCGAGCATCAAGCCGAAGACGACGGCCGGAAGCACGACGGACAGACAGAACAAGGCGATGCTGAGCGGGAACTGGGCGATATTGTAGAAAACCGCAAAGTAGCCGCGCGGTTGGGCCAACGTTCTCAGCCATTGTCTCCAGGGCGAGCCGGCTTCATGCTGCGGGCTGCCGATGGCAACCTGGCCGCCGAGCGCTTCATCGCCGGCGAAAGCTTCTTCGCCGTCAAGCGCGCTCAGCAGCTCCCGGGCTCGCTGCGCGGTCGTCGGCCGATGGCCCTGCTGCTGCTCTCGCTGTGCTCCTTGCGTCCGTTGCGCGCCGCGTCCCCATGTGCCCCAGCGGCGGGAATCTTCCGCCATCCGCTTCTCGCACCAGGACATCGTGCCCGCCAAAATCGGAATCCCAACCCCGACGATCAGAAGAGGGACCCCCAAGCAAACTCCTACGACGGCGACAACGAACATCGCGATCCCTCTGGGCAAACCGGCTATCATCATTTTCCAGGCGCTATATGCGCTCGTTTTTTTCATGCTGCGGTATCCTCCGTTTACGCTGATCTTGAGATCATTGTAACAATCGCGGTCTCTTGCCGTCAGCGGCCGGAGGATGGGAACGGCCCCGACTTCGGGCCAGGATGCTCTCAGGACCCGGAACGCTCTTCTATCCCTTGAAGGTCCCTTTACTCCCGGAATCGTTTGACCGCCGTTTCCAGATCCCGAATCCGCTTCGCCAGCTCCGCCATGGCATCGGCCACGCGCCGTACCGCGCCCATCTGCGAATCGGCGATCCCGGCGACGTCCGTGGACCGTTCCGCGCTCGACTCGGAGATCGCTTCGGTCTGCTCGACGAGCGCGGCCAATTCCTCGGACCGGACGCCGATCTCCCGGCTTTCGGACGCCATCTCCCGCAGCTCCTCCTCCATGCCCGCAATGCCGGAAGAGATGTCCTCGAAGGCCCGTCCGGCCTCCTGAACCAGCTGCATGCCCTCCCGCACTTCGCGGTCGCCTTCGTCAATGCGGCTCGCGACATGCCCGATGCTGCCCGCGATCCGCTCCGCCATTGCGGCGATGTCCGCCGCCGTCTCGTCGGACTGCTGCGCCAGCTTGCGAATCTCGCCGGCGACGACGGCGAAACCTTTGCCTTGCTCGCCCGCTCGGCTGGCTTCGATATTCGCGTTCAGGGCGAGAATGTTCGTCCGCGACGCGATCTGCGAGATCGCCTCGGCCATCTTGCCGATGGCGGCGGACTGCTCGACCAGCGCGTGCGTCTCCCGCACCGAGGTCTCGACCGTGCCGGCGATTTTCTCCATCTGTCCGATCGCTCCGCGGACGGTCCCGTTCCCTTGCTCGGCCTGGCGATTCGATTGCTGCGCCGCGGCAGCGACCGAAGCGGTGCGCTCCCCGATCGTCAGAATCCCGTCCAGGATGCCGCGGGTCACTTCCGCCCCGCGGTTCATTCCCTCCTTCTGCGATTCCGCTCCCGCCGCGACTTCCTGCATCGACTCCGAGATGCGGTGCGCCCCCTCGGCCGCGCGGTCGGCTTCCTCCGACAGCGCCGCCGCGGAAGCCGAAGCGACCGCCGCCGTCTCGCGGACGCCGGAGATGATCGCCTTCAAGTGCCGGACCATCTCCCCGAGCGCGAACGCGATGGATCCGATCTCGTCGCTCCGCCGGCTGTCCTTGCCGGCCAGATCCCCCTGCAGGTTCCCGTCGGTCACCGAACGGAGGAACCGGTCGAAGCGGCTGAGCGGAAGAACGATCCGGCGGTGCAGCACCAGCGCAATGAGCGCGATGAGCGCGCAGGCCAGAATGCCCGCCTCCAGGCTGAGCCTGCCGATCTCCTTGCTCACGGCGGCGCTCGCTTCCGCGGGCAGAACGGTCCAGACGTCGGCCACCGGCTGCCCCGCGATGCCCGGCTGCCGCGAGACCACCTCGCTGTAGCGGGTGCCGTTCCGGTTCGCGGAGCGGAAAACCGGCTTTTCCGATGCGGCCGGCATTTCGGCTTCCGTCAACAGCTTCGGATCGGTCGACAGGAATTGGCCGTCCACGGAGCGCAGCGCCATCTCCCCGTTCAAAAGCCCTCCGATGCCGGCCAGGGCTTCACTATCCAGCAGGCGTCCGAACAGGAGAATGCCCGCCGGCGGCTTCGTCCGCTCTTCGTCGGTCACCATGGACATCGCGACGATCGCCAGCCCTTTGGACGTTTCGACCATTCCGTAAATATCGCTTTTCTCCTTCACCTTGGAGAGAAGCTCCGCGTTATCCAGCTTGCCGGTGAATTCCTTGACGTCGCCCTTCTGGCTGATGACCGTCCCGTCCAAGGCCAGATCGGCCATAAAATCGACATGCGGAATAATGCCGACCGAGACGTCCATGTTCTCCTTGAGCCATGCGACGTCCTTCTTCTCCATGGCGGCTCGCGCATCCTCCCAGTTCGCGTTCGTAATGACGCTGCCGGACAGCTGCTCGCCCAACTGGTCGAGCAGTTTCCCCGCCGATTCGCTCACGTCCATGGCGTGAGAGCGTTCGATCCCTTTCAGGTCCGAGCTCATCGTTTGATAATAGTTCCACCCTAAGGCCCCGAGCGGAAGCAGCAGCAGGACGATCATCAGAACGACGATCTGGTACCGCAGCGAAACCCCTCGCTTACGACTGTTCATTCGTTTTCTCCCCCATTTTCACTTGAGCCTGCTACTATGGACATCAGACTATTAGACATCCGTCCCGTGTTTTCCTCCTTTTGTCCCAGGCCAGATATGGAAATTTCGACACGTTTCTTATGAAAAAAGACCCTCGAGCCAGAAGGGGAACCTCTGGAACTCGAAGGCCTGTTCGGCTGCCTCGCCGTCCTCTAATAGATTCGGACGCGGTAAGGCTCGCGAATGTAATTGGGGTAATTGATAATTTGAAACGTCAGCGGCTGTTTGTACCCGTTGTTGTTCAAAGAAAAATAGGAATATTGCTTGTGCTCTCCAGGTTCGAATGTAACTCCGGAGGGAAGAGCGGCTACGTCGTAGCTTTTTCCCGAAGCGTCCGTAAATTGACTTTGCACCAGGGAATACCCCATCCTGTCGTCTTCGGAAAATCCTGTGAGCTTGAAAGTCAGCTTCGTGTAGCTGCCGGTTCGGTTCACCGCGGTCAAAGTAAGCTTGTCGTCCGGCGCCTTCAGAATCTGCTCCTTCTCCGTATCGACGACGATACTCATCTTCGATTTATCCAACGCGCGGAACCAGGAGCCTTCCACGTAGAGCTCCTTCGGCTGCCGGAAGTAGTTGCTCTCGAAGTAAAGAATGGACTGGTCGGCCGGGCTCCAGCCGCCTTTGGAATACCATTCGTTCCCTTTGTCGTCGACGATTCGAATATCCCCGGGATCAAACACTTGCATAGCGTTATCCGCCGCAAAATCGAGATACAGGGCGATGCGGAGAGGCGTAACGACGGCTCGGTCGAACGTGATTTTCTGGCCTTCTACGTCGAGAGTCCGTGCGATCGGGTACTCCCGCTTCATGTCGGCGAACCTGGTTTTGTCGATAGGAAAACGAACCCGGTATTCCGGCACTCCGTCATCGGGAACCGCGATCGTCGGATCCTCATCGCCAACCGCGGCGTTCGGCGGTTCGGGCATCGATTTCGTCTCCCCTTCCCGGTCGGCCCGGCCGGAATGCACGATGAGCGTCGCTTCATCCGGCCAATTTAAGCCGTCCTGAAGCCAGACGTCCACCGTTCCGCGGACGACATACCGGCCATGCTCCTTCACGGCTTTCTCTTGATCCCCGTAGTAATTTCCGTAACTGTACATTGCCTTAATGTCGTTCCCATTCTCGTCTTCCAGCGACGGGGACTCAATGCGAAGAGAACCGTCGTCTTGATCGCCGCTTATTTCATAGAAAATGACCATCCGCATTTCGTCCACGATAAATCCTTGGACCGTCAAGCTTCGTCCGTCATGCTCGTCGGAGAGGCCGACCGGCTGCACAAAATCGTTATCGACCGCCTCCAGAAGGCCCCGATCGCCGCTCCCGATCAAATCCACGAACTTCTCGAGGCCAGGGATTTCGCGAAGCATCGACGCGAACGCCGGCGAGATGCGAATGGAGAACAAGCAAGCCGCCAGCAGCACGCACGCGCCGGCCAGCGCCGAATACCGAATGCGCCTTGCCTTGCGATTCTCCCTCGCCGCCTGTCGCCCCTTCCGGATCCCTTCCGCGACCGCTTCGCCGATCCGGGCTTCCAATGCGGCCTCCGCTTCGTTCCGATCATGCATAGCGACTCCCGCCTCCTTCCGTTCCGCAGATCAGGCGCAGCTCTTTCAGCGCTTTGTTCAGCCACGTTTTGACCGTTCCTTCCGGCTTCTTGAGCAGCTTGGCGATATCGGTCAGCGTCATGTCCTCATAATATTTCAGAACGATAATATGCCGGTAATTCGGCTTCAGTCCGGCGATCCCCATATCCAGCTGCAGCTTCTCCTCCAGGCGCAAATCCCGGGCGAGCGGCTCGGGCAGATCGGATAGAGGAACCGTCCGCTTCTTCCGCTTCTGCTCGTCGATGCAGCAGCGGATCAGAATCCGAATGAACCAGGTATGAAAAAAACGCGGCTCTCTCAGCTTCCGCAGTTGGACGTAAGCCCGGCAGGTCGCTTCCTGGATCGCTTCCAGCGCATCGGACTCGTTCCTCAGATACGCATAAGCGATCCGATACAACCGCCTGTCGTCGGCGCGTATCAACTCGGCGAACGAATCGTCGTCGCCCTTCAATGCGGCCGCCACCCTTTCTTCCGTCGACATGCTCCTCCTCCTTCTGCAAGATTAGACTGCCGGCAATGCCAAACGGTTTTGGTTGATTGTCAATTTTTCTCCAGCTCCGAAATTCTCTAAGCGAGCTCTTGCTCATCTTTGAAAAAACGCGCTATTTCAGCTATGCTGATGAAGTGAAAAAGAAGGATGGAGGTGCGCCCGAGATGGCGGAAGGAAAACAGTTCGTATTTATAGGTTCCTATGCGGAAGAAAACGGGCCCGGCCTATATGCCTGCGCATTCGACGAAAAAGAGGGGACGCTGCAACAACTCGACCAGGCGGATGGATTGAAAAATCCGACTTTCCTCGCCATGGACGAGACGGCAAGCCGAATATATGCGATATTCGAAAAGGAAAACGGCGAGGGACGGCGCGTCGGCGCTGCTGCCGCTTTTCGGTTCGATCCGGATTCCGGAGCCCTGGAGCGTCTGAACGACGAGATAACGGTCTCGGCCCCGACCTGCCACATTTCGCTGGACCATTCCCGCCAATGCGTCATGGTCTCCAGCTACCACGGCGGCCTTGTCGGCTTGTCTCCTTTGCTGGAAGACGGACGCATCGGTCCGCTCTCCGATCTTCACCGGCACGAAGGCGCCAGCGTTTTGCCCGTCCAAAGCCAAGCTCGCGCCCATTCGGTAACCGTCGATCCGGCCAACCGGTACGCGATCGCTTCCGATCTGGGGCTCGACAAGCTGATCGTGTACAAGCTTGACGTTCCGGGCCAAAAGCTCCTTCCCCATGGGGAGACAAGCATAGCGCCCGGATCCGGACCGCGCCATTTCGCGTTCCATCCGTCTCTGCCCTACGGTTATGGCATTAACGAGCTGAACAGCACGATAACCGTCTACGCTTACGACTTGGAAGCCGGCAGGCTCGACGTGATCCAGACCGTCTCGACGCTGCCGGAAGGCTACGCCGGAGACAACGCCTGCGCGGACATCCACCTGTCCCCGGACGGCAAGTTCGTGTACGGCTCCAACCGCGGCCACGACAGCCTGGCGGTTTACGCCGTCGACTTCGCGAACGGCAGCCTGACGCTCGTTGAGCATGCCTCAACGTTAGGCGGCCACCCGCGCAACTTTGCCCTGTCGCCGGACGGACGCTTCGTGCTGGTCGCCAACCGCGACTCCGACAACGTCGTCACCTTCTCCCGCGACGCGAATACCGGCAAGCTTCAACCGACCGGAAGCGAATGGCATGGTTCCAAGCCGGTCTGCGTCCAGTTTGCCAGCTTGGACTAAGGGACTCCGTTAGAGGGAAAGCTTCATACCAATCAACCGTCACTGTAGGTTGCGTGGGGCTTTCCCTCCCGCTTCATTCCCGCTCGCTCTCGCCTTCTTGCTCCCCCCTTTTTTTTCTTTCCTCAAAATCTTCTTTTTCTGCTTAACATCGAAATCCCCTTCGCTCAGGACGAGGACCATGGATCTCTTCTCCGTTCCTTATCTTCGAAATCCCCTTCGCTCAGGACGAGGACCAGGATCTCTTCTCCGTTCCTTATCTTCGAAATTTCCTTCGCTCAGGGGCATCATTGCTCAGCTTCCTCGGATACGGATTTCCTGGAGCTGTTTTGCCAACCGTCCTGGATATCGAGACCCGCGGACCGGGAGCGCGGACAGGAACCTTCCAACGGCCTTTGCACCCACGCCGGAAAGTAAACTTCACTTTCCTGAGCGAAGGGGATTTCGAATGCAAGGCAAAAAAGAGGGATATAAGCCTCGATTCCTGAGCAAACGGGATTTCGAAGCAGGCGAAGCCGGGTCCGATACACACACGAAAAAAGCCGCGCTCGGTCCAAGGACCTGCAGCGCGGCTTGTTTAGAAGTTATGCGCCGGATCAGCCTTCGAGAAGCAGCGTTTCCGGGTCTTCAAGCAATTCCTTGACCTTGACCAGGAATTGGACGGCTTCGGCGCCGTCGACGATGCGGTGGTCGTAGGAAAGGGCGACGTACATCATCGGACGAATGGCGATCTCGGTATTGTTGTTGATCGCAACCGGCCGGTATTGGATCTTGTGCATGCCGAGAATGCCGACTTGAGGAGCGTTCAGAATCGGCGTCGACAGCAGCGAACCGAACGTGCCGCCGTTCGTAATAGTGAACGTGCCGCCTTGCAGATCGGTCAAGCCCAGCGAGTTGGAGCGCGCTTTGGCGGCCAAATCGGCGATGGACCGCTCGATCTCGGCGAAGCCGAGCTTGTCCGCATCGCGGACGACCGGAACGACGAGGCCCTCTTTAGCGGCGACGGCGATCCCGATATCGTAGAACTTCTTGGCGATAATGTCTTCGCCGTCGATCTCGGCGTTCAGCAGCGGGAACTTCTTCAAAGCGCCGACAACCGCTTTGGTGAAGAAGGACATGAAGCCAAGGTTCACTTCATTCTTCTCTTTGAACGAATCTTTGCGACGCTTGCGGACGTCCATAATCGCGGTCATGTCGACTTCGTTGAACGTCGTCAGCATGGCGGCCGTATGCTGGGCTTCGACCAGACGCTTCGCGATGGTCAAGCGGCGGCGCGACATCTTCTTGCGCTCGGCGGGCTTCGCCGGGTTGAATTCGTCTGCGCCGGCGGCCTTCGGAGCGGCTGCCGGTGCGGCCGGAGCCGAAGCGGCCGGGGCGGAGCCGGCGGCCCGAACGTCGGCCGGATAAACGCGGCCGAGCGGGTCGCGCGCCGGGGTCGCGCTCAGGTCGATGCCCTGCTCGCGAGCCAGCTTGCGAGCAGCCGGCGTTGCCGCCGGGATCGCCGCGGAAGAAGCGGCCGGAGCCGCTGCGGGAGCCGGAGCGGCTGCCGGTGCAGGAGCGCTAGCGGCCGGCGCGGGAGCGCTCGGAGCCGGTGCTGCCGCAGCCGCTTGGGCCGGAGCAGCCGGCGCGCCGCTGCCGGCGCCGATAACGCCGACGACTTCGCCGATTTGCACGGTATCGCCTTCCTGGCGGGTAATCTCTTCGATCACGCCGTCTTGCTCGGCGCTGATTTCCAGGTTTACTTTGTCGGTCTCCAGTTCGAGGAGCAGGTCGCCTTGCTTAACCGCGTCTCCGACTTTAACGGCCCATCTCGCGATGGTTCCTTCCGTAATCGATTCGCCCATTGCCGGTACTGTGATCTGTTGCACTGCTGCTACCTCCCCAGGTTATGAATCAACGTCGGTCTCGGCTTAAGCGATTGAGCGACGATGAATTGCTGCTCGAATGCGTGAACTTGCTGGAAGCCGCTTGCCGGGCTCGAACGTTCCGGACGGCCGATATATTGGACGTCGGCGCCGGCCGGAGCGATCTCGCGGATTCTCGGCTCGACGAAGTTCCAGGCCCCCATGTTGCGGGGCTCTTCCTGAACCCAGACGATCTCCTTCAGGTTCGGGAAGCGGGCGATGATTTCGGCGATCTCCTTCGCCGGGAACGGGTACAACTGCTCTACGCGAACGATATGCACCCAGTCTTTGTCTTCGCCGCTTGCCTTATCCAGCGCGTCCTCCAGGTCGATGGACACCTTGCCGGTGCAAAGCACCAGACGTTCGACGCGGTCTTTCTTCTCGCCGAGGCCGGCTTGCTCCAGCACGGCGCGGAAGGAACCGTTCGCGAATTGATCCGGAGAGGAGGCGACCCGCGGATTGCGGATCAGGCTCTTCGGAGCCATCAGAACGAGCGGCCGAGCGTCGTCGGTTCCGAGCAGGGAAGCCTGACGGCGAAGCAGATGGAAGTACTGGGCGGAGCTGCTCAGGTTCGCGACCGTCCAATTCTCTTCCGCGCAAAGCTGCAGGTAGCGTTCGAGTCGGGCGCTGGAATGCTCGGGGCCCGCGCCCTCGTAGCCGTGCGGCAGAAGCATGACCAGACCGGATTTCTCGGACCACTTCGACCGGCCCGAAGAGATGAATTGGTCGATCAGCACTTGCGCGACATTGCTGAAGTCGCCGTATTGCGCTTCCCAGATCACCATTGTCTCCGGCGAGTAGACGTTGTACCCGTACTCGAAGCCAAGTACAGCCGATTCGGACAGCGGGCTGTTATGAATGGCGAAGGAAGCTTGCGCCTGCGGCAACTGATGCAGCGGACAGAACAGATCGCCGGAATCCGGATCGTGCAGGATCAGGTTGCGGAAAGCGAACGTAGCGCGTTCCGCGTCCTGACCGGTGATGCGGATCGGCGTGCCGTCGGACAGAATCGATGCGAACGCCAGCGCCTCGGCTTGGCCCCAATCGACTTTCTCGCCGTCGTTCAGCGCATTCCGGCGGCGCTCCAGAATCTTCTGCAGCTTCGGATAGACTTTGAAGCCTTCCGGCCAATGGAGCAGGTCTTCGTTGATGGCGCGGAGCTTCTCCAGATCGACGGCCGTAGCGGCGTCAACCTTATCGGCCGAGCCCAGCGGAGGCGGCGTCTGATGAACGGCTTCCTGGCCTTCGCGCTGCTTCATCTCTTCGTAAGCTTCCTTGAGCCGATCCACGACCCCGCTCTTGATCTGATCGTATTCCTGCTCGGTAAACGCGCCTCGGGCGATCAGCTTGTCGGCATACAGCCGGCTGACCGTCGGATGCGCCTTGATCTTCTTGTAAAGAAGCGGTTGGGTCGTCTCCGGATCGTCCGTCTCGTTATGGCCGTAGCGGCGGTAGCCGATCAAGTCGATCAGGAAGTCTTTTTTGAACAGGCGACGATACTCGCTTGCCATCCGGGCAGCCGCGATGCATGCCTCGGGATCGTCGGCATTGACGTGGACGATCGGAATTTCATAGCCTTTGGCCACGTCGCTGGCGTAATGCGTCGAGCGGGAGTCCGCGCTCTCGGTCGTAAATCCGATCTTGTTGTTCGCGATCACGTGAATCGTTCCGCCGATGCGATAGCCGTTCAGCTGGCTCAAGTTCATCGTCTCGGCGACGATGCCTTCGCCCGGGAACGCCGCGTCGCCGTGAATGACGATGGAAGCCGCGCTCTCCTCGTCCCGGACCGGGAAGCCGGCCTTGCTGCGGTCTTCCTGAGCCGCTCTAGCGAAGCCTTGGACGACGGGGTTGACGTATTCCAGATGGCTCGGGTTGTTGGCCAGCGTCAGGCGAGTCTCTACCGTTCTGCCGGTCTTGATCGAACGATTCGCGCCCAGATGATATTTTACGTCGCCCGACCATCCGTAGTTGATGCCGATCGATCCTTCGGACGGGCTGACATTCTTGTTCGTGGAATGATGGAATTCCGAGAAAATCTTGATATAAGGCTTCTCCAAAACGTGAGCGAGCACGTTCAAACGGCCGCGATGAGCCATCCCCATCGAGATGTGGCTGACTCCGTCGTTCGTCAATTCGTGCACGATCTCGTCGACAAGCGCGACAAGCGCGTCGTTGCCTTCGACCGAGAAGCGCTTCGCTCCGACGAAAGTCCGCTGGAGGAAATCCTCGAACTGCTCGGCTTCGACCAGACGCTTCATCAGCTTGCGGCGTTCTTCGGCGTTCAGCTTCTGCGTGGGAATGAACTTCTCCGCATAATCGTTCAGCCATTTCCGTTCCTTCTCGTCGTGTACGTGGCTGAATTCGAATGCCAGCGTCCCCGTGTACGCCTGAAGCAGCTTCTGAATCGCTTCCCAGCCGTTGTTCAGCTCCGGCGGAGCGCCTTCCCATACCAGCTCCGCGGGCAGCGCCGCGAGATCGGACGGCTGGAGGCCGTACGTTTGCGGTTCAAGCACGCGCGCGCTCGCTTTCGGGCTGACGTCCAGCGGATCGATATCGGAGGCCAGATGCCCGTAAGCCCGGATGTTCCACACGAGCTTGCCGGCGGCGACCGCATGCTTCAACGATGCGGCGTCCGTCCGAACCGAAACCGCGGGCGCAGTGCCGGCTTCGTCCAGCGGCGGAGCCCCTCTCGTCGCGAACAGTTCGCGGTACTCCGGCTCTACGGAGTCGGGGTCTTGCAAATACCGCTCGTACTGCTCCTGAATATACCCTAAGTTTTGACCATAAAAAGATTCCCAATTTCGCTCTGCTGTCGGCATGTTCCTACCCCTCGGTATCCTGATTAGTCACAATCCAGGTCGCTTAAGCAATCATCAATTAGAAATTATAGTATAACCTGCCTCGCGAAAAAAATAATCGTTTCCTATCGGTATCATCTCGGAATGAGAACAATCTTTGCGAGGACACCGGAGCGAGCGTTCTCCGTACGGCATCAACCGGCTCCGGAATCGAATGCCCTCCGGTAGCACTTCCTGCAGACGGGCTTGTAGTCTTCGTTCCCGCCGATCTGGATCTGGTCGCCTTCATTGACCGGCACGCCGTCCTTGTAGCGGATGACCATCGTCGCCTTGCGGTCGCAATGCCAGCAGATCGTCTTGACCTCTTCGATCTTGTCGGCGTAGACGAGCAAATAGTAGCTTCCTTCGAACAGCCGGTTCTGAAAATCGTTTTTGAGACCGAACGCCATCACCGGAACCTCCAGCTCGTCGACGATTTTCGTCAGCTGGATGACGTGGCGCTCCTTCAAAAATTGGGCTTCGTCGACGAGAACGCAGTAGATCCTCTCGCTTGCAAGCTGCTCTTTTACTTTCTCGTATAAGTCGGTTCCCTCGTCGACCGGCAGCGCCGGCCGCGTCATGCCGGTTCGCGAGCCGATCCGTTCGCTTCCGCTTCGGGTGTCGATCGCGGGAGCGAAGATGACGACGGGCTTGCCCTGCTCCTCGTAATTATGAGCCACTTTGATGATCTCGAAGGACTTGCCGCTGTTCATCGTTCCGTACTTGTAATACAGTTGGGCCAAAGCGGCAACCTCCTTTCTCCAGACAGCCAAATTCTATTATACCGAAATTCCGACAATCTCCAACAGGCGTCCGCGAGTGCCGCCCGTAACCGCCGAGATTGCGAGATAAATGCGCCAAAAAACCCCGCGCGGCCGGAGCTGCGGCGGGGTCTGGAAAGAAGGCGTTCGGTTAATTGGTGAGCCACTTGCGGAACAGCCGCTTGGTGGTATCCCGGTTGATCGCCGCGATCGACGTCGTGAGCGGAATGCCCTTCGGGCAGGAGCGCACGCAGTTCTGCGAGTTGCCGCAGCCTTCGATGCCGCCGTCCTCCATGAGGGCGTCCAGGCGCTCGTCGGCGTTCATCTCGCCCGTCGGATGGGCGTTGAACAGACGCACTTGCGAGATCGGCGCCGGTCCGATGAAGCTGGAGCGGTCGTTCACGTTCGGGCAAGCTTCCAGGCAGACGCCGCATGTCATGCACTTGGACAGCTCGTAAGCCCATTGGCGCTTCGTCTCGGCCATCCGGGGGCCCGGGCCGAGATCGTAGGTGCCGTCGATCGGGATCCACGCCTTGACGCGCTTCAGCGCCTGGAACATGCGCTCGCGGTTGATGACGAGGTCGCGGACGACCGGGAACGTCGACATCGGCGCGATGCGGATCGGCTGCTCCAGCTTGTCGATCAGCGCGGAGCATGCTTGCCGCGGCTTGCCGTTGATGACCATCGAACAGGCGCCGCATACTTCCTCGAGACAGTTGGATTCCCAGACGACCGGCGTCGTCTTCGTGCCGTCGGCTTTGACCGGATTGCGCTGAATCTCCATCAGCGCGCTGATCACGTTCATGTTCGAGCGGTACGGAATGTCGAATTCCTCCGTATAGGGAGCCGCGTCCGGTTTGTCCTGGCGCGTGATGATGAATCTGACGGTGCGTTGGGCGGTAGCCGTCTCAGCCATCGCTTACCCCTCCTTAGTGCTTATTGGTAGTATAGTCGCGCTTCCGCGGCGTGATCAGGGAAATATCGACGTCTTCGTACGAAATTTGCGGGCCTTCCGGCGTCCATTTCGCCTTGGTCGTCTTGAGAAAATCTTCGTCGTTCCGCTCGGGAAATTCCGGCTTGTAGTGCGCGCCGCGGCTCTCGTCGCGAAGCAGCGCGCCGACCGTCATCGCTTCGGCCAGCTCCAGCATATTCCAAAGCTGCCGGGTGAACGCAACCCCGGCGTTGTTCCATTGGGCCGTATCGTTAATGTTGATCTTCTTGTAGCGCTGTTTGAGCTCCTTGATCTTGTCGATCGTCTGCTGCAGCTTGTCGTTGAAGCGGACGACGGTCATGTTGTTCGTCATCCATTCGCCAAGCTCCTTGTGCAGGAGATAAGCATTCTCCGTTCCGTCCATCTTGAGGATGGATTCGTACTTGTCCGCCTGCTTCTTCGTTTCGGCGTTGAACGGGCTGTCGGAGATGTCCTCCGCCGACTTCTTGAGACCCTTGATATATTCGATCGCCTTCGGTCCGGTAATCATGCCGCCGAAGATGGCGGACAACAGCGAGTTCGCGCCGAGACGGTTCGCGCCGTGATATTGGTAATCGCATTCGCCGCAAGCGAACAGGCCCGGAATGTTGGTCATCTGATTATAGTCGACCCAGAGTCCGCCCATCGAATAGTGGACCGCCGGGAAGATCTTCATCGGAATCTTCCGGGGATCGTCTCCCGTGAACTTCTCGTAGATCTCGATGATCCCGCCGAGCTTGACTTCCAGCTCCTTCGGGTCCTTATGGGAGAGGTCGAGATAAACCTTGTTCTCTCCGTCAATGCCGAGCTTCTGGTTGACGCAGACGTCGAAAATTTCGCGCGTCGCGATATCGCGGGGCACCAGGTTGCCGTAGGCCGGATACTTCTCTTCGAGGAAGTACCACGGCTTGCCGTCCTTGTACGTCCAGATCCGGCCGCCTTCGCCGCGCGCCGACTCGCTCATCAGGCGGTTCTTGTCGTCGCCGGGAATGGCCGTCGGATGAATCTGGATCATCTCGCCGTTCGCGTAGTAGACGCCTTGCTGATAAATCGCGCTCGCCGCCGTGCCGGTGTTGATGACCGAATTCGTCGTCTTGCCGAAAATGATGCCGGGGCCGCCGGACGCCATGATGACCGCGTCGCCGCGGAACGCCTTGACTTCCATGCTGCGCAGGCTCTGCGCCGTAATGCCGCGGCAGATCCCCTCGTCGTCGATGACGACCGACGTGAACTCCCAATGCTCGAACTTCTGCACCAGCCCGGCCGCTTCCCAGCGGCGCACTTGCTCGTCCAGCGCATACAGCAGCTGCTGGCCGGTCGTCGCGCCCGCGAACGCCGTGCGGTGGTATTGCGTGCCGCCGAACCGGCGGAAGTCGAGCAGGCCTTCCGGCGTGCGGCTGAACATAACGCCCATCCGGTCCATCAGGTGAATGATGCCCGGAGCCGCTTCGCACATCGCCTTGACCGGCGGTTGGTTCGCCAGGAAGTCGCCGCCGTATACCGTATCGTCAAAGTGCTCCCATGGGGAGTCCCCTTCGCCCTTCGTATTGACTGCTCCGTTGATGCCGCCTTGAGCGCATACGGAGTGGGACCGCTTGACCGGAACGACCGAGAAAAGATCGACCCGCATGCCGGCTTCCGCCGCCTTGACGGTCGCCATCAGGCCGGCCAAGCCGCCTCCGACGATTATAAGTTTTTGATTCGCCATTAGGTGTCCCTCCTCTTAACTCAATTGCCGCAGCGTACCGAGCGCTGCGGAAGCCGATGCGAAATCGTCGCCGCGGAACGCCGCCATCGACAGAATGAACAAAACGGCCATGATCACGAAAATGACCATGCATACGCGGGAAGATACGCGCTGCGCCCGCGGTCCGACCGTAATTCCCCAGCTGACCAGGAACGCCCACAAGCCGTTGGAGAAGTGGAAGGTCGCTGCCAGGACGCCGATCAAATACAGGACGAAAAAAGCCGGGTTGTTCATGATCTCGTGCATTTTCGCTCCGAACTCGTCGATCGTCAGTTGGCCGAGAGCCACCTGCACCCGGATCTGCCACAGGTGCCAGATCACGAAGATAAAGGTGATCACGCCCGAGATCCGCTGGAATGCGAACGCCCAGTTGCGGCCATAACTAAACCGGCTCGTGTTCAGATTCGACGTGAACGCCAAGTAGAGGCCATATACGCCGTGGTAAAGAATCGGAAGCCAGATCAGGATCAGCTCCAGGAAGAAAATAAGCGGCAGATCGTGCAGACCATGAACGCTCTTCTGGAATTTCTCCGGCCCCCCCTCGAACGCGGAGTAATTCGTCAGGGCGTGCTCAATGAAAAAAAGCCCCAACGGAATGACTCCGAGCAGCGAGTGAAGCTTGCGGGAGTAGTACGAATTTCCACTCATGTCGTTGTGCGTTCTCCTTTCGCATCCGTTCGATTATGGTTGGCGTTATTGGCAGCTCGCCGTGATAAGACAGCATTTTCCAAACGTCACCATTTCGTCACGCTTTCTAGGTTACTCTATTTTCGCTTATAATGGAACTGCTTATTTTTCATAAAAACATATAATGAAAATGCATATGCGAAAAGGGATGATTTCGATGCTTGAAGATATAAGGTTGTTGGCAACGGTTGTGGAGCATACGAGCCTGAACAAGGCGGCGGAACGGTTGAACGTTACCCAACCGGCGCTGTCGAGAAGAATCGCCCGGCTGGAGAGAGAGCTGGGCATCGACCTGTTCCGCCGCATCGGCAAGCGGCTGGAGCTGACGCCGGCGGGACAGCTCACGTACGAATTCGCGCTGGAGCTCCGAAGGTTTCACGGAGAATTCCTGCAGCGGTTGAACGCCTTCAAATCCGAAGAGGCTCCGGTCGCCACGATCGGCGCCAGTCTGACGACGCTGCAGACGACGCTCCCCGGCCTCATCACCGCGATGACCGAGAAGCATCCGAACCTGGAGATCAAGGCGATTACCGGCAAGTCCCACGAGATCGCCACGCTGGTGAAGGAACGGAAGGTCGACTTCGGCATCGTCGCCTCCTCGGTGGAGGACGAGTCGGTGACGAGCATCCCTCTGTTCGACGACATCCTGATGCTGGTGCTTCCGCGAACGCATTATATATTGGAGAGAACGCAGCTTTCGATGGCCGACCTGAACGACCTGCCGATGATCCTGTTCGCCCCCGGAACGTGGTACCGGACGATGACCGACGAACTGTTTCGGCAATATGGCTTGAAGCCCGACGTGCGGATGGAGATCGACTCGTTCGAAGCGATCGTGCGCCTCCTGTCCGCTTGCCGGGCCGGAACGCTGCTGCCCAAATCGTACCTGCGCCCGCAGCTTCTGGAAGACAACGAGCTTTACGTCGTCCGCATCAAGGAATTGGAGCTGGCCAAGCGCACGACTTCCCTCATTCACGGAAACCCCGAATGGCTGGCGGCTTCGACCCGCTACTTAATCGAGGAAACGATCGCCTTTTTCGCCCGAAGAGGCCGGGAGTCCGACGCTCCCGGGTCATGAGGGCCGGCGGCTTGGGTAATGTTACCGGTTCCGCGCGCGCCGGAGGCTATGTTATCCTCTCTAGTGAGCCGGAAACGACTGAGGAAGCGATTTCCATGGCTCTATTCTGCCAAAACCTTGTTCGCAAGGTGCGGGGGACTTGAACGTCCGCGCTCGCCGAAGCTCGCTTCGAGGCGCTTGGGGTGAACCGCGTCCGCACGGAACGCGCAGGGCCGACTCCTGGCTCGAACCCGACAACTAACCTCGCCGGCATGTTTCTAAAGGAGGAACATACGCAATCGATGGCTAACGATGCCCGGAAATCCAAGCTCGCTCTGAGAGCGATGTCGCTGGCGCTCGGCGGCGCGCTTCTGCTGCCCGCCGTATCCGCTTTCGCCGCCACGAGCTACACGGCGACGAACAACGACACCTTCTGGACGCTGTCCAAGAAATTCGGCGTTCCGATGCAAAAGTTGATGGACGCCAACCCCAAGGTCAATCCCCGAAACATCTACGCGGGACTCAAGCTGACGATTCCCGCCAAAGCGACCGCCGCCGCGGCCAAGCCCGCGGCGGCAGCCAAAGTCCAAACGTTGAAAGCCGAGGTCGCCTCCGCGCCGGCGGCGAAAACGGTGACGACGTCCGCCGGCCAAGCGCTGACGTTCTCCAAGGTGATCGACATGAAGGCTTCCGCCTACTCTTCCGCCGCCGATGAGAACGGGGGCTGGGGCGCCGTCGATTATTTCGGCAATCCGCTCAAGCTCGGAACGATCGCCGTCGACCCGAAGGTCATTCCGCTCGGATCGAAAGTGTTCATTGCCGGCTATAGCTTCGACGGTTTGCCGGAGGGGGGCATGGTCGCCAAGGCTACCGACAAAGGAAGCGCCATCGTCGGCAACCGCATCGACATTTTCATTCCCGGCACCCCGGCGAAAGTCTCGACATTCGGGTTCCAGAACGTCAAGCTCTACGTACTTAATTAAGCGGGACATGGAAGGCTCCGGCGCTTTTGCCGGAGCTTTTTTGCTGCTTTCGATGTCGGCAAGCCGGTTGATAAGCTCCTTCCTTCAGCTTCTCCGGGACTCGGACTGTCCCAGAAGCTCGGGGATGGTGACCGGCTCGTACCCGTTGCTGCGCAGCCACTTGATCAGCTTCGGCAGCGCCTCTACGGTCCCGTGCAAGTTCTGCCCCTTTCCTCCGCCCGCGTGGAGCAGGATGATCGAGCCGGGCTTGACCGACTTGGTCACGTTGTTCAGCACCGTCTGCGCCTTCAACTGCCGCCAATCCAGCGAGTCGACGTCCCAATTGACGACCGTATACCCGTTCGCCCGAGCCCACGCCATCTGCCTGGAAGTGATCTCGCCGTACGGAGGACGAATGAAGCGGGGGGCGAATCCGACCGTGTCCCGGACGGCGGCTTCGGTACGGGCGATCTGATCTTTCATATCCGACAGCTTCAAACGCGAAAATGCCGGATGGTTGTACGAATGGTTGCCGATCGCATGGCCGTCCCGGTGCATTCTTCGCACGATGGCGGGATTGCCCCGGACGCGGCTTCCGACGACGAAAAAAGTCGCATGAACGCGATACTGCTTCAGAACGTTCAAAACCTGATACGTATAGCGGGCGTCGGGCACGTCGTCGAATGTGAGCGCCACCTTGCGCGTCTCCCGGGGCGCCGACAGGACGAACGCCCCCTGAAACCGCCGCTGCATCTGGCCCCAATCGCCGCCCGATGCGCGCTTCCGCCCGCGATCCGCCACAGTCCGGACCGCTTCCTGGTCTTCCGGCGCCGCGACCTCCGCGTCCGCCGAGCCCGATAGCGCGGCCCTCATCGCTCCGACATCCGACACGCTTCCCGCAAACAACAAAAAGACGGCGCAGCCCCAAACGACGCACCGCCTCCCCAAAGGCCATCTCATTCGTTTTCCCAACTCCCTATCGGATACCGGCGCTCCCATTAGCGTGGGCGGAAGGGAATCATCTCATTCAGGAAAATTCGTTTTTTGTTCCGTTTGCTCCAAACCGAGCTTCCGCACCCAGGGCGCGGTCGTGCCGGCCTGAACGACGATCGTGAACACGATCGCCATGAAAACGACCGCGGACAGCTGGTCCGCCCCTTCGATGCCCCGAGCGACGATCATGCCGGACAGCGCCGCCGGAATGACGCCGGTCTCGCGCACCCAGAACATGAACAGCAGCTCCTGCCGCGACCACTTCGCCTTCCGGTCGGGAAGCGCCGACGCGAGCACCGCAAGCGGCCGGGCGACGAAGACGAGCGCGAGGGCCACCGCCAGCGACGGCCACAGATAATGGCCGAGAAGCTTAAGATTCACTTGGCTTCCGAGCAGCACGAAGATCAGCATTCGCAGCATCACGGTGGCATTGTCCGCCACATGCCCCATCTCCGCCTCTTTCTCCGGCATCGGAAGGCGGAACAGGGACGAGTTGCCCCAGACGATTCCTGCGGCGAAAGCGGCCATCAGCCCGCTGACGCCGATCAGGTCGCCGACCAGATACGCGCCGATGCCGACGACGATCATAGCGAGCGCCGTATACTCGCGGAGCACGCCCCAACGGTCGTGAGCGACGAGCCAAAGCGCGACGAGCGCGAAGACGATGCCGACGGCCAGCCCGCCGAACGCGTTCACGAGGAAGTCGCCCGCGAGCGAACCGATGTTCAGCTTGCTCCCGCTCCCGCCCGTAATGACGCCAAGCAGCGCGAACGTGACGATCGAACCGGTCGCGTCGTTGAACGCCGACTCGCTCTCCACCGTCTCGCGGAGCCTCCGCTTCACGCTGACCTGCCGGAATACCGGGATGATGGTGGCGGGATCCGTCGAGGAGATGACCGCCCCAATCAGCAGGCAGGTCGTCCAATCCAGGCCAAAGACCAAATGGATGACGAAGCCGGTCGCCCCCATCGTCACCAGCACGCCGACGATGCTCAGCAGCGTCACCGTGATCGCCACTTCCTTCAAGCCGCTTAATCGGATGCCGCGGCCGCCGTCGAACAGAATAAGCGCAGAGCCGACGGCCAGAATGAGCTGGCTGACGAGCGAGCTGCTGCTCTCGCTGATCCAATGCAGCCCGCTGCCCAGCAGCACGCCCGCCGCGATGAACAGCACGACGTCCGGCACGCGAAGCCAAGCCGCAAGGCGTCCGGATATCATGCCCGCTCCGAAGACGAGCAGAAGCAGGATCAGCAGATGATGAACGGTTTGCATAACATTGTCTTCCATGGATTCAGCTCCAGTGAGCAGGCTACTCGGTAATACCGGCCTAGCGCCGGATCGAATTCTGGAATTGCTCGATCTGCTCGTTCGTCCCGATGACGACCATGACGTCCTTCTCGGTCAGCACATCGTCTGCGTTCGGAGCGATGATCATGCCCTTCGGTTTGTTGATGGCCACCACGCTGCAGCCGTAGCGGCCGCGCGGGTTGACGTTCGCCAGCGATTTGCCCGTCAGGCAGGACGGCACCTCCATCTCCGCGATCGTATACTTCTTGGAGATCTCGATATAATCGAGCAAGTTCGGCGAGACGAGCTGATGCGCAAGCCGGACCCCCATGTCGCGTTCCGGATAGATGACCCGGTCGACGCCGAGCCGCTCCAGCACTCTTCCGTGCAGCTCCGATACCGCTTTGGCGACGACTTTCTTGACGCCCAGCTCCTTCAGCAGAATGGCCGCCAGAATGCTGGCTTGGATGTCGTCTCCGATCGCCACGATGCCGCAGTCGAAATTGCGCGCTCCGACCGAGCGGAGCACTTCCTCCTCCGTAGCGTCCGCAACGACCGTATGCGTCAGGACGGAACTAAGCTCCTGAACCTTCTCCTCGTCCCGGTCGACGCCGAGCACCTCGTTGCCCAGCAGCACCAGCTCGCGTCCGATGCTGGAACCGAACCGGCCCAGCCCGACAATGACAAATTGGGTCATCTTCATGTCTCTTCTTCGTCTCCTACCCGATGATGATTTTGCCTTCGGCGTGGCGATAAAGCTCCCGTCCCGACTTCGGCGTCAAAGCGTAGCCGAGCGTCAGCGGTCCCAACCTTCCGATAAACATCATCAAAATAATAATGATTTTGCCCGCCAGCGTCAGTTGTGTGGTCAGCCCCATCGTCAACCCGACCGTGCCGAAAGCGGAAGTGACTTCAAACAGGATTTGCAGGAAAAAATGGTCTTCCGTCGTCGACAGAACCATGGTGGCGATAAGAACCAACGTAAGCGAGAGAAGGGTAACGGCCAGCGCCTTGTACACCCGCTCCTGCGCCAGACGATGCTTGAACATGACGACGTCTTCCTTCCCGCGGATCATGGCCCAGACGGCCCCGAGCAGCGTGGCGAACGTCGTCGTCTTGATCCCGCCCCCCGTCGAGCCCGGCGACGCGCCGATGAACATCAGCACGATCATAAAAAACTGGGTCGCTTGGCGCAGGCCGGCCAGATCGATCGTATTGACTCCGGCGGTCCGGGGGGATACCGACTGCATGAACGCGGACAGAATCTTGCCGCCCAGGCTCAAATGCTTCATGGTGGCCGGGTTGCTGTATTCGAACGCGAAAATGACGACCGCGCCGACCAGGATCAACGTTCCCGTCATGGTTAGCACGACTTTGGAGTGCAGCGACAGGCGGCGGCTGTGCCGGATATCGGTCAGGTCGGAAAGAACGACGAATCCGAGGCCGCCGGAAATGATCAACAGCATCGTCACGATGTTGACGAGCGGGTCGCTTGCGTAATCGGTCAGGCTGCGGAATTGTCCCATGATGTCGAAGCCGGCATTGTTGAAGAACGAGACCGCATGAAATACGCCGTAGTAAGCAGCTTTGCCGAGCGGCATCTGGAACAAGAACCGGGAGGTGAACAGAATCGCTCCGGCCGCCTCGATCGCCAGCGCGTAATAAACGACGCGGCGGACGAGACGAATGATGCCTTCGATGCTGGACTGATTCAGCGCTTCCTGCAAAATGAGCCGTTCTCTGAGCGAAATTTTGCGTTTCAGGAAGAAGGCGAACAGCGTCGCCATCGTCATGAAGCCGAGACCGCCGATTTGAATGAGCAGCAAGATGACGATCTGTCCGAAAACGGAATAATGAGTGCCCGTATCAACCGTCACCAAGCCCGTCACGCAGGTCGCCGACGTGGCGGTGAACAAGGCATCGATCCAGCCGGTCGTCTCCCCCGGCGCGGCGGCGGCGGGAAGTGAGAGCAGCACCGCTCCGATCAAAATAATGGCGGCAAACCCCAGAACCAGCGTTCTGGGCGGCGATTGGTACAGCCACCTTATGCCTTTGGCGAACATGCGCCCACCTCGCTATCCAATGATGATTTTTCCTTCGGCGTAGCGGTACAGCGGACGTCCCGGCTTCGGCCCGATGGCGTAAAACAGCGTGAGCGGCCCGACGCGGCCGAAAAACATCATAGCCATGATCAGAATTCTGCCGGGCCCGGACAAGTCCTGGGTCAGCCCCAGCGAAAGGCCCGATGTGGTAAAGGCGGAAGTGACCTCGAACAGCACTTCCATAAACGTATGATTCTCCGTAATGGACAAAACCATCGTTACGACGATCACGAGAGCCAGCGAAAATAAGGTGACCGTAATCGCCTTGTAGACCCGGTCCCGCTCCAGCCTGCTTCGGAAGATGACGATATCCGAACGGCCGCGAACGACAGCCAAGACCGCCAGCGTCAGAACGGCGAACGTCGTCGTCTTGATCCCGCCCCCGGTCGAACCAGGGGACGCGCCGATGAACATGAGCCAGATCAGCAAAAACTGCGTCGCTTGCCGAAACGAAGAAAGGTCAAGCGTGCTGACCCCGGCGGAACGCGGAGAAACGGAATGAAGCAGCGCGGCGAGCGCTTGGCTCCCCGGCCCAAGCGGTCCTAGCGTCTTCTCGTTCGTATACTCGAAAAGAAGAATCAAGATCGCTCCGCCGACGGTTAGCAGCAGCGTCATCGACAAAGCCACCTTCGAGTGCAGCGACAGCCGGCGCCGTATCGGATAGTCGACGAGATCCGCCAACACGACGAAGCCCAGGCTGCCCAGGATGATCAATACGATCGACAGCAGATTGACGAACGGATCGGTGACGTAGGCGGACAGGCTTCGAAACTCCCCGAACAAGTCGAAGCCGGCGTTGTTGAACACCGACACGCCGTGGAATAAGCCGTACAGCAGCGCTTTGCCGGGATTCATATCCTCCATGAACCGCAGCGCGAAGAGCAGCGAACCGGCCGCTTCGATCGTCAAGGCGTACAGAATGACCTTGCGGACAAGCCGGACGATGCCTTCCAGGTTGCCCTGGTTCAGCGACTCCTGCAGAATCAGCCGTTCGCGCAGCGACACTTTTCTTCTCAGGAAAAACGCGAACACCGTGCCGACGGTCATAAACCCGAGACCTCCGACTTGCACGAGGGCGAGAATGACTCCTTGACCGAACGGAGTAAAGGCCGTTCCCGTGTCCACGACGACGAGCCCGGTGACGCAGGTGGCCGAAGCGGCGGTGAACGCCGCGTTCAGCCAGCTCAAGTCGATCCCCGAACGAACGGCGACGGGAAGCTTGAGCAGGACCGTGCCGACCGCAATGATCAGGGCGAATCCGATCGCCAGCGACCGCGGCGGCGAGGCGCCGATCCATGCCTTCCATTTGCCAAACAAGCGGATGCCTCCAATTTTGGGAAAGATACTGCAGGAAAGGAGCAAAACAAAAAGCACTGGAGCTCCAGTGCTTATCGCGCACGAGTCCTGTTCCTTGACAGCCTACGAGGTTAGCTGACGGGTTCGGGCCTGAACAGGCAGCCCTATCCGGCGCGTACATGGCACCGGAATTCACCCCGGGATCGAATGCGATAAGCGCGCACGATCAAATGGTTCCCCCGTTTTCTTGCAGAAATTCGGCTGGAGAGTATGATGAATGGTAGACGCTCAACCATTTACCATCGCATTATAGTCCCTACGAAGTCGCGGCAACAAGCGGGAAATAGGTTCATTAATAACCGTCCGCAGCGTATACAAGGATAATGGGGGCAAAAAACGGGATCGAGAGGCTTTTCTTCCCCGTTCTCTCGTCCTTTCTGCCTTTTTTAAGGCTTGGACGAGCAAATGGGAGTCCCGCGGGAGCAGTATGGCGATGAATGCGTTTTCCTTATATGATGCGGATCGAACGGAGGAATCGAGGTTGTTTACTTTGCGTTGGTTCATGATTGCGTGCGTCGGATTTCTGGCCTTTCTGACCATTCAGGTATTTCCCAGCCTCGAATCCTTCGCCACATCGCCGCAGCACCGGGTCATGGACCGGGAGAAGGCGAAGGAGCTGGCGCTGCAGTCGGCGGCGAATCGTTGGAAAATTCTGAGAAGCGACGTGAATCGAATCCAGCTGACCCACGTAAGCGACAGTTCGGCGGTCGGGTACCTGGAGAAGACGAAGCTGACGGAGGATTACGATAAGGCTTGGGACGACCTGCTTCCGACCGACGTTTACCGGGCCGATCTATGGCTGAACGACGGCAGCCTCCTACAGCTGTCGCTGCAGATGGAGTCCGGAAAAACGGTCGCTTGGCGTTGGCTCGAGGACGGATCGGGAGGCCGGCGAACGGGCCGGATGACCGCGGAGGACACGATTAAAAGCGGGGGATTCGATCCGGCCCGTTGGACGCCGACGGGCGCGCAGGCGGAAGACGGCGCGATGGTATACCGGACGGACAAGACCGTCGGGGAAGCGACGCCGGAGCTGCTCGTCAAGCCCGGCGCGGAGCTGCTGTACCGGCTCTCGCTGCCCGAATCGTTCACCGCCTACCTGGCCGATCAAAAGAGTCTCGCTTCGCGCATGTCCGCGATCGGCTTCCTTCTCCCCCAGATCGTGCTGTTCGTGCTGGCGGTCGCATACGCCATCGCTTGCCGGAAGTGGACGTCGTTCAAACGCGGCCGGACCATCGCCGTTATTTACTTTTTGCTGTACTTCGCGTTCACGCTGAACATGACGGCCGGCTTCCGCTCGCAGTCCGGCAAGGGGCTTCCGGTCGACGACGCGACCGTCTACGCCCTGCTGATCGCGAACGGCTTCATTCTCGCGGGGACGGCGCTCGTCACTTACTTTGCGGCCGTCGCGGGAAGCGGCCTGTGGAAGCGCATGGGGCGCTCGCTATGGGCCCGCTGGGCGGAAGCCGACTACGGACGCACGATCATGAGGGGCGTGCGCCAAGGGTATGCGCTCGCGTTCATTCTGCTGGGGGCGCAATCCGTCATTCTGGTCGGTCTGGACAGGCTCGCCGGCACCTTCTCGGCTTCCGACGCGTCCCAGTCGCCGTATAACCTGACGTTCTCCTGGCTGATGCCGATGATCGCCTGGTGCGCGGCGCTCTCCGAAGAAACGCTGTACCGGCTGTTCGGCATCGGACTCCTGCGCGGCTGGCTGCTCTCCGGCGCCCGGCTAGTTCTGCGGAGGGAGCCTTCTCCGAGGGCGGCGTCGCTGCTCACGCTGGCGGCGATGGTGCCGCCTTCGGTTACCTGGGCGTTCGGCCATGTCGGCTATCCGATCTATCCGGTTTATTCCCGCTTGATCGAACTAACGATCCTCGGCGTGCTCCTCGGCTGGTTCATGCTGCGCTTCGGCCTGATCGCCGTGTTCTTCGCCCACGCGGCGCTGGACGCCACGCTGGTCGGCATGCAGCTGCTGTTCGACGGCCTGCCTTACGATTGGGTCAGCGGCCTGTTCAGCATCGCGCTGCCCGCCCTGGCCGGCGGCGCCATCAGTCTGGCGCATCGCTGGCGGCACCGGGGAGGAGACCCCGCCCTCACTCCTCGGCAGGCGTAGGCTCCTGCTCTTCGGCAGGAGCCGGGGTCTGATCTTCGTTCAGCGCGTCCAAAATGCGGCGCGCCAGCGCTTCGCCGATCGAGACGGCGCGGAAGTCTTCGACCGCCGCTTCGCGAATCGCCTTCAGCGAGCCGAAATGCTTCAGCAGCTGCTTACGGCGCTTCTCGCCGATGCCGGGGATCGCGTCCAGGCGGGAGGCGATCATCGACTTCGCGCGCTTCTCGCGGTGGAAAGTGATCGCGAAGCGGTGCACTTCGTCCTGGATGCGCTGCAGCAGGTAGAACTCCTGGCTGTCCCGGGGCAGCGGCACCTCCTCGGGAGGATCGCCGACGAGCAGCTGGGCGGTCCGGTGCTTTGCGTCCTTGGCCAAGCCGCACACCGGCACGTCGAGCCCGAGCTCGTTCGCCAGCACGTCGATCGCCGAAGCGATCTGCCCTTTCCCGCCGTCCACGACGATCAGGTCGGGCAACGGCAGCCCTTCCTTCAGCACCCGCTCGTAGCGCCGGCGGATCACCTCGCGCATCGTCTCGTAATCGTCCGGCCCTTCGACGGTTCGGACGTTGTATTTGCGATATTCCTTCTTGTCGGGTTTGCCGTCGGTGAACACGACCATCGCCGATACCGGGTTCGCCCCCTGCATGTTCGAGTTGTCGAACGCCTCGATGCGGCTCGCGGACGGAATGCCGATCCATTCGGCAAGTCCCTGGGCGGCCTTGACGCTCCGGTCCTGATCGCGCTCGATCAGCCGGAACTTCTCCTCCAGCGCCCGAACGGCGTTGTCGCACGCCATCGAGACGAGCTGTCGCTTCCGGCCGCGCTGCGGCACCATGACCTTCAGATGCAGCCAGCGCCGGAGCGACTCCGCGAAGTCGACCGCTTCGCCGGACTCGGCCGCATCGTCCTTCTCATCCGCGGCTTCTCCCTCCAGGTCGGCCAGCCCGGCTTCATCGGCGAGCCCGGCCGCGCCCGAATTGCTTGCAGCCGCTTCCGCGCCCGCCGCCGCTGCGGCGGCTTCCCGGGCCAGCGCCTCTTCCGCCGGCGCGTTCGGCAGCAGGATCTCCCGCGGGAGCGCCGGATTGTCGCTGTAATACTGCGTCACGAACGTCAGAAAATCCTCGAATGCCTCGCCGTAGAACGGAAAGACCGACACGTGGCGCTGGTTCATTTTCCCCTGGCGCATGTATAGAATCTGCACGCACATCCAGCCCTTGTCGACGGCGTAGCCGAACACGTCGCGGTCCATCGCGTCGGCCAGCGTAATCGTCTGCTTCTCGATGACCGCCTCGATCGCCTGGATCTGGTCGCGGTATTCGCGCGCCCGCTCGAACGCGAGCTCCTCCGCCGCCGCCTCCATCTTCCGCTGCAAGTCCCGCTTGATCTCATCGTGGCCGCCGTTCAGAAACTTCGTCATCTCCGCGACCATGCGCTCGTTCTCGCTCCGCTCCACCGGGTAGACGCATGGACCGAGGCATTGTCCGAGATGATAATACAGGCATACCTTATCCGGCAGCGTCCGGCACTTGCGCAGCGGATACAGCCGGTCGAGCAGCTTCTTCGTCTGCTGGGCGGCGAACGCGTTCGGATAGGGGCCGAAATACTTGGCCTTGTCCTTGACGACGCGCCTCGTCACTTCCAGCCGGGGATGCTCCTCGTTCGTGATCTTGAGGTACGGGAACGTCTTGTCGTCCTTGAGCAGCACGTTATAGCGGGGGTGATGCTGCTTGATCAGGTTGCACTCGAGGATGAGCGCCTCCATGTTGCTGGCCGTGACGATATATTCGAAATCGCGGATTTCCGCGACGAGCCTCTGGGTTTTGCCGTTGTGACTCCCGTTGAAATACGAGCGGACCCGGTTCTTGAGCACTTTCGCCTTGCCGACGTAAATGATCGTGCCTTCCCCGTTTTTCATTAAGTAACAGCCCGGCTTGTCGGGCAAAAGCGCCAGCTTGTTGCGTATGTTCTCGGACGCTTGGGTGGCATGAAGAGAAGTATGATGAACAGGCTTCGACGCATCCATGGCGGACGCCTCCTTAAATGAACGAATGGCCGGCGGCGATGCCGCACTCTCTCCATTGTATCACAGCCGCCACGAGAATGAACGTTCCCCTGCGGGCGAACGCACACCTTTGCGCGGACCGGTTCGCAAGCCGGTGCCGGAAATCTTTGTCCGCAAGATCTCTTTACAACGAAAAGAAAAGTTGGGTATACTGGAAATAACGATCTTTGTCAGGAGGTCCATCATGGAGAACGTCCAAGATCCACGCAAGCATATTAACGAAGAACCGCGAGACGACTTGAACGATTTGATGGTCGGCTTCGGCGGCATGTCCGCCTTCATGTTCATCGTCTTCCTCATCGCGGTCATCATTAAGTACGCCATCACCTGATCCGTTCCGCATATGAAGGAACATCCCGATTCCGCTCCGGCGGCATCGGGATGTTTTTTTGCCTATCGTTCACGCTTTTAACATTGGTCAGCACCAGTCCGCGCAGCTGTCGGCCAGTTCCTGCAGCTCGCGGAACAGCACGCCGGCATGATAGCCGTCGCAAACGGCGTGATGCAGCTGCACCGACAAAGGCAGCAGAACGCGGCCGCCCTCCTCCGTGAATTTGCCCATCGTGAAGATCGGCAGCAGGAACTTCCCTTCATCGTAGATGTTCAGGTTGAAGCCCGTAAAGCCGACCCACGGGATCGAAGAGACGGGGAACGCGTTCGGCGGCTCGCCCCGCTTGGCGGCTAACTCCTTGCGGTCCCCGTATGCCTCCATGTCTTCGGAGTATCGGCGGCAGAACGTCCCGAAATCTTCGCTGTACGGAACCCACAGAGAGGAGAACGTTCGATCGTCCTCGTGGAAAATCGTAAAGCTGGGAGACAGGCTGTCCCAACGGCCCAGCCGGCCTTCCGAATCGAAGCAGACGCGAAATTCCTCGTGGCGGTTGACCGCCGTCGCGATCATGTGGATGAACGCCGGGTACGGCTTGATTCCTTTGCTTTTCAAATGCGCGCGCAGCCGGGTGATATCCAGCGGCGCCGTCATGCTGTACGTGCAGCGCACGCGGTGAAGGTAATGCTCGAAGTAAGGTTTGCGGCTCCAGGTATCCAGCTCGATCGGGCGAAATATCATTTTTGGGATCAGCCTCCTAAAATATAATAGCTATTCTAGGAGGCCTCATCGACCGCTTTGACCATGTCCAATTCCTCTTTCGTAGTGTTGACCGCTTCTCTTTTTTCGGCCCCTACCGCTATGGTTCAACCGCCGCGCTGATTGCGCCCGCGCACGTGCACGACGTCGACGAACGGCCGGATCCGGTCCATCAGCCGCTGGCCCTTGTGCATCTCTTCGCCTTCCTTATGCGTGAAGCTGAAATGCTTCTCCAGCGATTCCAGGTCGTGATTGGACGTGTAGAACGTCGGCTTGCGGTTCATCCGGTAGTTCAGAATCGCCCCCAGCACGTGGTCGCGCACCCACGGGCTCAAATTTTCCGCGCCGATGTCGTCGAAAACGAGCAGATCGCACTCTTTCATGAGCGCGAGCGTCTCCTTCAGCTTCTGCGGCTCCATCATGAGCGCCTTCGCGTCCTCGACGAACTCCGGCATGTAGACGATAACTCCTGAGAATCCTTCCCTGGCCAGCTTGCTGAGCAGGTAACCGGCCAGATACGTCTTGCCCGTGCCGAAGCTGCCCATCAGGTACAGCCCCTTCTTCGGCAAGCCCTGGTTCCGGGCTTCCTCGATAAACGCCAACAGCCGGTGAACCGCCTGCCTCCGCTCGGCGTCCAGGTCGAACATCTGCTCCTCGTCGTACTCTTCTCCCGAGATATCCACTTGCGCGTAATAGCTCGTAATCCGGCGCCGGATCCGCTCCCGCTGCTCGTAAGCGAGCCACTTCGAACAAGGCGTTTTCTCGTCGAAAAGCTGCCATTGCCCGTTCAACTCTTCGCAGGTAATCCGCGTCGAATGGCCCTGCATGTCGTTCGGACAACGTTCCAGCCCCGGACATTCGCGGCAGTTCCGGTATTCGACCGACATCTGGTACAGCTTGTTCAGGTTGATCCGCAGCGTCCGGTCGTCCAACCCGGGATACCTCTCCCGCAGCTTCTTCACTAGCGGATCGGCCATCACCCGGTCCGCCAGCTCGCGGACGTCCTTCATGCCGGCCGTCCGCTGCCAGCCGCGCAGCGCCTCTCCCAACGATTCCATCCTCATCCCCTCCTCTCTCCGAATCGGCGTTCAGTTCAGCTCTTGCCGGGATTTTTGAGCTTGCGCGCAAGCTCCCTCATCTTCTCCAGCTCTTCCGCCGGTATCTCCGTCTCTGCTCCCCGGTCTTCCACGACCGGCATCGCCGGCTTCCGCCTGGCGCCGGAGCCCGCGCTTCCGCGGCTTCGCCCGCTTCCCGCCGCCTGGCCTCTCGCCGCGTCGTCCTCGCCCCTTCTTCGCCGCTCCAGCGTCTCGTTCAGCTTCACTTGCGAGCGAACGTACGCGACCGCCTTCTCGAACGTGTCGATCCCTTTGGCCAGCATGTTCGAGGCGACCGAATCGATAAACTTGACCGTCAGCCGCTGGGTATGGTCCATGCCGAGTATGTAATGAATAAGCACATTGATGACCGGTTCGGGCAGCTTGTAGTTCAAGTCGATCCGCTCGAAGGCGCGAACGTAAGCGTCGGGCACCGTCCCGGGGAAAAAACGCTCCAGCAGCCGCGTGTACGGCTCGCGACGCAGCATGGCGTTGTACGTGTCGACCGAGACGCGGAGCCGGAACCGCTCCGGAATGTCGAGCGGCTGTACCGTGGACGGCATCGCCGTCTCATAGGCGTCCTCCTCCGGCGTCCCTTCCGCTTCGGCCGCGTCGCTTCGCGACAGCCGCCGCTCCCGCTCCTCCCCGCGCTTGCGGCCTTGCCGGTACACGAGGTTGGCGCGGTGCTGAAGCTCGTCCCAGCGCAGCGTCCCGTCGCCGGCGAACAGCCCGTCTTCGTCGAGCAGGCGGCACACGTCCGGTACGTCCAGATCGAATTTGTACGCGAGAAAATTCAATTGCGCCATCGTCTCCGGCTGACGATGAAGCCGCTCTACGTGTCCCCGGTTCGCCGAGCCGCGCGGGAACCGCAGCAGCATCTCGCTGTGGCGGATGCGCTCCGGCGGACTCGGGGCGCCGTTCTTCTCTCGCGCCGGCGCGATCTCGGTCAGTGCCGTCTCCAGCTCCGGATCGACCGGAGCCGCGCTCAGCGAGAACAGCTCGTAGAACGGCATCGTCACATCCTCGCGGTTCATAAACCGGGCAAGCCCGACGGGCGGAGCGGGAACGAGCTCATCTTTCAGCTCCAGCAGCGCAACTTTGCCAAGCTTATCTCTCAATAGCAGCGTCAGGTGCATGTTCGAAAAAAACTCTCCCGGCGCAAGAGGCCGAAGCAGCGCGTATTCGTACAGCGTCTCCTCGGTGGCAGGGTCGTACTGCCGGAACACCTGGGCGAGCCCGACCGCTTCCAGCCGCGAGGCCTGCTCGATCAGCGCCTGGCGCCCGGCCGCGTTCGGCTCCAGATCGAGCCCGAGAAACAGCCTTCGCTGCGGCTCGGGGACGGAGTAACCGGTTCTATCGTCTTCCAGATGGTGATAGAGCAGCAGATAGAGGCCGACCGCGAACGCTCCGATCATCGGCTGATAGAGACGGGTGAGCAGCTTCCGCTCAAGCCCGCTCAGCGCGAAATCCCGGTAAGCGACGTAACGGTGATTTTCGGTAAATTCCAGTCGGTTCGACACTCGCATAGCGGATTCGACACTCTTTTCCTAGATTGGTCCCTCTATTGTAGCATAAAGAGAGTCCGATCTGGACAGGAAAAGAACCCCCGCCGGGCGGCTCGGCGGGCAGCGCTTGGATTCGGGAGCGGATTGGCTTATGCTTGAAGGGACCATGTTGCGAAGGAGGAATGACCGGCGATGGCTTTTGTGCCTACATCTTACACCGGAACCCCCGAAGAAAATGAGCGGCTGCTGTTCGCCCAATTGCGCGGGCTGGCCGAGAACGAGACGAACCGGGTCGCCAACCTGGCCAACGCGGCGGCGCTGCTGAACGGGTTTTTGCCGGACATCAACTGGGTCGGGTTTTATTTGCTCGAAAACGGAGAGCTCGTGCTGGGCCCGTTCCAGGGGCAGCCCGCTTGCGTGCGGATACCGCTCGGACGGGGCGTATGCGGTACGGCGGCCGCGCGTCTGGAGACGCTGATAGTGGAGGACGTGCATCGTTTTCCCGGACACATCGCCTGCGATCCGGCATCCCGCGCGGAGATCGTCGTTCCGCTCTACGCGCAGGGCCGGCTGATCGGGGTGCTGGACGTCGACAGCCCGCGCCAGGGGCGTTTTTCCGAGGAGGATAAGCAGCTGCTCGAGGAGTTCAACCGGCGGCTGTCGGTCTACCTGTAGCCGTCCGGATGCGGTCGGGGATCCGTATCGCGATCCGATTCGCCCGCTAGCCCGATCCTGCTCCGGTCGTTCCGCCGCTTCGGCTCTCCCTGCCTCTCGTCCAGAGCCTCGATCCAGCCGCGGATCAGCTTCCCGACCGTTGCCGCCGAATGGACCGGCAGCGTATGGCGAACGCCCGGAATCCAGGCCGCCGAGACGTTCGTCAATCCCTGCCGCAAATCCCGGGCCGCCGGGAGGAACACCCGGTCCTTCTCTCCGTACAGCAGCAGGACCGGCTGCTTGATGAACCACAGCCGATCCGACGCGGAATATTGAAGGCAGGCCGACAAGTATTCGCGCCATTTGGCCGGATCGCCCGCGGCCCCTTCGGCCCGCAGATTCCGGAACGTCTCCGGGCTGTCCGCATGCCGCCAGCTGTCCGTGAGCGAGATCAGCTCCTGCGCCCGAAGCGAGGCGGCCGCCATGCCCGCCTTCGCCATCAGCCGGATGCGGGAGCCGCCGGCCTGGGCTATGCCCGACAGCAGCGCGGCTCCCCGGAACCGATCCGGGTGAGCCAGCATCGCTTCGAGCGCCGGCAGCGAGCCCAGCGCATAAGAACACAAAAAAGCCGACGGGATGTCCAGCGCATCCATCGTCCGGCACAGATCTTCCGCCAGCATCGGAATCGTGATCGGATGAGCCGAGGAATCGCTCCGCCCGTGTCCTCTCAAGTCGAGCATCAGCGTTCGGTGGTCCCGAGCCAAATCGTTGCGCAAATACGTGAACACCCGGCTTCCCATGCACGGCGGGTGCAGGAAAACGACGGGCGTCCCTTCGCCTTGAACGTGATAATGCAGTCGGATGCCGCTTACGTGCAGCAAGGGCAAGGGAATCGCCTCCAGGCTCGCGAAGAATCGTTACCTGTCAGTTTTCCCGTTTTTGCCCGCGTTTCATTCCTGGGCCGAAGCCGTCTCGCCGCGGAATACCCATAGCCGGCTGCCGACATAATTGACGGCCAGCGACACGACGATCGATGCCGCTTTGGCGGCCAGCGGACTCCAATCCAAACCCTTCTGCAATCCGAGCAACGCCGCCGTTGCCAGCAGGAAGGACAGCGCGTTGACAGCCCCGAATCGGGTCAACTCCCGCACGTCGATCCGGCCGGCGGTCCGGAACGTCCAGCTCCGGTTCCAAACGTAGCTGTTGAGGAATCCGCACAAATACGACACCGTCTGCGCCCACCCCGTCGACGCTCCGAACCCGTATACCAACGCCGCAAAAACGGCGAAATCCACTCCCGTGTTCATCGCGCCCACGAAAGCGAACTTCGCCATTTTCCGCCATTCTCGTCTCATGGCCTATCCTCCTTGCTTCCGGCCGAAAAATCCGTCAGAACATCCGGTAGCCGTTCTTGCGCAGCGACTGAATCGCCCACCCGCTCGTAAGCGCGCCTCCGATGCCGGCAGCGAACGGCCACAGGAATACGCCGATGAACGAGAGCAGGCTGAGATCCGGCTTCCAGAAGTACCAGACGCCGAGAGGCAGCACGACGATACAGTACAGCCACGTGGGCATCCAGGTCGTCTTGATCAGCATATTCAGAATAAAGCCGATTCCGAAGAACAGCACGAAAAACAGCACGGTTCCGAGAATCTCTTGGATAAGCTCTGTCATGGTCTCGCGTCTTCCTTCCTCGATCGATTCCTTCCTTCAGTTTACAAAATCGGTTCCCCGCGAGTCAATCCTTAGAAATGCGGCCGACGGGGCCCGTTTGCCCCGCGCCTCGCACTTCCGCTACAATAGAGAGCAGTTGTGTTGTTCAACCTAGCGAGAGAACAAGGAGAGGAAGACGAATGAGCGAAGCAGCGCAAACTTTGGACGGATGGTACGTCCTGCACGATTTCCGGACGATCGATTGGGCGGCATGGAATGACGCGACCGAGGCCGAGAAGGATCAGGCGCGGCGCAGCCTGTTCGACCTGGTCGCCGAATGGGAGCAAGTCGAGGAGCGCAAGGAAGGAAGTCTGGCGCTTTACGCCGTCGTCGGGCAAAAGGCGGATCTGGTCTTCATGCACCTGCGCGAGACGCTCCAGGAGCTGAACGCGATCGAGAATGCGTTCAACCGTTCGGCGTTCGCCCGCTTCACTAAGAAGGAATATTCGTACGTGAGCGTCGTCGAGCTCAGCAACTACATGGGACAGCCCGGAGTCGACCCGATGCAGGTGCCGGAGATCGTCGCGCGGCTGAAGCCGATTCTGCCGAAGTCGAACCATATTTGCTTCTACCCGATGAACAAGCGCCGCCTGCTCGGCGACAACTGGTACATGCTGCCGATGGAGGAGCGCAAGGCGATGATGCGCAGCCACGGCATGATCGGCCGCAGCTACGCGGGCAAGGTCAAGCAAATCATCAGCGGCTCGGTCGGCTTCGACGACTGGGAATGGGGCGTCACGCTGTTCGCGGACGACGCGCTGCAGTTCAAGAAGCTCGTCTACGAGATGCGCTTCGATGAAGTGAGCGCGCGCTACGGCGAGTTCGGCGCTTTCTACGTCGGCAACCGGCTCACGCACGATTCGCTTGCCGAGCTGCTGAAGTAGCACCGTCTCCTCTTCAAACGCATCCCTTTTCAAGAATATGAAAGGCCGCCATGGCCGCGAAAACGCCTCTTTCGGCGATTTCGCGGCCATTTCTTTTTGCTAACCTGCTTACGGGTTCGGACAAAAAATGATATTAAATTTAAATTGACAGTTACTATCAAAATATATAAACTCTCATTATGGAAACTCCAAACTGAGGAGGATTTAGCCTTGAGAACAACAAACAACAAGACGTTGATCGTTATCGGCCTGCTCATCGGATTGATCTTCTCCGAGCTGGACGAGACCGTCGTCAACACCGCCTTGCCCACGATGATCCGCGATTTAAACGGCTTGTCGCTGTATGGTTGGGTCACCGGCATCTACATGCTGACGATGACGTCCTTTATGCCGATTCTCGGCAAGCTGGCCGATCTCTACGGACGAAAGCGGATCTATATGGTCAGCATGGGGCTGTTCATCGCGGGCTCACTGGTCAGCGGCTTCGCCGGTTCGATGCCCGTTCTGCTGCTGGGTCGCGGCATTCAGGGCATCGGAGCCGGGGGGCTGATGCCGCTTGCGATGGTGATCGTCGGGGATACGTTCACGGTCGAGCAGCGCGCCAAGACGCAAGGAATGTTCGGAGCCGTCATGTTCGTGCCGCAGCTTCTCGGTCCGCTGATCGGAGGCTATTTGACGGAGCATGTATCCTGGCACTGGATCTTCTGGGTGAATATCCCGGTCGGCGTCATCGCCGCCCTCGTGCTGGCGGCCGGCTTGGCGGAATCCAAGGGTAACAAGGAAGCGAGCATCGACTGGGCGGGGGCGCTGCTGCTCGTCGGCTCGATCGTCTCCCTGTTGCTGACGCCGGTTCTTCACGAGACCCGAGGCTACGGCTGGAGCTCGCCGACGCTTGTCGGCTTGTGGGCGCTCGGCGCGGCTCTGCTCGGACTGTTCGCGTATGCGGAAGCCAAGGCGAAGGAGCCGATTCTTCCGCTGCGCTTGTTCCGCAACCGAACGTTCGTCTTATTGTCCCTGATCGTGTTCACGGTCGTCATCGGCCTGATGGGGTCGTTCTCCTCGATCCCGTTTTTCGCCCAGAACGTGCTCGGCCTCACGCCGATCGCCTCCGGCTACATGACGCTGCCGCTCATGGTCGGAGCGATTCTGTCCAGCATCCTGTCCGGACGGATGATGACCAAGGTGCCTTATCGTACGGTCTTCACGGTATCGATGCTGCTGCCCGCGCTCGGTTTCTTCCTGATGACCGGCATGGACATGAACACCGGCATCGTCGCCATCTGCGCCTACTTCGCCATTCTAGGGCTCGGCTTCGGCGTTCTGTTCAACAACAATCTGGTCGTGCAGGAATCGGTCGACAAGGAAAACAGCGGCATCGCCTTATCGTCGGTCACCCTGTTCCAATCGTTCGGGCTTACGATCGGGGTCAGTGTGTTCGGCAGCCTGCTCGCATCCCGGATTACTTCCGGTATCGGCAAGCTGACGGGATCGCTGCCTGCGGACAGCTCCGCCGGTCTGGCCCGGGCCGCCCAAGGCGGCATTCCGTCCGGGCTGGACGAGAAGCTGGCGCAGCAGATCAAAGCCATCTTCTCCGGCGCTTTTCAACACCTTTATTGGATCTCCGCCATCTTCGCTCTCATCGCTTTTGTCATCTGCCTGTTCTTGAAAAAGGAAGTGTTGACCGCTTCCGCCGAGAACGCCAAAAAAGGAAAGAAGGAAGAGGCGCTGGAAGCCTGAGGGGCGATCGGGTACAATCACAGATGAGGTGATAAGGCCATGCCCCCGGATACGCAAGGCAAGGAAAAGATCGGACTGCGCGAGCGGAAGAAGCGCAAAACCCGGCTGACGCTGCAGCAGCAGGCGCTTAGGCTCTTCCGCGAGCAGGGCTACCGCGAGACGACGATCGAGCAGATTGCGGAGGCGTGCGAAATTTCGCCGAGCACGTTTTTCCGTTACTTCCCGACGAAGGAAGCGCTCGTGCTGGATGACGAATACGATCCGATCCTGGTCCGCGAATTCCAGCGGCAGCCTCCGGAATTAACCCCGATTCAAGCGTTTCGCGCGGCGGCCCGGGCAGGATTCGCCGGCATGACGCTGGAGGAAAGTGCTGCGCTTAAGGAACGGATCGGCTTGATGATCAGCGTTCCGGAACTGCGCGCGGCTTCGCTCATGCAGATGAACGAAACGCTGCTGATGATCGCGGAGATCATGGCCGAACGGCTCGGACGGTCCAAGGACGACTTCCAGGTGATGACGTTCGCCGGCTCCATCCTCGGAGCCATGATGACCGTGCAGATCTACTGCAAGAACCATCCCGAAGCGGATTTCGCGCAGACGGTCGACGAAGCCCTGTCCTACTTGGAGACAGGGCAGCCGCTGGCGGGTCAGGGAACCACTCCGCAAAAGTGAAAACTTGCTTTCATCATGATTCGGTTTCCTTTTGCGGGAAGTCCCCGGCTTTCCCACCAAATGTGATGGCTGTGTTTCGAGGTTCATTCCGATTAATCCGAAACGTACCCGCGAGCAGAGAAGCTTAGCTCGGCCGTCATCGCCTAGTCTTGACCACTTAACCGCTATCGCTCAGCCGGACCGTTATCGCCTTCACTCCACCGCTATCGCATCCGCCAGCTAATCAAAAACTGCAAAAATGCAGGAATTCCAAGCTGTTTTGCTACTTATTCGCGAAATACCTGCAAAAGTGCAGGTTTTCCCACGCTAATCCGCCCTGGTTCGCTGCCGCCACCAAAATAACTGCATTTTTGCAGGTTTTAGGTATACATCGTTGGACTTTAAATCAAATTCCTGCAGATTTGCAGGGCTTTTGATCTCCGGCAAGCAAGCGGCCCAAACCAGGCCGGCCGGGACAATGTAGCCAACCAGGCCAGCAAGACCTACAGGGACAGCAGGCTAACAAGGGTCAGTATGCGTGCGGCAAAAATCAAGCTCCATAGCTTCGGCAAACCGCCAAACCGCATGCCGATCGCCCGACGTACGGCCGTCCTGGGCAGAGCGAATTCAGTCTGCTTCCCGTTACCCCGTACTCCTGCAATTGTCGAACAACGAACAAGCCCTCGGGCCCGCTCCTTCCTGGAACGGTTCCGAGGGCTTCTATCGCCGGCGGGCCCGATCGGCGCGCCCGTCTTAATCCTCATCTTCTTCTTCGGCCGCCCGCATCTGGGCTTCCCATTCGGCGCGCCGGCGCTCTTCGAGGTACTCCTGCGTCATCCGATCGCGCTGGCGTCCCTTCTCCTTCAACCGCTCGATGCCCGGCTGAATGAGCAGATCCACCTCTGCCTGAACGATGGCGGACAAGTCGTAGCGGCGCTGCGATTCCAGGTAGCTGCCCACTTCCATGAGCGCGTTGTAGCGGTCCAGCTCGTCCCGGGTCAGCAGCCCCCTTACTTGCACGCTGCAGTGTCTCATTAGAGGAACTTGCCTTTGCGCAGCACGAGCGTAATGCCGCCGATGATGAACAAGTAGCGCAAGTCGATCATCTTCTTCAGCCAGGCCGCCGTCCGGCCTTTATACTTCTTGCCGAAGGCGACGCCGATCGCTTCGCCTTTGCCGAGCGAAGCTACCGTTCCCTTGTTCTGGAAGACGAACGGCTTCAGCGATTGGCTGCGGATCGAAGCGACGAGATTGTGAGCGCAATTGACGCCCTGCTGCATCGCGATCTGCGCCGTCGGCGGGTACGGACGCCCTTCCTCGTTGAACATGAGGGAGTTGTCGCCCAGCACATAAATATTCTCATGCCCCGGGGCGCGCAGGAACTCGTCGACTTTGACGCGTCCGCGCATCGTCTCGAATCCGGCTTCTTCGATCAGGCGGTTGCCGCGAACCCCGCCTGTCCAGATGACGGTCTGCGATTTGATCTCTTCGCCTTCCCCGACGATGACGCCGTCCGGCGTGCACTCCTTGATGGCGGTGCCGATGCGAAACGTAACGCCCTTCTTTTGCAGCACCTGCATCGCGTACTCGACCAGCTCGGGGTCGAAGCCCGGCAGCGCGGTCGGAGCCGCTTCGATATTGATCACTTTGACGAGCGAACGCTCGACGTCGAACTGCTTGCACAGGTCCGGAATCCGGTCGGCCAGCTCGCCGATGAACTCGATGCCGGTGAAGCCCGCGCCGCCGATGACGAACGTCAGATAGTCCGTCCGATGCGGTTCCCGTTTGTAACGTGCGAATTGATATTCGATATGCTCGCGGATGAGGCGAACCGAGTTGATGCTGCGGATCGTAAAAGCGTTGTCCGCCAGCCCGGGGATGCCGAACGTCTCCGACTCGCCTCCAAGGCTGATGACCAGATAATCGTATGACAGCGTTCCGTCTTCCAGTATGACCTTGCGGTCCTGGGGCCGGATTTGAACCACCGTCGATTTGACGAAGTCGATCTTGAATTCGTCGATCAGCTTGGAAATATTTACGCGGGCGTTGTCCGGATGATCCGTCCCGGCCGCAGGCATATGAAGATGCGTCGTAATATAATGATAATCGTGCTTGTTCACCAGAGTTACGTCCGCTTCATTATAGTTAAGCTCCTTCTGCAATCGAAGGGAGGTCAAGATACCGCCGTATCCCGCGCCAAGTATCACGATTTTTGGAATGCTGCTCATGGTTGATCCCATCCAATCCGATGTTTGTGTATATGTCTATGTTTGTGAAAAAAGACACAATAGCACTCCGGCAAACTGTATCCGATTCCCATACAAATGAATCATATCGGCTTTCTTTTGCATTTTCAAGGTTCAGTTTACACGAAAATGTTTGGACATCTCCACAAAAATCCCGCGGTAACGGTTGCACGGTTTTCACAGTTTTCGACATTTCCGAGGCGGGTATTCCTCTTCCTTAACCCCGGGCTTATAATTGATAAGAATGAGGAAGCCTTAGTCATGGAGGTGCTTTACAATGGGCCATTACGCAACGTCCGCGGACGTAGCCATTATCGGCGGGGGACCGACCGGAATGTTCGCCTCGTTCTACGGAGGCATGAGGCAGATGTCGGTTACGCTGATCGAGAGCATGCCCCAGTTGGGCGGACAGCTTGCCGCCCTTTACCCTGAGAAATACATCTACGACGTGGCGGGTTTCCCCAAAGTGAAAGCCCAGGAGCTCGTCGACAACCTGAAGCGCCAGATGGATCTCTTCCATACAGACGTTCGGCTGGAGGAAAAGGTTCTATCGGTTCGCAAACTGGAGGAGCGGCGGTTCGAGATCGTGACCGACCAGGCCGTGCACGAAGCCAAAGCGGTTATCATTACCGGAGGCGTCGGCGCTTTCGAGCCCCGGAAGCTGGAGCTTCCGGAAGCGGCCCGCTACGAGAAGGCGAACCTTCATTACTTCGTCAGCGATCTGGAGCGGTTCCGCGGCCGCAAGGTACTGCTCACCGGCGGCGGCGATTCGGCGCTCGACTGGGCGCTCATGCTGGAGCCGATCGCCTCGGAAGTGACGCTCGTTCACCGGCGCGATAAGTTCCGGGCGCACGAGCATAGCGTGGAGCTGCTTCATCAATCCGGCGTCCGGGTCATCGTGCCGACCGAGATCACGGCGCTGCACGGCGAAGCGTCCATCGAGTGGGTGACGCTGACGGACGTGAAGTCGAAGGAGACGAGCGAACTGGACGTCGACGACGTCATCGTCAACTTCGGCTTCGTCAGCTCGCTCGGCCCGATCGGCGAGTGGGGCCTCGCGATCGAGGGCGGATCGCTTATCGTCGATACGCGAATGGAGACGAACGTGCCCGGCATCTTCGCCGCCGGAGACATCGCCGCCTATCCCGGCAAGCTGAAGCTGATCGCGGTCGGCTTCGGAGAAGCGCCTACCGCAATCAACAACGCCAAAGTGTATGTAGATCCGGATGCCAGACTGTCCCCCGGCCACAGCAGCAACATGAAACTGTAAAGCCAACTCCAAAAGTGACGTGATGCTCTGAAGTTCATTCCGATTGCTTTTGGGGGAGACCCCGATAAAGCCCCCGGTTATCCACAGGAAATTTAACGTAACTTCCTATGCAAGCACAAAAAGGGCATCCTACCCTTAAGAACCCGAACCGCCAAGCCGGTTCGCTCGCCTTAAGGAGGATGCCCGTTTTGCTCTGTCCCGCTTGCAATGCGCTGGCTTCGCACCAGCCTCGCTGCCCGTGCTGCGGCGCCGAGGCCGCGGACGAAGGGCGCGCGGCCGACTGGGTCGGTCCTTATGCGCCCTACGGTTCTATCGCCATGCCGGACGATGGGGCAAGCGGCGTCTGCCTTCATGCCGCCAGCTGCCCCGAATGCCGGGAGACGTTTACGATCCGCGTGCCGCTGTGGCCGCTCTAGTGATACAGCCGGCCGCTCACCCCGCCTGCGCCTCCGAAAGCTTCAGCTTCCGGAGGCGAATCTCCGACAGCAGCATGTAGACGAATTCCTTCTCCAACTGCAGCCTAAGCGCATGATGATAGGCCTCCAACAGCAACTCGTCCGATAGAAGCTGCAACATCTTCAGCACCCTCATTTCATCCTTCGATTGATCGGTGAAGGCATCATAGCACGAGGCGAAGAAGGTGGACAAGCGATTCGTTATCCACACTTTCCCGTGGATAAACTGTGGACGTTTTGTTGAAAAACTCTCGAAGCCCTAGACACGCAACTGTGAATGTTGGGGACAATCTTATACACAGCTTGGTCGATTCCTCCGCCTATAAAAGGATTTCATTGCGGAATTTGCGGCGATTAACCTTTTATATAGAGAATTTTGTAGAATTGACGCGCTTATTGCGGTCGAGTGTTGACTTCCAGAATCCAGATATGTCCGTTGCGGTCGATTCCATAATCGTACCCGAGCTGACCGATTCCAGGGAAGCGGCGCTCCATCAGGCTTGTCGCCATTCGCGTCAAACGTCTCATTTCGCTTTTTTTGGAGGAAATCAGACGCGGCGACAGCGAGCGGCCGATGCCTTGGGCCGCCGTCATCTGCAAGCCGCCCCGGCATAAGTTCGTGACGAACAGGCCTCTCCGGGCCAATCGCCCGACCATCGAGCGGAACGTCCAGCTGCCGTTCTCTTTGACGTATTTCACCCGATAATCGATCGGCCTTCCTCCGACGCTCGCCAGCCGGATTCCTTTCTGAATCAGATACGCCTTTCCCCTTCTGCTCCGGTTCACGTGCGACATCAGTCCGCCGAACGAGCGAAAGGTATGGGTTCTGGCCATGTAGGTGCATTTATAAGCGCCGCCTGCGCGGGTGATCTTCATGACGCCGATGCCGCCGCCTCCCCTTACGGGCTTGATGACGACCATTCCGTACCTTCCCAGCATCGTCCGCAAATTCGCGGCGTTCAGCAGACGCGAAGGGGGAATATGATTGGCTAGGTAAGGATTGGCCAGAAGCGCGTTCGTCTTGAGCCACTTGCTGGCAAGTTGTCTGCCTGACGAGATCGTGACTTCACTCATCCAACTCGAGTCTCCTTTCCCTTAGTATACTTATACATACTCGTACAAACGGACAGGTTCTTGGATGAATGACGCCTGCGAATCGCCCGAAATCTCGCTCAATCGCCGATTTGTTCGCCAAAGCGGGGAAAGCTAAGCGGCAGCGGCCCGCAGCGGCGAACGCGCGGGATCCGCTGGCGAAGGAGGGACCGACATGCCCGCGCAGCGGACGGTTATCAAATGGGGAGACCGGGAACTGGCCATTTCCCATCCCGACAAGCTGATCTGGCCCGACGCCGGCATCACGAAGCTGGATTACGTGACCAAGCTGGCGGCGTTGGCTCCTTATCTGCTGCCCTATGGCGAAGACCGCTTCTTGACGACGATCCGGTATCCCGAAGGAATCGAAGGAATTTCCTTTTATCAGAAAAACTGCCCCCGCCCCGTTCCGGATTACGTTCGGATCGCCGTGGAGAACGACATCCATTACGTCGTGCTCGATTCCCCGCCGACGCTGCTCTGGCTCGGCAGCTTGTACAGCCTCGAATTCCACGTCTCCTGCGAGCGAATCGACGGAAGCCTGCCGGACCGCTGGATGCTCGACATCGACCCTTCGATGGAGGTGGAGCCGCGCATCATGGAAGCCGCCGCCGCGGCCGGCGACCTGCTGCATTCGCTAGGTCTGGACGCGGTGCCGAAGACGTCCGGGGCGACGGGCGTGCAGCTCGTCATGCCGATCCGGCGCGGTCCGACTTTCGACGATCTGCGCCGGTTCGGGAAGTTCGTCAGCGAATATTTGACCGCCAAGCACCCGGACCTGTTCACCGTCGAGCGGCTCAAAAAAAATCGAGGCACGAACATCTACCTCGATTACCTTCAATATTATCCGGGACGGACGCTGGTCGCCCCGTATTCCCCTCGGGCTCGCCCGGGAGCGCCGATATCGACGCCGCTTACGTGGGACGAAGTACGCGCCGACGCGCGCCCGGGCGACTTCAACCTGCTGAACATCGAGCAGCGGCTGCGCGAGCGGGGCGATCTGATCGCGAAGCTTCCGGCCCAGCCGTTGGGCGAAGTGCTGCAAACGATGGCCGCATTGCGGTAGCCGGAAGGCAGGCTCTACAGAAGAGGCGCGAGCATCCGGGCCAGCGCCTCCTGAAACCTGCTCGCCCGGCCTCGGGCGCGGAAGGATGTCGGATTCAACTCGCGGCTGTCCGCCAGATCCTGCAGGAAGTCCCGCTCCAGGCGGTCGATGGCGCTCGGATGGAACAAGTACGCGTTCGTCTCGAAGTTGCTGAAGAAGCTGCGCAAGTCGAGGTTGGCCGTTCCCACCGAAGCGAGCATTCGGTCGACGATCGCCACCTTCGCGTGGATGAAGCCCCGCTCGTACCGCCAGACCCGCACCCCGGCCTCCATCATTTCCTCGATGTAAGAGAGCGTGGCGGCCAGGACGACGCGGGTGTCCGGCACGAGCGGAATGATCAGGCGCACGTCCAGCCCGCCGAGCGCCGCCGTCTTGAGCGCCATCGCCAAGGCAGGGCTCGGAATGAAGTACGGCGTCGCCAGCCAGATTCGCTCCTTCGCGGCGGAGAACGCGGCGAAGAGCGTCTCGTGGATGGCGTCCGCCTTCCGGTCCGGGCCGCCGGCGACGATCTGGATTCGCTCTTCGCCGGCGCATTCGTGCGCGGGCAGCAGCCCGGGCTCGTCCGGCCGGTCGCCGCCCGTCGCCAGCTCCCAGTCCTTCAGGAATACCTCCTGCAAGCCGTAGACGGCATCCCCCTCCACCAGCAGATGCGTATCCCGCCAGAAGCCGAGCTTCGGATGCTTGCCGAGATATTCGTCCCCGACGTTGATTCCCCCGACGAACCCTTTCGTTCCGTCCACCACCAATATTTTCCGATGATTGCGGTAGTTGAACCTTCGGCCCATGAAGGAGGGGCGCAGCGGGAAAAAACAGGCGCAGCTCACGCCCGCCTCCCGCAGCGGCCGAAGGTACGTACTGCCCAGCTTGTAGCTGCCGACGCCGTCATAAAGCAGCCGTATGCGCACGCCTTGACGGGCTTTGGCGATCAGTTCCTCCCGGAACGCGCGGCCCGTCTCGTCGTCCCTAATAATATAAGAAGCGAAATGGATGTGCCGGGCGGCCCCGCGTATCGCTTCCAGCATCGCTTCGTAGGCCTCGGCCGCGTTCGTCAGCACCCGCGACCGGTTGCAGCCCGTAATCGGGGCGGCGCCCGATTTGCGAAGTAGCCTGAAGAGCCGCTCCTCCCCCGGAAACGCGGCATTGGCCATATCGTCCGGCCCTTCGATCGTGCGGCTCCTCGCCAGCAGCTCCGCCCGCATCCGTTCGTCCGCCCCTCGCCGGCGCGCGCTGCGTCTTCTCCGGTACTCATGGGCCAGAAAGTAATAAAGCGCGAAGCCGACGACCGGCACAAGGAACAAGATGAACAGCCAGGCGACCGCATGGGCCGGGCGGCGGTGCTCCAGCATCAGGATGGTGGCCGCCTGGAAGATGAAAATCAGCAAAATGGCCGCAAGCCATCCCATTCGCGCACCTCCACTCGGTTCGACTGCTGAAACGCCATTTCCCTAGCTTGTTCGGCCCCGCGCGGCCTCATACGTTCTTCTCCGAAGCGAATGCAAAATAAGCGATGCGGGACCCGGGACCAAAAAACGCCTTCCGCCAGAAAGGCCGGAAGGCGCCATTTCGATGTTGTCGTGACGAGACGTTTCGGCGGGGCTACGCCGCGACGTCCCGCTTCATGAACACGGACCACGAGATCGCATTGAAGATGATGAAATACACGGCCAGAACGGCCAGCGAGAAGCCGAGCGTCATATGGAAATTAGGCAGCGGACTGCCTCCGTCCAGATAGGATGCCAGGTCCGTGTTCGAGAACAGAATGTACTTGATCCAGGGTTTATGGGTTGTGGCGGACAAGATCCCCGTCACCGTGTTTCCCGCGAACAACAGGAAGATCGAAAGCCCGATGGACAGGCCGCCGCTCCGGAACGCGGAGGAGATCATGAACGAGAACGTGACGACGAGCACGAGCTGAATCCATTGGTACAGATAATACATGCTCATGTACGCCCACGGCGAATGGCCGGCGTATCCCGAAGTGGCCGGGATGACCGAGCTGGCGTCGGATCCGGCTCCCAGCAGCGCCGCGTTGATGCCCCACGTAAACAGGAAGCAGACGGCCGAGAACAAGATCGAGAACAGCAGCAGCGAAATATACTTGGACAGCAGAATCGTCGCCCGGCTCCAAGGCCGGATGAGCAGCAGCTTGATCGTCCCGGTCGAGAATTCCCCGGCTACGGATTCCGATGCCACCACGACCGTGAAGATGGTGATCAGCGAGAACAGGATGGACGACTGCAGCTTCATCATATCCCAACCGTTCGCGCTGTCGGACGTCGATACGAGCACGTAAATCACCGTGACCAGAATCGGAACGAGCACGACGATCCCCAACATGATCCAGGTGCGAAGACGGAGATATATTTTCATATTCTCGTTCTGTACCAGCTTCCAGAAATCAACCAACCGTCTCACCTCCCGTCACTTCAAGGAACTGATCTTCCAGCGACTTCGTCTTGGCCCGGATGCCGTATACCCGGATGCCGGCTTCGACGAGCCGCTTGTTCGTCTCGGCGATCAGGTCCCGGTCCGCCGTCAATTGAAGCAGGCCGTCCACGATGCGGGCGCTGCCTTGGCCTTGCAGAATGCCGAGCGCGGCGTCCGGATGATCCACCTCGAACAGCGCTTCCCCCGCTTCCTTCGCTGCCGTCCCCGTTTCCCCGCGAATGGAGCGGATGTCGATCAGCTGGCCTTTCTGCAGAATGGCGACCCGGTCGCACATCAGCTCCATCTCGGACAGCAGGTGGCTGGAGACGAATACCGATGTCCCTTCCTCCTGCGCGAGCTGGCGCAGATAGTCCCGCAGTTCCCGGATGCCCGCCGGATCGAGACCGTTCGTGGGCTCGTCGAGAATGAGCAGCTTCGGGCGGTGCATGATCGCCTGCGCGACGCCGAGCCGCTGCCGCATGCCGAGCGAATATTTTCTTACCTTGTCATGAATGCGGCCGGACAGGCCGACCAGCTTGACCACTTCGTCGATGCGCTGCCGGGTAATGGACGGATTCATCCGGGCGAAGTGCACGAGATTCTGATAGCCGGTCAAATATTTGTACATTTCCGGATTTTCCACGATCGCGCCGACTTGCGACGCCGCCTTCGGGTACTCTCGCTTGACGCTGTGCCCCCCGATGGAAATATCCCCCGATGTCATCGCCATCAATCCGACCATCATCCGGATGGTCGTCGTCTTGCCCGAACCGTTCGGTCCGAGAAAACCGAACACTTCTCCCGGGTACACTTCGAGCGATACCCGATCGATGATCGTGCGGCCGCCGATGCGCTTGGTCACATCCTGCAGACGCGCGACAGGTGTTTGAGACATGAACTTCCCTCCGCTTACAAGATTGGACGTCTGTACCATTATAACAAGCCTAAGTCGAAAGTCGCCCTTTTTAACGAAATTTAACCTTAAACGCTTTCCCGATGCGGCCCCGCTCCTCCGTTACGCGCCTGCGGGCAAACAAAAGGCCCCGCTCTCGCCCGCGCGTTTCGCGGCGGCAATAACGGAGCCCATCCGGGCATAAACCGATCGAATCAAGGCAAACGGAAGGTCCGTTCTTTCAGGCAGCCGTCGCAGAGACCGAGCGGGAATTCGATCCGGTAGAACCCCGTCCGGAACAACATCTGCGCCCGATCGACGGGCAGCAGCTTGGCGCACTTGACGCAGAAGAACATTCGGTTCGTATCGTCGTCCACTTTTTCCCCTCCTTCTGGGGCCGGAGGCAAGCGGTCGCACTCTTCCGCGCTCGTTGCGGGCAAGCCGCATCCGGTTCCCTACGATGACAGGCGTTCCGCTCCCGCGGTTACAGCTACCTCGTATCCGTTCGGATTGCGGGACTGCCATCTCCAGGCATCCTGGCACATCTCCTCGAGTCCGCGCGTTGCGGTCCACCCCAATTCGCGCTCGGCTTTGCCGGGGTCGGCGAAAACGATCGGGGCGTCTCCCGGCCTTCTGTCCCGGATCTCGTAAGGTACGCGGCGTCCCGTCGCCTTCTCGAACGCTCGAACGACTTCGAGCACGCTCCAGCCTCTGCCCGTGCCGAGGTTATAGGCTTCGACCCCGTACAGCGACGACAGTTTGGCCACCGCCTTCAAGTGACCGGCCGCCAGGTCTTCCACGTGAAGGTAATCGCGAATGGCCGTCCCGTCCGGCGTCGGATAATCGTTGCCGTATACCGCCAGGCAAGGAAGCTTGCCGACGGCCACTTGGGTTACGCAAGGCAGCAGATTATTCGGCGGACCGCTCGGGTCCTCGCCGATCAAGCCGCTCCGATGCGCGCCGATCGGGTTGAAATAACGGAGCAGGGCGATGCTCCATTTCGGATCCGATTGGCTTAAATCGCGAAGAATGTCCTCGATCATGAGCTTCGACCGCCCGTAAGGATTCAGCGCCGTCAGCGGAAAGGTCTCGTCGATCGGACAGCGGCTCGGCATTCCGTAGACGGTGGCGGAGGAACTGAACACCATCTTCTGAACGCCGGCCCGCTTCATCGTATCGCACAGCACGAGCGTGCCGTAAACGTTGTTGAAATAGTAGTCCAGCGGAAGACGAACGGACTCGCCTACCGCTTTGGAGCCGGCAAAATGAATGACCGCTTCGATGTCGTGCTCGCGGAACACCCGCTCCACCGCCTCGCGGTCCCTCAAGTCGTCGGCATAGAACGGGAACGAACAGCCGGCCAGGTCGCGAACGCGCAGCAGCGCTTCTTCCTTGCCGTTCAGCAAGTTGTCGAACACGATGATTTCATGGCCGGCTTTCAGCAGTTGCAGGCAGGTATGGCTGCCGATATAGCCGGCTCCGCCCGTCACCAGAATTCTCATGAATATTCCTCCAGTTCCTAGTGGAAGGTTCGATCGCGTTCGACGGCCGCTGACGATCTCCGCATCTTGCGACTGAACGTATCTATGACTCTTCCACTATATGATACATATCGTATCCGTGTCAAGCTGGAGTTTTCAACAAAATGGAGCTTTTCCGGTGAGGGTTTTTAGCGGCGTCACGATTTGTATCTGCACAATAATTTGCGCTTTGATACAATTGGTAACAATATTTTCTTCATAGAGCCGGGACTGCTTCAACCGTCCCGAAGCGGTTTAGCCGGAACGCGGGCGACCTTCGGCGAAACGATCGGGACCCGGCGGGTCCTTAGCGCCCTCAGACGACTTCTCCAAGCGAGTTTTCGGGCGCGAATCGCCAGGCTGCGTTTCAAGACCAGCGCGCACCAGAGACGAAGAAACGTTCTTTTCGCATTGTTGTTGCAGACATAGTAATTGAAGTTCTTGCGCACCGTATCCGTCCAATAGAACTTGAACGGCTGCGTCCCGCCCTCGAAGTCGAACTCCTCCATGCCCTTGTCGCGATAATGACACAGCAGGCGGTTAAGCAGAATCAGGCCCAAGCCGTAACGGGCATACTCGGGCGAATAGGCCGTCAGCTTGCCGTACACTTTGCGATTCATGAAATGGCAGACGTTGACGGCTTCGATCCTTCCGTCGATCTCCAAGTAGGACATGCCGAGCTGGCCGCGATCGCTTAAATCTTCGTAAAGCTGCCGGCAGAAGCCGCGATAGCGGGGATCGTGCAGCAGACTGTCGGGCCACTTGGCGAGATGAAGCTCAAGCGCGCGTTCCCATACGTCGGCGGAGAACGGCCGGTCGAGCTCGATCCGCACGCGGCGCTCCCGCAGCAAGTTCCGCTCCCGCCGCTCGATGTCTTTGCGCTCCTTGCCGTTGATTTTGCCGGGGTAGTCCTTCACCAGATTCAGATACGGAACGTAATCGGCTTCCTCGGCGTAGAGACTGAAGCGGTCCGCCAGCAGCTTCCGGACGAGAAAGGTGGCGTTGCGGCTTGAATTGACGTTCGCCAGCTTGAGCAGATCCCATTCGTCGCGGCAAGCGACGAGGGCGTCCGCCATCTTCCCCAGCACTTCGGCCTCATTGCGGCCGCCGTGCAGGCAGAAGCCGCCGTACATAGCGAGCCCGTATGTAATCCATTGAAGCGTTCGGACGATCATCCCTCCATGCCGTTCGTTCACCCGATGCAGCGGCGCGATGCCCACGCACCGATCGCCGTCGAATACGGCGATGACGAACGGCTCCGCGGCTTTCCCATGGAAGCGGGTCAGACAGCTGATCACCCATTCCCAGGTATCGTACAAATCCGGACGATCCATCTCGGCGACGAGCTCCGCCCAGCTTTCCGACAGACTCTCCAACCGTTCCAGACAAGCGATCACTTCCGCCCGCATCGACTTTAGACCCCTTCGGTGCGGCGCATGCCCGCCTGCTCAAGCTCCTGCCCCGGCTCGGCCTTCGGTATGGCGCTCGGTCCGTCTAAACCAAGCGGCGCGGAGATGGACTCCGGCTTCCTCTCGGCATCCCGGACGAACTGTTCCAGCGCCCGGACATGCTCCTCGACCATTCTCTCTATGCTGTATTGCTCCGATAGCTTGCGGCTCTCCGCGCCGAAGCGGCCGCGAAGCTCCGGATCGCCCGCCAGCTTGCCGAGCCGCTCGGCGAGCATCGCCGCATTGTCCGGAGGCACCAGGAACCCGTTCGTCCCGTCCCGGACCAGATCGAGCGCCGCTCCGGCCTTCGTCGTCGACACGATCGGCAGCCCGAAGCCGATCGCCTCGTTCAGCGCGGATCCCCATGTTTCTTCGCGCGCCGGCAGCGCGAAGACGTCCGCGACTTTCCAATAGCGAAGCAGTTCCCGCTTCGGCAGGTAAGTTTTGATCACGACGTGCCGGATTCCGCGGTCCCGAACGGTGCGCTCGTACTTTTCCCGCTCGGGGCCGTCCCCGATCAAGAGCAGGCTGGCGCCGGCGGCGGACAGCCGGCCGAACGCATCCAGTAGAACGTCGACTCCGTTGCGCGGGAGGAAGGGACCGATCGACAGAAAGACCGTTCCCTGCAGTCCTTCGCGACGCCTGAGCGCGCCCCTCTCCTCCTCTGTCAGCGGAGCAAGCTCCTGTCCCCCGAACCGGTTCAAGGCTAGCGGATATTCCAGAATTCTCTCCGGATCGGCACCGTTCTCCTGCAAATAACGCGTACAGCTCCTGCCCGACGACAGCCACAGGTCGGCGCCGGATACCCAATAGCGCTTGAGCTTGCGCCGCACCCGGCTAACATCGGAGACGAACGTTCCTTCGGCGTTCAGAATGAATCGCTTTCGCCTGAGCTTCAGCCATTGGATGGCCAGCATCTCGGTCGGCGAGCTGCAGCTTCCGAGAACGTAAACGTCGAAAGGCTCCTGCTCCAGCGCCCGCAGCACCGAGAGATTCAGACGATTGCCGCGCCCATCGGCGGAGCCCGAGAGGAACCGGCAGCGGAATAAAGCGCCGGGTTCTTCGCCCCGTTCCTCCCGCTTCGGCTCGCCGCGCGACTGAAACCATACCGTCAACTCGCAGAACGTTCCCAATCGGTTAAAAAAAGCGATGCGTTGCGGAGACGAAACGCCGGCTAGAAACAACACCTTCACGCGCAGCCCCTCCTCGCGGCAGCCCCGGGCCTGCCGCCCGCAGATACCGTTCGTATATTTATTTTAATTTATGATACAATTAGTAACATGTCAAGCTTATCAATCGTCGTCGTTCCATGGGATATGAAATAGAGAGGAAAATGGCAACGGGAAGGACAGAGGGGGCGGCGCATCGGCCGCCCTCCTTCGATGGGGCAGGGCCTTACCGGAGACGGCCTCGAATCGGGGGCGCTTCTTGGCCTCCGAATCCGACATTGATCCGGTAGGAAAAGCGGACTTCATCGTCTTCGAAGTCGACCGCAGCCGTAATGCAGAACGGGGTTTCGATAAAGCGGAGCGTGAGCAGCAGCCGGTCCGGGTTCTCCCAGGTAAAGGCAGCCGCGAGACGGGAATCCGTTCCTTCCAGCAGCTTCGATGTCCCTTCCGCCCACGACTCGCGTCCGCATCGCAGCTCGTGTATTTCGCTTTCCTCTTGGAACGTCAGGACGGCTTCGTCCTTCTCGAACCGGATCGCGAGCGCTTTCCAAGTCCGTTCGTTTTCTTCCAATCGATAAGTCTCCGCCGGCAATGATCGTTCTCTCGGCGACGACGGCGTCCGCTCGGGAGGCTCCAGCTTCAATCCCTTCAGTTGAGCGTTCAACTCGGCATACGCCTGCGGATCTTCTGCGGCCGCCCCGGGCCGCATGGCGGGAAGAAGATGCTCCCAAACCCGGTTGAGCACGCCCTGCATGTCATTCGTTCCGCTTGTGATCGCCAGCACGGCATCCTGCTGCGGCATCACGATGCAGAACTGTCCGAACGCCCCGTCGCCGCGGTAAACCCCGTGGCGGCATCTCCAGAACTGGTATCCGTAGCCTTGCGCCCAATCGCTCTCCCCTTCGTCTCCGTTCGCGATCTGCTTCGAGGTCGCCTCCTCGATCCAATTTTCCGGCAAAATCCGCCTTTCGCCCCATAGTCCCTTGTTCAAATAGAGCTGTCCGAACTTGGCGATATCTTCCGTCGTAATGCTCAATCCATAGCCGCCGATCGCGATTCCGCGAGGGCAGGTCTCCCAAGTCGCCCCTTCGATGCCGAGCGGCTCCAGCAGGCGCGGCCGCAGGTAATCGAGCAAGTTCTGCCCCGTCGCCTTGCGCAGGATGGCGGACAGCATGTAAGTGGCGCCCGTATTGTACAAGAAGTGCGTGCCCGGAGCCTTGTCCACCGGAAGCCGCAGGAACTCGGCAGCCCAATTGCCGTCGGGCGTCATCTTCATGGGGTCGATCGTATCCGCCGTATGGCCGGTCGCCATCGTCAACAGATGTCTGACCCGCATCGCTTCCAGATGGGGAGACGGATCGTTCGGCACGTCTTCGGGGAAGAAGGACAGCACCTTGTCATCCGGCGACAGCAGCCCTTCGGTGACGGCGAAGCCGACGGCAGAGGAAGTGAAGCTCTTGCTCAGCGAGAACATCTTGTGCTTCAGCGGGGCCGCGTACGGCGCCCACCAGCCTTCGGCCACGACTTGGCCGTGCCGGACCAGCATCAGGCTGTGCAGCTCGATATCGTTTTCCGCAATCGCTTGCAAAAAGCGCGAAACCGCGTTCGACGAGATGCCTTGCGACTCCGGGGCGCTTCTGGGCAATCGAATGGTCATGGGGATTCCTCCAATCTTCTTGACCCTCTTCTCCCTATGAAAGTTCGGCGGATGAACGCTCATTCCTGCTTTTCGCTCTGCCGATTGGAGGATGCAGCGTAAAAAAAGCGCTGCTCCCCTTTCAAGCAAGCAACCCGCGAGAGGCGCCTGTTCGAAGCGTCCATCCTGCGGGTTGCCGCTCTTGCTTATTCTTATCGAAACGCCGAGTTGTAGAGGCGAAGCAGCGTCGTTCGGCCGGGACGGACCAGATCGGCTTCGCGCAGCGCGCGGTCGCGGAGACCGGCGTCGATGCCGAGCGCCTGGATCGTGTCCGGACCGTGCACCGTGCGCAGCAGTTCGCGAATCTGCTCCTCGCCGGGCAGCCGGCGGATCCGCTCGCGGATGTCGGACCAGCCGGATTCGGCGATCCGCCATGCGTCGCGAAGCGGCGAGTTTGCCGGGACGGCCGGCAGCCCCTCTTCGGCGATCCGCTTGTACAAGCCGGAGACGACGGAGCAGGCCACGCCGACCTTCGCGCCGTGAAGCAGCTGCCGGCGCCGGCCGCGAATGAATTCCATCTCCCAGTAGTGCGACAGATGGTGCTCCGCCCCGGAGGCCGAATGGGACTGTCCGAGAATGAGCATGGCGAGACCCGATTCGATCAGCGCCGTCATCAACACGGCAAGACCTTCTTCGGTTCCGCGGCCGATCTCGTCGGCATGGGCGGCGCAGGCCAGAAGCGCGCGCTCGGTGAGCGACTCCGTCAGCGGGTCGTCCGGTTCGTTCGCTACCTGCCTTCCGAAGCTCCAGTCGAACAGCGACGTGAACTTGCCGAGCATGTCGCCGAATCCCGCTGCCGCCATCGCCGCCGGCGCCCGCGTCAAAATTTCGGTATCCGCGAACAGCGCGTCGGGTCCGATCGCCGGCACCGTGATTTTCTCGCCTCGGATGATCAGCGGCGCGCCTTTGGACGTGAAGCCGTCGACGGAAGCGGCCGTCGGCACCGATACGAACGGAACGTGCCACGAATAAGCCGCGTACCGGACGATGTCATGCACGGTTCCGGATCCCGCCGCGACGCAAACGGTCGCGCCCGTTCGCTGCAAATCCAGCAGCAGCTGCACGATCGACGCCTCGTCGGCCGCGACGTCGCCGATCTCGTTCGGCTTGATGAGGGTCGTCGATGCCGTCAACCCCGCCGCCGTCAGCTGCTTCTCCAGGTCCCGGCCGGCCGCCGCATACGTCCGGTCGTCGGCGACCAGCGCAACCTTGCGATGGCCGGCCTCCAGCAAGTAGGCGGCCGTTTCCCGGGACGCTCCCGCACCCAACCGGATGATCTGGGGAAAAGAGAGTCCTTCCAGGCTTCTTCCTTGCCGTTCGGCTTCGTCCCGAACGCTTCTCAAGATGTCGCTCATCGGTTAAACTCCTTCCAGTAAACCGTTCAAGCCGGCGATCGAATCCCAAACGTAATCCGGCTTATATTCTCCGCCGTACGCACTCCCATGATCGGCGAGTCCGGTCAGCACCAGCGCGGCGGACATTCCGTGCCGCTTCGCAAGGGCGATGTCGGAATGCAGGCTGTCGCCGATGACCAGACATCGCTCCGGCGGCAAACCGAGCGTGCGCAGCGCCGCCTGCGCCATCCATTCGGACGGCTTGCCGATGACGACGTCGGGCCAGCGGCCGGCCGGATGGCAGACGGCTCCGATCATGCCGGCCACGTCCAGCGAATCGCCTTCGGCGGTCGGAACCATCCGGTCCTCGTTCGTCGCCAGAATGCGCGCCCCGCTTCGGATCGCTCGGAACGCCATATTAAGCTCCCGGTACGTCACCGTCTCGTGCAGCGTGATGACGAGCCAATCCGAATCTTCCGGCCGCGGCGCCAGCCGGATGCCGAAAGTCGCCAATTCGTCTTTGAGCCCCTGTTCCCCAAGCACCCAGACCGCGGAATCCGGATCCCTCTCCTTCAGGTACATGCCGGATGCGGTCGAAGTCAGCAGCAGGCTCTCGGCCGGAACGTCCAGCCCCATGCCGGCCAGCTTCGCTTTGCACATGTCCCGGGAAATATTGCCTCGATTGCTCACGAACACGACCCTTTTGCCTTCACGGAACAACCGCCGCACCGTATCCGCCGCTCCATCGATCAGCAGGTCTCCCCGATAGATCGTGCCGTCCAGATCAATCAGAAATCCGTCAAAACCGCTCAAATCCGCGATCCCGTTCAGCAACTTCCTCCCCCTGTCCTTCCATCCGACGGTTCGCCCGCTAACGGTTCATTGCCTGCTGACAACATCATCGGTCATTGTATGGTTAACTCCATTTTCCGCCGCATCATCGCCGTTTGTCAACTTTTGTTATCGTTTGCCGGCATTTTCATTTGCGTTCATTCGATTCTTCGTTTGTTCGCAAACGGACTTTCATTTCCCTTCATTTGGCCGTGACGATCCGCATCCGGCCGAGCGTCTGCAGAAAGGACGGATCCGCCTGCGCGTCCGTCACCAGCGTCCGAATCCGATCGGCGTGAATGGAAGTGGCGATCGATCGGCGTCCCAGCTTCGTATGATCCAGCAGGGCCACGACCTGCGACGCGTTGGCGGCCATCTCCTTCTTGAGCTCCGCCTCGTAGGGGCTGAAGTCGGTCATGCCGGCTTTGAGAGTAAACCCCTCCGCGGAAGTGAAGAACAAATCCGCATGAATGTCGTGCAGAATGCTTTTGCCGAGAAGGCCTTCGATCGTCCGGGAGGAAGGGCGCAGCACCCCGCCGATCAGAATGACGTTGACGCGGGGATTCCGATTCAGTTCCATCGCCGCTTCGAGTCCGTTCGTCACGATCGTCAAGTAATCGAAGTCGACCAGCTGGCGCGCCAGCTCGAGCGCCGTCGAACTTGCGTCGAGCATGACGCATTGCCCTTTCGCTACCAACTCGGCGGCGGCGCGTCCGATCGCGCGCTTCTCCGCGGGGTTCAATTCGCTGCGGGAAGTTTGCGGCTGCGCTTGAGCGGCGGACGAGCGGCTTCGGGGCGGCACCGCTCCGCCGTGCGTCCGCTCCAGCAGCCCTTCGTCCTCCATCAGCCGCAGGTCGGTGCGCAGCGTGCCTTCCGATACGCCCAGCTCGGCGGCCAGCTCTCTCACCGTGACCTGCCGATGCTTGCGCAGCGCCTCCGCGATATAGTCCCTTCGCTGCGATGCGAACATGACCATCCCCTCCGAACTGTTTTTACCCTATCGTAACGGAAAACGACGATAAACGGCAACTTTTCTCCCGAAACGACAATCCGCGCCTTTTCCGGGACAACGAAAAAGCCGCGCAGTTTGCGCGGCGGGAAAAGCCGATGAAGGTCTACTTCGTTCCGTCGTCCATCAAGTACGACTTGATCTCGTCGTGAAGCCGATCCCTTTCCGTCTGACCGACAATATAATAGTAGATTCCGCCCATCATCTTGCCCTGGCCTTTCACTTCCGTGCTCTCGACCGATCGGACCACGTCCCTGTGCTTGGTCACCAGGTCGGTCAGCTGGCCGAGCGTAAAGTCGGTTTTGACGTTGCGGCTGACGCTGCGGAGAACGTTCGTGATCTCCAACGAATTTTTCCAATCCGCCGCCTTGTCCACCAGCCGGTTCAGCACTTGCCGCTGCCGTTCGTTGCGCCCGAAATCCCCCCGGGGATCTTCATGCCGCATGCGGGTGTAATTGAGCGCCTCCTCGCCGGTCAAATGGAGCTCGCCCGCCGGAAAATGGTCCCCCTCCGAATCGAAAGCGAACGAATTGGTCACGTCCACGCCTCCAAGCGTGTCCACGATCTTCTCGAACCCTTCCATATTCACCTTGACGTAATGATCGATCGGAATGTCGAGGAAATGCTCCACCGTCGATACGGTGCCTTCGATTCCGCTGAACGCGTAGGCATGGTTGATTTTGTCCTTCGTTCCTTTCGGAACGAGATCGGCATAGGTATCCCTCGGAATGCTGAACAGGAAGGCCGCCTCCCGCGCCTCGTTCACCGTCAGCACCATCAGCGTGTCCGTTCGCCCCCTGTCCCCGGCCCGCTCGTCGACTCCGGCGAGCAGTACCGTGAAGGCGCCCTGGGAGCGCTGCGCCGCAGATTGGGCCGCAGACATCTTTACCGCGCCGCCGCCGGACGAAGCGTCTGCCTGGACTTCCGTCGGCCCTTTGGCCAGAGCCCGAACGCTCCCTTCCCCGTCAGCATCCGCCGGAGCCGGATTGGCAGCGGATTGACTTCGCCAAGCTTGCAGCTCCGGGTCCTTCGCCTCATAACTTGCTTTCGCGGACGACAGAGGCTCGTACATGCGGTCGGCTGCCACCCGAACCTCGTTGCCCAAGTAAACGATCGTTCCGCCTACCGCGAGGAGCACGCCTGCAGCCGATATCCATAAGAGACGTTTCCATTTCCGAGTCACGCCATCACCCGCCAAACGTTTCGGATTCGTATGATTTCCATCGGTGGGCCGCGGCGCGGACCGTTCATATCGACGCTTCTTTGCCGCGGCCCGGCTTCGGTCGTGCCGAGAGCATGCGGTACAAGGCATGAATTTTCGTCTGGTCGGGGCATAGCTCGATCAACCGTTCGTTCAGCCGCCCGATCAGAGCGGTGCGCTGCATCTCGCTTAAGGCGAACTTCATGCCGTAGCGGTAACCGTCCACCGTATCCGCGCGCCAGACGATATGGCCCGGCAGAGCGAGCGGGCAATCGTCGATCGGCCACCCCAGCTCCAGGCGCATCTCGGGAAGAACGGGGAAACGCAGCCCGCTTTCGAAGCAGCAGCCGCCCTCGCTGACGTTCGCGAGCCGGACCCGTCCGGGCGGACTGGCAAGCGCCCGAGAAGCGATCGCCACGATCCGAACAAGCGCCCCTTCTTCCGCGGGCATCTGAAGACGAACATGCTTCCGGCGCGTAAAGCCGCTTCCGGCGTCCTCCCAATTCATGCGCGTCCCTCCGTCAAAATGAGAAAAAGCTTATCCTTGCAAGCACTCGAAACTGGTATAATAAAATATACTGTTGGGCAAGCTGAATTTTAGATACGTAATGTATCATGCATACTCTTACAATATGTCACGATCTGTATCGTGTCAAGTAGATATTTTTGCATTTGACCTTAAAATTTAGGGGTTTTCGAGGAAAGTGCGACGTTTTGTCGCAAGCAATGCAAACAAATCGTAAACATATTATGATGTTTACAAATGGATCAAAAGGGAGGGAAACTGATGAATATTGGCGGCCGCATCGCCCAATTGCGCGACCAGCGCGGTTGGACCCAAGAAGAGTTGTCTACTTCCCTCGGCATCTCCAGGGCGGCTTTGTCCCACTACGAGAAGAACCGGAGGGAACCCGATACGGAGACACTGACGAAGGTAGCCGATCTGTTCCACGTGTCGATCGACTATTTGGTCGGTCGGACGGACCATCCGCAAGGAATGCTGGACGAGGACGTCCGCAGCTTCGCCGATCAATTGGAGTTGTCCGAAGCGGAACTGCTCGAGAAGTTCGCGCTTACCATTGACGGACGCAGGCTGACGCCGGAAGAAGCCCGCCGCTTTATCGCGTTCGTGCGCGCGGAGCGGGCCATGAATTGAACGGGAGCCCGCTCGACTCTTCCGAACAGGACGAAACCTCAGCGACCGAAGGGCTTATGCCCGCCGTTCATCGCTGAGGTTTAGCGCTTTCATCCCTATGTATACATTCCGAGAGTGCTTTACTTGCTACACCGTTTCCTTTCTCATCCACTCTTCCGGCCACTTCTCTTCCGATATGCCCATCTGCTCGAGTATTTTACGGATGTCAATTTCCACAATTGTCTGCTGCCTATTTTTGTCGTCGCTTTGCAGATCCCGCTCTTTTCCCATCCACACACCCTCACTTCTGGAACATCTTCCTCTTATGTAGACCATTATAAAGGATGAAGAACGCAGAGGTTGTCGGACAATGCAACGAATCTTCCGGTTTTTGGATAAGTTTTTGTCGAATGGGTAGTTTCGCGCTTCGTTTTGGAATATTTTATTGAAAACCGGGACGATATCCTTGCATCGGATTTCCTTTGGTTCAGGCACGTGGTCTTAGGACCAGGACAAAAAATAAAGCCCGCGAACAAAACCCTCCCCTAAGGAAGGACTCCGTTCGCGGGCTTAGCCGTTTCCGGTCGTGCCCGTCAGTTGCCGCCGACGCGGGACAGGTCGCGCATGTTCGCCTCGAATGCGGCCAGCAGCGCCTTCTCGCCGCTAAGCCCTTGGGCTTCGACTTTGGCGATCTGTTCCAGCATCCGCTTGTAGTCTTTCGGAATAACCTTGACGAACTTCGGAAGCACCGTATCCCACTCGGCCAGCACGCGGGCTCCGAGCTCGCTGTTCGTATACTTCACGTGCTTCTCGATCATGCCGCGCACTTCAGCCGTTTCGCTCGCGTCTTCGAGGCTCTCGAGGCCGACCATCTCGAGGTTGCAGCGTCTTACGAAGCTGCCGTCCCAGTCGATGACGTAAGCAATGCCGCCCGACATGCCGGCCGCGAAGTTGCGTCCCGTGACGCCGAGGACGACGACGCGTCCGCCGGTCATATATTCGCAGCCGTGGTCTCCGACGCCTTCGACGACGACGTTCACGCCGCTGTTGCGCACCGCGAACCGCTCGCCGGCGATGCCGCGAATGTAGGCTTCGCCGCTCGTGGCGCCGTAGAACGCCGTGTTGCCGGCGACAATGTTGTCCTCAGCCTTGAACGTTGCTTTCGGCGACGGGTAAACGACGATCTTGCCGCCGGACAATCCTTTGCCGATGTAGTCGTTCGCGTCCCCTTCGAGCGTCAGCGTCATGCCCTTCGGCACGAAGGCGCCGAAGCTCATTCCGGCCGTTCCGGTGAAGTGGAAGCGAATCGTATCCTCCGGCAGCCCTTCCTTGCCGTGGCTCTTCGTCACTTCATGGCCGACGATCGTGCCGACGACGCGGTTCGTGTTCTTGATCGGGAACGAGCCTTCGACCCGTTCGCCGCGCTCGATCGCAGGAGCCGCCGCCGCCAGCAGCGATTGCAGGTCGAGCGACTCTTCCAGGCCGTGGTTCTGCGACTTCACGTTGTAGCGTGCCGAGCCTTCCGGCAGCTCCGGCCGGTAGAGCAGGTCGGTCAAGTCGACGCCGGCGGCCTTGAAGTGCGAGATCGCCTTCTTCGTGTCGAGCCGGTCCGTGCGGCCGATCATCTCGTCCAGCGACCGGAAGCCGAGCTGCGCCATGATCTCGCGAAGCTCCTGCGCCAGGAAGTGCATGTAATTGACGACGTATTCCGGATCGCCCATGAACTTCTTGCGCAGCTCCGGATTTTGCGTAGCGACGCCGACCGGGCACGTATCGAGCTGACAGACGCGCATCATGATGCAGCCGAGCACGACCAGCGGAGCGGTCGAGAAGCCGTACTCCTCGGCTCCGAGCAGCGCGGCGACCGCGATATCGCGGCCCGTCATCATCTTGCCGTCGGTCTCGACGACGACGCGGTCCCGCAGGTTGTTCAGAATCAGCGTCTGATGCGTCTCGGCAAGGCCAAGCTCCCAAGGCAAGCCCGCATGGCGGATCGAGCCGATCGGGGAAGCGCCGGTGCCTCCGTCATAACCGCTGACGAGAATAACGTCGGCGCGAGCCTTCGCCACGCCGGCCGCGATCGTGCCGACGCCGACTTCGGAGACGAGCTTGACGTTGATCCGCGCATGACGGTTCGCGTTCTTCAGATCGTGGATCAGCTCCGCCAGATCCTCGATCGAATAGATATCGTGGTGCGGAGGCGGCGAGATCAAGCCGACGCCCGGCGTCGTTCCGCGAACTTCGGCAACCCACGGGTACACCTTGCGGCCCATCAGCTGTCCGCCTTCGCCCGGCTTCGCGCCTTGCGCCATCTTGATCTGAATCTCTTCCGCATTGGCCAGGTAATAGCTCGTGACGCCGAAGCGTCCCGACGCCACCTGCTTGATCGCGCTGCGGCGCAGATCGCCGTTCGCATCCGGCGTGAACCGTGCCGGGTCTTCCCCGCCTTCGCCGGAGTTGGACTTGCCGCCGATGCGGTTCATCGCGATCGCCAGCGATTCGTGCGCTTCCTTGCTGATCGAGCCGAACGACATCGCGCCCGTCTTGAACCGCTTGAAGATCGCTTCGACCGGCTCGACCTCTTCGATCGGCACCGGAGGCTGATCGAACTTGAAGTCGAGCAGCGAACGCAGCGTGCGAATCTCCTCGTACTCGCCTTGAACGAGCGCCGAGAACTTCTTGTACAGGCCGTAATCGTTCGAACGGGTCGCCATCTGCAGCGTGTGGATCGTCTTCGGGTTGAACAGATGGTCCTCCCCGTCCTTGCGCCATTGGTATTCGCCGCCGGAGTCCAGCTCGCGCACCGCGCCTTCCTGCTTCTCGAACGCGCGGTTGTGCGACTTCAGCGTCTCTTCCGCAATGACGTCCAGGCCGACGCCGCCGATGCGCGAAGGCGTCCACGTGAAATACTTGTCGATAACTTCGGTCTTCAAGCCGATCGCTTCGAAAATCTGCGCGCCGCGGTACGACTGGATCGTCGAGATGCCCATCTTGGACAGCACCTTGACGACGCCCTTGTTCGCGGCCTTCAGATAATGCTTGACCGCCTTCTCGTGCGAGACGCTCTTCAGCATGCCCTGGCGAATCAGGTCGTCCAGCGTCTCGAACGCCAGGTACGGATTGACCGCGCTGACGCCGTAGCCGATCAGCAGAGCAAAGTGATGCACCTCGCGCGGCTCGCCGGACTCGAGCAGAATGCTCACCTTGGTCCGTGTGCCTTGGCGGATCAGGTGGTGATGCAGCGCCGAGACGGCCAGCAGCGACGGAATCGCCGCGTTGTCCGCGTCGATGCCGCGGTCGGACAGAATCAGAATGTTATGGCCGTGCTTGATGACGCGGTCGGCCGCCGAACACAACGTCTCGAGCGCCTCGCGCAGCCCTTCCTCGCCCGACTGCGGATCGAAGAAGATCGGCAGCGTGATCGACTTGAAGCCGGGACGGTGAACGTGACGCAGCTTCGCGAAGTCCTCGTTGGACACGATCGGCGACGCGAGCCGGATGTGCCGGCAGCTCTCCGGTTCCGGATTGAGCAGGTTGCGCTCCGGACCGATCGTCGTGTACGTGGAGGTGACGATCTCCTCGCGGATCGCGTCGATCGGCGGGTTGGTCACCTGCGCGAACAGCTGCTTGAAATAGTTGAACAGCCGCTGCGGCCGTTCGGACAATACCGCGAGCGGAGAGTCGTAGCCCATCGAAGCGAGCGGCTCGACGCCGCTGGACGCCATCGGCTCGATAATCTTGCGAATGTCTTCGAACGTGTAGCCGAACGCCTGCTGGCGCTGCTGCACCGTCGCATGGTCCGGCTCCGGCAGATCGGTCGCTTCCGGCAGGTCGGACAGATCGACCAGATGGTCGTTCAGCCATTCGCGGTACGGATGCTCGGTGACGATCGCCTTCTTCACCTCTTCGTCGGAGATGATCCGGCCTTCCTTCGTGTCGACGAGCAGCATGCGGCCCGGACGCAGCCGGTCCTTGAGCACGATGTCCTCAGGCGGCAGCTCGATGACCCCGGCTTCGGACGCCATGATGATCAAGTCGTCCTTCGTGACGTAGTAGCGCGCCGGGCGCAAGCCGTTGCGGTCGAGAATGGCGCCGATCTGAACGCCGTCGGTGAAGCCCATGGCGGCGGGGCCGTCCCACGGCTCCATCAGCGTGCTGTGGTATTCGTAGAAAGCTTTCTTGTCGTCGTCCATATACTCGTCGTTCTGCCACGGCTCCGGTACCATCATCATGGCGCAGTGAGCGAGGGAACGGCCGGACAGGTACATGAATTCGAACGTGTTGTCGAACTTGCCGGTGTCGGAGCCGTCATGGTTGATGACCGGCTTGACCTTCTCGAGATCGTCTCCGAACAGCTCGGAAGCGAACAGAGTCTGGCGCGCGTGCATCCAGTTCTCGTTGCCGCGGAGCGTGTTGATCTCGCCGTTGTGAATCATGTAATGGAACGGATGCGCGCGCTCCCAGCTCGGGAACGTGTTCGTCGAGAAGCGCGAGTGAACGAGCGCGATGCCCGTCGTAAGCCGAGGATCGTGCAGCTCCCCGTAGAACTCGCCGACCTGCTCCGTCGTCAGCATTCCTTTATAAATGATCTTCTTGCTCGACAGGCTGGTGAAATAGAACGTCTCGCCGCCTTCGATGCCGGAATAGCGGATCGCCTTCTCGGCGCGCTTGCGGATCACGTACAGCTTGCGCTCGTACGCCATGTCGTCCCGCAGTCCCGTGGAACGCGAGATGAACGCCTGACGGACGAACGGCTTGACGCGCTTCGCCGAAATGCCGAGCATGTCGTCCCGCGTCGGAACGGTCCGCCAGCCGAGGAGCGACAAGCCTTCCTCTTCCACGATGCCCGCGAAAATCTCTTCATGCTTGGCCCGCTGGGCGTCGTTCTGCGTCAGGAACGTCATGCCGACGGCATATTGTCCTTCTTCAGGAAGGCTGAAGCCGAGCTTGGCCGTCTCCGCCTGGAAAAATTCGTGCGGAATCTGCAGCAGAATGCCCGCGCCGTCCCCGGAGTTCGGCTCGCTTCCCTGGCCGCCGCGATGCTCCATGTTGATCAGGAGCGAAAGCGCCTGTTCGACAATCTCGTGGGACTTTCGGCCTTTGATATGGGCGACGAAGCCCATGCCGCAAGCGTCCCGCTCGAATTGCGGATCGTACAGGCCCTGCTTCGGGGGCAATCCGTTAAAGAGCTGATTCATATAAACGCAACCTTTCTGTAAGGAGAGTTTGAAGGGAAAATCCTTGAAACCGAACGAAACGGCCGTACCGTCCTACGTGCCGTCCAAGGGAAACCATTCAGAAAAGAATCGCAGGGTTATCTTCCTGAATCGCAAACCAATGGGGAGTCAAGGAGAGATGGGAATGGCGCGCATTGTCTGATACAATAGGAATGCTTCATATTTATTCACTTTTGTAGTTATATTATTTTAACATCACCGCGCGACGAATGGCAATTTAATATTTTTATGACGCCGATAACGTTTGTTTCGCTTCGGCCGCGCGGGAGAACGGGGGAAAACGACAAATGCTGAGCCATGCAATGCGCCGCGTCCGGACGATCGCCGTGGCGGGAGCTCTGCTCTGGACCGGAGCCGGCTCCGTCTGGGCCGGGCCGGTCTCGGCGGAAACCGCCGCCGCGCCTTCCGCTGCCGGCGAACCTTATCGAATCGTCGTGCTGGGCGATTCCGTCAGCGTCGGCTACGAGCCGGGAGCGACCAAACCGTCCGATCTGTACGGCTACGCGGACCGGCTGCTCGACCAGGCGCTTCTTCACGGCAGGGCGGAGGAATCCAACTTCGCGATCATGGGGCTGACGACCGACGGATTGGACCGTTTCCTGCAGGGCACCAAGGACAAAAAGCCGATGACCGCCGCGCAAATCCAGGATTTCTCTAGCTTCGATCCCCGCGTTCGGGCCGAAGCGGAGACGACCGCCGCCCGCGCCGCCGAGCTCGGAGATGCGCTGGCCCAAGCGAACCTGGTCGCGCTGACGATCGGCGGCAACGATTTTCTCGATTACATACGGGAGCTGTCGACGCTCGGCACGGCGGACGCGCTCGCGTCGCTGGACCGGGATATGGACGGCAAATTGAATAATTATGCAGATCAGGCGGAACAAGCCGTTCGTCTCATTCACGATCTGGCGCCGCAGGCCGAGATTCTGATGACCGACCAATATCTTCCGATACCCGAGCAGTACAACGCCGATCTGTACAAACGCCTTCTCCAGGTTACCGACGATTTGGCCGACCGGCTGGACAAAATGGCCGAGAAGCTGGTCGAGGAGCATATCGACGTCGGCATCGTGGCGGTCCGGCAGCTGTTCGCGGGCAAGGAGCTGTCGTACACCCATATCTTCGACGCGAAGGACGTTCACCCGAACCAGGCGGGCTACTCCGCGATCGCCGAAGCTTTCGCCGATTCGCTGTGGGGCGGGTATACGCAGATCCCTTACGCTTCGAAGGGTACCGGTTCCGCTCCCGCGGCGCCCGCCCTTTATATAGAAGGAAGCCCGCTGAAGACGGCGAACAAGCCCGTCCTTCGCAGCGGCACGACATTCCTTGCGCTCAGCGATATCGCCGCCGCAACGCGCGCAACGCTGACGTGGGACAACAAGACGAGAACGGCGACGTTCCGCAAGGGCGCAAACGAGGTCTCGATCGCGATCGGCGCCAAAACGATGAAAGTAAACGGCACGCCAAAGGCGTTGGCGACTCCCGCTTACTTGCAGAAGGTCGGATCGGCGGAGAAAACGTACGTGCCGCTCGCCGCCGTGACCGAAGGCCTTCAGTATCAAGTCGTTTATCGCAGCAGACTGTATACCGCATTCATCCATTCATAAAAGAATCCCCCAAAAGTGACGTGGCGCTCCGAAGCCGATTCCGATTACTTTTGGGGGAGCTCCCGACATGAATCCCAAAAAAGCCAGTCCATCATAGAATTTCCCAACCAAACAAAAAAACAACGGAGCCGGGAAGCGTCCCGGCTTCGTTGTTTTTCGTATACGGCTGGCTGATCTACTTGGTTACTTTCACGCGAACGGTGACCGTTTTGCCGTCAAATGTCGCTTTGAGCGTCGTGCTGCCTTTGGCGACGGCTTTGATGACGCCGCCGCTGACCGTCGCCACCTTGGTGCTGGTCGCGGTCCAAAGCGCGGCGCTCGTCACGTCCACCGTCTTGCCGTTCTCGTACAGCGCCGTAATCTTCACCGCAGCGGAAGCTCCGGGAGCGAGTTCCAGCGACGGATTCGACGCCGAAAGCTTCGTCAGCTTCGCTTTGACGGTGAACGGAACGGTCAGCGTCTTGCCCTGGAACGTAGCGGTCAGCTTGCCGCTGCCTTCCGCCAGCGACTTGACGCTGGCGCCGTTCACGGTGAGGACCGATTCGTCCGAGGACGTCCATTCGATGCGCGAGCCGAGCGACACTTTCTTGCCGGCTTTGGTTTTCCCGGTCACCTTGATCGACTTGGTCTTCTTGATCGTCAGATCGATCGAAGCCGGATCGATCGTATAGACGATGTATTCGTCCTCCACGACCGCATTGACTTTGACGGTCGCGTTCAGGTAAGTGCCGGTGAGCGTCGCTTTGGAAGCGACCAGCCCTTTCCACGTATGGGTCGAATCCTTCACCAGCACGTTGGCCGATCCGGACGTCCATTCGATCTTGTCGGTCAGGTCCTCTTCGTCCCCGTCTTCATAAACGACATGGATCGTCGGATAGGCGACTTCCTGGCCGGTAATGATGCTTACGCTGTCGGTATCGGCCAACAGCATATGAACCTTCTTGTTCACTTGAAGATCGAAAGATGCGGTAAGCGTATCGTCTCCGCTCTTCAGCGTCGCCTTCAGCGTCGCGGCGCCGGTCTTGACCGCTTTCCACTGCCCGTCCTCGATCGAGACGATCGAATCGTCGCTCGACGTCCAGGTGACGCTGTCGGTAAGATCGACCGTGTCGCCGGACAGCGCTTCGCCGGTTACCGACGGAAAAGCGCCGGTCTCGTCCACGAACGCGTCCAGGCTATCCTTGTCGATCTTGAGCGACGTAACCGTAGGGTAGACGATGAGGGTAAATGAACGCGACAGGCCTTTGTACTCCGCCTTGATCGTCGTCGTGCCGGCGCTCTTGGGCGTCACGTAGACGGTTCCGTTCTCGATGCCGACGGTGGCGACGACCAGATCCGACGACGTCCATTGCGCCTTCAAGCTAACGTCTTCCGAGCTGGACGCATCCTTGACGGCATTGGCCTTAACCGCAAACTTGTCGTCCTGAAGCGACAGCTTCAGCGTCTTCTCCTGCGACAGGCGCAGCGCCTCGCTCGGCGTCCGGACGACGACCGTGACTTTGCCGGACACGCCCAAGTACGTCGCGGTAATGTCCGCCGTCCCGACGCCGACGAAGGAGACGGAGCCTTCCTCGTCCACTGTCGCAACTCCCGAGTTGGAGCTGGACCACGTTACTTTGTTCGTAACGTCCTCCGTGCCGCCCGTCTTCAACTGGGCGGTCGCGGTCAGCTTGATCGCGTCGTCGTCGACGTTCTTCTCGATCGGACCGGTCTGATCGATGCTCAGGCTCTTATAAGGAGAGGCGACCGTCAGCGCGACGGAATCGGTCCGTCCGAGGTAGGACACCGTAATCGTCGCCGTGCCGGACGCGACCAGCGTAACTTCCCCGCCGTCCACGGTCGCCACGCTCGAATTCGACGTGGTCCACGCGGCGTCGTCGGTTACGTTGACCCCGGTGCCCGTCGTCGGGATTCCTTCGGCCGTGAATACGATCGTGTCGCCCAGCTTGATGTCCATTTTGGAGTCGACCGCCGCGTCGTTCTGACGAATCTCGACCGACTTGTATCGATAGGCGGCGTTTAAGGCTACGGTGGCCGTGTAGCCGCCGTACTTGCCCGTAATGACCGCGTTGGCGGCGCTGGCCGTGGCCGTGACGACGCCGCCGCTTACGCTGACCGCCGAATTGGACGATGTCCAGGTCGCGACGGAAGTGACATCCTTCTTGCTCGAAGAGCCGCTGATCGTGGCCCATAAAGTCAAAGCGATCGAATCGTCGTTGACGTATACCGTCTTGTCGTCGATCGGCGACAGTTCGACGCCCGTAACCGTATCCTCCGCGTGCGCAAGACCGCTCGCTTGTCCCCAGAACAGTGCGGCGAGCAGCAAGGCGGCCAGCAGCCGGAACAGAACCGGTCGGCCGTATGGCCGCTTCCGCCGGCTGACCTGAATCGTGTCGTTTCTCATCGTGTGGCGTATCCTCCTAAAGCAAAAATTCCATACACCACTTATAACGGTCGAAACGCGGGAAAAATGAACCAATTTCGACAAAATCGGGACGTTAGTCGCAAACTTTCGTCCTAGGTATTCAGGGAGCCAAGCCGCGCTCCCGGTATTCGCTCGGCGTCTTGCCCGCGTATTTCTTGAACATCTGGCCGAAATACTTCACGTCCCCGAAGCCGACCATGCCGGCCACTTCGCTGATCTTCGCGGGGGACGACAGCAGGATGTCGGCCGCGCGCTCCATCTTCTTCTTCGTCACGTAATCGACGAACCGCATGCCCGTCTCCTTCTTGAACAAATCGCTCAGATGGCTCGGATGCAGGTGCACGCGGCTGGCGATCTGCCGAAGCCGAACGTCTTCTCCGAGCATCTCTTCTATATAAGCGAGCGCTCTGCGCACATGCGACGCCTGTCCGCCCGCGAGCTTCCCGTGATACAGCTCCATGATGCCGTACAAATGCTGGAACAGCAGCTCGCCCGGCGCCGTCCCCAGCTTGCCGGCCGGCATCGCGGGCCGCGCTTCCTGGGCGGAGTCGCGGCCCGTCGCGGCCAGCGCGCGGTCGAGCCAGCGATGGGCGGCGATGACGACGGATTGCAGGGCGGCTTCGAACGTGGCCGGCGTCGCCTCCGCATCTTCGGCAAGAGCTCTCGCATACGTCTGCGCCCATGCTTTCAGGCGCATCGGGTCGTTCTCGAGCAGCAGGGACGACAGCTCCTTCTCCTCCTCGGCCGTGCAGACCGATTGGCCGCCTTGGCGATGGCGAACGTCGTCGAAGCTCCAGACGGCCGGCTTCATCAGCGGCTTAAACCCGAACGCTTCATCGGCCGCCGCATAAGAGGCATGGAGCTCGCGCGGATGCTTGGCCTCCGTGCCGAAGACGACCGTCAGCTTGCACTTGAGCACCCGCTCGATTTTCGCGAACGCCGCCCGGTACGCCTCGGCGCATGGGCTGCCGGCATCCGAGCGCAGAGCCGCCGCGATCCGGCCGTCCTGCGCGAAGCTGACGCACGGCAGCGTGTCCTTCAGCGCATTGTCGACCGCAAACAGCAAAAGCGACGCTTCCTTGACCGATGCTCCCCATCCGCCGGCGGCGATCAGGGCGACGGTCCACGCTCCGCCAAGGCCGGCTTCCTCCCCGAAGGGAAGCGCCCTATCGCCGGGCAGCTCGACGCGCTCCCCGGCGTCCGGAATCCCTTCCTCGACCCACCTCCGAAACCGCCGCATCGATTCCTCGCGCCTGCGCCTCTCTTCCCCAGTCAGCGTCACGCGCCGCTCCTCGGCCTTTTTTTTCACCTTCAGCATCGTCTTGATAATCTCTTCCGGCCGGCTCGACTTCAGCAAGTAATCGCTCACGTTCTGCCGGATCGCCTGCTGCGTATAGATAAAGTCGTCGTATCCCGAAAGGATGACCACCTCGAGCCGGGGGAGCATGCGGGCCGCTTCCTCCGCCAGTTCCAGCCCGGTTTTGCCCGTCATGCGGATGTCGGTCAGCAGAATGTCGGGGCGCTCTTCGGGAAGACGCGCCAGCGCTTCTTCCGCCGAACCCGCGGGCGGCAGCAGGGAGATGCCCATCTCCCGCCAATCGATAACGGTAGCCAAACCCGTTCGAATGATGACTTCGTCGTCCACGATCATCAGCTTCATGCGGGTCCCTCCAAGATCGGAATGGAAAAGGAGATACGGGTGCCGGCCCCCGGCCTGCTGTCGATGCGAAGGCACGACCGTGGACCGTAATGGAGCCGCAGCCGCTCGTTGACGTTGCGCAAGCCGTAGCCGGCTGCGGCATGTTCGGGAAGCTCGGGTTCGGCCAAGCTGTCCCGCAGCTGCCGCAGCCGTTCCCCGGTCATGCCGATGCCGTCGTCGAGGACGAGAAAATGCATGTCGCCGCCCCTTTGCTCCAAATAGACGGCAATCGTTCCTTGTTCTCCCTTTTTGAGAATGCCGTGGATCATCGCGTTTTCCAGCAGGGGCTGCAGCAGCAGCTTCAGCATGTATTTGTCCGACAGCTCCGGATCGACGATGCATTCGACTTCGAATTGTCCCGGATAGCGGAGCGCCTGGATTTGGGCGTAGTTGCGGATGTGCGCGAATTCCTGGCGGACGGGGCAATAGTCGTTGCCTTTGTTCAGGCTGAACTGAAGGAAGTCGCTGAGCGCCCCGACCATCTCGGCGATACGCTTTTCCTCGGACATGAGCGCCATCCAATGAACGGAAGAAAGCGTGTTGTACAGAAAATGGGGGTTGATCTGCGCCTGCAGCGCCCGGATGTCCGCCTCCTTCTTCCGGGTCTCGTCGCGGATGAGCTGCTCTTTCAATTGCTTGATGTGCGAGCCCAGCTTGTTGTAGCTTTTGCTCAGTTGGCCGATCTCGTCGCTCGACGACGGATGGTACACCGGCACCGGCTCGTCGGGATTGATCTTGCTCAGTAAGCGGGCCAGCACCTTGAGCGGATTCGTGACGCGCTGGATGACGAACAGGATCAGCCCCGCGTTCATGACGATCGAGATCACGACCGCCGCCGCCGACAATTGCAAAATATATCGGTTCTGCGACCGGTTCAGACTTTCGGGCGTCAGGCCCATCAGCGTCCAGCCGGTGGAAGGCTCCGGATAGACGATCGCGTTCATGGCGCCGCTGCCTTTCCCGTACCGGAATCGGCTGTAATTCGAGGCTCCGTCTGCTTTCCAGGGAATGTCGGGGAACAGCTCCTCGACCGGGCGGGCGAGCCAGGCTCTCTCCGTGGACGACAGAACGCTGCCGTCCCCGCCGAGGAGCAGCACGCGCCCCTTGCCTTCCCCGAAGCCGACTTCCGACCAGATGTCGGCGATCGCCGACTCGTCCACGCTGACGATCAGCCAGCCGATCGGTTCCAGCGTATAGATGCTGCGCATCGGGCGGATGAGCGACAGGACGCGGTGCGTTCCGGCGAAGTCGGTCATGTCGTACAAGCCGGTCCACCTTTTTTCTTTGACCTTGGCAAGGTCGACTTGCCGATCGAGCGTCGATTCGTAGACGTTGGTCGTGGACAACGGCGGGTTGAATTGCTTGGGGTAGATCGCGATGTTGGAGATATAGTTCTTGGAGCTGGTCAGGTCGCTCATGAAGCTGAGGATGCGCGTCTTCACCTGCTCGTTTACCGCCGTGGTGCTCAAATAGAGCTGGATGTCGCTCTGGCCGATCAGCGTAATCGACAGGCTCTCGATGTCGGATATGACGAAGCGAAGCTTCCCCTGCATCTGCCCAAGCGTATCGACGCCGGATTGCAGCAGCTTCTGTTCCGTCACGTCGGTCGAGACCTTGTACGTAAAAACGCCCAGCAGCGCAAGCGGAAGCAAGGTCGACGCCAGCATGAGCAGCGACAGCTTCCGCTGCAGCGAAGCCGCAATCCATCGCATCTGCCCGCCCCCCTTCCGCCGCGCGTTACTTGCTCATGGCTGCCGCTTGGGTGTCCTGCAGCTGCTGGGCGATCTTGTAGACGTTGCCGCCGAGCAGAACTTCCTGAAGCCCGCTGTTGATCGCCTCCGTCGCGGACAAGCTGAGGCTGACGTCGTATACGGGGCTGAGCTTGACGCTGCCGATCAGATCGTAGAGTTCGAGAAACAGCGGATTGGCCTTCGTCCGGTCGGGCTCCAGGTCGTAGCTGGTCAACGTGCTGCTGTCCAGCGTCGCCTTCTGGCCTTCCGGCCCGGAAAGGGCGTAGAACAGGTCGAGCGCCGCTTCTCGTTCGGCGCCTTCCAGCCTCTTGTTTACGCCCAGCCCCGTGCCGACGACGCCGGAGACGGAGCGGGCTTCGCCCTTGCCGCCCGCGATCGAGGGCATGATTCCGACGTGCGTATGCGCGAGTGCCTCCTTCGGCATGTTCTGGACGATGTAGGAAGTCGCCCACCCGCCGTTGAAGAACATCGCCGCTTTTCCGTCAAAGAACAATTGCATCATCTGATAATCGTCGAGCAGATTGAAATCGGCGGGAAAAGCCCCGGTCTTGCCGAAATTTTGCAGCAGCTTCAGCGCATCGATGAACGGAGGGTCGGTAAAGCGGGCTCCCTTCTGGTTAACCGCTTTCATAAACCAGTCGGAACCGGTGACCCGGTCGGCCAGGGTGCTGAAGATCGTAGACTGCACGACCCAGTTCGCCTTGTTCCCCAGCGCGATCGGGATGATTCGATGCTCGTTGAAGATGCGAACGGCCGTCTGCATCTCCTCCCAGGTCTCGGGCACCTTCACGCCGTATCGATCGAACAGCTCTTGATTGTAGTAAAGAATGGACGTCGGCGCGAGATTCATCGGAACGCTGTAAATGCCGCCGTTCACGGTAAACCCGTCGAAGGCGTGCGGGATGAATCGGTCCCGCCATTCGGGCTTGCCGTCCAGCAAGTCGTTTACCGGCTGCAGCAAGCCCCCCTTTACGAAATCTGTCGTCATCGACCCCGGCCACATGACGAACAGGTCCGGCATTTCGTCCGCCGCGGCAAGCGTCCGCAGCCGGACCTTGAGCACGTCGGTCGGCAGACCGACGTCTTCGAGCCGCACGTCGGGATGGGCGGTCCGGAATTCGTTGAGGATGCGTCTCATCGCGATCGCCTTCGCGTCCTGGCCGGTCCAATTGTGCAGGAGCGTCAGGCGAACGGTTTGCTGTCGCCCTCCGGCAGGCTGCGGGGGCGTGTACGTCCCGATTCCGCAGCCTGCCGCCAGCGCCGCGAGCAGCCCCGACATGAGAATGAGGATGACGATCGTCGCTCCACGCCTCGTTGCCATAGTCCAGAACCTCCCGCGAGAAAGTTCATTTTCATTTTATATGCGGGACGGGTTGGGGACAATCCGCCGATCGTACCGCGGCTTCCATCAGACCTTTGATATAGCCGACGCCGAACAGACGGCCCAGCAGCTCGTAGCCGGGGTTCTCGTTGCTCTCCCCTTCCATCGTCGGCACGTGGTCCGGCCGCGCCGGTCCTTCGAAACCGACTTCGCGATAGGTCTTCATGGCCTCCCACATGTCCGTCTGGCCGTCGTCGTGGAACGTCTCCTCGAATCGGTCCGGCGTCCCGCGCACATCGCGAAAATGGACGAAAAACAGCTTGCCCTGCCCGGCGAACCGGCGGATGGCGGCAGGGATGTCGTCTCCCGCCGTCGACAGCGTGCCCTGGCACAAGGTGACGCCGTTATATTCGCTGGGCACCAGGTCGATCGCCCGCTGCAGAGCATCGGCGTTGCGAAGGATCCGCGAGACGCCCCGGATCGGCGAGATCGGGGGATCGTCGGGATGGAGCGCCAGCTTGACGCGGGCTTTCTCCGCGACCGGAACGATCTGCTTCAGAAAATATTCCAGATTGGTCCACAGCCGATCCTCCGGGACGATGCCGGCATCGGTGAGCGGCGCATCCATCATGAGCGCGTGATCGTAGCCGGATACGAGCGCCCCTCCGCGCGTTCGAATCGAGGTCGAGGTGCGGAACCAGCCGAACTCGGCCATGAAGTTGTAGCACAGCACCGGGATTCCGGCCGCGCCCATATTTACGATCAGACTTTTGAACGCATCGATCTCTTCGTCCCGCCCTTCCGTCCCCAGCTTGATGCGGTTGCTTGGCGGCATCGATTCGATGACCTGCAGCGAGAGACCGAAGTTCTCGAACCGCTGCTTCATCTGAAGCAGCGGAACGAAGTCCCACGCCTTGCCGGCTTTCTCCTCCCAGGCGAGCGGGCCGACCGCGTGGGCGATTCCCATTTGCCGGGCCAAGTGCCACAACCGCGTAGGCTTTGACGGAAAAAATTCGGCCAGCAGCATTCGAATTCCTCCTTTTTAGATGCGCGAACGGTTTCGCGCCGATATCATGGTGCCGCTACGCCCTCCGGGCGGCGGGCTCGCCAGGGCCGATTGCGGCTTCGTGTGCCGCTGTGTCCCCGAGCAGTACAAATGGGCTCCGGCCGAGCGAAGAACGAAAGCTGCCAGAACGAACCGCTCCGGCAGCAAACCCTCGAATGCCTTACGCGTTTTTCGCCGCGATTTGCTGTCCGAGCTTATTGAGCTTGTCGTATGCGTCCTCGATCGACGTTTGGCCGAACATGACCCCTTCCATCGTCGACTTGTACGTATCGACCCACTCCGTGAAGCCTTGCGCGATCGAGTAGAACGGCAGCGCCTTCTCCACGGACATGTCGTAGATTTTTTTGCCGATCAGGTCCTTCGGCTCCATCGTCGGCTCCAGCTGCTTGAAAATGTCCGGATTGATCGGAATGCCTCGCGTCATCTTGAGCGTCTGGCCGGCATCCGGATCGGTGATGAACCATTTTAGGAACGCCTTGGCTTCCTCCTTATGCTGAGAATTGGCGCTGACGCTGAGGAAGATCGTCGACTGCGCCCATCCGCCTCCGGCCGGGCCGGTCGGAATGCCGACGACGTCCACCTGGTCGGGCATCAGCGTGTACAGGGCGGCGACGGACCCGGTCGTCGCGCCGCGGGTCATCACGACGCCGCTGGCCATCGGGTCGGCGCTCGGATCGTTCTCGACGAACGAGAGCGACTTGTCGGGCGGAGGCACGGCTTGTTCCTTGCGCAAATCCGCGAAAGTCTGCTGGTACTTGACGAACAGATCCTTATCCAGCGTGAACGTCTTGCCGTTGTCGCCCATGAGCGGCTTGCCGCCGTTGCCGGTCTGATACCAGTTGTACCAGTCCCATGCGCTGCTCGCATCGCCGATGCCGTATTTGCCCTTCGGCAGCTTCTGTCTCGCTTCCCGGGCGAACGCGAAGTAGTCGTCCCACGTCCAGTTTTTCTGCGGCAGCGAGATGCCGGCCGCTTCCAACGCGGGTTTGTTGAAGGCGATACCCTGCGCGTTCTGGCTGAGCGGAATGCCGTACAGCTTGCCGTCGATCTTCAGGTTGTCGATCACCGCCGGATCCACGATGCCCCCCAAGTCGAGATCGGACAGGTCCTCCAATACGCCTTTGGCAACGTAATCCTGAATATAGGCCGCGTCCATCTGAAGAATGTCGGGCACCGTCTTGGACGCCGCGAGGGCGGGAAGCTTCTGCCAGTAGCCGTCCCAGGCCATGTAATCCGGCGCGAACGTCGTGCCCGGATGCTGCTTGGAGTAAAGGTCGAGCGCTTTGAGCGTCGCTTCATGGCGGTCGTCCGCCCCCCACCACATGATGCCGAGCTTGACGGAAGCCGCGGGCGCTTTCCCGTCCCCGCTGCTCGGCGCTTCCGAACTGCCGCCGGACGGCGAGGCGGAGGGCGACGCGTTTCCGCTTCCTGCGTTGCCTCCGTTGCCGCCATTCCCGCCGCTTCCGCCGCATCCCGCCAGCGTCAACAGCGCGGCGAAGGCGAGCAGCGCCCAAAACTTGGAGCCTTTTCGCATCATCATGTCTTTTCTTCTCCTCTCGTCATTTCGATCGTTTGAGATCAAGCTAACCTTTCAAGCCGGTCGTGGCGATTCCCGAGACGAAATGCTTCTGCGCGAAGAAAAACATCAAAGCGGAAGGGACGACGGACAACAGCGACATCGCGAGCAGCTGCCCCCACTGGATCTCGAACTGGTCGATAAACATGCGGAGCGCCAGCGCCACGGTGAACTTTTCCACGGAGCTGAGATACAGGATTTGCGCGAAAAAATCGTCCCAGCTCCAGATGAAGGTGAAGATCGCGACCGTGACGAGCGCCGGCTTGACCAGCGGCAGCACGACCCGCCAAAAGATTCCGTACACCGAAGCGCCGTCGATCGTCGCCGCCTCGTCCAGGTCGCGAGGGATGCCGCGGATGAACTGCACGATCAGGAAGATGAAGAAGGCGCCGCCGCCGAAAAAATGAGGAAGCACCAAAGGCACGTAGCTGTTCACCAGGCCGACGGAATTGTACAGAATATACTGCGGAATGATCGTCACCTGCGTCGGCAGCATCATCGTGAGCAGCAGGATCCCGAACCACATTCCCCGCAGCTTGAAGTTCAGCCGGGCGAAGCCGTAGGCGACGAGCGCGGCCGTCAGAACGCTGCCGAACACGTTTCCGACTTCCATCAACAGCGTATTGGAGAAAAAGTGGGCGAACGAATACTGGTCCGAGAAATGCCATCCGTCCGAGTAGTTGCTCCACATCGGCTTCGACGGCCAAATCGCGGGCAGCCTCATCTCGTCCAGCGGCTTGAGCGAAGCGCCCAGCCACCAGATGACCGGATAAATCATGAGGAGCGAGAAGACGATCAGAACCAGGTGGACGACCCATTTCGATCGGCGTACCGTCATCCCTCTCTCCCTCCTTCCGCCTCATAGAACACCCAGTAGCGCGACACAAGGAAGTTAATGGCCGTCAAGGCCGCCACGATCGCCAGCAGAACCCAGGCCAGCGCGGAAGCATAACCCATCTGGAAGTGCTTGAACGCCTTTTCGTAGAGGAACATCGCATAGACGTAAGTGGACTGCACCGGCCCCCCTTTCGTAATGACGAAGGCGGCGGTAAACATCTGGAACGAGTTGATGATGCCGAGCACCAGGTTAAAGAACATGACGGGCGACAGCATCGGCAGCGTGATGCGGAAAAACCTGCGGAAGCTCCCGGCCCCGTCCACCGCCGCCGCCTCGTACAGCTCCTGCGGGACTTGCTTCAGACCGGCCAGGAAGATGACCATCGTCGAGCCGAACTGCCACGTGTTCAGCAGAATCAGCGTGCCGAGCGCCGTATCCGGGCTCGAAATCCAGCCCTTGCCGGCGATGCCGAACCAGGCCAGAATCGCGTTGATGTAGCCGTCGGCCCCGAACATGTTCCGCCAGAGCACGGAGACGGCGATGCTGCCGCCGATCAGGGACGGAAAGTAAATCAGCGTCCGGTAAACGTTCATCCCGCGCAGATTTTTGGCGAGCAGCATGGCGACCATGAGCGAGAAAAAGAGCTTGAGCGGCACGGAGAACAGCACGAACGTAAACGTGACTTTGAGCGACTTGGTGAACGAGTCGTCGTCGCCGAACATATGCCGGTAGTTGGCGAGTCCCGTCCATACCGGATCCGCCAGCATCGAATAGTCGGTGAACGACAGATAGAACGATTGGGCGATCGGCCACAGCGTCAGCAGAAGAAAGCCGATCAGCCAGGGGGATATGAACACGTATCCCGCTACATTCCTCCCTCTTTGAGCCATAAATCTCTCCCCTCTCGGCCGGTTGCTTGCCCGGTAGCCCTAACTATAAAAGAGAACGTTTTCTTTGGGCAGGTGAAAAAAACCGGGTGAAGGGTAGAATTTTTTACGGCGTTGGCCGGGCTGGCGGGCCCGGGGGCGATGAGAAGGCGAAGGCGGGACGGCAAGACGGCTTCCGGCTAGGCTGCGAGGGCGACGAGGGAGCGAAGGCGGGGCGGCGAGACGGCTTCCGGCTAGGCTGCGGGGGCGACGAGGGAGCGAAGGCGGAGCGGCAAGACGGCTTCCGGCTAGCCCCGGCCGATATCGTCACCGCCGGCAGGGCAAAAACTGCAAATGTGCAGGAATTCGAAGCGATTTTGCCGCTTTTTTATCAAATGCCTGCATTTGTGCAGGTTTTCTCCCGCTTCCCCGCTCCGATCCGCCGATCGCCGCCAAAAAACTGCACTTTTGCAGGCTTCGTGCATTCGGCGTTCGTCTTAAGAGCAAATACCTGCAGATTTGCAGGTTTTGAACCTCGGACAGACGATCGATCGATGACAAGCTTACTTGTCGGCGGAATGCGCCAATGCCAAAAAAGGCCGGCGATGTGTTCGCTTGTCGTTACGCGTTCGCCGCCAAGCTCTCTCCGCGCGTTCCCGGATCGTGCGGGCGGAAGCGGTCGGCCCGGCGGCTCCGCGCCCGGAACAGGAGCAGCGTCAGCGCGACGAACGGCGCGGCGTACGCCGCCAGCAGAAGCAGCTCATGCCCGACGCTCGAAGCTTCGCCGCCGGTCAGCGTGTAGCGCACGGCGCGGATCGCGTGCGTCATCGGCATCCATTCGCCGATCCGCTGAAGCCAAGTCGGGAGCAGCTCCGCCGGATAGGTGCCGGCGCTGGAGGCCAGTTGGAGCGTCAGCAGCACGACGGCGACGAAGCGTCCGATCGTATCCGCCAGCGTGGACAGAAACTGCACGATGGTCATGAACGTCAGCCCGATCGCGGCGCTGACGGCGTAGAACAGCGGAACGTTCGGCACCTGCAGTCCCAGTCCCGCGATCAGCACCGTATCCGCAAGCACCGTTTGCAGCAGGACGATCGGCGCGAACAGCAGCAGCTTGGACAAGTACCACCGGAAGCCGCCGCGGACCGTTCCCGCCGCGTCGCGCAGCGGGAGAATGACGGTCGACATGAGCACGCCCACGTACAGGCCGAGCGAGAGGAAGTACGGCGTCATGCCCGTGCCGTAGTTCGGCACGTTCGCCAGCTTGTGCTCGGAGACGGACACCGGGTCGGCGAACATGCCGGCCTGCTTGTCGGTTCCTTGCAGCTCCGAAGCTTGCTGCGACGCGTCTCCGAGCTTGCCGGCCAGCTCCTCCGAGCCGCTCAGCAGCCCGGACACGCCCCCGGCCAGCGACTGCGAGCCGTCGGTCAATTCCTTCGAGCCCTCGGCGACCGTCTGCAGCCCGCCGCTCGCGTCTCCGAGCCCGGTCTGCAGCGACTTCGCTCCGTCCGCCACTTGCCGCGCGCCGTCCGCCAGCGCGTCCGCCCCGCCGGCCGCCTCCTTCAGCTTGCCGGCCAAAGCGTCGGCACCCTGCTTCAGCTTCGCCGCGCCTGCCTGCCAGTCCGCCGCGCTTTGAGCCAGCCGGCTTTGCCCCGCGGCGAGCTGATCCGCGCTGTCCGCCAGCGTTCCGGCGCCCTGCCGCAGCTGCCCGGCTCCCGCCGCGACCGAATCCGCGGCCGCCAGCAGCTGCCGGAACGCGGCGTCGTCCGCCAGGCCGCCGTGCGCCTCGGCATACTGGCGCAGCCCGGCGGCGAGTTGATCCGCGCCGTCGGCCACGCTCTCGCTGCCGGCCTTCGCCGCGTCCGCCGCGTCGGCCAGCTTCCGCCCGCCGGCAGCCAGGCTGTCCGCGCCGGCCTTCAACTGCCCGGACGCGTCCGCCGCCTGGGCGACGCCGCTCTGAAGCTGGACGCTTCCCGCCGTCAACTGCCCCAGCCCGGCCGACAGCGTCGCTCCGCCGCCGGCTACCGCGTTCGCGCCGCTCGCCACCTTCGCCGCGCCGTCCGTCAGCTTGCCGAGGCCCTGCTTCAGCTCCAGCGCGCCGCCGGACAGCTTGGCGAGATTGTCGTGAAGCCGCTGCGCCCCCGCTTCGGCTTCCTTGGCGCCGTCCGCCAGCTTGCTCGCGCCGCCGGCCGCGTCCTTGAAGCCTTCGGCCGCCTCGCCGACGGAAGAGAATACCGCCGAAGCGTACGCCTTCGTCACCTCGCGGCCCACTTCGGTCCGCAGCGACTCCGCCGCGTCCGCCCCGATCCGCGAGGATAAGTAATTGTAGCCGTCGTCCACGTAATATTCGATTTGCGCCGGCTGCGGATCTTCGTCCCGCAGCGTCGTCGCCTGCTTCGAGAAATTCGCCGGAATGACGAACGCCATCGAATAGCGGTGGTCCTTCAGCCCGTCCATCGCTTCCTTCTCGTCCGTAAACGACCATTTGAAGTCCGAACCGTTCTTCAGCTGATCGACCAGATCGCTGCCGACGTGCAGCTCGCGCCCCTCCATCGACGCACCGGCGTCTTCGTTCACGACGGCGACCGGAAGCCGGTCCAGCTTGCCGTACGGATCCCAGAACGCTCCGATCAGCATGCCGCTGTACAGCAGCGGAATGACCATCAGGCCGACCATCGACAGCATCGCCATCCTGCTGCCGGTCAGCCTGCGGAATTCGCCGCGGACGACTCCGTCCCCTTGCGCCCGATTGCCTCTCATGACTCTCCACTCTCCTCGACAAATACGAAATGACCATTTTCCTCATTCGGTCAGTTTTCAACAAAAAAAGAAAGCGTCAGCGGTGGGCCAACCCTTCGATGCACATCATCCGGAAGTTCGACAGCACGTCTTCCCGGCTCAGCGGCTTCAGCCAATGCGGGCCCTCCGCCGTCAGCGCGAGATACATCTTCAGCATCAAATACGCCGTCATCTTCGGATCGCACGGCCGAATCTCTCCCTTGTCCGCCGCATCGTTCACGTGACGGGCGATGTAGGCGACGATCGCTTTCTCGACCCGCTCCAGCCCTTCCTTGGCCATCGGGGTGCCGATATCCCGCACTTCCTGCGACAGCTTGGCGGCCAGCGCGTGGCGCTCCCGGTAGTCGAGCACCCGGTGCAGAACGTTCATCAAGTTGTCGGCAAAAGAAAGCGACGGATCCAGCGTCTCGTCCGCCACGACGCGCAATTCCCGGATCAGCGCCGTCAGAATCTCTTCGAACAGCTCTTCTTTGTTGGCGTAGAACGTGTAGATCGTGCCCTTGCCGACGCGTGCCAGCTTCGCCACCTGGTCCATCGTCGTGCCCTTGTAGCCGAACGTCTCGAACGAACGGGACGCCGCTTCCGTCACCTGCCGGCGGCGGTCGATAGGCTTGCGTTCCGCCATCGCCTGTCCTCCTCCTACAAAAACTGACCAAAATAACGAACCGGTCAATTCGTTCCGAACCCAGCGTAACATAGCCTTTCCAAGGATGCAAGCCGGCTTTTCAGTATTTGTTCAGAAGCTCCATGTTATCATGATCGGAAAAAGACAAATATCCGATTCCCGTTCTCTCGGAGGTTGAACGCCCATGACGGTTTCCCGACGTCACGAACCTTTTCGCTATGCATTCGAACCCGCCATTTCCTGCCTGATCCGCTTAACCGCGATAAACCATAACCATCTGGACAGCCGGCCGGGACAAGCGGAGCTGCTTGACCTCAGCCCGAACGGCTGCAAGCTGGAGTCCGCGCTCAATTTTCACGCTGTGTCCCATGAATGCCAGGTCGTTCTCGATTTCGAATTGACCGGCCCGATCGAGATGCGGGGAACGATCCTGTGGCAGGAGCAAAGAGCGCACGGGTTCCGGTACGGCATCCGGTTCGACGAAGATCAGCCGTACGAGATCACGGGCGAGCTGAAGGCGTACGCCCGGCAGAAGCGGCATGAAGCCGCCGAGCTGCAGAATACGATGGAGCTGTGAACCCGGCGCTCCGCCTGAAGCTTGTCCCTTCCTACTCGCGGAGCCTCTCGAGCGCTTCCCGGAAATCGTCCGGCAGCGGCGCGCGAACGCTCATCGGCTCGTTCGTCCACGGATGATGCCAGCGAAGCTGCTCGCCGTGGAGCGCCTGCCGGGAGATGAGCCCTCTCTTTCCTCCGTACAGACCGTCTCCGGCCAGCGGATGTCCGATCGCCGCCAGGTGAACGCGAATCTGATGCGTGCGTCCCGTCTCCAGCCGCAGCCGGACGAGCGTATGGTCCGCGAACCGTTCCACGACTTCGTAATGCGTGACCGCCGGATCGCCCGTCTCGCTGACGCGGCGCCGGGTCGAATGGTGGCGATCCTGGCCGATCGGCAGGTCGATCGTCCCTTTATCCTTGGGAAGCGCCCCTTCGGCCAGCGCAAGGTAAATGCGCTCGATTTTTTTCTCGCGCATCTCCTTGTCGTACTGATAGTGGGCAAATTCGTTCTTGGCGTAAAGAACCGGCCCAGTCGTCTCCTTGTCGATGCGGTGGATATGCCGGATGCGCAGCTCCTGGCCCGTCGTCTCGTAATAGGAAGATACCGCGTGGGCCAGCGTCTTCCGCTGTCCTTTTTCGCTCGGATGAACCTCGATGCCGGCCGGCTTGTGGACGACCAGCGTGAAATCGTCCTCGTAAAGCACGTTCAGTTCCATCCAATCCGCCGGAAAATCGCGCGGCTCCTGCGGAAACAGCTTCAGCCTCAGCAAGGAGCCCTGAAGCGCCAGCCCTTTCGTCTGCATCAGCTTGGCGGCCAGCTTCGGAGCCAGCGGCGTATGCTGCATGACTTTCTGCGGCGGCGCCCCTGCCAGCGAATCCGGCAGGCGAATCTCCATCCATTCGCCTTTGCGGCGGCCCGGCTTGAGCGGCTCGATCCGCACGGCGCCCCTTCCCGGAGCCGCGCCGGAAGCCGCCGACGCTCCGCGGACATCCCTTGCGGCCGCTGCCGGCGTGCCGCGCCGGCTTCCCGGAGCTCCGCCTTCCTTGCGCGCCGATCGATCGCTTCCGAAGCTTCCGCCGCTTTTGGGCACGTGCCGGTCGCCGTCTCTACCGCCTCTCGCCGCTGGCCGTTCGCTCCCGCCTCTGCCGCTTCTTGCCGCGGGCCGGCCGCTTCCGCTTCCGCCTCTGCCTTTGCCGCCGCCCATGCCCGGCCGTTCGCCGCGCCTGCCGCCGGAATCCGCGCGCGGACGCTCGCCCCGTCCCTTCGCTTCGCCGCGCTGCGGCCGATTCCGTCCGTTTCCTCTCATGCCCGAACCACCCCGTTCTCAGCTTCGCCCCACAATATACGACGCCTTTCTTCGCTTGTCAAATCCATGCGTAACACGCCCCGCGGCAGAGTCGCGAATTGTCGGATTCCGCCCGGATTGTTACGTTTGTCTTACAAATGTCCGATTCGATGAAACCTTACAAAATACCCTAAAATAACACCGTTTCCACTTGCTGGCGAACATGATAATTTGATCTTAGGGGGTTGTCCCCTCTATAAAAAATTAGGAGGAATGGCCATGGATGAGAATGAAGATCTGATCGTGGAAGAGCAAGCGGAAGACGTGACCCCCGAAGAGCCCGCCGAAGCGGAAGTAGCGGCGGCGCAGACGGAAGCTCCCGAAGCTTCCGAGGAAGAAGTAGCGGCTTCGGAAGAGTCTGAGGCGTCCGCGGAAGCGGACGAAGAGGAAGCCGAAGACTCGGAAGACTGACTTCGAAATTTTATTCGACGCGCAAGGTGTCTTTCAAGATATTTCGTTTCGGCGAAAAAAGGGAGAGTCCACGAGCGGCGGACTCTCCTTTTGGCGTTGGTTAAGGCAGGTCTCCGATCGGTTGCTAGCTCCTGCCGCCGCTAGCGACGCGAATCTGGCGAGCTCGAACGGCTGCCTTCCCGGTCCGGGAGGAGACGAATCTTCGCCGCTAGAGTGCAAATCTCTGCCGATCTGGACGCCCCCTCAAGCCGAAGTCAGCCGCCTCGCGAGCGAAACGAGCTGAGCAGCGCCCATTTCCGTTCGCGGCGCTTCATGTAGCGCGGCAGGGATCGGTAGATCTGCGCGCATTCCCGATCCGCTTCCTTCGCCCGGTCCGGCTGCCCCATCTCGCGATAAATGCTTCCAAGCCGGTAATAAGCTTCGCAGGAAGACGATTGAATGTCCCGAAACCGCTGCAAGTAGTCCAGCGCTTTGGCCGCATCCGTCTTGGCGAACGCCTCGCCGAGCCGCAGATAAGGCAGGCCGTACTTGACGCGGGGGCTGATCTCCAGTGCCTTCAGCATCGCCTGTTCCCCTTCCTCGCGGCGGCCGAGCGCCAATTCGCACAGCCCCAGATCGCTCCAGTATTCGGCCGAATGCTCCATCCGGTCGCCCATCGTCCGGAGCTCCTCCATCGCTTCCTTATATTTTTTGCTTTCGATCAGCAGGCGTACCAGCTCCGCGCGCGCCGACACGTCATGCGGATTCACCTGCAGCTGACGCCGCCACTTGGCGATCGAGCTGCGGCGCCGGAACGGACGAACGAGGCTGGGCGAGAGCCCGATGAATCTTCTCTCCAGGAAATAAAGCACCACCAGCAGCACGATCAGCGCCAGGAACGGATTGCCCAGCAGCCACCATAACAAGCCGAACAGGAAAAACAGCTTCACGGCGAACCTCCCCCTTCTTCCGCTTCTCCTCCAGACGGCGTTTCCGTACGGTATGGAAAAACATTTCCTTTTCCGATCATACCACAGAAGGCCGAACCGAGGCGACATCCGACCGGCGGGGTGCGCAAGCAGCAGGCGAGGCGGAAGCCGACAAACGAGAAGACGCAAGCGAGGTGCGGGGGTGGGAGGGCGAGGCGAAGCCGACTTAAACGAGAAGCTGTAAGTGAGGTTCTTAGGCGGGAGGGCGAAGCAATAGCCGGCGAAAGAGTAGCCGCATGCGAGGTGCGGGGGTGGAGGGCGAGGCGAAGCCGACTTAAACGAGAAGCTGTAAGTGAGGTGCTAAGGCGGGAGGGCGAAGCAATAGCCGGTGAAAGAGTAGCCGCATGCGAGGTGCGAAGGCGGGAGGCGAGCTGAAAGCCGACAAGCGAGAAGCCGCATGCGAGATGCGGGACTGTATTGGGCGGGTCGGAGGGACGTGCGAAGATCTGCGGGGTTGTGCGGTGCTTCTTACTTTGAAAAAGATGCAAAATTACAGTTTTGAATGCCATTCGTGGTCTGGCGGCGTGGAATTCCTGCAAATGTGCAGTTTTTTTCGCTGTTCAGCCCAAAACAAGGCATTCCGCCCGCAAATACCTGCAGAATTGCAGGAATTTCCCTCATGGAGGCCGTTTCTCCGGAAAATGCCTGCATTTTTGCAGGAATTCATGCGAATGGATGGACAAAAAGAACGCCGCGCGGCCGCCTACGAAGGCGGGCGAACGCGGCGGGTGGCCGGAGCTTGCAGCGGATCGTCGGGCCAGAAGTGCTTCGGGTATCGCCCCTTCAAGTCTTTGCGCACTTCGAAGTAGGCGCCGCGCCAGAAGCTGGCCAGATCGCGGGTGACTTGAACCGGCCTTTGGGCCGGGGACAGCAGATGGATCGTCAGAGGCACCCGGCCTCCTCCGATGCGCGGCGTGTCCGGCAGGCCGAACATTTCCTGCAGGCGCACGAACAGCGCCGGGGCATCGGGGTCGGCATAGTCGACCGGAATGCGAGAGCCGCTCGGCACGACGACGTGGGTCGGCGCGTCGCGGTCCAGCGCGCGTCGCTGCTCCCAAGTAAGCGCGGCTTCGAGCGCGTTCGCCAGGTGAAGCCGCTGCAGGTCGCCGCGGCTCTTCATGCCTTCGAGGTGCGGCGCCAGCCAATCCTCCATCGTCGCGGCCAGCGCCTCGTCGGACCAGTCCGGCCAATCGCCGCCGTGGCGGGCGAGAAAACGGACGCGTTCCTTCAACTGAAGAGCGGAACGGCTCCACGGCAGAGCGTCCAGCCCGAGCGAGCGAATGCCTTGCAGCAATGCCGCGGCAACCCGTTCGGGATTCGGCTTTGCCAGCGGACGCTCGCCGAGCGCTACGGCCCCCAAACGGCGAACGCTGCGGGCGCGGACCGCCTCGGCTTCCGGATCCCAGCGCACGTTCTCTTCCTCCGTAATCCGGTCGGCGAAATGCTTGACCAGATCGGCTTCGTCCAAGGCCGCCGCGAGCTGAATGCGGCCTTCCTGCCCCTGGTCGTCGAGCTCGGCGACGACGACGAATTCGGCTTGGGCGAGAGGCTGCCCTTCGGGCAGGCTGGCGCCCCGGCCGACGCTTAGCGTGTAGCGGCCAGGCCCGCGGCGGCGGCCGATGCGGTCGGGGTAGGCGAAGCCGAGCAGCACGCCGCAGGCGCCGGACGGCGCGGGAGCGTCCGGCCCGCGCTCGCGGCGCGGCGCAGCGGCTGCTTCCGACGGCTTGGGCCGTCGGGAGCTCTCCGTCGCGCCGGCGTTCGCGAGCGACGGTTGCTGCGCGGCGCTGCCGTCGGGCAGCGTCGCTTCGGGCGACGGTTGCTGCGCGGCGCTGCCGCCGGGCTCGGCGGCGTCCAGCGCGCGGAGAAGCTGCGCCGCCTCGGCGCGCAGCCGATCGCGCACGCGCTCGTCGACGGGCGCGCCGCCGCCGCGGAGCGCTTCGACGCGGAGCGCGATGTCCGCGCTGCGCGAGGCGTCTCCGCGCAGCAGGTCCCGCTCGCCGAGCAGCGCGGCGAGCGAGCAGGCAAGCGCGCCGAGGCCGAGAGGCGCGGCGCGCAGCATCATGTGGGCGAGGCGGGGATGAGCGCCGAGCTCGGCCATGCGCGCGCCTGGGCGTACGCCGCTTGCGGCGGCGGATCGAGCCACGCCAGCTCGAAGGGATCGCCGACGCCCCAGACGGCGAGCTCGAGCGCCAGCGGCGCCAGGTCCGCTTCGCGGATCTCGGGCGTGCCGGTCGGCGCGAGCATACGGTGCTCTTCTTCGGTCCACAGCCGGTAGCAGACGCCCGGAGCCACCCGCCCCGCCCGGCCGCGCCGCTGATCGGCGGACGGCAGCGAGACGGGCACCGTCGCCAGCCGCGACATGCCCGTGCGCGGCGAGAAGCGCGGCACCCGCATGAGCCCGCCGTCCACGACGATGCGCACCCCTTCCACGGTCAAGCTGGACTCCGCCACCGCCGTGGACAGCACGACCTTGCGCCGCCCCGGCGAACTCGGCGCCAGCGCGCGGTCCTGCGCCTCCTGCGGCAAGCTGCCGTGCAGCGGCGCCACGTCCACCGGCCGGCCCGCCAGCGCCGTCCGCAGACGAGCTTCCGCCCGGCGGATCTCCGGCGCGCCGGGCAGGAAAACAAGCACGTCGCCCTCGCCATGCTCGGCCAGCGCTTCCAGCACGGCCGAGGCGACCGCCGGCTCGACCGGCCCATCGACCTTCCGAGCCGCATACCGCGTCTCGACCGGGAACATTCTCCCTTCGCTCGCGATGACGGGCGCTCCCCCGAGCAGCTCCGCTACCGGCTCCGCCTCCAGCGTCGCCGACATGACCGCGAGGCGCAGCTCCTCGCGGAACAGCGATCGCGCCTGCAGGCAAAGCGCGAGGCCGAGATCGGCCTGCAGGCTCCGCTCATGGTACTCGTCGAAGAGGACGAGTCCGGCCTCCTCCAGCGACGGATCGGCCTGCAGCATGCGCGTCAGCACGCCTTCGGTCACTACCTCGATTCGCGTCCGGGGCCCGACCTTCGTATCCATCCGAACGCGGTAACCGACCGTCTCTCCCACTTTTTCGCCTATGGAAGACGCCATGAACCGGGCGGCGTTCCGAGCCGCCAGCCGCCTCGGCTCCAGCATGATGATTTTTTTGCCTTGCAGCCAAATCTCGTCCAGCAGCGCCAAAGGCACCCGGGTCGTTTTCCCGGCCCCGGGCGCCGCCACGAGCACGGCCTGCTTCCGCTCGCGCAGCGCTTCCTTCAGCGCGGGCAGTACCTGATCGATCGGCATGGCCGGCCCCTTCATCCGCGCTCCGCCCCCCCCTCGTTCTCTTGTACGCTCCCCATTATACCGACGGAGGCGCTGCGATGCACCTGCATATGGAGGAAGTCGGTTTCTGCATCCAGTGCGACATGTTCGGTTCGGGCCGGGCACTAACGAATCTGCCTGCTCTTATCGGGCAAAAAAGAGAAGGTTATCCGTTCTAACGAATCGTAGCGAGCTTATCACCTCAAATAAGGTATGAAAAGCAGCAAAGGAGGCCCGATAAGGCCTCCTCGATTCGTTACGTTTCGCCAACCTCCGATTTTGTCCCAATAGCGCCGCTCAGGTTCGTTAGAAGGTTGGCCGGCAGACGGCTGCGAGCAGCGACTACTTTTCCAATGGCACAGGCCCGTTCGCCGGTTGGGACGACGAGCCCCGAACACCCGGCGTCCTCGCGCTTCCGGCCGCGGGCGCCGCACCTCCCCGCTTCGCTCCGGCACGCGACATTGCGACGTACGCCAGCAAAAACGCCAGCACGACCGCAGACATCCCCCAATACCCGCCGCGGAGGCCGCGAGTTAGCTGCCCGGTCACGCCCGCGGCGTCGGAGAGGCCTCCGGCCGGCGTCGCCATCATCATGCCGCCGACCGCCGCTCCGAACATCATGCCCAGATTGCGGCAGAGCGCGATCATGCTGCTCATCGTGCCGAGGCTTTGCCTGGGAGCGAAGCTCATCACGAGGCTGTTGTTCGGCGACGTGATCATGCCCATGGCGGTGCCGAGCAGTACGACGGACGCGATCACGAAGACGAGGCCGGCGCCGGAAGGCAGGAAGCCGAGCGCGGCGAGCGCCGCAACCATACAGCCGAGCCCGAGCAGCAGCACGCGCGCGGAACCGTACCGGTCGGAGCTGCTTCCGCTGAGAGGAGCGGAGATGATCAAAGCGGCCGGATACGCCATGACGATCAGCCCGGCGACCGCCGGTTCCAGGCCCATGACACTGCGTAAAAAGACCGGCAGCACGGTCTGCGTGGAGAAGGCGGCCGCGTACGTCGCGATCGTCAGCAGAATGCCGAAGGCGATGGAGGGATGGCGGAACAAGGACAGCGGGATAAAAGGCGATCGGCCGGTCTGCCCCGGCCGGACGGATAGGCTTCTCCCGGCGAACAGAGCGGCGAAGAGCGCGAAGACGGCGAGCAGCAGCCAAACGGCAGGCGAACTCCAGCCGTCGGAAGCGCCCAGATTCAAGCCGGCGACGAGCCCGGCAAGGGCGGCGGCGAACAAGGCGGCCCCCATCCAATCCGGAGCCGCTCGGGCAGCCGGCGCATCCTTCGGAATCAGCCGCCGGGCCAGCAGCCACGCGACGAAAGCGACGGCGGCGAGCAGCCAGAAGTTGAAGCGCCAGCTGAACGCCTGCAGGATCGCGCCGCCCAGGCTCGGCCCGATCAGCGCCCCGGCGGCGACGAACGTGCTGACCGTTCCAAGCGCCTTCCCCCGCTTCTCGGGCGGAAAAAGCGACACGACCAGCGCCATGTTGTTCGCCTGATAAATCGACGCTCCGACGCCTTGCAGCACCCGGAAGCCGATCAGGACGGGCAGACTGGGCGACAGGGCGCAGCAGAGACCGCCCAGCATGAAGACGAAAAAGCCGAGGTTATGCACGTTGCGCTTGCCTTTCCAATCGCCGATCGCGCCCATGAGCGGCAGGCAGACGGAGACGGTCAGCAGGTAAGCCGTCACCACCCATTGCGTAGCCGGGACGGAGCGGCCGTAGTCGGCGGCGATGTCGACCAGCGCGATGTTGAACAGGCCCGCCGACAGATTGGACAGAAACGCCCCCAGGCAGATGACGTATTGGACGGCCGCCGTCGATTGCGTTCGCACGATATGACCTTTAGCGCCGCCGGCCTCAGCCGGCGGTCGTCACGCGCTCGTCGGCCATCGCTTCCCACGTCTCGATCAGCCGGCCGGTATCCGTCACCGCGCCGAAAAACTTGTCGATGTTCTCCAACGCCATGTCGTGGGCCGCCTGCGTGAACGCGGCGCAGCTGTCGGAGAGGAACACGATATTATAATCGAGCATGTAGCCGTGGCGCGCGGTCGACTCCACGCATACGTTCGTGCTGACGCCGGTCATGACGAGCGTCTCGATTCGAAGGGTGCGGAGCACCGTGTCCAGCCGGGTGTTGATAAAGGCGCTGTAGCGGTGCTTGTTGACGATGATTTCGTCCGGAAGCGGAGCCACCTCGTAGAAGTCCGCGCCCCAGGTGCCGGTCCGGCAGACCTCGCTCGACTTGCCGTCGGAGCGGCCCGTCCAAGCGGCGGAGTCGGTCGCCTTCTCGTGGAACGTCTGAATGAAGATGACCGGCACGCCGCGGGTTCTGGCATACGCCAGCAGCCGATGCAGATTGGGCATCATCTCTTTCACGGCGCCGACGTCGTTGCCCCTGCGCGCGCAGGCGCCTTCCGGATGGCAGAAGTCGTTTTGGACGTCCACTACGATAATGGCGGTTTTCGAAGGTTCCAGGTTTTCTTTTACGAGTTTCATCGTCGTCACCTCTTGGGATTAGGTTGGGATTATTTCGCGTGGTTGACGAATTGCATGTCGACCAGCCCATCGTACGTGTAAGGATCGGTGAAAATTTTCGTCGTCTGCATGACGTCCATGTCGTTCTTGAGCGCCTGTTCGGAGATTTGTCCGTCCGGGCTCCACAGCTCGTCCGCGTAAGCGCGATCCATCGACGCTTTCAGCGCCTCGTCCGTCATCGTCGGGAATTCCAGCTTGGCCTGCGCGGTTGCGTACTCATGATCTTCCTGAACCTTTTTCAGCACCTCCAATATCGCATCCACGAACTTCTGGACGGTATCCGGGTCTTTCTCGATCGACGACTTCTTGACGCTGAGCACGGAGTAGGCGTAGTCGCCGAGCGAATGGAACTTGTAGAACGGCTCGTCCCATACCCCCTTGGAAATGCCGTCGCTTACCTGCGGCTCCGCGCCGTTCGCGATCTCGCCCGCGCCGGATTGCATCATGGCGACGACCGCGGCGCTGTCGGCAGGCTCCAGAAGCTGAGTGTCTTTGTCGGGATCGAGCCCGAGCTGGATGAGCAAATACCGGCTGAGCAGATTGGGCGTGCCGCCGTGGCGGCCGACGATCAGTTTCTTGCCTTGAAGGAACGCCTTCAAATCTTCCGGCGAGTCGCTTTTCGGGCCGGTCCCTTTCTTGGCCATCAAATACACGTTGGCCCGATTGACGACGTTGACGACGGAGATGATCGGATCGTCGTTCTTCCGGTTGGCCATCGCGTTGGACTCCGGCCCGCCGATCACGCCCCAGGCGTCGCCGCTGACGACCGCCGTGACGTGAGTGCCGCCGGCTGCCGTGATGACCTTCACGTTCAGTCCGTATTTCTTGAAATAACCGTCTCTTTGGGCAATGTAGAGCGGCAGGTAGCCGATCGAATGAAGCGGCTCGGCGATGACGAGATTTTTGAGCGGCCCGTCCGCCGCCGGGGCGCTCCCGGAAGCGGACGCCGAAGCGCTGCCGGCGCTTGCGGCCGGACTTTCGTTATTGGCGTTCTTGGCGCCGCAGGCGGCAAGGACAACTAGGCAGATGCAGAGAAGAGCGGCCATCCAGGTACGATTACGCAGCATTGAATTTCTCTCCCTTTTCCGGCGCGGGGCCGTCTCTGTTTTGGTTTTGAAGCTACTGCTTGACGAGGCCTTTGGATAACCATTTCTCCAGCTCGACGACCCCCCAGTACATGAAAATCGAAAGGATGGAGAGCGCCGCGACGCCCACCCAGACGAGATCGATGTCGAGAATGGTTCCCGCGTACATGATCATTCGGCCGACTCCCTTGCTCGACGCGATGAACTCGCCGACGATCGCCCCGGCCAGCGCAAGCGCGATATTGATGCGCAGGCTGCTGATGATCCACGGCATCGACCACGGCACGACGACCTTCGTGAACACTTGGCGCCGCTTGGCCCCGAGCGAGTACATCAGCTTCTCCATGTCGGGATCGACGCTCTTGACGCCGCTGTAAGCCGAGAGCGCCGCCACGACGACGGTAAGGGCGAACGCGAGCGCCACTTTGGAGAAGAAGCCGATGCCGAGCAGGATGACGATGATGGGCGCCAGCGCGAGCTTCGGCATGGCGTTCAGCACGATCAGGAACGGCTCGCTGATCAGCGCGTAATGCCTGGACCACCAGAACGACAAGCCGAGCGCGGCGCCGATGGCTGTCCCCGCCACGAAGCCGATAATGGTGGAGCCGGACGTGTACAGCATGTCGGACAACAAATGTTGCTGCGTGATTTGATCCCATCCGGTCTTCGCGATCGTGAGCGGGCTGCTCCAATAGTACGAATCCAGCCAGCCGATTCTCGTCAAAAGCTCCCATCCGGCCAACACGAGCACGGCGATGAGCACCCGGCCGAGCAGGACGACGCGGCGGCTCTTGCGTTCCCGAAGCTCCTCGTCCTGGATCACGGGCTTCTCGCTCGTCTGCGTCTCCTTCTTGTGGCGCAGCGTCTCGATGACGGCCGATTGCAGAATCGTAGCGTCGCTTTCCATTTTCACGTCGGATCCTCTCCTCTATCGTTATTGTTCAAGATATCCGCTCCGCCGCTTGGGCCGACTGCTGTTCGACGGCCAGCAGATCGAGCAGATGGTTCTTCAGCTCCATGAAAGCGGGGGAGGTCAGATCCTCCTGCTTGCGCGGACGCTCCATGTGGACCGTGACCTTCGTCTTGATCCTTCCCGGCCGCGCGGTGAACACGTAGATGTCGTCGGACAGGTAGATCGCCTCGTCGATGTCGTGGGTGACGAACAGCACCGTCTTGCCGAAGTCGCTCCACAGCTGCAGCAGCCAGTTCTGCATCGTGATGCGCGTCTGAGCGTCCAGCGCGCCGAACGGCTCGTCCAGCAGGATGATATCCCGGTCGTACAGCAGCGTCCTCAGCAGGGCGGCGCGCTGCCTCATGCCGCCGGACAGTTCCTTCGGATAGTGCTTGTCGAACCCTTTGAGCCCGTACCGCTCCATCAGCGGCAGCGCCCGGTCGACCGCCTGCTTCCGGGGGACGCCGCGAATTTCCATCCCGAGCACGATGTTGTCGAGAATGGTCCGCCAAGGCAGCAGCATATCCTTCTGGAGCATGTAGCCGACATGGCCGGTTTTGCCGACGATATTCGTTCCGCCCGAGAGCACCTGTCCGGTGGACGGCGGCACGAGGCCGGCAATGATGTTGAAGAGCGTCGATTTGCCGCAGCCGCTGGGGCCGATAATGCTGACGAACCGGCCTTCCTCGACGGACAGGCTCGTCTCCTGCATCGCGGTAATGTCCACCCCGTTCTTGCGAAAAATTTTGCTGACCCCGCTGATCTCGATCTTGGGTATCGCCGCTTCTCCCATCTTCCGATTCCTCCTTGGTAAAAGTAGAGAAACAAAAAATCGCCAGCTCTCGGGAAGAGAAGACACACAAGTGTCCTAAAAGCTTCCCAGGAACTGACGATTGGCCGGCTCTCCTTGCGGAGCTACAACGCATCGTTCAGGTAACTCTCCACGTCCCGATCCAGGATGATAATCGTGCCGGAATATTCGGTCACGATATCGTAATCCTTCAGAGTCGCGACGATATGCATTTGGAACTCCCGCTCGAACGCCTTCTTGAGCTCGGACTTGAAATGCTCGGATAACAGCGAGTCCAGCCGTTTGGTAGATTCGCGGTCCTTCCCGTCCAGCAGCTTCAACACCGGCACCCGATGGTTGATCGATAGAATCAGAATCTTGTTCCCGACAAAGTCGACCCTCTGACGGCTGACACCGGCGTTGAACATCTCCATGTTGATCTCGTTGTACAGCTTGAGAATGCTCTGCTTCAATTGGCCTGCCGCCAAGCTCAAATCTTTGCCTCCTCTCGTAAATGTAATATTACATTACATATTGAGAGATTAAATATAACAAAAACTTATCTTATCGCTATTATAGATGAGCTTTTTTATATAGTCAATAGTATCGTGTTATATTTTATTACATACATTTCACGGGATCTCGGTCCGTTTTTCTTAATCTCCCACTCCTCTTCTACGAGATTTGTGAAGGGTGGAGAAAAAAGGAATATATTGCCAGGAGGCGAGTGAGATCGGGGGGAGATGCGTCCGCGCGGGAGAACAAGGAAAGCGGCGATGCGGCTGCTGCGTTCGAAGATGTTGGCTCAGCATCGGGCACGAAGGTTGATTCGGCATCAGTCGCGAACCGGAGCCGCATTCTAACGAAACGTCATTACGCTATCTCGACCAAAACGAGGGGCTGCCGAACGTAACGAAACGTACAAACCTTATCGAGCGTAAATTTGTCTTTTTCCCGACCAGCGGGAGCAAATACGATCGCTCCGTTTCGTTAAAATCCAAAATGACCTCTTGAGAGTCTAATAAGAACGCTTGGTTTCGTTAGAGGCGGGAAGAGCAAACGCTCCTACCGATCGAACGTCAGCCTTCGGTCGATATCCAATCGGCGTTCGGCCATTGTTCGATCGGCATGTGGACGATGTTCAAGCGGCATTACCATTACCCGACTTTGGCAGTTTCAGAGCATCTGCATGGAACGATCCGCTTCCAGCCTCCGTTCATTCCCTGGGCAGCCGGGCCGGTGGACGGGCCGTCATCTTCTCGCCAAATACTTGCGAATGTCGAAGGAAACGGCGGCGACGATGATGAGGCCTTTGATGATGAGCTGCCAGTAAGGGCTGACGCCGATAAAGGTGAGGCCGTAGTTGATGACGCCGAAGATGAGCACGCCGGCCATGACGCCGGGAACGGTGCCGATGCCGCCGGACGTGGAGACGCCGCCGACGACGCAGGCGGCGATCGCGTCGAGCTCGTACATGTTGCCGTAGTTGTTGGAGGCGCCGCCCGTCTTGGCGGCTTCCAGCAGACCGGCCAGCCCGTAGAGGGAGCCGGCGATGCCGTAGATCCAGAACAGGTTGCGGCCGACGTTGATGCCGGAGACGTGCGCGGCCTGGACGTTGCCGCCGATCGCGTACATGTTTTTGCCGAGGCGGGTCTTGTTGAAGATAACCCAGACGAGCGCGGCGATGGCGATGGCGATGAGGACCAGATAAGGCACGGAATACGGTCCGCCGTTCCCGATGTAGCCGCTGCCCAGCGTCGTGAAGTCGGAGCGCAGCCCGCCGATCGGCTGGGACTGGTTCGGCTTCATGTCGAAGTACAAGGAGTTCGCGCCGTAGACGGCAACCATCGTGCCGAGCGTGGCGATGAACGGCGGCACTCTCAGCTTGGAGACGATCAGGCCGTTCACTAGGCCGACGATCAAGCCTGCGAGGATCGCCAGAAGGATCGGGATGCCCACCCAGATTTGCGGAAGGTCCGGATAAAAGCGCCGCGCATACTCGGGAATTTGCAGCATGGAGGCGGAGATGACCGCGGTCAGGCCGACGACGCGGCCTGCGGACAGATCGACGCCGCCTGTAATCAGCACGAAAGCGGCGCCGAGGGCGATGATCGCACGCGTGGCGTTCTGCAGCAGAATGTCGTGCAGCGTCTGAACGGACAAGAAGCTGGGATCGTACACCGAGATGCAGACGATCAGAACGACGAGAACGATATAAATCGCGTATTGGGTCACAAACTGGCCGGCGTCTCGTAAGCCGAGCTTCATGGTGCAGCTCTCCCTTCTAGGATTGCGCGGCGAGCCGCATGATTTCTTCTTCCGTCGCCGACGGGCCCTCCACGATGCCGGTGAGGCGGCCTTCGCGCATGACGAGAATGCGGTCGGACATGCCGAGCAGCTCGGGCATCTCGGACGAGATCATGACGATGCTTTTGCCCTGCCGGGCCAGGTCGGCGATGATCGTGTAAATCTCGTACTTGGCGCCGACGTCGATGCCGCGGGTCGGCTCGTCGAGCAGCAGAATGTCGGGATCGGTGAGCAGCCAGCGGGCGAGCAGCACCTTCTGCTGGTTGCCGCCGGACAGGTTCATCATCGCCTGCTTCACGGACGGCGTCTTGACTCGCAGCCGCTCTACGCTCCGCTCCGACGCTTCGCGGCGCTTCCGGTCGTTCAGCCAGCCGTACTTCTCGTACTGCCGCTGGCTGGCGATAACGGTATTCTCGAGCACCGACAGCACGGGAAAAATACCGGTCGCCCGCCGCTCTTCCGTAAGCAGCGCGATCTTATGTCGAATGGCATCCACCGGACGGCGGATCCGCACGGGTTTTCCATGGAGGGAGATCTGTCCGGACGAAACGGCACGGAGCCCGAACAGCGCTTCGATCAGCTCCGTCCGCTGCGCGCCGACAAGGCCGCCGACACCGAGAATTTCACCTTTGCGAAGCTCGAAAGAGACGTCCCGGAACGACCGCGGATTCGGCGATGTCAGGCCGTCCACCCGCAGCAGCACATCGCCGGGAACGTTCTCGCGTTCGGGAAAACGCGAGGTGAGATCCCGCCCGACCATCCGCGAGATGATGAGATCCGTCGTCAGCTCCTCCGCCGGCCAGGTGCCAATCTTCCGTCCGTCGCGCATGATGGTGACGTCGTCGGAGATGCGGAGAATTTCTTCCATTTTGTGCGAGATGTAAATAATCGCCACGCCTCTTCGCTTCAAATCCCCGATGATGCGGAACAGATGCTCCACTTCGTTGCCGGTCAGCGACGACGTCGGTTCGTCCATCACGATTACTTTGGCGTTGAAGGAGACCGCTTTGGCGATCTCGACCGACTGGATCTTCGACACCGACATCGTGCCGACGATCGTGTTCGGTTTGATGTCCATGCCCAGCTCTTCGAACAGCCTCTTCGTGTCGCCGTACATCTTCTTGTGGTCGACCAAGCTGAGCGCCCTGAACTTGCCCAGCCGGACGCTGCGGAGCGGAAAGCGCCCCAGCCAGATGTTCTCCATGACGCTGCGCCGGGGAATCGGATGAAGCTCCTGGTGAATCATCGAGATCCCGCTCGCCAGCGCGGCTTGCGAATTCGGGATGCTTACGGTCTCGCCGTTCATGCGGATCTCGCCTTCGTCCGGCGAATAGAGGCCGAACAGGCATTTCATCAGCGTCGACTTGCCGGCGCCGTTCTCGCCCATGAGCGCGTGAACCGTCCCCGCCCGCACCTTCAGGCTGACGTTCTCCAGCGCCTTGACGCCGGGAAAAGCTTTGGAGATGCCGATCATCTCCAGCAATGCGCCAGGTTCCGCCATCTCTCGTTCCTCCTGCCTGATAACCCCACAAAGCGAGGCTTGACTTCGAAGCTTGCTCAGGTGCTTTGCGGGAAAAACCGGAGCGAAGCGTCGTAAGCGCGCCGCCGCTCGCCCCGGCCCTTCTTTTACTTGGCGTCGTCCATATTGTCCTTCGTGATTTTCTTGTACGGAATCCAGACATACTTTCCGTCGGTTATGTCATAGCCGGTGTTCTCCTTGGAGGGCGTCTCTCCGTTCGCCAGCGCAAGCGCCAGGCTGAGCGTCGCCCCGCCCTGGTTCTTCGCGTCGTTCAGGACGGTGCCGAGCAGCGTGCCGTCGGACAGCGCCTGCAGCGCCGGGGCGGTGGCATCGACGCCGACGACCGGCATGAACTTGTTGTCCTTGAAGTAGCCAGCCGCCTTCAGAGCTTCGATCGCGCCGAGCGCCATGTCGTCGTTGTTGGCGATGACGGCTTCGATCTTGTCGCCGTGAGCCGACAGGAATGTCGCCATCTTATCCTGCGCCTTGGCCCGATCCCACATGGCCGTGTCTTCGGCGACTTTCTCGACCTTGATGCCGGCGTCCTCGATCGCCTGGACCGAGAACTTCGTGCGCAGCTCGGCGTCCTGGTGGCCCGGCTCGCCTTTCAGCATGACGTACTGCATGACGCCGTCTTTGTTCGTGTCCATCTCGGGGTGCGCTTTCCAGTAATCGGCGAGCAGCTCGCCCTCCATCGTGCCGGACTGCTCCGCTTTGGCGCCGACGTAGTACACTTTGTCCCACTTCTTCATGTCGTCGGCGAGCGGCTCGCGGTTCAGGAACACGACCGGGATGTTCGCCGCCTTCGCCTTATCGATGATGACGCCGGCCGCCGTGCGGTCGACCGCGTTGATCGCCATGGCGTCGTATTTCTTGGAGACGAACAAGTCCACTTTGTCGTTCTGCGTAGGCTGCGAGTTCTGGCTGTCGACGATGTCGACCTTGGCCTTGCCGCCGGCCGCGTCGCTGATCGCGTTCCGCACGCCGGTCATGAACGTGTCGTCGAACTTGTAGATGGCGACGCCGATCGTCTTCTCGCCGCCGCCGGAGCCGCCGCTCTCGCTCTTGTCGTCCGACTTGCCGCAGGCGGACAAGGCGGTCACCGCCAGGGCTCCGGCCATCAGCGCCGGGATCCATTTCTTTGTCTTTCTCATTACATGGCCCTCCTCGGTTTATGGGGTTTGCTCCGTTCCGCTTTGATTATGTCGGATCGCCCGGCGAAAGCGAATTCAATATCCTCATCACTTTCTAGGAAAATCCTCAGGTGAACAAGGCCGCTCTAATGAAACTGTAAGCTCTTATGAGACTCAAAAGTCGGAATATCGCGTTCTAACGAATCCAAGAAACCTTATGGGCCCCGACCCGACCGGAAAACGACGATTGCAAGCTCCATAAGGTCTGCTCGTTTCGTTACATTTTGCCATTGCTTGATTTTGCCGAAATAGCGTCGCTCAAGTTCGTTAGCGTTAGCGTAGCAATTACACCGTACTCCTCCATCGGCAAGCCTCCTCTACTGCACGAACGGGAACAGCATCTTCTGGTTGTCGGACCAGAACATGCTCTCGGAGTCGATGACCCGCGTCTCGGTATCGATTCGCCGGTCGACCTTCTGATGCGCCGCGGCGGCCAGCGCCGTCTTCACGCTCAGGTAGCCCATGGTGAACGGATTCTGAATGAGCGTCGCCTGGATGACGCCCTCCTGCAGCCATTCCAGCTCCTCGAGCGAATTCTCGAAGGCAACGAGCTTGATCCGCCCGTCCGTTCCGGTCTGCCGCAGCGCCTCGGCCGCGCCGACGGAAGCGGCTGCGTTGAGCGCCAGGATGCCGTCGACCGGCGCCGGCGCCCGGTCTTCGACGACCGAACGGACCTGGCTCTCGCAGGCGGAGACCGAGGGTCCGCAATATAGCGTCCTCGCCACCGACATCCCGGGAGCCGCCGACCATTCGTCGACGATCCCCTTCTTCCGCTGCTCGTCGTTCCGATCGTCCGGCGAGGAGCCGAGAATGACGAACCGGCCTTTGGACCCGGCCAGTTCCTTCAGCTTGTCGGCCGCCTCCCGTCCGGCTTTGTAATTGTCGATGCCGATGAAGCTGCTGATCCGGTTCGACGCCACCTCGGAGTCGACGGCAACGACGGGAACTCCTTTGCGCACGGCGTTATCGACGTCCTCCGCCAGCTTGCCGTAATCGCTCGCCGCGAGAACGATCGCGTCCGCCCCGTAGGCGACGTACTGGCGAACGAGCTCCTGCTGTCTGGCGACGTCGTCTTCTTCATCCGCCCCGTCGAATGTCAGCTGGACGCCGAACTCTTTGGCCGCCGCCTCCGCCCCCATCTTGATCGTGTTCCAGTAGTCGCCGTTTTTGCTTTTGGCCAGCAGGACCACCTGCTTGCGCTCGTCCGGCGCCGGCTGCAGCTCCACCTGGCGGGAGCAGGCGGTCAGCATCAGCGCCGCGGCCCATGCCGCAAGACCGAGCCGCATCGCGTTACGCCTCAGCCGCATCATCGGAATCCCCCTCCCTCCGGACAGGAAGCCAGACCGTCACGACGGTGCCTTCCTCCCGCTCGCTCTCGATTCCCAGCCCGTACGCCTCCCCGAAGTTCAGGCGAATGCGCTCGTGCACGTTGCGCAGACCGATGCCGGCCCCTTCGCTTCCGGGCAATTCCGCCAGCAGTCCGGCGGCCCGTTCGGGACTCATGCCGACGCCGTTGTCCTCCACCGCCAGCCGCAGCTTCCCTTCGCGCACGTCCGCCCGGATCGCGATCCGGCCTTCGTCGACGGAAGGCTCGATGCCGTGATAGATCGCATTTTCCACGATCGGCTGCAGAATCAGCTTCGGCGCCAGCAGCCCTTTCGTCTCTTCGGACGCGGACAGCTCGAATTCGAATTTGTTCTTATAGCGGATTTTTTGAATGATGAGATAGTTGCGGATATGCTCCAGCTCGTCATCGAGTGGAATGATCTGCTTGCCCTTGGACAGGCTGATCCGGAAAAACTTCGACAGCGACGTAATCATCGTGATCACTTCCTCGTTCTTGCCTGTGCCGGCCAGCCGAACGACGGAATTGAGCGTATTGTACAGAAAATGGGGATGAATCTGCGACTGCAGCACTTCGAGCTCGGAGCGGCGCTTCGATTCCTGCTGGGAGATGATCTGGTCCATCAGCTCGCGGATCCGGCCCATCATCAGGTTGAACCGGCGCGACAGCCGCCCCACCTCGTCGTCCCGGCGGATCGGAATGGCGATGTGGAAGTTGCCCCGCTCGACGAGCTGCATCGACTTCTCCAGCCGCTTGATCGGCTGCGAGATTTTGGCCGACATGTAGAGCGTGATCGCCAGCACGAACAGCAGCGCCAGGGCGAGCAGCCAGACGAGGAAGCCGCCGATGTCCCGCTTGGTCGCCCCGATCTCGTCCATGTACGAGACGCCGACGATTTTCCAGCCGACGTTCTGCACCGTCTGGATCGTAATGAGCCGCTGCGTGCCGGTCGAATCGTCGAAATAGCTGCCGTACGTATATTTGAGCGCCTGCTCGACGTTCTCGTACTTGATGCCTGCGTAGATGAGCTGCTGCTGCGGATGGTAAATGATGTTGCCCGCAGAGTCGTCAATGATATAGGCGTATCCCTTCTGGCCGAGCTTGACGCTGCTCGTCAGGTCGTCGATCATCTTGAAGTTGACGTCGACCAGCAGCACCGCGTCCGTCTCCCGCCCGTTCACCGTCAGCTTGACTCCTTTGCTCATCGACACGACCCATTTGTACTGCCCTTTGAAAAGGTTCTGCACGTGGGGGATCGAGAAGCTGAGGTGGTTCGGATTCTCCACCGCCGAACGGAACCAGCTCTGCGTCGTCAACTGGGTGTTGGAGCGCATCGGCACGGATGGGAGCGCTGTCAATTCACGGCCGCTTTGGTCGAACAGGGCGATCGTCACGAGATCCTCGCGCGTGTTGAAGATCGTGCCGAGCCGATCCGTCAGCCGGCTGCCGGTCGGATCGTCGTCCTGGCGGAACGTGTTCTCCACTTCGCCGAAAAAAATCGTCATGCTGCGGATGTAATATTCGAGGTTTTTGGTCACCTGGTAGATGATCTGCTCGTTGCCGCGGAACGTGTTCCGCTCGGCGGTGCGCGTGAACTTGTCGTAAAGCACGTAGCTGACCGTCAGCACGACGGCCGTCGTCATCGCGGCGAAGGAGACGGCGATGAGGAACTGGATGCTCTTGAACCGATAGCGCCGGAAGCGGAAGCCGATCACTTCGTCTCTTCCTTTCGAAGGCCGGCCCGGTACTCCTTGGGGGAGAGGCCGACTTGCTTTTTGAAGCTGAAGCTGAAGTAGTTCGGATCGGCGTAGCCGACCTTCTCCGCGATCTCGAACGCCTTGAGGTCCGTCTGCGCGAGCAGCTCCTTGGCCGTGTCCATCCGCAGCTGCTGCAAATATTGAACGTAGGTGAGCTTCGTTTCCTTTTTGAAAATGCTGCTGAAATACCCCGCGCTGATGTGCAGGCGGGCGCACACTTCGGCGATCGACAAGCCGCTGTCGGCAAAATGGGCTTTCGTATATTCCTTCGCCTGCTCCACCAGTCTGTTGTACGCGGTTTGGCGGTCGGCGGCGATCCGGCTCATCACGCTCCGGGCGATGCGGACGACCCACGCCTGCGCTTCATCGAGATCGCGGATACGGGAGAGCTCGCCGAGAAGCTGGGGGTTCCCTCCTCCGAACAAGCCGCCGAGGTCCTTGCCCGTATCCTGTGCCGCCCGCATCAGCGTGGCGGCGATCTGCAGCAGGAACAGCTGCACGCTCTGCAGCGCAGCGTCCGGACCAAGGCTTCGCACGGCCGCAAAATGCTTCTCCACCGTCTCCGTCATCTCTTCCTCCGTGCCGAACTTCAGGCAGCGGATGAGCGCCTGCTCCTGCTGCTCGTCGTAGCGAAGCGGAGCGGCCTCGCGCGCTTCGACGTCGCCGATCGGGATGAGCCGGTTGCTGCCGAGCAAAAGCCGGTAGTCGAGCGCGGCGGCCGCCTCCTCGTAGGAATAGCGAACGTTCCGCAATCCGTCCGCCTCCCCGCTGACGCCGATCGTCACCGTCAGCTTCAAATACTTCTCCACGCTTTGGCGGATCTCCTCAAGCGCGGCATAGAAGCCCGCCGGCCAGTCCGGCCCCGCCTCGCCGGAGGAAGACAGCAGCACGACATGGCCGTCGTGCTGGAACACGAGCCCCGCCCGGCGGCGCTCCGCGATCTCCTCGGCGATGTTGCGCACCGCGAAGCGGTGCAGCTCGACGTCCCCGGCGTCCGCCGGCAGGTCGAGCCTCGCGGCCGCGGCCAGGTGGCGGCCGTCCGCGGGAAGCTTCAGATCGTAGGCGGCCAGCTTTTCGCCGATCTCCCTTTCGCTCAGGCTGCGCGTGGCGAGCGAGCCGAGGAAAAGCTCCCGCAGCAGCGGCAGACTGCGCCGGTAATGCTCCTTCAAGCTGTCCATGTCCTCGCGCAGCGCCCGCTCCCGGTCGAGCTCCGCCTTCACTTTGCGCAGCGCCTGCAGCAGCTCCTCCTTGGAAAACGGCTTCAGCACGAACTCCGCGATCTGCAGCCTGATCGCCTGGCGGGCGTATTCGAACTCGTCGTACCCGGTCAGAATGATGATCTTCGTGTCCGGCCGCAGCCCGCGCACCCGCTCCGCCAGCTCCAGTCCGTCCATGAACGGCATGCGGATGTCGGTCACGAGCACGTCGGGAAGACACCGTTCCGCCATCTCCAGCGCCTCGCGCCCGTTCTCGGCGCGGTCCGCCACTTCGAAGCCGTTATTTTCCCAATCGATCTCCTGCAGCACGCCTTCGCGCACATCGGCTTCGTCGTCGGCCAGAATCAGTCTGTACATGCCCTCTCACTCTCCTCGCCCCTTCAATTCTACTCCAGCTCTGCTAAAACCTTCTTGCCTGAATTCAAAGGCCCGGCGCGCTCAAAACCTTCAATCCGGTTCGGGTCGTCTCCCCATCTGCTGGAAGGATGATGCGAAGAGCTTTATGATGGAGAGAGGGACGTTGACTTTTGGCAAGGAGGACGAGCTTGTGGATTTGGCTTTCCATCGGGTGGAGACGGAGGAAGAGATCGCGGGCCTGGCCCGGCTGGCTTCGGAGATTTGGAACGAATACTTCGTGCGCATCATCTCGCAGCAGCAAATCGACTATATGGTCGCCAAGTTTCAGTCCGCCGAGGCCCTTGCGGATCAAATCGGGAATCAGGGGTACGAGTATTATGTGATGCGTGCCGGCGGCGTGAATGTCGGTTATTTGGGAATCAAACCGGAAGCCGGGAAGCTGTTTTTGAGCAAGTTTTATATGCGGCAGGAGCATCGGGGAAAAGGGTACGCCAGCCGCGCGATGGAATTTCTGGTTGAGGCGTGTAAATCCCGTAAGCTGAGCGCGATCTGGCTGACGGTCAATCGGCATAACGATGCGGCGATCGCCGTTTACGAGAAGAAAGGATTTCGAACCGTGCGGACTCAGGTGGCGGATATCGGGAACGGTTTTGTCATGGACGATTACGTGATGGAAAAGGAAATCGCGACGGACTAAGGCCGCTCCCGGGTTTGGACTGCCAGCCGATCGCCCCGCTCCTCGCCGAAGCGGCGGTCGCGGAGCGGTCGATCGATATACCGAATTGGCGGTCGCGGAGCGGCCGATCGGTATGCAGAATTGGCGTTCGCGAAGCGATCGGCCGGCCTTACGTCACGCGGATGACGATTTTGCCGCGCGCCCGGCGGCTTTCGCTTTTTTCATGCGCACGGACCGTTTCCTCCAACGGGAAGATGGAATCGATCGCCGGCACCAGTCGTCCTTCGTCCGCCAATCGGGCCAGCTCCGCCAATCCGGCGGTCCCGATCGGCGGGTATTGCACCTCCTGTACGGCCACTGACGCACGGGCCGCCTTGTCGGGCGAGTACCGTCCCCAGGCGACCGGCACCAGTCGGCCCCCCGGCTTCAGAACGTCCAGCAGCCAATCCCCCCGGCCTCCGCCGACCGTATCGAGGACCAGGTCCGCGGACTGCTTGAGCTTCTCCGACAGTTCTTCCGCATAGTCTACGAACTCGTCCGCGCCCCGCTCGCGAACGAACGGCTCGTTGCGGGCTGAGGCCGTTCCGATGACTCGGGCTCCCTTCCATTTGGCCAATTGCACCGCCAGGTGACCGACGCCTCCGGCTGCGCCGTTGATCAGAACGGTCTGGCCGGCTTTCAGTTCCCCTTGCATGAACAGCGCATGCCACGCCGCGAAGCCGGACTGGGGCAAAGCCGCCGCGCGGACAAAATCGACCGATTCGGGCTTCCGCGCCAGCTGCCCGGCCGGAACCGCGACGTACTCCGCGCAGGCCCCGCTGTCGGTGGTCATCCCGAAAACGTCGTCGCCCGGGCGCCAGCCTGCCCCATCTTCCCCTGCGCCGACCACGACGCCCGCTACGTCCCAGCCGGGGATGTACGGGAGCTTGAACGCATCTCCTGCAAGGCCGGAGCGAATCTGCCAGTCGCCCGGGTTGACGCCGACCGCATGAACGCGGACGATGACTTCGCCTGCGCCGGGCTTCGGTACGGCCACCTCTTCCAAGCGCAGCACCTCCGGTCCTCCTCGAACGTGGTATCGGATCGCTTTCATCGTTTGGGGGATTTCCATGGTCATATCGTTCTCTCTCCCTGTTCGTTGTATTGGCGGCCATCGTTCCTTACAATAGTAGAAAAACCGGATACCGGGAACAACGGACAATGCGGCCCTTGGGTCGGTTACCCGACAAATCGGACGATTTGTCGGAGGATGAATACGACGGACCGCTATGCAGGGTTCGGTCGAGGAAGGAGCGCGCCATAAAGGACGCCGAAGAAGCACAGGTTGAACGGGCAGTCGACGAGCGAGGAGAGGAGCACGCCATGAAGGACGTCGAGAACAATGCGGACAGACGAAGCAGGCGCTCGCGGCGGCTGCTTGAGCAATCGTTCGTTGAGCTGATGCGGGAAAAAGGCTTTACCGCGATGACGATCCGGGACATTACCGACCGGGCGGATGTGCACCGGGGGACGTTCTACGCGCACTATCCGGACAAATTCGCGCTGCTGGAGCAGTCCATCCGCGGCAAGTTCCGCCGCCTGCTGGAGAGGGAGCTGCCGCCGGATGCCGGTTGGGAGCCCGAGCATCTGCGCGTACTGATCCGTACGGTGCTGGAGCACGTCCGGTCGCTTTACGGCCGCTGCAGTCCGGTCGCCGCCGTCGATCCGCTGTTCGAGCAGTCGGTTCGAGACGAGCTTTTCCATCTGCTGCGGCGCTGGCTTGGCCGGCTTCGCGCGACCCGGGACGACCGGCAAGTCGACGTCGACACGATGGCGCTCATGACGAGCTGGTCGATCTTCGGAGCCGCGGCGCAGTGGAGCAAAAGCTACGAGGGCGTCAGCGTGGAAGAGATGACCGGCCGCGTGCATGCCGTACTGACGGAAGGAGCCGGCCGGTTCGCGGCCGATCCTTTCCGGGATTGAATGCAGCGGAGGGGCTGCGGCGGGCGCTTTTGCGGCACGGCGTGCCGCTATCCCGCCAGGCCATACGAAAAAAGGCCGGCTCACGCACCAGGGCGTGGCCGGCCTGTCTTCGAGGTAACGCAGGTTCCTCTTTGAGCCTGCTAACTCAGCGATTCGGCTCGCAGACTTCGAATTCAAGCTCGAAGCCGCGCGAATCTTTCGGGTAGATTCTCAGCTCCGCTTCGCCGAAGCGCTGCGTCCAGCAGTCGGCGGCGGGGAGGAACGGCTCCAGCGTCTCGCGCACCCGGTCGTCTTCCAGAAAATGCTCCGTTGTAAGCCAGCGCCCGGAGCCGACCGGCTCGCTGTCCGCCCAGCGCCGGGGAACGAGCCAGTCCGCGATGACGACCGTCGCCCCCCGCTCCGCCCGATCCCGTACCATAGCCAGCGTCTCTTCGGAAATTCGCGAGCCGGCGACGACGATCAGGCCGGGGCGGCCCAGCCGGCCTTCGCTCACCGTCTCGTCGAACGTCAGCGTGCTGCGGGACGGATAGAACAGCGGATGCACTCCCTCCGCGACGTGAGCCGAGCTCCCCCGCTCCAGCGGGAAGGAAGCCGCGGGCACGTCCGCCTTCAGCCGATGGCGCGGGAAATCGTAGCCCGGAATGTGCATGCAGCTTCCGTGCGGCGGGATCGTTCCGCGGCTGAGGAGATGCCAGACTTGGAACACGCTCTGCGTCGTCTCCGGCGCCGGCAGCGTACGGTTGCCGAGCAATCTCTCGTTCTGCCCGTAATTGCCGTCGTCGGCATGAATGATCGCGATGTCGCACTCCGCATCCCCGTGGCTCCAGCGAAGCGGATGCGACGGAACGAACTCGCGCGCGAACTCGTCCCACACGTCGCCGAATTCCGTTCGGCGGAACGTTGTTCCGTTCCCGTAATGAAGCAGCGCGTCCACATTTTCGGCGAACAGCCGGTCCGGCCCCATGAAGTAGCCCAGCCGGAGCGCGGACGCGAATTCGGCCGGCGAATGCCCCGGGAAGCCGGGCGCGCGCGTGAACCACGCTCCTGTATCCGGCCCCCACAGATCGGCGCAAATCCACATCTGCCTGCCGTATTGCTTGGCGGCGCCTAGAGCAGCGGACAGCTGCAGCGGCTGGAACGACTCTTTCATGATTTTCGGACAGGGAATCATGCCGCTCCGCGCGAACAGGTGAAACATGACAGGGAACACTTGCTCCGAGATCAACGGAACGGCATCCGGGTCAAGTCCCTCCCGTTCAAGCAGACGGCGAATACGGGCGGCGCGCTCCGCGACCGCTTCCGCCACCTTCCGGCCGGCTTCGGCAAGGGAGAGACCGTCGGTCGCTCCCCAGTGAGGATAGAAGCCGTCTTTGCGATACTGCCCGGCGTTGATCTGCAGGTGCTCCGGCTCGTCGTAGAGCAGGCCGGTCAACAGACCGCTGCGGGCGGCTTCCAGCACCGCCTCGTCGGGAATATCCCACCGGTTCGTGCCTTCCGTATAAGGACCGTTGATGTTGCCGTATTCGTTTCCCAGGCAAATCTCCATGCCGCAAAGCGCCGCGTCGCGAACGAATTCGGATTGGCCCGCCAGGTCCGGCATGGCATGATGTACATAAAATTCCGCGCCCAGCTCTCGCATCGCCCGAAGGAACGCGACCGGTTCCGGCGTCGGATCCTGCGGGGCCAGCAGGCTGCCGGTGCCCGTCCGCATCCAGCACGCCGCTCGCTCTTCTCCGGCCCAGGGGTCCTGCCAGGAAACGGCCGGACCTTGGATGCCGAGTTTGGGGCGAAATGCAGCCCTTCTTCCAGTCGAACTCATGGTCTCGCTTCCTCCCATGCCGCGCGAAGATAAGGCAGGCTCTCTTCCGTCAGAGGAGCGTTGCACTCGACGGAATACGCTCCCTCATAGCCCGCCCGCCTCAAGGCGGCGAACAGCTCCCGGCACCGGGAAGGAGCCGTGCCCGGCGCGACCCGTCCCTCGGCGGCCAAGTGAACGTGGGCCAGCCAGCCTGCTTGCCCGGCCACCTCTTCCGGCTTCTCCCCTTCTAAATCCATATGATAGAGATCGGCCAGAATCCGAACCGATTCGGAGCCGACAGCCTGGGCGTAAGCCGCCGCTTCGGCCACGCGGTTGATGATGTTGGATTCGCGGCGGTTCAGCGGTTCGATCGCCAGCGTCACGCCGCTGCCGCGGAAGACGCCGCCCATCATCGCCAAGGCGTCAAGCAGCTGCTCCTTTGCACGCTCCGGGTCCCATCCGTCCGGCACCGAGCGGGCGCCCCCGCTTCCGATGACGGCCGTTCGGACGCCGATCTCGCTTAACGCATCCGCCGCGACTTCGACATAGGCGCGAATCCGCGCGGCGCTCGTATCCGGTCCCGTCAGCTTCATATCGCCCGGGAAAAACACGTTGACCGCCCGAACCGGCACCGGGCTTGCCTTGTACGCCCGGATGCGCTCCCCGAGTCCGTCCTTCTCTTCGAGCCGCAGCGCGGTCACCGGGCATTCGATAAAGTCGAAGCCGAGCTCCGCTACCCGCGGCGCTTCTTCAATCCGCGCGCACCAACCGATCGTCGTTCCGTTCATCGTCCAGCTCCTCCCCGTGTCTCGTCTTCCTTTACTCTTTTCTGCATATCGGGGCCGACTCCTTCCGGATTTCAGAAGACGCTTCCAGCATTCGACTCGCCCCTGACGGCCGCAGGGGAGCAGGCGGTAACGCTAACGAATTTCAGAGACGCTATTCCGTTCAAATCAAAGGCTGGCGAAATCTAACGAAACGAGGAGAGCTTATCGAGGCGCCGGATGGCCGTTAACCGGACAAAACGAGCAAATAAGTCTCCTACGTTTCGTTAAAACGCAAACCGCCCTCTTTTTCGCCCAATAAGAACGTATGGTTTCGTTAGCGAGCGAGACGGAAGCGCTCCGTATCCGCCCCACTTGCCGCCGACGCGACAAGCGGACCGCTCTCGGTCCGTTGCCCGCAGGCCGCGGAGCCGGGCGGTCCGCTAGCCCTGTCCCTTGTCGACCGGTCCGGTCCGCTTTATGCCTTCACCGCCCCGGAGGTCAGGCCGTCGACGAAGTACCTCATCGAGAAGCCGATCACCAGCATGAGCGGAAGCGAAGCGAGCACGTAAGCCGCCATCATCGGCCCGTAGTCGCTGGAGTAGTCGTTCGTGAACGACATGATCCCGGTTACGATCGGCTTGAGCGATTCCTTGTTGATCGTCACCATCGGCCAGATATAGTCGTTCCAGGAGGTGTTGAAGTTCAGCACCGCGACCGTGCCCAGAATCGGCTTGGACAGCGGCAGCACCAGGCTGCGGAGAACGGTTCCTTCCCGCGCCCCGTCGATCCGGAAGCTCTCGAACAGCTCTTCGGGCAGCCCGGCGAAAAAGCTGCGCAGCAAAAACACCGCCATCACGCAGCCTCCGGCAACCTGAGGCAGAATGACGACCCAGTAGCTGTTCAGCAGATGCAGCGCCGCCACCATTTTGAACATCGGAATCAGCACGAGCACGGTCGGCACCATCATCAAGGCGATAATCGAATAATAGATCGGCTCCCGTCCGGGAAAACGGTACCTGGCAAGCGAATAGGCCGCCAGCGACGAGACGATCAGCACGCCGACCACGACCGCGACGGCGATCAGCAGCGAATTCCCCGTATAAGGGATGACCTTGCGAAACGCTCGGCCGTAGTTGTCCCAACGGATGTCCGTCGGCAGGCGGAAGATGCCGAGGCTGATCTCCAGCCGGGATTTGACGGAAGTCAGCAGCATGATCAATACCGGAAAAAAGCTAAAGAACACGAACAAAGACAAAAGCACGGCCGCGACGGCGGAAACCGCCCTTTGATTTCTCATTTCAGACCTCCTCTCCGTAACCGTTATCGTCAGCCGCAACCGTTATGGTCAGCCGAAGGCTGATGAATCGGTTGACAGGTCCCCGCTACCGCTAATCGTTCTCGGACCGGACCAGCTTGTTGGTCGCGAAAGTAATGGCCAGCATCGCGATCAGCATGACGAATCCGATCGTCGAGGCGTAGCCGAAATCGTTCCTTGAAAATCCCGATTGAAACATGTACAGGCCGGGAACGAGCGTCGCGTCGCCGGGGCCTCCGCCGGTCATGATCAGAGGCTTGTAGAACGACTGCATCGCGTGCAGCACGGACAGAATGAACACCAGCTTGAGCTGGCCCGAGACGAGAGGCAGGTCGATCGAGAGGAATCTCCGCCAACGGCCGCAGCCCTCCAGCACGGAAGCTTCGATCAGGGACCCCGGAATCGCCTGAAGTCCCGCGAAGATGATCAGCAGATAAATCGGGTTGATGAACGGGAACCCGGACAGGATGACGGACCCCAGCGCGGTGGACGTCCCTCCCAGCCAAAGCTGCGGGCCGATGCCCAGCACGGAGACGACCGCGTTCATGCCGCCGACGACCGGGTTGTACAGGAACACCCAGATCAGAATGACCACGACCGACGGCACCGTGATCGTCGCCACGAACATCGTGCGGAACGCATACTGCAGCCTGGCGCTGCGAAGATGGAACAGCAGCTCGGCGACCAGCAGCGGCATCAGCACGCCGACGGTGCAGTCGAACAGAATAAACCGGAAGACGTTCCCGAGCGAGCGGTAAAAGGTCGGATCGGAGAACAGCTCCCGGAAGTTGTCCAGCCCGTTGAAGATGGCCTCGTTGCCGCCCTTCCATTGGTAGAAGGACATCTTGAGCGCCATGACGATCGGATAATAGCTGAATATCGCGAGCAGCGCGATAAGCGGCAGCAAAAACGCGTAAGCGTGCTTGGCCCGGTAAACGGATCTCCACAAAGGCAAACGCGGCTCGGTCCCCCGCATTCTCGAAGCCTCCCTTGCCTCCATCACCCCGCTGTTCCGGAAGCCGAAGCCAGGCGCGGCGGGGCGGCGGCATACTTGGTGTTAAGACTTGTGACCGTAGTCGTTCTCCTTGGTCCAGCCTTTCTCTTTCATGATCTTCGCGGTCTCGTCTTTCATGTTCTTGTCGACCGAATCCAGGAAGTCATCGATGCCGACGTCGCCGAGCACGTAACGCTGAAGCTGCTGCAGCACGTATTGGCGGGCGGCGGTGCCCAGGGGCGCCTGAGAGTTGAGATCGATCTGGTTTTGCGGACGGTATTTGGGCAAATAACGCTGCAAATTCGCGTTGGGCTCGACGCCGACCGCGGTCGGAATGATCCAGTTCATATCCGCCAGCTTGGTGGCGATCTCCGGCGACGTGTAGAACATGATGAAGTCCATGATCTCGTCCTGGATCTTCTCGTCGATCGCCGACGGCATGACGACGAACGCGTCCGCCAGGTCGCCGAATTCGGCGGGGTTCTCGTTGGAGGTCGGCGCCACGTCTTTGGTGATGACGGGGAACTCGAACGTGTCCCAGTTAAACGGCGGCTTCGTGTCGCCGGCGAACGGCTTGGCGTCGATATTGATCGTGAACGTATGCGCCGCCTTGCCCTGCAGCCACATGTCCCGCGCTTCCGCGCTGGTCATGGCGATCGAGCCGGGCGCCCAGTAGCCGGTAAAATCCTTGAACAGCTCGTACAGGCCTTTGATCTCCGGCTTGTGCACGTCGATGACGCCCGTGTCGACCGCTTTGACGTATTCGTCCTGTCCGTATTTGTCGTTCCGGAGGAACGTGTCGATCTGCGGAACGAACTGCTCTTCCGTCTGCTGGGCGGTAAAGCGCGCGAACCAGTCCCACGCGGACGTCACCTTGAGGAAGCCGGCGAACGGTTCCACGCCGATCTTCGCGTCGCGGATTTTCTGGAGGTTGGCGATGAGTTCGGGGTACGTCTTCGGGACTTGAAGGCCGAGCTTGTCGTAGATGTCCTTGTTGTAGGCGATCTTCAGCGTCACCATCGAAGTCGCGATATTGTTCAGCTTGCCGTTCTGCGTGGAACGCATCAGGTTGAGGTCGACGTCGCGGAAGCTTTCTTTCCAAGGCTTATTCGTGTAAGGGCTGACTTTGTCCAGGTACGGGTCCATCTCCAGCACCTTGTAGCCCTTGTCGATGTACTTGTTGTAAGGCTCGTCGTAGCTGAAATCCATGACCGCTTCCGGCTCCTGGTTGCCCGCGAGTTGGGCGGCCATCCAGACGTCGAAATCGGAGTTGGTCTGGGCGACCTCCTCGAAGCTGATGTCGACGTTCGGCTTGATTTTTTTGTACTCGTTGATGACCATGTCCATTCCGTCCTTCTTGCCCGGTCCCGCCCACGAAGCGATCTTGAACGAGACGGGCTTGCCGCCGGACCCTGCATCCGCTCCGTTCGAAGCGCTTTCATTGTTGCCGGAGGAACTGCCGCAGCCTCCGAGCAGCGAAGCTCCCAGAACGACCGCGGCCGACACTGACACCCATTTGACGGATACCGCTCTCACTGTTCTCTGCCCCCTTCTGAATCTGCCGGCGTCCGAAGCCGGCTGCGCATGCCGGATCGTCGGCCCTATCCCAATGTAAAGCTTTTGCCGGAGAAGGGTAAGGAGACAGATTGGTCGTCGATGTTTAAATTTCGGTCCACTTTTTTTGGTATTCGGTGGGGGTCATGCCCGTGCGCTTGCGGAAAAGTTGGCTGAAGTAGCGCTGGTCCTCGTATCCGACCCGGCCGGCGATCTCGTATACCTTGACGCCCGGGGCGCGAAGCCATTCGCAGGCTTTATCGATTCTGAGCTTGGTGAGATAAGCCAGGTAGGTGACTCCCGTTCTTTTTTTAAACAACTTGCAGAAGTAGCTGGGCTCGATGAAAAAAGTGGAGGATATCAGCTCCAGGTCGATGTTCCGGTCGTAGTTGGCGTTCATGAACAGCAGGATGCGGCCGATGTCGTCTCCGCCCGCCCGTTCGCGTCGCCTCTGCAGATCGTCGGCGATCCGCTTCGCGACGGCTTTGAACCAGTCGGCCAGCTCCTCCAGCGTGCCGAACCCGGCGAGCGTCTCCCGGGACAGCAGGTCCTCCTCCACGATATCGTCCGTGTTCACTCCGATCTCGTCCAGCGCTTTGCGGATGGCGAAGCCGATCTCGGTGCACAGGCGGAAAACGGCGTCAGGGGACTTCCGGCGCAGCCGTTCGGCATCTCCGAAAATGGCGTCTACCGCGGCGTCCGCCTCGGCTCCGTCTCTCTCGCCGATGGCGGAGACGAGCCGGCGCACGTGCGCATCGGGAAATTCGCAGGCGGATTCGCCGGGTTCGCCCAGTTCCCCGTATCGAATGAACGCACCCCTGCCTCTGAACAGCATGTAGCCCAGCGCCGTCCTCGCTTCCCCATACAGCGCCGGAAGCTCCGACCACGCCGCGAAGCCCGACACGCCGGCCGTGAGCCGGAGCCCGAGCTGCCGCGCGGCTAACTCTGCGAGCTCCGGCCAATGATCGTCCGCCAGCGGCCGATCTCCGCTTCCTTCGCCGCTCAACACGATCGCGACGTGACGGTCGATCGTCGCCGCAAGCACGGCGAGGCCTCTCTGCTCGAAAACGCCGCAGGCTAGCTGCGCCAGGCGTGCAAGTGTATCGCCATCCGGTTGCACTCGCTTGTTGCCCGTCGCGGCGAGCCGGTCGGGTTCGAGAACCAGCACCGAGCATGGGCTGGCGGCGCTTGCCGTCCCGGGTGCCGCCAAGCCGAACGCTTCCGGCTCACCTGCGGGGAAGCGGCCGGTCAGCAGCTCGCGAAGCCGCTGCTCGCGCACGACCGGCTGGAACTCGCTCAGCCGCTGCTCCATCGTCCGCAAATCGGCCTGCCGTCGCTTCCCCTCGTCGATCTTCCGCTTCATGTCGGCCAGCGCGCCGGCCAGATCCTTTTCCTCGATCGGCTTCAGCAGATAATCGGCCACTTGATTCTTCAGCGCCCTGCGGGCCAGGTCGAATTCCTCGAAGCCGCTGAGCACGACGAAATGCGGCGTCAGCCCGTACGTTCGGCATTCCTCGATCATGTCCAGCCCGCTCTTGTAGGGCATCTTGATATCCGTCAGAACGAGATCCGGGTTCCGTTCGATGGCGAGCGCGGCTCCTTCTTCTCCGTCCCGGGCCGTGCCGACGATCTCGAAGCCCAGCGCGTTCCAATCGACAATCTCCCGAAGTCCTCGCAGAATCGAGGCGTCGTCGTCGACGATGATCGCCTTATACATCGGAACCCCTCCCCTCCGCGACGCCGTCCGTCGCGGGAATTCTCACGTACACGCTCGTATATTCGCCCGGCTCGCTCTCCACCGTCAGGCCGCACGGCTCGCCGAAGCGGAGACGCAGCCGCCGGTGCACGTTGCTCAGCCCGATATGCTCCCGCTCTTCGGACAGGTCGTTCAGGCGGGCCCGAATGTCGGCCAGCGTCTCCGGTTCCATCCCCGCTCCGTCGTCCCACACCTGCAGCACAAGGCCGCTCCCTGCTTTGTCCTCGATCTCGGCGGCGGTAATCCGCACCCGTTGCGCCCCCCGCTTGCGGTCGATGCCGTGCTCGATGGAATTCTCGACCAGCGGCTGCAGCACCAGCTTCTCGATCTTGGCGTCCAGCCAGCGTTCGGGAATGTCCACCTCCACTTGCAGACGATCCTCGTATCGGATTTTCTGCAGATTGATATAGCTTTGAAGATATTCCAGCTCGTCTCTCAGCGTAATCTCGCGTTTGCGGTCCGCGATCAGATAGCGGAACAGATGTCCCAGCGACTTGAGCATCTCGGCCGTGACGAGGTCCTTGTTGACGACGGCGAGCATGCGGATCGACTCCAGCGAGTTGTACAGGAAGTGAGGCTTGATCTTGCTTTTCATGGCGTCGAATTCGGCTTCCTTGGTCATGATCTCCGCGCGGTGCATCCGGTTCTTCGTCTCGTTCAAGTCCGCCACCAGCCGGTAAAAGCCTTGTCCCAGCTCGGCGATCTCGTCCTGGAACGCGGGCGGCTGCTGAGGCCAGAAGGCGAAGTCTCCGCTGCGGATTCTCCGCTTCACTTCCTTGGACAGCTTCTTCAGCGGCATCGTCATCCGATGGGCGAACAACGCCGCCAAGGCCAAAGCGCCGACAACGCACAGCCCCGTCGAGTACAAAATGATTCGCTTGATGCTCCGCTGGTTTTGCAGCACGTCGGACAAGGGGGAATCGACGATGAGGCTCCAGTCGCTGTTCGGAATCGCGTCATAGACGGTCAGGCGCTTGCCCGCCTGATCTTTGGGGAACAGCGGGGACAGATCGAGCGAACGGGTTCCCCTCTCCAGCGGAAAAGCGACGGTCGAAAGCGCCTCTCCGACATGGGATGAATCGGAGCCGGACACGATGCGGCCCTGCGGATCGCCGATCAGAATCTGCGAGCGGTTGGCCAGATGGACCGAATCGTTGATCGCCGAGAAGTCCCGTTCGTCGAAGCTGATCACCACCATGCCGATCGGGCGGAAGCGGTCCTCGGACTTGACGTATTCCCGGACCTCTCTTGCGACGAACACATACGCGCTTCCGTTGTCGAAGCTTCCCCAATAAGGCTTGCCGTCGAGCCGGTCGACCTCTTCGCGCCAGTTCGGATCCGCGACGGCTTCGGGCCGGAACGCGCTGGCGCCTGCATAGATCTTCTCGCCATTGGCGTTCAGGATCGCGATTTCCTTGGCCATCGTGCCATGAACCTTCAGCTCGAACAAATATTTCTCGAGCGCGTTGGAGACCGCGAGCTTCTGCTGCGGACCGGCCGGCTCCTCCTGCCGGAGCAGCGCCGTCACCGTATCGTTGGTCATCACCATCAGGACGGCGTCGGCGGCGTCGCCCATAAAGTTGGACGTATTTTCCTTGGAGTGCTCCAGCGCGGTCTCCAGCATCGCCATCGCGTTCCGCTCGATGATGCCGGTCGATTGGTCGATGGTGAACACGGAGACGACCGTCGTCGGGGCGACGATGAACGCCAGCAGGAGCACGAGAATTTGCGAGCGGACGCTATGGAAAAGGGGCAATCGCTTCAGGCTGATCATGTCGGCAGTCACTCCAGAGAGGGTCTGTAGGCGTAAACGCTATCATTGTAAGCCCATTCCGCTCGCCCGACAAGCTCCGTCTCGATGGGGCGGAAAGGAAAGGCCAAGCTCTAGAGGAAGAGGCCCCTGCCCTGGCCATGGAATGTTCCCCGTTCTCCAAACTTGCTTGGGACTTTCCCGATTTGCCTGTACAATGGGAGAATAGGGACGAAGGAGGAGAACCAAGATGCGTACGTTAGTCTGTCTATTCGGCTTCACCCCAGAGCAGGAAAAGGAGATCGCCGCGGCCGCGCCGGGCTGGAAAGCCGTGTTCGCGAAACCATCGGATATCGATGCCGCGCTGCTTCGCGAGGCGGAGGTCGTCTGCGGCTGGCACGCCGTCGTCGAAAATGCGCTGGCCGGAGGCGGCGACTCGCGGCTTCGCTGGGTGCAGACCGGTTCGGCGGGCGTCGATAACGTGCCGCTTACGGAACTGGAGAAGCTCGGCGTCACGGTGACGACGGCCAGCGGCGTGCATCCGGGTCCGATGGCGGAGACGGCGTTCGCCATGCTGCTCTCGTTCACGCGCAACCTGCACCTCTCCGTTCGCAAGCAAACCGAGCGGAAGTGGGAGCGGTTCGAGAACTACGGGGAGCTGCGCGGCCGGACGATCGGCATCGTCGGCGCGGGGCAGATCGGCAGCGAAGTGGCGCGGCTGGCGCAGGCGTTCGGCATGCGCACGCTGGGCGTGCGGCGCTCGGGCGCGGCGGCGGCGTTCTTCGACCGGATGACGGCGATGGACGGGCTGGACGACGTGCTGGCGGAGAGCGACATCGTCGTCAACATTTTGCCGGGAACGCCCGAGACGCAGCGGCTGTTCGACGCGCAGCGGTTCGCGCGGATGAAGCCGGACGCGCTGTTCGTCAACATCGGACGGGGAAGCTCGGTCGATACCGATGCGCTCGTCGACGCTCTGCGGGAAGGCCGGCTCGGCGGCGCGGGACTGGACGTCTTCGATCCGGAGCCGCTGCCGGCGGACCATCCGCTGTGGGAGATGGACAACGTCATCGTCATGCCGCACATCGGGGGCATGACCGACCATTACAAGGATCGGCTGGCGGCTCTCTTCATCGAGAACCTGCAAGACTACCTGAAAAACGGAGCCCCGTCGCGAAACGTCGTCGATTACCGGCTGAGCTACTGAGGAATGAGGCGGACGGGGCGACTTGGAGGGGAAGAACGTTCTCGCTCGTAAAGCGGCGGTAGGGCTTGTCAAATCTGCGCAGATGCAGGGATTTCCAGCGGTATCGGTCTTTCGGAGGTCAAAACTGCAAATGTGCAGGAATTTCCGCCGGAAGTGGCCTTTCGGAAGCTAAAAACTGCAAATGTGCAGGAATTTCGGGGTCAACAGCGCTGTAAACGCGGCACGGAGTCCAAAACATGTATTTTTGCAGGAATTTATCACCGAACCGTCGCGCTCTCCCGAAAAAGATGCAGATTTGCAGGTTTTGAGGCACGCCTTTCAGCCGTCTATGCGAGCCAAAGACTCTCGGCACCAGCTGCGCCTGCTCGACCCGCAGCGTCTCTCTCAATCTCCCGGCTATGGTTGTCATATTATTATAGGCAAACAAATAGACCGTCAGCAGCCTGCCTGACGGTCTATTTGTTTGCCTTACGAATGAACCCGGTGCGCCGCCGCCGTCGACCGGCCGACGACCAGTTCGGCGTCCAGCGTGATCTTGCCTGGGACGGACTGGCCTTCCCGCAGCTTCAGCACGCTTTCGTAGGCGAGCCGCCCCATCTCCTCCTGCTTCTGCCGAAGGTGCGTAAACGGGAACGCTTCGCTCCCCTCCGGGCAGTCGAAGCAAACGATCGACAGATCCTCCGGCACCTTCCGCCCGAGCTGCTGCGCCGCCCGGTTGGCCAGCAGAGCGATGTTGTATTCCATCGCGAAGATCGCCGTTATCTCCGGATGCTCCTGGAGGTGCCGCGCGATCTTGTCGATATCCTTTCCCTTGTTCTCCTCGGTGTACGCCATCGGAAGCGTCGACAGGATGTCCTCGATCCACAGCTCGCGGTCGACGACGATTCCTTTCTCCGCGTGGGCCTGCACGAACCCTTCGATCCGATCCTCGACCGCCGTCGTGTCCGTCGGCGGGGGCGTCAGCAGAGCGATATGCTTGTGGCCGAGCCCGAACAAGTATTCCGCGCCCTTCTTGGCGCCGGCCGCGTTATCCGAGCTGATCGAGCCCGCGGAGATCCCTTTCAGCTGGCGGTCCACCAGGACGAACGGGAACTTGTCGATGACCAGCTTCAAAATTTCCGCGTTAAAAAACTCGCCCTGCGCCGGGAAAATGATCAGCCCGTCCACGCCGAGCTCCAGCATGCCCCGAATCGCTTCTTCCTCGTACGAAGGAATGCCGAACGTCCGCCGCAGAATCAAGTAGCTGCCGTTCCGGCGAGACGCTTCCTCCATGCCGTAAATCAAGCCCGTGCCGTAGCTGTCGCCGAAGTCGGTCATCACGAGCCCGATCAGCAGCTTCTCGCCGCCGCGCCCGATGCGGGCTCCGTTCTTCGCGCCGGGAGCCGCCGCCGCGGCCGGAGGCTTCGCTGCCGGATCCGCCACGAAGGAGCCTCTTCCCGGCCTGCGGACGATCAGCCCTTCCTCGGCCAGCATCTCCAGCGCCTTCTTGCTCGTAATCCGGCTGACCCGATGAGCGTCGGCCAATTCCTTCTCCGAAGGCACCCGATCCCCGACGCCGTAACGGCCGGAACGGATCTCCTCTCTAAGCGCTTCGAATATTCTCTCATACATCGGTGCCGACAACGCGTTCCGCCCCTTCCGATCCTTCTCTTCTTATACATAACAATATATCATGGTATATATAAGATGGAAAGCAGGACCGGGACGAACGCTTGTCTTTAGACAAACTCGAACAGGAGCGAGACCGTCCATTGCAGCGGAACCGGAACCTTCGGAACGAAGTCGATCGCATACCAAGCCGTTTCCCGCCCGAGATGGGCCCGGTACGTGCGGCGTTCGATCCGGGGTTCGAGCAGGCTTCCGTCGAACCGGATGTTCAAGACGCGGTCTCCCGTACCCCGCAGCAGCACGCCGTCTTCCGTCAGCTCGGGCGCAAGCAGCGAGACGATCCGCTCGACCGCTTCGCCCGGCGCCTTCGCAAACCGGAATTCGTCCGTAACTTCGAGCGAAGGCCGTTCGCCCTTCCGCCAGACAAAGCCGCGGACAAGCGATTCCAGCTGCGGCACGCGGTAAGCCGACGCCATCTGGAACCGGAAGCGGTCCTCTTCCTCGCCGACGGAAGCTTCCAGCACGCGGGCGGCGCTCTCTTCGCCTTCCGCCTGGAACGTCCCGTCCACGACCGGAACCGTATGCCCCTGCGAGCCGTTGCAGTCGTATTCGTAGCGGCCCTCGCCGAAATACGTTTTCGTGTATTCCCCGCTGCCGAGGTCGGCGACGAACGTCTCCCCGTCTGCCAGCAGCAGGAATTGGCCGATGTCGTTATGGTTGTGCGACTCGGCGTTGTGCCCGGCCTTGGCGGCGAAGCCGAACGCCCCCGCCGGCGAGAGATGCCGGGAAACCATCCACTGCGCGTCGGGCAAGTAGTAATCGGCCGCCGGCCAGTCCGCGCCGCCAAGCCCGGGATTCAGCCAGAGCAGATTGCGGAACGCGTGCGCCCAGCGGCTGCAATGGTCGTCCGTGAACGCCGCCCGCTGCCGAAGCGGCGGCACTTCCGTCCCGGGATAGCGTCCGGCGAGATAATGGGTCAGGCCCGGTTGGAAACGCGCGCGCGGCGACGAGTCCGAGAAGTTGGCGACCCGGTCCCCGCCGAGATACGCTTTCTGCTGGAATTGGGCGATATGCCGCACCTTCTCCCCGCCGAACAGGTCGATCTCTCCTCCCGTCCGCTTGCCGAGCAGGTCCGCATAATAGACATAGTAGCCGAAGCCGTACGTCCAATAGTTCAGCCCTTCGGGACAAGCTCCGTCTTCGCCGTAGCCTTCGAGGAAGCAATCCAGGCTGCGGAACGTCCGCCGGGCGATCTGCGCCAGCCGATCCGGGTCCCGGACGGAGAGCAGCGCCGCCGAGCCGACCGAACCGGCGCATACGGCGGACCAGTTGTTCCGCATCGACTCCCAATGGAACGACTCCCGGGTCGTAAACGGCCCGAACAGCCGTATCTCCAGCTCCCGCTCCACCCTTTCCCTCACCAGCCGGGGCAGCCGATCCCCGAGCAGCAGCGAGATCTCGGCCAGCGCAAACCCGGTCTCCGCCGAGAACAGATCGATCGTCTCGCGGATCTGCGCATCGGTACCGGGCACGTGAGCCGGCACGCACCACGTGTATTCGCCGCAGATCGCCCAGACGATGTCGATCAGCTCTTCCAGGTAGCCGGGCTCGTCCGGCTCCGTCATGGACAGCAGGGCGAACGTGTTCAGCCTTCTTCGGCGCTCGAAGTAGGCTTGCTCGTATTCCCGCCGCGAGCCGCGCTCGACGTAAATCGTGAACAGCGAGTACTTCAGCTCCGGGATCGGCGTGCCCCGAAGCCGTCTGCCTTCTTCGCGGACCTCTTCCAGCATGTCCGCGTATCCGGGCTCCCGCAGCGCCCGCCGCCAGAATCCGGCCGCGTCCCCGCCGGGATAATACCACCCGAGATCCGCCGGCGCTCCTTGCGCCAGCGCTTCCTTTACCTTTACCAGCTCCACGCGTTCTCCTCCCTCATCGCCGCTTCATACCGACCTCTTCCATTGTAACGAATGCCGGCGGACGAGCGTTAGGCAAATCTTAACCTATTGCCGGTTCGTACAGCCCGAACTCCTCCGGTTGAAACCATCTTCCCGCTTTTCGGGGAACAGAGAGGATTTTCCAGCTTCGTATGGAATTACATATCTTGTTGTCCCGGAGCAGGCTCATTCTCGACGAACGGAGTGGGTAACCCCCCAAAAAATCGGGTGAAATCCTCAATCGAGCGCAAGGGAGGCAAGTGATGGATATCATTACGCCGCAACTGCTGTTCCATGGCACGATCGACAGCTTCGTGCCGTCCTTCCGCCGTAAGCTGCTACGCCCCGACCGCTGGCGTCCCGGACGCGACTTCGGAGAAGGCCTCTACACGACCATATCCGCCGCGCAGGCGCGGAAATGGGCGACGAAGGTGGCCCGAGACCAGGTCGGAGACGCCCGTCCTTGCGTGCTGGAGATCGAGATGGTCACCGTTCCGTCCGAATACGAGCCCGTCGTTTTTCTAAGCGAATCTCTCGCATGGGCCGGCTTTATCCTGAAGCATCGGATGACGGAGAACAAGGGCGTGGACCCCTGCGCCCGGCATCCGGACATCGTCATCGGCCCGATGGCGGACAGCGACACTGGCAAGATTGTGTCGGAGTGTGTAAAATTAGAAAGAGACGAAGCATGGTTCTATGATCAGATTACGCGATCTTCCCGGGGTAGACGGTTGGATTCCTTGAGTCTCGGGAATCAGGTCGTCTTCGCATCCGAAAAGTGGGAGCAGTCGCTTCGGCTGATCGGGTACTATATCCATAGGGGAGGAAGGTGGATCTATCATGAAAACGCAAATACGGCTGAATCTATATGAGCGCGGAATCGTCGAAGCGCTGGAAGAAAGGTTCGGCTACTCGGCGGAAGAAGCGCGCCAGCTGACCGTCCAGTACATTGGCGTCATTCGCAAGCTCGGCGGCTACGACACCCGGTTCGACCACGCGGAGAGATTGGATCTCGCCAGGAAGCAAGGCTACACGCCGGAGCAGTGGCTGGAGAAGATCCGGCTGCTCGACGCGGAAGAGGCCAAGGACGAAGGTATTCCCCACCTGGAAGGGCCTTACGAGAGCGTACGGTAAAACCGCATTCGGAGAAAGCCGCCCGGCAGCGCGAGCCGGGCGGCTTCTTTGTCGCAGCCTGGCAGCAGCACAGCCGCCCTCCGTTCCCCTGCTCCCGATACTCCATCGGCGTCATGTCGGAGTGACTGCCGTTCCTTACACCCGATACTCCGTCGCCGCCGCCTCGGAGTGACGGCCGTACCCTACCCTCGATACTCATCGCCGCCGCCTCGGCCTGTCGGCCGTCCTCTACCCCCGATACTCCATCGGCGTCACGCCGGCGTGGGCTTTGAACGTTTTGATAAAATAGCTTTGGTTGTCGTAACCAAGCTGCTCGCAGATCTCTCCCACGGAGCAGGACGTCTGGTCGAGCAGCTCCTTCGCGCGCTCCATCTTCAGCCTGGTGACGTATTCGATGAAGGTGACGCCCAGCTCCTTCTTGAACAGGCGGCTGAAGTAGCTCGCGTTCAGATGCAGATGGTCGGCCACCTCTTCCAGCGAGATTCGGCGGCCCAGGTTCAGCGAGACGAACTTGCACGCCTCCCGCACGTCGGTTCGCTTGCCCGCGGCCGCTCCCGCCGCCCCTTGCGGCTGAACGGCCACCTGCAGATGCTCGATCAGCCAAGTCCTCAGCTCGCTAAGCGAATCGATCCCGCCGATCTCCTTGTGCAGCGTGTCGGCGGAACGGCCGGCGCCCATAAACGGAAGCGAATGCAGCTTCAGCCGCAGATCGAGCAGCAGCTTCAGCGTCCAGTCCTTCACCGCTTCCGGCGCGTATTCCTCCCGGCGGATATGCGAGATCCAGGCGTCCGCAGTCTTCGCCGCCTCCTCGGCAGACTTGCCGACCAACGCTTCCCTCAGCTCGGTGCTCGCCTGATCGTAGTGGGCGAACAAGTCGTCGCCCGACGGCTTCCAGGGCCGCATCGCCGCGATGTCCCCCTCCTGCATGTAGAACCGCCGGCCTTCGCCGCCGAGCAGGTCCGCGAGCTGCGGCTTGAGGCTTCCGGGAGCGTCGCAGCCCGTTCCGAGCAGGAACGACATCCGAATCTTCAGCACTCTTCGCAGCGTATCCCGGACCGACGTCAAAACGTCCCTCGCCTCGTCGTATACGTTCGTTTTCAGCCCCGGCTTATACCCGAAAAGGAGAAGCGATCGTCTGGCGTCGTATCCGACGTGAACCACCTGCCGTCCCAGCCCGGCGAGCACTTCGTCCATCACGTTGCCGATCGCGAACCGGAGCGTCTGGTCGGAGTTGAACCGGTGCCGAAGCTGCGGGTACCCTTCGATAAACCCGACGGCCGGCAGACACGCCTCCCCGTCCGCCAGAATGCCGAACGCGCCCGCTTCTTCCCGCCACTTCGCGGGGGACAGCAGCGGCTGGTCGACGAAGCTGCGCCAGAACCGCTCCTTCCGCAGCTCCCGCGTCTCGTTCGCGATCGCCTGCAGCCGCGAATGCTCCCAGTCCGACTGCCGCTCCTCGTCCAGGACGGCCTTGAACCGCCCGAGCAGCTTGACCAGGTCGTCCGGATCGAGCGCGTCCTTGAGCAAGTACTCCTGCACGTTCAGCCTCATCGCCTGCCGCGCGTACTGGAACTCGTCATGGCAGGAGAGAATGACCGTCCGCAGGTTCGGCTTGCGTTCCTTGAGACGGGCGGTCAGCTCCAAGCCGTCCATCTTCGGCATGCCGATGTCGGTCACGAGCAGGTCCGGCATGTCGCCCTGCGCCTGCCGCCAGGCGCTCTCCCCGTTCTCGTGGACGCCGATGAGCCGGAAGCCGAGCCCCTCCCAATCGATCCCTTCGGACAGCAGCTCGATGACCGGATAATCGTCGTCCGCCAGCATCGCCTTATACATCGCGCTCCCCCTCCTTGCGAGGAATAAACATTCTGACGATCGTCCCTTTCCCCGCCTCGCTGTCCACGTCCATCCGGAATCCGTCGCCGAACACCATCCGCATCCGCTCCAGCACGTTGCGCAGGCCGATGCCGGAGAAGCTGCCCCTTGCCTCCTCTTCCTCCCGGCCGTCCGGCGGCGTCTCCCCCGCTTGCAGCTTCCGCCGCAACGCCGCGAGCGCTTCCGGCTCCATGCCGCCTCCGTCGTCCTCCACCGTCAGCAGCAGATAAAGCCGGCTTATCTCCGCCCGAACGGCGATCGTTCCCGCCCGCTGCTTCAGTCCGTGGATCAGCGCGTTCTCGACGACCGGCTGCAGGAAAAACCTCGGCACCTTCATCAGGAACGCTTCCGAGACGATATCCAGCTCCAGCCATGCGGCCTCCTTGTGCCGCAGGTTCATCAGCTCCACATAGCTGGCGAGCAGGTCCAGCTCCTCGTGCAGCGTGATTTCGTCCTCTTCCTTGCTGATGGTCATCCGAAGCAGCTTCGACAAAGAGCTGATCATCTTCGCGCTGTCCGGATCTCCCCGCCGCAGCACTTTCATCCGGATGGAATTGAGCACGTTGAACAGGAAGTGCGGATGAATCTGGGCCTGCAGCATCCTCAGCTCGGCCTTGCGCTTGCGCGCTTGGGTAATCGATACTTCCGCGATCATCTCCTGAACCCGGTCGAGCATCTGATCGAACAGGAAGCCGAGCCGGCCGATCTCGTCCGGGCCGCGAATGCCGGAGCGGACGGCGAGATTGCCGCGCTGCACCGCCGTCGTGATCTTCCCGAGCCGCGCCAGCGGCTGGGTGAACGCCCTAAGCAGCGCCAGCAGCAGCAGGAGAAAGACGACGAACGAACCGATCTGGAACACGAACACGCGGTTGAAAATCGAAGTGATATCGACGATCGCTTCCTTGTAGGGCTGCACCAGAACGAGGGTCCAGTCGTTGATGGCGATCGGACGCCGAACGACGAGAACCTTCTCGCCGCCGATCGTACGGATAGGGGAAGCGTCGCTTAAGAAATCGTTCTCCGGAGCGTCCGACGCCGGCTGCCCGATCCGCGACGGGTCCCGGTCGGACACGATTTTCCCGTCGCCGTCCACCAGCATCAGCTCCTGCCCCGCGTTCAGCCGGCCGAAGATCGAGCTGATCTCGTCCTCGAAAAAAGTGACGACGATATAGCCGTATATCTCGTTGTCCTTGCGCAGCGTGCGCCCGACCGAGAGCTGATAGGCATGGTTCAGCTTGTCGAGGCGGAACGCCGTCGGCTCCGCGCCGGCCCAGTACGACTGGAAGCCCTGCAGCGTCTGAAGCCGGCCGAACCACGGCTCGCTCCTTAAGGATAAAGGATCGAACTCCTCGATCGAATAATTGGTGAAATATTGGCCGTTATCGAGCAGGACGGTGACGTAGCTTTTCTCTCCCAGCACGGTCAGACTGTCCAGCTGCTCCAAAATATGCTTTTTCTCGGTAAACCGGGCATAGGGATCGCTCTCGTCGGCTTGGCCCGCTTCCAGCACCTTGAAATAAGCGTTCATGCTCGAATTGACCTGAATGTAGTTGGCGACGTTCAGCATGCTCTTCATCAGATTCGTCACCGAGTCGTGGACGAGCTGCAGCGAATCCTCCGCGTTCGAGACGGCTTGCCTCCGAACCGCCTGCTGCGTAAGAGCGTTGTAAACGACGAGCGTGATGAACGCGGGAACGAGAATGCAGACGACGGACGCCGCCATCAGCTTGTGGCGCACCGACCGGAGCGCGAACATCTCCTTGAAGCGATTCATCGAAGCCGTTCCCCCATGCCCTTGCAAATAGGAAAAAAAAGGGGCGACGCGCCGCCCCTGTTGCTTTTCCATTATAGCAGATGCCGCTTATTTCTTGTTCGAATCGATGATTTGCTGCGTGCGCTGCTGCGCGTTTTTGATCGTCGTGTCGATGTCCTGATTGCCGAGAATGAGCTTCTCGTACTCCTCGTTGATCGCCTTGTACACTTCGGCCTGATACGAGGCCGGCGGGATGATCTCCGATGCCTTGGACACGGACAGCGTATCGACGAGCGACTTCTTGTCGACCAGCTCCGGATTTTTGGTGCCGCTCAGGATCGTGTCGATGATAGGGGCGAGCTGATCGCTCTTGACCTCGTTCCAGGAAGGAACGTTCTTGCCTTGGACGAGCTGTCCCTCCGTCGTGTACCAGCGGACGAAGTCGTACGCCTCCTGCTTATGCTTGGAGGTGTTCGCCACGGCCACGTAGTCCGTCGTGACCGGCGTGTATCCGGCCGGATCGCCGGCGTCGTTCTTCGGAAACGGAGCGACGGCGACATGGAACGTCAGCGGAACCTGATCCGTTCCTCCGATCTCCGTGTTCATCCAGCTTCCGATCGTGATCATGCTGGCCGACTGGTTGAAAAATTGCGTACGATAGTTCAGCTTCTGCGAGATCATGTCCTCGTAAGGAACGGACGACTTGTCCTCCTTCTCCATCTTCACGCGGAGCTCCAGCGTCTTCTTGAAGTTCGGATCGTCCAGGTTGGACGTGCCGTCCGCCTTCAGGAAATCGGAGTTCTTCGGCTGATTCTCCATCTCCAGCTTCAGAAACTCCATCCAGCCGCCGCCCTGAGGGCCATGGAAGTACGTGCCGTAGCGCTTGCTCGCCCCTTCGCCCTTCGTCAGCTTTTTCGCGTAATCCGCGTAATCGTCCCAAGTCCAGTCCGTCGGAACGGCCAGCCCCGCTTCGTCCAGATGGTCCTTGTTCAGCATTACGTACCACGGGTTGAACTTGCCCGGCAGCGCATACACTTTGCCGTTCAGATGCGTGTCGACCTTGTAATCGGTCTCCTCCCGGTAGCCGTCCTTGGCGATAAAATCGTCCAGCGGCGCCGCCATTCCGAGGGACACGCGCTGCGCGTAGCCGGCCGGATCGCTGAACATCAGAATGTCCATCTGCTCGGACGAAGCGGCGGCCAGATCGAGCTTCTTCGAAGCTTCCTGCGTATCTCCCTTGTCGCTCAGTTGCACCAGCTCGATCGTAATGCCGGGGTGGGACTGTTCGTACGACGCCAGCGTTTTCGTCCAATTATACTGCTCTTCGGTGCCGTACGTATAAAGCCGCAGGTTGACTTTCTCGCCGGAACCGGCGGACGGAGAACCGCCGGCGCTCGCCGGGGAACTTGCGCCGCTTGCGGTCGAGCCGGCGCTTCCGCTCGGCGAAGCCGCGTTGCCGCCCGAATCGTTCGAGCCTCCGCAGCCGGCCAGAAGCCCCATCATCATGACGCCGGCCACCGCGCCGGACACTGCTTTTTTGTTCATCGTCGGACCCTCCTCAAAGTGGCGTTACCCGATGCACCCTCATTATAAGACCGTCCACATTTTTACTCATGAAACAATATTTACTTTTTATTAATTATTTTTACTATTTGGGATCGCTTTCGCTATCCCTTCACGCCGCCCAGCGCGATCCCTTCGATGACGCTTTTCTGGCCGATCACGAACACGATGAACAGCGGCAGGATGGCGGATACGGCGGCGGCCATGATGAGCGAGTAGAACTCCCCGCTGACCGACGTGAACTTCTGCATGGCGAGCGGCAGCGTGAACAGCTTATCCGTGCGCAGGAAGATCAGCGGATTCTGATAGTCGTTCCAGGTCCAGATAAAGCGCAGGATCGCGTAGGTCGCGACCGCCGGCTTGACGAGCGGCAAACCGATCGACCGGAAGATCCGGAAATGCCCGGCGCCGTCGATCTTGGCCGATTCGATGTAGTCCTGGGACACGCCCATGAAAAACTGGCGAAGCATGAACGTGCCGAGCACGCTGAAGCTGCTGAGGATGATCAGGCCGAGATGGCTGTCGAACAGGCCGATGTTGCGGTACAGAATGAACTGCGGCACGAGAATCGCCTGGCTCGGAATCATGTAGGTGGCCAGCACGATCATGAACAGCCATTTGCCGGCTTTGAACCGTACCTTGGAGAAGCCGTAAGCGGCCAGGCTCGACACCGTGGCGGAGATCAGCGTCGTGACGACGCTCACTTTGATCGAATTCCAGTAGTACCGGTAAAACGGATACTTCCCGTTCCATACTTCCTTGTAGTTCTCTATGGCGTGCCAGTGACGCGGAATCCACTGGATCGGATAGACGAACACGTCGCTCTCCGCTTTGAAGGACGTGACGAGCATCCAGATGAACGGCAGCAGGAACAGGACGCTGAGCGCCAGCATAATCGCGGTAACGAGCCCCCGGCGCCAGTCGAACCTTCGGGTGAGTGGCATGATTTGTTCTCCTTTCGCGGCGACTAAAAAGTCCGGTGAATATTGGCTCAAAAGCGGCATCGTTCTGGAGAAACGAAGTGGTCGTTTTTGTCGCCGGATTCCTTCCCTGCTACGGGGTTCCAATTCCAAGGAATCTGGCGACAACTGCGATCGGAAGAATGATGCCGCTGATAAAGAGCCATCCTTTTTCACCGGTCTTTAATAGTTCACCCACTTCTTCTGGATGCCCCACTGGGCGAAGGTGATCAGCAGCACGAAGAGGAACAGCACCGCCGCCACCGAGGAAGCGTACCCGATCTTCAGATTCGTGAACGCCTGGTCGTACAAATACCAGACCATCAGGCTGGTCGAGCCGATCGGGCCGCCCTGCGTCGTGACCGCGATGACATCGAACACCTTGAACGTCGAGATGATGCCGGTGACGAGCAGAAAGAAGGAAGTCGGGGACAGCATCGGGAACGTGATCCGCGCGAACTTCGTCCACGCGTTCGCTCCGTCGATGTCCGCGGCCTCGTACAAATCGCGGGGAATCGACTGCAGGCCGGCGATGTAGATGATCAGGTTGAAGCCGATCGAGATCCAGACCGTGATCATCATAATCGAGGCCAGCGCGTAATGCGGATCCGCCAGCCACTTCGGCGGATGGGAGAAGCCGATCGTCTTCAGCACCTCGTTGATCGGGCCGTACGAAGGCTGGAACAGCACCTGCCAGACGACCGCAACCGCGACGATGTTGGAGATATACGGCATGAAGTACGCGACCTTGAAGTACCCTTTCAGGTAAACGTAGCGGTCGATCAGCACCGCCAGCGCCATCGAGACGATCATGTATACGGGCACCGCGAGCAGAAACAGCAGGTTGTTGCGAATCGTCCGGATGAAAAGGGAATCCTGAAACAGCTTGTGGAAATTGTCGAAGCCGATCCACTTGATCCCGTTCCAGCCTTGGACGAAATTCCAGTCGGCGAAGCTGAGCGCCAACGTCGCGACGATCGGCACCAGCACGAGAACGAATACGCCGACGAGCATGGGACTGACGAACAATAGCCCCGCGAGCGTCTCTCCCCGCCCCAAGGAACCGCCCGAACGCCGGGCGGCGGTCCGGACCTGCGCGCCGGACTCCGGAATGGCCGCTTGTCTTGTCATGGGAACACCTCAACTTGTTATGCGTCGTGGTCCCATTATAAAAAAAATACCGTCAATGGATTTGACGGTATTTTGATCATATTCGCGCTAATTTTGACTTTGTGCCGTACCGTTATTTTACGCTTCGTACTTCGCGAACGACACCGGCTCGCCGCCGACGAGAGCCCGGAAGCTTCCGTCCGGTCCGGCGGACAGCTCAAGCTCCGCGTCTGCGGCCAAGCTGCGGTAGACGACGCCCGCGGCGTCCGGCGCGAACGTCGGCGCATGCTCCCGCATGACGGCGGCGAACTCCGCCAGGCTGCCGATGCAGAGCCGCTCCGCTTCCGCTGCCCCGATCGCTTCGACGGCGACGGCGAACGGGCCGGCGGGGGCGATCGCCTTCCACCGGTCGGAGCGCTCCTCCAGCTCGACGGGCTGCGGCAGATGAACGGCGATGTAAGCCCGCTCCACCCGTCCGAAGAGCGCGTTCGGCTCCTGTAGCCATTCGCCCTTGGGCAGCATGCCGTGCACCGCCACCTCGTCGCCTTCCGGTACCGGGTACAGCGCGAGAACCGCATTCTGATGAAACATTACCTCGGCGATGTCGCTCTCATGGCGCGGATCTTCCTCCGCGTGAAGGGCTACCGGATGGAAGAAGAACGCCTGATTGATCGAAGACGAGTTGGTCAGCGGAAGCGATATGTCCCACCGATGCTGCTCGTTATCGGGCTCCCGGACCCGTTCCCAGACGCCGCCCGCCGCGTAATCTTCCGTAATGTACGCATAGCGGTGAATGACGGCGGGTTTCCCCTCCTGCCCGTCGGTTCGGGATCTTTTCCTCACCTCGGTCGGCATGCTCCGGTCCAGCGCGTTGCGCCTGACGTCCTCCGGAGCCTCGTAGAACAGGAATCCGGCGAATTCCGTGCGCGGCATGTCGACGGGCAGCGGGAAGTCTCCGAACTGGACGTAGTCGAACAGCACGTTGGCGTCTTGCGGCACGTCGTGCGGCCAGGCTTGGGCGTGCGGTCCGACCCATGCTCCCTTCAGATAATACAGCGACCGCTCATGCCACAAGTAGTCGAGCATGTCGCCGAGGTCGCGGTTGACGTCCACGTCGTCGATCAGCTCCCAGGCGGCCGTGAACGCCTGAATCCAGTGCCAGAACCACGGCAGGGCGCCGTATTCCGCCATCCCGTTCTCCCGGACGTGGCGAAGCATGCGCACGAGGCTGCGATGGCCGTCCTCGACCAGCGCGTAATCGCGGAACATCTGGCCGAAGATAAGCTTGGCGGCCGTATATTTGGCGTCATGGTGGGTGAAGCCCGGCTCTTCCTTTTCGTAGAACCGGCTGCGGTAAATATGCTCGAACGCCGCCTCGAACGCCGCCTGCAGCGGCGGGCTCATCGAGTCCCGGTGGTCGCGGTAGAAGAACGCCATCAGGCTCCCCATCAGCTCGACCGGAAGCGCGCTCGGCTTCGCCTGTTTCGGAACCGGGTCCAGATACAGCGGCCAGTGCCCGTACGTTTCGCTCTCCGGATCGCGATCCTGCAGTTTCAGCACCTTGAGCAGCATCTGCGACGAGGAAGCCAGCGTGACTTCCTTGTCGAAGGGAACCGGACAGCCCGGATCCGCCGACGCCGCGAACAGATAAGCCGCATAATAAAAATTGTCCCGGATGTCGTGGTGAAACCATAACCCGCTGCTCATCACGGGCTGCTGCTGTGCCTGAAGCGCCACCCGGCGCACGATCTCCTGCTGTCTTTGCTCGAATGAACTCATTAGCATTCGCCTTTCTTTGCGGACTTGGCATTGATCGATCTATAGGTGAAGCTGTTGCCGAAGATATCTCTTGGGTAGTTTAACCTCGATTGCCTTTTCCCATAGGCCTTCCTTGAAACGGAACTCGTCGGTTGCCGTCTGTTCCATTTTAACGAAAAGCGCTGTTCAACAAAAGTGAAAATCCGGTGACGGCCCTTTCTTCCTTTTTTCGATTGCCTACGCAAATTATTTTCTTGTATAATATAAGATATAAGGAATTAATTTTCATGACAAAAGCCGAGGTGAGGAAAACTGAGCATTCGGAACGCGATCCGGGAACGTCTGGACGACCTCCACCCGAAGGAAAAGGAGCTCGCCGCCTTCGTGCTGGCGCATCCGGAGCAAGCCGTGCAGATGACGATCGTGGAGCTCGCCCAGCAAGCGGGAAGCAGCGCGGCGACCGTCTCCCGCTTTTGCCGCCTGTTCCATTTCCAGAATTTCTCGGATTTCAAAATGCGGCTGGCGTCCGAGCTCGCCAGGCAGCCCGCGGCCGCGCAATATCAGGACATCGTCGCCGGCAATCCGCTGCAGGAGATCGTGTCGGCCATCACCGCCAACCATCTTCGGTCGCTCACCGATACGACCAGGCTGCTCGATCTCGGACAGCTGAAGCTCGCGGTCGAAGCGCTGCACGCGGCGGGCCGGATCGACCTGTACGGGGCGGGAACGTCGGGAACGATCGCGCACGATTTTTTCCACAAGCTGATCCGCATCGGCAAAGCGGCCAATTCATACTCCGATCCCCATCTTCAGATTACGTCCGCCGCTTCGCTGACCGATAAAGACGTTGCGGTCGGCATCTCATATTCCGGGGAGACGCTGGAGACGATCAACGCGCTGCGGTGCGCCGCCGAACAGGGAGCGACCGCGATCTCGCTGACGAAGTTCGGGAACAACGCGCTGGCCGGCGTCGCTTCCATCCGCTTGTTCACATCCTCCTCCGAGGCGGGAATGCGCAGGGGAGACATGGCTTCGCGGATGGCCCAGCTGCATGTCGTCGACATTCTGTTCACGGGGCTGGTCAGCGAGCACTTCGACGAATACGTACCGCGCCTGGAAGGCTCGTTCGATATGGTACGCAGATTTACCGGAAAAGAGGAGAGGGATCCGTCATGAACGTATTGACTTTCGACAGCAACGAAAAATTGAACGAGACGGGCGCCAACATTATCGTCGGCCTGGTGCAGACGAATCCGCGCGCCGTGCTCGGGCTCGCCACCGGCGGCACGCCCGTCGGCGTGTACGAGCAGGTCGTCAACGATTTCAAGCAAGGGCTCGTCAGCTTCAAGCAGGCGACGTCGTTCAATCTGGACGAATACGTCGGCCTGGACGCCGGCCATCCGGAGAGCTATCGTTCCTACATGAAGCATCATCTGTTCGACCACATCGATCTGCCGGCCGAGCGCGCCTATATTCCGAACGGCAACGCGAGCAACCTGGAAGAGGAATGCGCCCGCTACGACGAGCGGATCGCCGCGGCCGGCCAGATCGACCTGCAGCTGCTCGGCCTCGGCCACAACGGGCATATCGGGTTCAACGAACCGGCCCACGCCCTCATCCGGGGAACGCATGTCGTCGATCTGGCGCAGGAGACGCTGCAGGCGAACGCGCGCTTCTTCAACAATATCGACGAAGTGCCGAAGCAGGCGCTGACGATGGGAGTCGGCACGATTCTGAAGGCGAAAATGATTCTGCTGATCGTGCGCGGAGCGGACAAGGCCGAGATCGTCCATCGGGCGCTGACCGGACCGATTACGACCGATGTCCCGGCTTCGCTGCTCCAGACGCACCCGCATCTCGTCGTTCTGCTGGATCGGGAAGCCGGGAGGCTGATGGCATGAGCGGCAGCGAGAAGACGAGGAACGCGCTGATCGTCGGCGCGAACGTGGTCACGCCGGACGGGGTGCTGGAGGGCGGATGGGTTTGGCTGAAGGACGGCCGGATCGAGGACGTCGGCGACAACGTCCGCAAGCCTTCGGAGGAAGCGGCGGACGTCGAACGGATCGACGCGGAAGGCGGCTGGGCGCTGCCGGGGTTCATCGACGTTCACGTGCATGGCGGCGCCGGTCACGACTTCATGGACGCGGACCGCGAGGGGCTGGACGCCATCGCGAAGTTCCATGCCCGCCACGGCACGACCGGTCTGCTCGCCACTTCGCTGACCGCTACCCGTGAGCAACTGACCGCCGTGCTGGAGAGAGTGAGCCGCTATGTCGCCGCGCCGATGCCTTACGCGCAAGTGCTCGGCGTTCACTTCGAAGGCCCGTTTATCAACCCGAAGTGGAAGGGCGCGCAAAATCCCGACTACATCCTTCCGCCGCAGCAGGAATGGCTCGATGACTGGGTGAGCCGCTACCCCGGGCTCATCAAGCTGCAGACGCTGGCGCCGGAGACGGACGGCGCCCTCGACTATATCGAACGCCTCGCTTCGCACGGCATCGTTCCCTCCTGCGGCCATACGGATGCCACGTATGACCAGATCATCGCCGCCGCGGACCGGGGGCTCCGCCACGCGGTGCACACGTTCAACGCGATGAAGCCGCTGCATCATCGCGAGCCCGGCACGGTCGGCGCGGTGCTCACCGACGACCGCATCACGGCGGAGGTCATCGCCGACGGCCATCACGTGCACCCGGCGGGCCTTCAGATCGTGGCCCGCATGAAAGGAACGGACAAGGTCATCCTCGTGACCGACGCGATGAGCGCCGCCGGCATGCCGGACGGCGACGGCTACGAGCTGGGCGGCCTGCCGGTCGTCATGAAGTGCGGCGTCGCCCGCCTGAAGGAGTCCGGCAACCTGGCCGGCAGCACGCTGACGATGATCTCCGCGTTCCAGCTTATGGTTCGCCGCGTCGGCCTCTCCGTCGCGGACGCGAGCCGGATGGCGAGCTTGAACCCCGCCCGGCAGATCGGCGTCGCCGACCGGACCGGCTCGCTCGAGCCCGGCAAGCGCGCCGACGTCCTTCTGCTGGACGCGGATTTGGAGCTCCGCCGCGCCTGGGTCGGCGGGCGGGAGCAGGAGCTGGAGTAAGAGTTGCGGTAAGAGTCGGGATCAGAGCTGGAATCGGCGCTGGAGTTGGAATTGAGCGGAGGATTACCAGGCTCCAAAGGAGCGGCAAACGCCCGATGCCTCACCAAGGCGGAAAACCTGCAAAAGTGCAGGTTTTGCCGTAAGAAAGCGGCATATGAGCGAAAAAGCCTGCAAATGTGCAGGCTTTGGAGGGCCGGCCAGCCGGATCGCAAGTTTGAAGCGGAAAAAGATGCAGAATCGCAGGCTTTTGATGCCGAAAGCCGCTCCCGCCCCAAAAAGCCTGCACAAACGCAGGCTTTTGACTCTAAAAGCCGCTCGCGACCTCAATAGCCGTTCCCGCCCTCAATAGCCGCCCGCGCCCCTCAAAAACCTGCACGAACGCAGGCTTTTGAGAAAAAGGAAACGGCTGTTCGGGAAGGCGAAGCGCGCCTGGCGAGAAGGTTGCAGACTTAAGGACCGGCCACCCGCATGACCGCTTCATGATTTTCGGCTCGCTAGCCGATAACAGGGTCAGGAGGTGCTGCCCATTGGATATCGCCGCTCTTTCCACGGCCCTTAGCCAGCAAAAAACAGCCCAGGCGTTCGGGGTTGCCGTTCTGGCGATGGCGAACGATCAAACGAAGCAGCAAGGACAAAATCTGGTTCAGATGATCGCCGGAAGTCTCGATCCGAACCTAGGGACGCGACTCGACGTTCGGGCGTAACCGATCCCCCGGAAACGGTCGCTTTATTCGAACTATGCCAAGGAGAGGAGCTGCCTCTGAGCAGCTCCTCTGTACCGGGCTAAATGACTCTGTTCTACATTTGCTGCGGTGCCGCAGATTCGTTCACATGAACAACCATGACTTCGCTGGAAGTCGAACCTGCCTCGTTCTCGATCTCGCACCGATACTCGTATACGCCTGCCGGCCGGTCGACGATCGCCGTTGCGGCCGATTGTGCCTGCGGCGTTTGGCCGGCGAGCGTTTGCGTATCGATCAGCACGCCGTTCTCGTACAGGCGGTAGGTCGCGCCGTTCGTGCCCCACCACATATTCATGTTCACGTTGAAGTTTCCGTCGCCGTCCCAATTGTCATTGGAGAGAACCGGTTGGGTCGGCTCCGCTTGCGTAACGTTTACGGTCAGATCGTCGCTTCTCGTTGTACCGTAAGCGTTGGTAAGCTCGGCATCGTATCGGTAAATGCCGTTTTTCCTGCCGCTTACGGACTTGACGGCGGATTGAGCGTTCGGCGAATCGTCGGTCAGCGTTTGCGTATCGATCAGCACATCGTTTTCGTACAGCTTATAGACGTCGCCGTTATTGCCCCACCACATATTCATGGTTACCGTATAGCTCCCGTCCAGAATTCCCGTATCGTACCCGTTATCGCTCGACAGGATCGGTTTTCCCGGCACGCCCGCGCTTTTGGCCGCAATGTTCGACACCGTCGCCGTAGCCGTCCCCGGATTGCCGGCTTGGTCTACGAATTCGAACGTAAAGCTGCCGTTGCTTTGGAACGTATAGCTGTCAGAGCCTCCGTTGTTGGTGACCGTTACATTCTCGCTCGGCGTGATCGTCGCGACCACGCTGCCGGAGGTTGGCGTCACGGCGCTGTAACCGACTTCCGCCGTCGGCGCCGTTCGATCGATCGGAAGGGTTAACGTCTGGGCTTCCTCCACGTTGCCCGCGGCATCCGTCGAGCGATAGCGGATGACGTTCTGACCTTCTTGATCGACCGTGAACGGGCTCTCATAAGGCTGCCAGGTTGTCCCGTTGTCCAAACTATACTCGCTTCCCGCCGCCCCCGACTTGTCGTCCTCCGCCGTCAACGTGACGGTGACCGGCTGGACATACCAGCCGTTTTGTCCGTCCGGCTGCGCCGGAGACAGTGCCGCCGTCGTCACGGGCGCCGTCGTATCGGGCGATTCGATACTCCCTATCGCGATCGGCGACTGCGTTGTCGACCCGTAAACCTCGAAATACCCTTCATCCTGGATCGGATTGTTCGTGTCCGTCCAGTTGACGACCTCGGTCCCGTCCACGTTCATGATCACTTGAACGCCTTCGTGCGTATCGATAGCTCCCAGTTGGACCGTATGCCATATGCCGCTTTGCAGAAACGTATTCGGAATGCTCTCCACGATCAGATTGCCGCCGTACCACTTCTGCACTTCAACGGTCCCCGACTTGACCACGATCAAGTACTGGCTGTTCGAGTCCCATGCCACCTTGTTCGTATTGGTCGCGCGGATGCCGAAAGCCTGCAGGCCGTTGGACGTATCGAGCTTCGCCTTAAACTGCAAAATCTCGTTATGCTTGATTTTGGCTCCCGTATAGCCGAAAACCGTCCGAGCCGTCGTCGGCGTAAAAACGAGGCTGTCGTCGGAAAAACTCAAGCTGCCCGGGTCGGCATCCCAGCCCGCTTGGTCGGCGATCATGTCATTCACATCGACGATCACGGTAGCGTCCAAATTGCGGGACGATCTGAATGCGGTTATTTCGGTATTCAAGGTGCGCACTGCGCCGTCGACCGCATCCTCCGTCGCATTCGCATCGGCTGCAACCGTCTGCGCTTCCTGGATGGCGGACAGCAATTCCGCTTTGGAGCCTGCGGGATACTGGCCGGGCTCGCTTCCTTCCACCGCTCCGTCATAAAGCGTCTGCGCCGTGGTTATCGCGGTGTTCAGCTTCGTTTTGTCCACGTACAGGCCGGGAGGGGTCAATCTCGTTTTGAATTCATCCGCGAACATGTCGTCCACATACAAATCCGCGAGCGAGGTGCCTGTCTGGACATAAAGATTGGCGGCGGTAATCGGAGCTGCCAGATTAAACGTATAGGTGCGAGACAGTTGCGTCCATGACGTCGAATTGATCGGGTTCGAAGCCAGCTGAATCCAGGACGTTTGGCCGCCGCTTACGACTTCAAGCACCAGGTAGGCCGAATCGGTTCCGGAGCCCAATTTCGTATAGGCGGAAAACGTGTACGTTTTGCCGTTTTCGATCGGCAGATTTTGTCTTGCGCTGTTGGATGCGCCGGTGCGGTTGTATACCTTCAGCGAAGACGTTCCGCTATGGGAATCCGCAGCGGTCGTGATCGAGCCTCCGGCCGCATGCCACCCGGTCGTTCCTTGTTCGAAGCCGGGATTCGAAACCTTATTCGTCGGGCTGCACGAGCTTCCGTAGCCGTTGAAGTTGCACCCCGGGACCCAATCGTACTGCCCGAATTCATAAGCGCCTTGATCCGGCGCCGAGCCGCTGTAGCCATCCGTGATGCCCGGTATGACCGCTCCTGCGTTAATGGCGGCCGAACCGGACTGCAAATGGAAATTGGAAGCGGTCTCGTCTACGAATAACGGATTGGCGGGAGGAGCCAGATTGTTAAGGAACATCGATCCGCCAGGCATCGGATCCGTCGGTCCGCGGAAAATATTGTTTTGCACGACGGTGCCCGTCGAGTCGACGACTCCCGCGGAAGCGATGCTTTTCGTTTGGCCGCCTGCGAGCGTATTGTTGTAAACTTTATTGCCTTGGCTTTTGCCGGTCGTCAAGCCGTTTAAGATCATGCCTGCGCCGTTGTTGTTCCACGACACGTTATGATGGATCAAAAACTGCGACGCTCCGTTGTCGATATAGATGCCGACGCCGCCGCCGGATTTGTCGTCATGAACCCAGTTGTGGTCGATGCTGGATCCGGTTCCGAGCGTGGCGCCGCAGCACGTGTAGAAGCCTCCCAAATCTTTGTCGATCAATCCATAATTGTAGATGTTGTTATACGCGACCCGATTGCGCAGTCCTCCGCCGATCATTCCGTCGCGGCCGGTATTATACATCGTGTTGTACGTAGCGGTCACGTCGACCCCGGCCCCCAGGAACCGGATAGGCGCATTGTAGGTTCCCGAATAATCGACGTCGTGAATCAGATTGTTCGTAATGACGTTAAACCGGCCGATCTGCGCAACTCCATTGCCCGCACTGTAGGCGATCGTGCTGTTTTTGAGCGTGTTCGTCAACCCGTCCATAATGATTCCCGTATCGTAATTATGCGAACCGTAAGGACCGTTCTTCGGATCGTCGGGAATCTCCATATAATGAGAGGGATATTCCGCATCGATGCCGTCGATCACATTGTTTTTGCTGTCGCCGTTCGTGAATATCGTCGTCGCGAACAAACGGAAGCCTTTGATTTGGATAAAAGAACGTCCGGCAAGATCGAACCCGTATTGGCGCTGCTTGACTTGAACCGTATGCGTGGACGGATCGGTATTGTCGGGCGTCTGCAAGTAGAGCGTTTGCGTGTCGCTCTCATATTGGAATTCGGACGGCGCATCGAGGAAGGAGAGCGATCCGAACAGGAAATATCGGCTGCCTTCCTTCGAGCACAGACTCGCGCAACCGGCCATCGGCTGATTGAACGTGAAGGAGCCGGGCGAACTCGCCGAGATCGTGCCGGAATGAGCCGTAAATTGAGCGCCCCCCAAAATCCACACCTTCGTGCCCGTCAAATCCAGATTCGGCAAGTGGGAATCGTAGACCGTCTCGGTTGCGGTCCCGGTTGTCGTCGTATTCGCCTCGGCTACCGCCAAAGTCGGATACATCAGTTGACCGCTCGTGTTGGGCCAGCGGGCCTGCGTCATCATGCTGCCGTCCACGAACAATTGATTGGCGAACAGAGCCGGGTTCAGAGCGATGTTCGTTTGATAGATGTCGGTACTGCCGCTTTTCAGCGTCCACTCGGACGTCACGATATCCGTTCCGTCGATCGTCACGCTTTCATTTTGATACGGCTGGAAAGTGATTGGAGCCGCGGACGTACCGGAGCCGACCGGCTTGACCGTTTCCCGGTAAACCCCTCCGCGAACGGCGCACGTATCTCCGGGAGCCGCGATGCTCGCGCATTTCTGAATCGTCAGGAAGGGTCCGGTAGATCCGGATACAAAGTCCGCGGAAGTTCCGTTCCAGCTGTCGTTTCCGTTTTTCGCCACATAATAAACGGTCGGAGACGCATGAGCGGGTTCGCTTACAAAAACAAAAGCCGATAGCAGGATTGCGCTTGCCAGCATGATCAAACTAATTTTGGGTAAGCGCTTACCAATTTGTAATGAGCCGCTTCCGAAAAATGTTTCCTTCATCAACTCTTCCTCCTTTTTGTTTTCGCTCCATACCCTTTCGGCCATGCGCCTTTCTTATAAAAATCATAACTTGGAGATGGCAGCTCCGTTCCTCCTTCCGGAATCTCCGCGTTATGAGCGAAACCGTTTCCGTACGGAATCGCAGTGCCCGTCCGTTCAGTGCCGATGCGTCGGCAAAAAACGTTCTATCTGCATCACCGGTTGCCCGAGGGAATTCTCATTACCGATTCTATCCGTGCCAATACCCGATCAGGAAGTCCATAATCCCGTCTTTTGTTCTAAAAGAGAGTCCAAATCTCCGTAAAAGGTCCAAATGACATAGGTAAGCGTTTGTTCGCGGCCGTCTCTTTCGTTTTTTCGGCGCGCGTCCCCAATCTTGCATAAGAATCGGAAAACATGCCGATAGGCTCGGCCGATCCCCTATGATAAGCTGAAAGGGAGCCTTGCGGCGGCGAACAACGGGCGTCGGTCCGGAACAAGCCGAAGAAGAATCGATGGACACGGAGGATGGAAGATGACCTATCGGATTGCGATCGCCGGCTGCGGAGGAATTGCCGACCGGCATTTGGCGGCGATCAAGCGGATGGAGGAGACGAACGGCCGCGCCCGGGCCGTTGCCGTCGCGGATACGGCACAAGAGCGCGCGCAAGCGGCGGCGGACCGATACGGCGGGAACGCGGCGGTCTATGTCGACTATAAACAGATGATTCGGGAAACGAAGCCGGACATCGTCGTGATCGCCCTGCCCCATTTTCTTCACTTGGAAGCCGCGTGCTTCGCGGCGGAGGCGGGCTGTCATGTGCTGCTGGAAAAGCCGATGGCGCTTACCGTATCGGAATGCGACCTCATCATCGGGACGGTCAAGCGAAACCGGGTGCGATTGCTGGTCGGACATACCCAGCGCTATATCCGGGAGAACCTAGCGGCGAAACGGCTGATCGAAGAGGGAGCTCTGGGAGAGCTGGTCATGGCTCATGACGTTCGCCACACGGATTACTACGCGAACGGCCGGCCGGACTGGTTTTTCCGCAAGGAGCTGTCCGGAGGCGGCATCGCGTTCAATCTCGGGTCCCACTCGATCGACAAGATCATGTGGCTGGCCGGAAGCCAAGCTTCCTCGGTTGCCGGGAGCTTGAGCCACCATGGCGGGCGCGGGGATGCGGAAGGCAGCATGATCGCTTATCTGCGGCTGCAAAACAATCTGCCTGCGACGATCGTGCAGTCGGGCTATAAGGGAGCTCCGGCCCATTATACGGAGCTGATTTTCACGAAGGGGATGCTGCGCCTGGAGACGGGACGAGGCTTGCAGATCAGCCGGGGAGGTCCGTACGAACCGCTGGAACTGCCGGAGAGCGCCGATCCGTTCCTGCTGCAGCTCGAGGATCTGATGCAGTACATCGAGACGGGTCGCCCTCCGGCGTGCACGATGGAATACTCCCGCCACGTCATCGAGGTGCTGGAGGCGCTGTCTCGCTCTCATCTTTCCGGACAGGAAGAGCTCGTAAGCGGCTTGATGGACCTGCCTTCAACGGATCAAGAGCAAATCGTCGTTCCGAAGACTACCCGCCCGGACGGCGAGGCCGGCTCCCGGACGGCCATCCGGCATTATTTATGGATGCAGACGGATTACCGCCCGAAAGTGACGTTCGCGCTGTCGTATACGGAGGAAGAGCTTCGACTGGTTTTCCGAGTCTACGAGGAGGCTCCGCTGATCCGGTATACCCGGCCGAACGATCCGGTTTACCGGGACAGCTGCGTGGAATTTTTTCTCCAACCCGCTCCGGCCGAGGACGCCCGCTACCTGAATTTCGAGATGAATGCGGCCGGAACGCTGCTCGTCGGTCTCGGCAAGGGGCGGCAGGACCGGTTATACTTGGGGCCTTCCGACCGTCCGGTCGTTCCCGTCGAGACGGCGGCCGGTCTGCGGGACCCGGATACGGGAGAGCTCTATTGGACGGCCCGGCTTCGCATTCCGCTTGGTTGGCTCTCCTCGCTCTTTCCCTCCTTCGTCCCTCGAACCGGAGCGGCGATGCGGGGCAACTTCTACAAATGCGGCGACGAGACGCAGGTTCCGCACTACGGCTGCTGGTCGCAGGTCCGATCGGACGTTCCGGACTTCCACCGCAGCGAGGATTTCGGCACGCTGGTCCTGGGCTGACGCAATTGCGAAAAAGGCGGAACGGGATGCCGCGCTCTTCCCGCTCCGCCTTCTTCTATTCGTCCATGTTCATTCCCAGTTCCCGATAGAGCGTCCGCTCCAAGTAGTCGTGCAGATAAAAACGGGATTTCAGAAAGTGCGCCGCCATATCGGCCGGCTGGAACCGCTCCAGTGCCGCCTGCATCCGCGGACGCGCCCTTTCCCTTTTGCGGTGGTTGCGCTGGTAGTTGTTGAGCAGCGACCTCCGTTCCGCTTCGTCGCCGGGATAAAGCTCCTGGCGGTAGGCATACTTGTGAATGGCCCGCGAGCGGTCCGTCGCCTTCTCAAAGTCGTGCATCGCGCCGATCAGCTCGGCGTATTCCTGGTTTTTGCGCACCTCGTCCGAAAGCTTCCAGACGATGTCGTAGTAATCCTCGATCCGGTAATTCCCGAGCTTGCCGTGCCCGACTTCCGGAGGAATGCCGTGAAAGACTTGCAGAAAACGGTCGATGTACCCTTCCGTATCGCTCCCCCTGTTCCACGCCAGATCCGCGTGCAGGAGCATCGGATACCATGTCGTTTCGAAAATACCGTAGGGGACGCCGAGGCTGAACGGCCCCGTCCAATTGGTCGCCACCATACAGCCGATCCCGAGCTTGCCCGCCGTCTCCGCCCATTGCCGCAGATTGTCCACCCGATTGACGATGACCGGGTAGTTCTGGTGCTCCGCCCAGTCAAAGCTGCGGACGGAGGGCGCCCCCATGACCTCGATGCCAAGCGTGCGGAACTTGGCGGTCAAGACGGTCACGTCCCGCTCGATATTGCGGCCGTTGTAGATCCAGATCATGGCGACGCCGCGGGGGTCGAGACGCTTCAACTCCTCTTCGGGACATTTGTCGAGCATATCGTGCCAAAAGATCGGCGTTCTGCCCCGGCTCGCCGTAAACTCGATCAGCCGGTTCAGGAACGTAATGAACGCCCGCTCCCTTACGCCCTCGAATCTCTCCCGGCAAGTCTCGCATTCGCACAGGCTGTACACTTCGTCGCAGCCCAGATGGATATATCGCGAATCCGGGTGCCGGTCCATCATTTCCCCCAGCAGCCCGGTCGCCAATTCGTACGATTCCGGCCGCGAGGGACAAAGCTCGCCCGTCGATTTCTCCGTCTCCCGAAGATGCTTGTACGCGCCGTGCCGCAGCACGTATTCCAGATGCCCGAAGCTCTGCTGAAGCGGGATGATCTCGATAAAATACTCGCGGGCCGCCCGCTTCAGCTCCTCGAACTGCTCCTTGCTCAGCGCGTGCTTCGGATGGACGAGCTCGGGATAGGTCTCGAACGGGAACTTGTCCTCGTATTCGATCAGCAGCGCATTGACCTTGAAGCGGGCGAAATCCGCCAGGTAGGCGATCAGCCGCTCCGGCTTCGAGTAGGTCTGGCGAAGGTCGTAATTCATGCAGCGGAGCGCCGTATCCGGCCAATCCGTGATCGCGAAGGCGGGAAGCTCGGCTTCCTGCTCCAACAGTTGAAGCAGCGTCTGCAGCCCGTAAAACAGACCGGCCGCATCCGCCGCCCGGATGACCGCCTCGTTGCCGAGCACGCGCAACCGGTAGCCTTCCTTCCGGCCGGCGAGCGTCTCAGCCGCAGCCTTCTCCTCGGCCCGCACGGAAGCCTCGCGGCTCTCTGTTCCCTCGCGACCCGGTTCCTTCTCCGCCGTGATCCCCTCATCCGGCGCGGTTTCGATTCGCAGCACAAATCCCGTCTCCCCGGTTTCTTCACGGTACTCCATGCCGGGAAACGCGCGGCGGCAATGCCGTTCCAGCCGAGGATCGTCCTGTTCCGCGATCAGCGTCACCCGCGGATTCCGGCCCGGCCTGAACGCCGCCGCTCCGCCGATGGATTCGAAGAGCTTCGCTTGCGGTATCGTTGGCAGCATGCTTGATGTCCTCCTGTCGTTAGCTGTTCGCCGATTCGCTTCTGGCTACCTGCAATTGGTAAGCATCCGTCGTGCCGTCCGCGTTGTAAACGAGGATATTCACCGCCGCCGGGCCGGTGCCGATCGAGACCGGGACCGAAGCCGTGCCGCTTGCGGTCGGCGAACCGTTCACCGTGACGACGCTCGAGCCGCTGACGGCGACCGGCGTGACGGCGAGTTCGTTCACCGAGGCGGGAACCGTTAGAGTGTACCGCGTTCTGCCGGTTTCGAACGGCGCGTCCCAAGTCCCCGCGCTGGCCGACAAGCCGCTCAGTCCCGTAAAGGGAACAAGCGCTGTCGTGTACGGCTGATCGTAGGCGCTGGCGTGGTAATAGCCAGGGACGACGATCCGGCGAGGCTCGAATCCGATTTGCCGGCCCGCGGGAATGCCCTCCGAATCCAGCGAGACCGTTCCGTCCGGGCCTGTCTTCCCGGCAGCGTAACGGCCGCCGGAATACGTGAAGCGTCCTTCCGCGGACGCGCCGACCAGCGGTTCTCCCGTTGCGTAGTCGGCTACCGTCAGCTTCACGGAAGCTTTCGTCGACGCATAGCCGACATTCATTCCTTTTACGATCAACGGAAGCAAATCCGTATTTCCCGTCGTCGCCGACGCTTCGGCGGAGACGGGTCCGATATTGCCCCGAAGGTCGCGGGCGGCAACCTTGTAGTAGTAAGTCGTGTTCGGCAAAAGCCCGGTATCCTGGAAGGAAAGGCTTCGGGACAAGCCGGCGATATTAGCCGCAGTGGGAGTAAATCCCGGCGTCGTGCCGCGGTAGATGATATAGCGGTCGACCTCGGAATTGTCGGTCGCCATGCCGTAGCCGAGGTTCACCGTCTGATAGTCGACAGCCGCGGCGACCGGTCCGCTCCGAACGGCGGAAGGCGCTTCCGTGTCGGCCGGCGGCGTCCAGGCCACGCTCCCTTCGCCCCAGAAAGAAGGCAGCGTCCGATAGGAATCGTAGTGATGAACGGCGATGCCGCCGAACGCGCTGCTCGCGCCGAAGGCCGCATACACTTTGTCCAGCTCGGTCTCCAGCTGCCCGCGCCCTTCTTCCTGGAACGTAATCGTCTCCGGATCGCCGCTGTCGGCGATATCCGATGTCTCCACGCCGATGACGACGGAGTTCGGCTTGCCGATCCGCTCGGCATACGCGATTTCTCCTTGCGCCCCGGCGATGATGCCCGCCCCGCCGTCCGCCGTATCCCGGTAGTCCATGATCGAGATATAGTCCGTTATGTCCTGTATATGCTCGGACAGCCACTTGGTCGAGCCGTTCCAGGCAATGTCCGCCCCTTGGTCCGAAGAATCGAACCATTTGGGAATAGCCGGACCGAACGGAAGATTGATGCCGGCGGCGTCGCGGCGATCGATCATCTTTTGGAGAACGTCCAGGTACTCCGTCTGCAAAAACTTGCTCGGATCCTTGAAATCCGGGGAAATATACGGCTCGATATCGACGTTGACGCCGTCGAACTTCTCGTCGGTCGCGGCGGCCAGATTATAGTTGATGATCTGCTCGATCTCGCGCACCGCAAGCGGATGATAACGCTCGTAAGCGCCCATATAAGGCGGAGTCGTGCCCCCGGCGATGAGCGCATACACCTGCAGGTTCTTGCCGTGCGCCCAGCGGATGAACGACTTGAGCTGTCCGGCCTGCCCTTCCAGCGCCTCATAGCCGGCATAGCTTCCGACCGCCAGGTAAAGGGTCGTGACCGGATCGGAACCGAACGTCTGCGTGTCGCGGACGAAGCTTTCCAGCACCGATCTCGAGCCCGGATTCAGCAGCAGCTTGTAGCTCTCCGGCTCCCAGACCCACATCGCCCGGTCCTGATTCTGCATGCGAAAAGGTTCGTTCGTTCCCTGGCCTACCTTGGCATAGACAGTGGAGCTGTAGCCGTATCGTCCTGCAGCGTTCGAAGCGCGGGCCTCCAGGCTGACCGTCCGATTGCCGACTTGCGCCGTATTCCAGCCGTACACGTACTTGGTTCCGCTGCGCTTGGCCTCCTGCCATTCGCCGTGATTCAGCCGAATTTGCACATGCGAGACGGGGAGCGCGGATGCCGCCTGAACCTCCACCCATACCATCCCTCTTAAAGATACGCCTTCCGCCGGGCTCGTGATGGTCACCTCGGGGACCGAAGCGGACGGATTGTCGACCTGCAGAGCGACGGTAGGGCTCCACACCCCGTAACGGGTAGCCGTATCGAGCCCCCGCGCGGTCAATTCGATGCCTCCGTTATAAGCGGAGGCGTCCAGCTCGTACGACCATGTTCCGGCATCGTCCCCATCCGGATCGTCCATTCGCACCGGCTCCTGGTCGGTGCCATTAATATAAAGAACGACATCATAGACGCCCGAATACGTACCGCTCACTTGAACGATGCCTCCGGAGACCGCGGCTCCCGCCGCCGGAGAATCCAGCGTAATCGCCGACTCCGCATGGGCGCGGGACGGAGACATGGCGAAGCCGGCCACCAGAAGCAGCAGCGACAGGATAAGCGCAATCCCCTGCCGCCGCTTGAATAAACGCGCCATTCCGTTCACGATAACCCATCCTTTCGATTAGATGTTGTTATCCAATAAAACCTCCGATACGCGAGCGCCCCTCTCTCAAGAGGCGCCCGCTCTTGCCGACTCACTTCACGTTCAGTTCCACTTTTTGAACGCGATCGTAGGCCGTTTTGTACGTGTCCAGAAGCTTGTCCACGCCGAGGTTCTTCATTTCTTCGACATACTTGTCCCACTCGCTTAAGCTTCTCGAGCCGGTGACGAATTTGGCGAAGCTCTCGTCCCGGTGCTTCTTGATCGCCTGGCCGGTCAGCGAGATGACTTCGTTCTCCTGCTCCGTGAAAGCCGGGCGCGGCTGCATCGCCGGCGGATCGTACTTGGTTGCTTCGGTATAGGCGTTCTTGAGGCTCTCGGAGAACAGCGACAGATCGGAATCGAAGTCGATCCACGTGTAGGTGCCGCTCGTCTGCAGGCCGGTCTCCTTCCGCGTCTCCGTGATGTCCGTATACTTCGGCAAGAACTTGAGCGTATCGCCGCTCTTCTCGTACGATTCGCCCTCCACGCCCCAGCTGGCCAGCGTGCGGCCTTCTTCCGAATAGAAGAAATCCATGTACTTCATGATGTCGTCGATTTGCTTGGAGGTGGAGGCCACCGTCAAGCCGCCTTCGAGATAGTGGAAGTACGGATTCAGCTGTTTGCCGCCCGGAATGCCGGCCGGAGGCGGCAAGAACTGCATGTTGAAGTCCGGGTTTTCCTGCTGCATGGCATTATTGAAGAAGTCGATGCGGCTGATGTAATCGATCGTCACGAACGATTTGCCGGTGGACATCATGTCCTGCCACTGCTTCGTCTGAAGGGAGAGGAAGTCCGGCGGAATGAGGCCGTCGTCATAGAACTTTTTCCAGGTCTCGACCATCGCCTTGTAATTGTCCTCGATCGGACCGTAGCGCCATTCCTTCTTGTCGAAATCGTAGTAAGCCCCTTCGCCCGTCCCGAAGTTCACCGTCATGTTCATGTTCATCTCGTCCGGGATTTGCCCGTAGCGGATCGAGAGCGGGTAGCTGTCCGGATACTTTGCTTTCAGCGTTTTCAGCGCCTGATACAGTTCGTCGTAAGTGGTCGGAACTTGAATGCCTTCCTTATCGAACACGTCTTTCCGGTACATCCAGATCATCCGGTTTGTCTCGCCGAAGCCCTGGTTCGGGAACATGTACATTTTCCCGTCCGCGGACAGCGCGGCCTTCGCTTCGTCCGGATACTTCTCCATCCACGCCTTCAGGTTCGGCATTTCGTCGACATACTTCAGAATGTCCACGAGCGCTCCCTGCTGGCCGAATTTGTTGGACTCCTGGCGATTGGGCATATACATGAGGTCGGGCATCGCGTTGGACGCGACCGCCAGATTCAGGGAATCGCTCAGCTTGCCGGAAGGGGTTTGCACGTCGAGCGTGACCCCCGTCTTGTCTTTGATCCATTTCCAGATCGGCCAGTCCTTCGAATACGGGAAGGTCGCATTATTGTCGAGCAGCGCCTTGAACGTCTTGCTCGGCAGCGCGGACGCTTCCTGCACGCTTCCGGAGGAGGAAGGCGCGGCGCTCGGCGATGCGCTCGGCGATGCGTTTGCTCCGGAAGACGGTTCGCCGTTATTCGAATTCCCGCCGCAAGCGGCCAGCAAGGCCGCCGTCAGGATGGGAGTCAGTGCAAGCCCGGCGTACGTTTTCAGATTCTTTCTCAAATCGCTCAGCTCCTCTTGTTTTTTTTGCTGTCAGCCTTTGACCGCCCCAATCATCGCCCCCTTGACAAAGTACTTCTGCACGAAAGGATAGACGATCAGAATCGGAAGCGTGGATACCATGATGGTGGCATACTTCAACGATTCTTCAACGACAAGGTTATCACCTCCGATCCGGGTCACATCTCCCGAACTTGCGCTGCCGGCGAGCACGAGATTCCGGAGCAGCACCTGCAAGGGGAACAGGTCCGGCGTGCGCAAGTACAGGAGCGGATAAAGAAAGTTGTTCCATAAGCCCACGGCATAAAAAAGGGCGATGGTGGCGAAGGATGCCTTCGACAGCGGGACCATGATGCGAAGGAAAATGCCGATGTCGTTCAGGCCGTCCATGCGGCCGGACTCCTCCAGCTCCTTCGGGATGCCGGAGAAGAACGTCCGCATCAGGATCAGGTTCCACGTGCTGGCGGCGCCGGGAAGCACCATCCCCCAGATCGTGTCCACCAGGCCCAGCGACCGGACGACCAGAAAGGTAGGAATCATGCCTCCGCTGAAAAACATCGTAAACACGATCAGCATCGTCAGGGGCCCGCGGAACGCCATTTGGGCGCGCGAGAGCGCATAGGCTCCCGTGGACGTAACCGCAAGCGAGATGGCGGTCCCCAACAAAGTGTAAACGATCGTATTTTTGTACGAAGTCCAGATTTTCGGATCCCCAAGCACCAGATCGTACATCCTCCAGTTGAACCCTTTCGGCCAAATGTTCACTTCATTCTTCATCACATAGACGTCGCCGCTGAGCGATACGGCCAGCATGTGTACGAACGGATACAGCGTCGCCGCGACAACGATCGTCAATATAATGGCGCTGACGATTGAGAATAGGCTCAGCTTCGGCTCTCTCATGATCGGTCGGCTCCTCTCACCATAGGCTGGTCTCGCTGGCGCGCCGGCTGATCCAGTTGGCGCCGTAGATAAAGATGAAGCAGATGATGCCCATGAACAGATCGATCGCCGATCCGTAGCTGAAATTCCCTTGCTCCATCCCGACCCGGTAAACGTAGGTGCTGATAATGTCCGCCGTATCGTAGATAGCCGGATTTTGCATCAGATACACCTTCTCGAATCCGATCTCCAGCACCTGGCCGATATTCAGAATGAGCGTGATCACGATCGCCGGCGAGATGCCGGGCAGCGTGACGTGCCAGATCTTCCGCATCCGGCTGGCCCCGTCGATGCTCGCGGCTTCGTACAGCTGCGGGTCGACCGCGGTCAGCGCCGCCAGATAAATGATCGTCTCCCAGCCGATATGCTGCCAGATTTCCGAGACCACGTAGATGCCCCGAAACATTCCCGGCTCGTTCATGAAGTTGATCGGCTTGAAGCCGAACCACTCGATCATGTTGTTGATCAGACCCCCAGACGGGGACAGGAACATGATCACCATGCTGGCGACGATAACGTTGGAGATGAAGTGCGGCAGATAGCTTACCGTCTGCACGAACCGTTTCATCGTCGCCTTCCGCAGCTCGTTCAGAAGCAGAGCCAACAGGATCGGAGCCGGAAAGCCGAAAACCAGCTTATAGAAGCCGAGAAGAAAGGTATTCTTCATCAGCGGCCAGAAATCCGGATTGTTCAGAAACAGCCGGTAATACTTCAAGCCCACCCACGGGCTGCCCCAGACCCCTCGGAACAGGTTGTAGTCCTTGAACGTGATCACGAGCCCGAACATCGGCGCGTATCGGAAAATGAGATAATAGAGAAGGCAGGGCAGGAACAGAAGCCATAAGTAGATGTTGTTTTGCCAGATTCGCCTGAACCTGGACGACGAAGAAGCCATACGCACGTCTCCTTGACTTGAAGTAAAATCCATGTAACAATAAGTAACTCTAAAATACCATGAACTTCCCGCATCCTCTCGAAACCGGTGTACTCGCATTATAATCAGCCATTTTCGAGAAATAAATCTTCACATCATAGCATCGATCGCCATTTGAGCGGATAGCGGAACAATTGAATATGAATCTGCAAAAGTGCATATTGTTCGTTTCCGGCACCAAACGGTATGATGGATTTATTAGAGGAATGTAAAATAGATGACTTGAGGCTGTGTTCCGAGGGGGCCATCTTATCGTGAGAAAACAAGCCGGATTCAAGCTTTCCTTTAATACGTTGTTCGTCAAGCTGATGATCGGCTTCCTCAGCGTCATCGTCCTGCTGGCTTCGTTCAATCTGTTCGCCTACCTCTATTTGAGCAGGAAGCTCTATCACGAGATCGTCCGTTACAACGAGCTCGGCATGAAGCAGACGGTCGACAGCTACGAGAATCATTTTCAGATGATGCAGAACATGCTTCTCTCCCTCGCCCAATCCGACCGATGGACCGTCAACCTCGAAATTCTGAACCATGTCAAGGACAACCGGCGCTATGACATCATTCCCGAAGTCAAGGACGACCTGGCTGCGCTTTATACCAATCCGTTTCTTCATCTCGACAACTTCATTCTCGTCTTTCGGGATGCCGGCTACGTGCTGGAAAAGGAAGGGACCAGCAGCATCGAGGACATGTTCACCCGCTACTATTCCAGCGAGACGTATCCGTTCGATTACTGGGACCGGATCTCGGCCGGCCATTCCTTTATGCAGATTCTGCCCGCCGCCGCCTTCTCCGAGAAAACGATGAGCTACGACCGTCCGCTCGGGCAGCTGATGCCGATATTGTTCAAGGCGGTGCCGTATGAGAACGTGTACGGCCTTCTCATGGTGAATCCGCAGCAGCTGTATTCCGCATACGGCCGATCGGGCGAATCGTCGTTCTACATTTTGGACGGGGAAGGGAAACCGGTTTTCTCCTCCCGGCCTCAAGCGGAGGTACAGGTACCGGCCTCTTTCAAGGAAGGAACGCTTCACCAGAGGAGCGGCGATCAGTATTACTTCTATACGAAAGGAGCCGTTACCGGCTTTACGTATGTCCGCGTCGTCCCGATCGCCAGCATCAATTCCGAAATGATGAAGCTGAACCTGCTGCTGGTGTCCCTGCTCGTCGCCGCGGTGCTGATCAGCCTGTTCGCCTCGGTCTTCTCCAGCCTCCGGCTCAACAATCCGCTGCGCCGGATCATCGCGATGCTGGAGCGCGATTCGGCCTCGGAGCTGCCGACAAGCAACATTCGGGAATATGCCCTTCTGAGGGACGGCATGAGCCGCATCCTGCAGACGAACGAGCGCATTCGCACGGATCTCGATACGAAAAACACGCTGGTGCGCCAGTACGCCTATACCAATAAGGTAAAGAACATTCCGATGAACCCGAACCTGGCGGATCTGGAAGAGATTCAGGCCGATAAGCCTTATGCCGCCGTTCTCTACGAGATCAGCTTCAAAAACCCGGAGCAGGAATACGAGGCCGAAACGCTGCTGCTGCACAAGCTCATCCACAGCCTGTTCTCCCCCGCCGACGGCGTAACGCTGCAGCTCGAGCAGAACCGGCTTCTGTCGCTCCTTTTCCAGCCGGGCTCGCAAGACGAGATTCTGCAAACGCTCGATACGCTGAAGCAGCTGCTTCGCGCGGACGATTATCTGTACCTGACGATCGCCGCAAGTCCGGTTTATACGGCGTCGACCTCCTATACGGAGGCCTACAATCGCTTGTCTGTTTTACTCAAAGAGCGGAGCTTGAACGGAGAGACGCAAATCTTGACGGTATCGGGAGCTTTCCCCGCCAGGCCGGGACGCCTGAAGCTGATTCCGGGAGAGGAGCTGCCCACGCTGATTCTGGCGGGCAACGAAACGGCCGTATTCGAATGGATCGACCGGCAGCTTGGGTCGTTGAAGCGGAGGGACGCGGCGGTCGGAGAATTTCAGGATTTTGCGCGGGGCGTCGCGGAGCAGGCCGAGAAAACGTTGGCCAAGCTGAGCCTGAGCCTGCACGTCCTCATGGAAGGCGGCCGCTTCCCGTCCTTCGAGCCCCTGAGCCGATTTTATTCCGTAAGGCAGTACCAGGAGTGGCTTCGGGAGCTCATCCGCCCCGCGCTTGCCGCCATTGCGGAGAAAAACGAAGCGAAAGATCCGATCGCCTCCTTTGTCGCCGAATACCTGGAAACCCACTTCTGCGAAGACGTCAACCTGGATTCCGTCGCGGACAAGCTGAACCTGACGCCGGGATATTTATCCGGCTACTTCAAGGAGAAGACCGGAACCAACTTCAGCGACTATTTGAACGAGCTCCGAATCAATCGGGCGAAGGAGCTGTTGATGAACCTGGAGCTGCGCATCCAGGACGTGGCCGGTCTCGTCGGCTACCAGAACGTCAACTCCTTCATCCGCATGTTCAAGCGCTGCTCCGGCGTCACTCCGGGCGAGTACCGCAAGCTGTATGCCGGCTCCAGCAAGGCGATCTAGGGCGGGAGGCAGACTGGACTCCGTCGAAATCCCTTTCGTTCAGGGAGAGCAGGATTTTCCAATATTTGGGACACGCTTGCCGCCATCTCTCTTTTTTTCGCTTATGTTCGAAATCCCTTTCCCTCAGGCAGCTGACGGACAAAGACGATCTGTTGAAAAGGAACCATCCTGCATCGCAGATTCACGCTCGATCGATCCCTTGCGAGCCGCTTCCTGAGCGTCGGGGATTTCGAAGTTAAGGACGAAAAAGCAGACGGTTGATCGCATCCTGAGCGAGCGGGATTTCGAAGTAAAGCGGGAAGAGGAACAAAAAAAAGAAGACACCCATCGGTCAATGGTTGTCTCCAGCATGGCGTCTAAATCCGAATTCAGGCAACGATCGGAGATCCGCAGTATTGGCAGGTCGTCGATTCGTTCCGGTTCACCTTCGTCGTATACCCGCACCCGGAGCATTTGACCGCGACGGGGACGGATTTCCCCTCTCCTTCCGTCTCTCCTCCATCATCCTTGTATTTCAATTCGACTTTTACGTTTACCTCAACCTTATCGTCTTCTCTGCCTTCGTTCTCCCCTTGCAATTGAATAAAGGGAAGAGCGCCGACACCCATCATAAATTCCAGCGCCCCCAGCACTTGCATGGGATCGCGCCCGGTTGCCCGGGCAATCTGCGCGGGAGATCTCATTTGATCCGGCCCCATCACCAAGCGGAAATATTCTTGGAGCTGCGCGACTCGTCTTTTCCGGGCGACCGTTCCGCAAATGCGAAAAACGATCAGCAACGGAAACGCGGTCAAAAAGAGAAACGAGAAGAACATAACCAGTCCGTTTCTGCTGTCGCCGCTCGAGCCCATCACAATAAACGCGGCCGTGGCGATTCCGCCCAGATGAACGGACAATATATCGTAGCTGCGCCCTCGCAAATAATCGTTCCGACGGTTTGACTTCAAAAATTGAATCAAGTGCAGGAGCGATAGCGGGTAGAGCGCCACCAAAAAATAATTGAGCACTACCGAACCGCGGCGGGCTTTTTTCAATTCCAAATTCAACCTCGACTCCATCTGCAATTCCTCCGTTCCTCTTGCCGACTCTTTCTGTTTTTTGGCCCCTCTATTACTTCAAATGAATCCGTTGTCAAAATTCGCCATGATTCCGCATGAATGGATGATTCTACGCAAAGAAGACTTTTCCTTTATTTCAGCGGAAGAAAATTGCGACTTTTCACCTAAAACGATCCCAACCGGCCTATACGCAAAAAAAGACAGCCGCCTGTTTCGCGGACTGCCTCCTATCGCCTGCTCGGTCTATTCCAGATAAAGCCGCTTCAGCTTCGCTTGCTCCGCTGCCGTCAGGCCGAGGCCTTTCTCCAGGAAGCCTTGGATCGAGCCGTATTTGCTGTCCATTTCGTCGAACGCCGCCTCGATGTACTCTTTGCGAACGTCCATCAGCGCCTGAACGATCTCGATCGCTTTCGGATCGGTCAGCTTGAACTGCGATACCATCGCGTTCACCGCCGCCTTGTTGTATTCCGCGCGGTATACGTTGCTGAGCAGATAGTCCTGCACGACCGTCTCCTTCGGGACGCCAAGCGCCAGCAGGATGAGCGCCGAGCCGATGCCCGTCCGGTCTTTGCCGGCGGTGCAGTGCTGCACGAGCGCGTTCGTGCTCGAGTCAAGGATGAGGTCGAACAGCTTGCCGAATGCCGACGGGCTGTCCACCATGCTCTTGTTGCCGTCGATCAGCGCGTCGCCGGGCTCGCCCAGCTTGTCGAACTGGCCGGAAGCCAAGTACGAGATCAGGTCCGTGCCCCCGGCGGAATCGGAATCGGAGAACACCGGATCGGCCACGTATTTCACGCCGGCGATCGTCGGGTCGGGCTTGCTCTTGACTTCGCTGCCGGTACGGTAGTCGACGTCCGTTTTCAGCCCGCTTTTCTGCAAATACGAGATGTCGGCGGCAGTCAGTCCGGCCAGTTCGTCCGAACGGAACAGCTTGCCCCACTTCACCGTCTTGCCGTCCGCGGTCCGGTAGCCTCCAAGGTCGCGGAAGTTCGTCGCGCCTTTGAGCGGAAGCTTGCGCTCGGCCGTCTTGACCGCAGCGCCGTTGCCGCCCTTGATCAGGAAGTAGACGCGGCCGCCCGGGTTCGGATCCGCCGTGACATAGCCGTTGTACTTCGCATACGTGCGGGCCAGCTCCTGCCAATGGCCTTCGGGGTCGGCGCTCCAGTATACCTTGGCCGGACCGAGATCGGCGCTTGCATGCCAACGAATCACCAGCCTTCCGTCGGCCAGCCGCTCTGCGCCGGCATCCGTAAACGTTCCCTGCCGGACGGCTGTCGCCGCCGTAGCCTGAACCGCCGATTTGCCCGCCGCGGCGGCAGTCCCCGCCAATGGGGATGCGACCGTCAGCAGCGCAGCACCCAACGTGACCGTTCTTCTCCAACTCATCGAACTTCCTCTTCGTTCCGTCTCTTTAACGCTAACGTCCTTATTTTCGAGGAGGAGTGTTCGGAGTCGGTCAAACTCGGGTTAACGGAATGTTAATTCGGCGATTCGTTAAACTTTTGCTTCAATCCTCATGCCCAAGCGCTCGAACTGTTCGGGCGGGGAGTCATGGAGATGCATGAGATCGGTCATGAGGCCGAGCATGCGGGCTTCGGCGGCTTCGTCTTGAAGCGGCTGAAGCTGGCCGGGATCGGCCGCCAGATCGAACAGCAAGGTGCCGAACCGGTGCGCCGGGTTGTGAGCCGCCGGGGCTGCGGGTATTTTTAGCGTTCGAACGCCTTTTGTGAACGGAAAAGGCTCCGCCAACTCCAACTGCCGCAGCTCTTCCGGCTTGAATAGGGAAGCCATGCGGGCCGGCATCAGCGTATAGTCGAACAGCGGCGTATTGTCCGCGCGAACCGGCGCCCGCATGTAGACGTATCGGCCGTCGGTGCAGTTGACGTGCGCGCCGTGAATGCCGAACAGCACGGCTTCGCGCGCGGGCTCCTCGGCCTCGACGGCCGTCCGGAGCGGGATGCCCCGCATATCGGCGGGAGTCTCGACTCCGAAAAACTCCAGCAGCGTCGGCGCCAAATCGATGAATTGCGTGAGCCGGCCGCAGCGCTCGCCCCGGCGGCGGTTCCGCGGGTCCCATTGGAACAGCGGCGTGCGCGCGATCTCGTTGTAGAACGGCATGACGTTCTTCGCCCACCAATCGTGCTCGCCGAGCAGGAAGCCGTGATCGGTCGTCACGATGAGCATCGTGTCCTTCCACAGGTCGAGCTCGTCCATCGTATCCAGCACCCGGCCGAGCGAAGCGTCGCACATGCTGAGCAGCGCCGCGTATTCGTACTTGCAGTGCTCGGCTTCCTCCCGCGTCTCCCGCACCGGAGCGTAAGGCGGCCAGTCGAAGTGGCGGCCTTTGTATTCGTGCGGGTACAGCTCCTTGTAAGCCTCCGGCGAGAAAAACGGCTCGTGCGGATCGAACGCTTCGAGCTGCAGCAGCCACCGGTCTTCCCCGGCGTTGGCACGCATGAACTCGATTCCGCGGGTGAACGTCTCCCGCTGCGGATGAAGCTCCTCGGTCGCCATATGCTTGCGGTTGATCCAATCCTGACGGAACAAGGCGCCGCGGAAGCCGTCGAAGCTTCCGACATGCTCCGGAATGTCGGGCTCCCCGACCTCCCCTTTCCACGGATCGCCTTCCTGCCCGCGGACGAAGTCCCACGTATTGTACTGGCTGTGATACGTGGCGCCGCCGGGCTCCCAGTAATGATAGTGATCGCTCGTCAGATGCGAGTAAACGCCCGCTTGCCGAAGCACCGCCGGAAGCGAATCGTCGAACGGCTCGAGCGGCCCCCAGCTTCGGTGCAGAAAATTGTAGCGCCCCGTATGCAAATCCCGACGGGCCGGCATGCAAGGCATACTGCCGACCCAGTTGTTGTCAAAAGTGACGCTTCGCTCCGCCAGACGGGCGAAATTTGGCGCATGAACCCAATCGCAGCCGTACGGCGGCAGCATGTGCCGATTGAGCGAATCGAACATTAGCAGAATGGCTTTCACGCTTTGGCAGCCTCCTCTCTTAAAGAAGAGTACCACCGCCTCAAATCTTTTTCCAGCCGTCTCGCCGGCTCCGGGCGCTCCTCCGCGAAAGGCCGAGCGGGAGCGTCGAAATAAGGTTCATCTTTCATCGGAAGTCTCCTTTCCCATCCTCGCAGTCGGACAGCCGGCTCTCTATTCGAACAGATGGCAGCGCACGAACCGCCCCGTCTCCGGCTCCTTCAACGCAGGCGACTCCGCGGCGCATCGATCCGATGCGAACGGGCAGCGCAGCCGGAAGCTGCAGCCCGTCTGCGGCGGCGGCCCGGTAGGCTCGATGGCCTCCATCGCGTCCGCCTCTTCCCGCCAAGGGTCGGGAGAAGACTGAAGCAGCAGCCTCGTATACGGATGCCGCGGCTCCCGGATCAGCTCCTCCGACGGTCCGGACTCGACGATCTGCCCCGCGTACATGACCAGAATTCGGTCCGCCATATAGCGCGCGCTGCCGAGATTGTGCGTGATCAGGATGAGCGACAGCCGCTCCCGCTCCCGCAGATCGAGCAGCAGATTCATGATGTCGACGCCGATCGAGACATCCAGCATCGACGTCGGTTCGTCGGCGACGATGACGCTCGGGGACAGCCCCAGCACCTTGGCGATGACGACACGCTGCTTCTGGCCGCCGGACAACTGGTACGGGTACTTGTCGATAAAATCTTCGGCCGGCGTCAGCCCGACCTTGGTCAGCAGCTCCAGCACGCGCGGACGAGGATCTCCCTTCCGGCGCTTCTGCACCTGAAGCGGCCTGCCGACAATGTAGCCGATCGTGTGATGGGGGTTGAGCGCCGCGAACGGGTCCTGGAAAATCATCTGCACGAACGTCGGCAGCGACCGCCGAAGCGCTTTGTTATCTCTTAGCGACTCCCCGTTGTAGCTGACGTTTCCCGCGGTCGGGGGAAGCAGGTGCGTCAGCATGCGGGCGATCGTGCTTTTGCCGCTGCCCGATTCCCCGACGATCGCGAGCACCTCGCCCTGTTCCAGCGTAAAGCTGACGTCCCGGACGGCTTGAAACGACGTCTTGCGGAACAAGCCGCGGGAACCGAACGTTTTGTTAAGTTCATTCGCTTGCAGCAGAGGCTTGCTCACGGGCTCCCTCCTCCTCGCCGTATAAATGGCAGGCGACCTTCCCGAGTCCGTCGCGATCCGGCAGCAGCGCGGGTTCCACGCTCAGGCACGGCGGCATCGCGCGGCGGCAACGGGGCTGAAAGCGGCAGCCTGCAGGCGGACGGATCAGATCGGGCGGATGGCCCGGAATGCCCGTCAGCCTTCGCTTCTCCCCGGACAGCGCGGGGAACGAGTCGAGCAGCCCCTGCGTATACGGATGCTTCGGCTCTTTTAAAATTCGCGAAGCCGGCGCGGTCTCGACCAGCTTGCCCGCGTACATGATGCCGATCCGGTCGCACATCTGAAGCATCAAAGGCAGATCGTGGGTAATGAACAGGATCGAAAAGCCGAACCTTCTCTGCAGCTCCATCATTTTGCGGATAATGCCGTGCTGCACGACGACGTCAAGCGCCGTCGTCGGTTCGTCCATAATGACAAGGCTCGGCTTCAACGCCATCGCCATGGCGATGACGACGCGCTGGCGCATGCCGCCGGACAGCTCGTGCGGATAGCTGTTCAGCCGGTCGGCCGGAAGGTCGACCAGCTTCATCAGCTCTGCCGCCCGCGCGTCGGCCGCGGAGGCCGCATCCGGCTCGTGGGCCAGAATCGCGTCGGTCAGCTGCTTGCGGATCGTCATGACCGGATTCAGGTTGTTCATGGCGCTCTGCAGAACGATCGACAGCTTGGCCCAGCGCAGCTTGTCGAACTCGTCCTCCGGCAGCGCGGTCAGCTCGACGCCATCAAGGCGCACGCTTCCGCCCGCGAGCCGGGCGGGAGGGCGCAGCAGGCGGCAGATGCCGAACGCCGTCGTCGATTTGCCGCAGCCCGACTCGCCGGCCAAGCCGAAAATCTCGCCCCGGCCGATCGTAAAGCTGATCCGGTCTACCGCCTTGACGACTCCTCTGGCCGACGGATATTCGACGGACAGCTCGCGAACTTCCAACAATGCCGACAATGGGATCCCTCCTTTTCACTTCACTTTTGGGGTCTCTCTCGGGGGCTCCCCCAAAAGTAATCGGAATTCGCTTCGAAGCTTCGCGTCACTTTTGGGGGTCTCTCTCGGGGGCTCCCCCAAAAGTAATCGGAATTCGCTTCGAAGCTTAGCTTCACTTTTGGGGGCATATCAGAGTGCGGCGTTCCCCCGGTTGGCGCGGTATTTCTCCAGAATGCCGTTGCCGATCAGAATGAAGCCGAAGCAGAACAGCGCGATCGCCAGTCCCGGCGGCAGAATCCACCACCAGGCGTGGAACAGCACGGCGTTGTTGGCGTTGGCGAGCGCCAGGATGGTGCCCCAGCTGACGTTCGTCGGATCGCCGAGCCCGAGGAAGCTGAGCCCGGCCTCGGCCAGCACCGCCTGCGTCGTGACGAGCACCAGGTTGGCCAGAATGACCGGAACGATGTTGGGCAGAATTTCGCGGAACATGATTTCCGTGTCTTTCATGCCGACCATCCGCGCGGCTTCCACGTACCCGCTCTGCCGCTCGGCCATCGTCTGGCTGCGGATGCTCCGTGCCATATACAGCCAGCTCAAGCAGCCGATGATCAGAATCGTGCTCGTTACGCCCATGGAGGGCAGAAAAGAAGCGAGGATGATCATGAGCGCCAGCGTCGGGATGATGAGCAGAAGATCCACCACGCGCATCAGCGCCTCTTCGACCCAGCCTCCTTTGAAGCCGGATATAATGCCGACCGCCACGCCGATGACGGTCGTGATGAGGCCCGCGATGACGCCGACCCAGAACGAGGTGCGCGTGCCGTAGATCATCTGGCTGAGCACGTCCTGCCCGTAGCTGTCCGTGCCTAACCAATGGTGCATGGAAGGCGCCAACCATGGCTCGAATTCGATGTAGTTTTTCGGATACGGCGCCAGCAGCGAGCCCAGCAGCGCGATCGCCGTGAACGCCAGCAGAATCGCCAATCCGATCATGCCCTTCGCCCCCGGGAATGCGGTGCGGATCGCGCCGGCGGCGCGCCTTAAGATCGTCATGTCGGGAACCTCCTTGGAAAAGTCAGCCGAGCGCCACCCGCGGATCGATCAGCGGATAGAGCAGGTCCGCGATCAGGTTGCAGACGATGACCGATACGGCGATGCACAGGAACGCGCCCTGAATCAGCGGGTAATCGTGGTTCAGAATCGCGTTGAACGTCACCAGCCCGACCCCGGGATAAGAGAACACGATTTCGGTCGTAATCGCCCCTCCGATCACGTGGCCGAGCGACGTCATCAGCCCCGTGAACGAGGGGAGCAGCGCGTTGCGGGCGCCGTAGGCGTATTTTCGCCGGGACGCCTTGAGGCCCTTGGCCTTCGCGAGCAGCATGTAATCCTCAGACAGCACGCGCATCAGGTTGTTGCGCAGCACGAGAATGTGTCCCGCCAGCGAAGCGATGATGAGCGTGAACACGGGCAGAATCGCGTGGTACAGCACCGAGCGGACCTTCTCCATCGCCGACATCGCGCCGTACGTCGGGTCCACCGCCTGACCGAGCGGGAACCAGCCCAGGTAGAACGAGAAGATCATGATGAAGATGATGGCGATCCAGAAGAACGGCACCGAATTGAGGAAGAATGCCGAGAACAGCGTCGATTGATCGAAAAAAGAGCCCGACTTCCACGCTCCCCGAATGCCGATCAGCCAGCCGACCAAATAGCTGAGCAGCGTGGCGGTGAGCACCGTACCCAGCGTCCAGGGCAAGGCCTTCCCTATCACGTCAATGACGGGCGAGGGGTAATTGGCGTAGGAGATGCCCAGGTTGCCGTGCAGCAGCTGCTTCAAATATTGGCCGTATTGGTAGAGCAGGCTCGGATTGTCCAGCCCGAACTGGGCCTTGAGCGCGTCGGCCACCTGTTGCGAGCCGAGCGCCTTGTCGGAAGCCAGGGCGCTGGCCGGATCGCCGCCCATGAGCCGCGGCAGCAGGAAGTTCAGCGTCGCCGCCACGAACAGCGTGACGAGCGAGAACCCGATCCGGTTCAGCAGATAAACGGAATTGTAGCGCAACTTCGCTTCCTCCTTCCCGTGCTCTCCGCTACTTTTTGGACACTTTCAAGAGCGACAGCGCCGAGGTGACCGGCAGATTCTCGTCGTAGCCTTGGAATTGATCGACCCGGTACGGCACGTGGCCGCCGACGTTGTACATCATCGCGATCGGAGCTTGTTCGGCGATGCGGTCCTGCACTTTCTTGTAGAGCTCTTGGCGGGTCTGATCGTCGGCGGAAGCCGCCTCGTCGAGCCAGGCGTCGACGTCCTTGTCGCGGAACCGCATGTAGTTGAGTCCCGGCGTATTCGTACCGGTCGGCGCGGTCATCTTGCTGTGGAACACTTCCAGCGCCGCCTGCGGATCGGGAGGCGTCGTCAGCCCGTTCTGCAGCAGCTCGTAATCCCCGGACATGAGCAGCTTCGTGAGCTCCGGCCAGGTGACGAGCTTCACCGTCGTCTCGATTCCGATCGCCTTGAGCCAAGCGGTGATCATTGCGCCTTCCTTGTTCTGCGCCGGCGCGTTGGCCGCCATATGGTACGTGAAGCTGAGCGTCTTGCCGTCCTTGGCGTAGATTCCTTTGCCGTTCTTCTTATAGCCCGCCGCTTCCAGCGTCTGCATCGCCTTGTTGGCATCGTAGGCGTAAGCCGGATCGTCCAGCAGCTTCGCGTCGGTCGAATCGCCGAACACGGAGGAGAGGAAGCCCGGGCTCGCGGGGAAGACGCCGCCCGATTCGCCCTTCTCGATCAGCGACTGGCGGTCGAGGCCGAGCTGAATCGCTTTGCGCACGGCCGGATCGTTCAGGCCGGGTTTCTCGTTGTTCATGATGACCGCATACGTGCTGAGTCCAGGATACACCTGCAGCTTGTTCGCCGGATTCTCCAGCAGCTTCGGCACGCTCGGCATGGCGACCGTCCCGGTCGATCCCTGCACGTCGCCCTTCTCGATGGCCAGCGTCAGCGTGGACGAATTGTTGAACCGGTCGATCAGCAGCTGATCGATCTGCGGTGCGCCCAGGAAATAATCGGGGTTCTTTTTGAGCACAATAGCGCTTTCATTTACGCTGTCGAATTGGAACGGGCCGGTGCCGATCGGCGTTTTGTTCAGAAATTCCGCGGGATTCTCCTTCTCGAACTGATGCTTCGGCACGATATAGACGGTCGTCAAGTAGAACGGCAGCGACGGGAACCGGTCGTTCAGCGCGAAGACGACCGTATCGTCGCCTTGGGCGGTTACGCTCTTCAGCCGCTTGTCCCCCCAAAGCTGGTAGCGGTCGAGCGCCGCGTTCGTTTTGAGCGCTTCGTACGAATAAACGACGTCGGCGGCGGTAAACGGCTGGCCGTCATGCCACTTGGCTTTCATGTTCAGCTTGACGGTGTACGTTTTCTTGTCGTCCGACCAGGCGCCTTCCCCTGCAGCCAATCTGGACACGAGCTCGCCTTTGACGGGATTAAAGTAGTAAAGCTGGTCAAAGACGTAGTCGAACAAATTCGACCAGTTGCCGGTTGCCAGGAACGGGTTGAAGTTCGTAACCTGCTCGGGATTGATCGTCTCTCCCAAATGGTAGACGACGGGCGAACCGCTTCCGGAGCTTCCGCTTCCCGATGCTCCGGCGGAAGACGCCGCCCCTTGGCCGCCCGACGGCGAGCCGCCCGCGCTCGCTTCGGGCTTCGAGGAACTGCAGCCGGCGAGCAGAAGAACGCCGGCCAGCGACGCCGCAACGACCGCGAGGCCGCTCTTCCTCCATAACGCTTCCCTTGCGCGAATTCTTTTCATCTCGTTTTGCCCCCTTATTGGAGTGGGTTGCGCAAGCGAAAGGCCCTGCCGCGGCGGGCCGCTTGCGAGACCGATCGTAGCCGGAGAGGGAACGCTTCGTAAAGAGACCATTTTCGAAATGGCGGACTTCCGGGGGTGGACCGTTTCTGACATCGTTCGCCTCGCGCGCTTCCTCAATAGATTTCGTCGCGGTCCAGATGCTTTGGCACGTGCTTCTCGCGGTATTCTCCCGGAGTGAGTCCCTCCACCTTCTTGAAAATGCGGTTGAAGCTCCGCTGGTTGGCATAGCCGACCGCCGCGCCGATCTCCTTGACGGTCAGCCGATTCTCCCGCAGCAGCTCCTTGCTCTTGTCGATGCGCAACGAGATGACGTAGTCCATAAAGTTGACGTTCGCTTCTTGCCGGAACAGCCGGCTCACATAGGAAGGATCGAGCTGCAGCCGTTCGGCGATGCCGCCGAGCGAGATTTCCTTATCGAAGTTCGCGTCGATATAATCGAGAATCCGGGCCGATACCGGCGCGCGCTCTCCGTTCTTCTCCGTCCGGAACCGGCGGTTGACGTCCCGGATGAAGCTCTGCGCGAAGCCGACCGTCGCTTCGAACGTCTCCAGCTCCTTGATTCGGGATTGCAGCCGCACAAGCTCGTCCTCCGATTGCATGGGGAGGCCGAATTCGAAGGAACGCATCGCCACGTCCACGAGCAATTGAAGAAAGGCGTGCTGGACGAGCGGAAACGGCAGATTTTCCGCGTCCTCGGCCCAATCCCCCAGCTGCCGGAGCCGTTCTTCGAGCAGCCCGGGCTGCTCCTCCCGCAGCAGCGGCAGCAGGTCCCGCTTCGCTTCCGCCAGCCTGCGGAAGAGCAGATGGTCGGCCGCTCGCCGATCGGGCCGCCGCCAGCTCGGCGCGACCGCCCCGAACCCCCGGAACGCGCGAATCTCCAGCGCGTCCACCGCTTCGTCGCGGGAATCGCTGATCTCTCCCGCGCCGTCCTTCCGCTCGCCGATTCCGATGCTTACCGTGAAATGCAAATACTCGCGCACGAGCTCGCCGATCCGATCGGCCTGACGCTCGGCGAACGCGCGGAATTCCGCTTCGTCCGTCTTTTGCTCCAGATTGCAGACGAGCAGCACGTCCCGGCTCTCCGTGTGCAGCGGAAACGCGCGGATTCCGCCTCCGAACGCCTCGCAGGCCAGCTTCGCGATGAAATAGCGGATCAGGCTCTGATCGTAGCTCTCGTAGCGGTTCACGAATGCCGCATAATCGTCGATTCGGACCACGCAGACGAAGAAGCCGAACGGAGTGACCGGCAGCCGATAGTAAGCGAATTGGGCCAGCCGCTCCTCGTGGCGGTTCGTCTTCTCCTGCACGAGCTGCCGCAGGAAGCTCTGCTGCAGCACCGGCCAGTGATCCCGCAATTGGTGCTCTACGGCCTCTCCGCGCTCCTTCAGCGTTTCGAACGCTCCGAAGATCAGGTTCAGCTCGCTCGTCTTCCGGACCGAACCGTCGGAGCCCGAGCCTCTCGCCGGTCCGGCGACCCGTTCGACCAGCGAGTAAATGGGCGTGTAAATGCGGAGAGTAACGAAATAAGACGCGACGGCGGCCGCCGCGATGCCGATCAGCGCCAGAAGCAGCATGTACGTTTGAATGTCCTGACCGCTTTTGTTCAGCGAGCCGGTCGTGATCAGGTCGACGTATGTCCAGCCCGTATAGGGCGAGGTGACGGTCGTGAACGCGTACATCCGGTCGCGGAACCGGCTCGTAAACGCCTTGTCGCCGGCGTTGAGACGGCTTCGGAGCACGTCGAACTCGCCCGCCGGCACTTCCTTGCCCGTGTTGCTGTTGAACGCCAGCGCTCCGTCGGGGCTCACCATCCAGATCTCTTCCCCGGGGCGCATCAACTGGAAAGAAGGGCTCTGGAAAATAACCTGCTGGTCCAGGTTCACGACGATCGCGCCTTTGACCTGCTTGCCCACCCAGGGAGTCGTGCGGATCAGCGTTACGACCCGCTCAGGCTCGTCCGATTCGGAGCCGCCGGACGAACCGTCGCGCACGAACCATTTGCCCTCCGACCGGTTCATGCTGCGGTACAGAGAAAGCCATCCGGCATCTTCGGCTTGATCCGCCTTCGCGACGCCGGTCAGCGGCGACTGCACCTCATTGCTGGCCTCGTAGTAGACGAAAACGTTTACAATATAAGGCGACGAAGTGTACGCCTCGAGCAAATCGTCCTGAACGGCGCTCAGATCGGCGTCCGACGGCCCTTCCGGCCCCGCGTTCATCGCTTCCGCGAAGGCGGGATTCTGCGCCATGCGGACCGTGATCTGATCCACGTCGTTCAGCAGCACGTCCATCAGCCGGCGGGTTTGTTCCAGCATCTGCAGGCTGGACTGCTTGACCTCGGCGTTCACCACGTTCCGGCTGTAGCGGATGCCCAAATAGCTGACCGTCACGACGGTCAGCACGACCAGCGAGACGAACACGAACAAGATGCGAAAAAACAAGCTTCTGAATCTGAAATTGGAAAACGCCGCGCGCATCATCCCGATCATACGGTCTCCCCTTTTCCCCGGCTGTCTGCGACTCTCTTGCCGCTCAACCGCTTAGCTTGCTCACCGTCTCCACATAGAGCACCTGCAAAAACTTTTTGACGTTCGCTTTCCCTTTGCCGGCGGGCATCTCCTCTTCGATCTCCCTCATCTTGAGCCGTACGTCCCGGAAGTCGAAGTACAGCGGCGCGTAATATTCGAACTTGGGGTGGCTGTAATCGGTCAGCCCGATCGACGCCAGATGGGCCATGGCGGCGGTAACGGTTCTGCGGATGCGCTGCTCGACCGCCTTGCTCCCCTTCTCGAGATCCCGCGCCTCCGGGTTCGAAGCCAATACCGCCGATTCGTACAGCTCCTTCAGCTGCGGAAAATCGCGCGTCCGGTCTTCCTCCGCGAGCCGCTCCATGATCGACAGAATGTCCTTGCTGCCGCTCTCTCCCACGATTCCGAGGTCTGCCAGAATCTGCCGAACGACATCGCGCACGGTCTTTTCCCTGCGCACCTGTGCCGCTTCCGGCTGCAGCGGATCGAGCTGCGCCAGCGACCGCTTGATCTCGAACAGGTAACGGTCAAGCTTGCACCGTTCGCTCACCTTCTGCAGAACCGACTCCACTTCGATCCAATTGATCGGCTTGCGGATAAAAAACTCGATCCCGTTCCGGTACGCCTGCCCGACCATCTCCTTGTTCTCCACCTGCGAGATCATGACGAACCGGCCGTTATATCCTTGAGCCTTGAGCTGAATCATGGTCTCGATGCCGTCCTGGTCGGCCATCAGCAGATCGATGAGCACGATATCCGGACTTGTCTCCAGTATCAGGCGGGCCCCCTCCACGCCTCCGCCGGCCGTTCCGGCGACGCTTCCGAACCCGCTGTCCTCGATGATATTTTGCAGCATCCGGGTGCTGACGGCATCGTCGTCGACGATACAAAAATTCGGCAGCATCTCTACGCCCCTCTCCGCAACGTATTCGTGGGAAGTTCGACGATAAAGCGCGCGCCCTTGCCGTTCTCGGGAGCGGCGGCCCGAATCTCGCCGCCGAACGAAGCCACGATGTCCCGGACGTGCGAAAGTCCGATCCCCGCGGCCGCGACCCCGTCCTGATCGAACTTCGTCGTAAACCCGGGTTCGAAAATCATGAGCCTGTCGCGCTCGGGGACTCCCTTGCCGGAGTCGATGACCTCGAATACCGTTCGGTCCCCTTGGGAAAAAGCGCGAACCCGGATGATTCCGTAACGGTTCATCGCCTCGACGGCGTTGGCGACCAGATTGTTGAGCACGGTGAGCAGGACGATGTAATGGGACGTCGGAAAATCGACGCGCAGATCGCCTTCGATCGCCAGCTCCTTCTTGAGCATTTCGCTGTACGTCTGATTCGCCTTAATGACGTATCGGAAAATCTCCTCCAGCTTCATCTCCTGGGCGATCTCCCGGTCGTACAGCTTCGTCAGCCCCGCCAGAATCCTCTGGGAGTCTTTCTTCACTTCATGGATTTGCTGGGCGATGGCCAGCGCCTGCCGGCTGTATTCGGCCAGCGGCGCCGTCTTCAGCCGGCTGTACAGCTCGAAGCTGCTCGCCGTAATCCGCTCGATCGTATCCATCGACTTCCGCAGATAGAACGACTCCCCGTACAGGCCCGAGCCGACGCTCAGCATTTGCTCGATCCGCTTCTGCTGCTCGATCTGAATGAGCCGCATCTGGCGGATCGAGACGCTGCTGAACAGCCCGATAATGAAGTAGCTTCGCAGCAGGGCGATCGCCCCGAGCAGCGCGATGCCGTTGTTCTGGAACGGCGACTGGCCTTCCAGCAGCCTGCGGGTAAACAGCTCGGTCTCGTTCGCAACCAGATCGACGGCGGAGACGATCGCGCCCAGCGTCAACGGCTGGAAAGCATCGAGCCGATGCCGGATCAGGCTCATGCCCGAAGCGAAGACGACGTAAAAAACGCCGCTGGCCAGATGAACGCCGAAGCTCGATCCGGCGGAAAAGACGTGCGGGTGGCCGATCGCGTCTTCCGTCATCCGGAACCCAACGACGACGAGTCCGGTGATCGCTCCGGTCTTGACGAACGGCAGATGCGGCATGAGCAGAAGCGAGAGCAGCAGCGCGCTCGCTCCGAGGCCTAGGCGGAAAATATCGCCGCTGAAAGGATTGATCTTGAATTCGCCCGCGAACGCCGTCATGACGGCGACGACGAAGATTTGAAACGTCTCGTTTCGGAACAAAAGCTGCATTCTTGGTCCGATCTTCGAGGGAGAGGGAGCTTCGGGCATCTGGGTTCCTCCATCCCGACGGCCCGGTCGCGGACTATTTTACTATCGTACCACGGACCCGAGCGATTTCAAGCCGACCCCGGAACGATACAAGCGCCCTCCGTCCCGGTCAGATCAACAAATCCCAAAGCTGCTTGCCGATGAGCAAGGCGCAGATGGCCAGGAACAACGGGCGAACGTACGACGAGCCTTTGCGGATCGCAAACCGCGAACCGGCCCAGGAACCCGCGATCATCGCGAGTCCCATCGACACCCCGTATTCGTAGCGGACGAGACCGAACGAGACGAACGTCGCGAGGCTCGCGAGGTTGCTGGCGAAGTTTAACACTTTGGCGTTGCCCGCGGCCGTCACGAAGTCGAACCCGAGCGCGAGAAACGCGAAAATGAGAAACGAGCCGGTGCCCGGGCCGAAGAACCCGTCGTAGAAGCCGAGTCCGAACGCCGCCGCGCCCATCAGCGCCGCCGAGCCGGATTTCAATCCGGCATAGGTGGAGGTACGGCCCCAGCTTTTTTTGAACCATGTATACGCAGCAACAAGCACGAGCATGACCACGACGAGCGGACGCAAAAAATCGGAGGGTACATGGCGCACCAGGAACGTGCCGCCGACGGCGCCGGCCAACGTAAGCGGGAACAGGCGAAGGACGAGCCGGAGATCGACTTTGCCCGACGCGATGAACGATAGGGTACTGGTGAGCGAGGAGCAGGTGCCGGCCAGCTTGTTCGTTCCGAGCGCGGCCGCCGCCGGCATTCCGGTCGACAGCAGCAGAGGCAGCGCGACAAGGCCGCCGCCCCCGACGACCGAGTCGACGAAGGCGGCGACGAATCCTCCGGCCACGATGGCAAACAGCCATCCCAGTTCGATATGCTCCATCGTTACCTACTTCTCCTTCCCCTCTGCGGAGCCGACGGGTGTTTACGCCATGCGGGTTTCCAATCTTCTGGATACGAGCGACAGGGTAAAATTGGCGGCGAAATACAGGATCGCGGCAAGGACCAGAATCGGCACCGCCGTCCGGTAATTGTGGCCGATTACAATGTTCGCGTTGTGCATCAGCTCGGGCAAGGAGATGATGACCGCCAGCGACGTATCCTTCAGCAGCGAGATGAATTGGCTGACCAGCGGCGGAACCATCCGGCGCAAGCCTTGCGGCAGCACGATGTGCCACAGCGTCTGGAACGAAGTCAAGCCGGAGGACCGGCTTGCCTCGATCTGGCCCTTTGGAATGGAGTTCAAGCCGCTGCGGACGATCTCCGAGATCATCGCCGCTTCGAATACGGTAAGCGCGGCGATCGCGGCTTCCGCGACGCCGAGCTTGATGCCGATTTCCGGCAGTGCGAACTTTGTAAAGAAGATAATCAGCAGCAGCGGCAAGTTGCGGACCGTCTCGACCAGAAACGCCGCGACGGGCGAGACGGCGGGAATTCTCATATACCGCGCCGTGCCCGCGATGCAGCCGATCAGAAAGCTGAGCGCGATGGCGGCGGCGGCCACCTCGAGCGTCATCAGAAAGCCTCTAAGGATAAATTCGACGTTGACCCATACGTATGCGTCTTTGAAGTCCACCTATTCACCCCCTCAGTCATTTCTGGCCAGCCGGCGCTCCAGCCACCCGGTCGCGAAGCTGAGCGGAACGGTGAGAAGCAGGTAGAACAGCCCGGCGAAAATATAGGTGCTGAAAATGACGAACGTCTCGGAAGCGATCCGGTCGGCGTAGAACATCAGGTCGAAGCCGGAGATGACGCTCAGGATGGAAGAATTTTTGATCAAATTGATAAACTGGTTGTTCAGCGGCGGAATGACGATTTTGACCGCTTGCGGAAGAACGATCAGCCGCATCGACATTCCGTAGGACAGCCCCGACGACCGCGCCGCTTCCATCTGCCCCTTCGGAACGGAGAGAATGCCGGCCCGGACCGCTTCCGCGATGAAGGCGGCGGTATAAACGGTCAGACCGAGCGTGCCGCAGGCGAACGGACTGAGGACGACGCCGAGCGGCGGCAGTCCGAGGAAGAAGAGAAATACGACCAGGAGCAGCGGAATGTTGCGGACAAACTCGACATAAGCCGTGCCGATCCACCGCAGCGGCTTCGCCGGCGTGATGCGGAACACGGCGAGCAGCGTGCCGAGCAGGAAGCTTCCGGCCAGCGCAAGAACGCTGGCATAGACGGTTTGGCCAAGGCCGGTCAGGTACGTGCCGAAGTGGTCCGTCAGGATCGAGAAATCCAGCATCCCGTCCAATCCCTCCTTGCGGGTTCAAACGCCGAACGGGGGAGAAGCTCCCCCGTCCGCGCCGAGCGGGCTTATTGTTGAATCGGCGTTTCTCCGATCCACTTCTCGTAGAGCTTGTCATACTCGCCGCTATCATGCAATTTCTTCAGATAGTCGTTCACGAACGCCACCAGATCGGCGTTGCCCTTCTTCACCGCGATGCCGTAGGGCTCGTCGGTGAACGTGCCGCCGACGACCTCGTAATTCGGGTCCTGGCTGGCCATCCCGTACAGAATCGCGTTGTCCGTCGTCAGCGCGTCTCCCTGACCCGCTTTGAGCGCGGTGAAGGCGTCCTGGTAATTGTCGAATTCGAGAACCGTCGCGTCCGGCGCCTTCTCCGCGATGTTCAGGACGGAAGTCGAGCCTTTGACGCCGATCACTTTCGTGCCTTTCTTAATATCGTCGATGGATTGAATCGGGCTTCCCTTCTTCACAAGCAGCGATTGGCCGGCTTTGAAGTAGACGTCGGAGAAGTCGACTTCCTTCTTGCGGTCCTCCGTAATCGTCATGGTCGCGATGATCAGGTCGATGTCGCCGTTATTGATCATCGGAATGCGCGTCTTCGAAGTGACCTCCTTCAGCTCGACCTTGCTCTCGTCTCCGAGCAGCTCCTTGGCGAGCCCCTTGGCGATGTCGATGTCGAACCCTTCCACCTTGCCGGTGGCCGGATCCTTCAGGCCGAACAGGCGCGTATCGAACTTGACGCCGACGACAAGCTTGCCTCTGTTCTTGATCGCGTCGAGCGTCGGCGTGCCGCCGGCCGCCGTCCCCGAGGATGCGGACGACGCGGAGGGGCTCGATGAAGGAGAAGCGCCTTTGGTGTTATTTTCCTCCTTCTTGCCGCATCCGGCAAGCGTCAATACCGTTATGACCAGCACCGCGACGCCTACCGCCAACCACCTTCTTTTTCTCATCCCTCTTGCTCCTCTCCCTTATCGATGTCTAATTAAACGGCTGAGAAAGACGCGTGCCCGCTCTTCGCGGGGATTCGCGAAAAACTCCGCCGGACTTGCCTCCTCCAGAATGCTGCCCTGGTCCATGAACACGACCCGGTCGGCTACTTCCCGCGCGAAGCCCATCTCGTGGGTGACGACGACCATCGTCATTCCTTCGTGGGCGAGCGTCTTGATCACGTCGAGCACTTCCCCGACCATTTCCGGGTCCAGCGCCGAGGTAGGCTCGTCGAACAGCATGATTTTCGGCTTCATCGCGAGTCCCCGGGCGATCGCCACGCGCTGCTGCTGGCCGCCGGACAATTGCGACGGGTAAGCATGCGCCTTGTCCCGGATGCCGACTTTCTCCAGATAGAAAAGGGCGGTTCTCTCGGCTTCCGGCTTCGTTACGCCCAGCGCCTTGATCGGAGCGAGCGTAATATTGTCGATGACCCGCTTGTGGGGATATAAGTTGAAGTGCTGGAACACCATGCCGATGTCTCGCCGCAGCTTGTTGATGTCGGTCTTCTTGTCGCCCACGCGAATGTCGTTCACGGTCAGTTCTCCGCTTGTGATCGTCTCCAGCCGGTTGATGCAGCGGAGCAGCGTGCTCTTGCCGGAGCCGGACGGGCCGACGACGACGACGACTTCGCCTTGATGGACGGCCAGGTTGATGTTCTTCAGAACGTGAAAGGAGCCGAAATGCTTCTCGACGCCTCGAAAATGGATCAATGGAATCCCTCCTCCTTGGGCGGCCTTTCCGCGATCCGATCGGCTTCCCGGGGGTTCGCTTCCCGGAGCTCGGTCGGTCTATGTCCAGACTAATGCCCAACCTACGGGAAACCATGCGATCCGACATCTTTGCTAACATGAAAATAAACAAAAAAAAACTGCCGAAGGATCGATTAACTTTTTCACATCTTTTGGAAATTCCCCCTCGATTCACTGGGCGGAGTCGAATTTTATAATAGAAAGGATTCACCAAACGAGAAAGGAGTCGACATGAAAAAACGATCGATTGCATTCGCCGTCACTCTTGCTCTTGCCGCTTTGTCATCTACGGGTGCTGCCGCAGGGGCAGCGGATTTTAAGGACATACCCGGTACAAGTCCGTATCTGCCTTACATTGAAGATTTGAAGTCGCTTGGCGTAGCGGACGGAATCGCCGAAGGATTATTCGCTCCCGAACAGACGTTGACCCGTGCCCAGTTTGCCAAATTCGTCTCCGTCGCTTTTCAGTTAAAGGATAACGGGGGCCCGGTTCCATTCTCGGACATCCAGGACCATTGGGCCGCCGGCTATATTCGGGCTGCCTTCCAATCGGGTGTCGTTTACGGCACCACCGGTACGACATTTTCGCCGAATCAGCCGGTCACACGCGAAGAGGCAGCCGCCATGGTATGGCGATATGCCAAAAAACTCGGACTGACCTCGGGTCCCTTGCTTACCTTCAGCGAAAAACCGGCCTCATGGGCGACGGAGGGGATCAGCGGCGTTATTGCCCACGACTGGTACGGGGCGGACGTTACGCAAAACTCCGGTCTTTGGTCGTACCGGCCGCAAGCGGCAATGACCCGCCAAGAGTCGGCCGCGCTGGTCGATTTGGCGATGAAAGATGTCCCCGGCAGCCTGTCGGGACCCGCGGCGCCTGCAACCGCGGCACCCGCAACTGCGGAGCCTGCGCCTGCGGAGCCTGCGCCTGCGGCACCTGCTAACGGCGTGACAGCCGGTTTGAATTCGGGGAGCGTCCCTTATGGAAGCATGGTCGTCCTGAGCGCTTCCAAACCTGGAGCTACCATATACTACACCACGGACGGCAGCGATCCCAGAACATCGCCTACCCGCAAGCATTATGAACAGCCGATTGCCGTGCTGAGCAAGCTTGAGTTGAAGACGTCCGCAGTCTACCACCCGGCTTCCGGCAAAACGGAAGTGAGCGATGTTTCCAGCTACCGGTACGAGACGATCGGGAACGCGACGCCGCCGGGGCCGTCCGATGGACTGTACGATCCGCTCGACAGCTTTAAACAAATGGCCAATCGTACGAATGTTTACATCGCGAAGGACAGCCCCTCCTATTACAATGGCGATACGAACCGGATGGTAAGAACGTCGACGGCGCCTGGGAGTGTCATCTACCATACGAATTACGATATTACGTCATTGCTGACGTACAGCTACTATTACACCGGGGTTGACGTAGAGCAGAATCGATTGTACGCATCGGCGGACGGTAAAACCTATACCGAAATACCGGTCGGCTTCTATCCGGTCGGCAATCCGTCGGGCAATTGGCAGCAGTACGCCACGGAAGCTTCTTCGCTGCCGCCGAATACAAGATTTTTGAAAATCGAACTGACCGGGGCCTCCAAGTCGTGGTCGCCGCAACTTTCCAGCGTTCAGCTTAATAGAAGCACCGCTTCCGTGGCGATCAAATCGACGCGAAGCGCCGGATCGCTCCAGGTCGAGCTTTCCTCGGCTACGCCAGGGGCCCGGATTTATTACCGCATGGACAATGCCGCCAAGTTTCAGCTATACTCCGAGCCGTTGAAGCTCACCGCGTACAACGTTATGGAAACGTATGCCGTCAAGGAAGGCAAGGTGCCGAGTCCCTTCCGTAAGTACAAGCTCAACGGAAGCAGCGACTTTCTGGTCGACAGGTACGGGCAGATGGTTTCTGCGAATTTTCCGGAGAAGGTGACCAGCGACCAGGAGCTCAAAGCCGACGTCCAGGCAGACGCCTCCTACTACGGAAGCCTGAAGCCGCCAACGAACTTGGATCGTTACGGCGGTCTGGCCGGAAGCGCGGCCAAATACGGAATCAAAGGCACCGGCTTCTTCGCGATTCAGCAGGTCGGCAGCCGGAAAGTGATGAAGACGCCGGATGGCAATATTTTTTTCAACTTAGGGATGAACGGAATCACCCCCGATGAAACCTATACGATGATTAAGGGCCGGGAGCAAGAGTTTGAATCCATCCCTTCCTATACCGGGGAGTACCGACCGGCTTATATGGGTTCCGATCATAGCGGCTTCTCGTTCTATATGGCGAATAAATACAAGAAAACAGGGACATTTCCGACGGACAGCTCCTTTTATACGGAAGCGGTCGGACGGCTTAAAAAATGGGGCTTTAACAGCGCGGGGGGCTATTCGCCCGAGAAATACGGCAGCGCGAACAACTTCCCTTACACGCGGATGCTTCCGCTGGACATGGACTGGGCGAAGCTGGACGGGATTTCGATCTTCGACATTTTCGCGCCGGACGCCGAAGCCAAGATCGATAAGGCGTTTGCAAAAGCACTCCCGCAGAGCAAAGACGATCCGATGCTGATCGGTTATTTCATCGGCAATGAATATGATTACCACAAGTTTTACTCTGTGGTGCCGAAGCTGAAGGCCAGTTCCGCGGCGATCAAAGGACGTTTGGTCAAGATGCTGAAGGATAAATATCAGAACATCGATGCTTTCAACAGCAACTGGGGAACCGGCTTTACCTCCTTTAACGATCTGCCGGAAGCGGAGCTTCCCGTTAACACATCGCAGTCCTGGAAGGATATGGACACCTTTTTCCGGTATTACCTCGATACGTTCTTCGGAACCGTCTCGCGAATCTACCGCAAATATGATCCGAATCACCTGTTGCTTGGGGATCGCTGGATCACGACCGCTTTCCACAATGCGAAGTTTCGAGACGTATTGGCGGAGGTGGAAGGGAAATACTCGGATGTCATCAGCATGAACTATTACTCGTATAAGATCGAAACCGATCTTCTAAAGGATGTGTACGCGAAGTCGGGCGGCAAACCGATTCTGATGAGCGAATTCGGCTACGGCACGGCAGAGCAGGGATTGGCGCCTCTTCTTCCGAATGCGGCCGTGAATCAGTTCCAGAGGGGAATGCGCTACCGGAATTACGTCGAGGGAGTCGCCAGTCTGGGCTATGTCGTGGGAGCCGATTGGTACAGTTACGTGGATCAAGCCTCCATGGGAAGATATTGGCAAGGGATTGGAGAATGGGCGGAACATTATAATTCCGGTCTTCTAAACGACGCGGACCGCCCATACAAAGATTTCCTTACAGGTGTCATGCAGTCGAACTACGATATTTACAAAGTGCTTCTGGGGGAACGACCGAAATTTTATTACGATTTCAGCCAACAAAAGTAGCTTGTTAAAGGATCGTATTGGCGGAAAAGCCGGTTGAATTCTCCGCACGCAAAGGGCCATGCTTGCTCGTTTCCGAGCCGGCATGGCCCTTACATGAGGAGGCTTATCCATTAATCCCGAATCCACCCCTCCTCTATTTCCAGTTCGCGAATCACCTTTGCAGGACTTCCTCCGACCAGTACATTGCTTGAAACATCCTTATTTACGGTGCTTTTAGCTGCGATAACGGAATTATCGCCTATGGTGACGCCCGGAAGAATGGTACAATCCGCTCCAATCCATACATTGTTGCCTATCGTGATCTTTTTGCTGAGTTCACCCTTATCGGCAGAATCGATGCGATGGTAATTGCTATCAAAAATGCTTGTCCTTGGGCCGATCTTGACGCTGTCTCCGATGACGATTTCTTTATTGGCCGCGATTCCCACGCCTGCATTCACATACACATTATCTCCGATTATCAAGCGGGCGCCCTTGGTGATGGTAATTTGAACAGCCCACGGATGCCCTGTAATCGAAAGATTTTTTCCGATTTTGATGGTGCCAAATTTGTTTACGAATACTTTTCCGCGCAGCTTCGGCGCCGTTTTCCCAAGTTTGTAGAGTCCATTCAGTCTGTACAGTACCGTTTTCAATTCCATATCACTCACACCTCCTCATTCCAAAAGATCGCTTACACGAAATATATCAAAAATCAAACGAGGATTCGAAAAAAATTATTCTCATAAAGTTTAGAGGCGCTCTTTTTGGACAAGGCCAAGAAACTCATGTATCTTCTGCAGCATCCCCAGCGTAATCTGATGATTCACGCCCGGGTACTCAAATAATTGGATATATTCCGCATTTGCGCTATCTGACAAAGCTTTCAATAAGTACCGTTGGCTGTCAATAGGGACTGAAGTATCTTCTTGGCAATGGAGAAGCAACAGCGGTTTGTTTATGGTCAGAATATTGCAAAACGGATCTCGCTGTCGTAACGCATCTTTTTCATCCGGGTTCATTGGACTTAAACCGAGTTTCTCGCGGAACGATTGTTCAAATTGAACCCAAGCGCAGGATCCGTTTACAACAACTGCCGCGTGTACATTTTTATTGCTGGCGAAAGTGCCGGCACTAATAAACCCGCCGGTCGAATGACCGATCATGAGGATCGGAGAATCTGTTGTGCGTGACAGTTCGGCAACCAATCGGTCTGCTTCTTGAACCCCTTGAAAGACCACGCTCCAAAAATGGCTTTGCAGGGTTGCTTCATCAGAATAGTCGAGACTCCCGCGCTGTCCATGCCAAGGGAGTTCGGGCACGATCACTCGATAACCCCAATTCGCAATCAACGATGCAAAGAACTGATAGCTATCCATCGTGGAACCCCATCCATGATACAAAACTACAATTCCGATCGGTTCGGCGGCAGGGTTATGAACGATGCAGGGTACTCCGGCAATAACGCAATACTCGTCATGTTCCATGGATTGCCTCCCGTACGAGAATTTGAAAAGGCAGTCGATCGCTTGGTCGGCTGCCTTCTTGTTGTTTAATGAGCAATCGTACTCGTTTATGTTCGCCGGTCAAAAATTCCGGTAAACGTAAGGCTCCTTGGGGGCGTCGATCCGGCTCCACGAGGTCGTGTTCAGGACCGGGATGGTCGCTTTGAACGGCTGGTAATACTCCCAGCTCAGCTTGCCCGATACTTGGACCCAATCGTCGTCCTTCAGGTTGGCGTTGGGCGGGAACTTGACCAGCATGCCGAACACGCCGGAATCGGCGACGCAATGAATGAAGCCGAAGCGGAAGACGAAGTAGTGGTCGCCGTCCACCTGCTTGCCCTTGTAGGCGAAGCCGTTGAACGTGATCGTCTTGCCCATGAAGACGCTCGGCTCGTTATAGATGGCTTCCATTCCCTTCAAGTACTGCTCGTCGTCCAGCACGATGTTCTGCAGGGAGGAGAACTGGGCGATTTCCTTTTTCTTCACCGCGTTGTAATCGTCCGGGTTGTAGAACATGCTGGTGCTCGGCCGCAGGAACTGATGGTAGCCAGGATTGTTCTTCACGTCCTCCTCCAGGGTCGGGAACGAGAAGCCCTTGGCGGTGACGAAGCTGGAATCGAGCGTCTGAACGGGAAGAAAGATGCCGGTGAAAATCGGAAACAGCAGGATCAAATAGCCGGCGTAGCGCTTGAACCGGGACGATTCGCCGTGGGAATGCCCGTGGTCGTCGAACGCGCTGCCGTGAGCGTGCGCATGCGCGTGTGCGTGCTCATGTGCATGGTCATGATCGTGCGCGTTTGCGTGCTTATGGTCATGGTCGTGCTCGTGGGCATGGCGATGATCATGCTCATGGTCCTGATGGCGAGCGCGAGCATGAGCATCGGCCGGAACCGGAGCCGGGTAAGCGAGCCCGCTACCGTCGACGGAACGCGATTCCGCGGCAAGCGCCGCGGCCGCTTCGGGAGACGAAGCCTCCGCCGCTTGCTCGCCGGCTCCCCGCGCGGCGGCGGATTCCGCTTTCTTCTCGGCGGCGCGGTCCTGAATATAGCCGCGAATGAAGTCATAGAGGCTGAGCAGGGTCAGCATGACAATGGCGCTGATGGATAAATACGCGTATTTCATGTTGATGTACTTGTCGATATCGCCGGTATAGTGCAGCAGGAAAAACATAAACGCAAAGCCGAACAAAATCGCGAATCTCATCATCCCGCGAACAACCTCCCCACCGCTAAAGATCCGAGCAGCGTAAAGACCGCTACCAGGCCGATCAGGACGACGACGAATTTGGTCCGATACGTGCCGAGCAGCATCAGCGTATTTTTGATGTCGATCATCGGACCGAACACGAGAAAGGCCGACAACGCGCCGACGGTGAACGAACCGCGGAACGAGGAAGCGATGAACGCATCGGCTTCGGAGCAGAGCGAGATGACGAACGCCAGCAGAATCATCACGAGCGACGCGGTGACCGGATTGCCGCCCAGGCGGAGCAGCGTTCCGGTCGGCACGTAGGTTTGCAGTCCGGCCGCGATGAAGGCGCCGATGACCAGGTACTTTCCGACGGAGAAAAACTCCTCGATCGCATGCACGACGACGTCGTTCAGCCGGCTCCAGATCGACGCTTGCGGAACGGCGACGGCGAGCGCGCCCGCGGCCGAAGCCGCCAGGACGGGTGCTCCCGAGCCGCCCTGCGGGAGCGAATGCCCGCCGGCTTGCGGCGAAGACGGCGGTCCCTCCGAGGACGCCGCCGACTCCCGGAGAACGCTATCATGCGGTCCCTCTTCTTTAAAGGGCAGCCTGGGGAACAGGAAGGAGATCGTCATGGAGACGCAGAACGCCACCGCGATCGCCATCCCCCCGCGAATCCATACCATTCGCCAGTCGTTGCCGAACGCGATATAGGTGGCGAACAGGACGATCGGGTTGATAATCGGGCCGGTCAGCATGAAGGCGATGCCCGCGTGAAGCGGCATTCCCTTGCGGATCAGCCTGCGGGTAATCGGCACGATGCCGCACTCGCACGACGGGAAGAACACGCCGATGCCGCAGCCGAACAAGGAAGAGAGCAGCCGGTTCTTCGGCACGACGCGCGAAATCCACCGTTCGGTCACGAACGTCTGGATCAGCCCGGAGATGAGCACGCCGACCAGCACGAACGGGATCGCCTCCATGACCATGCTGATGAAGATCGTGTTCAATTGATAGAAACTTTTCATAGAATCGAACCTCGCGATCTGCCTTGGGCGAACATTACGTTCCTGATTATAGACCTCCCCCCGTTAAAAAGAAAGCGAGAAGCCCGCAGCGCGGCGGCGAGAGAAGACCGGGAATCATTGGGGGAATCCGAAGCCGGCGCGAATGCCGTCGCTAGAGTGAAGGGCTGAAA
>NZ_JACJVO010000002.1 GCF_014212055.1 Cohnella zeiphila | reverse complement strand
CGAGCTGTGGAGCAATATTGCCTGGGCGGTCCTTGCGGGCTTGGGCTGGCTGGTCATTCTTCACCTGCGCCATTTGAAGACGAGGCATTACGAGAGCTGGGACGCTCTGGCCGAGCGGCCGTTCGAGCTGCTGCTTCCGGCGATGGTCGTCATCGGGGTTCTCGTCGCGCTCGGCGTCATGATGCCCCGGGCTCCGGTGCTGCTGGAAGATCCGTATACGCTATGGATGGAATCGCAGAATAAGGAAGTGCCCAGCCTCGGCGGGGAAGGCGGCTTCCTCATCACGGGCTCCTCCGTCTCGTCGGGCAGCTCGGGCTCGACCAAGTCCGGATACGGCCGCAGCGACTCGCAGATCGGCGGCGGCTTCCAGTTCGATTACTCTCCGGTCATGGAAGTGACGACGACTCAGCGATCGTATTGGCGGGGCGAGACGAAGGCGGTCTACACGGGCAAAGGATGGACCGACCGCAAAGGCATGGAGACCGTTCCGGCGGACGTCGGCTCGAAGGAGCCGTTCCCGCTGACGCCGGTTCCCGTGGGCGAGAAGGAAGGCTTCCGCAAGGTGGAGCAGACGGTGAAGATGATCCGCAAGGACAAAGTGCCGGTTCTGTTCGCCGCCGGGCCGGTGGCCGACGTCCAGGAGATCGAGGGGGCGGAAGGCGCCAAGCTGTTCTGGAACCCGGAGGAATGGGAGCTTCGGTTCCAGCGCCCGGCGCAGGTGACGACCTATACCGTCGAGTCCGAAGTGCAGGAGCTGGACGAGAACCGGCTGCGCCAGCTGTCCGCCGTTCCGGCGAACGGTCAAGCCTCGATCGACCTCGCTCCCTACCTGCAGTTGCCGGATTCGCTTCCCGCCCGGGTCGGAGAGCTCGCGAAGCAAGTGACGAAAGGCGCTTCCGACGACTATGACCGGCTGAAAATGCTCGAGACGTATCTGCAGACTACGTATCCGTACACGAACACGCCGGATACGTCCAAGCAGCACAGCAAAGACGTCGTCGACGCCTTTCTGTTCGAGATTCAGGAAGGCTACTGCGACTACTATTCGACCGCGTTCGTCGTGATGGCCCGGACGCTCGGCCTGCCGACGCGTTGGGTCAAAGGCTACGCCACGGGCACGAATCCGCAGGACGAGGAGCGGGCAAGATACGGCGCGCCGGCGGATCCGGACGGGGCGGGCACGTACACGGTCCGCAACGCGGACGCCCACTCCTGGGCCGAGGCGTACTTCGAAGGCTACGGCTGGGTACCGTTCGAGCCGACCGCCGGCTTCAGCATCCCGGTGATTGCTCCGAAGGAAGACCCGACCCAAGCGGCCTTGCCGGCGGATACGACGGTCGTGGCCGAGCCGGAGCAAGTAGAGGCCCCCTCAGCGAATTGGCAGAAGCCGGTCGCCATCTCGGCCGGAGCGGCGGTCCTTGCGCTGGCGGCGCTGCTGCTCTTCTTCAAACGGCGAAGCCTGCTCGCATCCTGGAGACGGCTCCGCCATCGCGGCGCGACGCCCAATCAGCGCATCGTGCGCGAGATGGAACGGTTCGTCGCCAGGATGAACCGCCGGGGGCTGAAGCGCAGCCGGCACGAGACGCTGCGCGAGACGTTCTCCGGCTGGGGGAGCCGCTTCGGGTCGATCCGATCGGATCTGGAAGGCGCGCTCCAGCAGTTCGAGGCGGCTCGCTACGGCGGCGAAATCGGCGACGAAGAAGCGTACGAACGGTTCGCCCAGACGGTAGAGAAGATCCGCAAAGCATTATAAATCCGGCGCCGTTTCGCCCGCCGGACCGCCCCAAAGAAGCGGGAAAGCGGGCCGAATCGGCGCTTTCCCGCTTTTTGCAAGGAACGGCGGGGTGTGGTATATTTTGTTCATCATTTAGAGACAGGGGTTTATCGGTTATGTTCCAACGGCTGCTGCCGGATCAGCTCGTGAATACCGTTTACGATATCGACTTGGACGCCTTGAAGGCGCGAGGGGTCCGCGGGATCATTACCGATCTGGACAATACGCTGGTCAGCGCGCATACGCCTCTCGCGACGCCGGAGCTGATCGCTTGGCTCGAGAAGGTGAAGCAGGCCGGCTTCCTCGTCGTCGTGCTGTCCAACAACAACAGCGCCCGGGTGGCCCGTTTCGCGGAGCCGCTCGGGATCCCGTTCATTCCGGCGGCGCGCAAGCCGATGACGCGCGCGTTCCGGCGGGCGCTTCAGCTGCTTAAGCTGGAACCGGGACAAGCGGTCGTCGTGGGGGACCAGATGCTGACGGATATATTCGGAGGCCGCCGGATGGGGCTGCATACGATCCTCGTCACGCCGATCGCGCCGGGAGAGGAAGGCCTCGGGACGCAGATCAATCGCCGCATCGAGAAAATCGCCCTGTCCCGCTTGCGCAAGCGGGGCTTGTGGCCGGATAAGGGGGAACGCTGACTAGTGCCGGAACGGATTGAAACGACGCGAAGGTGCGGCGGATGCGGCATCGCCATTCAGACGGAGGACGCGAAGCGGCCGGGCTATGTCCCGGCCTCCGCGCCGGAACGGGAGCCGATCATCTGCCAGCGCTGCTTCCGAATCAAGAACTACAATGATGCGTCTTCGGTCGCCATCGACCAAGACGATTTCTTGCGTTTGCTGGGGGGAATCGCCCAGACCCGCTCGCTCGTCGTTCACATCGTCGACCTGTTCGACTTCGAGGGCAGCCTGATCTCGGGCCTGCAGCGGTTCGTGGGCAACAACCCCGTGCTGCTTGTGGTAAACAAGATCGACTTGCTGCCGCGCGTAACGAACTGGAACCGGCTCCGCAACTGGGTGCAGAAGCAGGCGAGCGCGAACGGGCTGAAGGTCGCGGACGTCGTGCTGTGCAGCGCCCGCCGCAACATCGGCTTCGAGCGCGTCGTCCAGACGGTCGGGGAGCTTAGGGGCGACCGCGACGTTTACGTCGTCGGCGCGACCAATGTCGGCAAGAGCACGCTGGTCAACCGGCTCATCTCCGATTACAGCGATCTGCATCGCGAGCTGACCGTCTCCCGATATCCGGGCACGACGCTGGATGCGGTCCACATTCCGCTGGACGACGGCCGCAGCATCATCGACACGCCGGGGATCGTCTACAAGTCCCGCCTGTCGGAAGTCGTGCCCCGCGAGAGCCTGCAAGCGGTGCTGCCCGAAAAGCCGCTGAAGCCGATGACGTACCAGTTGGACGCCAGGCAGACGCTGTTTTTCGGCGGTTTGGTCCGGTTTGACTTCGTGGAAGGCGAGCATCAGTCTTTCACCGCTTACGTCTCCGGCGGGCTGCCGATTCACCGGACGAAGCTGGAGCGCGCGGACGAACTGTACGAACGCCATAAGGGAGAAATGCTGTCTCCGCCTTCCAAGGAAGGGCTCGATAGCGTGCCTCCGTGGACGAGACACACGCTGCGAATCCGGCCGGGCGCCGACGTCGACGTGTTCGTGTCGGGACTCGGCTGGATTCAGGCGAACGGCAAACGCGGTTCGGTCGTCGACGTATACGCCCCGAGGGGCGTGAAGGTGCTTGTCCGCGACGCCATGCTGTAACGCTTTATCGGGGGAGGAGAGAAGTTCTTGGACAGTCATACCGTTCTTTACGGCGTCATCGGGGATCCGGTTCGCCATTCCAAATCTCCGGTTATGCTGAATCGGGCATTCCGGGAATCCGGCATCAACGGCGTCTACGGCGCTTTTCACGTGACGCCGGACCGGCTCGGCGAAGCGATCGCCGGCATGCGCGCACTCGGCTTCCGGGGGCTTAACGTGACCATCCCGCACAAAATCGACGTGATGGCATATCTCGACGAGATCGACGAAGGCGCGCGCGCGGTCGGCGCCGTGAACACGATCGTGAACGACGGCGGCCGGCTGACCGGCTTCAACACGGACGGGATCGGCTACGTCCGGTCGCTGAAGGAAGAAGCGGAGCCGGATCTGGCCGGCAAGCGGATCGTCGTCGTAGGCTGCGGCGGCGCGGCGCGCGGCATCGTCTGGGCGCTCACCCGCGAACGGCCGCATTCGGTCGTGCTCGTGAACCGCACGGCCGAGCGGGCTCGCGAGCTCGCCGGCTTTTTTCCGCCGGAGGCGGCCGTTTCGGCGGCCGATTGGGCGCAATTGAAGGACGTCTGCGCGGAAGCCGACGTCGTGATCAACACGACGTCGGTCGGCATGTCGCCGAACGTCGAGGCCGTGCCGCTCGATCCCTCCTGGCTGAAGCCGGGCGCGGTCGCGAGCGACCTGATTTACAACCCGCTGACGACGGCTTTTCTTCGGCGGGCGGCCGAACGGGGCTGCCGGATTCACGGCGGGCTCGGCATGTTCGTGTACCAAGGCGCGTACGCCTTCGAATATTGGACGGGCAAACCGGCGCCCGTCGAAGCGATGCGGGCCGTCGTGCTCGAATCGTTCGGCGAGCCGGCACCGTCCCCACTATCGCGATGAAAGCAGGGTTCGACTTCTTATGCTGACCGGCAAACAAAAACGATTTTTGCGCTCGCAAGCCCACCACCTCGATCCGATCTTCCAGATCGGCAAAGGAGGAACGAACGATCATCTCATTCGCCACATCGAAGAGGCGATCGAAGTTCGCGAGCTGATCAAGGTGAATATTCTGAACAATAATGACGACGACCGCCACGAGATCGCCCGGGAGATCGCCGAGCGTTCCGGGGCCGAGCTCGTCCAGGTGATCGGCAAGACGATCGTGCTGTACAAGGAGTCCAAGGACAACAAGCAGATCGAGCTGCCGAGGTAACCGATGCGGCGCACGGGACTGATGGGAGGCACGTTCGACCCGATCCACGTCGGCCACCTGTTGGCCGCGGAATCCGCGCGGGAGGCGGCGGCTCTGGAAGAAGTCTGGTTCGTTCCGACGTCCGTTCCGCCGCACAAGCCGCAGCCCGGCGCGGACGGCGCGGCGCGGCTCGCGATGGTTCGGACCGCGCTCTCCGGTCACCCGTCGTTCCGGGCCGAAGATCTGGAGCTTAGGCGCGACGGCGTCTCGTACACGTTCGATACGGTCGCGGCCCTGCAAGAAAGCTATCCGGACCGGGAATTTTGCTGGATCGTCGGCACCGACATGATGAACGACTTGCCGAACTGGCATCGCATCGAAGAACTGGCGGACCGGGTCTCGTTCGTCTGCCTGAACCGGAAGGGCGAGACCGGCAACGAACAATCGCTGCCCGCATTTCTCCGGAAGCGGCTGACGCTCGCGCCGATGCCGCCGGTCGGCATCTCGTCCACGGACATTCGGCGGCGCCGCCGCGAGGGCCGATCGATTCGCTATCAAGTGCCGGACGCGGTGCGCGAGTATATCGAAAGGAATGGCCTTTATGAATCGTGAGAAACTGACGGAAGCGACCCGAAGCCAAATGCCGGAGCGAAGGTGGCGGCACGTCCAGGGCGTCGTCGACACGGCGGTCGAATTGGCCGAACGGTTCGGAGGCGATCGCGACAAAGCGTGGCTGGCCGCGCTGCTGCACGATTATACGAAGGCGTGGCCGACCGATCGGATGGAGAAGATCATCCGGGAGCAAAGGCTGCCCGCGGAGCTGCTCGATCACGACAAGGAGCTGTGGCACGCCCATGTCGGCGCTTGGGTCGTCCGGCAGGAGCACGGCATCGACGACGAGGAAGTGCTGGACGCCATCCGCTACCACACCTCCGGCCGCGAGAATATGACCTTGCTCGACAAGATCGTCTGCCTGGCGGACTATATGGAGCCCGGGCGGGATTTTCCCGGCGTGGACCGCATTCGCGAGCTGGCCGCCCGAAGCTTGGAAGAGGCGCTTGTCGCCGGCTTCGATTCGACGATCCGGCTGCTGACGGAGCGAAGGAAAGTCATCTTTCCGCTCACGTTTCTGGCTCGCAACGACTTGATTCGTGATTTGGAAAAAAACCAATCGATTGGAACCGAATGAGGAGGCTGGGATATGGCAGTAACGTCAGACCAATTGCTGCGCACGGCGGCGGATGCGGCGGAGGAGAAAAAGGCCCACGATCCGGTGGCGCTTAATTTGAAGGGCATCTCCCTTGTCGCGGATTACTTCCTGATCTGTCACGGGAACTCGGATACGCAGGTACAGGCGATCGCGACGGAGATTCGCAAGCGCGCCGAGGAACTGGGCGTTCGTGTCCGCCTTGAAGGGATGGACACGGCGCGATGGGTGCTGATCGACATGGGCGACGTCGTCGCTCACGTGTTCCATCGGGACGAGAGGGAGTATTACAATCTGGAGCGGCTTTGGTCCGACGCGAAGGCGGTCTCGTTCGCATGAGCTTCGTCGCCGGCACGATCGCCCGGCTGAGGGTCCGACGGGAGAAACCGCCGTTCGGCTGGTTCCTCGGCGAGGGGGACGAAGAAGGACCGGAACTGCTGCTGCCCTACGCGGAAGCCTCCGGAGCGCATCCGGCCGAAGGCGAAGACATCGACGTCTTCCTGTTCCACGACGACCAAGGCCGGATGACGGCGACGCGAAGGCAGCCGCTGCTGAAGCTGGGCGAGCTGGGCCGGCTCGTCATGGCCGATTTCCATCCCCGATACGGATGCTTCCTCGAGATCGGCATCGGCCGTCAGCTGCTGCTGCCGGTCAAAGAGCTCGGCGACCGCAAGGAGCTGTGGCCCCGCGAAGGCGACGAGCTCTACGTCGTCATGAAGCACGACAAGGAAGGCCGGATGCTGGCCCGACTGGCGCGGATCGAGGACTTCGAGCCGGCCGTCTTCCGCGCGCCGGATTCCTGGCACCATCAGCAGAAGGATGCCTGGGTGACCGACGTGTTCCGCGACGGCGTGTTCGTCATCGTCGACGGCGGACTGCTTGGCTTCGGCGCGCTCGGCTACATTCCGAACGCTTCGCTGCCCCGCGCGCTGCGTTTGGGGGAGAAAGTGAGCGGCCGCGTCACCCAGGTTCGCGAGGACGGCCGCGTCACGCTGTCGCTTCGTCCGGCGAAGGAGAAGGGGCGGTTGGAAGATGCGGACCGTCTGCTGGCTTTCCTGCGGGAGCGCCCCGGCGGCGCGATGCCGTACAGCGACGAGACGCCGGCCGATCTGATCCAGCGGCGGTTCGGCCTGAGCAAATCGGCGTTCAAGCGGGCGCTCGGCAAGCTGATGAAGGAGCGTCTCGTAACGCAGGAAGGCAATTGGACCAAGCTGACGGCCGAAGGGCAGGCCGAAGCCGACGGCGTTTCGGGTAGCGACTAGTGCTTCGTTCCAAAGGTAACGGTACGTTAAGCGGTCGAATCAAACGGCAGCAAGCTGTGGTTCAAATTTTAACGAACCGTACGAGCCTTATTCGAACGAAATGAACGGATTTTTGAACCTAACAAAACGTAGCGACCTTATTGGGCAGTTATAAGCTCAAATAAATGGTTTCGGGAGCAAATAGCGTCTTTCCCTTTCGTTAAAATTCCGCAAACTCGAAATCGTGCCAAATAGCGTTTGCTCGTTTCGTTAGCGGTGGTCTGTTCGTTAATTTCGAAACGATTTACTAGGCGAACCGGCGGGCGGCGCCGGAGATTCGAACTGTGTCAGACAACTAGGATATCGCTTCGGAAGGAGAGGACGAGGAATGCGATCTTACCGGCAATTCGCTTCGGTGTACGACCGTCTGATGGAGGAGATGCCGTATGCGGAATGGATGAGCTTCGCCCGCCGCTGCTGGGACCGTTACGGCATGCCGGCATCCGTCGTCGACCTGGGCTGCGGTACCGGCAATATCGCCATTCCGCTTGCCAAGTCCGGCTTTTCCGTCTTTGGCATCGACCTCTCGGCCGACATGCTGGCGGTCGCGCGCGGCAAGTGGGAGAGCGGCTCGGGCGCCAAAGCCCCCGAACCCGGATCGATCCGCTGGCTGCAGCAGGACATGAGGGACTGGGAACTGCCCTCGCCCGTCGATTCGGCGCTTTGTTTCTGCGACTGCCTCAATTACTTGACGGAGCCGGAAGACGTGACCGCCGCTTTCCGCCGGACTTACGAGGGCCTCGTGCCGGGCGGGCTGTTCCTGTTCGACGTCCATGCGCCCAAGCAGTTGGAACGCTATGCGGAGGAGCAGCCGTTCGTTCTCGACGAGAAGGACATCGCCTACCTGTGGACTTGCGAGTACGATCCGAACCGCATGGAGATCGATCATGAGCTGACGTTCTTCGTCCGGGAGGAGTCGGCCGCCGGCGCGGGGCTGTACCGGCGCTTCGAAGAAGCGCACACCCAACGCGCGTACGACCCGGAATGGCTGGCGAAGCAGCTGGCCGCGGCCGGCTTCGAAGTTTTGCGGCGATGCGCCGATTTTACCTGGTCGGAGCCGGACGCCGACGCGGAGCGCCTGTTTTTCGTAGCGCGCAAACCCAAATAACGTCTAAGGAAGCCTCTGTCCCGCAGCCGCGGAGATGAGGCTTTTTTCGCCAAAACATTCTTCATTGCATACGAAAGCGAGGAAAAGAAGATGAACAATACCGACAGGTTCACGGATCGGGCGGATATCTACGCGAAGTATCGGCCGAGCTACCCGGAGGAGGCGCTGGACTATCTGTACGGTCCCGTCGGTTTCCGGACCGGATCGCAAATCGCCGACGTAGGCGCGGGTACCGGCCTTTTCACGGCGCTGCTTTTGAAAAGAGGAAGCGAAGTATCGGCGGTAGAGCCGAACGGGTCGATGAGGGAAGAACTGATCCGGTCGCGCGGCGGGGAGAAGGGGCTGCGAGTCGTGGAAGGAACCGCGGAACATACGGGGCTTCCGGACGGTTCGGTCGATTTCGTCACGTGCGCGCAATCGTTTCATTGGTTCGACCGTCCTGCCGCGAAGCGGGAATTCGGCCGCATTTTGCGGCCGGGAGGCCAAGCGGTTCTCATCTGGAACTCCCGCTTGATGAGCGGAACGCCGTTCCTGGAAGGATACGAAGCGCTCCTCCGCCAGTTCGGAACGGACTACCATGTCGTCTCGCACAAAAATATTTCGGAAACGGATCTGAGGCCCTTTTTCCGGGAAATGAACGTCGCCCGGTTCCCCTACCGCCAGTTGTTCGACCTGGAGGGGCTGGCCGGGCGAGTCATGTCCTCTTCCTATTGCCCGCTGCCCGGACATCCGAACTACGAGCCGATGATGGAGGCGCTGCGTACGCTATTCGATTCGACCCAGCAGGACGGAACGGTCAGCTTCGACTACGAGACCGAGATTTACTGGGGCGAGGTATAGTCCGCCGCTGGCGGTCATCCGTTCGCCCGATCGCCTGAAGGCTCTCGGACCTTGCCCGGCCAGAAGGCGCGCCGCCCGAGCAGCGCGGTGATCGCGGGCACGAGGAACGGCCGCACGACGAACGTGTCGAGCAGGACGCCGATCGCGGTGATAATGCCGAACTGAACGAGCACCTGAATCGGCATCGAGGCCAGGACGGCGAACGTGCCGGCCAGGATGAGGCCGGCCGACGTAATGACGGAGCCGGTCTCGCCGACGCCTTCTTGAATCGCTTGCCGGAGCGGCATCCGGCGGCTTTTGCGCCAAATGCTCGAGATCATGAAGATGTTATAGTCCTCGCCGAGGGCGACGAGGAAGACGAAAGAATAAAGCGGGATCGCTCCTTGAATGGCGTCGGCCCCCAACGCGTAATGAACGACGAGCCAGCCGAGACCGAGCGCCGAGAAGTAAGACAAGATGACCGTAAGCACCAGGTAGACGGTCGCCGTGATCGATCGCAAGTAGAGCAGCAAGAGCAGGGCGATCAAGCCGATGACGACGGGGATGACGACGCGCGTATCGCGGTCTCCCGTCGTCTTGTTGTCGTACTGCTCTGCCGTCTGCCCCCCGATCCATACATGCTCCGCCGCGTCCTTCACGCCTGCCTGCGACAGAGCGTCCTCGGCGGCGCGGCGCAGATCGGGAATCCGATCCATCGCCTCGGCGGAGTACGGATTCATCGCGAACTGAACGTCGAGAGAGACGATGTCGGAATGAATCCGGCCCTTCGCGGGTTCGCCGACCTGGCTGACGTAATCTTGCGACCGCAGATCGTCCGCCAGCTTGGAGACGTCTTTTCCTTGCGAATCGACCATCACTTTCGCCGGGGCGAGCTCGCCCGGCGAGAACTTGTCGCCGATCAGCTCGAAGCCCTCGCGCGACGACATGTCCTTCGGGAACGACGAGAGCAGATCATAGGTGAATCGAATCTGCGTTGAGGCGGCGGCCAGCGCGCCGAGAACGAGGACGGACACAAGAACGATCGTCCAGGGGCGGCGCACGACGAGCGAGCCGATCCATCCGCGGCGCTCCTTCCCGGGGGCCGGAGCCGGCTTGCCTTGGCGGGCGGCCCGTTCCGCCCGCTCGGCCGGCGTGCGCGGCACGAACGGCCAGAACGAGGCGCGGCCGATGACGGCCAGCAGCGCCGGAACGAGCGTCAGGCTGGCCGCGGCCATGACGAGGATCGCGATCGCGAACGGAACGGCGAAGCGCCGATAAGCCCCGTATTGGGCCAGCAGCAGGGAGAACAGGGCCAGAACGACGGTGAAGCCGCTCATCGCGATCGCGCCGGAAGAGCCGGACAGCGCGGCGCGGAGCGCGGCCGACCGGCTCTGTTCCTTCTTTAAAAGCTGGCGGAACCGGGCGATGAGGAACAGGCAGTAGTCGGTCCCCGCGCCGAACAGCAGCACCGTCATGATCGAGATGCTCTGGGAATCGACGACAATCCAGCCCTCGCCGGCCATCCAGCCCAGAATCGGCCCGGCGACGCCGTAAGCGATGCCGACGGCGACAAGCGGAATGAACGCCAGGATAGGCGAACGGTAAATAAGCAGGAGCAGGATGAGGACGATCAGCACGGTCGCCATGAGCAAGGTAAAGTCCGCGTTCTGGAAAAGGCCGGTCGCATCGATCCGGATGCCGACGGGCCCGGTTACCCGGGCGCTCAGCCCATCCGAGGCATCGGCGCCGGCGGCGAACGGATCTTGGCCGAACCTTTCGCCCGTTTGTTTCCGAAGCTGATCCACGCCTTTCTTCAGCCCGTCCGCGTCGGCTTTCGGATCGAACAGGACGGCGGTGACAAGCGTCGTTCCGTCCTTGGACAGCTGAGCCTTCAAAGACTCAAGCGGCAGCTGCTGCAGAGGCGGCACGCCGGTCTGGTGCGGCACGGGTGAGGCGGTCAGCGCGGCCGACAGCTCCTGAATGTTCCGAAGATCCGAGTCGGTCAAACCGCTTCCCCGATGCCAGACAAGCAGCGCAGGCAGGTCCGCTCCGCCTTCGAACTCCTCGTAAGCGACGGCCGCCGCTTGAACGGAGGGCTTCGAAGCGCTCAGGTTGGCTGCGCCGTTATCTTCTTGCCCGTTCTCGGAAGGCAGCAGCGCGCTCAGCAGTCCGGCGGCGAGCAGCCAGACAAGCAGCGTGATCCAGCGGCCGCGCGGCCCGGCGACCCATTTTCCCAAAAGATTGTTTCGTCCCATGAATCAGACTCCCCCTCGCAGCATGCGGAATGGACGATCCGCAATGGCATTCGATTTAATTATATATACCGGAAGGTTAATATTCTATTGCAAAAGTCCGAACGATGCGGCAAGGGAGGTTAGAGACGTGAAAAAAACGGAATCGGGCCGGGCGCCGGGAAGGCCCAAACACCCGGGTCCCTCGGTATCGATCCGAGACACGGTGCTGGCCGAAGCTTCCCGAATGTTCATGGAGCACGGGTTCGCGCACGTCTCGCTGAATCAGATCGCGGAGAAAGCCGGCGTCACCAAAGCGTCGGTCTACTATTATTTTCCGAACAAAGCGGACTTGTTCACCGCCGCCGTCACGGAGATGATGAAGCGCATCGCCGCGGTCTCGTCCCGCATTCTGGCCGGCGAGGAAAGCTTGAGCGAGCGGCTGGAGACGATCGCCAAAGCGAACATGGCGGCATCGCACGGGGAATTCGAGACGATGATGCGGGAAGCGCTGCCCTCGTTGTCGGAAAGCCAGCAGGAGGAGATCCGCCAAGCCGAGCATGGCATTCACAAGGTGCTCGCGGACTGCTTCGCGAGAGCGATCGAGGACGGCGAGCTTGCGCCGGGACTAGGCCCGATGCTGTTGGCGTACTCTTTTTCCGCCATGATGCGGGTCGGCAATCGGGAAGCTCACTTCATCGGCGTATCGGAGGAGGAACTGCCAAGGCGAATCGTCGAGCTGTTCTGGAACGGCGCCGGGCGGCGGGGCTGACGGCTCCGGACAAGCTTCGATCGTTTGCGATTGCCAGTGCTTGACATCGTTCGCGGTCGTTGGCTATAATATTTTCATACTTTTTGGGGCTGGGAAAAGGAACAGTAGCCGTCAGATGTCATTCAGAGAGCCGGCGGGTGGTGCAAGCCGGTTGACGTTTGTCCGCGAACTCGCCTTGGAGCCTCCGCGCGCAAGCCTTTCGCCGCCGCGGCGAACGGGAAGCGCGGCGTCGTCTCCGCGTTAAGGAGCAAGAGTGGACGGCAGCCCAAGCAGGGCGTCCGTCAACTAGGGTGGTACCACGGGAATTCGACCTCTCGTCCCTAGCGTTCATAACGCGGGGGCGGGAGGTTTTTTGATGAAGCGACGCACAACCCCGAGAGGAGTTTTCTAGCGACATGGCACAGGACAATCAAGCCGGCTACAAGCCGCAGACGCTCGAGCCCAAGTGGCAGCGTTACTGGGACGAGAACAAGACGTTCCGCACGACCGAAGACGGGGGCAAGCCGAAGTTTTACGCGCTCGACATGTTCCCCTACCCGTCCGGGGCCGGACTGCACGTCGGGCATCCGGAGGGCTACACGGCGACCGACATCGTCAGCCGCTTCAAGCGGATGCGCGGCTTCAACGTGCTTCATCCGATGGGCTGGGACGCGTTCGGCCTGCCGGCCGAGCAGTATGCGATCCAGACGGGCAAGCACCCTCGCGATTTCACGCTGCTCAACATCGACAACTTCCGCCGCCAGATCAAGTCGCTCGGCTTCTCTTACGACTGGGACCGCGAGATCAGCACGACCGATCCGGCGTATTTCAAGTGGACGCAATGGATTTTCATCCAGCTTTATAAGAGAGGGCTTGCCTACGTCGCGGAAGTACCGGTCAACTGGTGTCCGGCGCTCGGCACGACGCTCGCCAACGAAGAAGTCATTAACGGCGTCAGCGAGCGCGGCGGCCATCCGGTCATCCGCATGCCGATGCGCCAGTGGATGCTGAAGATTACGGCTTATGCCGAACGGCTGCTGGAAGACCTGGAAGAGGTCGACTGGCCGGAGAGCATCAAGGAGATGCAGCGCAACTGGATCGGCAAGTCGACCGGCGCGGAAGTCGCGTTCGCCATCGAAGGGCATGCGGACGCCTCGCTGACCGTATTCACGACCCGTCCGGATACGCTGTTCGGCGCCACTTACTGCGTGCTCGCTCCCGAGCACGAGCTGGTGGGCGTCATCGCTTCCGCCGAGCAGAAGTCGGCGGTCGATGCGTATATCGAGCAAGCCGCGCGCAAGAGCGACCTGGAGCGGACCGACCTAGCGAAGGATAAGACGGGCGTGTTCACCGGCGCGTACGCGATCCATCCGGCGAACGGCCGGCAGGTGCCGATCTGGATCGCGGACTATGTCCTCGGCGGCTACGGCACGGGCGCGATCATGGCCGTTCCGGCGCATGACGAGCGCGACTGGGAGTTCGCGACGAAGTTCGGCTTGCCGATTCTCGAAGTCGTCAGCGGCGGGAACGTGAAGGAAGCCGCCTATACGGGCGACGGCGAACATGTCAACTCGGACTTCCTGAACGGCCTGTCCACGCCGGACGCCATCGCCCGCATGATCGCCTGGCTCGAAGAGAACGGCAAGGGCCGCGGGAAAGTGACGTACCGGCTCCGCGACTGGCTGTTCAGCCGACAGCGGTACTGGGGCGAGCCGATTCCGGTGCTGCATTACGAGGACGGCACGATGGAGACGGTGCCGGAAGACGAGCTTCCGCTGCTGCTGCCGGAGATGGACGAGATCAAGCCGTCGGGCACCGGAGAATCTCCGCTCGCGAACGCGGCCGATTGGGTGAACGTGGTCGACAAGCAGGGACGGAAGGCCCGCCGGGAGACGAACACGATGCCGCAATGGGCCGGCAGCTCCTGGTACTTCCTGCGGTTCATCGATCCGCACAACGACAAGGAGCTGGTCTCCTTCGAGAAGCAGAAGACGTGGCTGCCCGTCGACCTGTATATCGGCGGCGCGGAGCACGCGGTGCTGCACCTGCTGTACGCCCGCTTCTGGCACAAGGTGCTGTACGATATCGGCGTCGTGTCGACGAAGGAACCGTTCCGGAAGCTGGTCAACCAGGGCATGATTCTCGGCACGAACAACGAGAAGATGTCCAAATCGCGGGGCAACGTCATCAACCCGGACGATATCGTGAACGAGTTCGGCGCCGACACGCTGCGGCTGTACGAGATGTTCATGGGGCCGCTGGAGGCGACGAAGCCGTGGAACACGAACGGCGTGGAAGGAATGCACCGGTTCCTGGCACGCGTCTGGCGGCTGTTCGTCGACGACGAAGGCAAGCTGAATCCGAAGATCCGGGACGTACCCGGAGACGACGCGTTCCGCCGCGTCTGGCACCGGACGATCAAGAAGATTACCGAGGATTACGAAGCGCTGCGGTTCAACACGGCGATCAGCCAGATGATGATCTTCGTGAACGAGGCGTACAAGGCGGAGGCGCTGCCGAAGCAAGCGCTGGAGCACTTCGTGCAGATGCTGTCGCCGAGCGCGCCGCATATCGCCGAAGAGCTGTGGGAGCGGCTCGGCCACGAAGGCACCGTCTCGTACGTGCCGTGGCCGGAATACGACCCGGCGCTGACGGTCGACGCGGAAGTGGAGATCGTCGTGCAGGTCAACGGCAAAATCGCCGAGCGCGTGTCGATCGCGTCGGACCTCGACGAAGCGGGCATGCAGGATGCGGCGCTCGCCTTGGATAAGGTGAAGGCGCTGATCGAAGGCAAAATGGTTCGCAAAATCATTGCCGTCAAGGGCAAGCTCGTCAACATTGTAGCCAACTAACGAAGAAGGGGCGGCCTCTCTCCAGGGAGAGGCGCGCCCCTTTGTCGTTTTTCGGCGATTCGTCCGTCAGCCGGATTCCGGCGTTCGGCTGCCGGGTGAGCGGTGATTCGCGGCTGCCGGCTGCGCGCCCGTTCCCTGAAGGGAGGCTTCGACCCGGATCAAATCTTCCGCGAATTTCTCGTGCGTAACTTTTAGCACGCGCAGGAAGGCGCCCTGGGTGGAGCGGCGCAGCTCCTCCAGCGCGACGGCGGTAATGCCTCCCGGGACGGAGACCCGTCTCTGCAGCTCGGCGGGATCGCAGCCTTGCTCCAGCATCAGCCTCGCCGTGCCGAGCAGCATCTCGCAGGCCAGCTTCGTCGCCAATTCCCGGTCGATGCCGGTCGATTCGACCGCGGCGTCGACGAACTGCTCCAGCAGCTGCGCCATGAAAGCGGGCCCGCAGCTGGACAAGTCCGAAGCGACGCGGATCTCCTCCTCCGGAATTTCCAGCGGCTGGCTGATCGCGGAGAACAAACTCCGCAGCCGTTCGCGGTCTTCCGCTTCCAGACGCGATCCGAACATGAACAAGGAAGCTCCGCAGCACGCTTCGTTCACGACGCTCGGAATGATTTTGGCCACCTTGCTTGGGACGAACGACTCCAGGCTGTCGATCCGGACCGGGCTCGTGATCGAGACCAGGATCTGCCGAGGCGACAGCAAGGGGCCGATCTCGTCCAGAACGGCTCGGAAATCGAGCGGTTTGACGCACAACAGCAAGATATCGGCCATCCGCGCGACGTCGGCGTTGGAAGGGGCGACCGTCAGACCGGGGAACCGGACGGCCAGCGCTTCCGCCTTGGCGGGAGTGCGGGTCGCGATCGTCACATCCGCGGGTTTCAGCGCTCCGGAGCGAAGGAACGATGCCGCCAGCAAGCTCCCCATGCTGCCCGCGCCGATAAAGCCGATCTTCATCCTGAGTCCTCCTTCCATGACGCTCCAACTCATCCCATCTTATGAACGACGGTTTGGCCGACATGACTAAATTGCGAAGAGGAGAGGAAATAATGGGCAACAGTTTCTTTCATCAATGGAAGGCGGCGGGAGCCGTCGCGCTCGCCGGCGCCGCGATTCTCGCTTGCGCGCTGATCTCGCCGGGCGGAAAGGCGTCCGTTCCGGGCTGGAAGCCGGTCAATGACCAAGTGATGGCCGCGCTGGACGCGGCGGCAAGCCCGAGCCTGAATCAGGCGACCGCAAGTCCGACACCGGCTGGTTCTTCCGCGCCATTCGTCGCCGCCGCGGGCGACGAGCCGCCTTCCGCATCCGCTGCGGCGGTCGCGTCCCCATCCGTGTCTGCACCCCCGGCACCGCCGTCCGCTCCTTCGGCACCGGCGACCCCGCCATTCTCTCCTCCGGCGTCGGCGGCCTCGCCGCCGTCCAACGCCGCCGGCTTGCTTAACCTCAACGCGGCGACGGCCGAGCAATTGGACGAGCTGAAGGGAATCGGCCCGTCCAAGGCCAAGGCGATCGTCTCCTACCGGGAGCAGAACGGTCCGTTTCGCAGCGTGGAGGACTTGCTGAACGTCAAAGGAATCGGAGAGAAGCTGCTGGCCGGCATTCGTGCCGATGTGACGGTATAGCTCGTCTTCCTCTTTCGCGGAAAATATGCGACAATAAGGAAGAATGTGACTTTAGACTTCGATCCTATCCCGGGAGGAACGAATATGACAAAAGAAAGAGAACTTTCGCTGGAAACGCTCGCGGTTCATGCCGGCCAGCAGATCGATCCGGCGACGATGTCCCGCGCCGTGCCGATCTACCAGACGAGCTCTTACGGCTTCCGCGACACCGATCATGCGGCCGACCTGTTCGCCCTGAAAGAGTTTGGCAACATTTACACCCGGATCATGAACCCGACCTCGGACGTCTTCGAGCAGCGGGTCGCCGCTCTGGAAGGCGGAGCGGGGGCGCTGGCCGTCGCGTCCGGTCAAGCGGCCATCACGTATTCGATCTTCAATATCGCCGGCGCGGGAGACGAGATCGTCGCCTCGTCGAGCCTGTACGGCGGGACTTATAACTTATTCGCCATAACGCTGCCGAAGCTGGGCATCAAGGTCAGATTCGTCGACTCCGGCAACCCGGAAAATTTCCGCGCCGCCATCACGCCGAACACCAAGGCGCTTTACGCGGAGACGATCGGCAATCCGAAGGGCGACGTGCTCGACATTGCGGCGGTGGCGGACATCGCTCATGAGAACGGGATTCCGCTCATTATCGACAACACGTTCGCCACGCCGTATCTGTGCCGGCCGATCGACTTCGGCGCCGACATCGTCGTTCATTCGGCCACGAAGTTTATCGGCGGCCACGGCACTTCGATCGGCGGCATCGTCGTCGACGGCGGCAAGTTCGACTGGAAGGCGAGCGGCAAGTTTCCCGGCCTGACGCAGCCGGATCCGAGTTACCACGGCGTCGTCTATACGGATGCGGTAGGCCCGATCGCATATATTATCAAGATGCGGGTTCAACTGCTTCGGGACATGGGGGCGGCGCTGTCGCCATTCAATTCCTTCTTGTTTCTGCAAGGGCTCGAGACGCTCCATTTGCGCATGGAACGCCACAGCAGCAACGCCCTGGCGGTGGCGAAGTTCCTGCAGGAGCATTCCGCGGTCGAGTGGGTCAACTACCCGGGCTTGTCCGACCACCCGTCCTACGAACAGGCTCAACGTTATTTGCCGAAGGGGCAAGGGGCGATTCTGACCTTCGGCATCAAGGGCGGCATCGAAGCGGGCAAAAAAGTGATCAACGCGGTCCGGCTGTTCTCGCACCTCGCCAACGTCGGCGATTCGAAGTCGCTGATCATTCATCCCGCGAGCACGACGCACCAACAGCTCAGCGAGGAAGAGCAGGCGTCCGCAGGCGTGCAGCCGGGCATGCTCCGGCTGTCGGTCGGGACCGAAGGCATCGACGATATTTTGCACGATCTGGAGCAGGCGCTGGCTGCGAGCCAGGCATAAAAGGCGTCCGGTAAGGCGACGGCAAAGCGAGCGGAGGGAACGAGGAAGATGGCACAAACCCAAGCGGTGCGCAAAGACTGGGACACTTACTTCATGGATATCGCTTTTATGGCGTCGACCCGCTCCCGCTGCCCGAGAAGGCATGTCGGCGCCGTGCTCGTGCAAGGCAAGAAGCTGCTCGGCACCGCCTACAACGGAGCGCCGATGGGCGTACCGGACTGCTCGGAGGCGGGCTGCATGATCGTGGAGGAGTTCGAGCCTTCCCAGGACGGCGGAGCGATGATCAAAAAACAGCGCTGCATCCGGACGATCCACGCCGAACAAAATTTGCTGTTGTTCACCGACCGCAACGACCGCGAAGGCTCGACCGTTTACGTGACGGATCAGCCCTGCTGGACGTGCGCGAACATGCTGGCCAACAGCGGCGTCAGCGAGATCGTCTACCATCGATTCTACCCGAAGGATTATGAGAAGGTGGCCGCGCTCATGCAGCAGAGAGGCATCGTGTTCCGCCGGCTCGAAGGCTACGTGCCCCCGCCGGATACGGAAGTGCAGGACGGATCGGCCTGAAGCGGGCCGGACCGCATACGTGAGGAAGAACCTCGTCGCCAAGCTTTTGGCGCGGGGTTCTTTTTTTTCAACGACGGCATTATTGAATAACAAAGTTTTCGTATCCAGAACCCATTTGCCGGATTTCGGCGGCGAGCCGATGCGCTTGCGATACGAAACATCGTTAGCTGCGCATTCCGAAGCCTGATGCGATGAGCTAACGATGCAAATCATCGCATCAAGAGCCCGTTCGCCGGATTTCGGCGGCGAGCCGATGCGCTTGCGATGCGAAACATCGTTAGCTGCGCATTCCGAAGCCTGGCGCATGCGCTAACGATGCAAATCATCGCGTCAAGAGCCCATCCGCCAGTTTTCGACGGCGAGCCGATGCGCTTGCGGTACATGATTGCACCGTTTTCGGGGATTGGCGAAGGAATGAAGATCAATCGTGTTCGTTCATTATGCCACAGTAGTTTTTTGCGCGAGCTAAGGGAAAGGAGCGGATCGATTTTGAAAAGAAGGCCGTTGGTCGCCTTCGTCGTTTGTTGGACGTTAGGCGACGCGCTCATCGGCTTACGCCACGGGCTGCCGGGGATCGCGGCCGTCGCCGGGGCGCTGGTGCTGCTGCTTGGCTGCGCGCGGCTGGCGAACATGCCGCGGCAGGCGGCGCTGGCTTGCGGGCTGGCGCTGGTCCTTGCGGCCGGACAGCGATTGTGGGTCGACGAGCATAATGTTTCGCAGATCGACCGTCTGCTCGGTGAAGACCCGGACGGTGCGTCCGTCCAGGTTAATGGAGAGATCGCATCGCCCGTTTCGATTGACGGCGACACGGTGACGTTCAAGCTGCGCGCAAACGGAATGGCTGCCGGGAATGGCGAGTCTTCGCTTTCAGCCGGGCAGGCGCGCGAAGCCGAGAGCGAGGCCGGTCCGCCGGCGGAAGAATCCGCTTTTTCGCTGAAGGAAACGGTGCTCGTCCGCATTCGGCTGGCGGCCAAAGATGAACTGAAGACGGCGGCGAGGTGGAAGCGGGGAGACGCCGTTCGGGTGAGCGGCGAGCTTCAGCGGCCGGCTGTCGCCGGCAACTTCGGCGGCTTCGATTACCGCGAGTATCTGCAGAAGCAGCGTATTCATTGGTCGGTAAGCGCCAAAGGGGCGGCTTCCGTCGACGTCGTTCGCGACCGGGCGCCGTGGCCGGTCGTGCCGCTCCGGATGGCGGACGAGCTTCGCTCGCGAATCGCGGCGCTCATGGACACGATCTACGACGAGCCCGACGCCGGCTATATGAAAGGGCTCGTCGCGGGCATCCAGGACGACGTGGACCCCGATCAGTACGCTTCCTTTTCCCGGCTCGGGCTGACTCACGTCCTGGCGATCTCCGGCCTTCATGTCGCGGTCGTTATCTTCATTCTGCTTCGCCTTGGCGCGCTGCTCCGGCTGACGCGCGAGCGCTCGCTCGAACTGACCATCGCGGCGCTGCCGGCTTACATGCTGCTGACCGGAGCGTCGCCATCGGCCATCCGGGCTTGCCTGATGGGCATGCTGGCGCTGTATATGGCGAGACGCAACCGGCTCAAGGACGGGCTTCACCTGCTCGTGGCCTCGGCGCTTGCCATGCTCGTCTGGAATCCGCTCGTCATCGAGGACGTCAGCTTCCAGCTGTCGTTCATCGTCACCGCCGGGCTCATCCTGTTCGTTCCCGCCGTCTCCGCTGCGTTGCCGCTGCGCCGGCCCGGTCTGCGCAGCTCGCTGGCGGTCGCCGTCACGGCGCAAGCCGTTTCTTTTCCGGTGTCGGTCTATTACTTCCACCAGTTCCATCTCCTATCCCTTCTGGCCAACCTGGCGCTCGTTCCGTTCATCAGCGCCGTCGTCATGCCGCTCGGCATGGCTTCGGTCGTTCTTGCCGCATGCTGGCATCCGCTGGGCGCGATCGCGGCCCAAGCGGCGTCCTGGTGCAACTGGCTGACCGATTCCGCGATCGCCGTTCTCGGTTCCGTTCCCGGCATGCAGACGTATTGGCCGCAGCCGTCGCTTATCTGGGTTCTGTTCACGTACGCGCTCCTGTTCGCGGCGGCGGCGTGGCTGCAGAGCAGGCAAGCGGAGCGGACGAGACGGAGCACGTTGGAGGAACGGCTGCGTCAAGCGGAAGCTCCGGGCTTCGATCCCCGCGAGCGGGCGGCGCGGGTCGCGGCCTATGCGCGCCAAGCATCGGCCGCGGCAGACGAATCGACCGTCCCGCTTCTCGAAAATCCCCTTCCCGAGCCGCCTCCGGAGCGGCGAAGCCGGCGGAGACTGCCGCTCGCGGGAGGGACGCTTGCGCTGGCCGGGCTCGTCTGGCTGCTGTGGGGTGTCCAGCCTGCATGGCTCGACCGGGATGCGAAGGTGATGTTTCTCGACGTCGGGCAGGGCGACAGCATTCTCGTCCGCACGGGCGAAGGAAAGTACGGTCTGATCGATACCGGCGGCACGCTGACGTTCCGCAAAAAGAGCGATGAATGGCGGGATAAGCGGGACCCTTACGAAGTCGGCAAAAAGACGGTCGTCCCCCTCCTGAAGCAGAGGGGAGTCCGGTCGCTCGACTGGCTGGTGCTGACGCATCTCGACCAGGATCATATCGGCGGCGCGGCCGCCGTGCTGGCCGACATTCCGGTCAAGCGAATTTTGTTCAACGGCTCGATCAAACCGGATGGGGTCGTAGATCGTCTATTCCAAATGGCAGACGAACGCGGCATTCCGATGTATGCCGCGGAAGAAGGCCTTAGCTGGTCCTGGGGGCGCTCCGCCCGCCTGACGGCCCTTTATCCGCAAGGAGAAGAGACCGGGGGCGCCATCCCCGTGGTCAAAGAACAAAACGACCGCAGCGTCGTCCTATTGCTCGCGCTATACGGCCGTACGTTTTTGCTGCCCGGCGACCTGGAGGCTCCCGGAGAGCGCCGGATCCTCCGCGATCCTGTCGCGGCTTCGCTGCCGGCCTACGTCGACGTGCTCAAGACGGGCCATCACGGCAGCCGGACATCCACCTCGGAAGACTGGCTCCGCCGGTGGAACCCGGCTCAAGCGGTCATCTCCGTCGGCCGCAACAATACGTACGGTCATCCAAACGAAGAGGTGCTGGATCGCTTGAACGCCGACGGCATTCCGTATTTCCGGACGGACGAGAACGGGGAGATCCAATATCGCGTCTCCCCGTCCGGCCGGCTGGAGCGCCGGGAGATGAAGGCGTCCGCGCCGCCTTCCCTATGACTGGCAGCGGACAAACGGCCGTTTTTTTGCTAGACTTAGTGGGTGTAAGTGCCCAGAGAATCATAGGGGGATAAGTTTCCTTTTGAACAGGCGGAAGTTGGGTGCAACCTTTTGACGAACGAACGCGTCAATGGGGATGCAGGAGAGGAGGATCTTCTGTGGTGGAGCCGGAGTTGATCAAAAACGCGCAAGCCGGCGATCGCGACGCCCTTGTCGCGCTGCTCCGCGAGATCGAGCAACACGTTTACCGAACGGCTTATTATCTGCTGGGGAACGAGCAGGATGCGCTGGACGCTTCGCAGGAGGCGCTCATCCGCATTTATTCCAAAATTCATACGTACGAGGAAAAAGCCCAGTTTCGTACCTGGGTGCAGCGAATCGTCACGAACATCTGCATCGACAAGTTTCGCCGGAGCCGGCCTTCCGTCTCGATCGACGAGCACGAGCTCGTTTTTCAGGCGGGAGACAACGTGGAGGCCGAGGTGATGTCCTCGTTCGATTCGGAGGAGATTCGCGAAGCGATCGGCAAGCTGCCCGAGCATCACCGAACGGTGGTCGTGCTTCGTTATTTGCAGGATTTCTCCTATAACGAGATAGCCGAATCGCTGAATCTGCCCCTCAATACGGTGAAATCCTACTTATTCAGAGCCCGGCAGCAACTGCATTCGCTGCTTCGAGATTATCAGAAAGGTGGTGTCCGGGGATGAATTGCCAAGAGGTGATGGAACTCATGCAGCGTTCGCTTGACGGCGACTTGGATGCGGCCGAAACGTCGCTCATGACGGAACATATCCGATCTTGCCCGGATTGCGCCGCCATGTTGGAACGCTTGACCCGTCTATCGAACGGCCTTGCCCAGCTGCCTCGGGTCGTTCCGAGCTTCAGCATCGTCGATTCGATTCTGCCTCAGCTCGAACAGATCGAGATCGCGCAAGGCGATTCTTCCGCCCCGGCGGCGGATCGGGCGGAGGCGCAGCCTTCCGACGCGCCGTTCGGTCCTCGCTCCTCCCGGAGGCGCCGCAGGACGCTCCAGCGCGTCTCCGGCGTGGTGGCGGCCGGCGTCGTAGCCGGTCTGCTGCTGTTCGCCCATCCGCTCTCGTGGCTGCATTCGTCGGGCGTAGACTACGACGCCGCCTCGCAATCCGAGGCGCTGTCCGGCGGCGGAGATTCGGCGGCTTCGTCGAATTCGGCGCAGGAACCCAAGACCGAATTGTTCGCCGCTCCGATGCAGAAGAGCGCCGAAGGGGACGAGTCCGCCCAGGCGCCGCAAGCTTCGGACCCGCCGAGCGTCAAATTCGACGAGAGCGTTCCGGCCGAGCCGAGCGCAGAAGACAAGGTCAGAGCCGGGGGCGCATCGTCCTCGGAAGGTTCGGCGCCGGCCGGAGACGCTCCGGCTTCTGCGGCGCAGCCTGATTCCGCTGCGGCGGACGGCAAGTCGGCCGACACATACTCGGTCCAGAAGGATCTCGTCGCTCCTTCGAAAGCGGACAATCCGCCGGATGCCGGAGCGAGCGATTCCGCCGCGGGCGGCGCGGCGGCATCCGGGTCGCCCGCGGCTTCGGATCGCGAAGGTACGGCCTCGAGCTCCATGGTCGAGGGCTTCGTTCCTTCCTCGATTTGGCAGTCGCCGGACGGCAAGCTGCAGGCCAGCGTGAACGGCGGGAAGCTGGACATCGTGCGGACGGACGACAACTCCGTGGCGTTCGAAACCGCGGTGCCGGAAGGCGGCGCGATCGACATTATGAAGTGGGAGGAAGACTCCTCGGCGCTTCATTACGTCCGTACGGATGCCGACGGAACGAAGAAGGCGCTGCTCTGGACGGCCGAGACCGGACAGGAGACGGAAGATACCGGGCAGTAAAAGTCAAGGTTCGTCACATCGGGCAGGCCACATGCGTATGCTGTAGAGACGAAAGAGAAGAGGCGCTCCGAAGAGGGACGCCGGGACGACGGTCACGCTCGTTCGCGCACGGTACCATGGGCCGGCCGGCGGACGTTGACATAGATGTCCAAGAGACGAAGGGATGGCGCTTCTAGGATAAGCGCCGTCCCTTCGTGCTTGTTTAGGAAATGATGCGATTAAATTTCCTGTGGATAACCGGGGGCTCCCCCAAAAGGAATCGGATTTAACTTCAGAGCATCACTTCACTTTTGAGGGATTTGTTCCGTTCGGCCGCTGCGAAAGAGGCCGCCTCGGCGGGACAAGCCGGCACTTTTCTGATAAACTGTTCGTATCTTGTTAGCTAAAGGAGCCCGGCATCGCCATGGAATACCGCAAAGCGCTGCGGGAGCTGCGCGAAGGCCGTATCAAACCGTACTATGTTTGTTACGGAACGGAGAGCTATCTGATCGACGATTTTATCGAGCGCCTGATCGCCGCGCTGATGGAGCCGGAGCACCGGGAGATGGGGCTTGTCCGGTTCAGCACGTCCGAGAATCCGCTCGACGAGATCGTGGACGAAGCGGAGACGCCGCCTTTCCTCGTGCCGAGCAAGCTTGTCGTGGTTCGCGACAGCGTCGTGTTCGCGTCCGGGCGCGATTCGGCGAAAGTCGAGCATCGGCCGGAGCGGCTGCAGGGTTATATGAGCGGCCCGCTGGACAGCACGGTGCTGCTGTTCGTCGTGCCGCACGAGAAGCTGGACGAGCGCAAAAAGCTCGTCAAGTACGCGAAGGACAAGGATGCGGTCGTCTCGTTCGCGCCGATGGCGGCGGAGGAGCTGTCGCAGTGGGCGATCCGGAGGGCGGAAGGGCAGAAGCGCCGGATGGAACAGGGAGCGGTGGACGAGCTGCTGCGCCGGGTCGGAAGCGAGATGGGCGCGATCGCCGCCGAGATCGACAAGCTCTGCCTGCACGCGGGGGAAGGCGGCACGGTGACCGCGGAGGCGGTCGCAACGCTTGTGTCCGCCAGCACGGAGCAGAGCGTCTTCAAGCTGACGGAAGAGATTGCCGCGCTGCGGACGGACCGGGCGCTGGCTTTGTACTACGATCTGCTCAAGCAGCGGGAAGAACCGATCAAGCTGACGGCGCTGCTCGTCCGGCAATTCCGCAACATGCTGCTGGTGAAGGAGCTGAGGAAGCAAGGCTTCACGCCGCAGCAGATGGCGGGCCAGCTCGGCCTTCATCCCTACGCGGCCAAAATTACGGCGGAGCAGGCGCGCGGCTTCAGCTTGGAGCGGCTGGCCGCGGTACTGGAGCGGCTCGCCGAGCTCGACTACGAGATGAAGACGGGCCGGGTCGAGAAGACGCTCGGGTTGGAGCTGTTCCTGCTGCGCACGGGATCGGAAGGCGGAGGGTGACGGACCGGGGCGCGGACGGCGCCAAGGAGCGCAGCAGTTGAGCTTCTTGCGGCGCATGCGGCGCGAACCGAGCCAAGAAGCGTACCGACTAGCGTCTTGCGCTCTAAACGCAACAAAAAAGGTTGACCCGCGAAGCGGACGGTTCCGCTGAAAGGGCCAACCTTTTATTTTACCGTATCCGTACTTGTCTGCGCTTTATTCGAAGCTTACGCTTGCGCGGACAACTTGTTCAGCTTCTGAGCCAAACGGGACTTCTTGCGGGCAGCCGCGTTCTTGTGAATGAGGCCCTTGGTTACCGCTTTATCCAATTTCTTCTGCGCCAGTTGAAGCGCTGCCTTGGCAGCGGCGACGTCCGTTCCGATAACGGCTTGGTCGGCTTGCTTCACGGCGGTGCGAAGAGCGGATTTCTGGGATGCGTTGCGCAAACGGCGCTTGTCGTTCGTCTTCGTGCGCTTGATCGCGGATTTGATGTTCGGCATTGATTTCACCTCCTGCAAAACCGTAAGTATTTCTCTAGACAACTTGTAACATTCTATCATGCAAGGGGGCAAAACGCAAGCGATTTTAAGCGGCGCAAGCCCTGGGCGCCAAGCGCCGAAAGCGGCGCCTCCCATGACGGAAGGGGGAACCATGCAGTGACGGAACGTGAATTGGATATGAGCTTGTACGGTATCCGGACCGACCTGGCAATCGAAGCCCGGGAGATGGCCGGCGCGCAGGGAGGAGAGATTCCCGGCGTCTGGTCCGAGGAGGTCAAGGAACACGGGATTTCCGTGACCCGGATGCACGTGCAGACGGAAGAAGGAGCGAAGGCGATCGGCAAGATGCCGGGCCATTACGTGACGCTGGAAGTGCCGGAGCTGCGGCGGGGAGACACCGATCTTCAGGATCAGGTGGCGACGACGTTCGCGAGGGAATTCGAAGCGTTCCTGTCGCGGCTAGGCATCGGCCCGACGGCCAGCGTCTTTATCGTCGGACTGGGCAACTGGAACGTCACGCCGGACGCGCTCGGGCCGATCGTGGTGGAGAACACGATGGTGACCCGGCAGTTTTTCGAGCTCATGCCGGACCAGGTGAGCGACGGATACCGTCCGGTCAGCGCGGTGGCGCCGGGCGTGCTCGGAACGACGGGCATCGAGTCCAGCGACATCGTGCAGGGGATCGCCGAGAAAGCGAAGCCGGACCTGATCATCGCGGTCGACGCGCTGGCGGCCCGTTCGCTGGAGCGGGTCAACACGACGATCCAGATTGCCGATACGGGCATCCACCCCGGATCCGGCATCGGCAACAAGCGCAAAGGGCTGACGAAGGACATTCTGGGCGTGCCCTGCATCGCGATCGGCGTCCCTACCGTCGTCTACGCCTCCACGATGGTGAACAACACGATGGACATGGTATTCGAGCATATGAAGCGGCATACGGACAATACCGACCCGCTGTTCGGCGTGTTCGGCAAGATGGCGGAGACGGAGCGGCTGCAGCTCGTCAAGGAAGTGCTGGAACCGCTCGGACACGATCTGCTGGTGACGCCCAAGGAGATCGACAAGTTCATCGAGGATATCGGCAACATCATCGCCAGCGGCTTGAACGCGGCGCTTCATACGGCGGTGGACACCGACAACGTGGCGGCTTATACGCACTGACCCGGCGGGAACGGAAGCGGCTGAAGGGGAAATTTCCTCTTGGCCGCTTTTTGTTTCTCTTTTTTTGACGTTCGATTGCCTAATTATTATTATTTTGTTAGGATCCATTGTTGCAGGCTTGAATGGTAAAGAGGGGGATGCGAGTGAACTGGCGGATGCCGAGATGGACGGGCCGGATGGAGAGCAAGCTCAGCGTCGTGTTCGTGTTCTTGATAGCGCTGCCGATCGGCGCGCTCACCCTGTTGTCGGCGCAGCGCTACTCGCATTCGATCGAGGACAACACGATCGCGTACGTCTCCAAGCTGTCCGACAGCATGATGGGCAAGCTCGACGATTATATGCAGGACATGCAGAAAATCTCGATCATTCCGTCTTATCTGGGGGAGATCAAGGACGGGCTTAAGATGTCCAACGAGTTTTACCGGGGCCAGCCGGACGGCGGCGGCGATTCGGTGAGCATTCTGCCCAGCAATCAGCAGCGGACGATCGATATCCGGAAGAAAATCGGCAACAGCATTTATTTTCTCAATAATATCAAGAGCGGTACGAACACCGTTTACTTGTTCGACGCTTTCGGCCACGTCTACTATTCGGCCAAAGTGCTCGACGTCCGCTCCGACCTGTCCGCCGTCTATCCGGAGTGGAAAAAGGTGGCGGCGAACGCCCACGGAACGCCCGTGCTGCTCAGCACGCAGGAGGTCACGCCGACGATGAGCGGGAAGCGGTACGTGTTCACCGTCGTTCGGGAGATCATCGACCCGGCCAACTTCGACACTCTCGGCATCATCGCCGTGGACGCCAACATCGGCGTAATCGAGGACATCGTCATGAATTTGGACAACGTCACGCACGGAACGACGCTCATTACGGACGACGGCGGTCGGGTCATTTACGACAGCGAGAAAAAATACTTGGGACAAAAATGGTCGCGGCAGGAGCTGCTCGCGAAGATGCCGGGCTCTCAGGGAAGCTTCCACCATACGGAAAACGGCCAACCGGTGCTGACGATCTACAAGCAGTCGGAGGCGACGGGCTGGCGGGTGCTCATCACGATTCCCGAGAACCACCTGATGGAAGACGCGACGAAGACGCGCAATTTCACGATCGTCACCGCCATCGTCATCATGGCGTTCGCGCTTCTCATCTCGCTCGTGCTCGTATTCGCGATCACGCGGCCGCTCCGCTCTCTCGTCCGCCACATGAAGGAGGTGCAGAACGGCAACATGAACGTCTTTTTCCCCGCGCGCCGGCGGGACGAGATCGGACTGGCCGGCAGCGCGTTCAACCGGATGATCGACCGGATGAAGACGCTGATCCAGGATATCTACCAGGTGGAGCAGCGCAAGAAGGAAGCGGAACTGGAATCGCTGCAGCACCAGATCAACCCGCATTTTATTTATAACACGCTGGAGTCGATCCGCATGACCGCGGTTCTGAACGACGACAAGGAGGTCGGCGATATGACGCAGCTGCTCGGCAAGCTGCTGCGGTACAGCTTTCACGCCGGCCTCGAGTTCGTCCCGATCGATCGGGAGTGGCGGCATTTGCGCATGTACGTCACTTTGCTTAACTATCGCTACGGGAACCGCTTCGTCCTGGACCTGCCCGATCCTCGCGAGACGGAAGGGCTTCAGGTGATGAAGCTGCTGTTCCAGCCGATCGTGGAAAATTCGGTCTACCATGGGCTGGACGATTCGCAGGCCGGCATGCGGATCCGGATCCGCTACCGGCCGGAAGGAACGGACGATCTATTCGACATCGCCGACGACGGCTCGGGCATGGACGTCGAGACGCTGGCGAATCTGCAGGCGGCGTTGCGCCTCTCTGCAGCCGAGGCGGCCGGTCAGGGCGGCATCGGCCTGCGCAACGTGAACGAGCGGCTGAAGCTGCGCTACGGGGAAGCCTACGGACTGACGGTGGACAGCGAGCCTGGGAGAGGAACGACCGTCACGGTGCGTCTGCCCCATAGGCGGAAGGGAGGAGACCAAGCATGATCCGGATCGCGGTCGTAGACGACGAAGAGAGAATTCGGCACGGATTGGTCAAACTGATCGGGCAATATGGCGAGCTTTTTCAGGTCGTGGCCGCCTGCGCCAGCGGTCAGGAGCTGCTGGACCGAATGGGCGGGCTTCGTCTCGATCTCATCATTACCGATATCAAGATGCCGCAAATGACCGGGCTGCAAATGATCGAGCGCGTGCGCCGGCGGGATACGAAGGTGAAGTTCGCGGTGCTGAGCGGCTTCAACGATTTCGCGTTCGCCCGGCAGGCGATCCGGTTCGGCGTGGAAGACTATCTGCTCAAGCCGGTGGACGAGGAAGAGCTGGCGGAGCTGCTTCATCGGGTTCACGGCCAGGCGGAGCAGGAACGCTATCGCAAGTCGGTGGCGGTCGACGAGCATCTGCGGCTGCTGCTGCGCAGCGAAATCAAGCATCTTCCGGAGCATATGGCGCAGGGCGCGGTCCGGGAGCTGGGCCGGACGAGCCTGCTGCGCGATCATTTCGCGGTGTTCGTGCTGCGCTGCGAGCCGGATGCGGCGGCGGAAGCGATCGAACGGAGCACGGACGTCTGGTCGCGCGAGCGCAAGGTGATCGCTTGGGAACCGCGTCTTCTCGTCATCGCGGCGGCGATCGGCAAGGGAGACCACGCGGATACGATTCGCGAGCTCGGGCACACGCTGCTGCAGCGCCTGCCGCAGTCGACGCAGGCGCGGGTCGGGGCAAGCGGCATTCACCAAGGGCCGGCCAAGCTGCGGGAAGCTTATCTGGAGGCGGAGAACTGCCTGCAGACCTGCTGGTACGAGCCGGGAGCGAAGGCGATGCTCGACGCGTTCCATGCGCCGAAACCCGCCGAGACGGACCCCAATCCCGCGCTGATGTTGGACCGGGAATTTCGTCCGGCGCTGCAGCTGCTCGACCTGGACCGGGCGGGACAAGCTCTTCGCGGCTGGCTTGACGACTTGATCGGGCGAAGGGCGTCTTGGCGGACGCTTAGGGAAGGAAGCGAAGCCGTGTTCGATCTGATCCGGTGCGAGAAGCGTGAGCGACGGCTGCCCGTCGGCGAGGAAACGGAAGACGCGGCCGCGCTCGTCCCCGTTCTGTTCCCGAACGGAGCGGCATTCTCCGCCGCCTTCCTCGCGGCGGCGGAGAAACAGCTTGGGGCGCTGGGAAGCGCCAAGCAGGAGAACCGGGTCGTCGAGACGGTCAAAGCGTTCGTCCAGACGCATTATACCGAGGAATTGGAGCTTCAACGGCTGGCAGACACCGTTTTCCTGACCCCGAGCTATCTGAGCAAGCTGTTCAAGACGGAGACCGGAGAGACGATTACCGACTACATCATTTCCGTGCGGATCGAGCGGGCCAAGGAGCGGCTGATCAAGGAGCCCGCGCTCAAAACATACGAGATCGGGGAACGGGTCGGCTATCCGGATCCTACCTATTTCAACAAAGTGTTCAAAAAGGTGGTCGGACTGACTCCAAAAGAATACCGCGAGCGTGTTAGGCTGTAGTTATCCAAATAGAGTGCAATGAAAACAAACATAGAACCTTAAAAACAATAACATATTTGGCTATAATGGCTGTAAGCGATTTCTTTTTTGGAAAGATGGGGTGTCTATGTTCAACTTCAGCTACAAAACGCAGCGGTACCTGATTCTTTTCGGATTTCTGACGATCCCGGTTCTGCTGTCCCTTACGTTCTCGTACTATCCGGCCATTTCGCTCCTGTACTACAGCTTCACGGACTGGACCGGCCTCGGCTGGGAGATGCATTGGGTCGGCTTCGCCAACTACAAGGAGATCTTCACCCGCCCGGAGATCTTCACCGTCTTCCGCACGAACGCGTACTACTTCGTCGGCGGCCTCGTTCAGACCGCGATCGCGCTCTATTTCGCCGTCATTCTGACGGGCAAGCTGAGAGGACGCAACGCGTTCCGCGCCATGCTGTTTCTTCCTTACGTGCTCCACAGCGTCGCCATCGTCATCATGTTCAAAAACGTGTACCATTCCGAATACGGCTCGCTGAACCTGTTCCTGCAGGCGATCGGATTGCCTTCCTGGCAGCAGGAATGGCTCGGCAATCCCCATCTCGTCAACTTCTCGCTGGCATTCATCTCGCTCTGGAAATACTTCGGCCTGAGCATGGTCATCTTCATCGGCGCGCTTCAATCGATTCCAGCGGATCTGTACGAAGCCGCCAAGATCGACGGCGCCTCCGGCTGGAAAGCGTTCCGCTATATTACGCTTCCGAGCATCCGCCCGGTCATCGAGCTGATGATGATCCTGACGCTGACGGGAGCGCTCGAAGCGTTCGACATTCCGTTCATCATGATGCTCGGCGCCAACGGCACGGCCACGTTCGTCAGCAAGACGGTCGACATGGCGTTCCGGTTCAAGCAGGCGGGACTCGCCTCCGCGATGGCGGTCGTGCTGCTGCTCATCGTGCTGCTGTTCATCGTGATCCAACGCAAACTGCTGTTCCGGGAGGGGAAGTAACCGATGGTGCGCGAAAACAAGGCGTGGACGATCTTCAAATACGCGACGCTGGCGGTCGGCCTGTTCGTCGTCTTCTTCCCGGTTTACTCGGTCGTGATCGGCGCGTTCAAGACGCAGATCGAATATTACCAATCGGGCATGCGGCTGCCGCATAACTGGCTCGACTTCGACAACTTCAAGCGGGTGATGCAGGTCGGCAAGCTGGGCCTCGGCTTCCGGAACATCGGCATTATTCTCGTCGTTTCGGTGGCGGGCAACATTCTGATCGGGACGATGACGGCCTACGCGCTCGGACGCTTCGACTTCAAGCTCAAAAAGCCGATCATGGGCATGTACCTCGTCGCCCAGGTCATTCCGATGATCACGACGCAGGTCGCGACGTTCAGCGTCGTCAAGTTTTTCGGCCTGTACAATCACCTGGCGGCGCCGATCGTGCTTTACCTCGGAGCGGACGTGCTGCAGATCATTATCTACCTGCAATTTATCAACAGCATTCCGAAGGACCTGGACGAGAGCGCGATGATCGAAGGAGCGTCGCTGTTCCGCATTTACCGCTCGGTCATCTTCCCGCTCCTCGCTCCCGCGACGGCTACGCTCGTCATCATGAAGACGATCAACATCTACAACGATTTCTACACGGCTTACCTGTATATGCCGGCCCAGAAGCTGCGCGTCGTGTCGACGGCGATCTACTCGTTCATCGGACCGAACGCGGCCCAGCTTAACGTCATCTCGGCGGGCATCCTGATTATCTTCATTCCGACGATCGTCATCTTCCTGTTCCTGCAGCGCTTTATCTTCGCCGGCGTCACGAACGGGGCGGTCAAGTAATCCGGTTAGGCGGCCGTTTCGCTAACGACTGCGGTATGTTATGATAACAATAACAATTGTTATCCAAGCGGAACCGCATGATTAGCGAAGGAGAGGGCCGGATTGTCCAAGAAAGTAACCATGCAGCAGATCGCCGACCACGTCGGCGTGTCGAAATTCGCCGTTTCCAAAGCGCTTGCCGGCAAGTCGGGCGTCAGCGCCGACACGCGAGAGAGGATTATCGGCGCGGCGACCCAGCTCGGCTATTTCGCCCAGAAGCGGGCGAAAGTCGGCGCGGCCCGTTCCGGGGCGGAGCCCGCGGGAAAGGCCGATCGGGATACGATTATCGTGCTGATTCCGAATGTCCGTTACCAGAACCGCCACTCTTTTTATTGGGGAAGAATTATCGACGGAATCACGACCGGCCTCGAAGAGCATCAGATCGGCATCCTGATCGTGACCGAGCATATTACGGACAATTTCGCGAAGTTGATCAATCCCGAAGGGGTGCTCGGCCTGGTCGGCGTCGGCCTGATCTCCAACCAACTGCTCCTTGAAATCCGAAACCTGGGGATTCCGTTCGTGATGGTGGATCACGAAGATCCGCTCATTCCTTCGGATGCGCTGTTCATGAACAATTACGAATGCATGCGGCGGGTGACGAACTACTTGTTCGGCAACGGCCACCGCAGGATACAGTTCGTCGGCAATACCCGCTACTCGCGAAGCTTTTACGACCGCTGGCTCGGTTTTCGCTCGATGATGGAGGAGAACGAGACGCCGCTCGAGCAGGAGCCGGAGCTGCTGGCGTTCGAAGGCGAGAACCGCTCCGAGATGACCGAAGCGCTCGATGCCGTGCTGGGCCGGATGGCGGAAGAACGCCGCCTGCCGACGGCGCTTGTGTGCGCCAACGATTCGATCGCGATCTGCGTCATGACGGTGCTCGCGAGGCTCGGCATCGACGTGCCCGGCCAAGTCTCGGTCACCGGCTTCGACAACATCGACGATGCGGCTTTGGCGAAGCCGACGCTGAGCACGGTTCACGTCAACAAGGAAGCGCTCGGCCAACGGGCGGTGGAGACGCTCTTGTGGCGGATTCGCCATCCCGACGGGCCGAAGGAACGCATCCTGCTGTCCGGCGATTTCGTGCTGCGGCAATCGACCGCTCCCTGCCCTTGAGGGCCGCGGTTTTCCTGCTTTCCTAATCCATTCAACAAGCTCTCCCCGGTCACTTCGGCGGAGAGTTTTTTAATGCTGTAGATTGTTATCCTATTTACGAAACAAATAAATAACAATATGATAAAATGAGTTTACGAAAACGAGGGGAGTGAACCGCCTTGAATCAAGCGGCGTGGACGGAAAAAGTGAACGGCATGACCTGGGGGCGGACGGGGATTCGCGGGACATGGACCGGTCCGGAAGCGGAACGGTCGATGGAAGAGATGGCGAAGCTGGGCGTCAACTGGGCGGGAATCGCGCTGGGCGACTATCAGGCGACGGCCCAATCGACGGAAATTCCTTATGGCTTATGGCGATTTCATCCGTCACTATGCGAAGATCGCCGAGGAGGAAAACTGCGAGATGCTGTGCGTCGGCTGCGAGATGGTGCAGACGGACAAGCGCGAGGCCGAATGGCGCGAGCTCATCGCTTCGGTGCGGCCGATCTATCGCGGGCTGATCACGTACAACTGCGACAAGTACCAAGAGGGGCGCGTGCAGTGGTGGGACGCGGTCGACATCATCTCATCGAGCGGGTATTACCCGATCGGCGAGTGGAAAGCGCATCTGGACCGAATTGAAGCTGTGGTTCGCCGGCGAGATAAGCCGTTTTTCTTCATGGAAGCCGGATGTCCGAGCCGGGAAAACTCGCCGCGGCGACCGAACGACTGGTCGCTGCCGGGAGCGCCTTCCGAGGAAGCGCAGAAGCGATACTACGAGGATATGTTCGCGGCTTGCGCGAAGCGCGACTGGATGCGCGGCTTCGTCCTGTGGGACTGGCCGGCCCGGCTTTACGACGCGTCCCGCGCGGCCGAGAACGACGATTACTGCATGTACGGCAAATCGGCGGCGGACGTCGTCCGGCGGTACTATACGAGCGGCGGAGCGGCAGCGGAACAAGCTTGACGATGAGGTCAAGTCATTATCGACAAAGGAGAGGAATTCCGGTGAAGAGCGAACTGACGCGCGAGAGATGGCAGGAGAAGTTGACGAACGAGCTGCAGGACAACATCTTGGGCTATTGGCAGAAAAACACGGTCGACGACATTTATTTCGGGTTCGTCGGCGAAGTCCGCGGCAACGGCGAGAAAGTGGCGGAAGCGGACAAAGGGCTCGTGCTTCACGCCCGCATCCTATGGACGTTCGCTTCCGCTTACCGCTGGCGGCGGGATGAGGTTTACTTGCAGCTGGCCAGGCGCGCCTACGAGACGCTGAACGCCCGTTTCCGGGACCCGGAGCACGGCGGGCTGTATTGGATGATCGACGTTCAGGGCCGTCCGGTTCAGGCGAAGAAGCAGGTGTACGGCCAGGCGTTCGTCATCTACGCGCTGGCGGAATTCGCCCGCGCATCCGAGGCGGATGCGGCGGACGCCCTGGCCTGGGCGGAGGACATTTACCGGCTGCTCGAGAAGCACGCGTACGATCCGGTTCATCTCGGGTACGTGGAGGCGCTCGCCCGAGATTGGACCGAGACGGACGATCTGTCGCTGAGCGGCAAGGATCTGAACGAACGCAAGTCTATGAACACCCATCTTCACGTGCTGGAAGCGTACACGAACCTGTATCGGGTTTGGAAGCCGGAAGGGCTGCGCGCGAAGCTCAAAGAACTGATCGATGTGCATCTGGATAAGATCGTCGATCCGGCGGCGGGCCATTTCCGGCTGTTTTTCGACGACGAGTGGAATTCCAAGACGGCCGACGTCTCGTACGGCCACGACATCGAAGGCAGCTGGCTGCTCTGGGAAGCGGCGGAGGTTCTCGGCGACGAGGCGTTGCTACCCCGCGTGAAGAAGATCGCGCTGCGCATGGCGGAGGCGACGCTGGAGCAAGGCGTCGACGACGACGGCGGCGTGTTCAACGAGTTCGACGGCAGCCATCTCGACGATTCCAAGATTTGGTGGCCGCAGGCCGAAGCGATGGTCGGCTTTCTGAACGCTTGCCAGCTGTCCGGCGACCGGAAGTACCTCGAAGCGGCACGGAACTGCTGGTCATTTATCACTTTGCGCATCAGCGACCGCGAGGGCGGCGAATGGCATTGGCGAGTGACGCGGGAAGGCGTTCCCGCGGCGGGCGGCTCCCACCCGAAGGTCGGCGCCTGGAAGTGCCCGTATCATAACAGCCGCGCCTGCTTCGAAGCGCTGGAAAGGCTGGAGAAGCTGGAGAGACTCGATTAGAAGCAACCGGGCTGTAAGAACCCGATTGCGTTCCCGGCCCTTGCTTCCGGCAAACACTTTGTAAACTAAATTTAGCCATTTGTTATCATAAATGATGACCATAAAAACAAAATAATTGCCTGTTCTCTGTCACCCAGGAGCGTATAATGAGGAAATGTAAGCGATCCCAGCGATTCGCAAACTTATCTTGGGGGTTGAGTAAAAGATGAAAAAAAGTTCGTTGACCGTCTTGTCTCTGCTCTTGCTGTCATCCGTTCTGGCGGCTTGCGGCAGCGGCAATAACAACAATAACGGAGCGTCGCCGTCCGCTTCTCCGTCGGCATCGCCGTCGGGATCCGCGGCCGCATCCCCTTCCGCATCGGCCGGCGGCGCTCCCGACACCAGCCTGAGCGGCAAGATCAAAGTGCTGACTCATCGCACCGACTTGGTCAATGACGGCACGATGGATCGCTACGCCGCCAAGTTCAAAGAGAAATATCCGAACGCGGAGATCGAATTCGAAGGGTTGACCAACTATGCGACGGACATTAAGGTTCGCCTCACGACGGGCGAAGCCGGCGACGTCAACATGATCGATTCCGGCCTGGCGTCGACCGATCTTCCGAAGTATTACGAGCCGCTTCCGGACTCCATGTTCGACGACGTCTACTTCCCGGATTTCTGGGCCACCGGCGGCAAGCGCTACGGCATTACGACAGGCGTGAATACGCAAGGCATCGTATACAACAAACAAGCGTTCAAGCAAGCGGGCATCGACAAAGTGCCGACGACGCTCGACGAGCTGTACGCCGACGCGCAGAAGCTGAAGGACGCGGGCATCACTCCGCTGTACATGAACTACGGCGCGCAATGGCCGGTATCCAACTGGGGCGAGAACTCCTACGGGTACGTGGCCGGCAACGCCAAGTGGACCGACACGCTGCTCGCTTCGGACGCTCCGTTTACCGTCGACGGCCCGTGGGGCAAGCTGATCAACATCGCCCGCACCTTCGTCGAGAAGGGCTGGGTCGAGAAGGACCTGTCCACGAACAACTGGGAAATGTCCAAGGGCGAGATCGCTGCCGGCAAGGCGGGAATGTACTTCCTCGGCAACTGGGTCATCCCGCAGATCGTCGGCGCCGGCGCGAAGTCGGAAGACATCGGCTTCTTCCCGCTCCCGTACGACAACAGCGGCAAGTACAACGCTCCGCTGGGCGGCGACTACTACATGGGCGTAAGCAAAGACAGCAAAAACAAAGAGCTGGCGACAGCCTTCGTCAACTTCTTCGTGAAGGAGTCCGGGTATCAAGCCGATTCCGGCATGATGCCGATCGTCAAGTCCGAGAAGCCGGAAAGCCCGCAGCTCGCCGAATTCAATTCCTTCAACCCGACCTACATCGAGAGCGAAGCGACCGATCCGAAGTACAACGAGATCATGAACAAGGCGGAGCTCGCGGTCGGCACGGGAGCGATCGACCAAGAGCTGATCACGGCCAAGGATCTCCAGAAAGCGTTCGACGATATGAACGGCAAATGGGCCAAAGCCAAAAAGGATCTCGGCTATTAAGATCGGCGAACCATCCTGACAAGCGTCAAGCCATGAGGCGTTCCGGCATCCGGCCGGGACGCCTCTTTCGTCTCTCCGGCCGCCTTTGCTTCGAAATCCCCCACGCTCAGGAAGACCCGCCGGCTCGATATGAGCCTTCCGCCCTTGCTTCGAAATCTCCCATTTATAGCAGAACCTATGAACCTCCTATCTCTCTTTTCCGTTCTATCAAATCTCCCTCTCTCATATACTCCACTATCTACCAAAGCTGCCGGATGCACAGATAAGAGAATTCTCCGCGCGGCAAGTGAGGGAGGAACATCATGAGACGTATCGTCGTCCTGCGCCGCTCCGGGCGGACTCCGCACAAGCCGAGGGCGTTTCTGGCCACCGGCAAAGCCTATGCGGTCATCAGCTTCTGTTCCATGATCGCGTTCGTCCTGCTCGGCGTCGGAGGGGCGCTGCAAACCCGTTTGGCACCTTCGCCCGTCCAGTCGATGAAGGGTTTTGCCGCTTCTGTATCGAATTCGTTTTTTTCTTCTCTATTGAGTATGGAATTGCCGCATATGGATAAGCAAGTAGAGAAATCTCCTTTTTCCGGCGAGCAGATGGCGGCGTTCCTCGTCCGGTTCATGACCGACCTGAACCCGAACGATCCGAAAAGCCTCCTGGAGATCGGGATGCCCGCCGTGAACGGGGACGATGCGGTCCTGCTCCGCCCCGGATCGGGAGGGGACGGGGAGGCGCCGGAGGATCGCAGTCCGGACGGGGACGGAAGCGCAGGAGCGGACGACGCGGGCAGCGGCTCGGATGGAGACGCCAGAGGCGCGGACGCGTCGGGCGGCGGCGGCCCGGGAGGTGCCGATGCCGGCAAGGATGGCGCCGGAGCCGGTCCGCAAGACGGGGCGGGGGACAAGCCGCCCGTTCAGAAGCCCGATGGAGGAACGTCCGGCGGAACGGCTTCGCAAGACCCGGGCGGAGGCTCATCCTCCAGTCCGCCTCCCGCTTCGGCCGAGACTCCCGTCGTCTTCGTCTATCATTCTCACAACCGGGAATCTTGGTTCCCGGAACTGAAGGCCGGCATCAAGGATCCGAACGACAGCAAGACGAACATCACCCTGGTCGGCAAGCGGCTGACCGATCAGCTTGCGAAGCTCGGCATCGGCGCCCTTCATTCCGATGCGGATTACTCTTCTTCGGTCAAGGACTACAACTGGAACTATTCCTACAAATATTCGCTGCAAACCGTTCAAGAGGCGATGGCCCGGAACAAGGGCCTGAAGTTCTTTTTCGACATCCATCGGGATTCGCTGCACCGCAAAGATACGACGACGACGATCGACGGCAAGGATTACGCCCAGGTGTTCTTCATCATCGGCCACCGCAATCCGGATTGGGCGGAGAACGAGGCGTTCGCGAATTCCATTCACCAGGTGCTGGAGAAGGATTACCCCGGATTGTCAAAAGGAATCTGGGGCAAAACGGCGGCGAGCGGCAACGGCGAATACAACCAATCGGTATCTCCGGACAGCGTGCTGATCGAGATCGGAGGCGTCGACAACACGCTGGAGGAATGCGATCGGACGGCGGACGTGCTGGCGAAGGTGATCGCCGACATCGTCCGGGAGAACGGGAATGCGATCAAGGCGAACGGAGGTAGCGATACTTCCGGCACGGCTGCATCGAATAAAAGCTAGGAGGCGGTTAGAATGGCACGGGACGGAATCAAGCTGCTGCTCGCGGGAGCGCTTCTGCTGTTCGCGGTCATGTTCGGCATGGAGCTTGCCTCCAGCGGCATCTCCAACGTGTACGGCCCGGTCGATCCGTCGGCGGCAACCGCCGCGAAGCAACAGGCGGACGACATCAAGAAGGAGACGGGGAAGGCGGGGGCGAACGCGGACGCGTCCGGCAATGCGGATCAGGGATGGTACGGAAAGGAACCGGACGGCATCTCGGTGAGCGGCGCGGACGATCCGCGCATTCCCCGCCTGGATCATAAACCCGTCGTGGACCGGATCGCCGGGGGAACGGCCGATTTGCTTCAGTCGGTGTCCAAGAAAGGGATCCAATTGATCTCCAAGCTGTTCAGCAAAACGACAGAATAGGCGGATAGACAGAATATTTGAGTCGAAAGACCCGAAAATCGTAAAATTTTGTGATTTTAGTTACAGAAAAGATACCGGGATCTATGGTACTATTTTCTCATTATAGAGAGAGAGACAGCGACAGGGAGTGTAGAGATTCCATGCGAATGATCCCGGTGGACCGATTGGAAGAGGGCGATCTGCTCGGAAGAGGCTTGTACGATCCCGAAGGCAGGCTGCTGCTGCAGCAGGGCGTCAAGCTGAACAGCCATTTGATCGAAGGCATCAAAAAGCGAGGCCATCAGTACATATTCGTTCATCAGCAGGAGAAGCATGCGTCCGAAGAGGCGAATTACAAAAGCGACTTGCGCCAGCTGACGAGAGATTTGCTGCACCGAACGTTCGAGTCCTTGCGGGCCGGCGGCGGCGTTCCCGTGGAGCCGTTGATGGACTGGGCCGATCACGTGGCCTATTCCGTATCTTCCGACGAAGAGGCGACGGTCTACCTTGAAGATCTGAAGGGGATCGACTCCGAACTGGTTGCCCACAGCCTGAACGTCAACCTGCTCGCGATGATGACGGCCAGGGCGCTGGGTTATAACGAAAGTCAAATTCACGACGTCGCGCTCGGCAGCCTGCTTCACGACATCGGTCTCGCGCTTCCTCACGACGGCAGCTTTTTTACCCAGCACCCCCAAGTCGGCTACGAGCTGCTCAGGAAGATTCCCGATTTTCCGCCCGAATCGCTTGCGATCGTGCTGCAGCACCACGAACGGCTGGACGGGGCCGGTTACCCCGGCCGAATCTCCGGCAGCCAATTGTCCGAGGCCGCGCAGATCGTCGGCTTGTGCAGCGAATTCGACCGTTTCATGAACGACGGACAGGAGTGCCGTCTGCCCGGCGACGGGGTCGACTTCGTCATGTCCAAGATCGACTCCTCTTACGACTACGACGTCGTTCGGGCATTTATTCAAGCGTTCCAGCCGTATCCGGACGGAACGACGGTGCGTCTGACCGGGGGACTGGTCGCTACCGTCTGCGAGCAGAACCGTGGACATTCCTGCCGTCCGATCGTTCGCTTGAAGCAATTCGGCACGAAGTTCGATCTGATGGAGTATACGACCTTCATGATCGAAGAAGTGCTGGATGCCCGCTAGGCGGGACGGCGGAAGGGGGCGTCCGGCATGACCGTATCGATCGCCAGGCTGAGGGCCGCTTTTCCTTTTTTTCGGAACATGGACGAAGATCTGCTTGTCCGCGTCGCTTCCCGCATGACGGAGAAAGCGTACCGCAAGGGAACGCTGATTTTCCTGGAAGGCGCGAAGGGAGAAGAAGTATACTTCATCGTCTCGGGCTCCGTCATGGTGTCGACCTTGAACAAGACGAAGAAGGTCGTGTTCAGCATCCTCCGGGAGGGAGAACTGTTCGGAGAGATCGCGCTCATCTGCGAGAAGGCGGGCCGGTCCGCGACGGCGGAGACGCTTACGCAGACGCGGCTGTATGCGCTCAGCAAGAACGACTTCCGCGGGCTGGTCGAGCAGGAACGAGCCTTCGTTCATCATCTGCTGATGAATATGATGGATCGGCTGACCGACGCGAATCAGAAAATATACGATTTGACGTTTCTGAGCGTGCGGGCCCGGATGATGAAGCAGCTTCTTCAACTGCACGAGCGCCGATCCGCCGACGACCCTGCCTATCCGGATGCGATCGTTCCGAGGCTCACGCACCAGCAGCTCGCGGACATGGTCGGGGCGGTGAGGGAGACGGTGTCCAAAATTTTGCAGGAGCTGCAGGACGAAGGGTTGATCGCGATCCGCAGCCGCCAGATCCGACTGACGGATCCGGCGCTGCTCAGGCGCAAGCTGGACGAGGAATCATGAAGTACGGGCGCGGGCGTCATTGACTTCCGAATCCCTTCCGGGATAAAATATAAATAACTTCGGTTTAAGGGGAAATTTTCATGTTGGTCTTGGTTCTGAACTGATCAATTGGATACGCCGTTATCGTCTTCTTTCGCATGGGGCCGGATGGTTCGGTCTGTTTGCGCACGGAGAGATGCGGCACTCTAATGGCCAGTGAAGAACCGGTAAAGTCCGCCCCGCCGAATCGGCGAATCTTTCGGGGACCAGACCGCGCTCGCTCGGGCGCGGTTTTTTTGCGTTCTCAGCGAAGGCTACGGCTTGTCGCAGCTGCTGCAGAAGCGGCGGCAAGCCCGCTTTCGCGCCCCCGATCCTTTCGCCGCCGCAGGCCGCGCGCTTCGCCGATTTTGGCGTCGCCGCGGCTTTTTTCATTCTCAATTTGGAGGTCGAAAACGATGAGAGAAGCTTCGTGGAATAAATTGGATTACGTCCGCGCGTTGGAGACGGTCGAAGGCTACGCGGTCACTTATCCGGGCAAGAAGCTGGCGAGGGAGCTGCGCCCGCTGACGAATGTTGAGGCGATCGCCGCCCGCCAGCGGGAGACGGAGGAGGCGCGCCGCCTGATGGCCAAAGGGGCGCAGACGCCGCTCCCGTCGCTGGAAGGAATGGAAGAGACGATGGCGCTGCTCGGGACCGGGTACGTCTTGTCCGAGCAGCAGTTCGGACATTTGGCGAGGTTCATCCGCAGCTGCGGACAGCTTGCGCGGTATATGAGCGCGAAGTCGGCGGAAGCGGCCACGGTCGCCTCCTACGCCTCGTCATTGTATGAGCTGCGGGAATTGCTCGCGGCGATCGAGAACAGCATCGACCGGGGAACGATTCTCGATTCGGCGAGCGCGGAGCTCGCCAAGATCCGCAAACGGGTGCGGGCGGCGGAAGAGAGGCTGCGCCGGCGCTTGGACGGTTTGCTCTCGAAGCATGCGGACTGCCTGCAGGAGCGGCTGGTCAGCCAGCGCAACGGGCGGTACGTGCTCCCGGTCAAAAGGGAGCTGCGGCGCCGGATTCCCGGCACGGTGCTGGACGAATCGGCCAGCGGCCAGACGGTGTTCGTCGAGCCGCTGGAGACGGCCGGCCTCCAGCAGGAACTGTCCGCCTGCCGCGCGGACGAGAGCCGGGAGGAGCTGCAGGTGCTCGCCCGGCTGACGGCGGAGGCGGAAGGCTGCGCCCGCGAGCTCTCGATCAATATCGAGACGGTCGGGCACTACGACCTGCTGTTCGCCAAGGCGAAATGGGCGCTCGCGCTGGACGCCCGGCCGGTCGAATGGAACGAGGACGGCGTCATCGAGCTTCGGGACGCAAGGCATCCGTTCCTGCCCGGGAAGGCGATGCCCCTCGGCGTCAGCGTCGGCGGAGCGTACCGCACCTTGCTCGTCACCGGCCCGAATACGGGCGGCAAGACGGTCGCCATCAAGACGGTCGGCCTGCTGACGCTGATGGCGCAGACGGGGCTGCTCGTGCCGGCCGGAGAAGGAAGCCGGCTGTCGGTCTTTCACGCCGTCGAAGCGGACATCGGCGACGATCAGAGCCTCGACCGGTCGCTGAGCACGTTCTCCGCGCACTTGCGCAACGTGATCGACATTCTGGCGGCCGCGGACCGGAGCACGCTCGTGCTGCTTGACGAGCTGGCGACGGGAACCGACCCGGAGGAAGGAGTCGGCTTGTCGATCGCCGTGCTGGAGGAACTGCACCGTCGCGGATCGGTCGTGCTGGCGACGACCCACTTCAATGAAATTAAAGAATATGCGCGGACGACGCCGGGCTTCCGCAACGCCCGGATGGCGTTCGATCTCGATACGCTGCGCCCGCTGTATCGGCTGGACATGGGCGAGGCCGGCAGCAGCTACGCCCTGGTGATCGCCCGCAAGCTGGGGATCGGGGAGAACGTCGTCGGCCGGGCCAAGGAGATCGCGGAGAGCCTGCGGAGCGGCCGTCCCTTGTCGCCGGTCCCGGCAGCGGGGGACTTGCCGGGCGGAGGCGCGGAGGCGTCGTCTTCCGCGGACTCCGGCGGCGCGTACCGCGCGGCCGCTCCGTCCTCGCCCGGCGATCGCCGCGAGCGCTCCGCCGCTCCGGCTTCGGCGGCGGAATCCGCCGAGAAGGTTGAACTGGGCGTCGGCGACGCCGTCTGGATTCCGAGCTTGGGGTCGCGAGGGATCGTCTATCGGCTCCCGGACGAACGAGGCGACCTGGTCGTCCAGGTTCGCGGCGAGAAAATCAAAATCAACCGCAAGCGGGTCAGCCTGTTTTTACGGGGGAAGGAGCTGTATCCGGAAGATTACGATCTGGATATCGTCTTCGAGACGGTAGCCGACCGCAAAAAGCGCAAGCTGATGGGCAAGCGCCACGTGGAAGGGCTCTCTATCGAGAAGCCGCCCGAGTCCTGACGGCTTAAGACGCCGAGTCGCGGTCAAGGCAAAGGGGCGGCGCGCCGCGCCGAGAAGTGCCGATTGCTGGCGCGCCGCTCCATTGCTATAATAGATTGGATAGCCACATGAAGCGAGGATTCGGTGGAGGTAACGGATTACAGATGGCAGACAATCAACGCAAACAGAGCCATATACGCAATTTTTGCATCATCGCCCATATCGACCACGGCAAATCGACGCTGGCCGACCGGATTCTGGAATACACGGGGACGCTGACTTCCCGGGAGATGCAGGACCAGATACTCGACTCGATGGACCTGGAGCGCGAGCGCGGCATCACGATCAAGCTGCAGGCCGTCCGCCTTCAATATAAAGCGGACGACGGCGAGACGTACACGCTCCATCTGATCGACACCCCGGGACACGTCGACTTTACGTACGAGGTGTCGCGCAGCCTCGCGGCCTGCGAAGGAGCGCTGCTCATCGTCGACGCCGCCCAAGGCATCGAGGCGCAGACGCTGGCCAACGTCTATCTGGCGCTCGACAACAATCTCGAAATTTTGCCGGTCATCAACAAGATCGACCTGCCGAGCGCCGAGCCGGAACGGGTGAAGCAGGAAGTCGAGGACGTCATCGGGCTCGACGCGAGCGAAGCGGTCTTGGCTTCGGCCAAGAACGGCATCGGCATCAAGGAAATTTTGGAGCAGGTCGTTCATAAGATTGCGGCTCCGCAGGGCGATATCGACGCGCCGCTCAAGGCGCTTATCTTCGATTCCCACTATGACGCCTATAAAGGAGTCGTCTGCTACATCCGCGTCATCGACGGTTCCATCCGCGCCGGCACGCCGATCAAGTTCATGGCGACGGGCGCGACGTTTGACGTCGTCGAGGTCGGCACGTTCAAGCCGCGCGCGACCGTCGTCGACGAGCTCGGGCCGGGCGACGTCGGCTTCGTCACCGCGTCCATCAAGAACGTCAAGGACACGCGCGTCGGGGACACGATCACGAACGCCAAGCATTCGACCGCGACGGCGCTGCCGGGCTACCGCCGGATCAACCCGATGGTGTTCTGCGGCCTGTACCCGATCGATTCGTCGGACTACAACGACCTGCGCGACGCGCTGGAGAAGCTGGAGCTGAACGACGCTTCGCTGCGTTTCGAGCCGGAGACGTCCCAGGCGCTCGGCTTCGGCTTCCGCTGCGGTTTTCTCGGCATGCTGCACATGGAGATCATCCAGGAGCGGATCGAGCGCGAGTTCAACATCCCGCTCATCACGACGGCGCCGAGCGTTATTTACAAGGTGACGCTGACGAACGGGCAGCGGCTCGACATCTCGAACCCGTCCGAGTATCCGGAAGCCGGCAAGCTCGAATTCGTCGAAGAGCCGTACGTCAAAGCGTCGATCATCGTGCCCAAGGATTACGTCGGCGCGATCATGGAGCTGTGCCAGGGCAAACGCGGCGAGTTCATCGACATGCAGTACCTGGACGCCAACCGCGTGACGCTGAAGTACGACATTCCGCTGGCCGAGATCGTATACGACTTTTTCGACCAATTGAAGTCCGGCACCAAAGGCTACGCCTCGTTCGATTACGAGCTGTCCGGCTACCGCCAGTCCAACCTGGTCAAGATGGACATTCTGCTCAACGGCGAGCAGGTCGACGCCCTGTCGTTCATCGTGCACCGCGAGCGGGCCTACCAGCGCGGGCGCGTCATCTGCGAGAAGCTGAAGGATCTGATTCCCCGGCAGATGTTCGAGGTGCCGATCCAGGCCGCCGTCGGGCAGAAGATCATCTCCCGCGAGACGATCAAGGCGATGCGCAAAAACGTGCTGGCGAAGTGCTACGGCGGCGATATCTCGCGGAAGCGGAAGCTGCTGGAGAAGCAAAAGGAAGGCAAGAAGCGGATGAAGCAGGTCGGCAACGTGGAGGTTCCGCAGGAAGCGTTCATGGCCGTTCTGAAAATCGACGAATAACCGCAAGGCGCCCGTCGGCGCCCCGGACCGTCCCTGGTTCGGAGGCGCGCGAACGGGCGTCTGCGCAAGCAAGGAGGGGCAGCAAATCATGTCCGATACGATCATCTCGGAACCGGGCGGCCGGACACGGGCCGTTCCCCTGCATGCGTGGACCCCGCGCGCGCTATATATTCACATTCCGTTCTGCACGAACAAATGCTTCTACTGCGACTTCAATTCCTATGTCGTGGAAGGACAGCCGGTGGACGCATACTTGGACGCGCTGGAGCGGGAGATGGAGCGGACCGTGCGCGAGCTGCCGCCGGAGACGATCCGCAAGGTATTCGTCGGCGGCGGCACGCCGACCGTGCTGAATCCGCAGCAAATGAAGCGGTTCCTGGAGGCGGTCGCCCGGCACTTCCCGGTGGCGGGGGACGCGGAGTTTACGATGGAGGCGAATCCGGGGACGACGGACCCCGCCAAGCTGGAAGCGATGCGGGCCGGCGGCGTCAACCGGATCAGCTTCGGCGCCCAGTCGTTTGACGACAAGCTGCTTGCGGCGATCGGCCGGATCCACGAGGCGCGCGATGTCGTGAACAGCATCGCCCACGCGCGGGCGGCGGGCTTCGCAAATTTGTCGATCGACCTGATGTTCGGTCTGCCGCGCCAGACGCTGGAGCAGCTGGCGGACAGCGTGGAGAAGGCGCTCGAGCTCGATCTCCCGCATTATTCGCTGTACAGCCTCAAGGTGGAGGAGAACACCTTATTCCACCGCCTTTACGAGCGGGGGGAGCTTCCGCTGCCGGAAGAGGACGTCGAAGTGGCGATGTTCCAGCATCTGCGGGAGAAGCTCGGCGGAGCCGGCTATCGGCAGTACGAGATCAGCAATTTCGCGAAGCCCGGCTTCGAGAGCCGGCATAACTCGACGTATTGGCACAATGAACCGTATTACGGCCTTGGCGCCGGCGCCCACGGTTACGCGCTCGGGCGGCGGCACCTCAACGTCAAGGGCGTGCAGGCCTACATCGACGCCGCGGCGCTCGGCTTGCCGCGCAAGGAGACGAGCGAAGTGCCGGCGCAAGAAGCGATGGAAGACTTCATGATGGTCGGCCTTCGGCTGCTGGATGGCATCCGGCTCGCTAACTTCCGGAGGCAATTCGGCGGCTCCGAGGCGGAGACGGTTTTCGGGCCGGTATTCGAGAAGCTGTGCCGCCAAGGATTGCTGGAAAAGTTCGGAGCCGGCGACGAGGCCGGCTACCGGCTGACCGAGCTCGGCGTTCCGCTCGGCAACGAGGTATTCGGGGCTTTTCTGGCGTAAATAGAGCGGATCGGATTTGATCAACATGAAATGGAGTTGCTCTCGTAACGATGAAGATGCCGGATGACCCTTCGCTTCCAACGGCGTCAGGCAACGCCGACGAATCGCTCGATGCCGAGACGGCCCGTCTGGCCCGTCTGATCCGAACCCTTACTCCGCATGACGGTACCTTTAGCCAGCTCTTCCCCGGTTTGCACGTCGGCCGCTATTCGCGAGTAAACATGAACTACGTAAGAACCTTCGACATTCCTTCTCTGTTAGTCGCCGCGCAAGGGGCAAAGGTCGTCACGGTGGGGCAGGAGGTTTATCGGTACGACCGGTCGCATATGCTCATCCTCCCCGTCGCCCTTCCGATCGCCGCGAAGACCGCGCATGCCAGCCCTTCCGACCCCTTTCTGAACGTTAAGCTGAACCTCGACCCGCAAAGGATGGCCGAGCTGGTACGGAAAGTGTATCCCCGGGGCCTGCCTGCCGTACGGAACCGGAGCGCGGGTTACGTCATGAGCGCCGACTTGGGCATGGTCAAAGCCGTGACGAGATTAGTAGAATGTCTCTCCGATCCCGGCGACGCTGAATGGCTCGCCCCGCTCGCGATGGACGAGATTTTGATACGAATCCTGCGCAGCCCCATCGGCGCGTACGTCGCGGAAATTTGTTTGGCGGATTCGGGCATGCAGAGGGTTGTAAAGGCGATTGATTGGCTGCGCGACAACTTTTCCCTCCAGATGAAGGTGGCCGACTTGGCCGAGCTGGTACATATGAGCCCGTCCGCGTTTCATGAGCATTTTAAGTCCGTCACTTCGATGAGCCCGCTGCAATATCAAAAAGCGTTGCGTCTTCATGAAGCAAGGCGTCTGATGATTTCCGACTCCATGGATGCGACAACCGCATGCCGGCTGGTGGGGTATGTGAGCGCCTCTCAATTTAGCAGGGATTACAGCCGCTTTTTCGGAAGCCCGCCAAGCAGAGACGTCGCCGAATGGCGCCATCGAACGCCAATTCGGGACTGAGCCGTTTGTGTCGGAGGGCAGGATGCTTCGGTTCCGGAGGATCGGGCAAGAAGCGGCGAGGAACAGGCATCTATCCGGACGAGACGAAAACTATAATGAGTTTATCCTTGGGGCCGGCGGTGGCCGATCGATGATGCGTACCGCCGTCGGATCAAGCAGATCTGCTGCTAGGCAGCTTTAGGAGGACTTCATTATGCGTGTTTTTGTCACGGGAGCGACGGGCTTCATCGGTTCCGCCGTCGTCCGCGAACTCATCGACGCAGGGCATCGGGTAATCGGTCTTGCCCGTTCGGACAAGGCTGCCGAGTCGCTGGCGGCAGTCGGGGCGGAGGCGCACCGCGGAGCGCTCGACGACCTCGACAGCCTGCATAAGGGCGCTGTCGCGGCAGACGGAGTCATTCACTTGGGTTTCAAGACCGACTTCTCGGACTTCCCCGGCGCAGTGGCAGCCGACCTGCGCGCCGTCGAGACGTTAGGTGCGGCGCTTGAGGGCTCGGACAAGCCGTTCGTGTTCACCTCGGGGACCTTGTTGGTCGCTTGGTCGACCCCGCTTGGCTTTCTCGGGACGGAGGAGGTCGCTGTCGACGACGCCGTGCCCCGGGGCGCGGCGGAGAACGCGGCGATCGCGCTGGCGGAGCGCGGGGTGCGATCCTCGGTCGTCCGTCTCGCGCCGTCCGTGCACGGCCCGGGCGATCATGGCTTCGTCTCGATGCTGATCGGCATTGCTCGCGAAAAGGGCGTCTCCGCCTACATCGGCGACGGGTCCAACCGCTGGCCGGCCGTTCATCGCCTTGATGCGGCGCGTCTGTACCGTCTCGCCCTCGAATCCGCAACGGCCGGCTCCCGGCTGCACGGGGTCGGCGAAGAAGGCGTGCCGTTCCGCGACATCGCCGGCGTCATCGGTCGCCGCCTGAACTTGCCGGTGATCGGCATTGCCCGTGAAGAGGCAGAAGCCCACTTCGGCTTCCTCGGCGCCTTTACGTCGTCCGACAACCCGATGTCGAGCGCACGGACCCAGGAACGACTGGGATGGCGGCCGGCGCATCCCGCATTGATCCCGGATCTCGAACAAGAACACTACTTCATTTCTTGAAAAAAAACGGGCGATCCCTTCGAGGCGACGCCCGTTTTCGCTGTATTCCGTCGTTTACGCCGCGGCATTCCGCAGCCTGCGATCCTTTGGCAGCAGGATCGCGAACAAGCCGATAAGCGGCAAGAAGGCGCACAGCTTCATGATGAAGGCGATGCTCGTCGCGTCGGCGATCGTGCCGAGCAAGGCCGAGCCGAGCCCGCCGAGGCCGAACGCCAGGCCGAAGAACAGGCCGGAGACGAGGCCGACTTTGCCGGGCAGCAATTCCTGCGCGTAGACGACGATGATCGAGAAAGCGGAGGATAGCACGAAGCCCGCGCAGACGACCAGGACGCCCGACCAGAACAGGTTGGCGTAAGGCAGCAGCAGCGAGAACGGCGCCGTGCCGAGGATCGACAGCCAGATGATGCTGCGGCGTCCGAAGCGGTCCGCCAGCGGGCCGCCGAAGAACGTGCCGACCGCCGAGGCGGCGAGGAACGCGAACAAGTACCACTGCGCGCCGTCTACCGAGACGCCGTAATCGTCGATCAGGTAGAAGGAGTAGAAGCTTGTAATGCTCGAAATGTACACGTGCTTGGAGAACACGAGCAGCACGAGGATCGTCAGCGCGAGCGTGAGCGTCCGCCTCGGCAGCCGGTCCGCCGTATCGATCGTCGCCGTTTGCCGGCGGGCGCCGGAACGGGGCGCCGAGCTGCTGCCCGCGTACCACCGGGCGACGAAAAACTGGATCAGAATGCCGAGCACGGCCGCGATCACGAACCACATGACGCCGTGCTGGCCGATTTTCACGAAGATCAGCGCCGTCATGATCGGGCCGAGCGACGAGCCGATATTGCCGCCGACCTGAAAAATCGATTGGGCGAGTCCCCGGTTGTTGCCCGCGGCCAGATAAGCGACGCGCGACGATTCCGGATGGAAAACGGCCGATCCGATGCCCAGCGAAACGACGGACAGCAGCACCGTCGCGAAGTTCGGCGCAAGCGCCAGCGAGAATACGCCGATCAGGGTGAAACATACCCCGAGCGGCAAAATATAAGGCCGAGGCTTCACGTCGGAATAGAGGCCGACCAGCGGCTGCAGCAGGGACGCCGTCATGTTCATGACGAACGCGATCAAGCCGATCTGGCCGAAGCTGAGATGCTGGGATTCGCGCAGGATCGGGAACAGCGCGGACACGGTCGACTGCATCGTATCGTTCAACAGGTGAACGACGCTGATGGCGAACAGCACGGGAAACACGGTGACGGCTGCGGGAACCGCGGCTGAGGCGGTTTTGGACATACGGTATTCTCCTCTCGCGTCTTTAGCTTCTCTCTCTACGATAAGGCGCGCCGGATGCGGAATCGCTCGGTCAGCGCGTCGTAATGCTCTCCGTACGCTTCCGTCAGGCGGGCGCCGAAGTCTTTCTCCACCTCCATCATGATCATGTCGTGATAATAGGCGTTTACCAGCATGTAGGCGATGGACGGATGATCCGTCTCCAGCGCGGCCGCCTTGACCGCATCGCCGAACGAGCCGATCAGCGCGAAGCGTTCGTCGCATAGAATGGAGAAGTTCCGGTTGCCTCCTTCGGGCCATTCCATTCGTTTATGGACGAATACGTTGCTCAGGCGGGAGTTCGACGGCCCGAGCGTCACGACCCGGACGTCGACGCCGCGTCTCTCGGCTTCAGCCAGCGCGCTCTCGACGATCGGAACGTCTTCCGACCAGATGTCCACGAGCACGCTCGATTCGGCATTGGCGATTAGCCGCAAGACGGCCATGCGCAGCTTGTCTTCTCCCTGCCAATTAAAGAAGGCCGGTTCGCGAAGCGGAGCCTTCAGCTCGCTCACGAGAACGTCGGCGTTCTGCTCGAAGTCGGAGCGCAGATAGCCGATCACTTGCTCGATCGGAACGGCGCCGTAGAGCACCGGGTCGCCCTCGATCGTGCGGCATAATCCCTTGTCCGTCAGCGACCGAAGGGCGGCATAGACGTTCGTGCGCGATACCGAGACCCGCTTGGCGACTTCGTAGCCGGTCATTCTCGCTTGCCCGTGCAGTTCCAGATAACACTTGGCTTCGAGCTCGGACAAGCCGAGTTTTTTGAGGCGTTCGATCATGTCGGACACCAAGATTCACCCCGTTCGCCGTCGATAGTCGCACGGTCCCCCGCGAATTTTAGTAGTATGCTGAAATACTACTGCGAAGCCGGACGGCTGTCAATCCCTGGGCAAGCATTCGAGCCCAATTATATAGAAAGAAGCGATTAGCGAATTCATAGAGAAGCCGAGCGCGAAATATTTACGATTTGCCGCCCATTTCGGTATTGAGCTTTCATTCGCATTGTTGTATATTTATACACATCATTCATTTTACGGCGAGCCGGAAAGAAGGGACCTGCAATGAACATGACGATCACTTGCCGCAAGGCGCTGCCCGAGGACGTAGACGCGCTGTACGACTTGATTCGGGGCTATGCCGAGCAGGGCATTATGCTGCCGAGATCCAAAGAGGCGCTGCTGCGCCATTTGGACTCGTTCATCGTGGCCGAGGAAGCGGGCAAGCTGATCGGTTGCGGTTCGCTTTTCCGGCTAGGCTCGGACCTCGTCGAGATTCGTTCGCTCGGCATGGCGGAAGGCTACAAGGGAAGGGGGCTCGGCACGCTGATCGTGGACGCCCTCATCGCCGAAGCCCGCAAGCTGAACGTGCCCAAAGTGATGGCGCTGACGTACGCCGTTTCGTTTTTCGTCAAGAACGGCTTTCAGGTCGTGGACAAAGAGATTTTCCCCGAGAAGGTGTGGACGGACTGCGTCAACTGCAGCAAGCAGGACCGCTGCGACGAGATCGCCGTGGTGAAGATTCTGTCATAGACGCTCCCTCCGTCATACGGACACATATGGGCTTAAGGCCAAATCGGCCGGATCGTTCTTGACAACGACCGGAACGGTTTGGTATTTTTGTAGTAACGATTAGCACTCGCTTATATTGAGTGCTAACGACGACAGCGAAGGAGGGATCAGGGAATGCTGAGCGAACGTCAAAGGATGATTCTGACCGCCATTGTCGACGACTATATCCGTTCCGCGGAGCCGGTCGGATCGCGCAGCATCTCGAAGCGCGGCGACGTCATTTACAGCCCGGCCACCATCCGCAACGAGATGGCCGATCTGGAAGAGCTGGGGCTGCTGGAGCAGCCGCATACGTCCGCCGGTCGCATCCCTTCCATTAAAGGCTATCGCTATTACGTGGACCACCTGATCCGCCTCGGCGGCGTCGGCGAGCAGGACGTACTCAAGATCCGGGGATTTTTCGCCGAGAAGATGAACCTTTGGGAAGAAGTCGTGTCTCATGCCGCGACCATTCTGTCGCAATTGACGAACTACACTTCCATCGTTCTCGGTCCGGAGACGTTCAGCACGACGCTGAAGCATTTCCAATTGGTGCCGCTGAACGAATCGTCGGCCGTCGCCATTATCGTCACCAGCACGGGGCATGTCGAGCACCGCACGGTCACGCTCCCGGAAGGGATCGGAATGGACGACGTGCAGAAGATCGTCAACCTGCTGAACGACAAGCTTGCCGACGTTCCGTTCATCAAGATCAAGTCGGTGCTTCATAACGAGGTGGGCCGGGAGCTGAGCCGGTTCGTCGACCGCTGCGAGCAGCTTCTTCAGGTGTTGGAGAATACGCTGGCCGAGAAGACGGAGCCGAAGGTGTTCCTGAGCGGGGCGACGAACATCTTGACCCAGCCGGAATTCAAGGACGTCGATAAAGTCAAAAACATCCTGGACATGTTGGAGGAGACGCCCAAGCTCATGCAACTGTTCCAGTCCGTTCCCGAGGGCATCCAGGTGCGGATCGGAACGGAGAACGTCGTCGAGGCGATCAACCAATGCAGCCTGATTACGGCATCCTATTCGTACGACGGCCAGTCGCTGGGCACGATCGGCATTTTGGGACCGACGCGGATGGATTACGGGAAAGTGATCAGCTTGCTCGATTTTCTGTCCAAAGACATGGCGCTGTTCATGGCCCGCTGGCAGAAGTGAGACGGGAATAGTCCCCGGCGGCGGGAGGGAACGGTAAGGAGGCGAAAGCTGCGTGAGCAGTCCAGAGACGGAGGAGTTTGAAAAGATGACGGAACAAGAACGCGAAGCGGCGGCGGAAGCCGAAGCGGCGCGTAACGAGACGGAAACGGCCGAGCCGAATGCGGCGGAGACGGAGGCCGGTACGGCCGACGCGCAGCCGCAGGAACAGGAAGATTCGAGAATCGCCGAACTGCGGCGTCAGGCGGACGAGCTGAACCAGCGCTATCTTCGCGCCCAGGCCGATTTCGACAACTTCCGCCGGCGAACCGCCAAGGAGAAAGAGGAGCTGGCTCAATACGCTTCTCTGAAATTGATCGGCCAGCTGCTGCCCGTCGTGGACAACTTCCAGCGTGCGCTGCAGACGAGCCCGGAATCGTCGGAGAGCCAATCCTTCTCCAAGGGCGTCGATATGATTTACCGCCAATTGTGGCAAGTGCTTGAAGGCGAAGGCCTTAAGCTGATGGAGCCGGTCGGCCAGACGTTCGATCCGGAAGTCCATCAGGCGATCATGCAGGTGGAATCCGAGGAGTACGAGGAAGGCACGGTCGTCGAGGTGGTTCAGCCCGGCTACTGGCTCAAGGACAAAGTGCTCCGGCCCGCGATGGTCAAAGTCAGCGGATAACGGAATTGCCGGTCCCAGTCCTACCAATCTGTGCATACGATGCGAGGAGGAACTATTCATTATGAGCAAAGTCATTGGAATCGACCTCGGAACGACGAACTCTTGCGTAGCGGTAATGGAAGGCGGCGAAGCCGTCGTTATTCCGAATCCGGAAGGCAACCGCACGACCCCTTCGGTCGTCGGATTCAAGAAAGACGGCGAGCGGACGATCGGCGAGACGGCCAAGCGCCAGGCGATTACGAACCCGGACCGCACGATCATCTCGATCAAGCGCCACATGGGTACGAACCATAAGGAAGTTATCGACGGCAAAGAGTATACGCCGCAAGAGATTTCCGCGATGATTCTGCAAAAGCTCAAATCCGATGCCGAAGCGTACCTGGGTCAAACGGTCACCCAGGCGGTCATCACGGTTCCGGCCTATTTTAACGACAGCCAGCGTCAAGCGACGAAGGACGCGGGCAGCATCGCCGGCCTGGAAGTGCTGCGGATCGTCAACGAGCCTACCGCCGCGGCGCTTGCTTACGGTCTGGAGAAGCAGGAAGACCAGACGATTCTCGTATTCGACCTCGGGGGCGGCACGTTCGACGTCTCGATCCTGGAGCTCGGCAACGGCTTCTTCGAAGTCAAGGCGACGAGCGGCGACAACCATCTCGGCGGCGACGATTTCGACCAGGCGATCATGAACTGGCTGTCCGCCGAATTCAAGAAGGAGCACGGCGTCGACCTGCTGAAGGACAAAGCGGCCGTGCAGCGCTTGAAAGACGCGGCGGAGAAAGCGAAGAAGGAACTGTCCGGCGTCGTGACGACGACGATCTCGCTGCCGTTCATCACGATGGTCGACGGAGTTCCGCAGCACCTGGAGCTGACGCTGTCCCGCGCCAAGTTCGACGAGCTGACCGCTTCTCTCGTCGAGCGCACGATGGCGCCGACGCGCCAGGCGTTGTCCGACGCCGGGCTGTCTTCCTCGCAGATCGATAAAGTGGTTCTCGTCGGCGGTTCCACGCGGATTCCGGCCGTTCAGGACGCGATCAAGAAGCTGATCGGCAAAGAACCGCACAAAGGGGTTAACCCCGACGAAGTCGTCGCGCTCGGCGCGGCCGTGCAAGCAGGCGTCCTGACCGGCGAAGTCAAAGACGTCGTCCTGCTGGACGTCACCCCGCTGTCGCTCGGCATCGAGACGGCCGGAGGCGTCCTGACGAAGATGATCGACCGCAACACGACGATTCCGACGAGCAAGTCGCAAGTGTTCTCGACGTTCGCCGACAACCAGACGCAAGTCGAGATTCACGTGCTGCAAGGCGAGCGCGCCATGGCCCGCGACAACAAGACGCTCGGCCGCTTCATTCTGAGCGACATTCCGCCGGCTCCGCGTGGCATTCCGCAGATCGAAGTCAGCTTCGACATCGACGCGAACGGCATCGTCAACGTATCCGCGCTTGACAAGGGGACCGGCAAGAGCCAGAAGATCACGATCACCTCTTCCAGCGGCCTCAGCAAGGAAGAGATCGAGCGGATGCAGAAGGAAGCCGAGCTTCATGCGGACGAGGACGCCAAGCGCCGCGAGCTGATCGAAGCGAAGAACGCCGGGGACCAACTGGTGTATACGGTCGAGAAGACGATCAAGGATCTCGGCGACAAGGCCGATGCCGGCGAGGTCGCCAAAGCCGAAGAAGCCAAAGAGAAAGTCAAGAAGGCTCTCGAGGGCGAGAATCTCGACGAGATCAAGCAGGCGACCGAAGAGCTTACGCAGATCGTGCAGCAGCTGTCCGTGAAGCTGTACGAACAAGCGGCCCAGGCACAGCAAGGCGCTCCGGGCGCGGAAGCCGGCTCGGCCGATGCGGGAGCCGCTCCGAAGAAAGACAATGTCGTCGACGCCGACTACGAAGTCGTGGACGAAGACAAGAAATAATCGGGTTTGCTGACGAACCGAAAGTCAAAGCATCTCTTATTGCCGAATTTCGGGTTTCCCTTCGTGTTGCCAATAGGCTCGTATCTTTCGGAGGAGTTTACGCCCGCCTTTGCTGCACCCATTGCTTCCATGATTAATTCATTCAAGCAATGGGTGGAGCGACAGCGGCCGGAGAAAGATATGAGCCGTTCACAGGCGATAGAACGAAGGGCTGCCCTATGATTTTCGGCAACCGGAGACGGCTTTGACTTTCCTCATGGAGGTGGAGAAGTGGCCGGCAAGAATGACTTTTACGAAGTGCTGGGCGTAAGCAAAAGCGCCTCCGCGGACGAGATCAAGAAAGCGTATCGGAGCTTGGCGCGCAAATACCATCCCGACGTCAACAAGGAGCCGGACGCCGAAGCGAAGTTCAAGGAAGTCAAGGAAGCTTACGACGTCCTGAGCGACGACCAGAAGCGCGCCCGGTACGACCAGTTCGGGCACGAGGATCCGACGGCCGGCTTCGGCGGCGGAGGAGCGGGGGACTTCGGCGGAGGCTTCGGGGACATTTTCGACATGTTCTTCGGCGGCGGCGGAGGCCGGCGCGATCCGAACGCTCCGCAGCGGGGGAACGACCTGCAATACACGATGACGCTCGAGTTCAAGGAAGCGGTCTTCGGCAAAGAGACCGACATTACGATTCCCCGCACGGAGACGTGCGACACTTGTCACGGGAACGGCGCGAAGCCGGGCACGAAGGTCGACACTTGTTCGGTCTGCCACGGCACCGGCCAGCAGGAAGTGGCGCAGAACACGCCGTTCGGCCGGATCGTCAACCGCCGGACCTGCTCCGCGTGCGGCGGCCGCGGCAAGATCGTCCGCGAACGCTGCCCGACGTGCAGCGGCAGCGGCCAAGTGAAGCGCCAGCGGAAGATTCACGTCAAGATTCCGGCAGGCGTCGACGACGGCTCCCAGCTTCGCGTCAGCGGCGAAGGAGAAGGCGGCGTCCGGGGCGGGCCGCCGGGCGACCTGTATCTCGTCCTGCGCGTGAAGTCGCACGACTTCTTCGAACGCGAAGGCGACGATATTTACTGCGAAGTCCCGCTGACGTTCGCGCAGGCGGCGCTCGGCGACGAGATCGAGATTCCGACGCTGACCGAGAAGGTCAAGCTGAAAATCCCGGGCGGCACCCAGACGGGTACGTATTTCCGTCTGAAAGGCAAAGGCGTTCCGAAGCTGCGCGGTTACGGGCAGGGAGACCAGCACGTCAAAGTGACGATCGTCACGCCGACCCAGCTGACGGACGAACAGAAGGACCTGCTGCGGGAGTTCGCCGCCAAGACCGGCGAATCGACGCAGGAGCAGCACCAATCGATTTTCGAACGGATGAAGAAAGCCATTCTCGGCGATTGATCGTTCGCGCGCTCGACCGGAAGACCTCCGGCGGGCGCGCTTTTTCGTTTGCGCGCCGGCGCCGGCGGCTTGAAGCGCATAGACCGGAGAGTTCCGAGACACACTACGCCAATCAACGGCAAGCCGATTACAAGGCTGACAAGGGAGGAAGCGTAGCGGATATGACAACGTCGAAGGATCAACGCCATCAGGCCGCCGGCGCCGAACCGATCGCGCGGGCGGAAGACGTGGAATTTTCGGAGGCGCTGGCGGACGAAGAGGACCGCGAGGCCCGGCAACGGGCCGCCGAAGCGGACGCGCGGGCTCAGGCGTATGAGGGGGATCGGCCATGACGGAGCTGCAGCCGCTCGAGGCTGTCTTCTCCTCGCAGGAGCAGGCCGAGGAAGCGATCCGCAAGCTCGCTTCCTTGAGGGCGGACCGGTTTCGCATGGAACGACCCGTCCGGGGAGCGGTGGAGGCGTCGACGGCTTACGACGGGGCGGTCCCGATGAACCGGCTTGCGGAGTCGCTGCTGGCCGATGCCGGCATCGAAGCCGCGGACGAGCTTGGCGCCCGGGGGGACGAGCCGATGTTCCGCTTGTCGGCCGTCGTTCCGCCCGAAGCGATGGACCAGGCCAGAAGAGTGATCGCCCAGTCCGGCGGCACCGTTACGTAAAGAAACCCCGCGACGGCCGTCGCGGGGTTTCTCGTTCGGCGGGTCCGTCTTCGCCGAATGGCCGCAACGGCGCCGTTACTCCGGAAGCCCCCTGCGGAGGAGCTGGTTGACGCGGCTGGCGGACACGCCGATCATGCGGGCCCACTGGCTTTGGGTCGCTTCCGGGTTTTCTTTCATGACCGCGGCCAGACGCGCCGAGGTATCTTTTCTTTTCACGGCGCCGCGCCCGGCTTTGGGCGCGCTGTCCGCCTGCGGCCGAAGCGAATCCGAAGCCTCCGCCTTCGGCGGTTCGTCCGTCGGGTCCGGATACCCGCCGGATTTCAGCTCCCGAAGACATGCGGAGCAAATAAATTTTTCCCGATAATAATGAATTTCGTCGAAAGACTTGCAGAAGAAACATTCCTGCGACCGGTATTTCCGCAGCATGAGCCGCTTGGCTTCCCGATCGACGAAAAATTCCATGGAATCGCCCTCGGCCACCTCCAACACGCGCCTCAATTCAATCGGCAGGACAATTCGTCCAAGCTCGTCGACTTGCCGCATCATTCCGGTGCTTTTCATAATCCTCTCCCCCATCCATTCATTCATTTTCAGGCTAATGTTCAATTCGCGATGCCGGGCGCGTTTTCCTTTTTGAGTAAAAATCGAATTTCATTAACCAGGCGGCCCGTTAATTTTTTGCGCGGATCGAAACGGAAAGTGTATAATGAAGGGTAAAAATTCGAAGCGCTGCAGGGGCGCGCGATCGGATACAGTCGGGGAGGACGAACAGTTGCGTTGGTTCGAGTTGACCGTCGTAGCGGCGGAGCAATCGCAGGAGATGGTAGCCCACTACATGCACGAGTTGGGGGCGGGCGGCGTCTCGATCGAAGAGTCTTGGTCGCCTGACAAGCCGAGGGACACTTCGCTCGGGCAATGGTACGACAAGCCGCTCAACGACATACCGGCAGGGCTTGCGCATATCAAGGGCTACTTCAGCGAAGACGTGGACGCGGAGGCGGCATCGGAGGAGCTGGCGGGGCTGCTTCGCGGGCTGCCGGAATTCGGCTACGACGCCGGAGATTTCACGATCTCGGTCGCGGAAGTGCGGGAAGAAGATTGGGCGGACGCCTGGAAAAAGTATTTCAAGCCGATCGCGGTATCGGAGCGGTTGACGATCAAGCCGACGTGGGAACCGTACGAGCCGAGAGAAGACGAGCTCATCATCGAGCTCGATCCGGGAATGGCGTTCGGCACCGGCACGCATCCGACGACGGCGCTCTGCCTTCGCACGCTGGAAGGCGCGATCGCCGGAGGAGAGACGGTCATTGACGTCGGCACCGGCTCCGGCATTCTGGCGATCGGCGCGATGAAGCTGGGGGCGAAGCGGGTGCTCGCGCTCGATCTGGACCCGGTCGCCATCTCCAGCGCCTCCGAGAACATTAAGCTGAACGGCTTGCAGGACGACGTGGAAGTCCGGCTCAGCGACCTCCTCGGCGTGCTGCAGGAAGACGGCGCCGGGCAGCGGAGCGTGAAGCCGCCGGTCGACCTGGTCGTGGCCAACATTCTCGCGGAGATTATCCTGCTGTTCATCGCCGACGTCATGGACGTGCTGAAGCCGGGCGGCATTTATATCGCGAGCGGCATCTACAAGAACAAGGAAGACGATGTGGAGGCGGGCTTGCTGGCGGCCGGATTCGAGATTGTCGACCGCGTTCGCCAGGACGACTGGGTCGCCTTCGTGGCCGGCAAGCCGAAGGGAGACGGAGAATGAATTTTCTCGCGTTTCCCCTCGAGCATCTGCCGTTCGTCGTCCTGACGATGCTGGTCGCGTTCACGGTGCACGAATTCGCCCATGCCTGGACAGCCTGGAAGTTCGGAGATTCTACCGCCTACGAGCAGGGGCGCGTCACGCTGAACCCGATGGCGCATCTCAATCTGATCGGCATGCTGTTCCTGCTCGTGGCCGGCTTCGGCTGGGCGAAGCCGGTTCCGGTGCGCCGCAGCCGCTTCAAGCGCCCGCGGCTGATGAACATTCTCGTGACGGCGGCCGGCCCGGTCAGCAACTTGCTGCTCGCTCTGCTCGGCCTGCTCGTCATGTACGTGCTCGTCTCCGTCGGCCTGCTCGCCCATCCGTCCGAAGCGTTGCTCGAGACGCTGGCTACTTTTATGGCCTACTGGCTTCATATCAACGTCGTCCTGTTTCTGTTTAACCTCATCCCGCTGCCTCCGCTGGACGGCTATCGCATCGTGGAAGAGTTCGCGCCGCTGCGGCTGCGCGTCAAGATGGCCCAGAACGAGCAGTGGGGCGTCTTCGTGTTCCTGCTGCTGGTGTTCATCCCGCCGCTCAGCGCCGCGACGATCGACCCGCTCTTCTCGCTCGGCCTGCCGATTCTGCACGGCATGCACGAGCTGATGGGCTTTTTGTTCGGCCGCCATTCGGACTCGCCGATCATCCCGAGCCTAATCGGCTGGCAAGTGTGACCATCGGCTAGCCGGAAGAGGCAAAACGAGGTATGATGAGGGACGGGCATTGAAACGGGAGGATCCATATGCAGCGTTATTTCGTAGCTCCCGAGCAGATCGACGGCGACCGCGCCCGGCTGACGGGCGACGACGCGCGCCATCTGGCGACGGTGATGCGCGCCCGGCCCGGCGACGAGTTCGTCGTCTGCGACGGGAGCGGGGCCGAATGGCCGGCCAAGGCGGCGATGGTGTCGCCCGGCCTGGTCGAAGCGGAGCTCGGAGCGAAGCGGCAGTCTCCGGCCGAGATGGCGTGGAGGATCACGGTCGCGCAGAGCTTGCCCAAGGGAGACAAGCTGGAGACGGTCGTTCAGAAAGGGACGGAAGCGGGAGCGTTCGCCTTCCGGCCGTTCCTCTCGAAGCGCACCGTCGTCCAATACGACGAGCGCAAGGAAGCCAAGCGGCTGGAACGCTGGCGCAAGATCGCCAAGGAAGCGGCCGAGCAGGCGCATCGCGGCGTCGTGCCGGACGTCCGGCCGGTTTGTTCGTGGAAGGAACTCCTCGGCTCGTTCGGGGATTACGATTTGGTTTTGTTATGCTATGAGGAAGAGGGCAGGAGCGGGGAAGGTCTCCGCACCGTGCTGAACGCGGCGAAGAAGAACGAGCTGGGGGCGGCGCCCCGGGCGCTGCTGCTTGTTGGCCCGGAAGGCGGCTTCGCTCCCGAGGAGGCGGAGCAAGCCGTCGCGGCCGGAGCGGCTGCGGCCGGTCTGGGCCGCCGCATTCTTCGCACGGAGACGGCGGCGCTGGTGGCGCTCGCCTGTCTCGCCTACGAATCCGGAGAGCTGGGAGGTTGAACGGGAATGCCGTCCGTGGCATTTTACACGCTGGGCTGCAAAGTCAATTTCTACGATACCGAAGCAATGTGGCAGCTGTTCCAAAAAGAAGGCTACGAGCAGGTCGACTTCGAGACGACGACGGCGGACGTCTATGTGATCAACACGTGCACCGTCACGAACACGGGGGACAAGAAGAGCCGCCAGATCATCCGCCGGGCCGTGCGCCGCAATCCCGACGCGGTCATCGCGGTGACGGGCTGCTACGCGCAGACGTCGCCCGCCGAGATCATGGCCATTCCGGGCGTCGATCTCGTCGTCGGCACGCAGGACCGCGACAAGCTGATGTCGTTCATCTCGGACGTGCAGACGACGCGCAAGCCGGTCAACGCCGTCCGCAACATTATGAAAACCCGCGAGTTCGAAGAGCTGGACGTGCCGGCCTTCGCCGACCGGACGCGCGCGTTCCTGAAAATTCAGGAGGGCTGCAACAACTTTTGCACGTTCTGCATCATTCCGTGGTCGCGCGGCCTGTCGCGCAGCCGGGCGCCGGAGAGCGTGCTGAATCAGGCGCGCCAGCTTGTCGCTTCCGGCTACAAGGAGATCGTGCTGACGGGAATCCATACGGGCGGTTACGGCGACGACCTGGAAGGGTACAAGCTGTCGAATTTGCTCGCCGATCTCGACAAAATCGACGGGCTCGAGCGGATCCGCATCAGCTCGATCGAGGCGAGCCAGATCGACGACGAGATGATCGCGGTGCTCAACAGCTCCGGCAAAATGTGCCGTCATCTCCACATTCCGCTGCAAGCGGGAGACGATGCGATTCTGAAGCGGATGCGCCGCAAGTATACGACCGCCGAATTCGCGGAGAAGATCGCGCGGATCAAGGAAGCGATGCCGGGCGTGGCGATTACGACCGACGTCATCGTCGGTTTCCCCGGGGAGACGGAGGAGCAATTCGAGAACGGCTACCGGTTCATGGAGCGGATCGGGTTCGCGGAGATGCACGTTTTCCCTTACTCCAAGCGGACGGGCACGCCCGCCTCGCGGATGGACGAACAGGTCGACGAGACGGTCAAGCACGAGCGCGTCCATAAGCTGATCGACCTGTCGGAGCGGATGCAGGGAGCTTACAGCCGCCAGTGGGTCGGCCAGGAGCTGGACGTCATTCCCGAGCGCGCGGTCAAAGGCGACGACGGCATCGTCCGGCTGGCGGGCTATTCCGACAACTACCTGCTGATCGAATTCGAGGGCGAGGAATGGATGTACCGCAAGCACTGCCGCGTCCGCATGACCGAGAGCGGGATCAACGAGAGCCGCGGCGAGCTGGTGGAGATGCTGGAAGGAGCCCGGCCCGAGGCGCTTCGGGCTTAGAAGGCGGCGTGACGGGCATATCCGGGCCGGAAGGAAGGTTGCTTTCCGGCTTCGAAGATTTGCCGCGGCGCGGAATGCCTTCCGAATTTGTGAGACCGAGGGGGCTTTGGACCGGAAAATCTCCTTTTATCGGCGAATTCTTTGCTATTTGAGGCGTATGAAACGGAAAATCTCCTTGTATTTGGGTTCGGACCGGCTTTTTCGGCGGGAAGCCCGCGCTTAAAAGGAGATTTTCCCGTTTAACGGTAACAACGGGCATGAAGGAGCAAAGTGAAGGGAGGTTTTCCCTTTCACGGAAACGGGCTCTTGAACGTATAGTTGGCATTTTCATAGCATGCCTTGCTATTTCGAGCGGGCAGATCGGGCGCGGATTTATCCGCCTTACATAAGCGAGGGCGCGAGGGGGAAGTCGGGGATGAAGGAAATATCGGCCGGAGGCGTCGTTTACCGGAGGCGGGACGGCGGCCTCGAAGTGCAGCTGATCCGGGACCGATTCGGCAAAATAGCGCTTGCCAAAGGCAAGCAGGAGCCCGGCGAGACGATCGGGGAGACGGCGCTGCGGGAGATCGCCGAGGAGACGGGAATCCGCGGCGCGATCGTCGCTCCGCTGTCGGTCATTCGCTATTCTTACGAATCGGCGGAGCAGGCGACCGTGGAAAAGGAGGTTCATTACTTCCTGGTGGAGGCCGGTTCCGGCGCGCTGCAGGCGCAGATGGAAGAGATCGCCGGCGTCGACTGGTATTCGCCCGAGCGGAGCTGGCAGCTGCAGCTCGTCGAAGGCTACGACACGAACGACGAGGTGCTGCGGCAAGCGCTGCGCCGGCTCGGAGCCGATCCGGGCGTTGCGGACGCCGGGGCGGCGGACTATCGGTTCTCGCTTTGGCAGCCGGGTCAGCCGATGGCTCCGTTCATCGATCATACGCTGCTCAAGGCGGATGCTCGCTCCGCGGATTTCGCGAAGCTGTGCGAGGAAGCGCTGGAGCACCGGTTCTACAGCGTCTGCGTGAACGGAAGATGGGTGCGGCAATGCCGCGAGCAGCTCAGCGGAACGAGCGTCAAGGTGTGCGCGGTCGTCGGATTTCCGCTGGGCGCGGGCGCGACGCGGGCCAAAGCGTTCGAGGCGGCCGCGGCCGTCGAGGACGGCGCCGCCGAGATCGATATGGTGCTGTCCGTCGGCAAGCTGCTTGACGAAGATTATGCGGCGGTCGAACGGGACATTCAGGCCGTCGTACAGGCCGTTCAGGGCGGAGCGCTAGTCAAAGTCATTCTGGAGACGGGCGCGCTTCGACCGGACCTGATCCAGGAAGCATGCCGGCTGGCCGAAGCGGCCGGGGCGGATTACGTCAAGACGTCGACGGGCTTCGGTCCGGGAGGCGCGACGGAAGCCGACGTTCGGCTCATGCGCGAGAGCGTATCGCGGCGCATCGGCGTGAAAGCCTCCGGCGGCATTCGCAGCACGGAGACGGCGGCGAAAATGCTGCTGGCCGGCGCCAGCCGCATCGGCACGAGCTCGGGCATCGCCATCGTCGGCGGGGGCGCGGCCGGATCGGGCTCCTACTGAGCGGCTGCGAGCAAAAAGGCTGATCCGAGAGCAAAGGAAATCCGGTAGAGACCGGCTCGCGCCGTGACGAAGCGAACGAGATACTTGGATATCAGACTAAAACCAGAGTACGACGCGTTGAAGCGGACGAGTCCGTTTGATATCAGACTAAATCCAGCGTACGGAGCGTCAAAGCGAACAAGTTAGTTTGATAACAGACTAAAACCGGTGCACGGAGCTTTGAAGTGGACAAGTTCGTTTGATATCAGACTAAATCCAGCGTACGGAGCGTCAAAGATAACGAGTTCGTTTGATAACAGACTAAATCCGGCGCTTGGAGCGTCAAAGCGAGCAAGTTCGTTTGATATCAGACTAAATCCAGCGTACGGAGCGTCAAAGATAACGAGTTCGTTTGATAACAGACTAAATCCGGCGCTTGGAGCGTCAAAGCGAACAAGTTAGTTTGACCCGAATGGGAGACGGCAGTATTCGGGCTCCTAGGCGGTGCGAGGCGGCTTGCGGCCGGAATTCGGGCGGGACCCGGGCAGCCGGAAGCGGCCGTTCAGCAGCCAGTAGGCGAGAGGAAGCGCGAGCAGCGAGCAGGCGACGTTGAAGATGGTCTGGGCATGGGCGATTTGCGCGGCCGGATCGTTAGGCGCAAGACGGCTCGCCGCGGCGAACAGCAGCCCCCGCAGCGGGTAAAAGACCGCCGCTCCCGTTACGTTCAGAACGATCTGGGACAGCGCGACGAACCGTCCGCCCCGCCCGCCGCCGAGCGAGGCAAGCAGTCCGGTGAAGCAGGTGCCGACGTTGGCGCCCAGCATGACGGCGATGCCGGTCATCGGGGACAGGGCGCCGGAGCCGGCCAGCCCCATCGTCATGCCGATGACGGCGGCGCTCGAATGGACGGCGCCGCTTAGCGCCGCGCCGCTCAGCAATCCCCAGACCGGCCGGCCGGCCGCTTCGGTCATCAGTCCCATGAACCGCCCGTTCGCCAGCAGACTGGGACCGATCGATTGAAGCATGGCGAAGCCGGCGAGCAGCATGGCGAACCCGGCCAGCGCGGCCGAGCCGTATCGAATCGCTTCCGCCCAGCTTCGCGGAAGCCGGGGCAGCAGGCCCATCTCGCCCGCGAGCGCCGTCCACAGCCAGCCGACGAACGCGACGGCCAGCAGAGGAAGGCCGAAGCGGTGCAGATGCAGGCTGATCAGCTCCGTGGTCAGGCACGTGCCGACGTTGGTGCCCAGAATGATGCCGAAGCTTCCGGCGAGAGGCATCATCCCGGCGTTCACCAGGCCGATCGTCAGCACGGTGACCGCGGTCCCGCTCTGCATGAGCGCCGATGACGCCGTCCCGGCGGCGAATCCCCGCAGCGGCGTCGAAGTCGTGTGGTTCAGCACGGCGGGCAGGCGGCTGCCCGCCCACATTCTGAGCGCGGATTCCATCAGCTTCATCCCGAGCAGCAGCAGCGCGAGTCCGAAGGCGGACGCGAGGACAAGCGTTAGAATCATAGCCGTTCGCGGCTCCTTTCCAAGAGAAATCCCCATTTTTCATCCCTATGCGATAATCGGACAGGTCATGTCCGGAAAGGCGTGAAACAACCTATGGCGAACTTGGCGCAAGCGAGTGTTATTTTGAACCGATCCCGCCGGCCCCGGCTGGAGCAAGGGCACCCGTGGATCTACGCGAACGAGATCGAGCGGACGGAAGGCACCGCCGAACCCGGGGGACTGGTGCAGATCAAAGATGCCAAAGGCCAGTACCTCGCAACCGGCTATTGGAATCCCCAATCGCAAATCGCGGTCCGCGTCGTCTCCTATCAACCGCTGGAAGAGATGGACGAGGCGTGGTTCGGTGTCCGGTTCCGGCAATGCGCGGCTTACCGGAACCGCTTTGTCGGGCAAGGAAGATCCTGCCGGCTCGTCTTTGGGGAAGCCGATTTTCTGCCCGGCCTTGTCGTCGACCGCTTCGGCGGCGTGCTGGTCGTGCAGGTACTGACGCTCGGCATGGAGCTGGCGCGGGATCGATGGCTTCCGGCGCTGATCGCCGAGTTCGCCCCGCTCGGGGTATATGAACGAAGCGACGTCGGGGTCCGCGCGCTGGAAGGGCTGGAGGAACGGACCGGCGTTTTGTACGGCGATTGTCCCCGGCTGGCCCGGATCGAAGAGAACGGCCTGGAGGTGGAAGTCGATACCTGGGGCGGCCAGAAAACCGGCTATTTCTTCGACCAGACGGAAAATCGCGCCGCCATCGCGCCCCTCATGACGGGTTGGGGCGAACGAAGCGGCATCAGGCTGGAGGAACGGGAGACGGAAGAAGGAACCCGGCCCGTTCCCGTGAACGCCAAAGGCAACCCGGTGACATTCCCGTATTGGGACGGCGCGACGGTGCTCGAATGCTTCGCCCATACGGGAAGCTTCACGCTGCATGCCTGCAAATACGGAGCCAAAAAAGTGACTTGCCTGGACGTCTCCGCCCATGCGATCGAGACGGCGCGCCATAACGTCGATCGCAACGGCTTCGCGGATCGCGTCGAGTTCGTCGTGGCGGACGCCTTCGAATATTTGCGCCAGCAGGTCAAAGGCCGGGAGGAGCGTCAGCGGCGGGCCGAGGGCGGGGAGCGAAAAGTCGATACGTCCAAGCCGCTGTCCGCCGAAGGACGCACCTGGGACGTCGTCATTCTGGACCCGCCGGCATTCGCCAAGACGAAGCGGGCGGTTCCGGGCGCCATTCGCGGCTACAAGGAGATCAACCTGCAGGCGATGAAGCTTATCAACGAAGGCGGTTATCTCGTGACGGCAAGCTGTTCCTATCACGTCCGTCCGGAGCTGTTCCTGGAGACGCTGCTCGAAGCGGCGGCCGACGCGGGCAAGACGCTCCGCCGCATCGATTGGCGAGGAGCCGGCAAGGATCATCCGCAGCTCGGCGGCGTGGAGGAAGGACACTACTTGAAGTTCGGCATCTTCGAAGTCCGGAGCCGCAAAGCGCTGTAACGAGGCCGGCCGGCGCTCCAGGCCGCAGCAGCTCGGCGCTAAAGATGAAGAAATGTTAAGGAAATATGAGTTTGCAAACCCGTAACTTTTCTAATGACTCTTCGTTAATCTGTAAAAAGAGAGATAGGGTTGGCGAAGGGAGTGGAATGGATGGAATCGTTACATTTCGGTCATCGCACCGTTCCTTTAATGAACAAAGCCCATCGGCTGGAAAGCCGTAGAAGGTTAAATGAACGCATGAAGGAAATGGAGCTTGATTTGGAATTCCGCCGCAAGTGGAAAAAGACGACCGATGTCGAGCTTTGGTCGGACGCGGCGATTTTTAAATTTTCAGACGGCACGAAGCTGTATCTGAATATTTCCTGACCCGAAGGATGGGCGGGAATCGGTTAGCCGGAAGAGGCGAAAGCGGCCTCTCCGGCTTTTTATTTGTACGCCCAGCATGGGCGCCATCTCTAGGGTGAAAGTCCCGAACGGGGGCTGGGAATTCCGACCGTGATGGACCGTCTGCTCCAGCAAGCCCTTCTGCAAGTGATGAATCCGATCTTCGATGCGGAATTTTCTCCGAGCAGCTACGGCTTCCGGCCGGGAAAGCGTGCGCATGATGCAGTGAGGCAGGCACAGGCCCACATCCAAAGCGATTTGCGCTGGGTGGTGGACATGGATCTGGAGAAGTTCTTTGACCGGGTGAACCACGATATGCTCATGGCCCGTGTAGCCAGGAAGGTAACGGACAAGCGCGTCCTGAAGCTGATCCGTGCCTACCTGAACGCTGGGGTCATGGCAAACGGGGGATGCCAGCGAACGGAAGAAGGGACGCCGCAAGACGGACCGCTCAGTCCGCTGCCGGCGAACATCTTGCTGGACGACCTGGACAAGGAGCTTACCCGAAGAGGGCTGCATTTCGTCCGTTATGCGGACGACTGCAACATCTTCGTCGCAAGCAAACGCGCCGGAAAACGGGTCATGGCGTCGGTCATTCACTTTGCCGAAAGAAAGCTGAGACTGAAAGTGAACCGGGAAAAGAGCGCGGTAGCACGGCCTTGGAAACGCAAGTTTCCGGGGTTTAGTTTCCTGAGCAACAAGCAGGCGACGATTCGGCTGGCCCCGAAAACGATCTCTCGGTTCAAAGACAAAGTCCGCGAACTGACGAGCCGCACAAGGCCATTGCCGATGGAAGAGCGGATAAACCAGTTGAATCGCTATATGATGGGGTGGCTAGGCTATTTCCGACTGGCTGCCGCGAAGAGCCATCTTGTACAATTCGACGGCTGGATTCGCAGACGGCTGCGCATGTGCCTGTGGAAGCAATGGAAACGAGTACGAACGCGAATCCGCGAACTTAGGGCGCTGAACGTGCCGGATTGGGCCTGTTTCGTCATGGCCAACTCCCGACGCGGTCCATGGGAAATGTCTCGTGTCACGAACACGGCCCTTCCGACTTCCTATCGGGAAGCGAAAGGGCTGAAGAGTCTGCTTTTTCGCTATTGCGACCTCCTATTCGCGGAACGTCTCGCTGGCGGGCACCGCTTTCTCGTAATATAGCCGAAGGACGATATCCTGGTTGTAATTGCCGAAGCCTTTGCCGAACAGGGTGACGCCGCCGATATGTCCCGCGTCCTTGTCACAGGAGATGCGGAACGTCCATTGCTTGTCCCGGACGCCGATCTGCTCCAGCGTCACGTCCGAGAGCGGCTTGCCGTCCAGGCGCGTGCCGTCCCGGGTGATCGTCAGATGCTTGAGCAGGCCGTACTGGTTGATATCGTCGGGCCACCAGGGTGGATTGTATTTGCCGCGCTTGTCGCCGAAATCGCCCGGGCTGGTCCAGGTGCCCAGCTTGACCTGATTCAAGCAGAACGAAATATCGGATGGCCACCTCTGATCGGTCAGCGGAGCTTCGGAGGAGATCTCCATCGAGATCAGCAGCTCCTTAGGATTCTCCGTAGAGAGCAGGAAGTTCGGGATTTTATATTCGACGAACCCTTCGCTGAACCACAGGATCTTCGCCTGGAATCGCTCCGCATCCAGAAAATAACGGGGATCGTCAAGTTCCCCGATCACCTTCTCGCCGGTGGCGAGGCCGCAGGTCGGCTCTACCGAGAAATCGGTATAGTGGCCGACCGGAATAAAGCTTTCGTGGTACTCGCGGATATTTTCCATTTTGTTCGGAAAAACGATCTCCGCCTGTTCGATCGCGAGCGAGCAGACTTTCTGCAGGCCGCCTCTTCCGGGCAGCATGTCGGTGCGCACGATGCCGGCCTTCTCCAGCTTCTTGACATGCATCGTCATAATGGCGCTGCTCAGGCCCACCGCTTCGGCCAGTTCGCGGATGTTCATCGGCTGCTTCGCGAGCAGTTGGATCAGCTGCAGCCTGACGCCGCTGGCCATCGCTTCGTAGAAGGGCAGCGATCTCTCGGACACGTCCAAATTCATAAAAAACCTCCGAAGTCAGAGAAGTCGAAAAGTTAATCAATATATTAACAATATAGCTGTTTGCGATGCACGGTTCAACCGTTTGATTAGAAAGATGGAACGATATTTTTATGAAGAGAGACGGATTGAAATGACAGTTTGTTTATAAAAATATAAATAAATTAATAATAAACTAAATATATCAGTAGATAGGACCGGCCGATCCGAAAATTGTCGAACGAACGTGTGTGCCCATGGCCGGATATGGTACAATGGAGGTCGGAGAGACGGACGGGAGGATGGCGGCTGTGACGCTCAGATTGTTGATCGGAAGATCGGGAAGCGGCAAGACGAGATATTGTCTTGACGAGATCCGGCAGCGGCTGAAGGAAGATCCGGAAGGGCCGCCGCTGATTCTGCTCGTGCCGGAGCAGGCGACGTTCCAGGCCGAGTACGCGATGGCGACGACGCCGGGGCTCGGGGGCTTCCTGAGGGCGCAGGTGCTCAGCTTTCGCCGGCTGGCGTTCCGGGTCATGCAGGAGACCGGCGGGCTGGCGGCGGTGCCGATCAACGAGAACGGCAAGGCGATGCTGCTGCACAAGGCGCTCGTCCGCCGGAAGGCGGAGCTCAAGCTGCTTCGCGGCGGCTCGTCGGCGGCCGGGCTGGTCGAGCGGCTGGGCGATCTGTACACGGAATGGAAGCGGTACGGAACCGACGGACAGCGATTGAAGGAATTGGCGGAACGCGTCGCGGAAGCGGGCTCGGACGGGCTGCTGCCGGACAAGCTGCACGACCTGTCGCTGCTGTTCGGCGATCTGGACCGCGAGCTGGCCGGGAAATGGCTGGACGGGGAGGACGCGCTCGCGAGGCTGGCCGAAGGGGCGGCGGCGTCTTCGCTGCTGGAAGGCGCCCACGTCTGGCTGGACGGCTTCCATGGGTTTACGCCGAGCGAATACGCGGTGCTGGAAGCGCTGCTGAGACGGACCGGGCGGGTGACGGCGGCGCTGTGCCTGGATCGCCCTTACGGCGCCGGGGAGCGTCCGGACGAGCTGGAGCTGTTCCATCCGACGGCGGAGACGTCGGGGCGGCTGTGCCAGCTGGCGGCAGCATCGGGAGCGGAGCTCGAGCCGCCGGTCGTGCTGCGGCCGCTCGTGGCGCCTCGCTATGCGGGCAGCCCGGCGCTGGCGCATCTGGAGGCGACATACGGGGACCGCGCGAAATGGCCGGGCGATCAGGCGTCGCTCGGGACGGACGGCGACCTGTCGCTGCACGCGGCGGCCAGCCGGCGGGCGGAGGCGGACGCCGTCGCCCGGGATATGCTGCGGCGCGTGCGGGAAGAAGGAGCGAGATGGCGGGAGCTGGCCGTGTTCGTGCGCCGGATCGAGGACTACGCCGATCTGCTGTCCCGCACGTTCGAGGATTACGGAATCCCGTTCTATCTGGACGGGAAGGTGACGGCCGCGCATCATCCGCTGACGGAGTTCGTCCGCTCGGCGCTGGAGACCGTCGTATCGGGCTGGAAGGCGGACCCTCTTCTCCGGTGCGCGAAGACGGATCTGCTTCGGTCGGAGGACGAGGCGGTGTCCCGGGATGACGTCGACCGGCTGGAAAATTACGTGCTGGCGGCGGGCATCGACGGCTGGCGCTGGCACGACGACCGCGTCTGGCGCCCGCTCGGGCGCGGCGATCTGGAAGCGGAGGAGGAGGGCGGCGAGGACCGGCGCCTGGAGGAGCTCAAGCGGGTCCGCGACGCCGTCGTCGGGCCGCTGAAGCGGCTGGAGCAGCGCTGCAGGAAGGCGCGCAGCATTCGGGATCTCTGCGAGGCGTTGTTCTCGCTGCTCGAGGAGACCGCGGCGGCCGACCGGCTGGAGGCGTGGAGCGCGGCCGACGAGGCGGCGGGACAACCCGGCCGGGCCCGGCTGCACCGTCCGCTCTGGGACGGCGTGCTGGACCTGCTCGACCAGCTGGTCGAGATGACCGGCGGCGAGCCCGCCGATCTCGCCTTGTTCGCGGGCATGATCGATGCGGGCCTGGAGCGGCTGAGGCTTGGGGCGGTGCCGCCGTCGCTCGACGCGGTGCTGGTCGGCAGCCCGGAGCGGACCCGCTCGGACCGGATCGCCGTTCTGTACCTGCTCGGCGCGAACGACGGCGTCCTGCCGATGACGATCCGCGAGAACGGGCTGCTGTCGGAGGAGGAGCGCGAGACGCTGGCCGCTTCGGGCGCGGCCATGGCTCCCGGCGCGCGCAGACGGCTGCTGGACGAGCGTTTCCTGGCGTACTGGACGCTGTCGACGCCGTCGCGACATCTGTGGATCAGCTACCCGCTCGCCGGCGAGGAAGGCCAGGGGCTGCTGCCTTCGGAATTGATCCGCGCCCTGAAGAAGAAGTTCCCCGGTTTAAGGGAAGAGCACCCGGCGGCGGAGCCGCAGCCCGGAGAGCCGGAAGAGGATCAGCTTGCCTACGCGGTCCGTCCGGGAAGGGCGCTGACGCTGCTGATCGCCCGGATGCGGCACTGGCGGCAAGGAGGCGAGCTGGCGCCGGGCTGGTGGCAGGTCTACCGCTGGCTGACGGAGCGGGCGGAGTGGCGGCCGCGGCTTGAGAAGCTGCTGGCGTCGCTGCAATATCGCAACGAAGAGCGGCCCTTGTCGGAGGAGACCAGCCTGCTGCTGTACGGAGAGCGGCTGCTGTCCAGCGTTTCGCGGATGGAGCGGTTCGTCGCCTGCCCGTTCCGGCATTTCGCCTCGCACGGGCTGAGGCTGCAGGAGAGAAGGCTGTACCGGGTCGACGCGCCGGATATCGGCCAGCTGTTCCACGCGGCGTTGCGCCAGACGACGGAGAAGCTGCTGGCGGAAGGGCCGGCCGGCCAGGAGATCGCCAGATGGCAGGGCGAGGCGGCGGCCGCCGTGGAGCGTCTGCTGCCGAAGGTGCAGTCGCAAATTTTGCTGTCGACGAACCGCCATCAGGCGATGGCCCGCAAGCTGCGGGATATCGTGTCAAGGGCGTCCGCCATGCTCGGGCGGCAAGCGAATCTTTCGGCGTTCCGGCCCGTCGGCCTCGAGGTCGATTTCGGCCCCGCGGGAGCGCTGCCGCCGCTGTCGCTCCCGCTCGGGAACGGCCGCTGGATGGATATCGTCGGCCGCATCGACCGCGTGGACGCCGCCGAGACGTCCGAAGGGCTGCTGCTGCGCATTCTCGACTACAAGTCGGGCGCGGTCAAGCTGAAGCTGGACGAAGTGGCGCACGGCCTGTCGCTGCAGATGCTGACCTACCTGGACGTCGTCGTCTCCCACGCGCCCCACTGGCTCGGGAGACCCGCGCATCCGGCGGGCGTGCTCTATTTTCACGTGCATAATCCATTGTTACATACGTCGAACGGAATGAATCCCCGCGAGGCGGAGCTGGCGCTGCTGAAGGAGTTCCGGATGCAAGGGCTGCTGCTGGCGGACGGAGAAGCGGTGACGCTGATGGACCGGTCGCTGGCGGACGGCGGCAAGTCGGCGATCGTTCCGGTCGAATTCAAGAAGGACGGTTCCTTCGGCTCGCGTTCGCAAGTGGCGGACCAGGGCCAATGGGACGTGCTGCGCCGTTCGGTGCGCAGCAGCATCAAGCGGATCGGCAAGCGGATCGTGGAGGGAGACGTCGCGATCGCGCCTTACCGGCTCGACAAGAAAAGTCCGTGCTCGGTATGCGAATTCCGGCCGGTATGCCAGTTCGACGGGCAAGTGGAGGGCAACCGGACGCAGTGGCTGCCGAAGCCGGGAAGCAAGGACGAGGCTTGGCAGTGGCTGAGCCGGCAGGGAGAGGGGGATGACGGGCGATGAGCGATTCGTGGGCGTCGACGTACGCCAGGCCGGAAGGAAGCCGCTGGACGGACGAGCAGTGGGCCGCCATCGCGGCGGGCGGCGCGAACTTGCTCGTCGCGGCGGCCGCGGGATCCGGCAAGACGGCGGTGCTGGTCGAGCGGATCATCTCCCGCATCGCCGACGAGCGGTCGCCGATCGACGTGGATTCGTTGCTCGTGGCCACGTTCACGAAAGCCGCGGCGGCGGAGATGAAGGAGCGCATTCGCGTGGCGCTGGAAGACGCCCTCGAGGGGCGTCCGGACTCTTCGCATCTGAAGAAGCAGCTGGCGCTGCTGCCACGCGCGTCCGTGACGACGCTGCATTCTTTCTGCATGGAAGTCATCGAAGCCTATTCTCCGCTTATCGGACTGGACCCGGGTTTTCGGATCGCCAACGAGACGGAAGCGGAGCTGCTGCGTATGGATACGCTGGACGCTCTCTTCGAGGAAAGGTACGGAGAGGAAGGCGAGGAAGGGACGCTGGCCCGGCTCGCCGACCGCTTCGGCGGGGAGCGCAGCGACGAGCAGCTTCACCGGCTGGTGCTCGGGCTGCATGAATTTTCGCGCAGCCATCCGTGGCCTGAAGCGTGGCTGGAAGGAACGGCGGCCCGCTTCCGGGTGGCGGACGCGGCGGAATTGGCGGCGACCGAGTGGGTCGGCAGCATGAGGGCGGACGTCATCTTGACGCTGGAGGGCGCGGCCGGACTGCTTCGCGAAGGGCTGGAAACGGCCGGCCGCCCGGGCGGGCCGCAGCCTTACGCGGTTACGCTGGCAGACGATCTGGGCGCGGTGGAATCGGTTCTCGAAGCGGTCCGGACCGGGTCCTGGGAGACTTGGTACGGCGCGTTCGCAGCTTGTTCGTTCGGAAGGCTGAAGCCTTGCCGGGGCGACGACTACGACGCCGGTTTGCAGGAGAAGGTCAAGGCGCTGCGCGACGAAGCCAAGAAAGCGGTAGCCCGGCTGGCGGAGGAATGGTTCGTCCGCTCGCCCGAGCAGTACGCAGCGGAGCTGCGGGCGGCGGCGCCGGATATGGCCGCGCTGGCGGAGCTCGCCTGCGCGTTCGGAGAGCGTTACGAGACGGCCAAGCGGGAAAAAGGGCTGCTCGACTTCGGCGACCTGGAGCACTATGCGCTGCGGATTTTGCGGGATCCGGCCTCGACGCCGGAACGGACCGTTCCTTCGCCTGCCGCGCTCGATTACCGGAAGCGGTTCGCCGAAATCCTGCTGGACGAGTACCAGGATACGAACGAGGTGCAGGAGGCGATCGTGTCGCTGATCGCCCGCGACCGTCCCGGCAACGTATTCATGGTCGGCGACGTCAAGCAAAGCATCTACCGGTTCCGGCTGGCGGAGCCTGGCCTGTTTCTGGGCAAGTACAAGTCTTACGACGTCTGGTCCCGGGGAGGGTTCGAAGGGCGCGGCGGTTCCGAAGCAGAGGAAGGCGGGCGAGGCGACGGAGGGAAGCGGGACGGAGCGACGACGCCAGCGCCGGGACCGGATTCTGCCGGCGTCCGGATCGATCTGGCCCGCAATTTCCGCAGCCGCCGGGAAGTGGTGGACGCGGTCAATCACGTCTTTCGGCTGATCCTTCGCGAGAAAGTCGGGGAGATGGACTACGACCGGCGCGCGGAGCTGATTTACGGCGAAGGCTATCCTGATGTCGATATTTACGCCAGTTCCCGTGATGAAGGAGGCGGCAGTTTAAGCGGCGCGCCCCGCGAGGCGGGGCGTTCCCCTTACGCCGTGGAGATGATCCTGCTCGACCGGAGCGCGCCGGAAGAGGACGGCCGGGAATGGGAAGAGGAGCCGGCGGCGGAAGGCGGCGAGACGGACGCTTTGCCCGGCGCGGAGGAAGGACTGGAAGCGGCGCAGCTCGAGGCGCGCTGCATCGCCGCCGAGATCAAGCGGCTCATGGGTAGCGGCGGGAAGGAAAGCGGCGGCGCACCGTTCGCCGTCTACGACGGACGGAGCAAGCTGTACCGCCCTCTCGCTTACCGGGACATCGTCATCCTGCTGCGGGCGGCGACCGCGCTCGCGCCGGCGGTGCTCGAAGAGCTCAAAGCCGCCGGCATCCCCGCCTACGCGGACTTGGCCACCGGCTACTTCGCGGCGACGGAAGTCGACGTCATGCTCTCGATGCTGAATCTGATCGACAATCCCGACCAGGACATACCGCTCGCCGGCGTGCTCCGTTCCCCGTTGGTGGGCTTATCGGCGGAACAGATGGCGAGAATCCGGCTGCACGGCCGCCGCTCTTCGTTCTGGGACGCCGTTCGGGCCGCCGCGGCGGGAACGGCCGAAGAGAACCGGGAGCTGTCCGACAAGCTGTCCGCTTTTCTGGCGGCGCTGGATCATTGGCGCAGCTTCGCCCGCCGGGAGCCGCTGGGGGATCTGCTGGAGATGCTGTATCGCGAAACGGGCTATTACGACTTCGTCGGCGGCCTGCCCGGCGGCGTTCAGCGCCAGGCGAATTTGCGGGCGCTGGTCGACCGCGCCCGCCAGTTCGAGCGAAACTCGGCTTCGCGCGGCTTGTTCAAGTTCCTTCGGTTCCTCGGCCGCATGCGCGATACGGGCGCCGACCTGGGCGCTGCGCGCGCGCTCGGAGAACAGGAGGACGTCGTCCGGGTCGTCTCCATCCACAAGAGCAAGGGGCTGGAATTTCCGGTCGTGTTCGTGGCGGGACTTGGTCGTTCCTTCAACAAGCAGGACTTGAACGGGCTGTTCCTGAAGCACAAGAAACTCGGCTTCGGCCCGAAGCTCGTCGATCCCGAGACCCGGGTCGCCTATCCGACGCTGCCGCAGCTGGCGATCCGGCGGAAGCTAAGGGCGGAGATGCTGGCCGAGGAGATGCGGGTGCTCTACGTGGCGTTGACAAGGCCCAAAGAGAAGCTGATTCTGATCGGCTCGGTCAAAGATGCCGCGAAGGAACTGGAACGGTGGAGCGGACTGGCCTCGACTTCCGCGTCCGGCTTGCCGGATTACGCGGTGTCGGCCGCGAACCGCTATCTGGATTGGTTGGGGCCTGCGGCGGCCTTGGCCGGGGAGGGCTGGTCGCCCGAGGGCCATGACGCCGGAGCGCTCATGCCGGAAGCCGTTGCCGGATCCGCAGCTCAAGCGGCTGCCGCTTCGGACGATGCCGGCCGCGCTTCGGCAGGGACTTCGCCCGCCCGCGTTCCGTGGAAATGCCGCGTCGTGCCGGCATCTGCATACCTGCGCTCCGAAGCGGCGGGTCTTCCGGAAGAGGCGGGCGATGAGCCGTATTGGAACCTCGCGCTGGAGCTGAAGCCGGTTCCGGCCGAGACGACCGAAGCCGGGCTTCGGGCTTACGAAGCGCTGTCGTGGTTCGACCCGAAGGCGGAATCCGCCCGGCTCGCGGCCAAAACGTCCATCACGGCGATGAAACGCCGTTTGGCCGGAGACTACGCTGCGGCGGATTCGCCGGAGTCCGACGAGGAGGAGGCGGCTGAGGAGAAGCGCTTCGCGCGTGACGAGGACGAGCTTCCCGACACGGCCGCCGGAACGTTCCGGCTCCGCCGTCCGCGGTTTCTGTCGGAGAACTCGCTGACCCCGGCCGAACGCGGCTCGATCGTCCACCTGGTCATGCAGCATTTGCCTCTGGCGCCCGGAACCGGGCCGGCGGAAGTCGAGGACCTGCTCGGTCGGCTCGTCGAACGCCGCATCCTGACGCCGCAGCAGCGGGAAGCGGTGAACCCGGAGTCGATCGCGGCGTTTTGCCGGACCCCGATCTACGAGCGGCTCTGCCGGGCGGAAAAAGCGTGGCGCGAAGTTCCGTTCAGCTACGGCATCCCCGCTTCGGCCGCTTACCCGGACGCAGGGGCGGAAAGCGCGGACGAACCCGTGCTTGTCCAAGGCGTCATCGATTGCCTGTTCCCCGAAGAGGACGGACTGGTGCTGATCGATTACAAGACCGACCGGGAGGTGCCCGAAGGATGGGAGCATGCGGCCCGGAAGCACCGGTTTCAGCTTGAGCGGTATGCGGAAGCGATCGGGCGCATCTTGGGCCGCCCGGTCAAAGAAGGCTTCGTTTATTTTACGGAAGGCGGCTGCGCGGTCCGTCTGCTGTGAGGAGATGCGCGCGCGGAGGACCAGGGGAGGCATCGGCGCGCCCGAATCCGGGATAACCGGCAAGCATTCCGTTCCAGTCTTATTGAAGAAGGAGTTCTCGAAATGTCCGGAAAAAGAACCTACACCGTCCCGATTTTGCTGCTGATCGCGACGGTCCTTGCGACGCTGATCGTCATTTTGCTGTCCCGTCTCCTGATCGACGGGCAAGCGGACAAGCTCGACAAAGGAAAGAGGCTGGCCGAAGGCTACAATGATTGTCTCGCTTATGCAGGCATTCTGAAGGACGATGCCCGGGCGCTATCGGGCACCGCCGCGGCGGTCGACCGCCTGGCCGTGAAGGAGCGGATCGGCCAGGTTCCGCCGGTCTCGAGCGCATGCGGCAAGACTTTGTCCGAATCCGGCGTTCAATCGGGACAGACGCAGGAGGAAGCGGAGTCGGCCGTCTCCGCCGCCATGCAGACGATCTGGAGCAAGCTGGAGCCGATCGGCAATCACGACGGACCGCTGACGCAGGACGAGCTCGACACGCTCCAAAAGATCGGAGACGCCGGGGAGAAGCTCGAGACGACGCTGAAACAGTACGAAGTTCCGACCGGCGACGACCGTTTCCGGCAGATGGAGGCGGGGATCGATTGGGTCGGGCCTGCGGGGCAAACGGTCAAGCAGTTGCAGGATTTGGCGTCCGCACTGAACGCCAAGTGATATTCGCGCCGATAGCGGAGATCGTCGATATGGCCGCAAGCCAAACGGTCGGGGACTTCGACGGGCGAGGCCATCCCGCCGGTTGGACGAGCCGTTGCCGTTTGCGGTATGATAGAGGCACGATCATATGCGGAGGTTGAGTACATATGGATTGCTTGTTTTGCAAGATCGCGGAAGGCTCGATTCCGTCGCGGAAAGTGTACGAGGACGAGCACGTTTTGGCGTTCGAAGACATTCAGCCTCAAGCGCCCGTCCATCTGCTCGTCATCCCGAAGAAGCATATCGCTTCTCTGGACGAAGCGGGCCCCGAGGATGCGGAGCTGCTCGGCCGGGTGGCGTTGGCGGCCAGGCAGGCCGCGCGAGACGCCGGCATCGCGGAGAGCGGCTATCGCGTCATCACCAACATCGGCAAGGACAGCGGCCAGGTCGTTTTCCACGTTCATTACCACGTGCTCGGAGGCGAGCCGCTCGGCCCGCTGGTGGCCAAACCGTCCGCCGCGGAATAAGATGCTTGACTGCGCGTCCGGAAAGTTGACACTCCCTTTCTTCTTCGCCTATAATGAGGTTTGATAACCGTGTGTTGTGGTCTGTTCCGGAGGGAGGGATAACTGGTGTCCGAAACGAAAGTTCGCAAAAATGAATCACTCGACGCTGCACTCCGCCGTTTTAAGAAATCGATCGCGAAAGACGGCGTTCTCGCGGAACTGAAAAAACGCAAGCACTACGAGAAACCGAGCGTCAAGCGGAAGAAGAAGTCCGAGGCGGCTCGTAAACGCAAGTTCTAGGAGGAATTGGCAACATGACCCTCGCGGAACGTTTGAACGAAGACATGAAGCAAGCGATGAAGGCTCAGGACAAGTTCCGGCTTTCCACGATTCGTATGGTTCGTGCGTCGGTCAAAAATCAGGAAATCGATTTGCGCCGTCCGCTTGATGATAATGAAGTGCTCGATATTTTGAGCCGCGAAGTCAAACAACGCAAAGATTCCCTCCAGGAATTTCAGAAAGCCGGCCGGGACGATCTGGCTCAGGATTTGATTGCGGAAATCGACATCATCGCTCAATACCTTCCTCAGCAACTGACCGAAGAAGAGATCAAAGCTATTGTCAAGCAGACCATTCAAGAGACCGGTGCTTCTTCCAAGGCGGATATGGGAAAGTTAATGGGAGCGTTGATGCCGAAAGTGAAAGGACGCGCCGACGGCAAGCTCGTCAATCAATACGTCCAGCAGCTTCTGCAATAAGTTTCCCCAAACAACGATAAGCAGGGCGCTCCTCGTAAGAGGAGCGCTTTTTGCGTAAAAGGGCCCGAAAACCGCGTTTTTTGTAACCGGATGCGCAAAAATATCGTATATCAGCTTAATCCGAACCGGGAGCGAAAGGAGAGAGGCCATTGAACCGACATTCCGTCCCTAGCCGGGCGGCAACGCTGCTGCTCATGCTAACGGCGCTAATCGCGCTTGCCGCCATGGTCTTACCCGGGGCGGCGGCCGCCGCGGCCGAGCCATCTGTTCAACCGGGCGGCGGGGCGGTTTACGTTATTCCGGTCAAGATGAAGGTGGAGCGCGGACTGGCTTCGTTCGTGGACAGGGCGCTGACGGAAGCCGAAGAGGCGAGGGCGTCGCTCGCGGTGCTCGAGATCGATACGCCCGGCGGCAGTCTGGAGAGCGCCGACCGGATCGGCAAGCGCATTCGGGAGTCGAAAGTGCCGACGATCGCATACGTGGACGGGAAAGCCGCTTCGGCAGGCGCGTATCTGGCGCTGAACGCGGGCGGCATCGCGATGGCGCCCGGCGCCACGATCGGCGCCGCGATGGTGGTTGACGCCTCCGGGAACGCGGTCGAAAGTCCGAAAACGGTCTCGTTCTGGACAAGCGAGATGGTCGCGGCGGCGCAATTGAACGGCCGCGATCCGAAGATCGCGGAAGGAATGGTCGATCCGAACCGCACGATCGAAATCAAGGAGCTCGGGATCACGAAGGAAAAGGGCCAAATTTTGTCGCTGTCGGCGGAAGACGCGCGCAAGGTCGGCTATGCCGATGCCGTCGCCGGGAGCGTCGACGAAGCGATCCGTTGGCGGGGAGCGGACGCTTCCGGGATCGTTCGCATCGAGCCGAGCCTTGCCGAGAAGGCGTCGCAGGCGCTCGTCTCCCCGGGCGTCTCGACGATTCTTCTGATCGTCGGCCTTGCCGGCATTCTGATCGAGCTGTTCGTGCCGGGCTTCGGTGTTCCCGGCATTACGGGCATCGTCGCGTTCGGCCTGTACTTCTTCGGTCAGTTCGTCGCGGGCTTCGCCGAAGCGGAAGCGCTCGTCGTCTTCCTGCTCGGCATCCTTCTGCTCGTGCTGGAGATGTTCGTGCCGAGCTTCGGCATCCTCGGCATCTTGGGCGTAGCCGGCGTCGCGACGGGCATCGGAATGGCCGCTTACGATACCGGCGACGCGCTGCGTTCGCTCGGCTGGGCGGCTCTGGTCGCGCTGGCGCTCGCGGCGATTTTCGCCTATTTTTTCAGAAGCAGAGGGATCTGGAACCGGTTCGTGCTGCGCGAACAGCTGACGGCGGAGCTCGGGTACGTTCCGAACGGTCCGCGGGAAGGCTGGCTGGGCAAAGAGGGCGTCTCGCTGTCCGCGCTCCGTCCCGCCGGCGTCGCGGAGTTCGAGGGAGACCGCGTCGACGTCGTCACGTCCGGCGAATTCGTGGAAGCGGGACGCCGCGTCAGGGTTACGGCGGCGGACGGCACGAAGATTGTCGTGAAGGAAGTTCAAATTTGACCCTTTCGGGAGGAAACCTATGAACGGAAACGTGGAATTGCTCATCATCATCGCTGTCGTCGTCATTGCGCTGATCGTGTTTCTCAGCTTTTTCCCTTTGATGCTGTGGATTTCGGCTTGGGCTTCCGGGGTGCGCATCAGCATCTTGACGCTGGTGGCCATGAGGCTGAGAAGAGTCATTCCGCAGCGCATCGTCAACCCGATGATCAAGGCGACGAAGGCCGGATTGGGCCTGACCATCAACCAGCTGGAGAGCCACTTTCTGGCCGGGGGCAACGTGGACCGGGTGGTTAACGCGCTGATCGCGGCGCAGCGGGCGAATATCCCGCTCGTCTTCGAGCGCGCGGCGGCGATCGACCTCGCGGGCCGCGACGTGCTGCAGGCCGTGCAAATGAGCGTCAACCCGCGCGTCATCGAGACGCCGATCGTTTCGGCAGTGGCCAAAGACGGCATCGAAGTGAAGGTCAAGGCGCGGGTTACGGTTCGGGCCAACATCGACCGCCTCGTCGGCGGCGCCGGCGAGGAGACGATTATCGCGCGCGTAGGCGAGGGGATCGTCACCACCGTCGGCTCCTCGAACTCGCACAAGGACGTGTTGGAGAACCCGGATTTGATCTCGCGAACCGTTCTGAACAAAGGGCTGGATTCGGGGACCGCATTCGAGATTCTGTCGATCGATATCGCGGACGTGGACGTAGGCAAGAACATCGGCGCGCATCTGCAGACGGAGCAGGCGGAGGCCGACAAGCGGATCGCCCAGGCGAAGGCCGAGGAGCGCCGCGCGATGGCCGTCGCCCAGGAGCAGGAGATGCGGGCGAAGGTCGTCGAGATGAAGGCGAAGGTAGTCGAGGCGGAATCCGAGGTGCCGCTCGCGATGGCGGAAGCGCTGAAGGGCGGCAAGCTGGGCGTGATGGATTACCTCAATATGAAAAATCTCGAAGCCGACACCCAAATGAGAGGCTCGATCGGCGGTAAGACCGACGGAACGGGCGACGGCCAGGAAGGACGCTGACCGGGATGGAACAGGCGATGGACTTTCTCGGCCGCTACTACTTTCTGATCATCATCGCCGTCGGTTTGATTTACAGCCTGTTTTTCAAAAAATCGCCGCTGGAAAAGGGCCCGGCGAAGCGAAAGCCGGTTTCGCGGATGCCGGACTTCGGCGGCGGCGGCTTCCCGGGGCCGATGACGCGCCGGACGTCCTCGCCGGCGCCGTTGCGGCCCCGGGAACGGCCGCACGAAGACAAAGAACCGGCGCCGCAGCCCGGCATCGAACGCCGGGATCCTCTCGCGCCGGAACCGGTTGATTCGCCGGCCGCATCGATAGAGCCCGCGACGCCCCCGGCCGCGTTCCCGGCTCCCGGCGCTTCCGCTGCGCCGTCTTCCGCACCGGCAATGACCGGGTCGCCGACCTCCGCCTCGTCCGCCGCTCGCGCCGGCCTGGCCGCGGCGCTCGCTTCGCCGGAGCGCGGCGTATCGCCGGCCGAACGCGCGCCGGCCGGCTGGTCGCGCGACGAGCTCGCTCGCGCCGTCGTCATGGCCGAGGTGCTCGGCCCGCCCCGCGCCCGCAAGCCGTTTCGGCGGCGGTAGCGCCAAAAAAAGCTTCCGATCCGCATCATCAGCGGATTCGGAAGCCTTTTTGTTGTTTCGGAAATGATGCGACTTGATTTCCTGTGGATAACGGGGGCTCCCCCAAAAAGCTTCGAAGCATCACGTCACTTTTGGGGGATATATTCCGCCATGCTCAAGCAATCGGCGTTCCGTTCGGAACGGGCTCGTCCGGCCTTAGCAGCACGACGTCGCCCTCCTCCGGCACGCCTCCCAGAACCAATACTTCCGATTCGAATCCGGCGATCCGGCGGACCGGAAAGTTGACGACGGCAGCCACCTGGCGGCCGACCAATATCGCAGGATCGTATCTCCTCGTAATTTGCGCGGATGACCGCTTCTTTCCCAATTCTCCGAAGTCGATCTCCAGCTTGATCGCCGGTTTGCGCACTTCCGGAAAAGGTTCCGCCCTCGTAATCGTGCCGATGCGAATGTCCAAATTGCCGAACTCCTCGACCGTTGCCATGCCGATCCGCCTCCCTCTATATCAATCGATCATAGCAGAAGACCGCGCTTATGGCACGCCATCCCGGGAAAAGCTGCCGCGAACTCCTCATCGCCGGCATTTCCGCCGCTTCATAATCGAGGCATGCGCCGCATATGTTTTACGGTAAAGGAGGGGGGCGCGTCATGCCGCGACTCGTCCGCAAACTGCGCAACTGGACCGCACGCGTCCTCGATCTGCCGCAGGACGTCGTGCTCGACCTCCCGCGGGTGACGCTGATCGGAGGCATTCAATTGACGGTGGAGAATCATCGCGGCGTGCTTCATTTCGCGTCGGATTCCCTCCGTTTGGCCATGGAGAAGGGCGAATTGGAAGTGACGGGCCGCGATTTGACGATCCGCAACATCGGGCCCGAGGAAGTGCTGGTGGAAGGACGGATAACGGGCGTGCTGCTAAGCAAGGAGGCGTTTCCGCCGGGCTGATCGCAAGCGCGGCGGAAACGCCGCAGACGCGCATCGAGCGGCCGGACAGGCTCCCCGCGGAGCGCGGCCGAGGGAAGGATGGGGCAGGGATGAAGGGAAGCTGGATTCAGTACGCGCGCGGCTTCGTGACGGTCAAGCTGGCCGCCGGACAGCCGGGCGCATTCCTGAACGCCGCGCTGGCGGACAAGCTGGAGCTGTGGGATCTCTATTACGATAAGGACGAAAAGCTGGTGTTCCGGGTCACGGTCCCGGACTACTTTCGCCTGCGGCCGCTGCTGCGCCGAGCCAAAGGGCGTACGAGAGTCATGGAACGGCACGGCCTGCCGTTCCAGATGGCCCGCCTGTCGCGCCGCAAGACATTCGCGGGGGGCCTGATCGGTTTCGTCGCCGCCCTTTACGTGCTGTCGACGCTGATCTGGAACGTGAAGGTGGAGGGCATCAGCCGCATGTCGGCGGACCAGGTTCTCGCCGCGGCCAAAGCCGAGGGCGTATACAAATTCCAATGGTCGTTCCGTCTGCCGGACACCTCGGTGATCGCCGACCGTATCGCCGGCCGCCTGCCGGAAGCCGCCTGGGTCGGCGTGGAGCGGAACGGGACGAGCATCGACATTACGGTGGTCGAGGCGAAGAAGCCGGACGTAACGGCGCCGGAATCGCCGCGCGACCTGGTTGCCACTCATGACGCCGTCGTCACGTATATCGTAGCGGAGAACGGCCGTCCGAAGGTGCAGACGAACCAGCGCGTCCGCAAAGGGGACGTGCTCATCTCCGGCATCGTCGGAGAAGGGGACCGCACGAAGGCGGTCGTCTCCAAAGGCGAGGTGCGCGGGCTCGTCTGGCAGGAATACGACATCGTATCGCCGCTCGTCCGCAAAGCCCAAGCCTACACCGGAGCCGCGAACGATCGCAAGTACCTCATTATCGGCAATCGCGCCTTGCAAATAACAGGCTACAAGCTGAAGCCGTTCGAAAAGTCGGATTACCGTTCCGACATCAAGCGCCTGGCGTGGGGAAAATGGACGCTGCCGTTCGGGACCTGGGACGAGCGGGAGCAGGAAGTCGTCTATCAGGAGCAGACGCTGACGGCGGAGCAGGCGAAGGAAGCCGGATTGGCCCAGGCGAGGAAGCAGCTGCTCGCCAAGAGCGGCAAAGGGGCCGTCATCCGCGCGGAAAAAATTTTGCATGAACAAACGGAGAATGGTAAAGTGATGATAAAAGTTTTATTCGAGGTTGAACAATCCATCGTCTCCGAACGTCCAATCGTTCAGACGAACCAACTTCCAGGTCAAGCGATTCAGGGGGAATGAGGCTTTTTGTCGGAAACCACATCCATCATCTCGATCCCGCTTCGTAGCACGGCGGAAGGACTGGCTCTGTTCGGTCCGCAGGACAAGTTCCTAAGGCTGATTCAGGCGGACTCGGAGGCTTCGATCCATTCCCGGGAAGCCGAGATCGTCATCGAAGGCTCCGAATCCGAGGTCCGTTCGCTTCATCAGTTGTTCGACACGCTGCTGCAGCTGATTCACAGCGGCTTGTCGCTTAGCGAGCGCGACGTCCGTTATGCGCACGAGCTGGCCCGCGAATTGAAAGCGGACCAGTTGCTCTCCCTGTTCAAGGGAGAGATCGCCACGACGTTCCGCGGCAAGCCGATCGTCCCCAAGACGCTCGGCCAACGGCATTACATCACGACGATCCGCAAGAAGGATATCGTCTTCGGCATCGGACCGGCCGGCACCGGCAAGACGTATCTGGCGGTCGTCTCCGCCGTCGCCGCGCTCAAGGACGGCCGGATCAAGCGCATCCTGCTGGCCCGCCCGGCCGTCGAAGCCGGCGAGAACCTGGGCTTTCTGCCCGGCGACTTGCAGGAGAAGGTCGATCCGTACTTGCGGCCGCTGTACGACGCGCTGAACGACGTGCTCGGTCCGGACGGCGTCGCCAAGGCGATGGAACGGGGACTCATCGAGATCGCTCCGCTCGCCTACATGCGCGGCCGGACGCTGGACGATTCGTTCGTCATTCTCGACGAAGCGCAGAATACGACGGCCGAGCAGATGAAAATGTTCCTGACACGGCTCGGCTTCGGTTCGCATATGGTCATTACCGGCGACGTGACGCAGATCGATCTGCCCAAAGGAAAAAAGTCCGGGCTGATCGAGGCCCAGCGCATTTTGCGGGATATTCCGGAGATCGGAATGGTGGCGTTCTCGGAGCAGGACGTCGTCCGCCATGCTTTGGTGCAGAAGATTATCCAGGCTTACGACCGCGACCAGCAAGATCAACCAACGTAAAGAGGAGGACGCCGGATGAATCGGAAACGAAACGGACCGGCGAGAGCGTCGTCATCCTTTTCCGCAGGGGGTTGGAAGCGCAGCGGAGCCGTCAGAGTGCTGCTGCTGCTGCTGTTCGTGCTGCTTTTTTATTTCAGCTTGGCTTCGCGGCTGGTTCCCCAGACTTACGATATTACGCTGAACGGCAAAACGGAGCACGACATCAAGGCGCCGCGCCAGATCGTGGACGAGAAGGCGACGCTGGAGGCGCAGGAGAAGGCGGCCGACAAAGTCAGCCCCGTCTACTCGCTGGTATCGCTTCATAACGAGCAGCTGCTGGACGAGATTCTGGTCCGCATCGATCAGCTGAATCAGGACGATCAGGTGACGACGGACAACAAGGTCGATATTTACCGGACGGATATTCCCGCCCGGCTCGACCAGTTCGTCGCGTCGTTCGTTCAGAACAATTCCGGCGGCGAGACGTATTCCGCCAGCTTGCTCGAAGAGATGCAGAAAGACATTCAGACGCAGAAGTACAGCATTCCGGAAGAGACGTTCTACAAGCTTCCGAAGCTGACCTCCGACCAGATCTCCGACATGCGGGTCGTCGGCCGGGACATCGTGCGGAAGCTGATGAACGAGTCGGTGCCGGATGCCGAGACGGCCCGGGTCAAGGTGGCGGAGCTGGTCAACACGAGCTCGCTCGACCAGAAGACGGAGCGCGAGACGGTTCAGGAGCTCGCCCGCTTCGTGCTGACGCCGAACAAGTTCTACGACAAAGACGCCACCGAGAACGCCAAAGTGCAGGCGAAGCAGGACACGCAGCCGATCGTGTACAAGCCCGGAGACGTCATCGTCAAGGCGGGACAAGTCATTACGCAGGATATGTACGACCGGCTCGACAGCATGGGCATGCTGAAGGCGCAGAAAAATTACTGGCCGCAGCTCGGCGTGCTGCTGCTGTCGATCTTGTTCGTTCTGTCGTTCTACGGGTACGGAGAGATGACGTCGTGGGCCGGATCCGCCTCCCTGTCCGAAGGCGCGGCTTCGTCAGGCCCCGCCCGAAGCGACAACGTGAAGCTCTTGATGATGCTGGTGATCTTCGCGATCAATCTGCTGCTCATGCACCTGGTTGCGCTGGCGCCGACCGACCGCTGGCCGAACATCGGCTTTCTGGCGCCGGTCGCGCTCGGAAGCATGCTTGTCACGCTGCTGCTGGACATGCATATGGGCCTTGTCAGCGCACTGTTGTTCACGGTATTTTCCAGCGTCATTCTGAACGTGGGCCAGCAGTCCGTATTCGACTTCCGTTACGGATTCGTCGCCGCCGTCGTCTCGTTCACGTCCGTGCTGGCGATTCATCGCGCCAGCCAGCGGTCGGCGATCTTGAAGGCGGGCATCATGATCAGCCTGTTCGGATCCGTCGCCGTGGTGGCGCTCATGCTCGTGGAATCGGACCTGGATCGCGTGCAACTGCTGCAATCGGTCAGCTTCATGTTCGTGAGCGGGCTGCTCACGGCGATTCTCGTCGTCGGCGTCATGCCGTTTTTCGAAGTGACGTTCGGCATTCTGTCCGCGCTGAAGCTGGTGGAGCTGTCCAACCCGAATCACCCGTTGCTGCGCAAGCTGCTCACCGAGACGCCGGGAACGTACCATCACAGCCTGATGGTCGGCAACCTGTCGGAGGCGGCGGCGGAAGCGGTCGGCGCGAACGGCCTGCTGTGCCGGGTCGGCTCGTTCTACCACGACGTCGGCAAGACGAAGCGGCCGATGTACTTCATCGAGAACCAGAACGGCGGCGCCAATCCGCACGACAAGCTCGATCCGAAGGTCAGCGCGTCGATCATTATCGCCCACGCCCGGGACGGGGCGGAGATGCTGAAGCAGCACAAGCTGCCGAAGCAGATCCGGGACATCGCCGAGCAGCACCATGGGACGACGTTCCTGAAGTTTTTTTATTACAAAGCGGCCAAGCAGGCGGAGCAAGAGGGCATTCCGCTCGAATATACGGAAGACGACTTCCGCTATCCGGGGCCTAAAGCCCAGACCAAGGAAGCCGCGATCGTCGGCATCGCCGACAGCGTGGAAGCGGCGGTCCGCTCGCTCGACCATCCTACGGTCGAACAGGTCGAGACGATCATCGGGAAAATTATCAAAGACCGGCTGGACGACCAGCAATTCAACGAATGCGACTTGACGCTGCGGGAAATGGACAAGATCGCGGTGACGTTGAAGGAGACGGTGCTCGGCATGTTCCATTCCCGGATCGAGTATCCCGACGACAAAGATTTGAAAATTCGCAAAGAGACAAAGGAGCGGCAGGCATGACGTTGGCGCTGGAGTGGATCGACGAGAGAGAACAAGGCGGCGATTCAGCGGAAGCGGATTGGCCGGATCTGCTGGAGAGGCTTCTGCAGCTCGCAGGGGAGATGGAAGGCGTGGAAGACGGCGTCGTGACGCTGACGCTGACCGACGACGAAGGCATCCGCGAGCTGAACCGGGAGCACCGGGGACTGGACAAGCCGACCGACGTCTTGAGCTTCCCGATGAGAAGCGCCGATGACGAGGAGACGGAGATCGTCTACGACGACGATTACGAGACGCTGGAGGACGATCCGGAAGCCGAGGACGATTCGTTCGATCCGTTCGCCGAGCTGCTTGGCGATATCGTCATCTCCGTCCCGCGCGCCATCGAACAGGCGAATGAATACGGACACGCGGTCGAGCGGGAATTGGGCTTCCTGTTCGTTCACGGCTTCCTCCACCTGCTCGGGTACGATCACGAGAGCGAGGAGGAAGAGAAGGCGATGTTCGCCAAGCAGGAAGCGGTACTCACGAAAGCGGGGTTGTCCCGTTGAGCGGGAGAAGAAGACGCAATCGAACCGAGAGCGAATCGTTCCGCAATGCCTTGGAAGGGATTCATTACGCTCTCGGGCATGAACCGCATATGAAATTCCATCTTCTTGCCTCGGCGATCGTTGCCATCGCCGGGGCAGTGCTGCGAGTGGACGCCGGAGAATGGCTGTGGCTGCTCTCCGCCATCGCGGCGGTATGGGTGACCGAGCTGCTCAATACCGGCGTGGAGCGGGCGGTCGACTTGGCGTCGCCGGACGACCATGAACTGGCGAAGATCGCCAAGGACGCCGCGGCGGGGGCCGTGCTGGTCGCATCGCTGTATGCGGCCGCGGTCGGCGTCATCGTATTGGGCCCTCCGCTTTGGCGGGCTTTTTTCGGCTCTTGACCCAACCGTGTCCATAACCGAAGGAGGGACGGCATGAGCGAATCGAATGAGCAATTGATCCGGGAGGCGGCCGAAGCGAGGACAAGGGCGTATGCGCCTTATTCGAATTTCAAGGTCGGAGCGGCCTTGCTTGACGCGGATGGCGTCGTTCATCCGGGCTGCAATGTCGAGAACGCGGCCTACGGACCGACCAACTGCGCCGAACGGACCGCGCTGTTCCGGGCCATTGCGGACGGCTGCGCGCCGGGTTCGTTCCGGGCGCTCGCCGTCATCGGCGACACGGACGAGCCGATCGCTCCTTGCGGCGTCTGCCGCCAGGTCATCTCCGAGCTGTGCGCGCCGGACATGCCGATTATTCTAAGCAACCTGAAGGGCGACGTCCGCGTGACGACGCCCTCGGAGCTGCTGCCAGGAGCCTTCTCGCTCCACGACAACCGCGATTACGGAAAGAAGGATGCGCCTTGAGCGAGCATAAATTCAAATCCGGGTTCGTCGCCATCGTCGGCCGCCCGAACGTCGGCAAATCGACCTTGATGAACCAGGTCATCGGGCAGAAGATCGCCATCATGTCCGACAAGCCGCAGACGACCCGCAACAAAATTCACGGGGTATACACCACGGAAGACGCGCAAATCGTGTTTCTGGACACGCCCGGCATTCACAAGCCGAATTCCAAGCTCGGCGACTACATGGTCAAATCCGCCCAGAGCGCTCTCGACGAGGTGGACGCGGTGCTGTTCCTGACCGACGTCTCCGAAGAGCTCGGGGGCGGGGACCGCTACATTATCGAACAGCTCAAAAAGGTCGATACGCCGGTATTTCTCGTCCTGAACAAGATCGACAAGGTTCATCCGGAAGAGCTTCTGCCGATCATCGAGAAGTACGCGAGGCTCCATTCTTTCACGGAGGTCGTTCCGGTGTCCGCGCTGCTCGGCAACAACGTGACGACGCTGCTGGACCAGATCGCCAAATATTTGCCGGAAGGACCGATGTATTATCCGGCCGACCAGGTGACGGACCATCCCGAGCAGTTCGTCTGCGCCGAGCTCATCCGGGAGAAAATTTTGCAATTGACGCGCGAGGAAATCCCGCACTCGATCGCGGTGGAGATCGAGAGCATGGGGACGGGAGCGAACGGCGTCGTCAATATCGGCGCGGTCATCTACGTGGAGCGATCGTCGCAGAAAGGGATCGTCATCGGCAAGAACGGGGCGATGCTCAAGGAAGTGGGCAAGCTGGCCAGGCAGGACATGGAACGGCTGCTCGGATCCAAAATCTTTCTGGAGCTGTGGGTCAAAGTAAAGGAAGATTGGCGCAACCGCGAATCGGTGCTCAAATCGCTCGGTTTCCGGCACGACTAAAGCCTTTCCAGCAAGATGTTGTCAGGCATACCCCGGGCGGCGCCGTGACATCCTAAAGACGGAATTCGGGCAATTCATTTCCGTCGGGAGAGGATGAGGCGCTGTGCGGGATTTCACGTGGCACGTGTTTACGCAGACCGGCGATATTGAAGCCTATTTGCTGTACAAGGAAATGAACAAGCTCGGGACGGGCGGCGAGGAGCCGCCGGGCGCTCCCGATTCGCCGGAGGGCGATTCCGCGGTCGAACCGGCATCGCCCTGACGGGCGGTGCCGGGCTTGCAACGGACGGAGGGTTGTCCGATGCTGTATCGGATGGAAGGAATCGTTATCCGCGGAACGGACTATGGCGAAGGCAATAAAATCATTACGATCCTCACCCCATCGCACGGCAAGCAGGGAATCGTGGTCAAGGGCGCGCGCAAGCCCAAAAGCCGCTATTCCTCTTTGGCGCAGCCGTTTACGCATGGGGATTTTTCTTTCTATAAATCCGGCCAGCTCGGCACCCTGAACAGCGGCGAAATCATCGAGTCCTACCGGGCGCTCAGGGAAGGGCTGGAGGAGGCCGCTTATGCGGCTTACGCCGCGGAGCTATGCGATCGGGGCGTCGGGGAAGAAGATGCGGGCGGCTTTCTTTTTCACCAGTTGAAAGCTTGCTTCGACGCTCTGGCCGAAGGCAAGGATCCGCAGATCGTCATCCGCGCCTTCGAGATGAAAATTGCCGGGATCGCCGGCTACGCCCCCTTGCTCGACGAATGCGCCGGCTGCGGCCGTACCGGCGTTCCGTTTCGCTTCAGTCCGGGCGCGGGCGGGGCGCTTTGCCCCTATTGCCGCGGCAAGGACCCGTACGCCTTGGACCTGAGCGAGACGGCATGGAAACTTCTGCGGTTGTTTGCCGGGCTGGATCTTCGCCGGCTCGGGCAGATCAACGTCAAGGACGCGCTCAAAAACGAGCTTCGTCTCGCCATGCGGAAGTGGATGGACCACCATCTCGGGCTGAAGCTCAAGTCGCAGCATTTTCTGGATCAGTGGGAGCGCCTGGCCGAACGGATCGATTCCGACATGCGCGCTCCAAGGGCCGACCGCCCCGCCGAACCGGAGTAGCGAACGAGGGTAAACTCAAGCTTCGAGCAATGTCCAAGCATGGACTGAACGTTAAGCGGGCGAACCGCCGGCCGCGCATTTGACATCCCGGGCGGCATTCGGCTAGAATAATGCATATTAATGGCTTCGTTCTCGTTGAAGGAGAAGGAGTAGCCGGTTGACGGTCGGCATCAGCGAGCCGGGGGCGGTGGGAGCCCGGCGCGACGAATCGGCGAAGGGCGCTCCCGAGAGAAACGGCCATGCCAAAGAGCGGGCAAACGAGCGGCATCCGCCGGCGGACTTCGGTTCCCGGGCGGTGACGCGACGGCGCCAAGTAGGGTGGAACCGCGGGAACGAGCTCCCGTCCCTACGTCTGCGAGGGCAGACGTGGAGACGGGAGCTTTTTGAGCTGCCGGCTGCCGGTCCGCCCCTCTCGCAAGTGCCGCCAACCAAGCTCCCCGCGGGGAGAAAGAAGGAGAAGAACAATCGTGGCGAAGATGAATTTTCAGCAGATGACGCTGACGCTGCAGCAGTTCTGGGCCGAGCAGAACTGCATCGTCGTGCAGCCGTACGACGTGGAGAAAGGCGCGGGAACGATGAACCCGATGACGTTCCTGCGAGCGATCGGACCGGAACCGTGGAACGTCGCCTACGTGGAGCCGTCCCGCCGGCCGGCGGACGGCCGTTACGGCGAGAATCCGAACCGGCTGTATCAGCATCACCAGTTCCAGGTTATCATGAAGCCGTCGCCGGACAACATTCAGGAGCTGTATTTGGAGAGCTTGAACCGGCTTGGCATCAACCCGCGCCACCATGACATCCGCTTTGTCGAGGACAACTGGGAGAATCCTTCTCTCGGCTGCGCCGGACTCGGCTGGGAGGTATGGCTGGACGGCATGGAAATCACCCAGTTTACGTACTTCCAGCAAGTCGGGGGCATCGATTGCCACCCGGTTTCGGCCGAAATTACGTACGGCATGGAGCGGCTGGCTTCCTACATTCAGGACAAGGAGAACGTATACGATCTCGAATGGGTGAACGGCGTCCGCTACGGCGACGTGTTCAAGCATCCGGAATACGAGCATTCAAAATATACGTTCGAGGTGTCCGACGCGGCGATGCTGTTCCAGCTGTTCTCGACCTACGAGGCCGAAGCGAAGCGCGCCATGGATGAGAATCTCGTTTTTCCCGCGTACGATTACGTGTTGAAATGCTCGCATACGTTTAACCTGCTGGACGCGCGCGGCGCGGTCAGCGTAACCGAGCGGACAGGCTATATCGGCCGCGTGCGCAACCTGGCGCGGCAAGTGGCCGCGACCTTCCTGCAGGAGCGCGAGCGGCTCGGCTTCCCGCTGCTGAAGAAAGGAGTGGAGATCGATGGCTAAGGATCTGCTGCTGGAGATCGGCCTGGAAGAAGTGCCGGCCCGCTTCGTGCGCGCCGCGATGGACCAGCTCAAGGACAAGACGGAGAAATGGCTCGACGGCAGCCGTATCGGGTATAAGGAAGTGCGGGCGTTCGCAACGCCGCGGCGGCTGGCCGTGCTCGTGACCGGGCTCGCCGACAGGCAGGCGGACGTCAGCGAGGAAGTGAAAGGGCCGGCGCGGAAGATCGCATTGGACGAAGCCGGCGGCTGGTCGAAGGCTGCGCTCGGCTTCGCGCGCAGCCAGGGCGTTGAGCCGGAAGCGCTGTTCTTCAAGGAGCTGTCCGGGGTCGAATACGTGTACGCCAACAAGTCGAGCGTCGGCGTCGATACGGCGAGCCTGCTTCCGGACGCGCTGCCGTCGCTCGCGACGTCGCTCACTTTTCCGAAAAACATGCGTTGGGGCTCCTGGGAGCTGCGGTACATCCGGCCGATCCGCTGGCTCGTCGCTCTCCACGGATCGGAAGTCGTGCCGTTCGAGATTGCCGGCGTCGAGACCGGCCGCACGACGCGAGGCCACCGCTTCCTGGGCGCGGACGCGACGATCGAAGAACCGGCGCAGTACGTCGGCAAGTTGCGGGAGCAGCACGTGATCGCGGACGTGGAAGAGCGCAAGGCGGCCATCGTAAACGGCATCGACGGGCTGGCCGCGGAACGGGGATGGAAGATCGCGGTGAAGGAAGACCTGCTGGAAGAAGTGCTCTTCCTGGTCGAGACGCCGACGGTTCTGTACGGGACGTTCGATCCTTCGTTCCTGAACATTCCGCAGGAAGTGCTCATTACTTCGATGCGCGAGCATCAGCGCTACTTCCCGGTGCTGAACGCGGAAGGGAAGCTGCAGCCTTATTTCGTCACCGTTCGCAACGGCGACGCCATGTCGCTGGACGTTGTCGCCAAGGGCAACGAGAAAGTGCTGCGGGCGCGCCTGTCCGACGCGAAGTTTTTCTATGAAGAGGATCAGAAGGTTGCGATTCCGGACTTCCTCGCCAAGCTGGAAAACATCGTGTATCACGAGGAGCTCGGCACCGTCGCCGACAAAGTTCGGCGCATCCGCGACGTCGCGAACAAGCTTGCCCGGAAGCTGCGGGCGGACGAATCGGCGCAGGCCGGCGTCGACCGTGCGGCCGAGCTGTGCAAGTTCGACCTCGTGACGCAGATGGTATACGAGTTCCCGGAGCTGCAGGGCATCATGGGCGAAGATTACGCCCGCAAGGCCGGCGAGAAGGAAGCCGTCGCCCGTGCGATCAACGAGCACTACTCGCCGCGCAACGCGGGAGACACGCCGCCGGAATCGCTCGTCGGCGCCATCGTCGGCATCGCCGACAAGCTGGACACGATCGTCGGCTGCTTCTCGATCGGCATCGTGCCGACCGGCTCCCAGGATCCGTACGCGCTGCGCCGCCAAGCGGCCGGCATCGTCTCGACGCTGCTCGCGCGCGAGCTGGAACTGCCGCTGCCGGAACTGTTCCAGCTGGCGCTGGAGACGCTCGCCGCCGCCAGGCCGCTGAAGCGCGAAGCTTACGACGTGCTGCGCGACCTGAACGAATTTTTCGCGCTGCGGGTGAAGAACGTGCTGGCCGACCAGCAGATTCGATACGACGTCGCGGACGCCGTGCTGAGCGCGGGCTGCGCCGACGTGCGCCGCACGCTGCTGCGGGCGAAGGCGCTGCAGGACGAATCGGAAGGCGCGCGGAAGGAAGCGTTCCGGCCGGCCGTCGATTCGTTCAACCGCGTCTGCAATTTGGCGGCGAAAGCGGACGAATCCCGGCAGATCGACGCCAGCCTGTTCGCGGATCCGGCCGAAGGCGCCTTGTACGAGGCGTGGCAGAAGGCGCACGGAACGTATGCCAAAGCCGTGAACGAGGCGAAGCTGGAAGAGGCGCTTGCCGCGCTCTCCGCCTTGAACGGACCGATCTCCGGCTTCTTCGAAGCGGTGATGGTCATGGCGGAGGACGAGGCGATTCGCCGCAACCGGTTGTCGCTGCTCGCCAATATCGCCGACGACGTCAAATCGTTCGCCGATTTCTCCAAGTGGGTAGGGTGAATTTCGACGCCAAGAGCGGCGGCAAGAAACGACGGGATGCCGGCGTCCCTTAAAGTGAAGAGGTGATGAGGAATGTCCGAGACGGAAGTAACGGTGTATGTCGTGTCCGACTCCGCCGGGGATACCGGAGAGTTGGCGGTTCGGGCCGCGGCCGCCCAGTTCCACCCGCTCCAGGTCCACATCCGGCGCATCGGCTTCATCCAGACGGAAGAAGCGATCGACACGGTCGTGGACACGGCGGCGAGCGACAACAGCGTTCTCCTTTATACGCTGGTCATTCCGCATCTTCGCGAACGGATGACCGAACGGGCGGCCGCCAAGGGAGTCACGACGATCGACCTGCTCGGCCCGCTTATCGGCAACATGGAGCGGCTGTTCGGCCGGCCTTCCCGGCATGAGCCCGGTCTCAACCACGTGCTGGATGCCGGCTACTTCCGCAAGGTGGAGGCGGTCGAATTCGCGGTCCGCTACGACGACGCCCGCGACGTCGCCGGCATCGGCAAGGCGGACATCGTGCTGACGGGCGTATCGCGAACTTCGAAAACGCCGCTGTCGATGGTGCTCGCCCACAAGACGCTGAAGGTAGCGAACGTTCCGCTCGTTCCTGAGCTCGTTCCGCCGCGCGAACTGTTCCTGGTCGATCCGGGCAAAGTGATCGGTCTCACCATTCGGCCGAATGCGCTGAACGCCATCCGCAAGGAACGGCTGAAGGCGCTCGGGCTGCCGGATTCCGCTTCTTACGCGACGGCCGAGCGGATCGAGCAGGAACTCGAATATGCGGATCGGATCATGAAGAAGATCGGCTGCGTCGTCATCGACGTCTCGAACAAAGCGGTCGAAGAGACGGCCAGCCTTATTCTGGACCATCTGCAGAACCGGTAGCGGATGCCCTTCGCGTTACGGTAGGGTGGGTGGCCGGCGTACGTTTCGTTTCGTTTCGTTCCCCGAGCTCTCAACCAGCCCTCCCTTTCGCGGAAGGCTGGTTGTTGACGCTTTTCGGGGCCGCTCAGGGAGGAATTGACAAAAAAACGACAAATTGAAGAACGAACTCTTGACATCAAGGGGCGTTAGGTATATCATTTTAAAATTTAATGGGACGCAGGCAGGATTTTCGGCCCGGTTAGCGTATATAATAATACGGCAAACTTTGGGGGAACTCGTAGGTGATGTCGGATGGCCCCGATTCGTAACCGGGTTGTCGTGGACGGCGACGCCTGTCCGGTCAAGTCGGAAATCGCGAGAACGGTGCAGGCGTGCGGCGCCCGCGCCTTGATGGTGTCTTCGCACGACCATCTGCTCGTCCCCGAGCCGGGGGTAGACGTCGTTACCGTCGATGCGAGCGACCAATCGGCCGATCTTTATATCGCGAACGCGATCGGAGCCGGCGATATCCTCGTTACGGGCGACTACGGACTGGCTGCGCTGGGCCTTGCCAGAGGAGCGGCGGTGTTGACGTTCAGAGGAAGAACGATCGCGGAATCCGATATCGACGGCTTGCTGGCCCAGCGCCATCTGTCGGCCAGACAACGGCGGGGAGGCAAGCGGACGAAAGGTCCGAAAGCATTCACCGAGCAAGATCGAACCCGATTTCAACAAAAACTGACATTGTTGCTTAGGGGGATGCAGGAGATTCGGGAAAACTAGCGAATTGTAATACGTGCCGTTCCGAAACGTTCGCGGCTTGCTTGCGGAAGCCGGCGGTTCGGCTTAAGGGATTCGGAAGAGATGGGGTGAAACTTGTCTTGGAGGAATCGCGTAAAAAGAAGGTGATTTCGTGATGAACCACGGAATGATTCCGCAGGAAACCATCGACGAAGTGTTGCGCCGCCACGAGATCGCCGAAACGGTCGGACGTTACGTGCAGCTCGCCAAACAGGGCAAATACCTGAAAGGGTTATGCCCCTTCCACTCGGAGAAGAGCCCGTCGTTCACCGTGACGCCCGAGAAGCAGATTTTTTACTGCTACGGATGCGGCAAGGGCGGCAACGTCATCAAGTTCGTGATGGAAATGGAGAACGAGACGTTTCCCGAAGCGGTTAAACGGCTTGCGGAGGAAGCCGGCATTCCCGTGACCTGGCAGGCCGACGAGGCGGAGCAGGAGGCTACTCCCCAGCAGAAGGAACGCGCAACGCTGCTGGAAGCGAACGGTTATGCGTCCAAGCTGTACCGGTACGTGCTTCGCAATACGGAAGCCGGGAAGCCGGCGATGGACTACCTCCGTTCCCGCGGATTTACGGACAAGCTGATCGAAGAATTCGGAATCGGATACGCTCCGTCCCGTTGGGACACGCTGACCCAGGCGCTGCAGCGGAACGGCTTCGATCCGGAAGAGATGGAACGGGGCGGCTTGCTGCTCAAGCGGCACGAAGGGGACGGCTACGTCGACCGGTTCCGCGACCGGGTCATGTTTCCGATTCATAGCGGAGACGGCCGCATCATCGCTTTCGCGGGAAGGCTCATGTCGGCCGGGCAGCCGAAGTACATGAATTCGCCCGAGACGCCGCTGTTTAACAAGAGCCGGACGCTGTACCGGCTGCGGGAAGCGCGGGGAGCGATCCGCAAGACGAAGCAGGTCGTGCTGTTCGAAGGCTACGTCGACGTGATCAAAGCCTGGTCGGCCGGCGTCGAGAACGGAGTCGCCACGATGGGAACCGCTCTGACCGCCGAGCATGCGGCGGTGCTGCGGCGTTTCGCGGACGAGGCGATCGTCTGCTACGACGGAGACAACGCCGGACAAGCGGCCGCTTACAAAAGCTTGCCGCTGCTTGAAGAAGCGGGTTTTCGGGTCCGGATCGCGCTGCTGCCTCCGGGGATGGACCCTGACGAGTTTATCGGCGAGCACGGGGCCGAAGCGTTCGTCCGCGAGATCGTCGAAGGAGCGGTTTCCGCGGTCAAATTTCAGCTCATCTATTTGCGCAAATCCCATATACTCCTAGAAGATGATGGGAAGATTCGGTATTTGCGCGAGGCGGTCAAGCTGGTCGCCCGGAGGGATTCCCCGACGGAGCGGGAATTGATCCTTCGGGAGCTGTCCCAAGAGTTCGGCGTCTCGCTCGATGCGCTCAAGCAGGAGGCGGCCGATATTCGCAGACAGGAGAAATTGGGAACGTCTGGGGATATTCCGGACGGATCGTGGAATAATGTATGGAATGACACCCGGTCTTCGCCTAGACACCCGCCGCTTGAACCGGCCAACGTAAGGGCGGAGCGCCATCTCCTTCACTGGATGATGCACGACGCGGATACGGCGCTCGCCGTCCAGAACCGCCTGGGCGATCGGTTTCATATGGAGGAACACGCGGCCATTGCTGCTTATTTATATAGCTATTATTCGCAGGGCAATGCTCCCGATATCGGTAAATTCATGACATTCCTGCATGACGAGCGGCTGGAGAGGATCGTAGGCGCCATCGCGCTGATCGAGATTCCGTTCGGCGAACGGGAACTTACGGATTACCTTCGCACGATTGAATCATGGAATTCCAAATCGAGAATAGAACAGATGTATGAAGAGATGCATCGTGCGGAGAAACAAGGGGATCCTTTGCGAGCCGCGCAAATTTTAACAGAGATTATCGCCCTGGAAAAGCAGCGGAAAGTGCTTTAGGCCGCCTACGTTCCGGGGAGGAGGGAGTCGGAAATGGCGAACGATCAACATACCGGGCTGGAAGCGGAATTGACGCTGGAGCAAGTCAAGGCTCAAATGATGGAGCAAGGGAAGAAGAAGGGTTCCCTGACCTATAAAGACATCATGGAAAAACTGTCTCCCTATGATCAGGACGCCGACCAGATCGACGATTTTTTTGAGCAGTTGGCCGATCTGGGCATCGAAGTCGTCAACGACCACGATGAACTGGGACGAGGGAGCGACGAAGACGGGCAGGACGACTTCAACTTCGACGACGATCTGAGCTTGCCGCCCGGCATCAAGATCAACGACCCGGTCCGGATGTACTTGAAGGAGATCGGACGAGTCCCGCTGCTCGGCGCCGACGACGAAGTGGAACTCGCCAAGAAGATCGAAATCGGCGGCTACGACGGCGAAGAAGCCAAAAAGAGACTGGCTGAAGCCAATCTCCGTTTGGTGGTCAGCATCGCCAAGCGTTACGTCGGGCGCGGAATGCTGTTCCTTGATCTGATCCAGGAAGGGAATATGGGCCTGCTCAAAGCCGTCGAGAAGTTCGACCATACGAAAGGCTATAAATTCAGCACGTACGCGACTTGGTGGATTCGCCAGGCCATTACCCGCGCGATCGCCGACCAGGCGCGCACGATCCGGATTCCGGTTCATATGGTCGAGACGATCAACAAGCTGATCCGGGTCTCCCGCCAGCTGCTTCAGGAACTCGGCCGCGAGCCGACGCCCGAAGAGATCGCCGAGCAGATGGAGCTGAGCGTGGACAAGGTAAGGGAGATTATGAAGATCGCCCAGGAACCGGTCTCGCTCGAGACGCCGATCGGCGAAGAGGACGACTCGCATCTGGGAGACTTTATCGAAGACCAGGAAGCGTTGGCGCCGGCTGACGCCGCCGCGTACGAACTGCTGAAGGAACAGCTCGAAGACGTGCTCGACACGCTTACGGAGCGGGAAGAGAACGTTCTGCGTCTCCGTTTCGGCCTGGACGACGGACGGACCCGCACGCTGGAGGAAGTGGGCAAAGTGTTCGGCGTGACCCGCGAACGGATTCGTCAGATCGAAGCCAAAGCTCTGCGCAAGCTTCGCCATCCAAGCCGGAGCAAACGGCTAAAAGATTTTCTCGAATAAGCCGATACAGGTATTAGCCTGTTTTGGAGACCTTCTGCCGGAACGGTTGAAGGTCTTTTTGTTCCTGCGCGGGCGAGAGGAGCATGCCGGATGGCGATGTCGGATGAAGACAAGAAGAAGATGATCGTGAAGGAAATCGAGTCCTGGAGACGGGGAAAGATGCTTCCCGATCAATACTGCGACTTCCTGCAAAATTTATATTTGGATGATCTGGATGACCGTCCGAGGAATGCGATGGGCGCCGCCGTTCGAAAGATCGGACAAGCTTCCGGCAAGGCGTGGATTCTTGTATTTGGAATATTTGCCTTGTCCTGCTTGTTTGTACTTCATTTTAGCGCGTTTCCCCTTGCAATGCAAATCGCCTTCACCGGCCTGGGAACGGCCGGTTTTATTACGGGGGGCGCATGGTGGCGGGACAAATTGCCGCTTCGCTCCTTCTTGTTTCTGGGAGCGAGCGTGATTTACCTGCTCGTCGCGGGAATCAGCCTGCTTCGGCTGCACGGATGGACGGCCGGCGGAGGGCCGATTCTGCTGCTGATGGCCTGCGCGCTCATCTGGATCGTCTGCGGTGTGGGCCTGCGAGTCGGAGTGCTCCATGCGGTCGGTTGGCTCGCGATCATCGTGCTCTACTCATGGATGCTGGCCCGCCAGATCCCGAACGCGACCTGGGCGGAAACGCAGGTATTCTGGGTGCCTGCTTCCCTGTTATTCGGCTGGCTCAGTTGGTTTACGCATGTGAAGCTTCGGTCGGCGGGAGGCGTGCTGCTGGCAATCGCGTTAGTGCTTTGGTTCATGCCGGAAGTCTACTCGGCGCTGTACCATATCGATACTCCTTGGATTCAGGTGGAATTGGCAGTCAAGACGGTCATTCTGGGAATTGGCATGTATCGTCTGCGAAAACAATGGATGGAATGGGTTGTATAAGATGACGAGATCGCAAAGAGCGGGAGCGGACGTGAAGCTGTCCGGCCGATTGGCCGCGTTGGCGGACTGGGTGCCGGAAGGCGCGCGGTTTGCCGACATCGGGACGGATCACGCGCTGCTCCCGGTTTATTTGGCCGCAGGGGGCAGAGTGCCTTTTGCGGTAGCCGGGGACGTGAACAAAGGGCCGGTCGAGGCGGCGCAGAGGCAAGTAAAGGCAGCCGGTCTTGACGGCATCGTGTCGGTCCGGCAAGGGGACGGCCTGACGGTTTTGAAGCCGGGCGAAGTCGATACGGTGTGCATCGCCGGCATGGGAGGCAGCTTGATGGTTCGGCTGCTGGAGGAAGCGGGGCGCCGCTTGGACGGCGTCCGCACGCTCATTCTGTCGCCGCACGTAGCGGAAGATCAAGTGAGGCAGTGGCTCGTCGACCATGCTTACGTCCTGATCGAGGAAAAGCTGCTGGAGGAAGACGGAGAGATTTATACGATGCTCAAGGCAGAGAGAGACGGGGAAGCGGAGGCGAAGAAGCGGAATGCGGAGCTGTACGATCCGTCGCTGCTCGGCTTCGGTAGCGCCGAAGTGCCGGTGCCCCTGATCCGGGAGATGGGACCGCTGCTGCTGCGGGGTTCGGACGAGACGTTCCGCAGGAAGTGGGAATCCGAATTGGCGAAGCGGGAAACCATCAGAGAACGGCTTCGATTGTCCCAATCGGACGAAGCGGCGAGAAAAGCTTTGGAATGGGAGAAGGCGATCGCGAAAATCAAGGAGGTGCTGGCATGCTGGCCCGCGGCGAAACGGTAATTCAATGGATGGAGAAGCTGGCGCCCAAGCATTACGCCGTTCCGGACGATCGGATCGGGCTGCAGATCGGTTCGCTGCGGAAGGAGATCCGGCGCGTTCTGGTCGCGCTGGACGTGACGCCCGCGGTCGTGGAGGAAGCGGGCGAGCTGGGCGCGGAGTTGATTATCGCCCACCATGCGCCGCTGTATCGGCCGCTGAAGCATCTGCAGACCGATACTCCGGAAGGGGCGCTGATGGCAAGTCTGCTGCGCCGTGATATCGCGGTCTACGTCGCGCATACGAACCTGGACTCGGCCGAAGGCGGAATGAACGATTGGATGGCCGAAGCGCTCGGCATCGAAGGCCGGGCGGTGCTCGAGGAAGTGCACACCGATAAACTGTTTAAGCTGGCCGTGTTCGTCCCGGTCGATCATCAGGATGCGGTTCGCGGCGCCCTTTTCAACGCCGGTGCCGGCTGGATCGGCAACTACAGCCATTGCAGCTTCAACATCGAAGGAACCGGCACTTTCCTGCCTCGGGAAGGAACGGATCCGTATATCGGCAAGCAGGGCAAATTCGAGAAGGCGGCCGAAGTGAGAATCGAGACGATCGTGCCGGACAGCGCGCGCAAAGCGGTCGTGCAGGCGATGCTCAAGGCGCACCCGTACGAGGAGGTCGCGTACGATCTGTACCCGGTCGACCTGAAGGGCCGTTCGTTCGGGCTCGGAAGGGTCGGCTCGCTGCCGCAGCCGGAAAGTCTCGATTCGTTCTGCGAGCGCGTGAAGAAGGCGCTGGACGTGCCGTTCGTGCGGGTCGTCGGCGACGGCTCCCGGCAAGTTCGCAAAGTGGCCGTGCTCGGCGGCTCCGGCAGCCGCTATATCCGCCATGCCAAGTTCGCCGGCGCAGACGTGCTCGTGACCGGCGACATCGACTACCATACGGCTCATGACGCCGACGCGATGGGACTGGCGATCGTCGATCCCGGACATAACGCCGAGAAGATCATGAAGCCGAAGACGGCCCGGTGGCTCCAGGAGAAGCTCAAAGCCGCCGGCTACGACACCGAAGTGCTTCCTTCCCAAGCAAACACCGAGCCGTTCCGTCTTCGCTGACCGGTTGAAGTCCTGAGCGTGCAAGCTTCACGCTCTGTTCCGATATCCAATATCCCCATCGCTCAGGTTCGTTTCGTTGTTTCGGCAGGCGAAACTGAGCAGATGGGATATTGGGTAACTTGGGGATGAACGCCATAGCCGGATCCCGGCGCCCTCGGAAGTCAACGATTGCCGTTGTGCCGGAAGCCGATTCGCGTTATACTAAACGTTGCAGATCGGAAAGCTTGACAGACAATCGCTGGCGGCTTCGCGCCGCGAGAGGAAAGTCCGGGCTCCGTAGGGCAGGATGCTGGATAACGTCCAGTCGGCGCGAGCCGAAGGATAGTGCCACAGAAATGGACCGCCGATGGCCGATCCCCGCAAAGTGACGTAGAGCTTCGAAGCTTATTCCGATTACTTCACGGGGGCCCCAATACCTTTTGGGGTTGGCACAGGCAAGGATGGAACCGTGGTGTAAGAGACCACGAGGAGCATGGGCGACTCTGCTCCTGGTAAACCCCATCTGGAGCAAGACCGAAGAGGAACGCGGCAGCTTCGGCTGCAGCCCTTGCCCGGGGCGCGTTCGGGTTGGTCGCTTGAGCCGTTCGGCAACGGACGGCCTAGATAGATGATTGTCGCTTCCATCCGTGGGAGGGCCGCACGGCCCGTTCTGACCACCGGAAGCACAGAACCCGGCTTACGGCAAACTTTTCGTCTGCAAATCAAAACCCGCAACGCTCTTTCCAGAGGTTGCGGGTTTTGATTTGCGCGGGTTATGGATTCGGCATGCCGGAACGGCTCAGTCGGCCGCGGCGAATTCTTCCGGCTCGTCGGCCTCGGCATGGCGACCGGCGCGAATGACGATCAGCAGGGCGGTGATAAGCGCGAACGCGACCAGCGCCATCAGCGGAATGGTAATGACGCCGAACCAGTCGAGATAATCTTTATTGCAAGGCACCCCGACCCGGCAGGGCGCGATGCTCGCCATGCCGGGTACTTTTTGTTCGCCGTAATGATAGAGAGAGATCAGCCCGCCAATGACGCTGAGCGGCAGGGCATAACCGGCCATGCCGCGGTCGTCGCGGAGAGCCGCCCGGCCAAGCAGAAGCACGAGCGGGTACATGAAGATGCGTTGGAACCAGCACAGGTTGCAAGGGATGTAGTGCATCACTTCGCTTAGAAACAGACTGCCGCCGGTCGCCACCAGCGAGACGAGAAACGCCAAGTAAAGCCCGTAGCTTCGAATCGCCGTCACGTCGCTTCATCCTCCGTCATCCATTATCCGTCCTATTTGGCCGCCAGCGCCTTGTCGATCTCGGCCTTCAGGTTGTTGATGTTAAGCGCCTGGTCGTCGGTCAGCCGCTTGCCGTTCAGCAGAATCGTCGGCGTGCCCGGGAATTGCTTGCTGCTCGCCAGGCTCGTCTGATCCAGGACTTCGTCTTGGTACGTCTCGTTGTCGATATCTTGACGCAGCTTGTCAAAGTCGATGTTCAGCTTCGCGTCTTTGGCGATCTGAACAAGCTTGTCCGCCGTCGCCCAAAGCGTACGCTCGTCCTGCTGGTTATTGTAGATCGCTTCATAGTATTTCCAGAACTCGTCTTTGTTCTGATGGTAAACCGATTGCGCGGCGAGCGCCGCCGTGTACGAGTCGGCTTGAGGGCTGATAATCATGTAGTTCAAGAATGAGAGCGAGACTTGCCCCTTATCGATGTAATCCTTCTGGATCTCAGGCATGATGTTCTGAGCGAACATTTGGCAGGTCGGGCACTTGAAGTCGCCGAATTCGGCCAGCTTTACCTTCGCGTCCGTCGACCCGATCGTCGGAACGTGGTCGTAATCGATGGAGATCGACTCCCCGTCCGGCCTGAATACAAACAGCAGAACGATCAAGGCGACAAAGACGACGGCCGTAGACCAAGTCAAGATTTGAATACGCCGTTGTTTTTTGCGCTTCTCCAGTTCCCTTTGTTGCTTAACTCCCATTTTTCGCTGCGCTTTTTGCAAGAATCCTCTTCCTTTCCCCCTTAACTTGGACAGGCAAAACGGCCCAATCCCATTGTACATGCGAACGCTTAAAAATGCATGAACAATCGCAAAGATTCACAAAAAGGCCCGAAAAAGGAACGTTACATTCCTTTTTTCGGGCCGCTGCGATCACGATAGGGGTTTACGGCTGGGAGCCGTCGGTGCCGAAGAGCCGTTCCAATTGGCGGCGAATCCGCTCGGCGAACGATTCGCCCGTTTCGCCCGTTTCTCCCGCCAGATTTTGCGGCGGCGTTTCCGCCTGCTGCTGCGACGCAGCTTCGGCGTTGGCTGCACGAACGGCCGCGTCCACGTCGATCTGGCCATAGCCGAAGTCGACGTCTTTGCCCGCAGGACCCAAATCCCTGGCGGTTTTGCGGAGCAGATCCATCACATCCTCGTTGCCCAGATTGGCATTGGCGGCGCGCACGAGGGAAGCGAGCGCCGAGACGTGCGGGCAGGCCATCGACGTGCCGGAGAGCGCCGCGTATCGGCTGCCCGGATAGGTGCTGGCGATCGAAGTGCCTGGCGCGGTAACGTCCACGTAATCCCCGTAATTCGAGTATTCGGCCCTCGACTCGTCCTGATTGGTCGCCCCGACGGCGAATACTTCGGGATAAGCCGCCGGATAACCCGGGCGGTCGGTATTGTCGTTGCCCGTCGCCGCAACCAAAACGACTCCGTGATCGTAAGCATACTTGACGGCATCGTGCAGGAACTGGGCTTCGGCGTAATTGCCCAGGCTCATGTTGATGACGTCGGCGCCGTGATCCGTCGCCCAGATGATGCCTTCCGCCACCGAGTAGGTCGTGCCGGCGCCGGAGCTGTCGAGGGCCTTGACCGGCATGATTTTCGTATACCAGGTCATGCCGGCGACACCTTCGTTATTGTTCACCTGGGCCGCAATGATGCCCGCCACGTGGGTGCCGTGGCCGACGTCGTCGTTCGGCGGCTGGGTCGGGTCGATGATGTTCGTGCCCTGGACCAGCCTGCCTTTCAGATCGGGATGGTCGCTCTGTACGCCGGTGTCCACGATCGCGACGACCACGTCGTCTTTGCCGCGCGTGACATTCCAGCCCTTGTTCGTGGCGATCTCGGGCAAGTTCCACTGATACTTCGAGTACAGGGTGTCGTTCGGGACGATCGTTCCTGCCGTACCGGTTGCGGAAGACCCGGAAGAAGCGCCGGATGTTCCGCCGGTCTCGTGAGTCAAATACAAATAGTGAGGCTCGACGTAGACCGGATTCCACTTGGCGAAACGTTCCTTAAGCTGATCCATCTTGTAGCGGCTTGAGCGGAACAAGTACGTCTGTCCGCGATGCCGGACCACGGTCAAGCTGAGTTCCTTGCGCAGCGCGAGCAGCTCCTTGGACGTCAGAGGCTTTTGGAACTTGACGACGATCTCGTCGACCGCATAGTGGCTCGCGTTTTGATTGTCCTCGCCGTTCTTGACGGTCGTATCGCGGTTGGTGTTCGGAAGAACCGATTCCAGCCGGTACCGTCCTTCGGACGGATAAGGCGTCAGGCGCAAATTGCGCTTCTGATGGCGCTCCACCTGCTGCACGACGTCGGTGGTGACAAGCGCGGCCACTCCTTCGCCGGGCTTGCCGCCGTCCGGAAGCGCCAGTACGAAATGGTCTTTGCCGCCGTACTTGAACGTTCGGGACTGGTATGTTTTCCCTTGCCGAAGCGCTTGCTTGGCTTGCTTCCAATCGGCTGCCGCGGCTTGCTCCAAGCCGTCCGCGGGCTTGCCGGCCTGGACCGTCTTGCCCTGCGACGTCCAGGCGATCTTCAGCATGTGGGGATGTTCCTTCATCGCCTGGCGCAGGTGGGCGGCGCGGTCTTCGGCTTTGATGCCGGCGTGGTCGCGAAGGAAGCGGGTCATGTCGAGCGTGCAGTCCGAACGGCAGAGCAGTTCCGTCGCCTCCATGTCACGCTGCAAAATCCGCTGTTTGGACATTTTTTCCGCTTCCGCGCGAAGCCTGGGGCTGGCGACCGGGGCGGGGATGGCCAGCTCCCTCGGAACGGGCGCGGGAACAGCCAGTTCGTTCGGCGCGGGTGCCGGGGATTTGGCCGTGCGGGGCGGCGCGATCACCGGCACAATAAAGAGAGCGACGGCGGCGGTGAAGAGTAGACCGATTAACGCATTGCGGCGCATTCGCTTTTTGCCTCCTTTGGATGGGCTGTCGACTTGCCCAAGACATCCTATCGTTAGCTTGAAGAGGATGGGCAAAATTATACGGGATTTTTCGCCCTTGCCAGTACCGTTCCGGATCGATTTGTGGTACGATGATTTTGATTTTTCGCCGGAAACAGCGAACTGCAGACGGGACAACTATCGGGCACGTTTGTGGATAATGAAAGGGGAAAGCCATTTATGCCGACCGCCAACGTAAAGGCGCTTGCCGAATCCAGCCGGGAAAAACTGAAATCCGCGATTGACGTATTGGAGACGTTCCTGAACCGGAACGCGCTGCCGCAATTGACGGGAGAAGACGCTTCGGAAGAAGCGGTCGCCGTCCATGCCGGACTGCTCTCCGACCTGCGTCATCTGCTGGTCTTTTCCGAGGTGGCTTACGAGAAGCTCGGAGCGATTTTGCGCCGGCCGAATTTCGACCAGAAGTCCGCGGAGCGAGCCCTTTACGAGGTGTACCACCACTGCGTCAACGCGTATTTTTATCCGAAGAACGAAGGGTATTCGGAAGACGGGCGCTACGCCTATACGGGCCAGGATGCCATCCGCTTCCGCGCCAAGCCGGGACGGGCCGTTCGCGACGTCGTTCTGGGCATCTCCCGCGCTTTCGAGGAACTGCGCGAAGACCTTACGTACTATGAGAGCGAATACCTGATCCAGTGCAGAATGCAAGGCCAATCTAAATAAGGGAGAGTCCGTTCTCCCTCCAGCCTCCACCTCCCGATCCGCATGGCCGCCGAACGTGGCGAGCACATTAAGGATCGGGAGGTGATTTGCGTTATGCCGGGTGGAGTATCCTGCAGCGTCAGCAACTGCACGTTTTGGGGAGAAGGCAACCGTTGCGCCGCCGATCAGATTCTGATCGAGATCGACGCGCATGCCCGTTCGCGCCGAACGGAGGGAGACGAGGAATTCGCCGGCGAGCTCGGTGAACACCGGGACCGGTCGGACGATTCCGCATCGACTTGCTGCCATACGTTTCGGCCGAAGGACTCTTAAGCGGCCGGGAACGGGAAACGGGACTTTTCGCGGCACCGGACTTGTTGTACAATAAGGAAAAACGGCAAGCAACACGGGAGAGACTGCGGAACATGTCCGATATGAACGTAACGATGGATCCTCGGGTAATGAAGGAATTGTTGATGTCCCAATTCCTGTCCGGAATCGATCCGTTCGCCGGAACGGGGCTTTCGGCGGACGGTACGGACTCGGATGGGAGCGGGCTTTTCTCGCAACTGTTGGGCCAATTGACCGGCGCGGACGCTTTGACCGATATCGGACTGGGATTCGGTTCCGGTTTGGATTCCGGAGCGAATTCGCCCGATAGCCTTTCGATGCTGCAACTGCTGGGCGCCGGCTCCGGCTTGACAGGGGCTGGCCTCGGCCTGTCCGGCCTCGGCGGCGGATTGTCGGCGGACGATGGCTTCACGTCATCCTTCGACGGGTTGATTACCGCAGCGGCCTCGCGATACGGCGTCGACCCGGCGCTCGTCAAGAGCGTCATCCAGACGGAATCTTCCTTCCGGCCGGATGCGGTGTCTTCCGCAGGGGCGAAAGGCTTGATGCAGCTGATGGACGGTACGGCGCGCGGTCTCGGCGTCACCGATTCGTTCGATCCCGCTCAGAACATCGATGCCGGAACCCGCTACCTGTCTTATCTGCTTCGCAAGTACGACGGCAATGCGGCAACCGCTTTGGCGGCTTACAATGCCGGTCCTGGAGCGATCGACCGATTGGGCTTGAAGACGAACGAGGACGTCGCGGCCCGGCTTGCGGAGCTTCCCGGCGAGACGCAATCGTACATTCGGAAAGTGCTGCAGGCGAAGGACTCGTGGAGCGCCTCGCTGTAAATCGGGAGAACGAACGGCCTATAGGCAACGACGGGGATCAAAGCGGGATGCGGGCATCTTGCTTTGATCCTTTTTATGACGGTTGGGAGGCACCTCCCCGTTGGAAAGGAGAATCGAAAGAAGATGAAGACGCTCTATTTCGATCACTGCGCCTCGACGCCTCCGTACGAGCAAGTCTTGAAAACGGTCGGCGAGCTGATGGCGCTTCATTATGCCAATGCCGGGGCGCTGCACCGGGCCGGAACGGAGGCGGCGCGTCTTGTCGAACGGGCTCGCGCCTCCGCGGCAGAACGGCTGGGAGCGAAGCCGGAGGAAGTCGTCTTCACGTCCGGCGGAACGGAGAGCAACAACCTGGCGATCAAAGGCGTCTATTTTGCTTCGTCTCTTCAAGGAACGAAACATATCATTACCACGCCGGTCGAGCACGCTTCCGTTTTTGAGACGATCAAGCAGCTGGGACGTTGGGGCGCCGAAGTGACCGTATTGCCGGTCGACTCTCTCGGCCGAGTGTCCGCCGCCGATGTCGAAGCCGCCCTTCGTCCCGAGACGGTGCTCGTAAGCGTCATGCACGTAGGCAACGAGACGGGAGTCATTCAGCCGATCGAGGAGATCGGAAAGGTGCTGCAAGGGCGCCCGCGAACGAAATTTCACGTCGACGGCGTGCAAGCGGTCGGCAAAGTGCCTTTTCGCTGGAGCGGCTCTGGCGTGGACTTTTATACGGCGTCCGCTCATAAGTTCCGCGGCCCGAAGGGCGTCGGCCTCGCGCTCGTGCGCGAAGGGACGTCACTGGAGCCCCTGCTGGCCGGAGGCGGACAGGAAGGCGGCACGCGCAGCGGCACGTCCAACGTGCCCGGCATCGTCGGGACCGTGCAGGCGCTCCGACTGGCGACGGAATCGCTGGAGAGCCGGACGGGGACGATGCGCCGGCTTCGCCTGGATTTGCTGGACCGCCTCCGGAGCATCCCGGAGCTCGTGCTTAACGTGCCGGAAGACGCGGAGAACGTGGCACCGCATGTAATAAACATATCTTACCCCGGCATGAGGCCGGAAGTGATCGTTCATATGCTGGAGGAGCAAGGCGTGCTCGTCTCCACTCAATCCGCCTGTTCGTCCAAGAGCTTGAAGCCCAGCCGGGTACTGTCGGCGATGGGGCTAGACGAGGCGAGAGCCTCGGGCAGCATCCGCATCAGCCTCGGAGACGAGCATACTGAAGAGGACATCCGGCTACTGGCCGAACGACTGGCGGAAACGGTCGCCCGGCTGAAGCCTTTGGAGAGGAAGTAGGCAAGGATGAACTATGATTTGATAGTGGTAAGGCTCGGAGAAGTGACGATCAAGGGCCGAAACCGCGGCCGGTTTGAAGGGTTGATGATGAGCCGAATTCGCGAAGCGCTTGCGAAGTGGCCCGCCCTCGCGTTCGAGCGGGGGTACGGCAGGGTCTACATTCGGCTGAACGGCGAGAGCTTCGAAGAGATAAAGGACCGCCTGAAGGACGTGTTCGGTCTTCATTCGTTCAGCCCGGCGGTACGGACCGGCCATGATCTGGAGGATATTCGGGCCGGCGCGCTGGCCGTCATTCGCGAGCTGAAGCCGGCACCGCAGACGTTCAAGGTCACGGTCAAGCGGGCCTGGAAGGCGTACCCTCACGATTCGCAGGAAATGAATCATCTGATCGGCGCGCACGTGCTGCGCCAAACGCCGAACCTGAAAGTGGACGTTCATCATCCCGACGTCGAGCTCAAGGCCGACATTCAACCGGAAGGCGTCTACTTGACGTGCGGCGCCATTCCGGGAGCCGGCGGCTTCCCGCTTGGCATGAACGGCAAAGCCATGCTGCTGCTGTCCGGCGGCATCGACAGCCCCGTCGCGGGTTGGCTCACGATGCGCAAAGGGCTGGAGATCGAAGCGGTCCATTTTCACAGCTACCCCTACACCAGCGAGCAGGCGACGGAGAAGGTCGTGACCTTGACGCAGAGGCTTGCCCATTACGGCGGCCGGATCAAACTGCATTTGGTCCCGTTCACCGAACTCCAGACGAGGATGGCGCAGAGCGGACACGACCATCTGATCATTACGCTGATGCGCCGCACGATGCTGCGCATTGCCGAGCGGCTGGCCGAGAAGAGCGGGGCGCTTGCGCTCGTGACCGGCGACAGCCTCGGCCAGGTCGCCAGTCAGACTCTCGGAAGCATGAACGTGATCGGCCGCACGGTGTCGATGCCGCTGCTTCGTCCGCTCGTCATGATGGACAAGCAGGAGATCATCGAGATCGCCGGGCGGATCGGCACGTTCGAGACTTCCATTCTTCCTTATGAGGATTGCTGCACGCTGTTCGTCCCCAAATCCCCCGCGACCAACCCCAACCTGCGAATCGTGGAGAAAGCGGAGCGGATGCTAGGAGGCGAGCTGGAACGTCTGATCGACGAAGCGGTGAACGGAACGGAAACGATCGTTATGACGTCCAAAGGGCGAGCAACAGGCGGAGGCGCTCCGAAACCAATGGCCGAGCAACGGAAGCAAGCCGATTCCGGCGAAATCGGCCGTCCCGCCGGAACGGACGGGGCGGCGGAACCGGAAGGAGCTCCGGCCTCGTCCTCGGAAGACCGCTGGTTCTAGCCGGGAATTAAAAATCCCTCTGATCCGGAACCGCCTCGCGGCGTTCGGATCAGAGGGATTTTGGTTTGTGTCCGGACTAGGAAGAACCGGTCTTCCAGTTCACGCCTTCTTCGTCCTCCCGCTCCGCCGCTGCCGCCGCCGCTATTCGGCGCTGGGCTTTGGCGGCTTTGACGGCGTTCGCCCGCCAGCCTCCCGCCACGACGACGACGACCATGACGGAGATAAAGGTCCAGCTGAGCGCCGGGCTATCATGGAAGATCGCGTCCAGCTTCGGTTCGTGCGTTACCATCTTGGCGGCCGTATAAGCGAGAACGCCGGAGCCGAAGTAGATGATCCACGGATAGCGGGCGAGCAAGCCGACGAACAGCGTGCTGCCCCAGACGACGACCGGAATGCTGATCAGCAGGCCGAGCACGACGAGCAGATCGTTGCCGTGCGAAGCTCCGGCGACCGCGATGACGTTGTCCAGTCCCATCGCGGCATCGGCGATGACGATCGTGCGAATCGCCGTCCATAACGACGATCCCGCCTTGATGTTCCCATGGTGATCTTCCTGCACGAGCAGCTTGAAGGCGATCCATAAGAGGACGAGACCTCCGACAGCCAGCAGAAACGGAATTTTGAGCAAATAAACGACGAGCAGCGTAGCGACGACGCGGATGGCTACGGCTCCTCCCGTGCCCAGCCAAATCGCTTTACGCTGGTGGTTCTTCGGCAAGTTGCGCGCGGCCAATCCGATGACGATGGCGTTGTCCCCGGCCAGCAGCAGATCGATGAAAATGATGGTCAGCAGCGCGGTCGCAAACTCCAGGCTGAACAGTTCCATGGCTTTTCCCCCCCGTAACTTTCAAACGGTAATACGCAGCAAGCCGCAACCCGATTCATTTTTCGGAGAAAAAACAGTTTGCATATCCGGACGGGCCTGTACATAAATCTCCTCTGAGGGGAGAGATGGCAGGTGGGAATCGGAGAAAACTTCATGGTCTTTGCCGAAATCGTGCTGATCAATCTGCTGCTCAGCGGAGACAACGCCATCGTCATCGCCATGGCCGCGCGGAAACTGCCGCCGGCGCGGCGCCAAGCCGCGGTCTGGTGGGGAACGTCCGCGGCGGTAGGGCTCCGCTGCGTCCTGACGGCGGCCGCCGTGGCGCTGCTGAACGTTCCGTACATGCAAATCGCCGGCGCGCTGCTGCTTTTCGCCATCGCTTTGAAGCTGCTGCTGGACGACCATCGCCCGCCGGGGGACGAGATGCGCTCCGCCGTCAGCCTTTCGGGGGCGGTATGGACGATCGTCACGGCCGATTTCGTCATGAGCCTGGACAATGTGCTGGCCGTCGCGGCCGTGGCGCGGGGAGATCTCGTTCTCATCCTGATCGGCATCGCGATGAGCATTCCGATCATTATATGGGGAAGTTCGTTTATTCTGAAACTGCTTGACCGGCTTCCGTTCCTCGTCTACCTCGGAGGCGGCCTGCTCGGTTACGCGGCGGGAGAGATGCTGATGAAGGATCCCGGACTTGCCCGCCTGCTTCCGGGGGCGGAGTCCAAGTTCGCCGAAGTCGCGCCATATGCGGCGGTCGCATTGCTCGTACTGGCGGCCCTGCTTCTGCGGCGCCGCAAGCGGGTATAAAAGTTCAAGCGGCGGAACTTCCCGTTTCCTCCTTTTTTCTGCCTTCGGGAACTGGTTTTTTCTCCCGACTTCCATTACACTAAAAGTAAAAAGAGAGGCGGCCCTATCCTTCTGCCGACGTTAAGAGGCGCCGGAGGGACAGCGGCGATCCAACTTACGGATTTGCAGTCTCGTGGTAAAGTGGGGGAGTGTCGTGAACAAACAATCCGCCGCGGTCGGCGTCCTGATCTTGGCTGCGGGATTGGTGATTTTGCTCGGCAAGCTGGGCGTGTTCGCTTTTATCGGAACGGTCTTCTGGCCATTGTTCATCCTGATTCCGGGCATTCTGCTGCATGTGCTTTATTTCGGGCGGCTTCTGCCGGCGGTATCGCTGATCCCGGCCGGCATTCTGACGGTGGTCTCCGTGCTGCTTCTCGTAGGCAACTGGTTCGACTGGAGCTCCATGAAGTACTTGTGGCCGTTCTTCCTGTTCGCGGTGGCGGTAGGGCTGTACGAGTATTATATGTTCGGCGAAGTCCGCACTCGCGGCCTCTGGACCGCATCCGTCGTGCTCGCCGCGCTGTCGGTCGTGCTGTTCCTGCTGACGCTGATGTGGACATGGGGCCTCTACATCATCGCGATCGTACTGATCCTCCTTGGGGGCTGGATGGTATGGTTCAGGCCGCGCTTTCGATAATCGCTTGATTATTGATCCGGTTAGCGTATAATAGAAGGGATGTAGGTGAAACGTCGACCTCGCGTCGGCGTTTTGTTTTCGCGTAAGCCAAGGGGTTGCCCTTGATATAAAGATAGGAGTGGAAGCATGCATCCAAGAGATCGCATTCGCAATATCGCCATTATCGCGCACGTAGACCACGGCAAGACGACTCTGGTCGACCAGCTGCTGCGCCAATCCGGCACGTTCCGGGACAACGAGCACGTGCAGGAGCGCGCCATGGACTCCAACGATCTGGAGCGCGAACGCGGCATTACGATTTTGGCCAAAAACACGGCGATTCACTACAAGGACTATCTGATCAACATCGTGGATACGCCGGGACACGCCGACTTCGGCGGAGAAGTGGAACGCATTATGAAGATGGTGGACGGCGTGCTGCTCGTCGTCGACGCTTTCGAAGGCTGCATGCCGCAGACGAAGTTCGTGCTGCGCAAGGCGCTGGAGGCCGGACTGACGCCGATCGTCGTCGTCAACAAGATCGACCGTCCGGCCGCCCGTCCTGCGGAAGTCATTGACGAGGTGCTGGAGCTGTTCATCGAGCTGGAAGCCAACGACGATCAGTTGGACTTCCCGGTGGTCTACGCCTCGGGCCTGAACGGCATTGCCAGCCTGGACGCAAGCGAACTGGGTACCACGATGGAGCCGCTCTACGAGACGGTGGTCGAGAAGATTCCTTATCCGACGGAGAATACCGAGGAGCCGCTTCAATTCCTCGTCACCCTGCTCGACTACAACGAATACTTGGGCCGCATTCCGATCGGCCGCGTGAACCGCGGCAAGATCCGTCAAGGCCAACCCGTCGCCGTTCTCGACCGCGAGGGCAAAATTCGCCAGGCTCGGATCGAGAAGCTGTTCGGCTTCCAAGGGCTTAAGCGCGTCGAGATGGAAGAGGCAGCCGCCGGCGACATCATAGCCATTGCCGGCATCAAGGACGTCAATATCGGCGAGACGATCGCCGATCCGGCGAACCCTGAAGCCCTGCCCGTGCTAAAGATCGACGAGCCGACGCTGCAGATGCGTTTCCTCGTCAACAACAGTCCTTTCGCCGGCCGCGAAGGCAAGTTCGTCACCTCCCGGAAGTTGCGGGAGAGGCTGCTGAAGGAGCTTGAGACCGACGTCTCCCTGCGCGTCGACGAGACGGACAGCCCTGACGCTTTCGTCGTCAGCGGACGCGGCGAGCTTCATCTCGGCATCCTGATCGAGAACATGCGCCGCGAAGGATTCGAACTGCAAGTCTCCAAACCGGAGGTCATCATCCGCGAGATCGACGGCGTCAAATGCGAGCCGATCGAACGCCTTCTGATCGACGTGCCGGAAGAGAGCATGGGCAGCGTCATGGAGAGCCTCGGCACGCGCAAGGCGGAGATGGTCAATATGATCAACAACGGCAACGGCCAGATTCGTCTGGAATTTCTCATTCCGGCGCGCGGTCTGATCGGCTATCGAACGAACTTCCTGACGCTAACGCGCGGCTATGGCGTCATGAACCATGCGTTCGACAGCTACGGCCCCGTCGTCGGCGGTCAAGTCGGCGGCCGTCACCAAGGCGTTCTGATCGCCAGCGAGACGGGAACGTCGACGGTATACGGCATGATGGGCGTTGAGGACCGCGGGATCCTGTTCCTCGAACCGGGAACGGAGATTTATGAAGGCATGCTCGTTGGCGAGCATACCCGCGAGAACGACATCATCGTCAACATCTGCAAAGAGAAGGCGCTGAACAACATCCGGACCGCAAACAAGGAAGAAACGGTGAAGTTGAAGACGCCGCGGCTCATGTCGCTGGAAGAAGCGCTCGAATATTTGAACGACGACGAATTGTGCGAAATTACGCCGAAGACGTTCCGCCTGCGCAAGAAGGTCTTGAACAAGGGCGAGCGCGACCGGTACGAAAAACAGCGCAAGATGGCGGAAGCCGGCGTCTAAACGACGCCCGGCTTCTTCCAGGCGGCCGTCCGCGCGGCCGTTACATAGGAGGGATTCCCGATGCAACATTGGTTTCACGAGCATCCTGTCGTATCCTATCTGCTCATTCTCGCCTTCACGATTTATATCTTCAACGCGGTGTTCCGCATGGGAAGGCTGCCGATTATCAAGGAAGCGATCGTCCATGTCATCATGGCGATCGGCTGCCTTGTTTTGCTGTTGCTGCAGCTGGACAAGCTGCCGATCATCCAGTGCATGGGCGTCGCCGTCATCATGATGCTCATGCTCCGGGCGCGCCAGTTCTACGATAAGCGCCGGGGCCGCAAGGCCGGAGAATCGGAGCCTGCGGCCGCCAACCCGCCCGAGCCCCGCTGAGGGACGGTCTCCCGGCTTCCCTAGCGCCAACATTCTCCAAGTTGAAACTATCTGCCTCGAACCATCGTCAAATTAGCAGGGGTTCTTACAAGCCCAAGCCGTTAGCCGGGCGCGAATGGAGGGAGCGTCATGCAACTGACGGACACGCTGTTCTACTGGCTGCAGACGAAGCGAATGACCGAGCGCCGTCCCGAGGACGAGGCGGCTCGGGAGTCGCTGCGCTATTTCGCGCAAATTTTGTCGGATGATCACGAATTGGAGTCGTTCGAGACGTTGAACGAAGGGCGCGACGAGGGGAAGATTTACGTTGCGTACCAGGTTCGGGGACAAGCGGCCAAGACAGCTTGGTTCGACCGCGAGGCGGTCGATCAATTGGCTAATGAGCTTTACGGCGCAGCCGGGGACTCCGAACACTTTTGACATCGAGGTGAAGCCATGAGTGCCAGCACGCCTTTGCCGCCGCGCACGCGAAGCGGGGTCAAAGTCAAAGCCGCGAAGAAGCAGAAGAGACGCCCGCGCCGGTGGCTTTGGTTCCTGTTAGTTTTTTTCGCCATCGTCATTGTCGGATTGGGCGTTTACGCCGGCAATTTGTGGCAGCAGGCGAACAACGCGCTGAACAAGGTCGCGCTTCCGGCCGGCAACGCGAACCCGATCGCTTCCGCGGATCGGGCGCAGGTGAAGCCGCTCTCGATGCTGCTGCTCGGCATGGATTACCGGAAGCAGACCGGGAGCATGAATACGGACGTCGTCATGCTGATCGCGATGAACCCGAAGTCGAACACGGCGACGGTCGTCTCGGTGCCGCGCGACACCGATCCGCAACTCGACGGGTATGTAGAGCAGAAGATCAATGCTTTCTATGCCTACTATCATAGGAGAGCCGACAAAGAGGAGAAGCTGAAGGGCGCGGAAGCCGATGCCTACGCCCGCGACCAGATGAAGGAACTGGCGAGCGATATGTTCGGCATCCCGGTCAATTACTCGGCGGTCATCAATTTTCAGGGCTTCTCGGACGTCGTGGACGCGCTCGGCGGCATCGATGTTTATGTCGACCAGAACATGAAGTACCGGGATGATGCGGACGGAACGAACATCAATCTGAAGAAGGGCGACCAGCACCTCGACGGCAAGAACGCGCTGGACTTCGTGCGCTACCGCAAGTCGAACGAGGGAACGGCGCAATCGAGCGATTTTGAGCGAAACGACCGGCAGAGCCGGGTGCTCGGCGCGGTCGTCGACAAGATGAAGTCGGTGGGCGGCGCGCTTAAGCTCGGCAACGTCATCGGTGCCGTGGGCGACAACATGGAGACGGATATTCCGAAAGCCCAAATCGAGAACATGCTCAAAGCGTATTACGATATCGACCGCAATCATATTCGCTTCCTTCCGCTTGAAGGCGTGTGGAAAAGTCCTTACGTCTATCTGAACGACGACAGCCTGGAGCAGGCGAAGCAGGCGCTGGCCGAAGAGATGACGCCGAACGGACGGACGGTTGAGGCGTCCGCCTCCCCGTCCTCCTCCGCCTCCGCTTCGCAATGATGGGTCAGATTGACGCTTGGATCACGTTCGGCGCTATGTTATAATGGGGCCATCCAAACGGCAGCCGCTCTCCCGCCCGTCCGGGCCGAGAGAGGTTGACGGAACGAGGAGGACGTCGGATGACGAAGAGGTTGACGACTCGTGTCGAAGATCGAGGCATCTGTGCGGAATCCGTGTGCGGCAAGGCAACAAAGCCCAGCGAGCTTATGCTCGCTGGGCTTTTGTCATCTTGCCGGGTGGTGCGAAGTGCCGGACGTTGTCGTTTGGCGCTGCATTTGGCGAATGCCGGCGGTTCCGTCCGGGGAAGCGGGAGGGACGACGCTGCGCGGCAGCTGCGGCACGAGGCGCCCGACGATATCGGCCATCTCCTCGGCGAAGCCGGAGACCGGCCGGCCATTCATCACGTCGGTGCGGATCTCGCGCAGCCGCTGCGCCATGTCGACGTCGGCGGTGACGACTGCGTCTACGCCGTAAGGATCTTTGCGGAACGCTTCGGCGACCGCGTATTTCACCGCACCGACCCGGGTGCGGTCCATCTTCGAATCGACGTCGATGCCCACGACCGCGTAATTGCCGAACACGACGCAGTTCGCTCCCTTGACGCCGCGAATTCCCTTGGCCAGCTGCTCCAAGTGAGCGGCCACTTCTTTGGGGTGAGCGATCGGCACTGTTCCCGGAGCGGCGGGCGTCGTGCTCTGAACGCGAACTTGCTGCGTTTGCGGAGCCGGCGTCGCCTGTCTGTTGATCGCGCAGCCCGCGAGGCCGGACGTCAGCGTTGCCGCGAGCAGCCCGGCGGCGATTCCGCTGCCGGTCTTGGTCCATTTCATCGAAAATCACCATCCCGTTGAATTATTCCGCTTGGAGGCGATGCCCGGAAAGCGAGCGAAATCGAGTCCGCTTTCGCCAGCAACCTACAACCTTGCTCTCATTGTTCCCTGTCGTCCGCATGCGATTCAGGAAGCGTTCGCATCCTTTGTCGTCAATTCGCCGAATCCGGGAGGGACCCGCATGAAAAAAATTTACGTGATCGATACCAACGTGCTGCTTCACGATCCGCTGGCCATTTTCTCGTTCGAAGAGAACGAGGTGGTCGTCCCGTCCGTCGTTCTGGAGGAGATCGACTCCAAAAAAAGGCTCGCCGACGAGATCGGGCGCAACGCCCGGTACGTATCGAGAGAGCTGGACCGGCTGCGGGAGATCGGCCGTCTGCACGACGGTGTCGCACTGGAAAACGGCGGACTGCTTAAAGTCGAGATGAACCATCGCCGGTTCGTCCGCGTTCAGGAACTATTCGGCGAGATGACCAACGACAACCGCATATTGGCGGTTGCCCTCAATTACCATCAGGAAGAGCAGGAGAAGGCGGAGCCCCGGCCGGTCATTCTGGTCAGCAAAGACGTGCTCGTGCGGGTCAAAGCCGACGTGCTGGGCATCGACGCGGAAGACTACCTGAGCGACCGCACCGTCTCTCCCTCCGATCAATATACCGGTTACTTGACGCTCCATGTCCATCCATCCGTTATCGACGAATTTTACACGTACCGTTTTCTCGGTATTCCTTCCTTGCACTTGAACGTCCGGCTTCAGCCGAACGAATTCGTCATTTTGCGCGACGAGCTCGGCACGTCCAAATCGGCTTTGCTCAAGGTGAGCCAGGACGGCCAGCGCTTGGAGCCGCTCCATATGAGCAACGATCCGGTGTGGGGCATCACGGCGCGCAACGCCCAGCAGCGAATGGCGCTGGAGCTGCTGCTGAACGACGATATTCCGCTCGTGACGCTGGCGGGGCGGGCCGGAACCGGCAAAACGCTGTTGACGCTGGCGGCCGGCTTGTTGAAGACCGAGGACGAACACAAATACAAGAAGCTGCTGATCGCCCGTCCGGTCGTCCCGATGGGCAAGGATATCGGTTATTTGCCGGGAGAGAAAGAAGAGAAGCTGCGTCCGTGGATGCAGCCGATATACGATAATCTGGAGTATTTGTTCGACACGAAAAAAGCGGGCGATCTCGACAAGATTCTGATGGGGCTCGGCAGCATCCAGGTCGAGGCGCTGACGTACATTCGGGGGCGTTCGATCCCGGGGCAATTCATCATCATCGACGAGGCGCAGAACTTAAGCCGGCATGAAGTGAAGACGATCGTCTCGCGCGTCGGCGAGCATAGCAAGATCGTGCTGCTGGGCGATCCGGAGCAGATCGACCACCCGTATCTGGATGCCCAGAGCAACGGCCTGACGTATTTGATCGAGCAGTTCAAAGGGGAAGCGATCAGCGGCCACATCACCTTGGAAAAAGGGGAAAGAAGCCGTCTCGCTCAGCTGGCGGCGGAAAAGCTGTAGGGGAGCAACGCTGCTGCCGAAGCCGAAGGCGGACGCTGAAGGGGCTCCGATGGCGCAGGTCATCTACGATTTCGGTGACCGCCATTCCGCTTGGCAGCCGTACGCCCGGGCGACCCGTTCGCACCATTCGACCTCGTGGCTTGCGACCAAATGCCATTCGAATTCGTCTTCTTCTATGGAAGCGATCAGGTTCTCCTCCAATTGAAGAAGGGCCGGGGCGGCGTCCGCTTCCGGCCCTTCGGCCTGCAGCCGGAAGACGGCCGTCTCGGAAGCGACGGCGAAGCGCCGTCCGCCCGCGGACTCGATGATGTAATCTTCGAAAAGGGGCCCGGGCCGGAGCCCCTCCGGCGGAAGCTCGAGCAGCTCAAGCATGTCCGCCTTCGCGCCATGGCTCGCCAGCAGCGCTTGGGCCGCCGGCACGTCGTCCGGATGGCCGACGATCAGCATGTCGCGGCCGTCCGTATCCGCTCCGAGCAGCTTCGCCGCGGCCGAAACGGCAGGACTGCCGGACAAGCCCGGACCCGGTCCGGCAGGAGCCAGCGCCTCCAAGGCCCATATTCGTCTCATTTTGCCAACCTCCGATCGTAAAAGAAGCGTTTCCACAAAAACACGCGACATTCGCGGTCGTTCCTGCTATCATGATAAACGACAAACGCCGGTTCGGCTATCCGTTGGAGAGGAGGTCGCCGCCCTTGGGCCGAAGGAAACTGCTGCTCGTCATTATCATTTTCGGAATTATGGTTCTCTTCGTTTCCCCGCTCGCGACGAACGCGCCCATGCCGGCGGACAAGCCGGTCGCCGCGCCGGAAAAGACGCAGGACCCCGGCGAAGCATCTCCGTCTTCGCCTCCGCTGACGGAGGATCCGGCCGTGCTTCAGGTCGCCGCGGTCGCGGACGAAGACGGAATGGCGCTGCTGGAGCAGCAGAGCGCCAAGGTGTCGGCGGTTCATCCGGAGATCCGGGTCGAATGGCAGCGCATCGATCCGGGCGAGGCCGATTTCGCGGAGCTGTCGGACGAACTGGACGGAGCGGACATCGTGCTGCTGCCGAACGAGCAGGTGAAGCCGCTCGCCGTTGCCGGCTCGCTGCTTCCCGTCGATTCCGCCTATCCCGGGGAGGCGCTCTCGGAGCAATTCGGCGTGCTGCTGTCCCAGATGAAATGGAACGGTTACCTGTGGGGCGTGCCGCGGGATTTTGATCCTTATGTCCTCGTCTGGAACCGCAACGTGCTGGCGTCCGCCCGGCCGGACGCTCCGCAATCGATCCCGTCGGGACCGGCGCAGTGGGCGGAATGGCCGCAGAAGCTGGCCGAGAAGGGAGTGAACGCTTCTTGGCTGGCGCTCGATCCGTCCGACCCGTATGCGCTGCTTGCCTGGATCGGGGAAGTTACGGGCAAGCGGCAGGACGAATGGCTCGAGCCGGCGGAAGCGGGAGCGGATGCGGCCTGGAGCTCCCAGTCTTACGAGCAGGCGCTGACGCTGCTGTCCCAACAGCGCGGCGGGATCGCCCTGGCATCGCCAGGCGGGACGTTCTGGACCGCGTTCGCGGCAGGACAATACGGGGCGGCGGTCGTTCGCAATTCTCAGGCGGTAAAAGGACTTGCGGAGCTTCCCGCTTCCGCCGCCTCGTCGCTGCGGATCGACCGGTCGGCCTGGGAGACGCCGTTCGTTTGGCCGAACGGGGAGAGCTTCGTACTGTCCGCGTGGACCGGGAACGAGGATGCGGCGATGACCTGGATCAGCGAGATGACCGGCCGGGACCAGCAAAGCGATATGGCGCGCGAGACGGGGCGGCTGCCCGTCTATCGTTCGCTTTATGAAAGCGGGGCCGGCGATCTCCCGGACTTGTCGGGGGCCGGCGCCCAGCGATTCCCCAACCAGGCTCCGCTGTCGGTCGCGCCCGATCTTCCGGAGAAGCTGCGAACGCTCGGAACGCTGCTCAAACAATGGACAAGCGGGACGCCCGTCTTCGCCGAATGGAAAGGGCAATGGGCGACCTTACTTGCCAAAGCGGAGAACGACGGTTAAGCGGCCGTCTTCGAGGCTGACGCTGTCGGCTTTGACGAATTTGATCAATTGCTGAGGGTAGAAGCCGAGATCGAATTGCCGCTCCAGATCGGCACGCGTCGTGTCGGGAAGCTCCAGACCGTTGAAGACGAGCTTGTCGATGTGAAAAAGAATGGCGTTCTCGGGTTTTTCTTCGACGGTGTAATGCCCTTCGATGCCCACCTGGATGCCGCCGTCGCTTCCTTCAAGCGACAGCTTGCCGGGATGGAACGAGATCGTAAATTGTTTCAGCCGGTCGTCTTGGCCGCGCAAAAATTCGTTCAGCTGATCGTCCGTAATGGTCAGCGTCGTTTTCAGCCCGCTTGTCTTCAGCATGTCGGGATTCTGCTGAATCCACTCGGGCAGCTTATTCATCGCTTTGGCGAGCGCATCGAAATGGTCGCGGACGACGTACAGTCCGACGTTCTGCCAGTAAGTCTGCATTTCGTCCATCATCTGACGCAGATGGTCCGCATCGTCGCTCGCCGAGAGCGCCTGCTCGACTTCCTTCTGCAAGGCGACGATCCGGTCGCGCTGGGCTTTCAGCTGGCTCTCGATGCCGGCCAGATCCCGTTCGTTTTTTTGCAGGGTGTCGTACCCGGCCTTCAGCTTCTTGTAATCCGTTTCGTATTCGTTCATCGACCGGCGGTCGGCGGTAAAAATCAAATCCATCTGCTCCCACGTGCGGAGCAAGTCGGGCAAGGAGCGGGAGCTGAGCAGCGAGGCCCACATCGCGTCTTTCTGGCCCATATAGTAAGAGCGCAGCACCCGGCCCGCCCGCTCGCGTTTCGCCGCGATGGCGATCTCCTGCTGGGAGAGGCGGTTCGAGGTCTCTTTGATCTGCTTGCCGGCGGTATCGCGAAGCCCGGAGATGCGGTCGATCTCGCGGTCGATCTCGACGAGCGACAAGCCTTTCTCCAGCAGCTGACGGGTCTCGTCGGTCATCGGTTCCGCTTCTTCGGCATAGGTTGGCGGCAGCAGAGCGCCGGCTCGATTCATCGCCAGCAGGAGCATCACGGCGGCGCAGCAGCCGGCCCAACGTCGCTTCATCGCGGCCTCCTCCCTCCGGTCGGACAAACATGCGGTATTTCAGCCTATGAGGCCGGCATATTATTTATACGTTTCTCCCTTATTATAGGGCCTGAGGACGAGGGCGGGAAGGAGGGGATACCAATGGGTACGAACGCGTCCGAAGGCTTGTCGCAGGCGGAACGGCTTATCGCGGAAACGATCGCCTCCAGCCGGCGGATGGGCTGGACAGAGAGCGGCGCCGCCGTCCGCTGCATCACGTTCCGCGACTATATGTCGGTATGCCTGTACGCTCCGCAATACGGTTACTATCGGAAAGGGATTCGCGTCGGCAAGGCGGGAGATTTCTATACGAGCTCGGCGATCGGAGAGGAGATGGGCGTCTGTCTGGCCGCCTATTTGGCGAATGCCGCCGCGGAGCGGTTCGGTGCGGAAGGCGGCGAGCGCCTCGAGCTGGTCGATTGGGGCGGGGGGATAGGCCGGTTGGGCCGGCAGATGCTGGACGCTTGGCGGAGCAGGAACCCGGAGCAGGCCCGGCGGGTGCGGCTGACGGTGGTCGACGGCCATCCGGAGCATCGGCGCCGGGCGGAAGAAGAGTTGGCGGAGGCGATCGCGGGCGGATCGGCCCGCGTCATGAACGAAGCGGAGGCGGAGCGTTTCCCTTGGGAGGCGGAGCGAACGATCGTCGTCTGCAACGAGCTGCTGGACGCGATGCCGGTGCATCGGGTCTGCCGGGTCGGCGGCAGACTGCTGGAGCGGGGCGTGGCATGGGACGAGCGCCGAGGCCGGTTTTACGATTGCCTGACGGAGCCGAGCGACGGAAGGCTGGCGGAAGCGAGCTTGGCCCGCGACGGGATGAGGCTTCGGGAGGGCCAGACGGCGGAAGTATCGCTGGACGGGCAGATCTGGCTGTCCGGCTTGCTCGGGCGGCTCGGGCGGGGTCTTGTCGTCATCGTCGATTACGGCGACGAATCGGAGGAGCTCGTCTCGCCCCATCGGATGGACGGGACGCTCGTTTGCTACCGCAACCACTTGGCGAGCTTCGATCCTTACGAGGCGCCGGGCGAACAGGATTTGACCGCTCACGTCAATTTCACGAGCCTGCGGCGGGCCGCGCAAGATGCGGGCTGGCGGGAAAGCTGGTACGGCACGCAGAAGCGGTTCCTCGTTGAAGCCGGCCTGCTGGAGCGGCTTGTCGCTCACGCCGACGCCGATCCTTTTCACCCGGCCGCCAGGCGCAACCGGGCCATTCGGCAGCTGCTGCTGTCCGACGGCATGAGCGAGCTGTTCAAGGTGCAGGTTTTCGCCTCGGAGCCCGATCCGGCTTAACCCGTGCAGGCGACTGCCCCGAGTCTGAGCCTGAGCCTGACTGAGCCGATGGGATAGTGGGTAATACGCGAAAAAGGAAAAGACTGAGCCGATGGGATAGTGGGTAACGCACATAAAAAGACCGGAGCGACGGCGCCCCGGTCTTTTGCCTTTGTTCGCGATATCAGAAGGGAAGACCCATCTCGAATACGCTCCAATACGTGAAGCCCAAGAACGCGATAATCATGTAGCCCCAGAACATGAAGATATAGGTCCGTTCCGTAAAGTTCAGGTAGCCGAACAAGAAGAAAACGGCCGACTGAATAAAGAACAAGAGCGACATCTCCCACATGTCGCCTGCGAAAGACATCAGGGCGATGACCAGCGTAAAGAAGCCCAACACCCGGAACATGCGTGCCATGATCGATCCCCCCCTCTGCTCGTACCCAATTTCTAAAGCATATTATACCTTTTGCCCCATCAAAGTGTAAACGGGGAGAAGTGACGAATTGGCAAACTTTTCGTCTATGCCTTCAATGTTCCACGAGCTTCGCCTTTTTATGCGCCTATCGGAACGGGGATGAAATGAATCGCTTTCGTGCAGCGCGCATTTCGCCGGACTTCTAGGTATACGATGGCAAAAAGTGGATATGAATAGAAGTATCCGATAGATTCTATGAACTCTACCATGGGCATAGAAATGAAACCATAAAGCTAAATCATGGTACGTTTGACGAGGAGGGATCACTTGATGACGGCAGTTAGACAGGACGCCTGGAGTCCGGACGACGATTTAATTCTTGCGGAAGTGACGCTGCGCCACATTCGGGATGGAAGCACGCAATTGGCCGCTTTCGAGGAGGTCGGGCAGCGGATTGCCCGGACTTCGGCGGCATGCGGATTTCGTTGGAATAGCTGCGTTCGCAAGCGGTATGACGAGGCGATCAGCATCGCCAAGCAGCAGCGGCAAAAACGCAATTATTTGAAAAAGCAAGGCTTGCCCGCGATCTCGCAGAGCGATACGGTGCAAGCGGCCGATGCCGTGGAGACGGCGGATTCCGGCAAAGGCGAGATCGCGACCGCGGAGTCGCTCTCGATCGAGGCGATTATCCGCTATCTGCGGCAATGGAAGCATTCCGTTCAGGAGCTGAGCCGACAAGTTCGTGTTCTGGAGAAAGAATTGAAAGAAAGAGAAGAGACGATTGCCGAGCTTCGCGGTACGAACGAGCAGCTTTCCAAGGAAGTCAATGAGGTTCAGACCGATTACCGCGTCGTCAACGACGACTACAAAGCGCTGATCCGCATTATGGACCGGGCGCGACGGCTGGCCTTCCTGGCGGAAGAGCCGGACGAGGAGAAGACCCGCTTCAAGATGGATGCGAACGGCAATTTGGAAAGAATCGAATAGCGAATCGTTAGGTTTAGAAGAACCGGATCGACGAACCGGCTGCCTTGCATGCGCAAGGCCGGCCGGTTTTTTGACGTTTTTGCGCTTCGTTTGCGTACTTGAGGCTCTATGGTATGCTAATTGCAGAATGGTTCCGGAATTTGGGAGGGGATGGAGATGGCCCGATTCGTCGTAGTTGGAGGGGGCTCCCTGGGACTGCTGCTGGCCGGCAAGCTGGCGATGTCGGACTGCGACGTTGAAGTATGGACGCGGAGCAAGGAGCAGGCCGCGCGGATTGCCGCGGAAGGAATCGCGATAGGCGACGCGTCCGGCTCGGTCTACGCCGCCGCGAAGCCGATCCGCGCCGCGGCGCTTGCGGATGCGCGTCCGCTGCCGGACGGCGACGCGGTCGTGCTGCTGGCGGTCAAGCAGACGGCGATCGGCGATGCGCTGCTGTCCGCGCTTGCGGCGGCCGTTCCGCCGGGAGCGGCGCTCGTTGCCTTCTGCAACGGCATCGGGCATGTCGAACGGCTGGCCGAAGCGCTGCCGGGCCGGGATCTGGCCGCCGCCATTACGACGGAAGCGGCGCTGCGGACCGACGCCCGCACCGTTCTTCATACGGGCTCGGGACATACCTTCGTCGGCCCTGCGACGATGTTCGACCGGCTGCCGCCCTATGAAGCCGAGGGACCCGGCCGGGAGCGGCTAAGCGAAGTGCAAAATCGCCTTGTTCTGGCAGGATTCGAGACCTCGGTGTCGAATAAGATGACGGAAAGGATGCTCAGGAAATTGTTGGTCAATGCGGCCATTAACCCGCTTACCGCACTGCTGCGCGTCCGTAACGGCGAATTGACGGCGAGTCCGGAAAGACTTGCGATCATGAGAGCCTTATATGAAGAGACCGTCGCCATTCTTCGGCTCTGCGGGTTGGAGACGGAGGAGCCGCTTTGGGAGGAATTGCTTAACGTCTGCAGCCGGACAGCGATGAACCGATCCTCTATGCTTCAAGACGTGCTCGCCGGCCGGAAAACGGAGATCGATGCCTTGAACGGCGCCGTCTGCAGGCTGGCGGAACGGCTGGACAAGCCGGTGCCGCGAAACGAGACGGTCGTCGCGCTCATTCGGGCGTTGGACAGCGGATAAGGGGAGATAAGATGGCGGCGTTGTGGAACGCGTTGGTGACGGCATACGCAGTGCTTGCCCTGGTGCCGATCCTGCCTTTCATGTTGATCTTCGCGGTCGTATACATAAGGACCCGGGACCGCAAACGAGCGATCAAACTGTCGATGGACGTCACGACTTTTTTTCTGGTCGGCTGCGTGGCGACGCTTTTGAACGGTCTGGGCACCACCTTCGGCCCCTACCTTATCCTTCTTTTCATGCTGATCGTCGGCGGTTTGATCGGCAATGCGCAGAACCGTTCGAAGGGAAGGATCGACGCTACCAAGCTCGTTCGGGCGGTTTGGAGACTGTCGTTTTTGATGATGAGCGTTCTCTACATACTGCTTGGTCTCGTCGAATTGCTGCAGAATGTGGCGGCGAAGTTCGCATAGGCGTCAGAATAATGAGGGAGAATTGGAAGCAACCTACCGGAAGGGGGTTGCTTCTTTTTATTTTTGGAAGAAACCGCGCATGCGCGGAAAAAATGACCGGTAGTTCAAAAATAATATTGGCGCTATAATCGTTTGAGGAATTCTATATAAAAACGAAGGGGTTAGGCAGAATGCGGAAATCACCGTTGGTTGTCCTCGTTTTATTTCTGATAGCCGGTACGATGCTCGCCGGTTGCGGTTCTAAAAGCGCTTCCTCGCATGAGCAGGTCTTCAATATGAACTTGACTTCGGAGCCGCCGACGCTGGACCCGGCGCTGGCCCAAGACTCTGTATCCTTTACCGTGCTGACGGGACTGTATGAAGGGTTGACGCGCAAAGACGCGGACGGCAAAGTCATTCCGGGCATGGCCGAATCTTGGGACGTATCCGACGATATGAAGACGTACACTTTCCATCTCCGCAAGGACGCGAAATGGTCGAACGGCGACCCCGTCACCGCGCACGATTTCGAGTACGCGTGGAAACGTGTGCTGGATCCCGATATGAATCCGGCTTCTCCTTACGCCTATCAGCTCTACTACATTAAGAACGCGCAGAATTACAATATCAAACAGGATAATCCGAACCACATCAGCGATCCGAATCAGGTCGGCGTCAAGGCGACGGACGATGATACGCTGGTCGTGAATCTGGAAAATCCGACGCCTTACTTCCTGAGCGTTACGTCGTTCTGGACGCTGTTCCCCGTCCATCAGTCCGCCAAGAGCAATTCGGCTTGGGCGGCGGAAGCGAATACGATCGTCTCCAACGGTCCGTTCAAGATCACGACTTGGAAGCACGGCAACGAGATCGATCTGGTGCCGAACGAGAATTACTACGCCAAGGACGAAGTGAAGCTGCAGAAGGTGCACTTCGTCATGGTCAAAAATTCCGCGACCGAACTCAAGATGTATCAGACCGGACAATTGAATTACTCCGGCTTCCCGACCGGCGAAATCCCGATCGAGCAAATCGCGAAGCTGCAGCAGACGAACAAGGACGAGCTGCGCATCAAGCCGATCGCAAGCACGTACTACTACAATTTCAATACGACCAAGGAACCGTTCGACAACGCGAACATCCGCAAGGCGTTCGCGCTGGCGGTCGACCGTCAGCAGTTGGTCGACAAGGTGACGAAGGGCGGGCAGGAGCCGGCTCTGGGCGCGGTGCCCCCGAGCATCATGGGCGAGAAGCAATCGTTCCGCGAAGAGTATCCGGACACGGATTTGTTCAAGCCGGACGTTGCGGAAGCCAAGCAACTGCTGGCCCAAGGCTTGAAGGAGAAGGGCTGGACCCAGCTTCCGCCGGTCACCCTGACGATTAACGAGGGCACGGGCCACAAGCAGATCGCCGAAGCGCTCGCCGACATGTGGCGCAAGAACCTCGGCGTCGACGTGAAGATCGAGACCCAGGAATGGAAAGTGTTCCTGAAAAACCGGCAAAGTCTCAATTACCAGATCGCCCGCTCGGGTTGGTCGGCGGATTACAACGATCCAATGACGTTTATCGATATGTTCACGTCCACGAGCGGCAACAACGACATCGGCTTCAAAAACGCGCAGTACGACGAACTCGTCAAGAAGGCTCTCGCATCCGGGGATCAGCATGAACGGATGCAGCTGCTTAGCCAAGCCGAAAACATTCTGATCAAGGACAACATGGCCATCCTGCCTCTGTACTACTACACCGGCGTTCATATGGTCAACAAAAACCTGCAGAACATCGTCATGGATTACCAGGGCATGGTGGACTATACTCGCAGCTACGTGAAATAACGCCGGGGCTTTCCGCGGCGAAACGGCGAAACGGGATATGTCGGGCCAGCCCCGGCATATCCCGTTTTTCTAGAAGCAAGCGGAGCAACCGAAGGGGAGGGATTCGAGTTGGTGCGATATTGGGGCGGCAAGTTGGGATCCGTCCTATTGTCTTTGTTTTTGCTCGCGACGGCGACTTTTTTTCTGATGAAGGCGATCCCCGGGGACCCGTTCACGGCCGAGAAAGCCGTGCCGCCCGAGATCAAGGCGAAGCTGATGTCTTTTTACGGGCTGGATAAGCCGGTCTGGGAGCAATATTTGATTTATTTGAAGAAGCTTGTTCATCTCGATCTGGGCATGTCCATGAAAAGCCAGTACCGAACCGTCAGCAGCATTATTTCGGACTCGTTCGGCTTCAGCTTCCGGCTGGGCATCTTCGCCATCGTCGTCTCCGTTATCGTGGGAGTCGGCTTGGGAATCGTCTCGGCCATGCATCATCGGAAGCTGATCGACGGAACCGCGATGGTGCTCGCCGTACTCGGAGTCAGCGTGCCGAACTTCGTGCTCGCCTCGCTGCTTCAGTACGTGTTCGGCGAAGAACTGAACTGGTTCAACGTGGCGGGACTGAACGGACCACTCGATTACGTGCTACCGGTCATCGCGCTGTCCTCGCTTCCGATCGCCTACATCGCGAGACTTACCCGTTCGACGATGCTCGAGGTGCTTACCGCCGAGTATATCAAGACCGCGAAAGCCAAGGGGCTGCCGAATCGCGTCATCATTCTGAAGCACGCGCTGCGCAACGCCGTTCTGCCCGTGCTGACTTATTTGGGGCCGATGACCGCCAACATCGTGACAGGCTCCGTCATCGTCGAAGAGATCTTCGGCATTCCGGGTCTCGGACAGTATTTCGTCGACAGCGTCTCGAACCGCGACTACACGCTCATTATGGGAATTACGCTGTTCTATGCGGTCATTCTGATGGTCGCCCGGCTGCTGACCGATATCGCCTACGGATTTGTAGATCCGCGTATCGGATTTCGTTCCCGGAAGGAGGTGTCGCGATGAAGGACACTCGCGCGAACGGGCTGACCAAAGAGATGTTCCGGAAACTGTCGTTTCGGCCGCCCGCCGAGACGCTCGCCGGCGAGAGCGTTCCGGTCTGGCGCGACGTGCTGCGTCGTCTGGCGTCTAGCAAGCTGGCGATGAGCGGCGTCGTGTTCCTCGTGCTGCTGGCGATCATGGCGATCGTAGGACCGCTCGTGTCTCCCCACGATTACTACACGAACAATCTCGACCATACGAACGAGCCGCCTTCCTCCGAATATTGGTTCGGGACCGACAGCCTCGGGCGCGATCTGTTTTCCCGAATCTGGATGGGAGCGAGAATTTCATTGACCGTCGGGCTGGCTGCCGCGATGATCGACCTTGTCATCGGAATCGTCTATGGCGGCATAATGGGCTACGTCGGAGGCCGAACCGACGAAGCGATGAACAAGATTTCGGAAATATTGTATTCCATTCCGTACTTGCTTGTCGTGATTCTGCTTCTCGTCGTGCTGGAGCCTAGCATGTGGACGATCATTCTCGCTCTGTCGGTTACCGGCTGGATCAACATGAGTTGGATCGTTCGCGGACAGATTATGCAGCTGAAAAACCAGGAGTACGTGCTGGCTGCCCGGTCGATGGGAGCAGGCGGGGCTCGAATGCTGTTCAAGCATCTGATTCCCAATACGTTGGGGCCGATTATCGTCACATTGACGCTGACCGTGCCGTCCGCGATCTTCTCCGAAGCGTTCCTCAGTTTCCTGGGTCTCGGCGTGCAATCGCCGGCGGCTTCGTGGGGGACGATGATCAACGATTCGCTGACCAGCTTCACGCTGTACCCGTGGCAGATGGCGTTCCCGGCCGTGCTCATCAGCTTGACCATGCTTGCATTCAACGTGTTCGGAGACGGTCTCCGAGACGCGTTCGATCCAAAGCTCAAGAAGTGAATCACATTTTCCGTTAGGAGGTGACGAGATGGACAGCATTCTTCGCGTGGAAGATTTGCACATATCGTTTCGGGCTCGGGGCGGAGAGGTGCAAGCGGTTCGCGGCGTCGACTTCGAAGTGAGGAAGGGCGAGGCGATTGCGATCGTCGGCGAGTCCGGTTCCGGCAAGAGCGTAACCGCGCAGAGCATCATGCGGCTGCTGCCCAGCCCGCCTTCGTTCGTCAAGCAAGGTTCCATCACCTTCATGGGCCGGAACCTGCTGGAACTGTCCGAGCGCGAGATGGAATCCGTTCGGGGCAAAGAGATCGGGATGATCTTTCAGGATCCGATGACATCGCTCAATCCGACCTTGACGATCGGCCACCAGATTACCGAAGGCCTTATTAAACATCAAGGAGCAAGCCGTCAGGCAGCCCGCGCGCGAGCGCTGGAACTGCTGAAGCTGGTCGGCATTCCGAATCCGGAAGACCGCTTCTCGCAGTATCCCCACTCCTTCTCCGGAGGAATGAGGCAGCGGGCGATGATCGCGATCGCGCTCTCCTGCAATCCGGCGCTGCTCATTGCCGACGAGCCGACCACCGCTCTTGACGTGACGATCCAAGCGCAAATCATGCGTTTGATGAAAGATTTGCAGGAGCGCTTCGGAACGTCGATCATTCTCATCACCCATGACCTGGGCGTCGTGGCCGATTTCTGCGACCGCGTCATTGTCATGTACGGCGGCCAGGTCGTCGAGACGGGAACGAAGTGGGACATCTTCCGTTCTCCACAGCACCCGTATACTCGCGGCCTGCTTCGTTCGATGCCGCGACTGGACCAGCCGAAAGGCGAGCCGCTCGTCCCGATCGTCGGTACGCCTCCCGACCTGCTCGTCCCTCCGCAGGGATGCGCCTTCTGCGCCCGATGCGATGAAGCGATGGGCGTCTGCGTCGATCACGATCCCGAGCTGCTTCCCGTCGGACAATCCGGCCAAACAGCCAAATGCTGGCTGCATCATCCGCTCGCCAAGGAGGTGCGCCATGAAACCGCAAAACGTTAATTCCAAACCGACCGCTCAATCGCCCGGGCCTTCTCGCAAGTCGATCGTCCCATTGTCCGGGCAATCGTCCGGGCAATCTCACGTCCGTCCGATCGGAGGCGGGGCGACTCCGCTGCTTGAAGTGGAACGGCTCAGCAAGTTTTTCTCCGTAGGCGGCGGACAGACCCTCAAGGCGGTCAATGATCTCTCGCTGACCGTAGGAAAAGGCGAGACATTGGGCATCGTGGGCGAGTCCGGCTGCGGCAAATCGACGGCGGGCCGGACGATCATGCGCTTGTACGAGCCGACGTCCGGCGCGACACGGTTCGAAGGGCGCAATATTTACGATATGAAAGGGACCGAGCTGAAGCGTCTGCGTCGGGAGATGGCGATGATCTTCCAAGATCCATACGCTTCCTTGAACCCCCGGTTCAGCATCGCCGACATTATCGCCGAGCCGCTTGACATTCATCATCTGGCGGGCAGCGGCAAAGAGCGCCGCCGCAAGGTCGAAGAGCTGCTGGAGCGGGTCGGACTTCGCTCCGAGCACGCTTCCCGCTATCCGCATGAATTTTCCGGCGGACAGCGGCAGCGGATCGGCATCGCCCGGGCGCTCGCCGCCGATCCCAAGCTGATCGTCTGCGACGAACCGATCTCCGCCTTGGACGTCTCCATTCAAGCCCAGGTGGTCAACCTGCTGCAGGAGTTGCAGCGATCGCTCGGCTTGACTTACTTGTTTATCGCCCACGACCTGTCCATGGTAAAGCATATCAGCGACCGTGTCGCCGTTATGTACTTGGGCAAGCTGGTCGAGTTGGCCGAGAGCTCGGAACTGTACGCCAATCCGAAGCACCCTTATACGCAGGCGCTTTTATCCGCCATCCCGGTCCCCGACCCGCAAGTGGAAGCCCAGAAGGAGCGGATCGTTCTGTCCGGCGATCTTCCCAGCCCGGTGAACCCTCCCAGCGGCTGTCCTTTCCGCACCCGCTGTCCTTACGCCACCGAGAAATGCGCGGCCGAAGTTCCCGCTTTCCGCGAAGTATCCCCGGCCCACTGGGCTTCGTGCCATTACGCTTAATACCAGGTGCCCGAGAATTTCTCTCTGGCGCCTCTTTTTTAATCGCGGTTCGGGTGCGAATGTTCTTTTTGCCAAATTACCTACTATCCCATCGGCTCAGTGGTCGCATTCATGAAGCGTTACCTATTATCCCATCGGCTCAGTCGGCGGCAGTCGGCTGCGGTTGTGCGAGTAACCTACTATCCCATCGCATCAGGATAAGCGCGGGAATCGGAAGTAACCTATTATCCCATTGCCTCAGGGAAGCTATTGGCGACTATGAGCAGAAAGCGTCAGAAATCGGCAGTAGTGCAATAAGAGAAACGCCGATTTTCCAATTCGAACGATTTTAATTCAACCACTGAACTTGATGGTAGCTCTTCCACCTGCTTCTGCTTCCGAAAGTAAGCCAAGCGGGAGGGAGCACGGGGCGGCTGCGGGTCAATTCCTTGTAAACAAGCGCTGGCGAGGCTGCACAATGTTGAAGAAGGGATTCAATAGGAGAAACCCTTCGAAAAGTTTGGTTCAAGCGATAGCAGAACTCGTCTGCATACGCCTGCAAGTGCTTGGCCCCAATGCCGAAAAAAGTATCGTTCAACCATAGATTTAACCGAAGCCTGAGAGGAAGAAGGGACGGATGCGATTTTGCCATGCGTTTCACTTGTGTGATCTGTGCTTCGGGTTCAACATGATTTTGAACAAAAGCGTTGATTCCCGACGGGAAAATAAATCTGGCCTGATGGTCGATATAATCGGGATGAGGCTGTTCGATTTTGACATGATTCAGCTTGCCCTCCGAGTCGAAGGAACCTCCGATCAGAAGCGGCTGAATGCCGTCCGCAAACAACGCCGAGCCATAAGTAAAAGCCTCGACGCGAACATTCCCGGAGAGCAAGCGGCCGATCTCGTCGAGATGCATGGCGTGGCGAATCTTGTGTGAGATATGCCAAGCGGTTTTATAAGTTACGCCAATAATTTCGGAGAGAGCCATGGAGCTGATGCCGGAGGGCTGAGAGAGCAAATAAAACGCTTGGAACCAACGAGTCAGAGCCGTGCGGCTTTTCTCCATTACGGTTCCGGCGGTTAAGGAAGTTTGACGGCCGCAGGAGATGCATTCGTACAAAGGAAGCCGGCGCGTCCGAATCAAATAATAATGTTCGCATCGGCAATCGGGGCACCGAAATCCTTCAGGCCATCTGGAATGGAATAAAGCTTGAACGCAAGCGTCCTCGTTCGCAAAATGCCGGCAAAACTCCGCAAACGAAGGTAAAGGGACCATAGAAAGCCGCCACCTTTTTAAATTATACGAACTTACGTTCTTATTTTAGCAAACATTTGTTCTCATTTCAATACCATAAGCTTGTCATTGGCGATATGTAATTGCGACGATTCGGAGCTTTTTCGCTTCGAAAGTCTCGCCCTGAACCGATGGGATAGTAGGTAATCGAGCCGTCGGAAGATAGAGCCGGGCGGGCGACTGAGCCGATGGGATAGTAGGTAATTACGAGAAAAGAAGATTGAGGCCGGGAGAAGCCTGATCCAGCGAGGAAGCTGGAGACGGGAAAAGAGAAGTGAGAAGAGAGTTGCACGCGAGTCAGAGGATAAAGAGGCTCGGGAGAAAGAAACGCAGCTTTTCCTCTTTGCCGAAAACAGTTCCTTCATGTACAATCAAGTTTGATCTGTTACTTCGATTGTTGGGAGGCCCCTTTAAATGAATTTGACCACACTGGAAGGGTCGTCCTCTCTCTCTTCTCTGGCTGAACGATACCGGAAGGGAGAAGCTGGCGTATGCGGACTGTTCGGATCCCATCCTTCCCATCCATCCGATTGGAGGCTTCGGGCGGAAGCGCTCGACCGGACGGAAGCCGGCCGAATGGATCGTTCCCGGCTGGCCGGGGCGCTGAGAGCCTACCAACGCCGGCTGAAGCCGAGCGCGGAGGTCGATCGGTCGATTGACGAACTTGCGAGCGGGAACGCACTGGCGGTCGTCGGAGGCCAGCAAGCGGGACTGTTCGGAGGAGCGCTCCTCATTGTCTATAAAGCGTTGACCGTCATTCAGGCGGCGAAATATGCGCGCGAATTGCTGCAGCGGCCGGTCGTGCCCGTGTTCTGGATCGCGGGAGAGGACCACGATTACGACGAAGCGAACCATGTTTACGTCGCCGGCCAAGACGGAGCGCCGAAGAGAATCCGGATCGAACGGCCGGAGGGCCCGCGGAACGCCGTCAGTCGCACGCCTCTTACTCGCCAGCAATGGAACGAAGCGATCGAGGAGTTGGCGGCGGAGCTTCCCGATACGGAACATAAGCCGTTCTGGATCGAGAAGATTCGGTCGCACACGGAGGACGAACCGACCTTAACGCTGGCGTTCGCCCGCCTATTGTCGGAATGGTTCGGCTCGGAGGGACTTGTCCTGCTCGACGCGGACGATCCGGAGCTCCGATCGCAGGAAGGAGCGTTTTTCCGCCGGCTGATCGAACGGAACGACGAACTGGAATCTTCTTTAAAAGAAGGAGAGATGCAGGTTCGCGAGCTGGGGCTGCCGATTCAGGCGGAGGCGGCGAAAGGGTGCGCGAATTTGTTCGTGCACGGCGACTCGGGCCGGCTTCTTCTGTATAAGAAGGACGGCAACTACGGCGACCGCAAGGATGAGCTATCGTTGACATGCGACGAGCTGCTCGAAATGGCGGAGCGTTCCCCGGACCGTCTGAGCAACAATGCCTTGACCCGGCCGTTGATGCAGGAATACGCGCTCCCCGTGCTCGCCACCGTTCTCGGTCCGTCCGAGCTGGCCTATTGGGGCGTGCTGGGGCCGGCGTTCGCCTCATTCGGCATGTCGCTTCCGCTGCTGCTGCCCAGACAGTCGTTTACGTTCGTCGATCCGGGCATCGTCAAGCTGCTGGAGAAATACGAAGTCGACGCGGAATCCGTTATGGAGGATGGGGCGAAGCTGAAAGCGGACTGGTTGGCCCGGCAGGACGATTGGCGGCTGGAAGATCGGTTCGGCGACGTTCGAAGGCAGTTCGCCGACCTGTATGCGCCGCTGCTCGAGACGCTTGCCGCCGTGCAGCCGGACCTGAAGCGGCTTGGCGAGAACAACCGCGAGCGAATTTTGGACCAGATCGCCTATTTGGAGAAGCGGGCGACCGACGTCTTGGCCAAACGGCACGAGTCGGCTTTGAAGCAGTGGGACCAAATGAGCGCAGCGTTGCAGCCGCAGGGGAAACCGCAGGAGCGGGTGCTTGGCGCGATTCACTTTTTGAACCGGTATGGGCCGGAGTGGCTGGAAGTTTGGAAGGAAGTCCCATATGATGTGACGGGGGGACACCGACTGGTTTTCCCATGAGGGTGGAGAAGGGAAGGAGATCAAGATGAGAACATCGCTTACGAGCATCATTAAAGACCCGTCTTTGGCGCCGGAAGGCAAGCTGAAGATCGATTGGGCCCAGGCGCATATGCCGGTGCTGAACAGCATCCGCGAGCAATTCGAGCGGGAGCAGCCGTTCAAAGGCCTGCGGGTCGCTATCTCGCTGCATCTGGAAGCGAAAACGGCCTATCTGGCCAAAGTCGTGCAGGCCGGAGGAGCAGAGGTGGCGATTACCGGCAGCAATCCGCTGTCCACGCAGGACGATGTCTGCGCGGCGCTGGCGGAGGACGGGATCGCCGTTTACGCCAAGTACAACCCGAGCGCGGAGGAATATCACGACCTGCTGGTCAAGACGGTGGAGACGAAGCCGGACCTGATCATTGACGACGGCGGGGATTTGGTGACCATCCTGCACACGGAACGGCGGGACCTGCTGCCGAACGTTCGCGGCGGGGCGGAGGAGACGACGACCGGCATTTTGCGCCTCAAGGCGATGGATAAGGAAGGCTCGCTGAATTTTCCGATGGTCGCGGTCAACGACGCTTATTGCAAATATTTGTTCGACAATCGTTACGGAACGGGACAATCGGTCTGGGACGGCATCAACCGGACGACGAACCTGATCGTAGCGGGCAAGACGGTCGTCGTGAACGGCTACGGCTGGTGCGGCAAAGGAGTCGCCATGCGCGCAAAAGGACTCGGCGCGAACGTGGTCGTCACCGAGGTCGACGCGATCAAGGCGGTCGAGGCCTACATGGACGGCTTCACGGTATTGTCGATGGCGGACGCCGCGGAACGCGGGGATTTCTTCGTGACGGTCACCGGCAACCGCGATGTCATCACCGGCGCGCACATCGCCAAGATGAAGGATGGAGCGATTCTGTCCAACGCCGGCCACTTCGACGTCGAAGTCAATCTGGTCGAGCTGGAGGCCATGTCTTCCTCCAAGCGCACCGTGCGCCGGAACATCGAAGAGTACCTGCTGAAAGACGGACGCCGCATCTACGTGCTGGCCGAAGGGCGCCTCGTCAACTTGGCCGCCGGGGATGGGCATCCTGCCGAGATTATGGACATGACGTTCGCGCTGCAGGCTCTTTCTCTCCGGTATGTGAACGAGAATTACGCCGCGATCGGCAATCGCGTCGTCAACGTTCCGTACGAGCTGGACGAACAAGTGGCCCGTACGAAGCTTGCTTCGCTCGGCATTACGATCGACTCGCTGAGCGAACAGCAGAGGACGTATTTGGCCAGCTGGGCGGCCCATTAAATTATTCGAACATCTGCAACTTTTACCTGAAATTCCCCGTTATTGGATTTAGATATCCAATAAGGGGGATTTTTCATATGAAGGGGAAAAGGAACAAGCTTGCGTTTCTCGCGGTGCTGGCGTTGTGGCTGACGTTCATGCTGGCGGCCTGTTCGTCCGGGTCGGACAACGACGATTCGGCGGCGGCGCCGGCGGCCGATCAAGCAGCGCCGGCCGCTGCGGCTAACGAGGCGAAGAGCGAGTCGTTGTCCGTGGCTTTCGGCGACAGCAAACCTGCCTCCGGATCGACCTCGGGCTCGGCAAGCGACGCCTCCGCCGCGAACGCCGATTCGAAACCGCTTGCATCGGAGGAGTCTTTGGGATCGTCCGTCGATTCGGGGATCGGCGCGTTCGCGGATGACGGCGCCGGATTCAACCGTAAGATGGTCTACACCGCCGACGTGACGCTGAAGGCGGAAGACGCAAGCGAAGCGCAGGACCGGATCAGCGGCGCGATCGAGCAGAGTCTGGGCTTTATCGTGAAGTATGCCGACACCAAAAACGGAGACGAGATCGGCGCCACCTACGTCATCAAAGTGCCCTCTTCCGGGTTCAGCTCGTTCCTCGACCGCTTGAAGCAGGTTCCGAACAAAGGGTTCGAGCGGAAGCTTCAAGGCAACGACGTGACGGAGGAATATGTCGATCTGCAAGCCCGTCTGAACGCGAAGCAAGCGGTCGAGGCCCGGCTGCTCGCCTTCATGGATAAAGCGACCAAGTCAAGCGATCTCGTTCAATTCTCGAATGAGCTGGGAAGCGTCCAGCAGGAGATCGAGCAAATCAAGGGCCGCATGCGGTACCTGGACCAAAACGTCGCTTATTCGACGGTGAACCTGACCTTGATTCAAATCGCGGGCGAAACGGCGCAAAAGGATGCGGAAGGGAGCGGCGCGAAGCGTCAGGCGCTGGGCGGACGGCTGGGCGATGCGCTGCTTGGCAGCGCGAACGTGCTGGGCCGTATCGGCGAAGGCATTTTGACGGTCTTGGCAGCCGTGCTCCCCGTGCTGCTCGTCCTTGCCGTCATCGGCGTTCCGCTCGCATGGGCAATCCGGCGAAGCCGGATGGCGGCGAAGCTGCGGGCCGCGGCGAAGCGGAGACAGCTGAACGCCGCGATTGCCGGCAGCGGAGCGGGCGCGGACATCCCTATTCCCGAGCCGGCAGAACCCGCCGCGGAGGAGACGAACGACGACCATTCGGGTCGTTAATCCCGTAAAATATTTTTCGGAAATCCTGCTCTCTGAGCAGGATTTTTATTTTATGGGGCGAATAAGTTTGGTTATGTGGTTCAAAGTGGGGGAAAGTGGTGGAAGATGGGGGAGGTGAAGAGGGCTTATGTTTATGGGGGAATTTCAGCACACGATCGATGATAAAGGACGGATCATCATCCCCGCGAAATTCCGCGAAGCCCTCGGAACCGAATTCATCGTCACCCGCGGCTTGGACAACTGCTTGTTCGTCTACCCCCGCGAAGAGTGGAGCGCTCTCGAACAGAAGCTGAAGCAGCTTCCCATGATGAAGTCCGACGCCCGGGCTTTTACCCGTTTCTTCTTTTCGGGCGCGTCCGAATGCGAATGGGATAAGCAGGGAAGGGTAAACGTGCCCGGCAACTTGCGCGAATATGCCAAGCTGGACAAGGACTGCATCGTGATCGGCGTCTCCAACCGGGTGGAAATTTGGGACAAGGCGACCTGGCAGACGTACAATCAGCAATCTCAGGAATCGTTCAACGAGATTGCCGAGAAGCTGGTCGACTTCGACTTCAATTTCTGAAACTTTGAATCTCGTTCACAAATTCCTTACTTATAGATCAGACAACTTAGAACGACTCCGAGGGGTTGCCGGGAGGGCAAACGCATGTTTCACCATATTACGGTACTCAAAGAGGAAGCCGTCGCGGGTCTCCGCGTCAAGGAAGACGGCGTTTATGTCGACTGCACGCTCGGGGGCGCGGGCCACAGCGAGGCGATCGCTTCGCGGCTTGCGCCGGGTCGGGGCAGGCTGATAGGCCTCGACCAGGACGATACCGCCCTTGCTCACGCGCGGGAGCGGCTGAAGCCGTTCGGCGATACCGTCACGTTGGTGAAAAGCAACTTCCGGTGGCTGACCGACGCGCTGCGCCAAGCGGGCGTGCCCGAGGAGAACGGAGTGCCCCGGGTCGACGGCGTGCTGTTCGACCTGGGCGTGTCGAGCCCTCAGCTCGACGAAGCCGATCGCGGCTTCAGCTACAATCACGACGCGGAGCTGGACATGCGGATGGACCGCAGCCAGCCTCTGTCGGCGAAAGTCGTCGTGAACGAGTGGGAGGAACGGGAGATCGCGGAACTGATCCGCGATTACGGGGAAGAAAAGTTTGCGCGGAATATCGCCAAGCAGATCGTTCAGGCGCGCGCGGCGGCTCCGATCGAGACGACGGGCCAGCTCGTCGAGTTGATCAAGGCCGGCATTCCCGCCGCAGCCAGAAGGACGGGTCCCCACCCGGCCAAACGGACGTTCCAGGCGATCCGCATCGCCGTGAACGACGAGCTCGGCGCGTTTCGCGAAGCGCTTCTGCAGGCGATCGAATGCGCGAAGCCGGGCGGCCGGATCGCCGTCATTACGTTCCACTCGCTGGAAGATCGCATCTGCAAAGAGACGTTCGCGGCCGAGGTCGCTTCGTGCCGCTGCCCGCCGGACTTTCCGGTATGCGTCTGCGGGGGAGGAGACGGCCGGCTCCGGCTGACGCCCCGTAAGCCGATCTTGCCGTCCGAGCGGGAATTGGAAGCAAACAACCGGGCAAGGTCCGCCAAATTGAGAATCGCTGAAAAAATCGAGGAACGCAAGGGGGAGAATGATTGATGCAATACTATGGCAACCTGGCGCTGCGTCCGGAACAGAAGACGAAGGACCCGGAGAAGCGCCGCTCGTCGCAGCCGTCGCCGTCGCCGCGCCGCCGTTCGATTCCGGTCGGCGAGAAGCTGCTCTATTTGCTCACCGTATTCGTGTTCGTTGCCGTGGCCAGCTTGATCATTTACCGTTATGCGGGACTCTATCAATTAAATCGGGATATTCAAACGACCCAATCCGATTACGAGAAGCTCGTCGACGACTCCAAAGAGCTTCAGCGCCAGATCGACCAGCTGAAAGACCCCGCCGTCATTCGGGAGAAGGCTCTCAGCTACGGATTGCAGCCGCTCAACCAAACGCCGATCACTCTGTCCCCGTCCGGATCCTCCTCCGGCACGTCCCAGCAGCCGTAGTTCAGGGGAAAGGGGACGATTTATCATGACGAAACGAATCAAAGTACGAACGCTACTGCTGGGAGGGTTATTAACCCTCCTTTTTCTCGGTTTATTCGGCCGAATCTATTGGGTTCAGGTCGCCCACGCGTCGTTCTGGGCCGATCAGGCTCGCCAGACGTGGATTACGAGCAAGCCGCTGCCGCAGGAACGGGGAACGATTACCGACCGCAACGGGAAAGTGCTCGCCGCCGATACGGACGCCTACACGGTGGCCGTCAGCCCGAAAATCATTAACCAATTGAACTCCGAACATCCGGAGTGGCGGCTGCTCGATCAGATCGTCTCGAAGATTCATCTGGTGTTGAACAAGCCGGAGAACGAGGTTCGCGACGCGATTAACGCGAAGAAGAAGGACGGCACTTTTTACGATCAGCGCGAACTCAATCCGGAAGGCTGGAAGATCGACAAGGAAGTGGCCCAGCATCTGATGACGTTCCGGGACGAGTTGGAGAAGCAGACGAACGAGAACGACATCGGCCTCTACTTCGAGGAAGGGCAGAAACGCTATTATCCGAACCAATCGCTGGCGTCCCAAATTCTCGGATACGTGGACAAAGACGGGAAGGCGGTCATGGGCGTCGAGAAGACGATGAACGCGGACCTGCAAGGGCAAGCCGGCAAAATTACGTACGAAAAAGACGGCATCCGCACCCAGCTTCCGAACGGAACGGTCGATGTCAAACAGCCGGTGGACGGCAAAAACGTCGAACTGACGATCGACAAGGATATCCAGTTCTATATGGAACAGGCGCTGCGCGATGCTTACGACAAGTATCATCCGGTCAGCGCCACCGCCATCGCAGCCGATCCGAAGACGATGGACATTCTCGGCATGGTCAGCCTGCCGGATTTCAACCCGAACAGCTACTGGTCCTATAAGCCGGATTCGTTCAAAAACGACGCGATCCAGTCGGTCTACGAGCCGGGTTCGACCTTCAAGATCGTGACGCTGGCCGCGGCCATTCAGGAAGGGAAATTCGACCCGAACGCTACTTACAAATCCGGCAACATCCATGTGCCGGGTGCGACCATCCGCGATTCCAACAATGTCGGTTGGGGCACGATTTCGTATTTGGATGGCCTCAAGCACTCCAGTAACGTCGCTTTCGTTCATCTGGGCTACGAAATGTTGGGCAAGGATAAGCTGCGGCAGTACATCGACAACTTCGGCTTCGGGCAGAAGACGGGGATCGAGCTGGCAGGAGAAGTGTCAGGCGCGATTACATTTCAATACCCGTCAGAAGTGGCGACCGCCGCTTTCGGTCAGGGCAAGGTGCAGGTGACGCCGATTCAGCAGGTGGCGGCCGTGGCGGCCGTGGCCAACGGCGGCAGACTGATGGAGCCGCATCTGATCCGCTCGGTGACCGATCCGAAGACCGGCGAGAAGACGGTGACGCAGCCGAAAGCGATCCGTCAAGTCATCTCGGCGGATACGTCGCGCCAGGCAGGCGATTATCTCGAACAGGTCGTCAGCGACCAGAAGATCGGCACCGGACGGACGGCCTATATTCCCGGCTACCGGATCGCGGGCAAGACGGGGACGGCGCAGGTCGTCATCAACGGGGAATATTCCAAGGACAAATACGTCGTCTCCTTTATCGGCTACGCGCCGGTCGAAGATCCGAAGATCGTCCTTTACATTCTCATCGACCAGCCGGACGTCCCCGATGCGGGCGGCGGCGCCGTCGCGGGCCCGGTCTTCAAGTCGATCATGCAGCAGTCGCTGCTCCATCTCGGCGTGCTGCCGAAGCTTGACGAGAATACGAAAAGCGACGACAAGAAGCAGGAGGACGACGCTTCGGCGACGCCGGCGCCGGTCACGGCCAGCGTGCCGGACGTATCCGGAAAAGCGGTCGACGCCGCCAAGGCCGAGCTGACCGGAAAGTCCTTCGGCGTCGAGGTGATCGGCGGCGGAAGCAAGGTGCTGCAGCAGCTTCCCAAAGGGGGGAGCGTGCTTCCGACGTCGCAGACAATCTACCTGATCACCGAGAAGTCGGTCGACAGCGTGCCGGATCTGACCGGCATGTCGCTGCGCGACGCGCTGGAGATGTGCTCGCTCATGGGCGCGTCTTGTCAGACCGAAGGCGAAGGCTACGTCGCCTCTCAGACATCGTCGAAGACGAACGGCCAACTGACCGTGAAGCTGACGCTGGCGCCTCCGGGAGAGAAGGTCGACACGGCCGACGATTCCGGAAGCGGCGCCGATAGCGGCGGCAAGGACGGCGACACCGGCAGCTCCGGGGATGAAGAATCGACCGACGCGAACAAGCCGGATCAAACGCAATCTGACCAAACGCAGTCTACCGGAGATTAGTAGGATAGGTTCTAACGAGCCCCCGACCCGAATAGCTTGGAATGAAGCGGTACAAGCTCGTTCCGCTGCTGACGGGAAGGGGGCACGCGCGTGAAAATATCGCAAGTTACCGTGCGCAGACGGTTATTCATCTTACTTGTCGGCGTCGTGATCGCTTTCGGTTTTCTCGTATTCCGGCTCGGCTACGTGCAGTTGTGGATCGGCGGCAAGCTCTCGCAGCTCGCGGAAGATTCATGGCGAAGAAATATCGTGTTCGAAGCCAAACGCGGCGACATCGTAGACCGCAACGGCGTCAAGCTGGCGTACAACGTCAGCACGCCGACGCTGTACGCGATTCCCGCGCAGGTGAAGGATCCGCGAGGAGAAGCGGCCAAGCTCGCGCCGCTGCTCGGCATGACGGCAGACAAGCTGTACGGTCAATTATCCAAGAAGGAGAGCAGCGTGAAGCTGCAGCCGGGCGGCCGGAGGATCACCACCGAGCTGGCCCAGCAGGTCCGCGACTTGAAGCTGCCGGGCATCTTCGTCGCGGATGACAGCAAGCGCTACTATCCCTACCAGAGCCTGGCGGCGAACATTCTCGGCTTTACGGGCTATGACGACGGACTAAACGGCGTCGAGCTGAAGTACAACGATCTGCTCGAGGGAATCCGGGGCAACGTCAACTTCCTGACCGACGCGGCCGGCCGGCAAATGCCGGATTCGTCGGAGAAGTACGTGCCGCCGCGCGACGGCTTGACGCTGAAGCTGACGATCGACCAGAAGGTCCAGTCGATCGTGGAGCGCGAGCTGGACCAGGCGATGCTCCAGTACCAGCCGGACGACGCCATCGCCATCGCGATGGACCCGAACACCGGCGAAGTGCTCGCCATGGCCAGCCGCCCGACGTTCGAGCCGGCCAATTACCAGCAGGCCGATCCGAAGGTGTACAACCGGAATTTGCCGATCTGGATGACGTACGAGCCCGGTTCCACGTTCAAGATCATTACGCTGTCGGCGGCGCTGCAGGAAAAGAAAGTCGATCTCAAAAACGAGTTTTTCTATGATCCCGGCTATACGGAAGTGGCGGGCGCGAGGCTTCGCTGCTGGAAGGGCGGCGGCCACGGCAGCCAGTCGTTCCTCGAAGTCGTCGAGAATTCGTGCAACCCCGGCTTCGTGGCGCTCGGTCAGAGGCTGGGCAAAGACACGCTGTTCCAATACATCAAGGATTTCGGCTTCGGACAGAAGACGGGCATCGACTTAAGCGGCGAGTCCAAAGGCATTCTGTTCAAGCCGAGCCAGGTCGGCCCGGTGGAGCTGGCGACGACCGCCTTCGGCCAAGGGGTGTCGGTCACGCCGATCCAGCAGATTACGGCGGTATCGGCGGCGATCAACGGCGGCAAGCTGCTGACGCCGCACGTCGCCAAGCAGTGGATTCAGCCGGAGACGGGCATGGTTCTCCAGGACGTGCAGCCGGAAGTCGTCCGGCAGGTCATCTCGCCCGAGACGTCGAAGCAGGTGCGCGAGGCGCTCGAGAGCGTCGTGGCGCAAGGAACCGGCGGCGGCGCGTTCCTCGACGGCTACCGCGTCGGCGGCAAGACGGGGACCGCGCAGAAGGTCGTGAACGGCCGCTACTCTCCCAGCGAGCATATCGTCTCGTTCATCGGTTTCGCCCCGGCGAACGATCCGAAGCTGATCGTCTACGTGGCGGTCGACAATCCGCAGGGGATTCAGTTCGGCGGCGTCGTCGCCGCGCCGATCGTGCGCAACATCATGGCCGACGCGCTTCCTTATCTGGGCGTGAAGCCGAACCCGGAAGGCCAGATCGCGAAGGAATACAAGCCCGGGCAAACGCCGATGGTCACGGTTCCGAACGTGGTCGGCAAGACGGTATCCGATCTGTACGAAGACATGAACATGAACTTCCAGCTGTCGGCCAGCGGCAACGGGGATACCGTGCTCCGCCAAGCCCCGGCCGCGGGCTCCAGGGTCGAGAAAGGCTCCGTCATCCGGATCTATCTCGGCGACGCTCCCAACTGACGAACGCGGCGAGAATGAAAAATAACACATTTTCGCCGATTGCCAATTCGCTCCCTTGTATGGGGGAGCGGGTTGGACGATAATGAGGAATGCAGTTTACGGAAGGGGGCGCACGAAATGAAATTGCTCAGCGAACTGGCCGAGTCTCTGCTGGTCTATCGCATAACCTCCGAGACTCCGGTCGAGATTGCGGACTTGGAGGCGGACTCGCGCCGCGTGAAGCCGGGACAGCTGTTCTTCTGTCTGCCGGGGCATACGGTGGACGGGCACGACTACGCCGGCCAGGCCAAAGAGAAGGGAGCGGCGGCGCTGGTCGTCTCGCGCGAGCTGCCTGTCGATCTGCCGCAACTGGTCGTTCCGGACGTCCGACAGGCGCTGGCCATATTGGCGGATGCCTGGTACGGGCGTCCTTCGCATTCCCTGCGGCCGATCGGGGTCACCGGAACGAACGGCAAGACGACGACGACGTACCTTATCGAGCGGATTCTCGCCGATGCGGGCGCGAAGCCGGGGGTTATCGGCACGATCGAAGCCCGCTACGGCGGGAAGAGCTTCCCGATGTCGGGGACGACGCCGGACGCGCTCGCGCTGCAGCGTCTGTTCCGAGACATGGTCGATGCCGGCACGGACCGCGCCGTGATGGAGGTCAGCTCCCATGCGCTGGAGCAGGGGCGCGTCAAGGGAACCCGGTTCCGCACGGCGATTTTTACGAATCTGACCCAAGACCATCTGGACTATCATAAAACGATGGAAGCTTACGCGGATGCGAAAGGGCTCTTTTTCTCCCGGCTCGGCAATACATACGCGGAAGACCCGGCGCAGCGGACGTACGCGGTTCTGAACGCGGACGACGAAGCGTCGAAGAAGTTCGCGAAGCTGACAGCCGCGGAAGTCGTCACGTACGGCGTGAATCGCGATGCTCATGTTCGTGCGTCCGAGATCGCGGTATCGTCGACCGGCACGTCGTTTCGGTTGGACACGTTCCGGGGCGGGAGAAAGGTCGAGCTGCAGCTGGTCGGCATGTTCAACGTTTATAATGCGCTGGCCGCGCTGACGGCGGCGCTGTGCGAAGGCATCGAGCTGGAATCGGCGATCCGCAGCCTGGAGAGCACTCCCGGCGTGCCGGGCCGGGTCGAAGCGGTAAACGAAGGGCAGTCGTTCGCGGTGATCGTCGACTATGCGCATACGCCGGACGGGCTCGACAACGTGCTGAAGACGGTGAGAGAGATCGCCTCCGGGCGCGTGATCAGCGTTTTCGGCTGCGGCGGCGACCGCGACCGGACGAAGCGCCCGATCATGGGCCGGATCGCCGCCCAATGGTCCGATTACGTCATCGCCACCAGCGACAATCCGCGCACGGAAGACCCGCTCGCCATCCTGAAGGAGATCGAGCCGGGACTCGCGGTAGGCGGCGCCGAGCCGGCCGGGAAAGGCGGCGTCGGCGAGGCCGGAGATAGCGCCGGGACGGGCGGGAAAGCCGCCTACGAGCTGGAGCCCGATCGCGCCCGAGCGATTCACAAAGCGGTTGAAATGGCAAGCCCGGGAGATGTAGTATTGATTGCGGGGAAAGGCCATGAGACCTATCAAATCATAGGCGGAACGACGCAGGATTTCGACGACCGCCTCGTGGCGAGAGCCGCCTTAAGGAGTTTAGCCAAGTGATCCGAACGACATTGCAGCAAGCGGCCGCCTGGTGCGGCGCGGTTCGACTTTTGACGGGAGCGGAAGCAGGGGAGACGGAGCTTGCGGGCGTCTCGACCGATACGAGAACGCTGGCTCCCGGCCAGCTGTTCGTTCCGCTCGCCGGCGAGCGGTTCGACGGCCACGACCACCTGGCCGCGGCGGAGGCGGCGGGAGCCGCCGCTTCGCTCTGGCAGGCCGACCGGGCCGCGCCGCGGACGAAGCTGCCGCTGATCGTCGTGGACGATACGCTGGCCGCGCTGCAGAAGCTGTCCGCCGCATACGCGGAGGCGCTCGGCGCGCGCGTCGTCGGCGTCACCGGAAGCAACGGCAAGACGACGACGAAGGACCTGATCGCCTCGGTGCTGGGGACCGCGTACCGCGTCGCCAAGACCGAAGGCAATTTCAACAATCATATCGGACTGCCGTTAACGATTCTGCGCGCTTCCGAGGATACCGAGATTCTGGTGCTGGAGATGGGCATGAGCGGCCGGGGCGAGATCTCTCTTCTCACCCGGATTGCCCGGCCCGATGCCGCCGTCATTACGAATATCGGCGAATCCCACCTGCTCCACCTGGGCTCCCGCCGCAATATCGCGCGCGCCAAACTGGAAATCGCCGAAGGGTTGAAGGACGGCGGGACGCTCATCTACAACGGCGACGAGCCGCTGCTGGCTGAAGAACTTGCCGCCGCCCCGCTACCGGAAGGCAGAAACGGGCTTACGTTCGGCGAGCGGGAGAGCTGCGCCGTTCGGCTCGGAGACGCCTGGCTGACGGAGGAAGGCTGTCGTTTCCGTACGGCGGACGATCCCGAATTCGTCTACGAGCTGCACGTTCCGGGCCGCCATAACGCGACGAACGCGCTTGCGGCCATCGCCGTCGGCCGGCTGTTCGGATTGCCGGCGGAACGGATCGCCGAAGGACTTCGCGCGGCCAAGCTGACCGGCATGCGGATCGAGAGGACGGCCGCCTGGAACGGCGCGCTCGTGTTGAACGACGCGTACAACGCGAGCCCGACCTCGGTGCGCGCCGCGATCGAGCTGGTCGGCGGATTGAGGCGTCCGGGCGGCCGGAAATACCTGGTGCTCGGCGACATGCGCGAGCTGGGTCCCGACGAGGCCGCCTTCCATGCGGAGATCGGCCGGAGCATCGGGCCGGACAAAGCGGACGTCCTGCTGGCGTACGGCCCGCTGTCGGCGCATACCGTCCGGGAGGCGGCGAAGGCGCTCGCGCCCGGCTGCGCGCTCCATTTCGAAGATAAAAAAGCGCTCATCGCGGACTTGCTCGCCCGCCTGAAGCCCGAAGATCTCGTACTGGTCAAGGCGTCGCGGGGCATGAAGCTGGAAGAAGCCGTGTTCGCGCTGCAGAAGGGAGCCGTGGGGTGAAGCCATGGATTATTCGACGACATTATGGACGCTGGGCGTCTCCTTCATTCTGGCGGCGCTGCTTGGACCGCTCTGCATCCCCGTGCTCCGGCGGATGAAGTTCGGCCAGCAGGTGCGAACCGAAGGGCCCCAGTCCCATCAGAAAAAAGTAGGAACCCCGACGATGGGCGGCGTCATCATCCTGCTGGCCCTGACGCTCGCGTTCCTCAAATTTTCCGACCGCGGCTGGTCGTTCTGGGCGCTTCTGATCGCTTGCCTCGGCTTCGGCTTGGTCGGTTTTCTCGACGATTACATCAAAATTCTCTTGAAACGCTCGCTCGGGCTGACGGCCAAGCAGAAGCTGTTCGGCCAGCTGCTCGTCTCGATCGTGTTCTGCTACATTCTGCACCGGATGGGCCACGGCACGTCGATCGGCTTTCCGGGCGTTCACGGCTCGCTGGATTTGGGCTGGGGCTATTATTTATTCGTCATTATCGTGTTTTTCGCGGCAACCAATGCGGTGAACTTCACCGACGGCCTGGACGGCCTGTTGTCCGGGACAAGCGCCCTGGCGTTCGGCGCATACGCTCTGATCGCGCTGGAAGCGACGCAGCTTCAGTCGGCGATTTTCTCCGCGGCGATGATCGGAGCGGTGCTCGGCTTCCTCGTCTACAACGCCCATCCGGCCAAAGTGTTCATGGGCGACACCGGCTCTCTCGGCATCGGCGGGGGGCTGGCGGCCGTGGCGATCCTGACGAAGACGGAGCTTCTGCTGATCGTGATCGGCGGCGTGTTCGTGCTGGAAATGCTGTCGGTCATCATTCAGGTCGCGTCGTTCAAGACGCGAGGCAAGCGGGTATTCAAGATGAGTCCGATCCACCACCATTTCGAGCTGACGGGCTGGTCGGAGTGGCGGGTCGTGACCGTATTCTGGCTGGCCGGGCTCGTGCTTGCGGGCGTCGGCTTGATCTTGTACAAGGGGCTATAGACATATGAGACCAATCGCAACTTACCGGGGACGCAAAGTGGTCGTCCTCGGGCTGGCCCGCAGCGGCGTGGCCGCCGCCAAGCTGTTCCACCGCATCGGAGCCGATGTCGCGGCGAACGATCGTAAACCGAGAGAGCAATGTCCCGAAGCCGAGGAGCTTGAGGCTTTGGGCATTTCTGTTGTATGCGGCGGGCATCCGGACGATCTCGTCGGCGCGGATACGTCTCTGCTCGTCAAAAATCCCGGCATTCCCTATACCGCGCCGCCGGTCGTCCGGGCTTCCGAACTGGGCATCGAGACGGTGACGGAAGTCGAAGTCGCGGGACAGCTGTCGAAGGCGCCGATCATCGGCATCACCGGCAGCAACGGCAAGACGACGACGACGTCGTGGACCGGCGCGCTGCTTGCGGCAGCGGGCCTTGCGCCCATCGTCGCCGGCAACATCGGCCGTCCGCTGTGCGACGCCGCCGAAGAAGCGACGGAAGGCAACTGGCTCGTCGCCGAGCTCAGCAGCTTTCAGTTGAAAGGGACGTCCGATTTCCGGCCCCGCGTGGCGTGCCTCCTGAACATCGCCGAGACGCATCTGGACTATCACGGCGGCATGGACGACTACATCGCTTCGAAGGCGAAGCTGTTCGCCAATCAAACGGCGGAAGACACGGCGGTGTACAATGCCGACGATCCGGTATGCGAACGGCTGTCGCGGACGTTCGCCGCCCGCAAGCTGCCGTTCTCGCTGACGCAGCGGCTGAAGGCCGGGGTTTGCGCGGAGCCGCCGTATCCGCCGGCAGCTCCGGGAGAGAGCCCGGACGACCCGCAGGCGGCGGAGCGGTGGATCGTCTACCGTCCCGGCGACGGCTCCGAGCGGCGGATCGCGCAGGCGGCGCGGCTCGGAATCCCGGGGCGTCACAATGCCGCGAACGCGCTGGCGGCGGTCGCGGTCGCCCTCGCTGCGGGCGCGGCGCCGGAGACGCTGCGGCAGCCGCTGGAAAACTTCAACGCTGTGGAGCATCGGCTTGAATACGTCGGCGAATTTCACGGCGTTCGGTACTATAACGACTCCAAAGCGACGAATTCGACGGCGACCGCCATGTCGATCGCCTCGATGTCTGCGCCGGTAGTCCTGATCGCCGGCGGCCTCGACCGCGGCTCGGACTACCGGGAGCTGCTGACCGTGTTCCGGGACCGGGTCAAAGGTCTCGTGGCGATCGGGCAGACGCGGGAGAAGCTCGGCAGGGTGGCGGGGGAAGCCGGTTTAACGGCGGTCAAACTCGTCGAACCTGAAGGTGATGCCGCCGAAACGCTGCGGCTCGCCGTACGCGAAGCGGCCGCTCTGGCCGGTCCGGGAGACATCGTGCTCCTGTCTCCGGCTTGCGCGAGCTGGGACATGTTTGCTTCGTACGAGGTGCGAGGCCGCATTTTTAAGGAATCGGTGCATACGCTGTAAGAAGGGGGCTTGTCCCCACTTCTTCGTTACGCGAGGTGTCCGGTACCATGGTCAAATCCCGCAACGCCCCCGATATTTGGATGATCGCGGCCACGCTCGGCATTCTGGCCATCGGCGTGGTCATGGTCTACAGCGCCAGCGCCGTCGCCGCCTTTCACGATTACGGCGACAAGTTCTACTACGTCAAGCGCCAGATGATCTTCTCCGGCATCGGCGTCGCCGCCATGTTCGCGACGATGAACCTCGACTACAGCCGCTGGCGCAAATGGGCGTTTCCGGGGCTGATCGTTTGCTTCTCTTTCCTGCTGCTCGTGCTCATTCCGGGCATCGGCGTCGTTCGCGGCGGCGCGCGAAGCTGGCTTGGCATCGGAAGCCTCGGCATCCAGCCGTCGGAGTTCATGAAGCTGGCGATGATTCTGTTCCTCGCCAAGTTCTTGTCCGACCGCCAGCAGACGCTTCACTCGTTCTCGCGCGGACTTATGCCGCCGCTCGGCATTCTCGGCCTGGCGTTCGGCCTCATCATGCTCCAGCCCGACCTCGGCACGGGAGCGGTCATGATCGGCGCCGCGCTGATGGTCATCTACGTCGCCGGCGCCCGGCTGTCGCATCTGGGGGCGCTCGGGCTAGTAGGCGTGGCCGGCTTCGTCGGCTTGATCGCCGCCGCGCCTTACCGGCTGGCCCGGATCACCGCGTTCCTCGATCCATGGAAAGACCCGCTCGGCGCCGGATACCAGTCGATCCAATCGCTGTACGCGATCGGCCCCGGCGGCCTGGTCGGCCTCGGCCTCGGCATGAGCCGGCAGAAATACAACTATTTGCCCGAGCCCCAGACGGACTTCATCTTCTCCATTCTGGCGGAAGAATTGGGCTTCATCGGCGGCGCGCTGCTGCTCCTGCTGTTCCTGCTGCTCATCTGGCGGGGCATGCGCACCGCCATCACGATCGCCGACCCGTTCGGCAGCTTCCTCGCCGCGGGGATCGTCGGCATCATCGCGACGCAAGTGCTCATGAACGTCGGCGTCGTCATCGGCCTGCTGCCGGTGACGGGCATCACGCTGCCGCTTGTCAGCTACGGCGGCTCGTCGCTGACGCTGCTGCTGACGGCGCTAGGCATTTTACTTAACTTATCCCGTTATTCGAGGTGACGAAAGCATGCGACTGGTGCTGACCGGAGGAGGAACCGGCGGACATATCTATCCCGCGCTCGCCATCGGCCGCGAGGCCGCGGAGAAGGAGCCCGGCACGTCCCTGCTCTACATCGGCACGACGAGGGGACTGGAGAGCCGCCTCGTGCCCGCCCAAGGGCTGCGGTTCGAGAGCGTCGACATCACCGGCTTCCGCCGTTCGCTGTCGCTGGAGAACGTCCGCACGATCGCCCGTTTCGTACAGGCGGTGCGCCGCTCCAAGAAGCTGCTTCGCGAATTCAAGCCGGACGCGGTCGTCGGCACCGGCGGCTACGTATGCGGGCCGGTCGTTTACGCGGCGTCGCGGCTGGGCATTCCGACGCTCATTCACGAGCAGAACGTCGTGCCCGGCCTGACGAACAAGTTCCTGAGCCGCTATGCCCGCGCGGTGTCGGTCAGCTTCGCCGACTCGCTGCCCCATTTTGCCGGCCGACAGAACGTAAAGTTTGCCGGCAATCCGGTCGCCTCCGCGGTCGCCAAGGCCGATCCGATGATGGGCTTCGCCTCGCTCGGCCTGACGGCGGGAACGCCGTTCGTGCTGGCGGTCGGAGGCAGCCGCGGCGCGAAGGCGCTCAACGACGCCGTGCTGGCGATGCTGCCCGGCCTTGCGGACCTGAAGAACGTTCATCTGGTCTTCGTGACCGGAGACCGCTACTACGAGGAAGCGTCGGCCCGCCTGCGGGAGCTGCCCGCCGAACTGTCCGGCCGCGTGCATGCCTTGCCGTATGCGCACAACATGCCGGAGGTGCTCGCCGCGTCTTCGCTCGTCGTCAGCCGCGCGGGCGCCACCTCGCTGGCGGAGATCACATCGCTCGGCGTGCCGGCGATACTCGTCCCGTCCCCGAACGTGACGAACAACCACCAGCAGCCGAACGCGGAGAGCCTGGCTTCGGCAGGGGCGGCGGAAATGATTCTGGAGCGCGACCTGACCGGAGAGAAGCTGCTGGCGAGCGTCTCGTCGATCATGCGAGATTCCGCCCGGCGGGAACGGATGGCGCTGGCTTCGCGCGAACTGGGCAAGCCGCGGGCGGCAGAGGACATTTATGAACAACTGACCGGCATCATTCGTCATAAGTAAGAGGGCCGGGGAAATCGCGCCGGCTTTTTCTGCGAAATATCCACCGAAGGCTTGGCTGCTGGGCGTTTGTCACCACGCCGACCGCGCCGACATAAGATACAGCGTGATCGTGATTGTCGAGCCTGCGCGGCAGGAGGCAATGGCAGCAAAGCCATCCATCAGGGCAAGGAGGAACTGTTTATGCAACCGTTGGCCGCGGAACTGGAACAAGCCCGGGTCGGCAGCGTAAGCTTGAACGAATCGCTTGCGGAACATACAACCTGGAAAATCGGCGGACCTGCGGATCTCTTCATCGTTCCCGATTCCCAAGAGCAATTGGCGGCTGCCGTCGCCATCCTTTACCGGCACGGCGTTCCCTGGACGACGCTCGGACGGGGTTCGAACACGCTCGTCTCCGACAAAGGAATTCGCGGAGCCGTTCTCAAGCTCGGCCGGGGCTTCGACGAAGTTCGTTTCGAGGACGGCTTGGCGAAGGCGGGCGCATCGTACTCGTTCATCAAGCTGTCGGTCATGGCCGGCAAGCAAGGGCTCACCGGGCTGGAATTCGCGGGGGGAATTCCCGGTTCGGTCGGGGGCGCCGTCTACATGAACGCCGGAGCGCACGGCTCGGACGTGTCACGCATCTTAAAGTCGGCCGACATCGTCTGGGAAGACGGGACGTTCGGCACTTACGGGAAGGAAGAGATGGCTTTCGGCTATCGTCATTCGGTTCTGCAAGAGCGGCGCGGCGTCGTGACGGGGGCGACGTTCGAGCTCCGGCCGGGAGACCGCAAGGAGATCGCCGCGGCGATGGCCTCTTACAAGGATCGCAGGCTGCGGACGCAGCCGCTGCAGATGGCTTGCGCAGGCAGCGTATTCCGCAATCCGCCGAACGACCACGCCGCCAGGCTGATCGAAGCGGCCGGACTCAAAGGCGCCTGCGAAGGCGGGGCCGAGATCTCCCGTATGCACGCCAACTTCATCGTCAACCACGGCGGCGCCAAGGCCGAGGACGTACTCACCCTCATGCGCCGGGCACAGAGCACCGTGGAAGACCGCTTCGGAATTCGCTTGGTGCCGGAGGTTCTCCTGATGGGTGAGCGGTAATCCGGAGGTGAAACCCTTGGACAAATTGGTGATTGAAGGCGGCAAGCCGCTTTCGGGCACCATACGCATCCACGGAGCCAAAAATGCCGCTCTGCCGATTCTCGCCGCCAGCGTGCTGACGGAAGGGACGGTAACGCTCCGCAACGTTCCCCGATTGTTGGATATCGAAGTGATGCTTCAAATTTTGCAGGATTTGGGGTGCAGGACGGAGCAGCTTGCGGACCGGGTAACCGTCGACGGCTCCGGCGCCTCTTCTTCCCGGGTTCCGGAATATCTCATGCGCCAGATGCGCTCGTCGGTGTTCCTCATGGGTCCGCTGCTCGCCCGCTTCGGGGAGGTCGAAGTGTACCAGCCCGGCGGCTGCGCGATCGGCGAACGCAAGATCGATCTTCACCTGCGCGGCTTGCAGGCGCTCGGAGCCGAGATTCGGGAGACGGGCAGCCGGATCGTATGCACGGCGAAGAAGCTGACCGGAGCGGAGATCATTCTGGATTTTCCCAGCGTCGGAGCGACCGAGAACATCATGATGGCGGCGGTGCTCGCCCAAGGGCGGACGACGATCGTCGGGGCGGCCCGCGAGCCGGAGATTCAAGATCTGCAGTCGTTCCTGAACGCGCTCGGCGGTCAGGTAAGAGGAGCCGGTACGGACACGGTCACGATTGACGGCGTACCGGCGCTCGAAGGCTGCGATTTCGAGATCATTCCCGACCGGATCGTGACCGGAACCGTCATGGTCGCGGCCGCCGCCACCCACGGCGACGTGACGCTGGAAGGGGCGCAGCCCGGGCACCTGACTTCCCTGATCCACGTGATGCGCCGCGCCGGTGTTCAGATCGAGGTAGATAGTGGTATAATGAGAGTCTGCGCGAACGGTCGCCCCCGGGCGGTCGAACGCGTCGTCACCTCGCCCTATCCGGCGTTTCCGACCGACCTGCAGGCGCAGCTGATGATTCTGCTGGCGCTGGCCGACGGCGTGAGCGTCGTGAAGGAGACGGTGTTCGAGGGACGCTTCAAGCATGTGGACGAATTGTGCCGCATGGGAGCGGACATCCGGCTCGACCTGAACACCGCGTTTATCCGCGGCGTGCCGCAGCTCTACGGAACGACGGTGGAAGCGACCGACCTGCGGGCCGGAGCGGCGCTCGTCATCGCGGGGCTTGCCGCCGGCGGCAGAACGGTCGTGGAGCAGGTTCACCATATCGATCGCGGATACGATAGAATCGAGAATATGTTCGGGCACCTGGGCGGCAGCATCGTACGCCAGCCGTTCGAGAGAATCGCAGCAGGAACCAGCAGATAATCGGCACCCCGCTGAAGCGGCCATTCCCTTTGGTGGGGCTCTTTTTACGAACGAAAACGGACAAGCCCGAACGGGAAAATAGAGATGCGAGAATGGAGGGGACGGACATGGCCGAACGGATACCCGCGCTGAAAGAGCAGGCGGTGCCGGAGAAGCGGCGAGGAGGCAAGCTGCTGGCGATCGTGATCGCGCTGTTCGTCATCGCGCTCGTCGTCCTGTTCTTCCGCTCCTCGTTGTCCCGCATCTCGGAGATCGAGGTCAAGGGAACGGCGCACTTGAAGCCGGCCGAGGTCGAAGCGGTGCTGGGCGTCTCCAAAGGGGATTCTTTCTTCTCCGCCGGCTCCGGTTTGCTGGAACGGCGCGTCCGGACGCTGAAAGCGGTCGAGTCGGTTCATGTCGCCAAGCGCTTTCCGGGCAAAGTGACGGTGAGTGTCCAGGAGTACCCCGACGTGGCGGTGGAGCTTGGCGAGCAGGGAAAAGCCTCGGTCGTGCTGTCCAGCGGCCTGTCGGTGCCGCTGGAGGCGGGAGAAGCGCTTCCCGACCGGCCGGTGCTGACCGGCTGGAAGGCGGACGACGCGAACCGCGCCGCGCTCTGCGCCGCGCTCGGGAAGCTGGAACCCTCGCTGATCGGCGACGTCTCGCAGATCGCGCCCGATCCTTCCGCCGCCTATCCGGACCGGATCAAGATGTACACTCGCTCGCGTTTCGAGATCGTGACGACGATCGGTCTCCTGCCCGAGAAGGTCGGCATCATCGGCGAGTTCGTCGAGAATCGGGAGCCCGGCAGGATCGTGCTGCTGGATGCAGACTATTATATGCCTTATTCGGCAGAAAACGAGGCGACCAAAACCCCGGATGCGCCGTAAACTAAGGAAATGGACTCTACTCAAGCTCGTGAAACAATGATAAAATTTATTTTATTGGGCATCCGATTTTCCGCCTGGGAGGATCGCCCAAATCTAAATGAGAATCATGAAAATTTTTGTTGAAAAAAGAGGGAAAACCTCGAAGGCGTGGAATAAGTAGAGGAACCATCCCACACTCAGCCCTTTTTTCAACGATTAATTGGAGGTGCCACCGGTTGAGCAGCAACGACCTCATCGTCAGCCTGGATATCGGCACATCGAAGGTCCGGGTGATTATCGGGGAGATCAGCAATGGGGCCATCAACATTATAGGCGTCGGCTCCTCGGATTCCGAGGGCATTCGCAAAGGCGCCATTGTCGATATTGATCAGACCGTACAATCCATTCGCAATGCCGTCGACCACGCGGAGCGCATGGTCGGCATCACGATCGGCGAAGTTTACGTCGGCATCGCCGGCAACCATATCGCACTGCAAAGCAACCACGGCGTCGTCGCCGTTTCCAACGAGGATCGGGAGATCGGGGAAGAGGACATCGAGCGCGTGCTGCAAGCCGCCAAAGTCGTCGCGCTTCCGCCCGAACGGGAAATTATCGGACTGCTTCCGAAGCAGTTTCTGGTGGACGGGCTTACCGGCATTCAAGATCCGCGGGGGATGATCGGAGTTCGGCTCGAAGTCGAATGCACGATCATCACGGGAACGAAGGCCGCGGTACATAACTTGATGCGGTGCGTGGAGAAGGCGGGGCTCAAGATCGCCGGCGTCGTGCTCATGTCGCTCGCTTCGGGCATGATGGCGCTCACCAAGGACGAGAAGATGATGGGCACGGTGCTCGCCGACATCGGAGCGGGCGCGACGACGCTTGCGATCTTCGAAGGCGGCAGCTTGGCCGCCGTCTCGACGTTGCCGATCGGCGGCGATTACGTGACCAGCGATATTTGCTATGGGCTCAAGACGCAGACGGAGCATGCGGAGAAGATTAAGCTGAAATACGGCTGCGCCAGAACGGACGACGCGGCCGACGATCAGAGGTTCAAGGTGATGCGGGTCGGCAGCAACGTGGAGAAGGAATTCTCCCAATACGATCTGGCCGCCATCATCGAACCGCGCATGCAGGAGATTTTCCATATGATCCGTCAGGAAGTGAAGCGGCTCGGCTACATGGAGAAACTGAACGGATACGTGCTGACCGGCGGATCGGTGTCGATGCCGGGCGTGCTGCCGCTGGCTCAGAGCGAGCTGGAGGCAAGCGTTCGGATCGCCGTTCCCGACTTTATCGGCGTGAGGGACCCGTCCTTCAGCAGCGGAGTCGGCATGATCCAGTACGTGACCAAGTACGTTCGCACCCGGAGCGCGGCGCCGGCCAAGAAGGCGGCGAAGGCCAAGGCGGCGGCGGCTGCCGGTCCGGTCGAATCGAAGCCCGGCATTATGGAATGGGTCAAGAACTTATTCAAAGAATTCATATGAGCCGACGCTGACGAGGGAACAGGAAGCGATGCGAGGAGGAAGAGGGTATTATGTTGGAATTCGATTTTGAAATGGAACCGCTCGCGAAAATCAAAGTGATCGGCGTCGGTGGCGGCGGCAGCAACGCAGTAAACCGGATGATCGAGAACGGGGTCAAAGGCGTCGAGTTCATTACGGTGAACACGGACGCGCAGGCCCTTCATTTGACGAAATCGGAGCAGAAGCTTCAAATTGGGGACAAGCTGACCCGCGGACTGGGCGCCGGAGCGAATCCGGAAGTCGGCAAGAAAGCCGCCGAGGAATCGCGCGAAGGGATCATGAATTCGCTGCGCGGGGCGGACATGGTGTTCGTCACCGCCGGCATGGGCGGCGGCACCGGCACCGGCGCCGCTCCGGTCATCGCGGAGCTCGCGAAGGAATGCGGCGCGTTGACGGTAGGCGTCGTCACCCGCCCGTTCACGTTCGAGGGGCGCAAGCGCTCGTTGCAGGCCGAGCATGGCATCGAGGCATTGAAGGAAAAAGTCGATACGCTGATCGTCATTCCGAACGACCGTCTGCTGGAGATCGTCGATAAGAAGACGCCGATGATGGAAGCGTTCCGCGAAGCGGATAACGTGCTCAAGCAAGCCGTTCAAGGCATCTCGGACCTGATCGCGGTTCCGGGCCTGATCAACCTCGACTTCGCCGACGTGAAGACGATCATGACCGAACGCGGCTCCGCGCTGATGGGCATCGGCGTCGCTTCCGGCGAGAACCGCGCGATGGAGGCCGCCAAGAAGGCGATCATGAGCCCGCTGCTCGAGACGTCGATCGAAGGCGCGCGCGGCATTATCATGAATATTACCGGCGGCTCCAACCTGTCGCTGTTCGAAGTAAACGAAGCGGCCGAGATCGTCATCTCCGCTTCCGATCCCGAAGTGAACATGATCTTCGGGGCCAGCATCGACGACACGATGAAGGACGAGATCAAAGTAACGGTCATTGCGACGGGCTTCGAACACAAGCCGCAAACTCAGACCCGCCGCATGTCCGCGCCTACCCAGCCGGCCGCGGAACCGATGCAGCAGCAACAGCACGAAGCCCGGCCGTCCTCGAGCGGCAGCGGAAATCAGCTGCGTCCCTTCGGTTCGAGCAGCGGCTCTTCCGACCAACTCGATATTCCCGCTTTCCTGCGCAACCGTCCTCGCGACCGCTAAGCGTCCGGATTTCAACGTACCGTGCCATCTCGAGCCAGAGATTCGGCACGGTTTTTTTTGCGCTTTTTTTCTACGGTGGCATAATTAACGAGCACGATTCATCTCCATCACCTCGCCAATCCTCGAAAACGGTGCCATATTGTACCGCAAGCGCATCGGCTCGCCGCCGAAGTCCGGCGAATTAGCTCTCGATGCGATGATTTGCATCGTTATCACGCCAGCCGGAAGATAAGCCCTGTTAGGCACGCATGTCCCACAAACTTTGTTAGTAAATGGTGCCTTCGTTGTTTTTTTCTCCAACGCTGACGTCGCCTCCGGGCAGCATGCCTTGCACAGCGCAACGGACGTTCTGACGCTGAACGAGAGGCCAAGCAGGAAATGACTCGGAAAAGAAATAGGCCCATGCGCGCCGCGCATGGGTTTATTCTTTATTTTCAGAAGTCGATTGACGGCCAGCTTCATTGGTGATATGGTTAGTTACATAAGTAATTAACCAATTTGGTTAGACGAGGCGGTGAACCTATATGGACGACAGCCGGCCGATCTTTGTTCAGATCGCCGAGAAGATCGAGAACGACATCATCGACGGAACTTTGCCGGAAGAGACGCAAGTTCCCTCTACCAACCAATTTGCGGCGTTCTACCAGATCAATCCGGCGACGGCGGCGAAGGGCGTCAATGTGCTGGTGGACGATGGCATACTGTACAAGAAGAGGGGAATCGGAATGTTCATTAAGGAGGGAGCCCGGGCGGTGTTGATCGAGAAGCGCAAGGAGCAGTTTTACGAGCAATACGTCCTGTCGATGGTTCGGGAAGCCAAGAAGCTGGGCATCACGCAAGATCAATTGGCGGATATGATTCGGAGAGGGGAGAACAAGGAATGAGCGTTGTCGTCGAAACGAAAGGGCTGCGCAAAGCATACAAAGACACGGTGGCGGTGGACAATGTAAGCCTAAAGATCGCCGAGAACAAAATATACGGGCTTCTCGGACGGAACGGCGCGGGCAAGACGACGCTGATGCACCTGATGACCGCTCAGCAATTGCCTACCTCCGGCGAGCTTAAGGTCTTCGGGGAGAATCCATACGAGAACGAAAGGGTGCTGAAACGGACCTGCTTCATCAAAGAGAGCCAGAAGTATCCGGATACGTTCCGCGTGAAGGACGTGCTGGAGACGGCGGCGGACTTCTTCCCCGGATGGGATCGCGAATACGCCTATTCGCTTGCCGACGAATTCCGCCTTCCGCTTCGGCGCGGCATGAAGAAGCTGTCGAGAGGCATGCTCGCATCCGTCGGCATTATCGTCGGCATCGCCAGCCGCGCTCCGTTGACGATTTTCGACGAGCCGTACCTGGGCCTCGACGCCGTGGCGCGCAGTCTGTTCTACGACCGGCTGATGGAGGATTACACGGAGCATCCGCGCACGATCGTATTGTCCACGCACCTGATCGACGAGATCAGCAAGCTGCTGGAGCACGTCATCTTGATCGAAGGCGGAAAGCTGCTGCTGGACGAGGACGCCGACGCGCTGCGAGGCCGGGCGATCCGAGTCTCGGGCCCGGCCTTTAAGGTGAACGAGTTCGCGGAAGGACGCAAAACGGTCCACCGTCAAACGCTCGGCGGTCTCGTATCCGCAGTCGTCATTGGCGACGGGGACGGCGGCGATCGGGAACGGGCGCAGCGGCTCGGGCTTTCCTCCGAGACCGTCACGCTGCAGCAGTTGGTCGTTCATATGACGAACGCCTCGAATGCGAATCCGGAACGAAAGGCGGAGATCTAGGATGAATCGGACCGCAAGCGTTGTGCGCATGCACTGGAGAAATCGAGTATTCTGGATGGGTCTTCCAGGAATGATTATGGGAATCACGTTTGTCGTCAATCTCATCATCGGTTATTTCATCGGGCAAGATGAGCCCTATTATACGGGAGCGCTCTGCTCTATCTTCATCATGGTGGGAGTCACCGGGGTCATGATCGCGGCACAGACGTTCCCGTTCGCCATCGGATTCAGCATTAGGCGGCTAGACTTTTTTCTCGGAACGGCGGCGTTCGCGGTTCTCGTCAGCGTGGCGTTCGCGGCGGCGCTCGACATTTTGACTTATGTGGAACAACAATCGAACGGATGGGGAGTCCGGATGCATTATTTTCATCTCCCCTGGTTGTCCGACGGTTGGGCGATCTCGCGGTTTTGGGTGTTTCTCGTCGGCTTTCTTCACTTGTTCTTCGTCGGCTTCGTCTACGCCTCCGTGTACCGCCGCTTTGGCCGGCTCGGCGTCTTGAGTCTCTCGGCGGTCCTCTTCGTCGCGGGAAGCTTCGGAACTTTCCTGCTCACGTACTACGATCAATGGGGCGCGCTGTTGGACTTTTTCAAGCCTTTAACCTCGGTCGAGCTTTTCTCTTGGGCGGCGATACCTATTCCGCTGTATGCGGCCATCAGCTACGGACTGCTTCGCAAGTCCGTTGCCTAGAAAAACGAATGCCAGGCATTTCATTCCGAAAACCGTTGCGAACGCCCGATCCGAGGGCGCCTTCGCAACGGTTTTCGCTTATTCGTGGCGTGTCGCGGCACCGCGAGCTCGACAAAAAAACAGCGGCGTTTCCGGCAGGATTAGACAGACTCCGAACTTGAATCGGATTATACTTAAGGTCATCCATCCCGGCCTTGCTCCATACGGCGTTCCGGGGCGCAAAGGATGGCGATTTCGTATGGTCGTATATGTGGACCTGGTGTTTCTCACGAACCTGGCGATCGACGGGACGGTTCTCATGACGACGGCCAAAGCGCGCAAGCTGCAGCCCAAGCGCAGCCGCATCGCCCTGTCGGCGGGGCTGGGAGCCGCTTATGCGGCGGCGATGTTCCTGGCGGACGCGCCTTACTTGTACAGCTTCGCCGCCAAAGTGCTCGTCTCCGTCGCCATGGTCTTCTGCGCTTTTGGCTACGGCGGTCCGCTTCGATTCGTCCGCCTGTTTCTGACTTTTTACCTGGTGAATTTCGCCACGCTCGGAGGCGTGCTCGGCATCTCGTTCCTGCTCCGGCAATCGGGTACGCCGTGGGCGGACATGTCCGTCACTTCCGGCGGCGGCGTGGCGCTTGAATGGCAGATGCAGCTCGGCTTGTTCGCGGCAGCGTTCGGCCTCTCGGTGTGGCTGTTCCGGGGCGCTTCCGCCAGCGCGGAGCGGACCCGGAGGCTGGACGCTTTCGTCGTGAACGTAACGGTGACGGTAGGAGAAGACAGCTGGAGCTGCCGCGGACTGGTCGATACGGGCAACCGGCTGTACGACCCGCTGACCCGGATTCCGGTCATGATGATGGAGGCGTCGGTGTGGCGGGAGCGCCTACCCGCGGGCTGGACCGAACGGCTGCGCGGAGAAGCGGCGGACCGGCTCGTCGCCGAGCTGGACGGCGCGGCGGGCGAACCGTACGCCTGGGGAGACCGGCTGCGGCTCGTTCCTTACCGCGGAATGGGCACCGACACGCGGCTGATGCTCGCGATCAAGCCCGATTCCGTGACGATCGGCCGAGAGGGCGAGCCCCCCCGGTCTTATCAGCGGGTTCTGATCGGCATGGACGGCGGCAAGCTGTCGCCCGACGGAACGTATCAGGCCATCGTGCATCCCGATCTTGGACTCGGCTTCGACGCGGAGCCGCTAAAGTCCTCATCCCGACCAGCATGACAGGAGGTTGACGAAGTGCTCGTAAAATGGAAGCTGATGTCCCAACTGACGCTCTATCGCCTGTTGTTCCGGTTAGGATGGAAGAGCGAGGAAGTGTACTACATCGGGGGCAGCGAAGCGTTGCCGCCTCCGCTGACGCGCGAGGAAGAAGAATATTTGCTCGAGCGGCTGCCGTCCGGAGACGCGGCCATCCGCGCGATGCTGATCGAGCGGAACCTTCGCCTCGTCGTCTACATCGCCCGCAAGTTCGAGAACACCGGCATCCACATCGAGGATTTGGTGTCGATCGGAGCGATCGGGCTGATCAAGGCGGTCAATACGTTCGATCCGGAGAAAAAAATCAAGCTGGCCACCTACGCCTCCCGCTGTATCGAGAACGAGATCCTGATGTATCTTCGCCGCAACAGCAAGACGCGGACCGAGGTATCGTTCGACGAACCGCTCAACATCGATTGGGACGGCAACGAGCTGCTCCTGTCGGATGTGCTCGGCACCGAGAACGATACGATCTATCGCAACATCGAGGAGCAGGTGGACCGCAAACTGCTGCACAAGGCGCTCGACAAGCTGACCGAGCGGGAGCGGACGATCATGGAGCTGCGCTTCGGCCTGGCGGACGGCGAGGAGAAGACGCAGAAGGACGTCGCGGATCTGCTCGGCATCTCCCAGTCGTACATTTCCCGGCTGGAAAAAAGAATCATCAAAAGGCTCCGCAAAGAATTCAACAAAATGGTCTGATCGAATAAAAAGCCCTCCCCCGGAGATACTTTACAATAACGCTGCTCCCCGGGAGGAATCGTCTTGACCCGCAACAAAGTGGAGATCTGTGGAGTGGACACCTCAAAGCTGCCTGTCCTCACCAACGCCGAAATGAGGGAACTGTTTCTCGCTCTGCAAACCCAAGGGGAACTGGAAGCGCGGGAGAAGCTGGTCAACGGCAACCTGCGCCTTGTGCTGAGCGTCATCCAGCGGTTCAACAACCGCGGGGAATTCGTCGACGACCTGTTCCAGGTCGGCTGTATCGGACTTATGAAAGCCATCGACAACTTCGATTTAAGCCAGAACGTCCGGTTCTCCACCTATGCGGTGCCGATGATCATCGGCGAAATCCGCCGCTACCTGCGCGACAACAACCCGATCCGCGTATCCCGCAGCCTTCGCGACATCGCCTACAAAGCGCTGCAGATCCGGGACCAGCTGACCAACCAGCATTCGCGCGAACCGACGATTCTGGAAATATCCGAGGCGCTGAACGTGCCGAAGGAGGACATCGTGTTCGCGCTGGACGCGATCCAGGATCCGGTCTCGCTGTTCGAGCCGATCTACCATGACGGCGGAGATCCGATCTACGTCATGGACCAGATCAGCGACGAGCGCAACAAGGACATTCAATGGATCGAAGAAATCGCTCTCCGCGAAGCGATGAGAAAGCTGAACGAGCGCGAAAAAATGATTCTGTCGATGCGGTTTTTCGAAGGCAAGACGCAAATGGAAGTGGCCGACGAGATCGGCATCTCCCAGGCGCAGGTGTCCCGGCTCGAGAAATCGGCCATCCAGCAGATGCAGAAGCATGTCAAAACGTGAACAAACCCAAGTCCTCCGGATTCCGTCCGGGGGACTTCGTTAATATTAAAGAAAGTATAAAAGCTTCCCAAGTGGCTATTGCAGTCCCATGGCGGCTGAAAGGATGCCGATAGCCGATAAAATCGGCTAACGTGGCGTCGGGGCAGGCCGAAAGGATGCCGATAGCCGAAAAAATCGGCTAACGTGGCCTTTGGGCAGACCAAACGGATGCCGATAGCCGACAAAATCGGCTAACGTAGCCTTTGGCAGACCGACTCTCCGTTACACGTTCAGCCCGCTGCCCGATACGGATACGGCCAGCACATTCGTGTATTCTTCCATGGCCCGTAAAGTACCTAAAAAAGCTTCGAAGCTAAGCCCCACTTGGGGTTATTTTGTTTTCCAGGGGGGCTCCCCCAAAAGTACTCGGAATAAGCTACGAAGCAACGCGTCACTTTTGGGGGATTGTTTTCGGGGGCTCCCCCAAAAGTACTCGGAATAAGCTACGAAGCAACGCGTCACTTTTGGGGGACCGGTTTATCGGACATTTTCCCGGATAGGCACATATAATGAATTAGACGAGACGGACGCCTATGACGGGACGCCCGGAGCGGACCGGACGACGCAGGGGAAAGGCGGGATCAAGGGTCCATGAAAATATCCGATTTCCAGACCAAGGACGTCATCAACATCGTCGACGGCAAAAAGCTGGGCCAAGTGAGCGACCTGGAGCTCGATCTGCGTCAGGGAAGAATCGATTCGATCGTCGTGCCGACCGCCACCCGTTTTTTCGGGATGTTCGGCGGCGGGGGAAGCGACGTCGTCATTCCCTGGCGGAACATCGTCAAGATCGGCGCCGACGTCGTGCTCGTCCGGCTGGACGACGCGAAGTCCTACCGCCTGGAGGAGAACGAGGGAATCGGGCGGTGACGTCCGGTTCCTTCTCTATTCCGTCGGCGTCGGCGCTATGATACACTGGGGGCGGAGGTGTGAGCATGGAACCGTTTAAGCCGAAGGAGCATCCGGCGGGAGGAGCGCGCCTGCTTCATCTGGAGCGATGGGAGGCGCAAGGCGGCGTGACGGCCGGCTTCTCGACCCGGCACGGAGGCGTGAGCGCCGCTCCGCTGGACACGCTGAACACGGCGCTGCACGTCGGCGACGAGGCGCAGGCGGTGCTTGCGAACCGGGATCGGGTCGCCGGTACGTTGGGCTGGGACGTAGCGGCGTGGACTTGCGCCGAACAGGTGCACGGCAACCGCGTTCACGTCGTGACCGCGGCCGACAGGGGCCGGGGTCGGCTGGACCGCGCTTCCGCCGTACAGGGGACGGATGCGCTGATCACGAACGAGCCGGACGTGCTGCTGGTCATGTATTTCGCGGACTGCGTTCCGCTTTATTTTCTCGATCCGGAGACCGGCGCGCTGGGACTCGCCCATGCCGGCTGGAAGGGGACGGTGGCGGACGTCGCGGGAGAGACCGTGCGGGCCATGGAGCGGACGTTCGGGACGAAGCCGGCCGATCTGCTCGCCGCGATCGGTCCGTCCATCGGGGTCTGCTGCTACGAGGTCGACGAGGCGGTGCTGCGGCATGTGCGGCCCTTGGCGGAGCGTGCGGAAACGGAGGACGGGACGTTCTTTACGCCCGTCGAAAATGGGCGCGCCAAGCTGAACTTGAAAGAAATCAACCGACACCTTATGATAAAAGCAGGAATTTTGCCGAGCCGCATCGAATTGACAACATGGTGCACCGGATGCCGCACCGATCTTTTTTTCTCCCATCGCATGGAGAACGGCGCGACCGGCCGGATGATGAGCTGGCTCGGGAGGAAGAGAGGGTGAACGGCCAAGGTGTCGATACAGGAACGCATGCGGGATGTGGAGCGCAGAATCGTTGAAGCATGCGAGAGAAGCGGCAGATCGCCCGGCGGCGTGAACGTGCTGGCGGTGACCAAGTACGTCTCCGCGGCCGCCGCCGCGAACGCCGTCGCGCACGGCGTTCGGCACATCGGCGAGAACCGCTGGCCCGATTCGGAGGAGAAGTGGCGTCTGCTGCATGGACAAGCGGTCTTCCACTTCATCGGGTCGCTTCAGACCCGCAAAGTCAAAGACGTCGTCGGCCGCTTCGACTATATTCATTCGCTGGATCGCCTGCCGCTCGCGGAAGAGATTCAGAAGCGGGCCGAGGCCCTGGATCTGACCGTATCCTGCTTTATCCAGGTGAACGTATCGGGCGAGAGTTCGAAGCACGGCCTCGCGCCGGAGGAGCTGCCCGGCTTCGCCGCCGCGCTGCGGGGAATGGACCGGATTCGTCCGGTCGGGCTGATGACGATGGCCCCGCTCGCCGCCGTTCCCGAGGATGCGCGGCCGGTATTCCGCCGGCTCAGGCAATGGAGGGACGAGCTCAACGAGAGCGGAGCGTTTCGCGAGCCGATCCGCGAGCTGTCGATGGGGATGTCCGGCGACTTCGAAGTCGCCGTAGAAGAAGGGGCCACGTGGGTCCGTTTGGGAAGCGTGCTGATCGGGAAAGAAGAAGATATCTGATTCCGGCGGAGGACGGCTCGAATCGGCTAACTTAAGGAGGCGAACTTTATGAGCGTCGTCAACAAATTTTTGAATTATTTGGGCTTGCAGGACGAAGAAGCGGCGGCGGAACCGGAGAAAATGGGAGTGGAGGACGAACCGGAAGTTGAAACTTCCGCGTTCGAATCCCGTAAACCATCAGGGAAGAGCAACGTGGTCAGCATCCATTCCCAGAAGAGCACCCGCGTCGTGCTCGTGGAGCCGCGCACGTATGACGAGGCGCAGGAAATCGCCGACCACCTGAAGTCGCGCCGTTCCGTCATCGTCAATTTGCAGCGGATCAGACGCGAACAGGCCCTCCGGGTCGTCGATTTTCTGAGCGGGACGGTTTATGCCCTTGGGGGGCATATTTCCAAAGTCGGCCCGAACATTTTCCTTTGCACCCCGGATTCCGTGGAAATCTCGGGGACGATCTCGGAGATGATGGCGGAGGAAACCGAATATCACAGAATGAGGTGACCTCGGATTGGACGTAGTGGAGAGCTATATTGGGATCCTTTACAACATCTATTTTTACATGATCCTGATTTACGTGTTGATGTCATGGGTGCCTTCCGTGCGGGAGAGCTTCGTCGGACAGCTGCTGGGCAAGCTGGTTGAGCCTTACTTGTCCATCTTCCGGCGATTTATCCCGGCGATCGGGGGCGTTCTGGACATCTCGCCGATCGTGGCGCTGATCGCGCTGCGGTTCATCGTGCTGGGAATCGACGCGGTTCTGTCGATGTTCTTCGGATAAGACAGACCGCCGTATTACCGTTCGAAAGGAATCGATGAAGAATGCCGCAACAGGATCTTTACGCGCATTTCCATCCTGACGAGCGAGCGTTTGTCGACCGCGCCTGGGAGTGGGTTCAGCGGGCCGCCGAGTATCACGAAGTTCGGCGCACCGACTTTCTGGACCCGCGCCAGGCGCATATTTTGTTTACGCTCGCCAATCGCCATCCGGACGTCGCTCTGCGGCTGGATGGCGGAAGCCCGGACGCCGAGCGCCGCCGCTCGCTGGTCGCGCCCGATTATCGCCCGCTGGAGCACGAGCCGATCGGCATCGCGGTGCTCTCCGTCGCTTCGGACGACCGCCGGATCGGCGAGCTGGACCACGGAGACTACCTCGGCGCGCTGCTTGGGCTCGGCATCAAGCGGGAGAAGATCGGCGACCTCCACGTCCGGGAGGACGGCTGCCACGCGCTGATCGCGGAGGAGATCGGGGATTTCCTCCGGACGCATCTGCGGCAAGTCCACCGCGCGGAAGTGAGCACGGAAGTGCTCCCGCTTGACCGCTTGCGGGAAGTGAAGACGGAATTGGAGGAGTCTGTAATCTCCGTCGCCTCGATGCGGCTCGACGGCGTCGCCAGCGACGCCTTTCGGCTCAGCCGCTCGAAGATCGTCGATCCGATCCGGTCCGGCCGCTGCCGCGTCAACTGGAAGACGGTCGAGGATCCGTCTTACGCGCTGCGGGAAGGCGACGTCGTCTCCCTCAAAGGGTTCGGGCGCTTCAAGGTGCTCGCCGCGGAGGGCGTGTCCAAAAGCGGCCGAAATCGCGTACGAATCGGCAAATTTGTGTAAGGGTCCGGGAGGAATTTGCCGTCTTCCGTCGAATTCAAGGGAGAGAACGGAGCCGGACCATGAGCACAGGAGGTACTTCGCAATGCCACTTACTCCACTCGATATTCATAACAAGGAATTTTCCAAGCGACTGCGCGGTTATGACGAGGACGAGGTCAATGAATTTCTAGATCAGATCATTAAAGATTACGAGTCGCTGATCCGCGAGAACAAAGATTTGCAGGCTCAGCTCTCGGTGCATCAGGAGAAGCTCGGGCATTTCGCCAACATCGAGGAGACGCTCAGCAAGACGATCATCGTGGCGCAGGAAGCCGCGGACGAGCTGAAGAACAACGCCAAGAAGGAAGCTCAGCTCATCGTGAAGGAAGCGGAGAAGAATGCCGACCGCATCGTCAACGACTCGCTCGTCAAGTCGCGCAAGGTGGCGATGGAGGTCGAAGAGCTGAAAAAGCAAGCGGCCATCTACCGCGCCCGCTTCCGCGCGCTCGTCGAGACCCAGCTCGACCTGCTCAGCCAAGACGGCTGGGAATCGCTCGAATCGAACGAAGCCCGCGTCCGCGAGCTGGAGTAGCGTTCCGCCGCCATGTATGCGGTCGCCATCATGATTTGTCGGCACGGCTGCGATTAAGCCGCCCCGCAGGCTTCGGCCTGGGGGCGGTTTTTTGCCACTATTGCCATCCTTCAGAGGGAGGAGAATGCCGGGTATGCAAGGTAAGCGGAGACGAAGCCTCTTGGCCATCCCGCTCTCAGGCGCACTGCTGTTGGCCGCCTGCAGCGATTCGCAGCCCGCGTCCGATACCGGCGCCCGGTCCGCAAGCGGCCGCACGGACGTATCGGCCGTCTTGTACGGCATGGATCTCGCTTTTCCCGACGGCCTGGACGAGAACCACAATCCGTACCTGGATTTTATCGAGCAGGCAACCGGACTGGACGTCGACGTCCTGCTCCCTCCGGAAGATGCGTACGAGGAGAAGCTGAACGTCATCATGGCGTCGGGGAATGCGCCGGATTTGATCAATGCCGTCAGCGGCGTGTGGGTGGACAATTACGCCAGGCGAGGCGATCTGCTGCCGCTGGACGATTGGCTCCGGCAGTACGGCAAGCACCTGCTGGCCAACATCCCGGAAGAGCTGTGGGATCGCGTCCGTTACGACGGCCGCATCTATGCGGTTCCTAGCTTGTCCGAGACAGACGGGACCGAGCTGATGTATGCGCGCAAGGATTGGCTGGACCGGCTGGGACTTGCGCCGCCCCGGACGCTGGAGCAATATTACGAGGCGATCAAGGCGTTCGCGAAGGACGACCCCGACGGCAATGGCATCGATGACACGTACGGGCTGATTCTGACGGAACATCTGGGACGGTCGAGTCCGTTCTTCGGCGCTTTCGGCACGCAGCTCGACCAGTGGCTCGAACGCGACGGCAAACTGGTATACGGCAACGTTCTCCCGGAGACGAAGAATGCGCTTGAATTTTTGCGGCGCCTGTACTCGGAAGGGCTGATGGATCCGCAGTATCCGCTGAACGAGACGGCCACCTTGGCGGACAAGGTCCGATCGGGCAAAGTCGGGCTCTATTCGGCGACCTGGTACGATACGAGAGGAGCGATCAAGGACAGCATGGACCACCATCCGGGGGAGGAGTGGATCGCGCTGGATGATCCGGTCGGACCGGACGGCCTGCAAGGCGTCTACGGCAACAACCCGATCCGCTCCTACAACGTCGTGCCCAAAGGGAGCGCCAATCCCGCGGGAGCGATCCGGATGCTTGATTTTATCGCCGGCGAAGGCTACAAAACGTTAAAGCTCGGCTTCGAGAACGACGTCTGGACGATGAAGGACGGGGTCATGGCGACGGACTTTGCGAAGCATAACCAGCAGCAATATCGCGGCATCTACCAATCGCTGGCGGACTTCGACAATCCGGCGCTGAACGCCCGGCGGCTCGACTCGCTCGGTCCGTTCCATCTGAACGACAACCTGAAGCGGATCGACGAGCATCTGATGCCGGATGCGTTCACCGGCGCGCCGACGCCGTCGATGAGCCAGTACGGAGCCAAGCTGAAAGATTTGCAGGACGTGTTCGACCGGATCGTCATGGGGCTCGTACCCTTGGAGGCGTTCGACGATTATGCCGCGCAGTGGTATGCGAACGGAGGAGCGGAGATAACCCGGGAAGTCAACGATTGGTATCGCCAGTCCAAGCAAGGGACGGAGAATTGATATGAGGATCGGACCGACCGGCGTGCGCCGGATGTTCTCGCAGAACATCCAATTCCGTCTTACGTGCTATTTTCTCATCCTGCTGCTGCCGCTCACGGGCGTCGGCATGTACGCGGTCGAGCAGTCCAAACACGTCCTGTACGACCAGGCGGTCGAACGGTCGCAGCTGGCGCTCTCCTCCACGATGGACAGCCTGGATTTGACGCTGCTGAACGTGGAGCAGTTGTCGACCATTATCGCTACCGACCCGAACGTCATCTCCTTGCTGGAAGGCAGCGGCGCCAAGCTGACCTCGAAGTCGATCCTCGACTTCGCCCAGATTCTTAAACAGATGTCCAACATCAAGCTGAGCAACCAGTTCGTTCAGAAAATATCGATCTACCACGAGGCGTCCAACACGCTATTGACGACAGGCTACGGTTCGCGGCAGCCGGAGGCGGAGGAGCGGCAGTGGCTGACGGACACGATCAACCGCATCGGATCGGGCATTTTATACGAATCCGGCCGCATCGGAACGAGGGGGGGCGATTCGGGCGCCCAATCGATCTTTAACGACAGGCTCTCGCTCGTTCGGTCGATGGATTTGTACAATCAGCGCAGGCAGCCCAATGCGCTTATCATCTCGCTGGATCAGTCGGAGCTGCGGTCGACGGTCAAGTCGCTGCTGCCGACGGCGAACGCGTACGTGTCGCTGTACGGGCAGGACGGGAGCCTCATCGTCGGAGAAGGCAGCGCCGAGACGGCAAAGGCCGCCGAGCGGGGCGGTTCGGAGCTGCTGTCCGTCACGATCCGCTCCAATTATTCGAATTGGCAGATGACGATCGTGCAGCCGAAGCACGAGGTGTTCCGGCGGACCGAATCGATTCAAAGGTACTTGTACCTGATCGCCGGCCTTAGCATCGTGCTGGCCTTCATCATCTCCTGGACGGTGTACAAAGGAATCGCCTCCCCGGTCAAGAAGCTCATGAAGGGGATGAAGCAGATCAGCGCCGGCATGCTCGACGTGAAAATCGATTACAAACGGAAGGACGAGCTCGGCTTCCTGACCGAGACGTTCAACCAGATGACGCTCAACCAGAAGCACCTGATCGAGAACCACTACGAGCAGCAGCTTCATCTGGCCCAGACCGAGCTGAAGTTTCTGCAGTCTCAGATCAATCCGCATTTTCTGTACAATACGCTCGACTCGATCTACTGGACGTCGCAAAATTACGAGGCGGAAGAGATCGGGGAAATGGTGCTCAACCTGTCGAAGTTCTTCCGGCTGAGCCTTAACAAAGGCAATGACGTCATCACGGTGCGGGAGAGCATCGAGCATCTGAACTACTACGTGCGCATCCAGCAGCTCAAGTTCCTCGACAGCTTCGAGGTCGAATACCGGATCGGGCCGGAGGCGGCGGAGGTGCCGGTGCTGAAGCTGCTGCTGCAGCCGCTGGTGGAGAACGCGATTTTGCACGGCATGGAAGGCTGCAGCGAAGGAGGCCGGCTCGCGGTCGGCGGACGGGTGGACGGCGAGTTCCTGGAGCTGTCGGTCGCCGACAACGGCAGGGGGATGACGGCGGAGCGGATCGCCTACGTACAGGCCGAGCTGGGGGAATTGCGCCGCCGCCATATTCGGCTGCTGTCGCTCCAGCCGGAGGAGAAAAACGATCTGTTCGGCCTGCGCAATGTGATGACCCGGATTCGCCTCTGCTACGGCGAAGAAGCCGATCTGACCGTCGGCAGCCGGGAAGGCGAAGGGACGAAGGCCATCGTTCGGCTGCCGCTGGAGCGATGCCGTTACGACATTTACGCGCAAGCCTCCCTTGAATCGTCCGGTCTGAAGGGGAGAGAGGAGAAATCGTAGATGAATCTGATGATTGTGGAGGACGAAGCCCGGCTGCGGCAGTCGCTCGCCGGAGGCATTCCGTGGGAGGATCACGGCATCGAAGTCGTGGCGCTGGCGGCGAACGGGAAGGAGGCGCTGCAGCTGTTCGAGCGGAAGAAGCCGGACATCATTCTGCTCGACGTTCAGATGCCGGAGATGGACGGCTTGACGCTTGTCCGGTTGCTGAGAGAGAAGGACGCTTTCCTGAAAACGATCATTTTGAGCGGTCACGACAACTTCGCGTACGCGCAGCAGGCGATGGAGGCGGGCGTGACCCAATATCTGCTCAAGCCCGCCGGCGAGCGCGACATTCTGGAGGCGGTCGCCGGGGCGGCCCGGCAGCTCCGCCGGGAGCTGGACCGCCGCTATAACGAGGATTTGCTGCGGCAGAAGTGGGTCGATCACCTGCCGCAGCTGCAGGCGGCTTTCCTCGAGCGGCTGCTGCGAGGCTCGTTCCGGCCGGGCGAAGCCGAACGTCAAGGCGCCGAGTACGGGCTCAGGCTCCCGGCGGGCGCGCGTTACGCGGTCGCCGTCGTCGATACGGAGCCGGCCGAAGAGCCGCCAAGCGCGGATGCCGGCGGCGAAGCCGGCGCGGAGCGCGCGCGCCCGGTCGATCTCGCCCGCGCGCGGTTCTCCGTCTACCTGCTGGCGCAGTCGCTGCTGGCCGAAGCGGATTGCTGGCTGTGCCTGGACGGGCAGGGATATCTGGCGGCCATCTTCGCCGTTCCTCCGGAGAAGGACGCGCAGCAGGGTCTGCTGGGTCCTCAGGCGCTGGTGGATAAGCTGCTGAATCGGGCGCGGGAGGGCCTCGGCCTTGTCTGCAGCGCGGGGATCGGAGGCTCCGTGGGGACGTTAAGCGAGCTGAACGGGCTGTACGCCGAAGCGTGCCTTGCGCTGCAGGACCGCATCGTGTACGGGCCGGGGATCGCCATTCCGTACCGCGAGCCGGACTCGTGCGGCACGCCGGGCGCCGTCCCGCCTCCGATCAGCGGCGAGCAGGAGAAAGCTCTGGAGATCGCATTGGAGCTGGGCGATGCCGAAGCGGCGGTCCGGGCTCTGGACGAGATGTGGCGGAGCGGGATGGCAGGGGCCGAGACGGCCGACGAGATTATGGAGGGCGTTCTCTACATCGGCAGCCTGCTTGTCCGGTTCGTGCAGAAGCAGGGGCTTGCGGTCAAGGAAGTGCTGAAGATCAACTTCGCCTCGTTTCTGAGCCCGAACCAGCTGTCGACCCGGGACAAGATCCGCGCCTGGCTGGAAAGCAGCGTGGACGAGATCGCCTCGTATCAGGCCCGGCGCCGCAAATCGAGCCGCCATCAGTTCGTCGAGACGCTGCTCGTCATCGCGCAGGAGGAGATCGATCAAGAGGTGTCGCTTCATACGGCCGCGGAGCGACTGTACGTGAATCCGTCGTATTTGAGCCGCCTGTTCAAGCAGGAGATGGGGCAGACGTTCTCGGCTTACGTGCTGGAGCAGAAGATGGAGAAAGCCAAAGCCGCGCTCTCCGACGGAGCCAAAGTGTACGATGCCGCACGGATGGTCGGCTACCGCGACGTCAGCTATTTTACGAAAGTATTCCGCAAATATTGGGGCGTAACGCCGGGTGGAATGAAGCAATAACCGGCCATTCGGCGATTTCGTTCGGGCCCGGGACCGCAGCTTTTGCGGTTCCGGGCTTTTTCGGCCGCGCCTTCCTCCGATCCAACATCAAATTACCAAAAACGGTCATGAGCCTCCTCTACTAGGACAGCGCTTTCCCCTCTACACTTAAGCTACGGAATCGATCAAGACCAGCAAGGGGGAGAAGCATGACGGACAGGAATCCGAACTCAGCCATCGCGCCGCGGCCGAACAGACGGTCGGTCTGGAAGAACATCCGCGCCGACCGGGAACTCTATTTGCTCCTCTTGCCGGGCATTGCCGTGCTGCTTCTGTTCAAGTACACGCCGATGTACGGCATCCTTATCGCGTTCAAGGATTACAACATTTTCGACGGGATGGCGGGCAGCCCTTGGGTCGGGACGGAAAACTTCCGCAAGCTGTTTGAGTCCGACGACTTCCTGCTCGTGCTTCGCAACACGATCGAGATCAGCTTGCTTAAGCTCGTCTTCCTGTTCCCGCTGCCCATTATCGCCGCCATTCTGCTCCATGAATTGAGGCAGATGACCTACCGCAAAACCGTGCAAACCGTCATCTACCTTCCGCATTTCCTGTCATGGATCATCATCAGCGGCCTGTTCATCGACCTGCTCTCGATCAACGGGGGACTGGTCAACAAATTTCTGGGCCAATTCGGCATCGAGCCGATCCCTTTCTTCCTGAGCAACGACTACTTTCGCAGCGTGCTCGTCACGACGGCCGGCTGGAAGGAGACGGGCTGGAGCACGATCGTCTATCTCGCCGCTTTCTCCACCATCGATCCGGGCTTGTATGAAGCGGCGCGGATGGACGGAGCCGGGAGATGGAAGCAAATCTGGCACATTACGCTGCCGGGAATCTCGCCCATTATCGTGCTGATGCTCATTCTGCGGCTGGGCAGCATGTTCACGGGCGATACCGAACAGATTCTGGCGATGTACAACTCCACCGTCTACAAGTCGTCCGACATCATCGGCACCTACGTGTACCGGATGGGTCTGGGCAAGCAGGAATACAGCTTTACGACAGCCGTCGGCTTGTTCGAATCGGTCATCGGCTTCGTTCTGATCATCTCCGGCAACTACTTGAGCCGCAAATATTTGCGCCGGGGCATCTGGTGACGAAGGGGGCTAATCAACATGGATAGCATGACGGCACGGGTGCCGGCGACCGCGAAGACAAAGCGCCGGAGAAAAGGCATTCGCCGTTCGTTGCCCGAGAAAGTGTTCGACGTCTGCAATTATACGCTGTTCGCGCTGATCGGCCTTTCGACGCTGCTTCCGTTCGTCAACCTGCTCGCCAAGTCGCTCAGCAGCGAGGAAGCGGTCGTCGCCGGCCGGGTCAACCTGCTCCCGATCGATCTGCAGTTCGGAACGTACCGATATGTGCTCCAGGACGACGCGTTCTTGGGCGCGCTGCGCGTCTCGGTCCTGCTGACCTTGTTGGGGACGGCATGCAGCCTGCTGGTGACGGCGCTGACCGCCTACCCGCTGTCCAAGCCTCGCCTCGTCGGCCGAAAATGGCTGCTGCTTCTCTTCATCTTCACGATGCTGTTCAGCGGCGGCCTGATTCCGACCTACCTGCTCATGCACAATCTTCATCTCGTCAATACGCTGCCTGTCCTGTTCCTGCCCTCGATGATCAACGTGTTCAACATGCTGGTGATCAAAAATTACTACGAGGGGCTGCCCGACAGTCTGGAGGAATCGGCCAAGCTGGACGGGGCCGGGCATATCCGCATTCTGTTCTCCATCTATCTGCCGCTGTCGCTGCCGGTATTGGCGACCATTGCTCTGTTCTTCGCGGTCGCCTTCTGGAACGATTATTTCAACGCGATGATCTATATCTCCGATCCGGGTTTGAAGCCGCTGCAGCTGTTCTTGAAGGAGCTTCTGGTCTCCTCCAGCGATTTCCTGCGCAATGCGACCCTGAACCCCGACCAGGCGCTGAATACGGCTCCGCAGTCGATCCAGGCGGCTTCCATCCTGCTCGCGACGGTTCCGATTCTGATCGTGTACCCGTTCCTGCAAAAATATTTCGTCAAAGGAGTGCTTGTCGGTTCGGTGAAAGAATAGAGGAGCTTCAGGGATGACTCGTTGACGCTTGCGGGAGGTGATGTCGGCACGAATGCGGTTCGGCCATCGGCAATTCGCTTCAAACGGCGCAATCCATGAAAACGGAGGTTGAAGGCATGATCGGAAAAATAGCGGCAATTACTCTCGCAGGCGCGCTCACGCTCTCGCTTGCGGCCTGCAGCGGCAAATCGGACAAAGAGAGCTCCGGCTCCGGCAAGCCCGAGCTGAAGATGCTCATTCAGTACGGCCGTTTCGATCCGAACGAAGACTATACGGCCAAGGCGATCACGCGGCTGACCGGTTATCCGGTCAAGTATGACATGCTGCCCGCCGAGGAAGCGGACCAGAAGCTGAATCTGCTCGTCGCCAACAAGGAGCCTTACGACCTGATGAAGCTCAGCGCCCCGCAATTCTACAACCTGGCCAGCTCCGGAGCGCTCGAGCCGCTGGACGATCTGATCGACAAGAACGGCCCCAACATCAAGAATGCGATCTCGGACGCCTCATGGGAAAGCGCCAAGCTGGACGGCAAAATCTACGGCATCCCGGAGACCGGATCGGGCATCGCGGTCAGCGAGGAGCTGGTCGTGCGGCAGGATTGGCTGGATGAGCTGGGGCTCAAGATGCCGACCAACCCCGACGAGCTGTACACGGTGCTGAAGACGATCAAAGAGAAGAAGAACGTCATTCCGCTTACCGCGAGCAAGGACGCCGTAAGCTCGCTGCTCGGCGACATCGCGGCGGCGTTCGGCGTGACGACCGACTGGGTCGACCAGAACGGCACGCTCGTTCACCAGGTCGAGACGCCGCAGATGAAGGAATATTTGACTTATATGAATAAGCTGTACACGGAAGGGCTGCTGGATACGGAGCTGCCGCTGAACACGGCGGCCAAAATGATGGAGAAGTTCGCCAACGGGCAGGCGGCGATGTTCAAGCTGGCCTGGTACAACGCGCCGAGCGCGATCAACGCGCTGACGAAGGCCGATCCGAACGCGAAGGCGGCGCTCGTGCCGTTCCTGAAGGATAAGAGCGGCAAGGCGACCGTCTACGCGGTTACCGGAACCTCCTGGTATGCGGTCGTGCCGAAGTATGCGAAGCATAAGGAAGATGCCGTCAAGCTGCTGGACGCCAAGCTGTCGCCGGATATTTTCAAGGAGATGTCGATCGGCCAGGAGGGCGTCCACTACGAAGTGAAGGACGGCAAGTATTATCCGATTCTGCCCAAGTTCACCGACGATCTGAACAACGCAAGCAACTACATGACCGGCGTCGACGAGACCAAATATCCGGACTACTGGCAGGCCCGCGTGCGCAAGGATCCGACGCTGCAATCGTACTTCGAGCAGATGCAGGCGAATTCCGAAGGTCTGGTCGTGACCGACCCGATCGCGTTGGCGCCGCCGATCCCGCAGGTCGCGGAGAACAAGCTGAACCTGCTGCAGTTCCAGCTGGACGAGATGCTCAACTTCATTACCGGAACGGAGCCGCTGTCCGACTACGACAAATTCGTGGCCAAGTGGAAGGAGCAGGGTGGCGCCGACATGACCGCGGGCGCGAACGAGTGGTATAAGAGCTCCAAAAAATAAAAAGAGAAGCGAAGAGAGATTATAAAAAGGTTAGGCAGAAAAGCCGCCCCTAACGTCATGGACATGACTTGGGGGCGGCTTTGGCTTGCCGGCCGTCTATGTCATCGGCGAGCGGTCAGCTTTTGATGAAGCATCTTGTCCAGCAGCAGAATTTCCGCTTTTTGGTTAACGGCGTGCTTCCCCAGCTTTACGTCGATGATGAAGCTATCGCTCAGCATTTGACGGTATTTCGTCACAATATCTTGTTCGGGCAGTTCTCCCATTGATTTCGTTTCGGACGGGATGACCGGAATTCCGGCTTGCTCTACCAAGCGAAGATTTTGTTTGATATCCGCCGCGACCTTGCTTAGCGTATTTTCGCTTCTTGCCGTCTCCAAATCCGTCATGCCGTCATTCGTATAGAAATGCTTGTTGACCGCGGCGATCGCGGCATGCGAGACATGGAACGCTTGAATGTTATCTTGTATCTCGTAAGGCAAATCCGCCGTTTCGAGTATTCTTGCCAGCTCTTTCACTCTTTCGGTCGTTCGTCCGTTTATTTCGCCAAAAAAAGTTCCTTGATGTTTCTCGGAACCGAATCGGGCGTAAAGAACATCATCTTTGATGTCTCCGCCCGCGCCGGGGAATCCCGGGAGCAGCCGGTCGCCCACGATATCCAGCCAAGCGTCGTATCCGACGGTGTTGGTCAAGGTGACGATGGTTTCGCTCCGATTGTTCTTGATCGCCGTCAGGGCAGACTCGGCTTGGTCATACCGTACGGGAACAAAGACGAAATCGTAGATGTCGTCGTTTTCAAGCTTCTCGATCGTCCTGATCGGTATTTTCCTTATCGTTCCGTTATCGTTGTATTTCAGTCCGTTTTTGTTCAACGCCTCCAGCCTTTTTCCTCTTGCCAGCAAGGTGACGTCCAGTCCGTACTGCGCGAATCGGAGCGCGTATACGCTGCCGATCACGCCGGCGCCGAATATCAGCAGTCTATTTCGTTTGGCGTTCACGATGATCCTTCCTCTCGGCGAAATCGTCACGGTTTGTTTAAACAACAACCGTCGCATAAAATGATAGTGCCGCATTCTTATGGTTTCAACCGGCAGACGAAGCGAAAAGTCGCATAGACAACACTTCGCGTTATTTGATGCCTGGAAGGAGATCTCGATATGGCAAGTCAGGAAGATCCAAGGGTTTTGCGCACGCGGCAGTTAATAAAGGACGCGTTCGGAGATCTGTTGCAGAGGAAAGGATTCGACGCCATTACCATAAAAGATATCGCGCAGAGGGCTACCATTAACCGCGCAACCTTTTATGCGCATTTCGAAGATAAGTACGCTTTGCTTGAAGAAATTACGGAACAAGCTTTTCACGAGAGAATTCCCGAGCAAGCGGTGAACGCGAGCGAGTTCACAGATGAAGTATGCGACCAACTGATTTTGTTCGCACACCGTTACATCGTAGATTTTTATCGAATATGCAGAATGGATTCCAAATCGATTGGCGCTCTTGTCGACGACAAGATAAAGAAATTGCTGCAGCAAACCATCGAAGGTATATTTTTGAAAGGGAATGTCCTCTATACGGCAGACCGTCCTCATGCGAAGATCGTTTCGGCCATGACAGGCTCCGCGATCTATAGCGCCGCGCATGACTGGCTGACGGTCGGGGAAAACGATCGAACCGATCTGCTTCTAGATATGGTTCGTCCTTACGTCATGAACGGTCTGGGCCTGAATCGCAATGGCGAGGAATCATGAAACGCCCGGCGCTACTGTTTAAGAAGCCATGTCGTCGACCGTAAAGAAGGGGCTATCTCTTCGGTCATTGCGCGACCGTTGGAGACAACCCCTTTCAAGCTTGCGGCGTTCATTACCCTCGTCCTAGCCGAACGCGACTTCCTTGCCCAGCCGGCCCGACTCGTAGATGCCGCACAGAATCTTCATCATCTCGACGCCGTCCTCGACCGGGCTGAGCGTCTCTTTGGCGCCTTGGCAGACGGCGACGAAGTGATCGATCTCCGCTTGGAAGCCGGAGGCGAAGTCGAACGACAAATGGTTAATTTGGGGAACGGCGTTCAGCATCGTGTCATGCTTCTCCAGCACGAACGTGAGCTTCGGCTCGAGCTCGACGCCGCCCTTCGTGCCGTACAGCTTGACGGTCAGCTCGTCCTCCTTCGCGTGCAGGGAGAAGCTGACGTCGACGAGCAGCGAGGCGCCGTTCTCGAACCGGATCATGGCGTTCGCGAGATCCTCGACCGTATTCAGGTCGGGGCTGTAATCGGCCGCCTTGTAGCTGGCGAAGTTGCCGACGTTGGCGCGGTTGCCGAGCTTGCGGTACGCATTGCCGCTGACCGATTGGACCTTGGGACGTCCCATCAGGTACCAGCATAGATCGATGACATGCACGCCGACGTCGATCAGCGGACCGCCGCCGGAGCGCTCGACGTCGCCGAACCAGCCGCCGGGATTGCCGACGCGGCGGATGCAGGACGCTTTCGCGTAATAGACCTCGCCCAGTTCGCCGGCCTCCAGGAACGAACGGACGATGCCGGTGTTCGAGCCGTAGCGGCGGACGAAGCCGACCTGCAGCTGCTTGCCCGAGCGGCGAACGGCCGCTTCGATCTCGTGCGCTTCCTCGACCGTTTTGCACAGCGGCTTCTCCACCAGCACGTGCTTGCCGGCTTCCAGCGCCGCGATGCCAAGCAGCGCATGGGTATTGTTCCAGGTGCAGACGCTGATCGCGTGGACGTCGGGATTGCTGAGCAGCTCGCGATAGTCGGTGTAGACGTTCGGGACGCCGTATTTCTCCGCTTTGGCGCGGGCGCGTTCTTCGTTGAGATCGCATACGGCGACGATCTTCGCGTCGGGATTGTTCTGGTACGATTTGAGGTGCATCTCGGAGATCGTTCCGAGCCCGATGATGCCGATGCCGACTTGACTCATTTTTATCCCTCTCCTTAATCGGAATTCATGGAATTACATCGCGCGCAAAACGGGCCAGTGCAGCTCGACGCCGGCTGCGGCCAGCATGCGTTGGAACGAGGCCAGCTCCTGCGGCATCGCGCGGACGGCGCTCGGGCTTAAGGAGCGATCCAGGCAGTAGGCCGCGCACCAGCCGGCGGCTTCGCCGATGTTCCATTCCACCGGATGCAGACGATAGCAGCCGTTGGTAATATGGGTGGTGCCGATGTTCTTGCCGGCGGCGAGCAGATTGCCGATCCGCTGCGGGATCAGCGCCCCGAGCGGAATCTCGAAGGGAAGCGAAGCGATGTCGATGTAAGGCCGGCCTCCCGTGCTCGGATGCAGGTCGATACGGTAGCACCCGATCCCGACGGTGTCTGCGAACGCTTCCGCCTTGCCGTCCGGCCGGCACGCCGGCGACACATGCTGCTCCAGCACCGTGGATTCGGCGCGGATCCGTCTCGACTCGCGAATGTAAGGATACATCGCCAGGCCGTCTTCGGTGCCGACGACGTCGGGCCGCAGCCGCAGTCCGGGGTAGCCCGGCTTCCCGTCCGGACGGGGGGCTTCCGTCTGCAGCCAGTAAAGCAGCGAGAAGCTGAGCTGCTTCGCGCTCCGCAGGTGCCGCTGCCGCTCTTCCTCGGGCACGTCGATAATCGAGCCCAGCCAATAATCGTTTTGCGGCCAATTGACGAGAGTGATATCGCTCCGGTACAGACCGTTCGCGAAGCGCTCGCGGGCCGCGATTTGCCGGTATTGGAAAAGCGCCAGGGAGGCGCCGCCGCCCGGGAACAGGTCGTAACGGATCGGATCCATCGTCGCGGGCTTGACGCCGGTCAGGCTTAGCAAGGGTCCCGGCCAGAAATCCGGCGCGTAATCCCTCCAGAACGCGTACTCTGCGGGTTTGTCGATGACGTGATTCTCGCCCTCTAGATAGTCCATGGCGAAACAGTAAGTGAACCCCTGCATGTCTTGCGGAAGGGGTTCTCCGGCAACGGCGTGGGGCTCGCCCGTCTGCGCCTGCGATTCGGCGCCCGTGACGTATTCGGCTCCCGCAAGCGGCAGCAGGTCGCCGCACTCGGTCGCATCAAGGAAATAGGCGCCCGTCAGGTGCACGATGTCTCCGCTGTCCGCGCTGCGGACGTCGACGGAGACGATGGCGTCGCCTTCGGTCTCGGCCTTTACCGGCGCGTGGCGCAGCAGGACCGTCAGCCGGCCGCTGCCGACATAGGGCGCCAGCATCTGCTCGATGACCGCGAGCGCCACGCGCGGCTCGTGGCAGAGCCGGCTGACGACGCCGCCTCCGGGATTGAGCTCGCGGGCCGCGCGCGCCTGCGCCGTCAGCGGATAATGATCGCGATAATATTGCCGCACCCCGTTGCGGAACGTGCGGTAGCTCGCCGTGCAGCCGAACGATTCGATCCACGGATGCTCGTCGGGCGGCACGGCCTGGCTCGTCAGCTGTCCGCCGAGCCAGGAGGTCTCCTCCGTCAGAATGACGGTCCGGCCGGCGCGGGCGGCGGCCAGCGCCGCGGCGCAGCCTCCCGTCCCGCCGCCGATGACGACGATGTCGGCTGCCAGTTCGCGTCCCATGCGATAACCTCCGTTCAGTTGGGAATGAGGGTCTGAAAATAAGCAAAGCTGGCTCGGATGCCCGCGGCTTCGTCTCCGGTTCCTTCGTATTCCAGCACGTATTCGCCGACGTATCCCGCTTCGCGAAGCCGCCGGACAATCGTATCCAGCCGGACCTGTCCCTTGCCCGCCTCGACGCCTTCGAACTTTTTGCCGCCGAGCGAGACGTACCGGCCGGCCGGGTCTTCGGCGAAATCTTTCACATGAACGTGGCCGACCTCGGAAAGCAGAACGTCGAGCGCTCGCAGCGGGTCTTCGTCCACCAACAGGAAATTGCCGGTGTCGAAGGTGCTCTTCAGCGCCGGGGAGCCGACGCGCTCCAGAATATCCCGGACCTGCCGTCCCGTGCCGGCCAGCTTGCCGTGGTTCTCGAGGCAGAGCGTGATTCCTTTGGCTGCGGCGGCAGCCGCGGCTTCGCTCAGTCCCTCGATGATGAACCCGAGCGCAGAATCGAACGTGAAGCCCTCGCTCAGATTGCCCGAGAACACGCGAATCGTCCGGGTTCCCAGGGCCAGAGCGATCGGGACGGCGTCCGTGATTTGGCGCCGCGCCGCGTCCCGTTCCGCCGGATCCGCTTTGACGAAATCGTTGGCGACCGCGTAGCTGACCACCCGAATCCGATGGGTCCGGGCGAATTCGGCGACTTGCGGGAGCTCTTCGTCGACGTTGCGCCAGAACACGTCCAGCAGTTCGACGCAATCGATGCCCTCCCGCCGGCAGAAGTCGAGAAAGTCCAGTACCGTCCATCCCTCGCCGCGAACGGTCCGGTGCATGCTCCACATGCTTAAAGCGAGCTTCATGGATAAGCCTCCCAGCAACAAGTTTGAATGCGCTAACGTCGGATCATGTCCAGTGTAGAAAAGCGCGGCGGAATGCGGTAGGGTGCTGCGATGACCATTTCTGGTAGTTTGATGCGGTGAATTCCCCCGAAACCGTTCCCCCAAAAGTGACGCCACGCTCTGAAGCTTATTCCGATTACTTTCGGGGGAGCCCCCAAAACCGTTCCCCCAAAAGTGACGCGAAGCTCTGAAGCTTATTCCGATTACTTTCGGGGGAGCCCCCAATTATTCCTGGATCATTGGAAAAGGAGCCGCAAGGTTCGCAGCTCCCGCCATTTTATCTATGCTGATTGCTAAAGTAGATATTCTGCGCGCCGGCCGATCCGCCGACGAGGCTCGTTTGGATCTTGATTTCTCTCTCGCCGGAGCCCAGCGTAAAGCTCTTGAAGTTCCACGCGTCCGTGTAAGTCAGCCAGCCGGAACTCAAGATCTCGTTTTTCCATTGCAGCGTGTAGTTCCCGGATCCGCCCGGCGGGTTCATATACATGTTGATCGTCTTCGCGCCGAGGTCGTCGTTGATATAGTCGAACGTCCAATGATAAAGGATGCCATAGTTGCCGTTGTTGATCACTTCCTTGCCGTCGACCGCGTTCCACCCCGTCTCGTATTCCCCGGGCATATCGTCCTTCCACTTCCCGGACGCGGCCGAATCGATCGGAAGGAACGCATTGCCCATCGACGTATGGTACGTAATCGTCCCCGTCCGGTCAAAATGGGGGAACGTGCCTCTGACTTGCGGACCTCTTGCCGGCAGCACCGGTATTTGCTCCGGATGATCGGGCTTCGCATCGTAATTGAGCACCGTCACTTCCACTTGAGCGGGGGCGTTCCCGTGCTGCGTCACGGCCTTGAATTGGGCCAGGCCGCTCGTGGTCAGCCCGGGACCGGTCGGAGCATCGAGAAAATAACTTTCCCCGGGGTCCAATCGGGCCAGCTGCTTCGTCGTGCCGTACGTCTTCAGGAACCCGGCCAGCGAAAGCTGACCCGCTTCGGTGACGTAAACGCTGGTCGACACTCCCTGTCCTTTCGAGAAGAGCTTGACGGTCTGGGAAGAAGTGTTCGTGATCGCCACCGCTACCGTCAAATCCAGATCTCCTTGATTCTGGTGATGCCAGAACACGCGGAAATCTCCTTCGGCCGCGTCGCGGTAGAAAGCGCCCGGCTGGGTGAACGGCTCGGGGTCGTCGCTGAAAATCAGCTTGCCGCCGGTGGCGGTTAAGACGGGTTTATCCAGCTTGAGCGCGGGCTTCAAGCCTGCGACCGGCACGACTTCCCCTTCGGCGCTTGCCGCGGCCGCGAACGTCATGACACCGAGCAGAGCAACGATCGATAACGTTTTGAGCTTAACCATGAACATCCTCCTCTTGAATCGCGAAATGGAATGCCGGAACCCAAATCTCGAATCGTTCGGCTGCCGTCCGACGACCACCTCCGTTTTCGAAAAGCGTTTTCAAAACAATGGATCAAGTACAGTGTAGAAAAGCTCGCCGGAATGCGGTAGGGTGCTGCGATGACCATTTTTGGTAGTTTGATGCGGTAGTCGCTTGCGGATTTTGTAAAATAGAATTGACAAAACAGGTTTTTGTCTATATAAAAAAGGGAAGAACATTAAGATGAACGTCGAAGACGGGAACAAGTGCGCTGGAGCGGAAGCCCAGAGAGCCGGCGGCAGGTGCGAGCCGGCGCGAGGCGAAGGCGGCATATCCTCCCCGAGACGACGCGCCGAACGGCATGCGCACCCGCGCGGCCGCTAAGCGCGGACGGCTTCCCCGCCGTTACCGGGGCGGCGCGGCACCGGCCGCGCTCTCGAGTGCCGATTTTCCCGCGCTTCGCTTGGTTGCGATTGCCGGAGAGAACGGAACAAGGGTGGTACCGCGAGCAACGGCTCGTCCCTTTTGATTAAGGGGCGGGTCTTTTATTTTTGCCGAAAAGGGAAGGAAGGAATCGAAGATGAATCGCGTTGACGTCAAAGAGAAGGCGCGCGCCAGAGAGCTGCGCGTGTTGGACAAATGGAACCGGGAGCATACGTTCCGCCGCTCGATCGAGAATCGCGAGGGCGCCCGCAACTTCGTGTTTTACGAGGGGCCGCCGACCGCGAACGGCAAGCCGCATATCGGCCACGTGCTCGGCCGCGTGATCAAGGACTTCGTCGCGCGCTACAAGACGATGAACGGCTATCGCGTCATCCGCAAGGCCGGCTGGGACACGCACGGCCTGCCCGTCGAGCTGGGCGTCGAGAAGCAGCTCGGCATCTCCGGCAAGCCGGAGATCGAGAAGTACGGCATCGAGCCGTTCGTCAAGAAGTGCAAGGAAAGCGTGTTCGAGTACGAGCGCCAATGGCGCGAGCTGACCGAAGCGATCGCCTACTGGACGGACATGGACGATCCGTACATCACGCTGGACAACCGCTACATCGAGAGCGTCTGGAACATCCTGGCGACGATTCACGACAAAGGGCTGATGTACCGCGGCCACCGCGTGAGCCCGTACTGCCCGGACTGCCAGACGACGCTCAGCTCGCATGAAGTAGCTCAGGGGTACGAGGACGTCAAGGACTTGTCCGCGACCGCCAAGTTCAAGCTGAAGGGCAGCGGCGAGTTCGCGCTCGCCTGGACGACGACGCCTTGGACGCTGCCGGCCAACGTGGCGCTGGCCGTCCATCCCGATATCGAGTACGTCCGCGTCCGCCAGGACGGCGAGACGTTTATCGTAGCCGGTACCTTGGCCGACAAGGTGCTGAAAGGCGAGTACGAGACGCTCGGAACGGTCAAAGGCCGCGAGCTGGTCGGCCTCGAATACGAGCCGCTGTTCCCGTACGTGACCGTGGAGAATGCCTATCGGATCATCGACGGCGATTTCGTCACCGATTCGAGCGGTACCGGCATCGTTCACATCGCCCCGGCGCACGGCGAAGACGACTACCGCGTGGCGCGCCAGCACGGCATTCCGATGCTGATGGTCGTCAACAACGCGGGCCGCTATACCGACGAGGTTACGGACATGGCGGGCCGGTTCGTCAAAGATCCGGAAGTCGATATCGAGATCGTGAAGAAGCTGTCCGAGCGCGGACTGCTGTACCATAAAGAGAAATACGAGCACAGCTATCCGTTCTGCTGGCGCTGCAAAACGCCGCTGCTCTACTACGCGACCGAAAGCTGGTTCATCCGCACGACGGCGGTCAAGGATCAGCTTATCGCCAACAACAAGACGGTGCAGTGGTATCCGGAGCATCTGCGCGACGGCCGGTTCGGCAAGTTCCTCGAGGATCTCGTCGATTGGAACATCAGCCGCAACCGCTACTGGGGCACGCCGCTCAACGTCTGGACGTGCGAGAGCTGCGGCAAGGAGAAAGCGCCGCACAGCCACGCCGAGATGCGCGAGCTCGCCGCTTCGCCGGTGGCGGAAGACCTGGAGCTGCACAAGCCGTACGTGGACGACGTCCAGCTGCGCTGCGAATGCGGCGGCGTCATGAAGCGGACGCCGGAAGTGATCGACGTCTGGTTCGACAGCGGATCGATGCCGTTCGCGCAGTACCACTATCCGTTCGGCGACGTCAAGAAGTTCGAAGAGCAGTATCCGGCCGACTTCATCAGCGAAGGAATCGACCAGACGCGCGGATGGTTCTTCAGCTTGATGGCGGTATCGACGCTGTTCAACGGGAAGACGCCGTACAAATCCGTCATCTCCACCGGCCACGTGCTGGACGAGAACGGCCAGAAGATGAGCAAGTCGAGGGGCAACGTCGTCGACCCTTGGGATATCATCAACGAGCACGGCACCGACGCGCTGCGCTGGGCGCTGCTTGCCGACAGCGCGCCGTGGAACAGCAAGCGGTTCTCCAAAGGGATCGTCGGCGAAGCGAAGTCGAAGGTGATCGACACCCTCGTCAACACGCACGCGTTCTATGCGCTTTACGCGTCGATCGACGGCTACCGTCCGGAGGAGCATCCGTCCCGTCCGTCCGCAAGCAAGCTGGACCGCTGGATTCTGTCCCGGCTGAACACGCTGATCGGGGAAGTGCGCAAAGGGCTGGAGGCGAACGACTTCCTGAATCCGGCCCGAAAAATCGAGGCGTTCGTCGACGAGCTGTCCAACTGGTACGTGCGCCGTTCGCGCGACCGCTTCTGGGGCAGCGGCCTGACGGAAGACAAGGTGTCCGCGTACCAGACGCTGCGCGAGGTGCTGCTGACCGCGGCCCGGCTGGCGGCTCCTTACACGCCGTTTATCGCCGAAGACATCTACGACAACCTGGGCGGCGGCGAGAGCGTGCATCTGGCGGACTATCCCGTTCCCGACGAGGCGAAGATCGACCTGGAGCTGGAGCGCGACATGGAGATGGCCCGCCGCATCGTCGAGCTGGCCCGCAACGTGCGCAACGAGTCCGGCATCAAGACAAGGCAGCCGCTGTCGGAGCTGCTCGTGTCGCTGGAAGGAAGCATCGGCGGCGCGGACTACGAGGACATCGTCAAGGACGAGATCAACGTCAAGCGGCTTGTGCAGGCGGAGGACGACAGCGGGTTCGTCGACCTCAGCTTGAAGCTCAACCTGAAGCTGGCGGGCAAGAAATACGGCAAAAACGTCGGCCCGATCCAAAGCTGGCTGAAAGAGCTGCCGGCGAACGAAGCGCGCAAGGCGGTGACGGACGGATCGCTCCGCTTCGCGACCGGCGAAGGCGAGACGCTCGACATTGCATTGGAGGAGCTGCTCGTCGAGAAGCGGGCGAAGCCGGGCTTCGCATCCGCCTCGGACGGCGGGCTGACCGTGGCGCTGAACACCGAGATCACGCCGGAGCTTGAGCAGGAAGGGCTTGTAAGGGAAGTAATCCGCGCCATCCAGGATACGCGCAAGAAGCTCGACTTGCCGATCGAGCGGCGGGTCGATCTGGTGCTCGATGTCGACGCCGAGACGGAAGCGGCTTTGAAGGCGTTCGACCATGTGCTGAGAGAAAACGTGCTGGTGAACGACGTCCGCTTCGGGCGCGCGGCCGGAACGGAAACGGTGCAGGCGGGCGACAAGCCGGTCGGCATCGCGATTGCGACGGAGTAAACGAACGAAACATACGATCGCTCGACAAAGGCCTTTCGCGCGGCAGACTGCCTTGCGAAAGGCCTTTTGACATGAGAAGGGGTGCCTTAAGGGCAGGAAGACAGTAAAGATTGTGGTTGTGTAATAAATTGTAACGCAAATTTTAGATATCGATTATGAAATAATCATTAATGTAAATAAACTTAACATTGAAAACGCTTGATTCTAAATTTATTTGTAAAAACCGATTGACAGGCGCTTTTCGTGTAACCTATAATGAACACATCAACTGGTATAGACAACTACATGACTATATCAAAACTGAAAGGGAGAAGGAGAGATGACGGACCTCAAAGACGCGATCGACAAGATGAGCGTCGTTCCTCTCTACTACCAGCTCAAAGAACATTTGAAGAAGCAGATCGAGACCGGCCGCTATCAAGTGGACGATCTGATCCCGTCGGAGAGGGAGCTCTCGGAGCTGTTCGAGATCAACCGGATGACGGTGCGCCAGGCGATCAACGAGCTGGTGCAGGAGGGACTGCTTCAGCGCCAGCGGGGAGTCGGCACGTTCGTCTCCAAGCGCAAGATCGAACAGCCGCTGACGAAGCTCAGCAATTTTACGTCGGACATGGTGAATCGGGGCATGCAGCCCGGCGCCCGCTTTCTGAGCATGGAGGTCATTCCGGCGACAGGGAGCGTCGCCCAGCGGCTGCAAATTCCCGAAGGCGAATCGGTCATCGAGATGGTCCGGATCCGCACCGGGGACGGAGAACCGATGGCGCTGGAGAAGAGTTACTTGGTTCACAAGTGGGCGGAGCCGATCGTCGGGCTCAACATGGAGGACAAGTCGCTGTACGGCACGTTGGAGGAGAAGTGCGGGCTGAAGCTGACGCGGGCTCAACAGACGATCGAGATCACCTACGTGACGCCGTCCGAAGCCCACTACCTCGAAGTGAACGGCGGCGACGCCGTCATGCTGATCGAGCGCGTGACGTACGGAGAGAATAAGCCGACGCCGGTCGAATATGTCAAATCGCTCTATCGGGGCGACCGCTACAAGTTCTCGATCGAAATGAACATCTAGAATCCGCCAGGAGGAGAAGCGAATGAGCCAGCATCTGAAAATGTCTTTCGAGATTTGGCCGAACATGCCGTGGGGGAGGCTCGAAATTTGCGGGCCGGCTTGGAACTCTTGGGGAGACAAGCCCCTCGACTGGTGCGTTCGCCAGATTGCCGGATACGGGTATGAAGGGTTCGACGTCATTTTCCCGAAGATTATGGAGCTGCGGCCGCACGAATATGACGACGCCGTGGTCAAGGTCAAGAAAGCGATGGACGAGACCGGTCTGGCGTTCTCTTCGATCGGTTGCCATACGACGTTCGTCTCTCCGCGCTACTTCGACCGGGAGAACGGCATCGCCAAGTTCAAGCGGGCGATCGACTCCGCCGCGGACATGGGCGCCGAGACGGTCGTCACGCTGGTCGGCGACGGCTACTACGATCCGCCGCTCTATAACCTGATGACCCGCAAGGAAGTTTGGAACCAAGTCGTCTCCGCCACCCGCGAGGTGGCCGACTACGCGGCGGGCAAGGGCATCGACGTCAGCATCGAGCTGATCCAGGGCACGATCATCAACAGCGTGGACGCGATGCTGAAGCTGCTCGAGCTGGTCGATCGGCCGAACGTTTACTGCTGCGTCGACGTCGGCACGTTCTACACGACGGTGAAGCCGCGCATGCCGATCCGCGACGCGATTCTGAAGCTGGGCGACCGGATCAAGGTAACCCATGTGAAGGACGAGGTCGGCTTCCCGAACATCATGCAGTCCCAGCACGTCTGGTTCGGCGGCGGCTATGCCGACTTCCGCGAGATGGCCGACGCCCTCAAGGAGACGGGGTACAAGCATTACAACTCCGTCGAGTGGGAAGCTTGGCAGGCCGGCGGCCTGTACGGCGTCGGAGAGCCGTCCGGGATCGGTCTCGCCGACTTCGACCGGGTCGCCGAAGAGGCGCTCGAATATCTCGAAGAATTCGGCTGGGGCAAGGCCAGGTGATCGAACGGCTGCTGGAGGCCGTCCCGCCTCGAGAGACCGAGGAGCTCTTGACGCGGCTGATCCGCGCGGAGAGCCATGCGGACAGTGCGGATCAGGAGCTGCCCGCCGCCCGGGCGCTCGCGGACGATCTGGAGGCGGCCGGCATTCCTTGCGAATGGGACGAAGTGCTTCCCGGACGCTTCAATCTGACCGCCCGCATCCCCGGATGCGGGACGGGCCCCTCTCTTCTTTTCAATGGCCATCTGGATACGGTACCAAAGTATGGTATGAATTTGGCATTCGAGCCTTTCGTGCGGGACGGGAAAATATACGGTCGCGGCAGCGTGGACATGAAGGGCGCGCTGGCTGTCATGGCCGGCGTCCTTAAGGCATTCCGCCGCGCCGGCATTCCGCTCGGCGGCGACATTCTGCTTGCGGCGACAGTAGGCGAAGAGTCGTACAGCCCGGGCGCGTTCCGGCTGGCGGCGCAAGGACGTCCGGCCGATTACGCGATCGTCGGAGAGCCGACGGAGCTGCGGATCGGCATCGCCCACAAGGGAGTCGCCTGGTACGAAGCGGCGTTCGAAGGCAAATCCGTGCACGGCAGCGTGCCCGAGTCGGGCGTCAACGCCGTCTACCACGCCAGCAGATGGATCGAGCTCCTGCAGCGAAGCTACATTCCCGAGCTGAAGCGAAGATCTCATCCGCTGCTAGGATCGCCGACGATCAACGTCGGGATGATCGAAGGCGGAACGAGGCCGGTCATCGTGCCCGGCAGCTGCACCGTCCGCTTCGAGCGCCGCCTTCTTCCGGGCGAGTCGGCCGATTCCGCGCTCGCGGAGCTGCGCGGGACGCTGGCGGAAGCGGGCGAAGGCGTCGCCGGCTGGAACGCCCGGGCGGAGCAGATGGACAACTTCCACGGCGTTCCGCACGAAGCGCTCGACACCTCGCCGGACAGCGGCATCGTCCGGGCTCTCGCGGATGCAGCCGGGCAGATCGGCTTGCAAGCCGAGCCGGTCGGCCTGCCGTTCTGGACCGACGGCGCGCTCATCCGCTCCACCGGCACGGAGGCGGTCGTCTGCGGGCCCGGCCGAATCGAGCAAGCTCATTCGGACGAAGAGTACGTGGAGCGGGAACAGCTCGAACAAGCTTTTCGCTTATACGCCCTCGCGGTTCTACGGCTTAACGGAGTCTCCTGATGAAAGGAGAGATCTCTATTTTCATCGGATTCGAATGCACGCAATGCGGACGCCGCCATCCTCCCGGGCTCGTCTATCAATGTCCCGAGTGCGGAGGCAGCTTGGACGCCCGCTATGATTACGAGCGCTTCCGCCAAACCGTCTCGATCCGGGATTGGATCGGCCGGAAAGAGCGCGGCATCTGGAAGTATCGCGAGCTGCTACCCGTGCGGGCCCGGCGCGAGCCGATCACGCTCGGCGAAGGGAGCACGCCGCTGATTAAAAGTCACTCTATTTTGAAAAATTTGAATATTGAAAATTTTTGGATCAAAAACGAGACGGTCAATCCGACCCTGTCGTTCAAGGATCGGGCTCAGTCGGTCGCGGTCAACGCGGCGAAGGATTTGGGGCTCGGGAGCGTCGTTTGCGCTTCGACGGGCAATACCGGCGTCGCGGCGGCGGCCTATGCGGCCCGGGCAGGGCTGCCGTGCAGCGTCTATGTGCCGGCCGGCACGCCGGACGAGAAGCTGCGAATCATTCGGGCATTCGGGGCCGAACTCCGCATCGTCGAGGGAAATTATGGAGACGCTTATGCCGAAGCGGGCGGGGAGTCGGTCCGGCGAGGCGCTTTTAACCTTACCTCCACTTATTTAAATCCTTACTCTATCGAAGGCAACAAAACGGTCGCTTACGAGATTTTCGCGGAGCTGGGCGGCGTACCCGACTGGATAGCAATTCCGGTCGGCGCCGGCCCATTGCTCGACGCCTGCTACAAAGGGTTTCGGGAGTTGAAGGCGGCAGGGCTCGCGGGCAGCCTTCCCCGCATGGTCGGGGTACAGGCCCAAGGCTGCGCGCCCATCGTCCGGGCCTTCGAGAACGAAGACGATCAGGTCCGACCGTGGGACGCGCCGCGCACGGTCGCTTCCGGCATCGCCGATCCGCTGACGACGTATCCGGCGGACGGCGCGCGGACGCTGCGGACGATCCGCGAATCGGGCGGCGCCGCGGTGGCCATCGGGGAGGAAGAGATCGTCCGATTCCGCGAGCGGCTTGCCGCGGAGGAAGGACTGCTCGTCGAGACGTCCGCGGCCACGGCCGTCGCCGCCGTCTCCAGGCTCCGGGAGCGGGGGCTGCTACAGGAAGGGCAATCCATCGTATCGGTCGTAACCGGTCATGGCGTCAAGGACTTGACCGCGACAACTATATAAATGGAAAGAGGGAAAAAGAAAATGCGCAAAAAAAATTGGTACATTGTCGGTTCCGCTCTACTCGCTTCGCAAATGATTCTGGCCGGCTGTTCTTCGAGCAACTCCGGCAACGGCGCGGCAAGCGCGCCGGCGTCCGGTTCCGCAAGCGCCGGCAGCTCGGCGAGCGCGGGAAGCTCGGAAAGCTCCGGCGGCGTGACGCAAATTACGCTGTGGCACATGGAGGAACCGCCGAACCGCGTGAAGCGGATCAATGAAGTGATCGATCAGTTCAACAAGGCCAATCCGGACATCAAGGTGACGGCCAAAGTCCAAAGCTGGGACGACGCCTACACGAAGTTCCCGGCGGCGATCCAGTCCGGCAACGGTCCCGATCTGCTGTTCACCATCCCCGACTATACGACCGTCATCAAGCAGCTCGGCGTCGTGCAGCCGGTCGACGACATCGTCAAGTCTCTTGACGAGAAGCATCATTTTCTCCAATCTGCGGTAACGCCTTATCAATATGACGATCATACGTGGGCCGTGCCTGCCTATGGAATGGTGCAGGTGCTCTGGTACCGCAAAGATCTGCTCGACGCAGCCGGCATTGCTCCGCCGAAGACATGGGATGAGCTGACGGCGGCGGCAGACAAGCTGACCAAGGGCAGTCAGTACGGCATCGCGCTGCCCGCCTCCAAATCGATGGCGACCGACCAGGTGCTGTACAGCTTCCTCGTAACGGCGGGGGCCAAGGATATTATCGACGGAAGCAACAAGGTCACCTTCAACAATGATAAAACGGTCAAAGCTTACGAGACGTACGCGAAATTGCTGAAAGATTCCCCCGCGGACAGCAACACGTACACGTGGGGCGAGCCGCAGGCGCAGTTCAACGCCGGAACGGCGGCCATGGCGATCGAGAAAGGACAGTATCTGTCCACGTTCGAATCGGAATCGGGACGTCCCGCAAGCGATCTCGGTATCGCGCCGATGCCGGTGGCCAGCGGCGGAGAAGAGGGCAGCATTTACTATTCCAACGCCATCATGATGCTTACGAAGGACGCAAAGAAGCAAGAAGCCATCCAGAAATTTTTCGACTTCCTGTACGATCCGTCCAACTACGGCAACTTCCTGAACGCAGAGCCGGGTCTGTTCCTGCCGGTGACCGAAGACGGCGCCGCAGAAGGCAGCAGCTTCTGGAACGACCCGGTTATCACGAAGTACAAGGATCAAGTGCAAGTGCTTCTCGACGCTTCGAAGAAGGGCCAACTTTTCGGCTTCACGAACGGCGTCGCCGGCAAGATCGGCCAGATCTCCGGTCCGAACTACCTGGCGCAGACACTGGAGCAGATCACTTCCAAGGGAATGTCCGCAGCCGACGCAGTCGCTTGGGGACAATCCCAGATGGAGAGCGCGGTCAAGTAACGCGGTTGAGGCAAGTTTAGACGGCTACCGGAAGCGGGCGGGAGTCCCCCGTCCGCTTCCCATGAGGGGGAACAAATCATGGAGTTCGCGGGGAAGCGTTCCGGCTGGACCAAGCTGCTGCCTTATGCGCTGGTCGCTCCGATCATCATCTGGATTCTAGCCACGATCTTCTGGCCGCTCGGCAACGTGATCAAAGAGAGCTTCTACAACACCGGTTTTGTCGGCACGAAAGGCAGCTTCGTCGGCGTGGACAACTACAAGACGGTGCTGAGCTCCCAAGGTTATTGGACGGCCTGGGGCAAGAGCCTTTACTGGGTCATCGGCAACAGCCTGCTGCAGAGCGTGCTGGCGTTCCTGACGGCGCTGCTGCTGAACCGTTCGAGCCGTATCGCCCAGTTTTTCCGCACCTGGATGATCATTCCTTGGATCATTCCGACGATCGTCGTCGCGATTTTCTGGCAGTGGATTTTCAACGGCTCCTACGGGATTTTCAACCATGCGCTCATCTCGATGGGACTACTCGATAAGCCGATCAACCTGATCGGGGATTCGGTCTGGTCGATGCCGATCCTGATCTTCATCAATACATGGCACTGGTTCCCGTTCATGACCATCATCGTGCTGGCCGGCCTGACGATTATCGACAAGGAGATGTACGAGGCGGCAGACGTCGACGGCGCGAGCAAGTGGACGCAGTTCTGGACGATCACGTTCCCGTCGCTCGGCAAGATCATGTTCGCGCTCGGTCTCGTCGGCACGCTCTGGTCGTTCAACGTGTTCGACCTAATCGAGATTCTGACCGGCGGGGGTCCCGCTGGCGCGACGACGACCGTTCCGCTTTTCGTCTATCAGACGGCGTTCGAGAACTTCCATATCGGACAGGCGTCCGCGGCTTCGATCGTGACGGCGTTCTTGCTTCTCGTGTTCGTCACGGTGTTCATCAAATTCGGCTCGCCCAAGGACGAGTAGGGAGAGGAGGAGACAAACGTGAAAGCAGGACGTTGGATCGTCGGCATACTGCTGTTTTTGCTTATCGTATTTCCGTTCTACTGGGTCATCAGCTCCTCCTTCAAACCGGCGGATCAAATCTTGAAGCCCGGCTTCTTCCCGACCTCGTTCACGCTGGACCACTACAAACAGCTGATCGAGCAGACCGCCTACAAGCGCAACCTGCTCAACAGCATTCTGGTCGCAGCGGCGACGCTCGTCTGCTCCGTCGCGGTCGTCATCCCGGCGTCGTTCGCGATTTACCGGATGAAGTTCGTCGGCCGCAATCTGGTGTTTCGCCTCATTCTGGCGACGTACATTTTCCCGGGCATTCTGCTTCTCGTGCCGGTCTATCAGCTGATGTCGTCGCTTCATCTGGTTGATACGCTATGGGCTCTGATCATCATCAACGTGACGTTCGCCGCCCCGTTCTCCATCTGGCTCATGCAGGGCTTCTTCGATTCGGTGCCGAAGGCGCTCGACGAAGCGGCCGCCATCGACGGCGCGGGACCGATGCGGACGCTCGGCTCCGTCATTCTGCCGCTGATCGGGCCGGGCATCGCCACGATCGCCATTTACGGGTTCATCACTTCCTGGACGGAGTATTCGTTCGCCTCGGTCTTGATCACTTCGGACGAGCTGCGCACGCTGCCCGTCGGTCTGAAGGCGATCATGGGGCAGTACACGGTCCGCTGGGGCTGGACGACGGCGGGCGCCGTGCTGACGCTTCTGCCGGTTGTCGTATTCTTCGCCTTCGTCGGCAAGTTCTTCGTCCGCGGCCTGACGGCGGGGGCCGTCAAGTGAGGGGCTGCCGTGCATCCGGCGGACCGGCCATTTCAAGGAGGTGGAACGCATGACGGCAACCGTTCGGATCGGCTTGATCGGCGCCGGGCGGTTCGGCCGGCTGCACTTGAAGGTGCTGGCGCAAATTCCCGGAGCCGAAACGGTCGCATTGGCGGACATCGATTCGCAAGCGCTGGAGGAAGCGGCGAACCGTTTCGGCATCGGACCGGACGGCCGTTACGAGGATCCGCTGCGGCTGATCGAGGATCCGAGGGTGGACGCGGTCGACATTGTCAGCGACGAGTCCACGCACGGGCCGCTCATTCTGCACGCGCTGCGCCGCGGCAAGCACGTGATCGTGGAAAAGCCGCTCTGCATCTCGGCCGCGGAAGCGGAGGAGATCGCGAGGGCGAGCGAGGAGAGCGGCAAGCAGGTGCTCGTCGGCAATATCTCCCGCTACAGCCAGCCTTACCGGATGATCAAGCGCTCGATCGATGCCGGCAAGCTGGGGGCGGTCGCGGCGATCCGCGCCAAGCGCAACTTCAGCCGCAGCTGGTTCCAGGCGTTCGGCAACCGGATTCATCCCGTCTACGAATCCGGCGTTCACGAGCTCGATTTGATCGTTTGGTACGCGAACGCCCGTTGCGTGGAAGTCGCCGCTTTCGAGCGCCGGGTGGAGGGCTACCGGTATCCGGATCTGTTCTCGGCCATCTTGACGTTCGAGAACGGCGTCGTCGCTTCGCTCGATTCGAGCTGGGCGGTGCCGGCGGCGGCGCCGCGCAACCTGGTGGAGACGCTGGAGCTGGACGGGACGATCGACGCGCACATCGAAGTGATCGGGGAGACGGGAACCGCTTATTATCAATTGGCGCACCCGGGCTTCGGCATCTGGACGCCGGAAGAGGTGCTTCATCCGGACACGACGCTGTGGCCGGACGAAGGGAATCGGGTCGGCGGCGCGATCGCCTCGGAGCTGGCGGATTTCGTGGAAGCCATTCGCGAGGAGCGGCCGTCCCGGACAATGCCGCTGGCGGACTCGGTGCACGTCACGCGGATCGCGGATGCGATCGTACGGTCGGCCGCGGCCAAAACAATCGTTGATTTGGATGGAGGGGAATCGCGATGAGCGCATACGACCGATTGAAGGAGCTTGGTTTGACGGTTCCCGACGTAAAGCCCCGGTTTTTGTTCGAGCCGGGCGTACAGGCGGGCAACTTGCTTTATTTGTCCGGGCAGACGCCCGAGATCGACGGCGAGATGCAGTATGCCGGCAGGCTGGGAGCCGAGCTGGATATCGAGACGGGCAAGCGGGCCGCTCGCCTCGCCGCGCTGAACTGCATCGGCGAGATGGAAGCCGTGCTCGGCACGCTGGACCGCGTCGAGAGAATCGTCCGGGTCATCGGCTACGTCCGTTCGGCGCCCGGCTTCGGCGAGCATCCGCTCGTGGTCAACGGAGCTTCCGAACTGCTGATCGAGGTATTCGGGGAAGCGGGCCGTCACGCCCGAGCGGCGCTCGGCGCGAGCGAACTCCCGTTCGGGGCGCCGGTCGAGCTGGAGATGGTCGTACAGGTGAAGGAGCGGGCATGAGGCTGCTTCGCGACGTTTATTTGACGGCCAGCGGCAAGCTCGGCTACGACGCGACCCATCCGGCGGACTGCAACGCTTATCTGGTGGATGCCGGAGCATCGCTCGTCCTGATCGACGCGGGCACGGGCCTTTCCGCCGACGCGCTGCTCGATAACGTCGCCGTCTGCGGATTTGAACCCGGCCGGGTGTCGCACCTCCTGCTCACGCATCTGCATGCCGATCATTCGGGCGGCGCGGCCGCCATACGCCGGGCGACCGGCGCTAGCGTCGCCTTGCCGAGGGAAGCGGCGGCGGCGCTAGAAGGAGGCGAGGAAGAGCGGATCGATCTGCCGAAGGCGGTCGCGGCGGGATTCTACCCGCCGGATTATCGGTGGGAAGCCTGCCGGGTCGATCTGCCGCTGGACGACGGCCAGACGCTGCGGATCGGGCGTTACGACGTTTCCGTCCTGCATACGCCGGGGCATTCCGCCAGCGATACCAGCTATTTGTTCGATGCCGGCGACGGCTCTCCGTTCCTGTTCAGCGGGGATACCGTATTCACCGGCGGCAAGATCTCCATGCTGAGCACCCACGACTTTCACCTGCAGCAGTTGGCGTCAAGCATCTCCAGGCTGGCGGCCTTGCCGTTTCGGGCGCTCCTGCCGGGACACGGTCCGGCCGCGCTGGACAACGGGCCGAGCCACGTTCGGTCGGCCGATCGGGTGTTCGCCCGCCTGGGCGTTCCGTCGTCGATCGGATAAGCAACGAAGGGAATGAGCATCATGACGAATTCATTTATCGATGAAATTACGGATCGCATCCGGATTGTAGAACAGGCGGAGAAGCCGGCCATCGAGACGGCGGCCGGCTGGATCGCCGAGTCGATCTCGAACGACGGCTTGCTTCATTTATTCGGCTGCGGCCATTCGCATATTCTGGTCGAGGATTTCTTTTACCGGGCCGGCGGCCTCGTGCAAGTAAACGCGATTCTCGAGACCAGCGTCATGCTTCACGAAGGAGCGGTCAAGAGCTCCAATATCGAACGGATGGAGCATTATGCCGGGCATATTATCGACAACTATACGGTCAAGCCGGGGGAAGTGCTGATCGTCATCTCCAACTCGGGACTGAACGGTCTTCCTGTCGATATGGCTCTCGAGGCCAAAAAGCGGGGGCTCAAGGTAATCGCGCTCACGTCCTCCGCCTACTTCGAGATGGAATCGCGCCACAGCTCGGGGCTCAAGCTTCGGGACGTCGCCGACCTGGTCATCGACAACCATCTGCCCCAGGGAGACGCGCTCGTCCCCGTTCCGCTGTCCGACGCCCGCATGTCATCCGGCTCCACGATCATCGGAGGCGTGCTGCTGCAGATGCTTATGATCGAGGTCGCCGCCAAGCTGGCCGAACGCGGGATCATCCCTTCGGTGTATACGAGCGGCAACGTGCCGGGAGGCCCGGAGCGCAATGAGCAATACATTCGGCAGTATCGCGGCCGGATCAAGCATCTGTAACCGTTACGAAAGGCAGGCGGCATCACGATGGACATTCAACCTCTTCTGCTGGGCGTCGACATCGGCTCCACCTCGGTCAAGTGTGTCGCGGTCGAACCGGACGGCACCGTTGCCGCGGCCGCGACCGGAACGTACCCGATCGCCTCGCCGCGGCCCGGCTGGGTCGAGCAGCGGCCCGAGCATTGGTGGCGCGCCGCCGCGCGGGCGATCCGGGAATGCGTCGCAGGGACGGACGCGAGCCGCATCGCCGCCGTCTCCTTCTCCGGGAACATGAGCGCGATGGTGCTGGCGGACCGGCGGGGGCGGCCGGTACGGCCGAGCATGCTCGTCGCCGACACCAGAGCGGCGCGGCAGGCGGAATGGCTGAAGGAGCGCTACGGGGAAGAGATCGCGGCGATGACGGGCAACGAGCCGCTCGCCGCCTTCGTCGCGCCACGGCTGCTTTGGCTGCGGGAGAACGACCCGGGCGCGCTGACCGAGTCGAGCCGATTCGCCTTCCCGAAGGACTATATCCGATTCCGCCTGACCGGGGAATGGGCGACCGAGCCGACGGACGCAGGCAACACGCTGTTGTTCGACCCGGCGAAGGGAGATTGGGCGTGGAAGCTGATCCGCGAGCTCGGGATCGATCCGGCATTGTTCCCGCCTTTGTGCAGTTCGGCCGAGAAGATCGGCCGCGTCACGAAGGAAGCCGCCGTGCGGACGGGCCTGCCGGAAGGGACTCCCGTCGTCGCCGGCGGGGCCGACATGGCATGCAGCCAGCTTGGCACCGGCATCCTTGCGGCCGGCGAGACGGCGGTGACGCTGAGCACGTCGATTCAAGTCGTCACGCCGCTTCGTGAACCGATTCGCAACCTGGCGGGTTTTACTTTTCACCCCTCGGCCGTGAAAGGGACGTTCTATGCGATGGGCAGCGTGTTCACCGGCGGCCTGGGCGTCGACTGGGGACTGCGCATGCTGACCGGAGACTCCGTGTCGGCCGCTCCCGATCGGAACAAGCTGGAGCGTTGGACCGAGGCAATGAAGGATATTCCGCCCGGCAGCCGCGGGCTGCTGTTCCTGCCCTTCCTTGTCGGCAGCGGATCGCCTTCCTTCGACGAGCGGGACCGTGCTTCCTGGCTGGGCTTGACGCTGGGACAAGACAAGCCGCTTCTGCTCCATTCCGTCCTGGAAGGAATCTCCTACAACATTCGCGACAATCTGGAGCTGCTCGAACGAGCCGGCATTCCCGTTCGCGAGCTGCGGATCGGCGGGGGCGGCAGCCGTAACCCGGTCTGGTGCCGGATGGTCGGCAACGTCGCCGGCAAGCCGGCTTCCTTGATCGGCAATCGGGACGCTTCCGCGCTCGGGGCGGCGATGCTGGCAGGCATCGGTACCGGCTGCTATGCGTCGGCGGAAGATGCGGTGGCGCAAGCGGTACGATTGACGCAGAGACTGGAGCCTGAGCCGGACGCGGCCGGTCGATACGACGAGATGTATCCGGATTATCAAGAAGTTTGCCGTTCCCTGAACCGTTATTACGTCGGGAGAAAGCGGGACCGATAAGACGAAGAACAGCCGCTTGCGCTTGGCGCAGGCGGCATTTTGCGCGTTTAGGATAGGGGATGAGGAGGTAATCTAAGGAATCCAATCCTTTGTGGGAAGGGCTTGATTCCGGTGCAAGACCAAACGAACCAACATCCCGAAAAGACGACATCCGAATTGAAGGAGCAGGCTACGCTGCTCCGGCGGACGCTGGAGGCGGTGACGGACCGGCTGGACAAGCTTGCCCTCGACATGGAGAAGGCGGAACTGAAAGAATACGTCAACCTGATGCGCAGCCCGTGGAGCCTCATCTGGCGAAACTTCGTGTCCGGCATCACGCGCGGCATCGGCATCGCGCTCGGCTTTACTTTCTTCGCGGCGACGATCGTCTGGCTGCTCCAGCTGCTCGGGGCGCTCAACCTGCCGATCGTGGGAGATTACATCGCCGACATCGTTCGAATCGTCCAGCGGCAGTTGGAGATCAAAACGTACTGAGGGCGCAAATGCGCCCTCGTCCGCCTTCCACTCTTATCGCCAGTCGTCCGCTTCTTCGTCCGGCTCCAGCAAATGTTCTCCTTCGTTCGCGGCCATATAGTGCCGATAGGCGCGATTGCGCACGACGGTGACGTCGTGGCCGGTAATGTCGGTGGCCAGGAAGCTCTCGATCGGCTCCACGAAGCCGTCGTTCTCTTCCGCTTCGATATAGAGATGGTCATAATCGTCGGCATTCGGATTTTCGGCCATGGCGGGAGTGTTCGAACTGCCCCAGGACTCGACGATCTGCCACGCATCCTCGCCGTCGAAGCCGTTCTGGTCGTGCTGGCCGTCCAGGCTGGTTCGGCCGAACGGAGGCGTCAGGAACTCCTCCTCGACGGGCCGGCCTTCCTTCTCCCGCTGCCGGGGCTCATGTTCGAGGCAGTAGATTGCCGTAGGCAGAGCTTCCAGCCGTTCCGCCGGAATGAAGCGTCCGCAAGCGACGCAGCGGCCGTACTCCCCGGTCTCCATCCGCTCCAGGGCGGCTTCGATCCGGGTAAGCCGGAACGCTTCCCGCTCCAGCAGGGAGATATCTTTGCCCCGCTCGAACATCTCGGTTCCCCCGTCGGCGGGATGGTTGTCGCTCGTGGACAGATCGCCTGTCGATTCGCGGAACGAATTTTCCAGGCCGAAATGCCGGTTCCGGTTCGTTCTCTCCTCCAGCTCGCGTTTGCTGGCGAGCAGCCGCCCGCGCAGCGCTTGCAGCCTTTCTTCGGTCAACGGGAGGGTCATCACGGTCCACTCCTTCTTGGTCAGAATTACGATGGCTTGCCATAGTTTTCGCCCGCAAGGCCGTTTTTAACGAAGCGGAAAGCGGGTCTTGTCTGGGTGCGCTGGCGGGATTTGCTTGACCTATGGTAAAATCATCACGCAGGAATTCACCGTTTGAAAGGCGGAACGTCTCGACATGCAACGTAGCAGACCGGGCATTTGGATTTATTACGCGGCCGCATTGGTCGTCTTCGCCATCGATTACGCTTCGAAAAGATGGATCGAGCATTCGGTGGCCATCGACGAGCAAATCCGGGTGATCGGAAACTTTTTCGTGATTACGTCCATTCGCAACCGGGGGGCGGCTTTCAGCATTTTGCAGGACCAGCGCGTATTCTTCATCGTGATCACGGTCGCCGTCGCGGCGGCCATCGTCTGGTATTTGCGGCGGTCCTACCATACGGGAAGGACGGTCATGCTGATCGCGCTGTCGCTCGTGCTGGGCGGGGCGGTCGGCAACTTCTTCGACCGGGCGGTTTACGGGGAAGTCGTCGATTTCCTTCAATTCAACTTCGGCTCGTACACGTTTCCGGTATTTAATCTGGCCGATACCGCGATTACGATCGGGGTAGCGCTCATTTTGGTGGATGCGCTTCTGTTGTCGAGCCAGGAAAAGAAAGGGCAAGCGGAACATGACGAACGAACCAATGAAGAAAGCCGTGTTTGACGGAAGCGGAGACGAAGAGGCGCCGGACGCCTTGGCGATTGACGCTTCCGATGAGGAGGAAGGCGGCCGCATCGTCTGGACCGTCGGTCCGGATCAAGCCGGGGAACGGGCGGATAAGCACGTGACGGAAGCGCTCGCGGACTTGTCCGTGTCCCGTTCCCAAGTGCAGGACTGGATCCGTTCGGGCGCGGTGACGATCAACGGACAGAGTTGCAAGCCGAACGGCAAAGTCGCCGCCGGCGACGAGCTTGCGGTGGACGTTCCCGAAGCGGAGCCGCTCGAGTCGCTGCCGGAGGACATTCCGCTCAACGTCGTGTACGAGGACGCGGACGTCATCGTGATCGACAAGCCGCGCGGCATGGTCGTGCACCCGGCCGTCGGCCATGCGAGCGGGACGGTCGTCAACGCTCTGCTATACCATTGCCGGGACTTGTCCGGCATCAACGGCACGATGCGGCCGGGCATCGTCCATCGGATCGACAAGGACACGTCCGGCCTGCTCATGGCGGCGAAGAACGACCTGGCGCACGCCTCGCTGGCGGAGCAGTTCAAGGAGCACAGCGTGCTGAGGCGCTATTATGCGCTCGTGTACGGCAACGTTCCCCATGCCAAGGGAACGGTCGACGCGCCGATCGGAAGAGACAAGAACGACCGGAAGATGTTCGCGGTGACCGACAAAGGGTCGAAAAGGGCGGTAACCCACTTTGCCGTGCTCGAGCGGTTCGACGACTATACGCTGCTGGAGCTGCGGCTGGAGACGGGGCGGACGCACCAGATCCGCGTCCATATGAAGTACATCGGCCATCCGATCGTCGGCGATCCGATGTACGGCGGCCGCGCCGGGCGGACGCTCGGCATGCAGGGACAGGCGCTGCACGCGGGCGTGCTCGGCTTCGTCCATCCGCGAACCGGCGAGACGCTGGAATTCAGTGCTCCGCTGCCGGACGACATGGAACAGGCGCTGCATTCGCTTCGCACGCGATGAGAAGATAGGCGGGAGACCCGAGACGGGAGTCCCCGCCTTTTCGATATCCGCCGGTCTTCGCGCCTGTGGCCGACCCTTCGCAAATCCTGCAAAAGTTCGGCGAAATAGTCCATGGCGATGAAGAAGCCGTTGCGTCATATTTAATTACGTAAATCTCCCAAAGGAGTTGGCGAAGAAATGAGCGTTGAACAATACCAATCCACCTTCATCCAAGAGCAGTTCGCCGACCGGATCGGCGGCTCCAACTACGGAAAAGATACGAACATCTACAAGTTCGAGAAAATCAAGCGAGCCAAAGCGGCGGCGAAGCTGGCCCATCCGGACGTCGAGCTGATCGACATGGGCGTCGGCGAGCCCGACGAGATGGCGGACGCAGGCGTCGTGGCCAAGCTTGCCGAAGAAGCGGCCAAGCCGGAGAACCGCGGCTACGCCGACAACGGCATTCCGGAGTTTAAGGCTGCCGCGGCCAAGTACCTGAAGGAAGTATTTTCGGTCGACGGCCTCGATCCGGTGGGCGAAGTGCTGCATACGATCGGCACGAAGCCGGCGCTCGCCATGCTGCCCAGCGTGTTCATCAATCCGGGCGACGTGACGATCATGACGGTGCCTGGTTACCCGGTCATGGGCACCCATACGAAATATCTCGGCGGCGAAGTGTTTAACGTCCAACTGACGAAGGAGAACAACTTCCTGCCGGATCTGGACGCGATTCCGGAAAATATCGCCCGCCGCGCCAAGCTGTTGTACCTGAACTACCCGAACAATCCGACCGGCGCCGCGGCCACCGCGGAATTTTTCGCGAAGGTTGTCGCCTGGGCCAAGAAATTCAACGTCGTCGTCGTTCACGACGCTCCTTACGCAGCGCTGACCTATGACGGCGTGAGACCGCTGAGCTTCCTGTCCGTTCCGGGCGCGAAGGATGTCGGCGTCGAGCTCCATTCCTTGTCGAAGTCGTACAACATGACCGGCTGGCGGATCGGCTTCATCGCCGGCAACCCGCTCATCGTGAAGGCGTTCGGTGACGTGAAGGACAACAACGACTCCGGCCAGTTCATCGCCATCCAGAAGGCGGCCGCTTACGGTCTGGCGCATCCGGAGATTACCGAGGCGATCTCCGCCAAGTATTCCCGCCGCCACAACCTGCTCGTCGGCGCGTTGAACGAACTCGGCTTTTCCGCCGAGAAGCCGAAAGGCTCGTTCTTCCTGTACGTCGAAGCGCCCAAAGGAATCAAGGGCGGACCTTCGTTCGAATCCGGCGAAGCGTTCTCCCAGTATTTGATCCGCGAGAAGCTCATCTCCACCGTGCCGTGGGACGACGCCGGCCGATTCGTCCGGTTCTCCGTCACCTTCATCGCCCAAGGCGAGGAAGAAGAGCGCCGGGTCATCGACGAGATCAAGCGCCGCTTGTCGGACGTCGAATTCGAGTTCTAAATACGGTAAGGAAGCCCCGGTTGCCGATCGCAGGCGCCGGGGTTTTTCGTCTTGACACTCCTTGTCGAAAGTGCGATAATTCTTGATGACAAACTCGTACCTTTAATTCAGTCCCGTGAGACTGGCAAGGTGGCGCAGCTTTTATTCAACCGTCGGCGTGTCCTCTCGCGTCTGTTCTTGACGAAGGGCAGGCTGGGCTCTGCCGCGGTTGCATACGTAGGCGAAACCTCCTTGCGTCTGACGCTGGGAGGTTTTTTTCGTGCAGGATACCCGAATCCTGATGGACGAGGCGGCGATCCGGCGGGCGCTCACCCGAATCGCGCACGAGATTGCGGAGAAGAACAAAGGCATCGAAGGCTGCGTGCTGGTCGGAATTCGCACGAGAGGCATTTACTTGGCTCGGCGGGTAGCGGAGAGAATAAAGGAGATCGAAGGCCGCCCGATCGAGGTCGGCGAACTGGACATCACCTGCTACCGAGACGATCGGCCCCAGGGAGCGCAACCGGGGGCGGGAGCTTGCGAGCTGCCTTTTCCGATCCAGAACAAACGCATCATTCTGTTCGACGACGTGCTGTACACCGGCCGCACGATTCGCGCCGCGCTCGACGCTCTTATGGACAACGGCCGCCCGCAGTCGATTCAGCTGGCCGTGCTCGTCGACCGGGGACACCGCGAGCTGCCGATCCGGCCCGACTATGTGGGGAAGAACATCCCGACCGCGAAGCAGGAACAGATCGAAGTCAAGCTGCAGGAGATCGACGCCAGCGACAGCGTCACCCTCCTCCACCCGAAGGACGCGGAGGAAGAAACGGAATTGGGCTGAATTTTTATTCAGAATAACGGTGGAGCCGCAACGGTGTAGTGACAAATTGGTTTCATGCATATACAATATAGTGTATAAAGATGCATGATTGTCCGTTGCGTAAACAGATGCTAAGCGGCAGAGGAGGAAGCTGACGAATGACAACATGGATTGTGAACGCGCTGTTTATGGACGGGGAACGGGAAACGCCGGTTCGCCGGCATCTGAAAGTGGAGAACGGCAAGGTGGCCCAATGGGCCGACGGATCGGCCTCCGTCGATACGGCGGGATGCGAGGTGATCGACGCATCCGGCAAGCTGCTTGCGCCGGGGCTGATCGACATGCACGTCCATCTTCGCGAACCCGGCTTCGAATATAAGGAGACGATCGCCAGCGGAACGCGGTCGGCGGCTAAAGGCGGCTTTACGACGATCGCCTGCATGCCGAACACGCGTCCGGTGACCGACACGGCCGAGACGGTTCGGTTCGTGCTGGACAAAGCGGCTTCCGAAGGCGTCGTCCGCGTGCTGCCGTACGCGGCGATCACGAAAAACGAGCTCGGCCGCGAGCTGACCGACTTCGCCGCGCTGAAGGAAGCCGGAGCGGTCGGCTTCACGGACGACGGCGTCGGCGTCCAAAACGCGCAAATGATGAAGAACGCCATGTCGCTGGCGAAGTCGCTGGACCGGCCGGTCATCGCCCACTGCGAAGACGATTCGCTGGTCGAGGGCGCGGCGGTGTCGGAGGGAGCGTTCGCCCGCAAGCACGGGCTGAAGGGAATTCCGAACGAGTCCGAGGCGATCCATGTCGGACGCGATATTTTGCTGGCCGAAGCAACCGGCGTTCACTACCATGTCTGCCACGTCAGCACCGAGCAGTCGGTCCGGCTCATCCGGCTCGGCAAGTCGGTCGGCGTGAACGTAACCGCCGAAGTGTGCCCGCACCATCTGGTGCTGTCGGACGAAGACATTCCCGATTCGATGGACGCCAATTGGAAAATGAACCCTCCGCTGCGCACTCCCCGTGACGTGGAAGCTTGCATCGAAGCGCTGGAGGAAGGGACGATCGACATCATCGTCACCGACCATGCCCCTCACGGCGCCGAAGAGAAGGCGAAAGGGCTGGAACGGGCGCCGTTCGGCATCGTCGGCTTCGAGACGGCGTTCCCGCTGCTCTATACGAAGTTCGTGAAGACCGGGCGCTGGACGCTGAGCTTCCTGCTTCGGCGCATGACGAGCGATCCGGCGCGGGTCTTCGGACTCGATGCCGGGAAGCTGGAAGTCGGGGCTCCCGCCGATCTCATTCTGATCGACCTTGAGAGCGAAAAAGAAGTCAATCCGGACTCGTTCCTGTCCCAAGGCCGCAACACCCCGTTCACGGGCTGGAAGCTGACCGGCTGGCCGACGCTGACGATGGTAAACGGCCGGGTCGTGTGGACGGAAGAGCACGGCATTCGATAAAACGGAACGAACGATAAGGCCAGGCAAAAACTTCTAGGAGGAATTGGGATGCAAGCAAGATTGTTGTTGGAAGACGGCACCCTGTTCACGGGGCAAGGATTCGGCGCGGAAGGCGCCTCTACCGGGGAAGTGGTGTTCAATACCGGCATCACCGGCTACCAGGAAGTGCTGTCCGATCCTTCCTACTGCGGCCAGATCGTCACGATGACGTTTCCGCTGATCGGGAACTACGGCATCAACCGCGACGATTTCGAAGCGATCCGCCCTTACATTCACGGGTTCGTCGTTCGCCGCCACGAGGACGTGCCGAGCAACTGGCGCGCCCAATATACGCTTGACCGGCTGTTCAAAGAATACGGCATCGTCGGGATCAGCGAAGTCGACACCCGGATGCTGACCCGCATCCTTCGCCAGCACGGCACGATGAAGGGCATTCTGACGACGGGCAGCGAGCGCGTCGAGGAACTCAAGGAACGGCTGAACGCTTCCTCCCTGCTGCGCGACCAGGTAGCCCGCACGTCGACGAAGACGGTGTTCTCGAGCCCGGGCAACCGGGAACGCATCGTGCTGATCGACTACGGCGCCAAGAGCGGCATTCTGCGCGAGCTGACCCAGCGCGGCTGCGACGTCGTCGTCGTCCCGCACGACACGACGGCGGACGAGATTCGCCGGTTGTCCCCGGACGGCATCCAGCTGTCCAACGGCCCGGGCGACCCGAAGGACGTTCCCCAAGCGGTCGAGACGCTGCGCCGGCTGATCGGCGAATATCCGATCTTCGGGATCTGCCTTGGGCACCAGCTGTTCGCGCTCGCCTGCGGAGCCGACACCGAGAAGCTGAAATTCGGCCATCGCGGCGGCAACCATCCCGTCAAGGAGCTGGAATCCGGACGCTGCTACATCACATCGCAGAACCATGGCTATACGGTGAAGGAACAATCGATCGCCGGCACCGATCTCGAAGTGACGCACATCAACAACAACGACAAGACGATCGAAGGCTTGAAGCATAAGAAGTTCCCGGCGTTCACGGTGCAATACCATCCGGAAGCCGCCCCGGGTCCTTTCGACAGCAGCTACCTGTTCGATCGCTTCCTGGACATGATTCGCGAACATAAGCGCAACAACCCGCAGCGGCCGCGCCAGGCGCAGTTGGCCGAAGCGCTGAGAGGAGAACTGCAGTATGCCCAAAAATAAAGACCTTCGCAAAATTCTCGTCATCGGCTCCGGCCCGATCGTCATCGGACAAGCGGCGGAATTCGACTATGCGGGCACCCAAGCGTGCCAGGCGCTCAAGGAAGAAGGACTGGATGTCGTCCTGATCAACAGCAACCCGGCCACGATCATGACCGATACGAACATGGCCGACAAAGTATACATCGAGCCGATCAATCTCGAATTCGTCTCCCAGATCATCCGTCAGGAGCGGCCGGACGGCCTGCTGCCGACGCTGGGCGGCCAGACGGGCCTCAACATGGCCGTCGAGCTGGCGCGTGCAGGCATCTTGGAGCAGGAGAACGTCAAGCTGCTCGGTACTCAGCTCTCCGCGATCGAGCAAGCCGAGGACCGCGATTTGTTCCGCGCACTGATGCGCGAGCTGGATCAGCCCGTGCCTGAGAGCGAGATCGTCACGACCGTCGAAGCGGCCGTGGAATTCGCGAACCAGATCGGCTACCCGGTCATCGTTCGCCCCGCGTACACGCTGGGCGGAACGGGCGGCGGCATCGTCGACAACGAGGAAGAGCTTCGCGAGACCGTCGCGAACGGCATCCGCTACAGCCCGATCGGGCAATGCTTGATCGAGAAGTCGATCGCCGGCATGAAAGAAGTCGAGTACGAAGTCATGCGCGACGCGAACGACAACTGCATCGTCGTGTGCAACATGGAGAATTTCGACCCGGTCGGCGTCCATACGGGCGACAGCATCGTCGTCGCGCCGAGCCAGACGCTGTCCGACCGAGAGTACCAGATGCTCCGCTCGGCTTCGCTCAAGATCATCCGCGCCCTGAACATCGAAGGCGGCTGCAACGTGCAGTTCGCGCTCGATCCGCAGAGCTATCAATACTATGTCATCGAAGTCAACCCGCGCGTCAGCCGCTCGTCGGCGCTCGCTTCCAAGGCGACCGGCTACCCGATCGCCAAGATGGCGGCGAAGATCGCGATCGGCTATACCCTGGACGAGATCGTCAACCCGGTAACGGGCCAGACGTACGCCTGCTTCGAGCCGACGCTGGACTACATCGTCAGCAAAATTCCGCGCTGGCCGTTCGATAAGTTCACCGACGCGAACCGCAAGCTCGGCACGCAGATGAAAGCGACCGGCGAAGTCATGGCGATCGGCCGCACGTTCGAAGAGTCGATCCACAAGGCGGTCCGGTCGCTCGAGATCGGCGTCCATCGCATCCTGCTCAAGGGTGCGGGAGAGATCGACGATGTAACGCTGAAGAGCCGCCTGGCCAAGGCGGACGACGAGCGGCTGTTCTTGATCGCCGAGGCGTTCCGCCGGGGCTGGACGCTGCAATACATCCAGGACACGACGAACGTCGACTGGTGGTTCCTCGACAAGATCGAGCGCATCGTCGCGTTCGAGGACGTCATCCGCCGCGAGCCCGGCCTGACCCAGGAGACTCTGCTGAAGGCGAAGCGCATGGGCTTCACCGACAGAGCGATCGCCGAGCTGCGCCGCGAAGGCCAAGGCTCCGGCGCCCAGCATGCGATCGAAGCGGACGTGCGCGAATATCGGCTGAGCCAGGGCATCAAGCCGGTGTATAAGATGGTCGACACCTGCGCGGCCGAATTCGAGGCTTCGACTCCGTACTACTACTCGACTTACGAGACCGAGAACGAAGTGCTTCCGAGCGCGAAAGAGAAAGTGATCGTGCTCGGCTCCGGCCCGATCCGGATCGGCCAGGGCATCGAGTTCGACTACTCGACCGTTCACGCCGTATGGGCGCTGCGCAATGCGGGCTATGAAGCGGTCATCATCAACAACAACCCGGAGACCGTCTCGACCGACTTCAACACGTCGGATCGCCTCTACTTCGAACCGCTGTTCTTCGAGGATGTCATGAACGTCATCGAGCAGGAGCAGCCGATCGGCGTCATCGTGCAGTTCGGCGGCCAGACGGCGATCAACCTCGCCGGACCGCTGGCGAAGGCGGGCGTCCGCATCCTGGGCACGTCGCTCGACAGCATCGACGAGGCCGAGGACCGCAAACGGTTCGAAGCGCTGCTTCGCCGCCTGGAGATCCGCCAGCCGAAGGGCAGCACGGTCACTTCGGTGGACGAGGCGGTAGGCACGGCCCGCGAGCTCGGCTACCCGGTGCTCGTTCGCCCGTCGTACGTCCTCGGCGGCCGCGCGATGGAGATCGTCTACTCGGACGAAGAGCTGCTCTCCTACATGAAGGTGGCGGTCAAGATCAATCCGGAGCATCCGGTGCTCATCGACCGCTACATGCTCGGCAAGGAGATCGAAGTCGACGCGATCTGCGACGGCGAGACGGTGCTGATCCCGGGCATCATGGAGCATATCGAGCGGGCCGGCGTCCACTCCGGAGACTCGATCGCGGTATATCCGCCGCAGACGCTGTCCGACGACGTCAAGCGTCAAGCCGTCGACATCACGATGCGCATCGCCAAGGAGCTCAAGACCGTCGGCCTGGTCAACATCCAGTTCGTCGTCTGGAACGACCAAGTGTACGTGATCGAAGTAAACCCGCGCTCGTCGCGCACCGTGCCGTTCCTGTCCAAGGTGACGAACGTGCCGATGGCGAACCTGGCGACCCAGGCGATTCTCGGCGTCAAGCTGGCCGATCTCGGCTACAAGGACGGTCTCTGGCCGGAAGACGAATTCGTCTCCGTCAAAGTGCCGGTGTTCTCCTTCGCCAAGCTGCGCCGCGTCGACCCGACGCTGACGCCGGAGATGAAGTCGACGGGCGAAGTCATGGGCCGCGACCGGCTGTTCGCCAAGGCGCTGTTCAAGGGATTGATCGGTTCCGGCATGAAGATTCCGCAGTCCGGCTCGATCATCGCCACCATCGCCGACAAGGATAAGGAAGAAGCGATCGAGATTCTGCGAGGCTTCTACAACCTCGGCTACAAGCTGCTCGCCACCGGCGGCACCGCCGACGCGTTGGAGAAAGCGGGCATGCGCGTCAAGCGCGTCAACAAGCTGAGCGAGAGCTCGCCGAACATTCTCGACCTCATTCGCACCGGTCAGGCGCAGTTCGTCGTCAATACGCTGACGAAGGGCAAGACGCCGGAGCGCGACGGCTTCCGCATCCGCCGCGAAGCGGTCGAGAACGGCGTGGTCTGCCTCACTTCGCTGGATACGGTAAAAGCTCTGCTGAACATGCTCGAAGCGCTTCGCTTCTCCAGCTCGCCGATGCCGGTTCTGCAGCCTTAAGCGAAAGATTCGCCCGGTTTCCTCCCGCCGCTTCCGGCAGAGGAGATCGGGCTTCTGTATGACCTGACCGATAAAAGGGGAGATTCGACCGATGACGGGAAAGTTGAGCCGAAGCGAAGCCGCGGCGAAGGTGATGGTCGCGCTGGACAAGCCGGATGCCGAAGCCGCCCTGCGGCTGGCCGGCCGGCTGGAAGGCTCCGGCTGCTGGGCCAAGGTCGGCATGGAGCTGTTCTACGCCGCCGGACCGTCCGTGGTTCGCGAACTGAAAGCGCGGGGCCTCAAAGTGTTCCTCGACGTGAAAATGCACGACATCCCGAACACGGTTCGGGGAGGCGCGCGCAGCATCGTCCGGTTGGGCGTCGACATGTTCAACGTTCATGCCGCCGGAGGGCTCGCCATGATGGAAGCGGCCGTTCAGGGCATTCGCGAAGCGGCGGAGGAGGGCGGTTCGCCCTTAACGGAATTGCCGCTCGTCATCGCCGTTACCCAACTGACCAGCACGAGTCAGGCGACGCTGAACGAAGAGATCGGCATCTCCGGCTCGGTGGAAGCGGCCGTCGTCCGCTACGCGGAACTGGCCAAGCGCGCCGGACTGAACGGCGTCGTCGCTTCTCCGCTCGAAACGGGAGCGATCAAGGCGGCCTGCGGAGACCGCTTCATGACCGTCACGCCGGGCATTCGTCCGCGCGGCGCCGACATCGGCGACCAGTCGCGCGTGACGACCCCTCGCGAAGCCGTGGCCGGAGGGACGGATTACCTGGTGATCGGCCGTCCGATCACCGCGGCTCCCGATCCCGCCGCCGCTTTGAATACGATAATAGAGGAGATGTGCTCGTAATCATGAACGCCTCTTTGCCGCTCGATCAGCTTCCGAAGGAAATCGCCCAAGCTCTGCTCAGCATCAACGCCGTCGCCCTGCGTCCTCGCGAACCGTTCACGTGGACGTCCGGCATGAAGTCGCCGATCTACTGCGACAATCGACTGACGATGTCGTACCCCGACATCCGCGACCGGATCGCGGAAGGCTTCGCGACCGTCATCCAGAACCGGTATCCGGACTGCGAAGCGGTGGCCGGCATCGCCACCGGGGGCATTCCGCACGCCGCCTGGGTCGCCCAGAAGCTCGGCCTGCCGATGCTCTACGTCCGCGACAAAGCCAAAGGACACGGCAAGACGAACCAGATCGAAGGCCATTTCTCGGCGGGCCAAAAGGTCGTTTTGATCGAGGACCTCATCTCCACGGGCGGCAGCTCCCTCAAAGCGGCCGTCGCCGTCCGCGAAGCCGGCTGTACGGTACAAGGCGTCGTCGCGATCTTCACGTACCAGTTCCCGCAGGCGACGGATGCTTTCGCCGCCGAACGGATCCCGCTCGACACGCTGTCGAACTACGGGGCGCTGATCGAAGTCGCCGTTCAGACCGGCGCCATTGCCCAGGAAGACGTTGCGCTGCTCCAATCCTGGCGCGAGAATCCTTCCTCCAACGGCGTCTAATCGCGGCCCGAACCTCCGCTGCGCCTTTTCGGCAGCGGAGGTTTTTTATGGCCGATTACCCACTATCCCATCGGCTCAGACCGGTCTCGTCGATTTCCAAACTGAGGCGATGGGATAGTGGGTAATGCAGGGAAATATCAAGATTATGGCGGTCCTGAGACAATGGGATAATGGGTTACGCTGGAAAAATCAGCTCGATTCGCCAGCCTGACCCGATGGGATAGTAGGTAATTGTGAAAAAAGCATTGCCAGACGCCCGATTCGCTGGTAATATGTAACATCAAACGGAAGGGTTTCTAGGGATCCGACGCGCTTGGAGCCGTACGAACGGCACCGAAGGAGCGGGCGAACCGAGCGAGACCGGCTGCGGCTATAAGCCGCGCAACACCGTAGGGATAAAAGACCTTCGGCAAGTTCCGCCTTATGTGGGCGAACGGCCGAAGGTCTTTTTTGCTTTACCGAGGGAAAGGGGAGGGGAGCGGACGATGGAGGCGTTGCGAGCGAGAGGCTTGACGAAGGCGTTCCGGGTCAAACGGAAGGATCAGGGGCTCGGCGGAAGCTTGCGGTCCTGGCTGCGGCCGGAGTGGGAAGAGAAGATCGCCGTGGCGAATATCGATCTGGACGTCGGGAGAGGGGAGACGGTCGCGTTCCTCGGACCGAACGGGGCGGGCAAGTCGACGACGATCAAAATGCTGACGGGCATCCTTCATCCGAGCTCGGGAGAGGCGACGGTCGTCGGCTTCACGCCATGGCGCGAGCGCGCCAAGCTCGCCTACCGGATCGGCACGGTGTTCGGCCAGAAGTCGCAGCTGTGGTACCATCTGCCGCCGCTGGACACGTTCGAGCTGATCGGGAGGATTTACGAGATGAAGCGGGACGATTACGCGAAGCGGCGAGAGGACCTGATCGAGCGGTTCGAGCTGGGTCCGTATCTGCGCACGCCGGTGCGCAAGCTGTCGCTGGGGGAGCGGATGCGCTGCGAGATCGCGGCTTCGCTGCTGCACCGTCCCGAGCTGCTGTTCCTGGACGAACCGACGATCGGTCTCGACGTCGTGGTCAAGCAGCGAATTCGCGAGCTGATTCGCGAGAGGAACCGCAGCGAGGAGACGACGGTCTTTCTCACCTCCCACGACGCGGGCGACGTAGAGGAGCTCTGCTCGCGCGTGCTGGTCATTCATCATGGCGGCCTTCTGCTCGACGAGCCGGTGGAACGAATCAAGCGGGACGTGCTCAGCCGCAAAACGATCACGATCACGCTCGCGGCCGAGGTGTCGCCGGAGGAACTGCCCTGCGTGCAAGGAACGGAGAACGTTGCCGTCGCCGGCCGCCAAGTCCGGCTCGAGGTCGATCTCAGGCGAGCCGGCGTCGAGGAAGTATTGAGCGGGTTTATCGGGCGGTTCGGCATCGAAGATTTGACGGTCGAAGATCCGCCGATGGAAGAAATCATCAAGCATATTTACGGCGAGCGGTAAAGCGATCCGGGAGGAGAGAGCGCGATGGATCGAACCATGGGAGATTCAAGCCGAACCGAGGCCGGAAAAGCGGTCGCCATATGGGGCGCGGGCGCTGCGGCGTTCGCCAAATCGGCGGCGGTCGCCCGCATTACGTTACGCCAGATGATGTTTTACAAAACCGATTTTTTGCTCCGCTGCGCATTCCTGCTCATGATTCTCTACGTTTTCTCGCAGCTGTGGTCTGCGGCCTACGGGGGCGGCGAGACCGGCTCGGTCGCCGGATTCACGCTAAAGCAATTGCTTTGGTATCTGGTCTTTACGGAAGCGTTGACGCTGGCGGCCCCGCCGATCTGCTCCCGGATCGAACAGGAGGTCAAGAACGGGGACGTCGCCATGCGCCTTGTTCGCCCGATCTCGTACGTTCTGTACCATTACGCCTCCTTCCTGGCGGAAGCGGCGCTGCGATTCGCGATCCATCTGCTTGCCGGAAGCCTCGTCGTCTGGCCCATCGTCGGTGCTCCTAACTTCGGCTACGGATGGGCCGCGCTGCTGTCGCTCAGCCTCGGCGCCTTGACGGTTACGTTCCTGATGGCGGCGGCGATCGGCCTGTGCGCATTCTGGATCGAGGAGACGAGAGGACTTGAGTTCGTGCTCCAGAAGTTGCAGTTCACGCTGGGCGGCATGCTGCTGCCGATCGATCTGATGCCGGATTGGCTGCAGCGGATTTGCGCCTGGCTGCCGTTCCGGGCGGCGATGTATTTGCCCGCCAGGGCGGCCGTTCACTCGGGAGGAGATCATCTGCTGCGGGATTTGGGCGTACAGGCGGTTTGGCTGGCCGTGCTGGGAGCGATCGTCGCGGTCATTTTTCGAAGAGGGGCGGTGAAGCTGCATGTCAACGGGGGATAGCGGCGGATTGCGGGCGATTGCGGCATTTCTGGGCACCTGCTGGAAAATCAACCTGGCGTCCGCGTTGGAGTACCGTCTCAGCTTTGCGCTGCTGGCGGGTATGATGTTCATCAACAATTTTATCTGGTTGTTTTTCTGGAACTTGTTCTTTTCCCGCTTCCCGATCGTACAGGGTTGGGAGCTGAGAGACGTCATGCTGATGTGGGCGATCGGCGCCGGCGGGTTCGGCTGGGTCAACCTGCTGTTCGGCAATTTTACGCGGATCGCGACGATCGTGTCGACGGGAGAACTGGATTTGTACCTGGCGCAGCCGAAGCCGGTGCTGCTTCATGTGCTGGCCAGCCGGATGTCGATTACCGCCGCCGGGGACTTCGTGTTCGGTCTCGTGATTTTTGCTTGGGTAGGGGAGCGGACCTTACTGGGGGCGCTGGCGTTCGCGCTCGGATTGCTGCTGGCCGGGCTGTTGTTTCTGGGCGTCATGCTGCATGTCGGCTGCCTGGCGTTTTTTATCGGGAACTCCGAAGGAATCGCCCAGCAGGCGCTCGGCAGCTTCGTCTCGCTGTCGACCTATCCCTCTTCCATATTCAAAGGAGCCGCCCGGGCGATGCTGTTCTCGCTCATTCCCGCGGGCTTCATCAGCTATCTGCCGATCGGCTTGCTCAAGCATTTCGATCCCTGGTTCGTGACGGCGGCGATTGCGGCGACGGCCTTGATCGGCGGAAGCGGCATCGCGCTGTTCCGCTTCGGACTGAAGCGGTACGCTTCCGGCAATCTGATCGCGGCCCGCAGCTGACGAGCAGGAAAAATATTGTCGAAGATCCGCATTTTAAGGATTTATCCAGCCCCCTCCGATCTGATAGGATAGAGTAATAGAATGGTCCTACGAGGAAAGAGGGATTCTCGCGTGATAGGTTTCAAGAAGCTGTCTCCGCTGCTCGCGGCGGGCTTGCTGACGAGCGCGTTCGGGGGGGCGGCAGCCTCGGCTCCGGCGGCAGCTGCCGGATTGCCTTTTGACGATATTTCATCCAGTTTCGCCAAACAAGAAATCGTGTCTCTATATGAGCAAGGTCTATTAAACGGCGTCGCGCCCCGCGCCTTCCGGCCGAACAGTCCGGTGACGCGGTCCGAATTCGCGTCTCTTCTCGTGCGTTTGTTCGGACTGGAGACGGTAAACAGCGCCATCCCGACTTACCGGGACACGCCGGTTGCCGCCTGGTATTACGGCTCGGTCGAAGCGGCTTCCCAGCTTGGGCTTATTGAGGGAATGTCCGGCGGCGTGTTCGCTCCGAACGGCTCGGTAACCCGGGAACAGGCGGCCGTCATCCTCGCGCGAGCCTTGAAGCTTCAAGTACCCTCTTCCGCGAGCTTGTCCGATCGGGACGCCGCCATGGTCTCGTCCTGGGCTGTCGGATCGGTTCAGGCGGTTGAGGCCGCCGGCTTGATGAGCGGGGACGCCGGCAAATTCAGGCCCAAGGATGCGCTGAGCCGCGCGGAGATCGCCGTCCTGCTGAGCCGGGTGGAGGAGAACGGCGCCTATGTGACGTTGATGGCGGCGAAGCCCGACCTCGGCCTGCAGCTTGGCTGGCAGTACCAGCAGACGACCGATCAATTTATCGCGAGCGTGAAGCGTTCGAGCATCAACGTGCTCGTTCCGCGCGTGTTTTTCCTGGACGGGGCGGCCGATTTCGAGGACAATACGGACCCGGCGCTCCTGACGTGGGCTGCGGTGAACGGCAAGCAGGTGTGGGGGATGTTCGGGAATCGATCGGACGCGGACTTCTCGCACCAATTGCTGAGCAGTTCCGCGAACCGCAAGACAGTGATCGACAAGATCGTCTTTCTCGTCCAAAAGTACGGCATGGACGGCCTCAACCTGGACTTCGAGAACGTCGGGGCGGACGACCGATCCGGCTATACGGCGTTCGTGACGGAATTGGCGGCGGCGCTGCACCAGAACGGGAAGAAGCTGTCGGTGGACGTCTCGCCGGATCGCGGGCAGGACTGGACGGCGGCGACCGACTACGCCCAATTGGGCAAGCAAGCGGACTACATAGTGCTGATGGGGTACGACGAGAATTGGGCCGGGAGCGGAATGCCCGGATCCGTCTCTTCGCTGCCGTGGCTGAAGCAGGGAATCGACAAGCTGCTCGCCGACGTGCCCGCATCCCGGACGATCGTCGCGCTGCCGTTCTATACGAGAGAATGGACAACGTCACCGAAGGTGTCATCGACGGACCTCACGCTCGCTCAACAAGACAGGCTGGTGTCCTCTTTGAGCTCCGCGGCCCGGTCCTGGAACGATTCGCTCGGACAATACGTCATTTCCTTCTCCAAAGGCGCGTCATCCTTCCGGATCTGGACCGAGAACAGCCGCTCCCTCTTGCTGAAAGCGCAAGCGGCCGCTCAGCGGGGAGCGGCCGGGCTTGCGTATTGGTCGATCGGCTCGGAGACGCCGGACGTATGGGCGAGTCTGCGGAACGCGGCCAAATACGGCACGATCCGGTTCTAGAAGAGCCGCGGCCTCCAGAGCGGGTTCGCGGTTGCGGGCTTTTAGGACTCGACCTGCTTCAGCCAGGCGCTGACGTCCGCGTTGATCGACGTCAGGTCCGGTACCGGAGTGGAACGGTCGTGGAGCTGGAAAGCCGTTTTGAGCTTCAAAATGCGGTACGCGCTCCCGTCGATCCGCGACTCGGGAATCGTGCCGTCCTTGACCTTGGCCAGCAGCGTATCGAACACCGTGCGCTCGTCGTCGTAGCCGTGCCCCACGAGCAGAATGTCGTCGCCGGCCAGCACGGCGTCGACGGCCGCCTGCGCGAGCGTATAATGCTTGACGATCGCGCCCATCGTCAGATCGTCGGTGAAGACGACGCCGTCGTAGTTCATTTGATCGCGCAGCAGCTTGCCGACGATCTCGGCAGACAGCGACGCCGGCTTGTCGGCGTCGAGCTTCGGGAACAGAATATGGGCGACCATGACCGCCTCGACATGGTCCTTGATCGCGGCCTGGAACGGGATCCATTCCAGCTTGGCGAGCTGCTGCGTCGTTTTGTTCACGACAGGCAGATCCAGATGGGAATCGACCGAGGTGTCCCCATGTCCGGGAAAATGCTTCACGACGGGGATGATGCCTTCTCCGCGGATTCCTTCCAGCTCGGGCAGGCCGAGGCTGGCGACGAGAGAAGCCGAGCTGCCGAACGAACGGTCGCCGATGACGGGATTGTTCGGATTGCTGTTGACGTCCAGCACCGGCGCGAAATCAAGGTTGACGCCGATGGCCTTCAGCTCGCGGCCGATCAGCTTGCCCATCTCGCCGGCCAGCTCCGGCTTGCCGGCGTCGCCGACGGTGCGGTTCGGCGGCATCTTGACGAATTCGCCGGGCAGCCGGTTGACGCGTCCCCCTTCCTGATCGACGCCGACGAGCAGCGGCGCGGGATTGGGGACGTTCGTTTTTTTCAAGGCGTTGATCAGCGAGACGGCGCCGTTCAAATCTTTAATATTGTTCGCATACAGGATGACGCCTCCGATCTTGTCTTCGGCGATCATCTTTTTGTCGTTCGTGCTCAGCGTCGTGCCTGCGACTCCCGCCAGGATCATTTGCCCGATCTTCTCTTCCAGCGACATCGAGTCGACCTTGCGCTGGATCGGATCCTCGCTTGCGGACGGGCTGGACGAAGCGGGCGGCGTTGCCGAAGAAGACGGGCTGGACGGCGCGCCGGCGGACGGAGCCGATCCGGAGGGCGTTGCGCTCGGCGTCGGTGCCGAGGAGGCGGAGGACGGGGCGGCCGACGACGGAACCGGAGAAGACGTCCCCGCATTGCCGTTCCCGGAGCATCCGGCCACGAGCATCGCGGCGGCGAGCGTCATCGCGGCGGCAGGTCGTTTAAACATCATTTCATCACGCTCCTTTTCACGGATGGGGAATGGAAACGCAACGGCCCCATCTCCTTCGCCGGAGGCGAAGAAATGGAGCCGGCAGAGCGACTTTGTCTTTAGGCTTTCGGAATTTCAAAAGAGCTTTTCAAAGAGACGATCCGGTTGAACACCGGCCGGTCCGGACCGCTCAAGTTCGGGTCGACGTTGAAGTAGCCGTGGCGGAAAAATTGGAACTTGTCCCCGCCGGCCGCTTCCTTCATGCCCGGCTCCACGTAGCCTTGCAGCGTCTCCAGCGAGTTCGGATTGATCCGGTCCAGGAAGGAGGAGTTTTCGGTTTCCTCCGTCTCTTCCGCTTCGTCCTGCACGAGCGGCTCGAACAACCGGAACTCGGCCGGCACCGCCTGCGAAGCGTCGACCCAGTGGATCGTCCCCTTCACCTTGCGGCCCGTAAATCCGGTGCCGCTCTTCGTCTCGGGATCGTACGTGCAGCGAAGCTCCGTCACTTCTCCCGCCCCGTTTTTGACGACTTCCTCGCATTTGATGAAGTAGGCGTTCTTGAGCCTTACCTCATTGCCGGGGAACAGCCGGAAATACTTGGGCGGCGGCACTTCCATGAAGTCGTCGCGCTCGATGAAGATTTCCCGCGAAAACGGAATTTGCCGCGTTCCCATCTCTTCGTTCTCCGCGTTGTTCTCGGCCTCCAGCCACTCGCTCCCGTCTTCGGGGTAGTTCGTGATGACGACTTTGAGCGGCCGCAGCACGGCCATCGTGCGCAGCGCCTTCAGCTTCAGGTCCTCGCGGATGAAGTGCTCGAGCATGCGCTCGTCGACGATCCCGAAGCTCTTGCTCACGCCGACTTCGCGGCAAAAATGGCGGATCGCTTCCGGCGTGTAGCCTTTGCGGCGCAGCCCGGAAATCGTCGGCAGGCGGGGGTCGTCCCATCCGTCTACGATTCCGTTGTCTACGAGCAGCTTCAGCTTGCGCTTGCTTGTAACGGGCATCTTGTCGATGACGAGCCTGCTGAACTCGTATTGATGAGGCTTCGCCTCCGTCTCGCAATGCTCGATTACCCAGTCATAGAACGGCCGCTGATCCTCGAATTCAAGCGTGCAGATCGAGTGGGTCACGCCTTCGAACGCGTCCTCGAGCGGATGCGCGAACGCGTACATCGGGTAGATGCACCAGGCGTCGCCCGTGTTGTGGTGATGGGCGTGAACGATCCGGTAGATGACCGGGTCGCGCATGTTGATGTTCGGCGAAGCCATGTCGATCTTGGCGCGGAGCACCTTCTCTCCGTTGCCGAATTCGCCGTTCTTCATTCTCTCGAACAGCGCCAGATTCTCTTCCGCGGAGCGGTTGCGGAACGGGCTCTCGATGCCGGGCTCCGTCAGCGTGCCGCGAGACTCGCGGATCCGGTCCGCGTTCTGGTCGTCGACATAGGCCAGCCCTTTGTCGATAAGAAGCCGAGCCTTCTCGTACATTCTGCCGAAATAGTCGGAAGCGAAGAACAAGCCGTCCCAGTCGAAGCCGAGCCACTGCACGTCCCGCTTGATCGACTCGACGTATTCGACGTCTTCCTTGACCGGGTTGGTATCGTCGAACCGCAGGTTGGTGCGCCCGCCGAAATCGTCGGCCAGCCCGAAATTCAGGCAGATCGATTTGGCGTGCCCGATATGCAAGTAACCGTTCGGCTCCGGCGGGAAACGGGTGACGATCTCGGTCACTTTGCCGGCGGCCAAATCTTCTTCCATGATGGTTTTGATAAAGTTGGATGATGTCGCGCTGCTATCCAATCCGATCAACCTTCCTCGCCAGTAGCATGTTATTTCTTCATCATACACAAAAGTTCCCCTGCTTATAAAGAGGAAGCGAAAAAAATGCGACCGCGGATTGGCGAAAGATGTCGAAAAAATGGTTCTGAGGGCTTTCTCATGATTCTCATAAAAATATGCTAAAGGCGTAACTTTTTGCCGATTCTCCTCGTTATAATTGTGAAAGCGTTCTGGAAGAGGGAGGGAAACGGGTAAATGCTTGCATGGAAGCAACGCCGCAAACCGCCGGCGGAACCGGACGGTGCGGGGCAGGCCGGACAGAGAGACATCGGCGGCCCCGCGCGGCCGGCGAGCGCGGAACCGCTGCTCGTCGTGAGCGGCGTCGAGCGTTCGTTCGACGTCGGCCACCAGAAGCTGCGCGTGCTCAAAGGAATCGATCTCAAGCTGTATTCCGAGCAGCTTGTTATGCTCAAAGGCCGATCCGGTTCCGGCAAAACGACGCTGATGAACCTCATGGGCGGCCTGGACGTTCCGACGAAGGGACAGATCCGTTTTCGCGGCCAGCCGTTCCACGAGTGGGACGACGACCGCCGGACCGCGGTGCGGCGGAAGGATATCGGCTTTATTTTCCAAGCGTACGCCTTGCTTCCGCTGCTGTCCGCCTACGAGAACGTAGAGCTGTCGCTGCGCATGGCCGGCACGCCCCGGTCGGAGTGGAAGAAGCGCATCACGTCCTGCCTGGAGCTGGTCGGGCTGGCGAAGCGGATGCACCACCGGCCGTTCGAGCTGTCCGGAGGCGAGCAGCAGCGGGTGGCCATCGCCAAGGCGATCGCGCACCGGCCGAGCCTGCTCCTGGCGGACGAACCGACGGCCGAGCTCGATTCCCAGATGGCGGCGCAGGTCATGGCGGTGTTCCGGGAGATCGTGGCGGAAGAGAAGCTGTCGATCTGCATGACCACACACGATACGACAATTATGGAGGTTGCGGACCATGTCTATGAAATGGCGGACGGCGTTTTCGTCTGAAGGATCGGGGAAGGAGCGGAATCGGCGCCGGAGAATCGCGGGCTTCCTCGCGGCCGTCTCGCTGTCCGTTGCGCTGGCGGGCTGCAGCCTGCTTCCCGACGAGCCGGAGGAGGAGGATCTGTCCAGCATTCAATTGCCGCAGATATCCAAGAAACCCGAATACGAGGTGACGACCAAGACGCTGGAGACGAAGGTGGAAAGCTCGGGGAAGATCATGTCGACCCAGGAGAAGACGCTCTACTTCACTTCCAAAAGCTTGGACGGCAAGTTCATCAAAAAGCTGTACATAAACGTCGGCGACGTCGTCAAGGCGGGACAACCGATCGCGGAGCTCGACGTCGAGGATTTGAAAAAGGCGCTGCGCTCGCAGCAGCTCGCCTTTCAGCAGGCCGAACTCACGATGAAGCAGACGCTGCGCGACAAGGATACGATGGATCCGCTGGAATTCGAACAGAAGAAGATCGATTTCGAGGAGCAGCGCCAGGCGATCGAGGATGCCCAGAAGGACATCGGCGACGCGGTGCTGACCGCTCCGTTCGCCGGCACCGTCGTGTCGCTCAGCGTGCAGGAGGGCGCATCGGTCAAAGCCTACGATCCGGTGTGCATCATCGCCGATCCGAGCAAGCTGGTCGTCGCGGGAACCGCCTTCTCCAAGGACGATCTCGCGAAGGTGGCCGTCGGCATGGAAGCGACGGTCGACATCAACAGCGCCGGCCAAGTGACCGGCAAAGTCAAATCGCTGCCGCAGCCGAGCACGGACGATAACAACGGCAACGGCGGCCAGGGGACCGGCAGCCAGATCGAGCGGCCCGAGCAATATTTGCTCGTCGACGTGCCGAAGCTTCCCGCCGGCGTGACGCGGGGAACGCCGCTCACCGTATCCGTCATCGTCAACCGCAAGGAGAACGCCATGGTCATTCCGCTGTCCGCGCTGCGCACGGTCGGCGCCCGCACTTACGTGCAGGTGGCCGAAGCGGACGGCAGCAAGCGCGAAGTGGACATCGAGATCGGGCAGCAAACCCCGACGGACGTCGAAGTGCTGCAAGGATTGACGCCGGGACAGAAAGTCGTGGGACGGTGACCGATGAGCGCGTTGATCCGATTTCTGTTCCGCAAGATGTGGAACACCCGCTGGCTGACGATCAGCACGCTGGCCGGCCTGCTGATCGCGGTCGCGTTCACGACCAGCATCCCGATGTACGCCGACGGCGCTTTGAAGCGCGTCGTCGCGCAATCTCTCCAGGATAACAGCGAGGGGCTCCCCGCCGGCTCGCTGCTGATCCGCTACCAGTCCAGCAGCGGGCAGACAGACATGGACGGCTTCAATAAGGTGGATCAATACATTTCCGAGGACGTTCCGGCGAAGATCGGGTTCCCGACCGATGCCGCGCAGCGCAGCCTGACGCTGCGCAGCTCGGAAGTGACGCCGGAAGATCCGAACAAGGTGGACGCCAGCCGGACGCGCAAGATGACGCTGACTTCGTTCAGCGGCTTGCAGGATCAAGTGGAGATGTCGGGCGGCAAGCTGTACGCCGACCGCGCCTCCGCCGACGGAACGGTTCAGGCCGTCATGATGGAGGAGGCGATGTACCGCAACGACCTTCACGTCGGCGACGTGCTGCTGTACCCGTTCTACGGCGGTTCGAACGCGACGGTTCGCGTCGAGATCGTCGGTTCGTTCAAGCCGAAAAACGAGGCCAGCCCTTACTGGTACCAAGGACTCGACAGCTTGATGAACACGCTGTTCATCGCCGAGCCGGCGATGAAGGAGGATCTCGTCAAGGGGTTGAAGCTTCCGCTCCAGACGGCGAACTGGTACGCGGCGTACGATCTCCGCGAGATCAAGACGAGCCAGCTGACTCCGCTGTCCCATACGCTGAGCCGAATCGACATCGAGGCTTACCAGCTGCTCAAGGATACGCGGGTCGAGATCTCGTTCGCCGACTTGCTCGGCGACTTCCGGGCCCAGAGCGTTCAGCTGCAGACGATGCTGTTCACGCTGGCCGCCCCGATGATCGCGATGGTGTTCTACTTCATTACGATGAATGCGCGCCAATCGCTGGAGAAGCAGCGTTCCGACATCGCCGTCATGCGCAGCCGCGGAGCCGGCACCCGGCAGATTTTCCTGATCTTCCTGCTGGAAGGGGCGCTGCTCGGTCTCGTCTCGCTGCTCATCGGACCGTTCATCGGCTGGTTCATGGCGAAGAGCATCGGCTCGGCGAGCGGGTTCCTCTCGTTCGTCAACCGGAAGGCGATCCCGGTCGGCTTCGGCACGGACGGAATACTGGCCGGCGTCGCGGCCGTGCTCGTCGCCATCGGAGCCGCCGTCATTCCGGCGCTCGTGTTCACGCGCACGTCGATCGTCGACTACAAGCGCAAGATGGCGCGGACGGACCGGTCGCCGTTCTGGCAGCGCTGGTTCCTCGACGTGGCGCTCGTCGGAGTGGCCGCGTACGGCTGGTACTTGTTCAACGACCGGCAGATGGTGTCGTTCAAGACGGGAATGACGACGGACCAGCTGAACGTGCAGCCGTTCCTGTTCTTCGTGCCGGCAATATCGATTTTCGCGGGAGGCCTGCTGTTCCTGCGGCTGTTCCCGCTGCTGCTTAAGCTGTTCAATAAGATGTGGAAAGCGATCCTGCCGGTGCCGCTGTACTTGACGCTGACGCAGCTGTCGCGCTCGTCCCGGTCTTATTATCCGCTGATGATCCTGCTGATCCTGACGCTCGGCCTCGGGGTGTACAATTCCTCGGCGGCGCGCACGATCGGCCTGAATTCCGAGGAACGGATCTTGTACAAATACGGCGCCGACGTCGTCGTCCAGACGGTATGGGAAGGCAGCCCCGAGCTGACCGTTCCGGAGGACGGCGGATCGGGCCAAGGCGGCGGCGGCCAGGGCCAGGGCGGTCAAGGCGGACAAGGCGGCGGCCAAGGGCAAGGAGGCGCCGGAGGGGGCCAAGGACAATCGCCGACGCCGACCAAGATCAACTACAACGAGCCTCCGTTCGAGGTGTTCCGCACGCTGCCGGGCGTCGATGCCGCGGCTCGCGTGCTGCAGGCCAAAGCGAGCATCACGATCGCCGACCGGACGGCCGGGCAAGGAACGATCGTCGGCATCGACAACGTCGATTTCGCCCGCGTCGCCTGGTTCCGCGACGATCTTTATCCGGCAAATCCGTACCGCTACTTGGCCTTGATGGGCAAGGCGCCGGAATATGCGCTCGTCTCGTCGAACCTGGCCAAGAAGTACAATCTGAAGCCGGGAGACCAGATCAAAGCGATGCTTCAGGAGGAGCCGGTCGAATTCGTCGTCGCCGCCATTCTTCCGTATTGGCCGGCGCAATATCCCGACCAGTCTCCGTTCATCGTCGCGAACCTCGACTACATTTACGACCAGGCGCCGATGATGCAGTACGACGTCTGGCTGAAGATGAAGCCGGACGCGAAGACGGCGCCGATCATTCCGGAGCTGCAGAAGGCCGGCATCGAGATCGCGTCGATCGCGGACGCCCGCAGCGAGCTGATCACCGAGAGCAAGCATCCCGCGCGCGGCGGCGTGTTCGGCATCCTGAGCCTCGGCTTCCTGGTGACGGTCATTATCTCGCTCGTCGGCTACGTGCTGTTCTGGTTTTTCAACCTGTCGGGACGGATCGTGCAGATCGGCATCATGCGGGCGATGGGACTGTCGCGCAAGCAGCTCACGGGCATGCTCCTGCTGGAGCAAGTGTTCACCGCCGGCTTGTCGATCGCCTTGGGGATCGGCATCGGCAAGGCGACGAGCCTGCTGTTCCTGCCGTTCCTGCAGACGACCGACAACGCGGCCAATCAAGTTCCGCCGTTCCGCGTCGTGTTCGACAACGTCGATACGATCCGCCTGTACATCGTCGTCGGCGTCATGATGTTGATCGGCATCGCGCTGCTGGTGACGCATATCCGCCGCCTGAAGGTGCATCAAGCCGTCAAGCTGGGAGAGGAGCGGTAAGCGCATGATCCAATGTGAAGGTCTGGTCAAGATTTACAAAACGGACGATCTGGAAGTCGTCGCGCTCCAGGGGCTCAACCTGTCCGTTCAGAACGGCGAGATGATGGCGATCATCGGCAACAGCGGAAGCGGGAAGTCGACGCTGCTCAACATTCTGGGCGGCCTCGACCGTCCGTCCGCCGGCCAGGTGACCGTCGGCCCCTGGAACCTGCTTAAGGTGAGCGACGACGATCTCGTCAAATACAAGCGGGACACGGTCGGCTTCATCTGGCAGAACAACGCGCGCAACCTGCTGCCGTTCCTGACGGCGCTGGAGAACGTCGAGATGCCGATGATGTTCGCCGGCAAGCTTGACCGCGCGTATGCGAAGCAGCTGCTCGAATGGGTCGGCCTGAAGGAACGGATGCACAACAAGCTGACCCAATTGTCCGGGGGCGAGCAGCAGCGCGTCGCCATCGCCATCTCGCTGGCCAACAAGCCGCAGATGCTGCTGGCGGACGAACCGACCGGTTCCGTCGACTCCCGGACGTCGGACATGATCATGGATATTTTCCGCCGGTTCAACCGCGAGCTCGGACTGACCATCGTCATCGTCACGCACGATTTGTCGCTGGCCGGCAAGGTCGATCGGGTCGTCGCCATCCGCGACGGCCTGACGAGCACCGAATTCATCAAGCGCAATCCGAACCTGGACAGCGCGCCTTCGCTGCACGGCGGAGCGGAATCGAACGAGGTGCACGAAGCGTACGTCGTCGTCGACCGGGTCGGCCGGCTGCAAATCCCGAAAGAATACTTGCAGGCCCTTCAGATCGGAGACAAGGCGAGCATGGAATTCGACGGAGAGAAAATTTTGATTCGCGCACCGAAATCTTTGGAGGGGGAAACCGCATGACAACCAAGAGCTTATCAGGAACGCAAGCCCGCAGATGGGCGGCGCTCGGCATGACCGCCGCCGTGCTCGTCCCGCTGCTGGCCGCCTGCAACAGCAAGAACGAGAACGACCCGAACAACCGCCATACGCTGCGGATCGGCACGATGTACGGAAGCTCGCAGGACGAATCCTATTTCCGCCAGCAGTACACCGACCTGTTCGAGTTCTCCCACCCGAACATCGACATCGAGATCGTTCCGGCCATCGACTACACCGAGACGCAATTCGACCAGACGCCGGACAAACCGCAGCCGGACCCGGTCGAGAAGGTGAAGGAGATCATGACGGGAGACAATCCGGTAGACGTCATGATTCTCGATAATCCCGCCATTCTCGGAGAGCTGGTGCAAGACAACCTGCTCAAGCAGCTCGATCCGCTGCTGAAGGAAGACAAGATCGACACGAACGACTATGTCTCCGCCGTCATCGACGGCATCAAGGATCAAGGCAACGGACAGCTGTACGCGCTGGCGCCGACCTATTCTCCTTCCGCGTTGTTCTACAACAAGAAGGCGTTCAGCAAAGCGGGGGTAGAGGTGCCGACGGGAAGTCCGACATGGGACGATGTGTTCAACATGGCGAAGCGGCTGAAGACCGGTACGGGCAAGGATACGCAGTTCGGGTTCGCGTTCAACCCGTACGGCTACGGGAACGGCTATTATGACGTCGTGAACTATGCGGCCCCGCTCCAACTGAAGATGTACGACGACAAAGCGGAGAAGATGACCGTCAATACGCCGCAGTGGCAGAACGTCTGGACGACCATTACGGACCTGTATAAGAACCACGTGCTTCCCAGCAACGAAGATTTGCAGGTCGATCAACCGGCGGCGACGGACAAAGACGTCTACAATCCGTATTTGAATCAGCCGTTCTACAACGGAAAGCTGGCGATGGTGATCGGCAGCTACAGCATGATCAACGAAATCGAGACGTATAACAAAAACTATCAGAAGTTCAAAGGGATGGAGCCGCTCGATTGGGACGTGATGCCGGTTCCGACGTTCGCGGAGAATCCCGGAGTGAGCAGCTATATTTACCTGAGCTCCCTGTCCGCGATCAACGCCAAGGCGCAAAACCCGGACGACGCCTGGGAATTCGTCAAGTTCATGAACGGCAAGGACTGGGGCAAGCTGAGATCCCGCAGCAGCTACGACATGCCGACGCTCAAGGAATTCATCAAAGTGAAGGACGGCATGTCCTACAACATCGACGCCTTCACGCAAGTGAAGCCGTTCCTGTCGTCCGACAGCTTCAAGCAGCAGGAGCTGCAGCAAGATCGGCCGAACCTGAGCTATATCGACCAATTGGCGCAGGTCGAATACAACAAAGTCATCCAGAATCAGAAGAGCGTCAAAGAAGCGCTCGCGGAGTTCGAGACGAAGGGCAACGAACTTCTGCAGAGGATCAAGCTGAATCCGAAAGGACAGCTCGATACGAGCGGAATCTTAGACGACGTATACGGCGGGGGAGGAGCAGTCGGAGGCGGAGGCATCATCAAGCCGCTGATCGACTGACCTGACATCTTAAGCTTGCGACAACCAGACAACGCCGCCCGGTCGGTCCCTTGGGGCCGACTTGAGCGGCGTTGCCATTTTTCGAAGGGGGATCCATCCATTGAAGCAAACCGTCAAACGCCAGGCCAGAACCGTACCGCTCGTCCTATCCGTCTCCATGCTCGTCCCGGCTCTCGCCGCATGCAGCGGCGGAGATTCCGACGATACGAACAACCGCCGCACGCTTCGCATCGGCATGATGTACGGCAGCGCGGACAATGAGTCGTACGTTCGCCAGCAGTATACGGACATGTACGAGCTAGCCCACCCGAATCTCGATTTCGAGTTTGTCAACGCCATCGACTACTCCGATATGCAGTACTCTTCGAGAGAAGAGCAGATGAAGTTCAACGCCCAGGACCCGATAGAGAAGCTGAAAGCGATCATGACCGGACCGAATCCGGTCGACGTGATCATGCTGGACACGGGCACGATGGGGAAGCTTGTCGAGGAAAATCTGCTGAAGCCGCTGGATTCGCTGATCAAGGAGGACAAGGTGGACCTCGATGCCTACCTGCCGAACGTGCTGGACAGCCTCCGCGAGCAGGGCAACGGGCAGCTTTACGGCTTGTCTCCGACTTTCTCGTCTTCGGCGCTTTTTTATAACAAGAAGCTGTTCCAGAAGGCCGGCGTCAACCCGCCGACGGACGGCATGACGTGGGACGACGTATACAACCTGGCGGAGCGGATGAAGTCGGGCTCGGGCAAGGACGCGATTTTCGGCTTGGCGCTGAACGATTGGAGCTCCGGACTCGACTATTACAACGTGACGAACATAGCGGCACCGTTAAAGCTGCGCATGTTCGACGAGAAGGCCGAAAACATGACCGTCGATACGGACCAGTGGGAAGCGGTCTGGAAACGCCCGATCGAGCTGTATAAGAATCATGCGATTCCGGGCCCGGAAGATCTGCAGCCGGAGCAGCCCCAGGACGGGAGCTACCGCTACAACCAGTTCGATAACCGCCCTTTCTTCACCAACCGGGTGGCGATGATGATCGGAAGCTACGGCATGACGAACGATCTGAAGACCTACAACGATAACGTGGGCAAGATGAAGGGGAAAGAGGCGATCGATTGGGACGTGGTGACGTACCCCGTGCAGTCGCAGGCGCCGGACATGAGCGGCAGCATGTATCTGGATCAGCTCACGGCGATCAACGCCGCCGCCGCCAATCCGGACGACGCCTGGGAGTTCATCAAGTTCATCAACGGTAAGGAATCCGCCAAATTCAAAGCCAGAAGCACCTACGAGCTCAGCACGCTTAAGGAGTTCGCTCAGCCGAAGGAGGGACAGTCCTTCCATATCGAAGCCTTTTATCAGTTGAAGCCGCTGAACGTTAGCTCCAGCGATAGCGACCAGAAGCTGTACCGGGAAATGCCCAACCTGAATTTGATCTCGAGCCTGGCGCAGCCTTCGTTCCAGAAAGCGCTCAGCGGCAAGCTGAGCGTCCGGGAGGCGCTCGCCGAATGGCAGAAGAACGGGAACGAGCTGCTTCCGAAGATCAAAGCGGATCCGACGGGGAACCTCGATATTTCCGCCTATATGGATTACGGAGACGGCATGAGCTCGCCCAGGGCGATGGTCATGCAAGCGGCCGGCGGGTGAGTAATCGGAACTTCTCGCGCGTATCCTAACGTCAGCATCGAATATGGGGGTTACGATCGAGACGGAGGGATCGCGGTGAAGTGGGTTTATTGGGCCAGGCTGTACGACAGCAAGTTTCAGGCCGGCTGCCTCGTGCGCCGAATGGAGCACGACGGCTGGCTGTTCGGCATCGAGATGCCGCACGAGATCGAAGTGTACCGTTCCCGCAAAGGGAAATACGGCGTACGTTACGTTCCTTGAGCGACAAGCCGAGGTCCCGCGCGAGTCCGGCGCAGGGCCTTGGCTGCCGCTCCCGTTTGTGGTAAGGTCTTCATGAAGGGGCGGATGCCAAGATGAGAAGAATGCCGTTATCGACCGACACGGCCGTGAAGCTGGCCAAACATTTGAACGTGCCGCTGGAGCACTTGATGCATATGCCCCAGCACATTCTGCTGCAGAAGCTGGCCGAGATGGCCAAAGCGGAATCGGAAGGCGGGAAGCAGCCGGATAACGGCACGGAGCCGACAAACCCCGAGAAATCATAATTTTTTCCTTGACGGAGCACCATGTTTTCCTGTATATTAAGTTTTGTCGCCATTGAAGGAAACGTGGCGCTTGCGACGCGGGGTGGAGCAGTCCGGTAGCTCGTCGGGCTCATAACCCGAAGGCCGCAGGTTCAAATCCTGCCCCCGCAACCAAACTCCTCGTAGACCTAGCGAGGGCCCTTAGCTCAGTTGGTTAGAGCTGTCGGCTCATAACCGATTGGTCGGGGGTTCGAGTCCCTCAGGGCCCACCAGAAGAGGACAAGCAATTCTAACCTATACCCGAGCCGGGGTGGCGGAACTGGCAGACGCACGGGACTTAAAATCCCGGGATGGGTGACCATCGTACGGGTTCGATTCCCGTCCTCGGCACCATTTGGTACATAGAGCTTCGGCTCACGCGGTTCATACAACGATCAAGACGAATCCTTTTTCGCGCGATGCGGAAGAGGATTTTTTACGGTTGCACGGATGGTGGAATTTCTTCCTGGGAGCGGGGGTTTCAATGAACGATTCGATTCGGATTCAGGCGCTGAAGTTCGGCGATCGACGGCATTACGAGTGGGAGACGACGCTTCTTGAAGCGACGGACGCTCATCTTTTCGTGCTCGGTCATTACGGAAGGAAGCTTCGTCATTATACGAAAGGAAAAACGTTCACCGTGGAAAATTGGACGATCGAGTTTTTCCCCTTCGACCGCTGGTTTACGGTAAGCGCCGACGTTGCGGACGGAAAGATCGTCCAGTATTACTGCAACATCAGCCAGCCGCCCCGTCTGAATGGCGATTGCGTCTCCTTCGTCGATCTGGATCTCGATCTGGTCTATCGGAACGGAAGGTGGTCGGTCGTGGACGAGGACGAATTCGCCGAGAATGCCGTCAAGTTCGGCTACCCTCCGGAATTGATCGAACGCGCGAGGCGGGAGCTGGAAGGCTTGCAGCAGCGCATTGAGCGGAAGCAATTCCCGTTTGACGGAGCCATTGAGCGATTCATCCGCCACATTCCGGGATGAGGCGGATCTGCGGCCCCGCCCGGTCCTCGTCTACCCTCCATTCCAGTCTCTTGTCCCCGCCCGAGGCGGCAATCGTTCCAATTGTTTTCATCGGCTAGCACTCTCTCCACGCCTATATTAATCCGCATCAGTCGGCAGATCACCTTAACAAAAACCAGCAAAGGTTAACGCGTTACAATATACCGGCCCGAGGGCGCTGTTCTATACTTTTCTTGTAACCAAAAACCGTTTCGCAAGAAGGGGTGGCGTACCGCATATGAAACGAAAAGCGTTATGGATGTCGGCGGCGTCGGCTTTAACGCTCGCCATGCTGGTCTCGGGATGCTCCGGCGGCGGAGGCAACAACGGCAACGACGGGCAGTCTTCCGGGCCGAGCGGCGGAACGGCGGCGGCTTCGAGCGGAGCTTCGGCCGCGGGGGATGAACTGCCGCAAACGGACGGCAAGTTTTCTCCGGAAGCAACCTTGACGACGGTTCGGGCGGTAGGAGACGACGTCAAATTCAAGAACGGCGAGACGATCGAGGACAACGTGTTCACCCGTTGGGCGAAGGAGCGGCTAGGCATCGACATCAAATACTTGTGGACGACGCCGTCGACCAACGACGCCTTCAAAACGAAGCTGACGCTGTCCATGTCCGCGAACGAGCCGCTGCCGGACATTCTCGAAGTGTCGGGAGCGGACGCCCACGCGCTGATCGATTCCGGCAAGTTCCAGGATGCCGGGGCGCTGTTCGACAAGTACGCTTCGGATTCTTACAAGAAGGCGATGGACGAAGTTCCGAGCGCATGGATGCCCTACGTTCGCGACGGCAAGCGGATGGCGATTCCCGGCATCGACTACATCATGCAGCACGACGACGTCATGTGGATTCGGCAGGATTGGCTCGACAAGTTGAATTTGAAAGCGCCAACAACGATCGCCGAGCTGGAGCAGGTGATGGACGCGTTCGTCAACCGGGATCCGGACGGCAACGGCAAGAAAGACACGTACGGCATGATCTCGACTTTGAAGGAGAACTACAACGCCTGGATCGGAACGGGCGAAATCTTCGGCGCGTTCGGCGCCGTCCCGCAAATCTGGGAGAAGGACGATAACGGGGACGTCGTCTACGGCTCGGTCCGGCCGGAGATCAAGACGGCGCTCGGCAAGCTGAAGGAATGGATCGACAAAGGTTATCTGCACAAGGAAGTCGCGCTCCAGGACGAGATGAAGGCGTCCGAGCTGTTCACCTCCGGCAAGGCCGGCATCGCGTTCGGCCCGACATGGCTGTACGACTGGCCGCTGCAGGACGTCGTCAAGAACGTTCCCGGCTCGGTCGTGAAGCCGTACCCGCTGCCGGCCGGTCCGGACGGCAAGATCGGGCAGGCGAGCGAGGGCACCCACAACCTCGTCATGCTGATCAACAAAGACATGAAGCACCCGGAAATTTATTTCAAGTACATCAACTACCTGTACGACCACTACAACGATCCGGAAGCGGGCGGAGAGTTCGAGTACGGCTTCGCCAAAGGCTACGATTACGACATCATAGGCGACAAGCCGGTGTTCGGAGCGGACATTCCGGGCGGCTATATCGATCCGGCCAAGTACTTCCTGGGCATACCGCCGCGCACGCCTTCGATCTTCATCAAGACGCTGGCGGACATCAACGAGGGCAAGGAGCCGGTCACGCCGTACGAGAAGAAGCTGGCGCAGGCTTCGACCAAGCAGCAGATGGCGGCCGCCAGCATCGTCGTCAGCCAGCATCAATTTACGCTGGATAACCTGTATACCGGCGCGCAGACGGAGACGATGAAGGACAAGTGGCAGAACCTCAAGAAGATGGAAATTACCGCCTTCACCAAAATTTTGTACGGCAACGCCGGCCTCGATTCGTTCGACGACTTCGTGAAAAACTGGTACGCGGCCGGCGGCGAGAAAATTACGCAGGAAGTACGCGACTGGTACGCGTCAGTCGGCGGCCAGTAACCGGAAAGATGGCGACGGAACGATCCGCCTGCCGGCGGGTTGTTCCCGCCGTTTTACGACCGCTCGACGCAACAGAGGGAGGCGCGCTTCATGAACCGTACAACGCAAGCCGTCCGCAGCCGCTGGAACTGGACGCGGAACTGGCAGCTTCACGTCATGATGATTCCGGCCGTCATTCTGATCTTCGTCTTCGCCTACCTGCCGATGGGCGGGATCGTCATGGCCTTTCAGGATTTCAAGCCGTGGCTCGGCATCGGCGGCTCGCCCTGGGTCGGCTGGGACAACTTCGACAAGCTGTTCGGCCAGCAGGACAGCGTTCAGGTGCTCTGGAACACGGTCGTCATCTCCGTCATGAAGATCGTGGCCGGACTGATCGCGCCGTTCGTGTTCGCGCTCCTGCTGAACGAAGTGCGCAAGATGGCGTTCAAGCGCTTCGTGCAGACGCTCGTCTATCTGCCCCACTTCCTGTCGTGGGTCATTCTCGGCGGCATTCTGATCGACATGCTTTCGGTTGACGGAGGAATCGTCAACCGCCTGCTAACCGGCGCGCTCGGCATCCGGCCGATCTTCTTCCTCGGCGACGGGAACTGGTTCCGGGCGACGGTCGTCGTCAGCCACGTCTGGAAGGAATTCGGCTTCGGCACGATCGTGTTCCTGGCCACGCTGGCCGGGATCAATCCTTCCTTGTACGAGGCGGCCGTCGTCGACGGGGCGAACCGCTGGAAGCAGACGCTCCATATTACGGTCCCGGCGATGATGCCGATCACGATCGTACTCGCCACGCTCGCCTTGGGCGGCATCCTGAACGCGGGCTTCGACCAGATTTTCAACCTTTACAACTCGATGGTATACGAGAAGGGCGACATCGTGGACACGTTCGTCTATCGGACCGCGCTGATCCAGGGAAATATGGGCTTCGGGACGGCGGTAGGGCTGTTCAAGTCGTTCATCGGCATGTTCCTGATCGTGGCTTCCTACCGCATGGCCTACGTGTGGGGCAACTACCGCATTTTCTAAACCGTTAAGAATGTAAAAGTTCCCGGGGTCCCCGCAAAGTACCTGAGCGAGCTTCGAAGCGAAACCCCGCTTTGCAGGGTTATCTTAGGAGGTGGCGTCGTGTTCTACAAGTCTACCGGGTATCGCGTCTTCTCCGCTTTCAATACCGCGATCCTGCTGCTCTTATCGATCGCCTGCGTGCTGCCGATGATTCATATATTGGCGGTCGCCTTCAGCGGCAAAGCGGCGGCCAACGCCAACCTCGTCAACTTCTGGCCGGTCGATTTTACGACGGAAGCGTTCCGGAAGACGTTCGACAACCGCAATTTCGTCCGGTCGCTCGGCATATCCGTCTACCGCACGGTGCTCGGAACGGCGATTTTTCTCGGGCTTCTGCTCATCACCAGCTACCCGTTGTCCAAGGAACCACATGCGTTCAAAGGACGGACCCTGTACATTTGGTATTTCGTCATCACGATGCTGTTCAGCGGCGGGCTCGTGCCGAGCTATATTCTGATCGTCAAGCTCGGGCTCAACAATACGATTTGGGCGCTCGTGCTGCCCGGCGCGGTCGACGTGTTCTCGCTCATTCTGATGCTGAACTTTTTTCGGAACATCCCGAAGGAGCTGGAGGAGGCGTCGCTGATCGACGGCGCGAGCCACTTCGTGACGCTGCTGCGCGTGTACTTGCCGTTATCGCTGCCCGCGATCGCCACGCTGTCGCTGTTCACGATGGTCGGCCACTGGAATTCGTGGTTCGACGGGATGATCTACAACACGAACGGCAAAAATTTTCCGCTGGCCACGCTGCTGCAGACGATCATCGTCCAGCAGGATTTCAGCAAGATCACGATGAATCCAAAAGACTTGGCGGACATCTCCAACCGGACGGTCAAGGCGGCGCAGATCTTCATCGGGGCGCTGCCGATTCTGCTCGTCTACCCGTTCCTGCAAAAATATTTCGTCAAAGGCGTCATTCTGGGCGCCGTGAAAGAATAACCGCAAGGCCTACTTCAGCCGATGGGGAAGAGATGCCGATGAGAGAGACCCGCTGGACCCTCTTCCATAAGATGCTGCTGATCATCGTGCTGCTCTTGATCCCGATCGTTCTGCTTTATTCCTATTCCAACTTCGTGTCCGTGAACGTGGTGCGGGACGGCATCCGCGAGTCGCTCGTCAGCCGGCTCTCCTTCCTGGAGAATCGGCTGAACACGCAAGTGAACCATATGTCGAGAAGCGGCTTCCTGCTCAGCGAGGATCCTTCTTTAAGCTCGGTCGACACGCTGGACAGCTTCAAAAACTACTTCGACGTCATCCAATTCAAGCAGCAGCTGATGGCCCGCATCGCGGTCCAGAGCAATACGATGGAATGGCCGATGACCATCGCCGTTTATTTTCCGGCCTCCCGGCAGGTGCTGTCGCCGGCCGCGACGCCGGATTACGACGAAGAGTATCTCAAGAAGCACGTGACCAATCATTGGATGGCCGGCGAGCCCGCGGACAAGCGGCCGGGGCGGTTCGACTTCTATTTCTACGCGGTAAGCCCGTTCTCCGCGTACTACCATCCGGCCGGCGCGGACAATATCGTGGAGATCCGTTTCTCGGACGGCAGCCTGATCGGCATGCTGGACGACTACAAGCAATCGGCTCAGGGCGAGCCCTTCCTGTATCATGCGGGAGACGGCGTCATCGTCAACGGCACGGCCGACCGCAAGGCGGTCGACCAGGTGGTGCGGGAACTGGAACGGCGGCCCGCGCAGGAGCAGGATTCGTTCACCGTGCGACTGAACGGGGAGTCGTATTTGGTGAACAGCATCCGGAGCCAGGCGCTGGAGTGGACGCTCGTCGACTTCGTGCCGATGCAGCACGTCCTCCTGCCGATGCGCCAAAGTACGCGGCTTTTCTACTTCTCCATCGGAGCGCTGCTCGTCGTGGGCGTCATCGCCGCGTTCCTGCTCTACCGTCACGTGCAGGTGCCGCTGCTCACGCTGGTCCGCAGCCTGCAAAAAGTCAAGCGAGGCGACTTCTCCACGAGAATCAGCAGCCGGCCGGGCCGCGAATTCCGATTCGTCTTCCAGCAATTCAACGAGATGACCCGTCAGATCGGCGAGCTGATCGACCACGTGTACCGGCAGAAGCTGGCGACGCGGGACGCGCAGCTCAAGCAGCTGCAATCGCAGATCAACCCGCATTTCCTGTACAATTGCCTCTACTATATCGTCAATATGGTCCGCCTCGGCAAGGAAGAGGGGATCGAGCGGATGGCGATGAACCTGGGCGATTATTTTCGCTATACGACCCGATTGGAAAAACAGAACGCGGCGCTGTCCGAAGAGATCGGGCTGATCGTGAACTATCTGGAAATCCAGAATTTGCGAATGACGCGGATCCGCTACGCCATCGACATTCCGGAGGAGATTCTCGATCTGGAGGTGCCGCGGCTGCTGCTGCAGCCCGTCGTGGAAAACGCGGTCGTGCACGGCATCGAACCGAAGGTGGGCGGGGGGCATATTCGAATCGCCGGCTCGCGAACCGGCGACCGGGTGGAGGTCGTCGTCGAGGACGACGGCGTCGGCGTCGCGGACGACGAGCTCGCGGAGCTGAACCGGCAGCTGGGCCGCCCGATGCAGGAGGATATGGGCTACGGCATATGGAACGTGAACCAGAGGCTGATCATGAGCTTCGGGGACAAATCCGGCGTTCGTTACGAAAAGGCGCCTCACGGAGGCATGCGCGTCCGTCTCGTCTGGCATACGGGGGAGTGATCGAATGTTTCAGCTGATGATCGTGGACGACGAAGCTTCCGTGCGCGAAGGAATCGCGCTGACGGTGCCGTGGCGGCAGCTTGGCGTCGAGTTCGTGCACCGGGCGGAATCCGCCTACGAAGCGCTGGAGCTGCTGAAGCGGCACTCCATCGACATCGTCATTACCGATATCCGCATGCCGGGCATGAGCGGACTGGAGCTGATCCGGACGATTCTGAACACCTGGACCGGCATCAGGTGCATCGTTCTGTCCGGCTACGCCGATTTCCAGTACGCGCAGGAGGCGATTCGCGCGCAGACGATGGATTACCTGCTGAAGCCGGTCCGCACCGAGGACCTGATCGAGACGGTGCGGAGCGTGCAGGAGAAGCTGAAGCTTGAATGGGAACAGCGGGCCGTCTTCAACCAGGCGATGTCCAACCTGGTCTCGCACCGTCCGCTTCTGCGCAGCCATCTGCTCGGCGACCTGCTGAACGGCCGGTACCTGCCACGCGATTATTTGCGGGATCAGCTGGCGTTCCTGGACATCCCGTTCGCCGACGGCGACGAGGTCGCGATGATGATCGTGCGGCTCGAGAACGAATTCGCGGGGTACGACCAATCCAGCCTGCATCTGCTGGAATACGCCGTGTGCAACATTACCGAAGAGATATTCGGCAGGATGTTCAGGCTGTGGCATTACAAGGACAGCCACGATTTTCTCGTGTTCGCGATCAAGTTCGACTGCGAGGACGAGAGCGACGTCATCGCCTCGGAGGCGCCGAAGGACATCGGCAAGCAGAAGCTGATCGAACGGCTGGCCGAACAGCTGCAGAAGAGCGTGCAGACGTACCTGAAAGGCCGGATCTCCTTGATGGTCAGCCGGTGGAGCGACTTCCCCCGCGGTCTTCGTCCCTTGTACGAGTCCTCCGTTCAGGCCATGCGGACGAGAATCGGCGGCGACAGCGGTTTTTTCTTCACGATGACGGACGAGCCGAAGCAGGCGAAGGCCGACTCGCTGGACGAACTGTATCGTACCCCGACGTTGCTCCACCTGCTGGAAGCGGGCAGATGGGACGAGGCGGAGCGGAAGCTGCTGCGCATCGGAGAAGAATTGGCGAAATCGTTCGCCGAGTCGCGCGAGCATTGGATGGAAGCGTTCCATGTCGTCAGCGCGACGTTCTCCAACCTGGCCCATCAGAACGGCCAGCCGCTCGCGTGCCTGCTGCCGCAGGACGTCCGGGATTTTCGCAGAACCGACGACTTCCGCTCGGTCGGGCAGCTGACGGAATGGTCGCTTCAGGTGCTTCGCCTGTTGAAGGAGGATTTGAACGGCCGCACCAAAAGCGCGAGAAAAACGATTCTCGATCAAGCGAAGGAGTTCGCCCGCCTGCACCTGGCCCAGGACGTGTCCCTTGCGGCTATCGCGGACCACGTGCATTTGCATCCGGTGTACCTGTCGCGCGTCTTCACCGCGGAGACGGGCGAGACGCTCTCCGATTATTTGCACCGGCTGAAGATGGACCGGGCCTCCTACCTGCTCAAGCACTCCGAGCAGAAGATTTACGAAATCGCGGCGCAGGTCGGCTACGAGAGCACTTATTTCATGAAGGTATTCAAAAAGCATTTCGGCAAAACCCCGCAGGAATACAGGGAAAGCTGACTCGATTCCAAAGCAAACGGAGGACATCGGCATGAGCGGTTATTATTCGATTGAGAAGGCGGACGGAAGGTGGACCTTGAAGGATGGGAAAGGGAAGCCGTTTTACTCGCTCGGCGTCAACTGCTTCAACTATGGGATCGGCGTTCCGATGGAGCCGATGCTGGCCGCCAAATACGGCGGCCCGGGCTGGTACGCGCGCTGGGCGGAGGCGAAGCTGGCGGGCGTCCGGGAGCTCGGCTTCAACACGCTCGCCGCCTGGCACGACAACTACTTCGCGCGGCTGCCGCTGCCCAAGACGATCGAGGCGCGCTGCTCCGCGAAAGCCAAGATGGTCAACAGAGGCTGGGGAGGCTACGGGTTCCCGGATGTGTTCGACGACAGCTTCCGGGCGTCGGCCCATGCCGCCATGGTCGAAACGTTCTACAACAAGGGCGCGGATCCGGCCGAGGACCCGACGCTGATCGGCTTGTACACGGACAACGAGCTGCACTGGTGGGGGACGGGCGGGCAGTGGGGGATGGACAACCCGGGCGAAGGCACGAACGGCACGAATCTGGTCGAGGATTACATCCGATTGCCGGCCGATGCGAGCGGGAAAAAGGCCTGGGTCGCCTTTCTCAAGGAACGCTACGGGACGATCGAACGGCTCAACGAACGCTGGCGGGCGGAATACGAGAGCTTCGAGGATTTGCTGTGGATCAAGGAATACCGGGCGGCCGAGGAGGCATACGCCGCCGACAAGCTGGTCTTCCTCGGCATCATTGCCGACACGTACTTCCGGACGACGAAGGACATTTTGCGCCTGTACGACCCGAACCATCTCGTTCTCGGATGCCGCATGGTCGGAACGAGCACGCCCGATATCGTCCTCGAGGCGATGGCCCGCTATGTCGACGTTCTGTCCGTCAATTTTTACAGCTTCGATCTTCCTGCGGCGTGGCTCGACCGGGCTTACGAGCTTACGGGCAGGCCGATGATGATCACCGAATTCAGCTTCGGCGCGGGACGAAGCGCGGGATTCGATCTGATCACGAACGGGGCGCAGCTGACGCATGTCCGCGACCAGAAGCGCCGCGGCGAGAGCTACCGCGAATTCGTCCGCCAAGCCGCGGCTTTGCCGTATATGCTGGGTACGCACTGGTTCGCCCTGTACGATTTCTGGGACCGCCAGGGACTCATCGGCAACTACGGCCTCTACGACCGGAACGACGAGCTGTGGACGGAGTTCGCGGATGCCGTTCGGGCGGCGCACGGGGAATTGGCGGTCCGATAAGGCGGACTTCGGCAAAACTTCCGTTCCTTCGCCCGATTCGGCAGGGTTTCGCCCCCTGCCCGTTGAATTGTTTACGCGGCAGACATCATTCAGAGGCATGGGGAGAGATCCTGGCGTGACCAAACAATACGCGATCGACTTGGCCAAAAAAATGTACCGCGACAACAACCGTTCCTATTTCGTCGTGCAGGATCCGGACTCGAACGAGTTCCGCATTGCGGAGAAGGAAGAGGTCGTGCGCGATCGCTTGAACCGTTATGTGGTGTTCAGCATCGAGACGGACGAATAGCCGGCCGGACGTACACGCGTGAAAGGAAGCGAAAAAGCCCGAAGACGAAGCGCGCCCCCGGCGGCTTTCGTCTTCGGGCTTTTGGCGTCCTGCGCCCTGCGCTCATGCTCGGTTCATGACGGGAGCGTCGCGGCGAATTGCTGCTGCAGCCGCCTCGTGACCGGACCCGGCTTGCCGGAGCCGACGGCTTGGCCGTTCAGGGCGACGACGGGCGTCACTTCGACCGTGGTGCCGGTGATGAATATCTCGTCGGCGCTTGCCAGCTCGTCCAGCGTAAAAGGCTGCTCGAGGACGGGAATTTCCGCCGCCCGCGCCAGTCGCAGCACGACGGCCCGGGTCACTCCGTGCAGGATGAAGCGGTTGGCCGGATGGGTTCGTACCGTACCGTCCTTGACGATCATCAGATTGGAGGCGCTGCATTCGGTCACCGTACCGTCGCGGTGAAGAACCGCTTCATCCGCGCCGCGATCGAGCGCCTCCTGCTTGGCCATCACGTTCGGAAGCAGGTTCAGCGTCTTGTAGTCGCAGCGCAGCCAGCGGATGTCTTCAACGGCGACGGCCCGGATACCCGTCTCCATCGCGGCGAGCGGACGGTCGACGGAAGAGGCGTACGCCATGACGACCGGTTCCGCTCCCTTGGGAAACGGATGGGCCCGCGGCGCGGCTCCCCGGGTGATTTGCAAATAGACGTTGCCGTCCGCGGCGCCGCTGCGGCGAACGAGCTCTTCGAGCCTGGAGGTCAGCTCCGCTTCCGTAAAGGGAAGCGTGAGCCGCAAGCCGGCGGCGGTATGCCACAGCCTTTTCAGATGCGCATCCGTCTCGTAAAGCCTTCCCGAGTAGAAGCGGAAAACCTCGTAAGCGCCGTCGCCGAAATAATAACCCCTGTCTTCTGGGGAGATGAGCACTTCTTCCTGCGAAACGTATCGGTTGCCGTACCAGTAAACGTTGGACACGATGGATGAACCTCCTCGCTTTTTTGCGGCATAGGGCTAGGTGAAGAGAGGCGGGATTGCTATAATAGGAAGAGACTTGCCCTTCTAGCTACCGATTATACCATGGATGGAGGTCGCTTACGTGCCTGCGGTGTTTCGCAACAGCTGGGCTCCGATTCTTCAGCCGGAGATGGAACAGCCCTACTACCGGCGATTGCGGGATGAACTGGCCGAAGAATATCGCCATCGGACCGTGTACCCGGATATGTACCATATTTTCGAAGCGCTTCATTTGACCTCCTACGAAGACGCGAACGTCGTCATTCTCGGACAGGATCCGTATCACGGCCCCGGACAAGCCCACGGGCTCAGCTTCTCCGTGCGCCCCGGCGTTCGGACCCCGCCGTCGCTTCAGAACATCTATAAGGAGCTGCGCGACGATCTCGGCTGCCCGATTCCGAGCCACGGCTATTTGGAGCATTGGGCGAAGCAGGGAGTGCTGCTTCTCAACGCGGTGCTGACGGTGCGGGAGGGCGTGCCCAATTCGCACAAGAAGCTCGGCTGGGAGACGTTCACGACCGCGGTGATCGAGGCGCTGAACGAGCGGGAGCGGCCGCTCGTATTCATCCTGTGGGGACGCAACGCGCAGGAGAAGGCCGACTTCATCGACAAGTCCCGGCACCTGGTCATCCGGTCGGCGCACCCGAGTCCGCTGTCGGCGCACAACGGCTTCTTCGGCAGCCGTCCGTTCTCGCGGGCGAATCAATTCCTGAAGTCGATCGGCCTGCCGGAGATCGACTGGTGCGTACCGGAGCTGGATTCCTCCGATGAGGCGGCCGCCGCGCGGGAAGACAGCGAACGGTGAGAGCGCGGCTGCGGGCGTGCCCGCATTGCCGCCCGCTTCCGCAACGAGAAGAGTCCGCCCCGTCGCCGATAAAGGCGGAGGGGGCGGACTCTTGCGCGGCAACAGGGTTTATTCCTCGATCGGAAAACCGGTCGATCCGCTCGCCGACGGTTCGCCCGGACTGGCGGGGGTAGCGGCGCCGGTCGATTCGATCTGGCCCAGCACCGGCTTATAATCGGACGAGAGATACGTCACCGCCTGAACCTGGGCGACGTATTGCGGGTACATCTTATCCGGGTCCGGCTCGATCTCGCGATAATCGATGACGGCTTCGCCGTCGCGGAATGCGATATTCGAGATTTCGACGCCGTAGCCGGGGTTCGGAGCCGTAGCGGTGACGGTCACTTTAAGCACGCCGTCCGCGATCGATTCCGACGCCAGCTTGACGTCGGTCAGATGAGAGGGAGCGGGCGTCTCCACCGGCGGAATCGGCTTCGTGTTCTCGACGAATTCGATCGCCTTGTCGACCATGACCGCCGCTTCGCTGCGCGTAATGACATCCTTCGGGCGGAAGTCGCCCTTGGCGTCCAGCGACGCGATCCCGGAGATCAGCAGCTTCTGGATGTTGGAAGAGTAGGCGGACGTCACCTGATCCTGGTCCTTCAGAATAATGAATTGATCGGTGAACGCATAATCGCCTTTGGAGGCGATGCCGTTCATGAGCCAGTAAGCGAACTGTTCGCGGGTGACCGGCTTGGACGGATCCAGATCCTTCGGAATGTCGAGCCCGTTGAACTGGGCGATAATGAATTCGCCGGCGTAAGGAGCGTTGTCCTTGACCTTGGTGAAGTAATCGCTTGCTTCCGGTTTCTTGACAAAGCGAATGGTGTCGATGTTCAGGCCGAGCCCTTTGACGATCAGCGTGACGGCGGTCGCCCCGTTCACCTGCGCGCGCGGCTTGAACAGATCGTTGCCGATTCCCTGAACGATGCCGCGGTTCTTGAGATCCATAATCTGCGCCTGTCCGGCATCGTTCTTGACGTCGCTGAAGGCGAAAGCGGAACCGCCGGCAATTACGCAGGCGAGGGCGGCGAGCGGCAAGACAGCAAGAGGCTTCTTCTTGTTCATCATTCGTTCCTCCCGTTGGATAGAATGTCCGTTACATCCCTAGAGACGCACTGCCGCTGGAAAAGGTTGCACGAACGGAGAAGGAGTACCGCCGCCAAGCCGATAAAACAAAAAAAGCCCCGCCGCGAAGGCAGGGCCGAAGTGGATCGGTTATGGTGATCTGGACAGGGATCGAACCTGTGACCCCTACCCTGTCAAGGTAGTGCTCTCCCAGCTGAGCTACCAGATCAAGTCGCGAAACGAACAACACCGACTTGACCTATTATAGCGGCTTGTCCGGAAGAAGTAAAGCTCTTTTTTCGATTCGCTAGTCGTCTTTTTTCTCCGACTGCTGACCCCATACGCGGTTAATCCGTTTTTCGATGCGGGTCTTCTCTTTGGCGAGCAGCTGGTCGACGATTTTCGCTTCCGCGATTCCTTTCTCTTTGCCGACCTGGACGACCGACTTGCCTTTCTTCAGCTCCTCCACCAGCGCCTTGGGCGTCATCCCCAGCACTTGCGCGGCGTCCTCCAGATATCGGCTTCCGCGATGATGCTTGTGCCATTTGACTTGCCCGTCCACAATTTGACGGGTCCGCTCCTGCAAGCCTTCCCGCCAGCGCTTCGCCTGGTCCTCGGTCAGCTTGCCTGCCTTGACCGCTTCGTCAAGCCTTGCGTTCTGCTGCGTGACGAGCAGGTCGATCACTTTCTGCTTGTCCACGCCGCGTTCCTGGGCGATCTGCGCAAGCGTCTTGCCGTTCTTCAATTCATTGCGGAGCGTGTCCTCGTCCGTCTTCAGCAGCGTCAGCAAGGGGGAATTGCCGTCCGCCATGACAGGCCACGCCTCATCCGCCTTCTTGTGCGAGAGAAAATGCGGGTGCCGGTCGTCGTCGTCGGCAACGGCGGCGGAGACCGAAGCGGGAACGGCGAAGCCCGGTACCGCCAAGGCAATGCCGAGAGCGGCGACGAACAGGCCGATCCGTTTGATCGATAGTTGCTTCATGTTGTTCTCACTCCTTCCAACCTCCATTGTAGGTCAGCGGGGCGGGAACTAAACCCGGTCGTCGGACAAAAAACGAAAAAACCTTCCGTTAGGGGAAGGTGTCGGCTTCGTTATGGTGATCTGGACAGGGATCGAACCTGTGACCCCTACCCTGTCAAGGTAGTGCTCTCCCAGCTGAGCTACCAGATCATATTCGCCTTGTCTCGCAAGGACATTTAGTATATTACCAAATAGCGGGCAGGGAAGTCAACTGTTTTTGCCGGAAGTTTTTGCACGGGAGACGCCAAATTCGTTTTTTATGGCTGCCGCCCCCGGAAGAGGGATGATTCCCCGCGGGCCCGCGTACATATGAACGAGGGCATCGAATCGGGAGGATGACTATGGAGAACAGCCCGGCAATATTGGTTCTGTGGCTGATCGGCCTGTTCGGCTTGATCGGATTCGTGATGGCGGCGGTCGTCCGCCTCGTCCGTCACGATACGCTCGAGTACGATCGGGAATTCCTGTGGCGGTGGAACAGCCGCGAGGGAGACAAAGGCGGGAAGAAGGAGATCAAGCAGGGGAGCGAAGGGAAGCGCGTGTAGGCGGAATAGGGCGCGGGAGACCGGGGCACACTGGAAAAGAAATCCGGTCGCTTAAAGGAGATGGTGCTCCTGAGAACCCGCGTCTTCGCTTCCATGCTCCAGCGCCGCAAGCCGATTCTCGCCCTGTTGATCGCGCTTGCGCTGCCGGCGCTGCTCGGCGCGTGCAGCTTCGCCAAGTCGGAACCGGCCTCGGGCAGCGTGTCGTCGGTCGTCTACGGCAGCGACGAGGCCGGCGTGATCGGCAACGTCTATTACGCCGAAAGCCCGTCGTTTTCCCGCAACTGGTAGCCGGCCGCGAATGCGGCTTCATGAAGAAAGCCTCCGTTCCCGAATCGGGCGGAGGCTTTCTTCGTTGCCGGGCTCTGACCGGGAAAACGGTTCTAATCGTCCTCCCACTTGCGGGAATAGGCTTTGTTGGTGACCCAGAAGACCAGCGCGCCCAGAACGATCAAGATAATGCCGGCGATGATGTAGGTCGTTACCACTGCAATCCCTCTTTCTTTCGCGGTCGCTTCTTCTATCATAACGAATTCGCGGCGGCTTGGCTATCTTCCTGGCGGGAACGAGTAGATCCGGTGCTGGTCGACGAATTTCATTTTGCCGGTGCGGCCGATATAGCCGGGTTGGTCGTCCCCGTAATGCATCAAATAAATGCGCTCCTGAAGCGAGTCCGGCAGCGTCAGCAATTCCGGAAGACAAGCGTGGACGGCGCCCGGCGCGAACAGCTGGCAGTCGTGGAAGATCGTCTCGACGCCGCGCTCCTCGACGAGCTGCCGCAGCAATTCGGGATCGAACACCATGTCCGCCGAATAGAAGAACGTTCCGTTGAACAGCACCGAGTAGCTGAGCTTATTCGGGATGTGGCGGGTGGCCAGCAGCTCGGCGGTCAGACCGGGCAGCAGTTCCCGCGGCTCTTCCGGGCGGAGCGGGCGAACGTCGAAATAGGCCTCGAGCGAGCCGAAGCCGTCCTGTTCGAGGCCTCCCCGGAGCGAATGCTCCCAGAGCGGGGCCGCCAGCGCTTCGGCGAGGTAAAGCACCGGCCTGGAATTGTATTTGAAGCGGTATTGGAACGCCAGCTCTTCCAGCCCGCCGATATGATCGGCGTGAATGTGCGTGACGAGGACGGCGTCGATGTCGGACAACGGCTTCCCCAGCCGGTGAAGCGCCGACGGTCCCGTCGTGCCGCAATCGACCAGCAGGGTGCGGCCTCCCGCGTAGACGAGGGCGTTCGTATTGTAGAAGGCTTTGGCGAACGCGCTTCCCGTCCCCAGCATCTGGATCTCCATTCGCAACCCCCCGGCTTTTTTCATGAGAAACCACTTCAATAATGTACCATAAATTGTATCGCGGCGACAGCGAGCGCCTCTTACCCCGAGGCGCTTCGAGGAAGTCACCTGCAGGAACGGGATCGCATACGATATCGGGACGGCAAATTATGCGATAAGGGGAAGAACGGAATGAACAAGCCCAGCGGCAAAGCGAAAGTGATCAAAAAGAAAGCGTCGGCGGAATCGCAAAGGCCGCAGATGAAAATCGTGACGTCGGACGTCTGCGCCGTTTGCCGCACGCCCTGCTCGCGGGGACTGGCGTATTTGGCCCGGATGTCCTTGCCCGGAGCTTCCGGGAACGGGGTGCCTTGCGTGCTGACGCTCCCGAAAGCGGCCGGGGCCGGCCGATAAAGCGGTTATTTTTCCTCCTGTCCGCAACTTTTCCTTTGAAGGCGGGTATAACCAATCAGATACACTCCTTAAGGAAATAGTCGGAGCAACGGAGGTATGCCGAATGAAGTTCCATAGACTGATCCTGTTGACCGTGGCGCTCACTTTGGCGGGCGGCTCGGCCATTTATGCGGATTCGATAGCCCAGAAGGTCAAGATTATGTTCAACAAGCAGGAGATGGCCGACGGCGGCGCGCTGATCGACGGCAAGGCTTACGTCGGCGTCCGTTCGCTCGGCGACGTCGTGCAGGGAATGGTCGCTTGGGACGACGACGGGAAGAGCGTGACGATCTACAAGCCGAACGTCCATATGTTCGTCATGTCCGGAAGCAAGCCGTTCGGATCGGTGCCGAAAGGAAAGAGCACCAGCTTCCAGGTATTCGCGCAGATCGACAACCTGCAGACGGATATCTCGGGCTTCAAGGTGACGGTCAGCGACCCGTACGGAGACGAGACCTGGCTCGACGGCCGCACCAGCACGGACAGCGACTTTCCGACCGACAAGGACAACTTCTGGTTCACCTCCGCCGAGAAGTCCTACGAGTTCAAATCGAGCGGGAAGTACACCCTTCGCTTCTGGATGCAGCCGGCGGACAATTCCCCGATGCAGGTCGTATCCGAGAAGACGATCCTGGCCAAATAACGCGATTCGCCGCGCCCGATCCGGTCTTGGAGAGGGCGCTTTCGTTTGACCGGATAGGCTTCGAAATGTTAGGATACGGGGGTAGGCAAATTCAACCGACTGAACGGAGGTTCTCCATGAGCGATCATGTTCATGACGAAAACTGCGACCACGAGCACGACGAAGAAGCCGTATTCGTCGTAACCGACGAAGACGGCAACGAACACGAGATGGTGCTGGTATATACGTTCGAGAGCGCCGACCAGGCATATGCAGTGCTGCTCGACCGCAACGATCCCGAAGACGACGGCGTCATCTTCCGCATCGAAGAAGACGGGGAAGACGAAGTGCTCGTCAACATCGAAGACGACGAAGAATGGGAGCGCGTCATGAAAGTGTACGAGGAATTGGTTGCGCAAGAAGCGGACTGATTCTCTCTCCCGCAAGTCAGAACAGGGCTGTTCGCCCCGTCCGAGCGTCGGACGGGCGAACAGCCCTTTATGGTATGGAGTTCGTTTATTTGCGCGGATTATAGTAGATGGTGCGTCCGTTGAACAGCTTCACTTCGGCCAGCAGCTGCTTGCCGAGCCACTTGCAAAGTTCGTTCGCCTTCGACTTGTCCCCGTGCGTGGCTCCGTCCGGGAGGACGACCTGAATGAACGGGGCGCCGCCGTCGTTCTCCGGCCTTGCGCCGGTACCGAACAAGATGAAGCGGTAAGCCGGGGTCTTGCCCTTCAGGTAGAACCAGCGGTCTTCTTCGCCGGGCTTGCTCTCGACCGAGTAGGGGAACGCGGCTTCGGCGTAATTCCAGTCCAGCTGCCGGCCGGTGAGCTCGGTCTGGTCGCGGTATCGCCCCAGACGATCCTTGACGTCGTCCAGCGTCACTTCCGCCGCTGCCGATCCTTGAACAAGCGTTATGTAAGCGCTTTGACTCATCGATTCGCCACCTCCAAGGCAAATATAGCACTTCCGCGCGGCCGCCGCAATGCGTTTTCCATACGGCGGCCGCGCGGCGGAGGCGACAGGACGGACGCGCTCAGGTAACGGCGAACTCGGCGGAGAGGGCGATCCGGTCCGAGCTTGGGCCGACCGACACCCGGAACAGCCCGGGCTCGACCGTCCACTGCAGATTCCGGTCCAGCAGCCTCAAGTCTTTGAAGCCCAGCGCGAAGCGGACGGTCTTGCTCTCGCCGGGGTCCAGACGAATCCGCGCGAACTTCCGCAAATTTTTCTCGGGCAATGCGATCGAGGCCGCAAGATCGCCCACGTACAGCTGGACGACTTCGTCCCCGGCGCGGGCTCCGGCATTGGCAACTTCGAACGAGATCCGAATTTCCGGATCGGGAAGGCCGCTCGCAACGTCGACTTCCAGCCGTTCGTAGCGGAAAGTCGTATAGCTGAGACCGTGGCCGAACGCATACAGCGGACGATGTTCTCCCTCGACGTAATGCACCGCGCCGCCGCGCCGCCGGTTGTAATAAACCGGAAGCTGGCCGACGGATCGCGGGAACGTGACCGGCAGGCGCCCGGCGGGATTGCAGTCTCCGAACAGGACGTCGGCGATCGCCTCGCCGCCGCGTTCGCCGGGGTACCAGGCTTCAAGGATGGCCGGGATGTGCTCGGCTTCCCATTCCATCGCGATCGGACGACCGTTCTGAAGGACGAGCACGACAGGGGTGCCGGTCTCGTAGACGGCCCGAAGCAGCTCGAGCTGGCGTCCCGGCAGCGTCAGTTCCGACCGGTCCACGCCTTCCCCGCACGTTCTTCTCGAATCGCCGAGGGCGACGATCGCGACGTCGGCGCGCCGCGCCAGCTCCGCGGCTTCCCGGATGCTCTCGGACTCATGGCTCCACCCAAGCATGGCGGACACGCCGCTCGTATCCTTGCGGTATTCCAGGCGAATCTCGTAGCTTTGCCCGGCTTTCAGCTCCACCGGCACGAGCCCGCTCCCGTCCTTACCCTGTCCCCAGCCGTCGATCGCCAGCTCTCCGTTCAGCCACAGCCGCATGCTGTCCGAGCAGACGGTGCCGAGGTAGCCCGACACCGGGCGCTTCGGCACGAGCTTGCCGGTCCAGCGGACGGAGAATTGGAACGACGGAATCCGCTGATCCGGCTTCGCCACGACCCAGTTGAAGTCGATGGAGCGGTCGGTGCGGGTCATGACCGGTTCTCCCGAGAGATCGGGATTGTCGAAATATTCGCCCCGCAGCCCGTCGCGGCCGTAAGCGTCGACGAAGCTGCCGGCCGGAATCGCTTCCAGCTCGTCGGGGAGCACCCCCGTTCCTCTGGCGAAGGAGACATTCGTGCGCGGCGAGACTTTGTCGCGGATCCCCTGCAGCAGCGTGACGGGCTCGAAGCCTTCCACGGCCGGCGTATAATCGCCTAACCGGGGCGTGTCCGCGCTCGGGCCGATGACGGCGATGCGGGACAGCGCCTTGCCGAGCGGCAGCGTCTCCCGCTCGTTCCTCAGCAGCACGATCGATTCCCGGGCCGCCTGAAGCGCCAGTTCGCCGTGCTCGGGGCGGCGAACGACCGAGCGGTACAGCTCCGGATCGGTATACGGCCGCTCGAACAGGCCGAGCATGAACTTCACCCGAAGCACCCGGGCGACGGCGCGGTCCACGACCTCTTCGTCCAGATCTCCGCTGCCGACCATTTCGATGACGGCATTCTGATAGATTTCATGGGGATAGTCGTAATATTGCATGTCGCAGCCGGCTTCCAGCGCCTGGCGAATCGCTTCCTTCCCGGAGCCCGCGGTGAAGTGCGACCTTTGCAGGCGGGAGATGGCGCCGAGATCGGAACGGACGAAGCCGGGCATGCTCCAGCGGTTCCTCAGCACGCCGGTCAGCAGGCTCTCGTCGGAGGCGCAGGGCACGCCGTCGATCGAATTGTACGAGCACATCGCGTTGACGGCGCCGCCCTCGACGAACGCGTCTTCGAAGACGGGCATGTAATACGTCTCGATCTCGCGGACGCCGAGCGACGTCGCGGACTGGTTCAGGCCGCTCTCGGGAACGCCGTGCACGGCGAAATGCTTGGGCTCGGCGACGATCGAGCGGTCCGACGCCAGCGTCTCGCCCTGCAATCCTCTGACCATGGCGACGGCCATTCGCCCCGCCAGATACGTATCCTCCCCGTACGTCTCCTCGACGCGCCCCCATCGCGGCTCGCGGGCCAGGTCGAGCACCGGCCCGAAGCTCTCGTGAATGCCGAGGCTTCGCGTCTCGGCCGCGATCGCCCGGCCGATCGCCTCCGCGACTTCCGGATTCCAGGTCGAAGCCGTCGAGATCGCGTGCGGAAAAACGGTGCAGCCTGGGCGGCACAACCCGTGCAGCGCCTCTTCGCTGAACAGCATCGGAATGCCCAAGCGCGTCTGTTCGACCGCATACTGCTGCAGCTGATTGTTCACTTTCGCCGTGCCGTAAAGATCGTGAATGCAGCCGACGCCGTCCTCGCCGATCACTTCCATCACTTTGTCCCACAAGATTTTCGCGCCGTCCGCCATGACGGTATCCATGCGCGGGTGCGTCGCGCTCATGAACGTGGCCCCGAAATACTGGTCGAGCTGCCGGACTTTCTCCTTCAGCGTCATTCGTCCGAGCAAGTCGCCGATCCGCTCTTCCGCCGGCGCGTCCGGATTGCGGTAAACCGCCGGCTGTCCCTGAGAGTCGCTCGTCATGATAAACCTCCGTTTCGAATCTGATTTGAAGGCGTAGCTACTTTTTCAATATAAAAAAAGAACCTCCGACGTTCTCGTCAGAGGTTGCGAACCGTTCGTCATTTTTTGCTTTTATCGAACGTTCTTTCGGTTGCGGAATTCGGAGGGGGTGCAGCCGCTGGCCTTCTTGAATGCCCGGTTGAACGTCTCGATGCTGTTGAATCCGGACCGGAAAGCGATGTCCGTGACGGAGCTCTCCGGCTCGCCGAGCAGCAGGGAGGTGGCGATGTTCGTGCGGAAATCGTTCACGTAATCGACGAAGCCGATGCCGGTCGTCTCCTTGAAAAAGCGCGAGAAGTAAGGAACGCTGAATCCGGCGACCTCGGCCGCGCGCCGCAGCGAGACGTCGGAGGCGTACTCTTTCTCGATATAGGCGAGCACGCCGCTCAGCCGTTCGAGCTGCCTCAGCTGTTTGGTTCTCTCCTGCGGGGAGTATGCGTCCATCGGCACCCGGCGGATGAGGGAAGCGCCGAGATCGTAGATTGCGGCCTTGATGGCGAGCTCGGAGCCGTCTTCCGGCGCCTCCCGCTCCCGAAGGACGGCGCGCAGCGCCTCTTCCAGCCGGCGGTGCGGTCCGTCGCCCGCGCGAAGCCGAGGCTGGCGGAACTTGCGGCCGAAGACGCGTTCGGCGTAGTCGCCGAACACCGGCATGCCGAGCTGCACGATGATTTTGCGGCAGCCCAGCGGATTCGGATAGAAGCGGTGGATCGAGCAGGCGCCGATCAGCAGAATGTCGCCGGACGCGACGTCGTAAATCTCGTCTCCGATGCTGATCTGCATGTCGCCCTCGAGAATATGGACGACCTCGATCTCTTGATGCCAATGCGCCGGCGTTCCCCACTCCGTGTCGCTGACGATGATTTTCATCGGCTGGTCGGTTTTCAGGGCGATTTTCTCGTGCCAAGGGTTCACGTCGATCGCTCTCCCGTGCGCGAAGTTTGTCTATTCAGTCTAGCGGATTCGCGTGCCGCCCACAACCTCAAACGCGGCGGGAAGAGGCCAAATTTGGCCGGGAAAAGCCAAGTTTCGCTCATTAAGCCCCGTTCGCGGTTACGGTAACATGAATTCGAGGAAAGCGGCAGACGAGTAGAAGCGAGAGGTGAGTATCGGTGGGAAGCATCACATTCCATCACGTGTTCAAAAGATACAAAGGGGAATCCCGTCCCGCTGTGAACGATTTCCACCTGTCCATCGAAGAAGGCGAGTTCCTGGTGCTGGTCGGGCCGTCCGGCTGCGGCAAGTCGACGACGCTGCGCATGCTGGCCGGCCTGGAGGAGATCAGCAGCGGCGAGCTGTATATCGACGATAAGTTCGTCAACTACGTCTCGCCGAAGGATCGGGACATCGCGATGGTTTTTCAGAATTACGCTCTCTATCCCAACTTGTCGGTGTACGAAAATATCGCGCTCGGGCTGAAGCTGCGCAAGACGGCCAAATACGAGATCGAGCTGCGGGTCAACCGGGTGGCGAAAATATTGGAAATCTCGCATTTGCTCGAGCGCAAGCCGAGCCAGCTGTCCGGCGGCCAGAAGCAGCGGGTGGCGCTCGGCCGCGCGATCGCGCGGGAACCGCAGGTGTTCCTCATGGACGAACCGCTGTCCAACCTCGACGCCAAGCTGAGAGCCCAGACGCGCGCGGAGATCATCAAGCTGCAGAGCGATCTGAAGCGGACGATGGTGTACGTCACCCACGATCAAGTGGAAGCGATGACGATGGGAACGCGCATCGTGGTCATGAAAGACGGCGTCATTCAGCAGGTGGCGCCTCCCCGCCAGCTGTACGACGAGCCGGCCAACCTGTTCGTCGCCGGATTTATCGGGTCGCCGCAGATGAACTTCGTGAACGGCAGCGTGCTGAAAGAAGACGGGCGCTTCTACTTCGTCAACAAGCGGATCCGGCTCGCGCTTCCCGAGAAGTACGGCAGCCGGTTCGACAGCTTGACGCGGTCGGAACGGAACGTCGTGCTGGGCGTGCGCCCGGAGCACGTGCTGCTCGGACCGGACCGGACGGACGAGCCGCAGCCGAACTCCGTATCCGCCGTCGTGCAGATGACGGAGGCGACGGGCGCCGACTCGTACGTGTACGTCGCGGTCGGGGAAACGAGGATCATCGCCCGCACCGAGCCGGAGACCGTTTATCGGCCCGAGGATAAAGTGAGCGCCTCGTTCCAGCTGGAGAAGCTTCACTTCTTCGACGAGAATACGGGCGATGCGGTCGGAGGGGAGCCGGGATGAGGAACCTGTACCGGAGTTCCCGGCTGATCCGGATCGGCTTCCGTCTGCTGCTCGTCGTCATCGTGCTGGCCGTCGCGATTCGCTTGTTCTCCGGCAAGGACTCGGTTATTTACGCGTCGAACGTAAGCGCTTCCGAATTGCTGAGCTTCCAGGATGCCGGCGATGAGCTTCCGTATGCCAAGCTGATGCTGAACAAGCAGGAGAGCGAACTGGAGTCGCCGGGGGCGAAGCCGATTCCGATCGATCCGACCGGATACAGCTCGGCGGATCCGGCAGCGAAGCTCGCCGCGGAGAGCGGCGGCGACGGCGGCGTCCTGAATTGGAACAACGAGAAGGGCTGGGTGGAGTGGACGTTCGAGGTGGCGAACGCCGGCTGGTACGAGCTTCATCTCGATTACAAGCCGCTGCCGGGGGGCGATACCTCGGCCGTGCGGGGCGTACAGATCGACGGCCGCTACCCGTTCCTGGAGGCGGAGCACATCGAGCTGGAGCGCCATTGGAAGGACGCCCAATATCCGTATGCCCGCAACGAGATCGGCATGGAGATCCGCCCGCAGCAGACGGAAGTCGTCGAGTGGACGGATCTGGCGGCGGCCGACTATTCGGCCTCTTCCCGTCCGCTGCTGTTCCGGCTGGAGCCGGGCAAGCACACGCTCCGGCTCCTCGGCGGGAGGGAGCCGCTGGCGCTGCGAGCCCTCTCGTTCCAGCCGCAGAAGCCGCTCCCGTCCTATGCGGAATACGCGGCCGCGAAGCCGGCGGAGACCGGCGAGGACGACTGGTTCCGCAAGACCGAAGCGGAGAACTTCCAGCGCAAATCGGCCTTGACGATCCAGACGGACCATTGGTCGGAGCCGTACATTTCCCCGGATCCGAAAGGACGGATCGTTTACAACGTGCTCGGCGGGCAGCGCTGGCAAAATCCGGGCGAATGGGTCGAATGGCAGGTGTCGGTGCCGGCCGACGGGTGGTACGAGATCGATCTCAAAAACTACCAGAACTACCGCAACGGCTTCAAAGCGTATCGGACGGTCGAGATCGACGGCCAAACGCCGTTCCGGGAGCTTCTTCATTACGGCTTCGACTTCCACAAGGAATTCGAGATTACGACGATGGCCGATCCGGACGGCAAGCCCTACCGCTTCTACCTGACGAAGGGCGAGCACACGATTCGGATGATCGCCGATTCGTCGGAGCTGCAGCCGGTCAACCTGGCGCTGCAGGATACGCTTCAGCAGATCGCCGATTTCGACCGTCACGTCCGTCTCATTACGGGCAACTACAGCAAATCGTCGTTCGACGCGAACATCGACTCGAAGCGGACGTGGGACATGGCCAAGTACGACCCGAACGTCGCGACGGAGGTCCAGTCGTTCATCACGCGGCTGTCCGACATCCGCAGCTACCTGAACGGACTGAACGGCCGGGATTCGGATCTGTCGCAGGCGATCAAGTCGTCCGTCAGCATCCTAAGCGAGATGCTCGCGGACGTCAACGAAATTCCGAACAAGATCAACGACATCTCGACGATTCAGAGCAATATCGGCACCTGGATGTCCACGCTTACCCAGCAGCCGCTGCTGTTCGATTATTTGGTCGTGCGGACGCCGGACGCGAAGACGGGCTTCAAAGCGCCGACGACGCTGTCGCGAATCCCCTATGCGATCAAGGACTTCGGCCGCTCCTTCTATATGAATTACGATTCCGTCCAGAAGGACGATCCCAAGGCGCTGACGATCTGGGTCCAGCGGGGACGGGACTACGTCGACTTGCTGAAGGAGATGGTCGACCAGGATTTCACGCCGAAGACGGGGATTCAGGTGAACATCAACCTGATGCCGAACCCGAACATGCTCATTCTCGGCAACGCCGCCGGGGACGTGCCCGACGTCGCCCTGGGCGTCGGCGAAGCGACGCCGGCCGACTACGCGATGCGGAGCGCCGTCGAAGACTTGTCCAAGTATCCCGGCTTCGACGAAGTGAACAAGCGGTTCATCCCCGGCGTGCAGCGGGCGCTCACCTACAACGGAGGCACGTACGGACTGCCGGAGGTGGAGAACTTCCAGGTCATGTTCTACCGCTCCGACATCTTCGAGAACCTGGGCTTGAAAGCGCCTGACACGTGGAACGACGTCTTCGACATCCTGCCGACGCTGCAGGAGAACGGCATGACGATGAGCATTCCGAAGGCCGACTTCTCGACTTTCTTCTTCGAGAACGGCGCGGAGGCCTACTCTCCGGACGGGCTGAAGGCGACCTTGACGAGCGAGGCGGGGCAGAAGGCGTTCAAGATGTGGACGGAGATGTTCACGAAATACAATCTGCCCATCGACATTCCGGCTTTCTTCCAGCACTTCCGCGACGGGGACATCCCGATCGGCATCGCCGACTTCAATACGTACGTCCAGCTGCTGGTCGCCGCTCCGGAGATTACGGGCCATTGGAAGATCGCGCCGCTGCCCGGCATCGAGCAGCCGGACGGGCAAGTGGCCCGGTGGTCGCCCCAGGGCTTGTCCGCCGCCATGATCATGAAGAAAAGCGACCGCAAGGACGAAGCGTGGGAATTTCTGAAATGGTGGACGTCGGACGAAGTGCAGGCCCGCTACGCGAAGGACATCGAGTCGTTCTACGGTCTCGAATACCGGTGGAACACGGCGAACACGGGCGCGATGCGGACGCTGAACTGGCCCGACGACGATCTGCAGGCGATCCGCGAGCAGGCGCGCTGGGCGAAGAACATGCCGAACGTGCCGGGATTCTACTTCCTCGGCCGGGAAATGGATTTCGCCTGGAACGACACCGTGTTTAACAACGTGCCGGCGGAGGAAGCGCTGGAAGACGCGGAGACGGCGCTGCAGAGAGAGATGGACAGCAGGCAGCGGGACTTCGGCATCGGCAACGGGGCCGACCTGCGCGTGCCGCAAATTTTACAACCATTCAAATGGGAGGAACCTGGATCATGAAGACGGAGCTTTCTCCCAGCATTCGAACGAGCCGGGCGCAGACGATCGGGCTTAGGTGGAGCCGGTTCTGGGCGGAAATACGGCGCGACGCGTTCTGTTATCTGTTCATCGCGCCGTTCCTTCTGTGCTTCACCGTCTTCATCGTCGTTCCCGTCGTCATGGCCGCGACGCTCGGCTTCACCTCCTACGACGGCTTCGGCAAGCTGCACTTCATCGGCTTCTCCAATTACATCGAACTGTTCACGCAGGACATCATCTTCCTGACCAAGGCGCTGCCGAATACGTTCCTGTTCGCGCTCATCGTCGGTCCCGGCGGCTACATGCTGGCGTTCCTGTTCGCGTGGCTGATCCACCAGCTTCCGATCAGGATCCGGGACTACTACACGCTCGCGTTTTACGCGCCTTCGATGGCCGGCGCGGTGGCGCTGTCGGTCGTGTGGATCGCCGCGTTCAGCGGCGACCGGGTCGGTTACGTCAACCACTTCCTGCTTCAGATGGGCTGGATCGATTCGCCGATCATCTGGCTGCAGGATCCGAAATATTTGATGAAAATCATGATTCTCGTCTCCTTGTGGATCAGCTTCAGCGTCGGCTTCCTCGCCATGCTCGCCGGACTTCAGACGGTCAACCGCGAGCTGTACGAGGCCGGCCGCATCGACGGCATCTCGAACCGCCTCCAGGAAGTGTTCTACATCACGATTCCGTCCATGAAGCCGCAGATGCTGTTCAGCGCCGTCATGACGATCGTCTCGACGCTCAAGGCCGGCAGCATCTCCACCCAGCTGACGGGGGCGGCGATTACGCCGCAGTACGCGGGGCATCTGATCATCAACCATATCGACGACTATGCGTTCATTCGCTTCGAGCTCGGCTATGCGTCGTCGATCTCGGTCATGCTGCTGCTCGTCAGCTATTTCGCCATGCGGTTCGCTTACCGGCTGTTCGGCTCAAAGGAGGAGCTGTAACCGATGATTCGCAAACTTCGCAGAACGTCGCCGTTTCAGGTCGGCCTGGTCACCGTTTTTACGGCGCTGGCGGCGTTCATGATCCTGCCGATCGTCTTTATCCTCAACCACGCGTTCAAGCCGCAGAACGAGCTGTTTCTGTTCCCGCCGCGGTTCTTCGTCCGGCATCCGACGTTCCGCAATTTCGAATCGCTCTTCCTGCACGCTTCGAACGCGACGGTTCCGTTCACCCGTTATCTGTTCAACAGCGTGGTCGTGGCGGCGCTGACGCTTACGCTCGTCATCGTCGTCAGCACGATGGCGGCCTACGTGCTGGCCAAGTATCAGTTCCACTTCAAGCAGCTGATCATGTCCATGATCACGCTGTCGCTCATGTTCGCGCCGGAGACGGTCTCGATTCCGCGGTATCTCATCATCAACGGAATCGGGCTAAACAACACCTATTTCGGTCACGTGCTGCCGGCTCTGGCTTCTCCGGTCGCGGTGTTCATGCTGGTCGGATTCGTCTCCCAGATCCCGAACGATCTGGTGGAAGCGGCCAAGATCGACGGCGCCAGCCACTTCGGCATTTTCCTGAGAATCGTTCTGCCGCTGTCCGTGCCCGCCATTGCGACCATCTCGATTTTTACGTTCCAAGGCGTGTGGGGAGACGTGGAGACGTCCACCTTGTTCATGCAGACCGAGACGATGCGGACGCTCGCTTTCTACGTGAACAGCCTGCTGAGCGGCCTTCAGAACAACGTGGCCGGGCAAAACCTGGCGGCCGCCGCCGGCCTGCTCATGTTTATCCCGAACCTGATCATCTTCCTGCTCTTCCAGCGGAAAGTGCTTGAGACGATGATCCATTCCGGAATCAAGTAATTCCATCAGCAAAGGAAGTCGGAACGATGAAGAAATGGATGGCACTTCTGCTTCTGGCTGCGTCGGCGTGGTTCGTCGTGCCCCAAACGACGTTCGCCCGGCTCCCGTACTCGACTTTTTATTACGACGGCAACCAGTCGACCTGGTTTCGCATTCAGCCGATTTACACGCCGGAAGAAGCGTTCTCCGCCCATTTCGAGGAGCCGGTCGATCTTTACGTGGCGCCGGACGACAGCGTTTACGTGGCCGACAAGAAGCAGGATCGGATCATCGTGCTCGGCAACGACGGCAAGCAGCTGCGGGCGATCGGCGACGAGGAAGGGAAGGGACGGCTTAGCTCGCCGGAAGGGGTATTCGTCACCCCGGGCGGCCTGGTGTATGTAGCCGATTCCGGCAATCAGCGAATCGCGGTGTTCGGCACGGACGGCAAGTTCGTGCGCGAATACAAGAAGCCGGACACCACGCTGATGGCCACCGAGCAGTTCGTGCCGATCAAGCTGGTCGTCGACCGCCGGGGCGTCATGTACATCGCGCTGAACTCTTCCTATCAGGGTCTCGTGCGCCTGAACGACAAAGGCGAATTCATGGGCTATTTCGGCGCGAACAAAGCACAGCAATCGCTTCTGACCTGGCTGAAGAAGCTTGTTCTCAACAAGGAGCAGCTGGCGAAGGAAAAAGCGAACCTGCCGCGCCCGATCGCGAATATCGCGCTGGATGAGGACGGCTTCATTTACACGGCGACGGCCGGAAGCTTCGGGGAAGGAGCGGTCCGGAAGCTGAACGCCGGAGGGGTGGACGCGTTCAAGAACAAGACGTTCGTGGACGCGCACGGCATCGTCGACGTGGCGATCGACAAGGACGGCTTCCTTTACAACATCGATCTCGACTCCGAACAGATCAACCTGTACGATCGGACCGGCCAAGCGCTGTTCGCGTTCGGCTTGGTCGACAAGGAGACGCAGCAGTCCGGCGTGCTCGGCTTTCCGACGAGCATCGGCGTCGATTCCCGCGACAGCATCTGGATCTCGGACAGCAAGACCGAGACGATCCATAAGTTCGTCCGGACCGAGTTCGGCAATAACGTCCTGAAGGCGCTCGTGCTGTATTCGGACGGCAAATACGAGGAGAGCAAGCCTTACTGGGAGCGGGTCTACGAGCTGAACGACATGTACAACGGCACGTTCGAAGGGCTGGGCAAAGTCTACCTGCACGAGGGAGACAACCATAACGCGCTGACGTTCATGAAGACGGCGTTCGATACGGAAGGGTATTCCAAGGCGTTCTGGCAGATCCGGCTGGATTGGATGCAGAGCCATTTTATCGCCCTGATCGCCTGGATCGTCGGAATCTTGCTGGCGCTGCGCTACGGAATCCGGGGCGTTCGCGCGCTGCTGCGCAAGCACTCGCCGCCGGCTTCCTGGAACCGGCCGCTGGCCGATCTGCGCAGCTTCTGGTACGTCATGTTCCATCCCTATGACGGATTCTACCGCTTGAAAGAAGCCCGGGTCGCACCCTGGATCGTGCTGCTGCTGCTCGCCGCGGCGGTCGGCGTCAAGCTGGCGTCGATCTACGGAACCGGCTTCCTGTTCCATCCCGTCGAGCTGTCCGAGATCAATCTGCGCAATACGCTCGGCTTGTTCGTTCTCCCGTGGATCACGTGGATTATCGCCAATTATCTCGTCTGCAGCGTGAAGGACGGAGAAGGAAAATTCCGGGAGGTCGTCCAGGGAAGCACGTACGCGCTGGCGCCGTACTTCTTCTTCTCGATCCCGACGATCGTCCTGTCCAACATCGTTACGCTGGACGAGAAGATCGTCATCCACACCTTGAATACGGTCATGATGCTGTGGATGGCGGCGATGTTCTTCGTCATGACGCAGGTCATTCACAACTTCGACTTCGTCGAAACGATCAAAAATTCGGCCATTACCGTGCTGACAATCGGCATGATCTGGCTGTTCGGGTTCATCACCTTCGGGTTGTCCTACAACCTGTACGACTTTTTCTATCAGCTTTACAAAGAGGTGAGTTTCTATCATTAACTTCCTTAGACGACTATCCCTTCGAGTAAAGCTGATAGCGGCCGCCATCGTCGTCGTTGCCGTCCTGCTGGCCGTCTTCCTTGCCCGCGACGATACGCCGTCCGCCGCGGAGGCGTTCGCCGATGCCGGCATCGACGCGCAGGAGCCGGCGCACGCCCCGCTGTACGACGGCAGCCCCTGGAAGCCGGCGGCCGGCAGCGACGGTTACGCGCTGGCTGCGGACAACGGGAAGTATGAGCTGTACGTCCGGCCGGACAACACGCAGATCGCCGTCGTCGACAAGTCGACCGGATACCGGTGGACCAGCAATCCGGACGACGGCCGACTCGCCAAGGAGACGGTCAAAGGCCAGCTGCTGTCGAACCTGAAGTCGACGTTCGTGCTGACGTACGTCAAAGCGCAAGGAACGAACCAGACGATCCGGGAAGAAGCGAACGCCCAGACGCCCGGCATGCAAGCCGTCATGACGAAGACGGACGCGGGGCTCCAGATCGCGTACACGTTCCCGCAGCAGAAGCTCGGCTTCGCCATTCAATACGAGCTGACCGACAAGGGATTGAAGGCGAGAGTGCCGGCGGACGGCATCCGGGAGGACGGAGACTACGTCTTTTTCACGCTCGACGTGCTGCCGTATTTCGGGGCCGCTTCGGCGGACGAGGACGGTTATCTGTTCGTTCCCGACGGCCCGGGCGGCCTGATCCGGTTCGACGCCGAGCATGCCGCCGTATCCCGCGGCTACATTCATCAAGTCTACGGGACGGAAGTATCGAACACGGCCAACTGGATGCGCTCCGGGGAACGAAGGGAAGACATCGCGTACCCCGTGTTCGGTCTGAAAAAAGGCGATCACGCGTTCGTCGCCATCCTGACGGAAGGGGACGACTCCGCGAACGTCGCCGCCATGCCGCCCGGCATCAAGTCGTCGTTCTTCAACGTCTATTCGAGCCAAATTTACCGCGAGGAGTATTTGTACCAGATGAGCCGGCTCGCCGCTCCGGTCAAAGCGATCCAGGAGCAGCGGCTGGACCGGGACCGCGAAGTGGAGTACCGGTTCCTCAGCGGGAGCGATGCCGGCTACATCGGCATGGCGAACGCATACCGCGACTATCTGACGGAGAACGGTCAGCTTAAAGACCCGATGCAGCCCGTCGATCACGTACCGCTCTATCTGAAGATCGAGGGAGGGGCTTACGAGATCGCCTACGGACGGGTCAAATACGTAGCCGCCACCACGTTCGAGCAGGCGGGCGACATCGTGGACCGGCTGCGAAGCGAAGGGGTCGCGAGCTCGAAGGTCATCTATTACGGCTGGCAGAACAAGGGCGACTACAACGTGGAGAACCGCTTTCCGATCGAATCGGCGCTCGGCGGAACGTCGGCCGCCAAGTCGTTCGTCTCCAAGATGAAGCAGGAAGGAACGGACGTCGTCTTCCAGGACGACTTCACCTGGATCGACAGCCACTCCGGCACGTCCGGGAAAAATTACGCCGTGCGGGCGATCGACGGCACCGCATTCGTCGACGACGGCTGGTTCCTGGCGAAGCCGATGCTGTCGGTCGCGGACGCCGTCGGCACGATCGATAAGCTGAAGGAGATCGGGGTATCCGGCATCCATTACAACGGATTCGGCGAGATGCTGTTCAACGATTACGAGCCGTCCGGCATCCAGACGAGAGCTTATACGAAGGAAGTATACGACGGCCTTCTGGATTACACGAGGAAGGAGCTCGGATCGGCGAGCGTATACCGGGGCAACGCCTACACGATCGGCCAGACGGACTACATCGATCAGTTCCCGTACGATTCGAGCCACGATTTCATGATCGACGAGACCGTCCCGTTCTACCCGATCGTCCTGCACGGATACGTTCCGTATTCGTTCGAGGAAGGGAACCTGCGGGACGACGCGGAGACGGAATTCCTGAAGGCGATCGAGTACGGCGCCATGCCGTCGTTCTTCGTCACGCACGACGATTCGCGCAAGCTGAAGAATACGGATGCGAACGACCTGTACAGCAGCCGGTTCGACAAGTGGGACAGCCGGATCGTGGACGAATACAAGCAGTTCGATTCGCTCGCCTCCGTCTACTCGGAGAAGATCGTGGACCACAAGCAGCTGGGCGACAACCGGTTCGAGACGACCTACGAGGACGGAACGCGGGTTATCGTCGACTATGACGCCAAGACGTTCCGGGTGGAAAAAGGAGGAGGCGCATGAACAAGGTACAATCCCACAAGAAGCAAGCGCTTCTCCATAGCTCGAAGCGATACGGCACCGGCATGTTGTTCATGCTCCCCTGGATGATCGGCTTCTGCGTGTTCGTCGCCATACCGATCGGCTGGTCGATGTTCATGTCGCTGCACAAGGTGGCCGTCGTTCCGGGCGGCTTCAAATACACCTGGCTCGGCATGCAAAATTACCGGGACGCGTTCCTGAAAGACAACGTGTTCCCGATCGAGCTGATCACTTATTTTGAGCAGATGCTTCTGATGATTCCGATCATCGTCATATTCGCGCTGCTGATCTCCCTGCTGCTCAACCAACGGTTTCCGGGAAGGTTCCTGTACCGGGCGCTGTTCTTCCTCCCGGTCATCTTCGCCACCGGACAGGTGCTGTCCGAGCTGTTCACGCAAGGGGCGGGGGACATCCCGTTCCTCGATCAATACAATCTCGAGCCGATGGTCAAGGAATATGTCGGAGGGGAATTCGCCACGACCGTCATGGACGTCCTCAGCCGGGTCGTGCTCATTCTGTGGTACTCGGGCGTGCAGATCCTGATCTTCATCGCGGGCTTCCAGACGGTGTCGCCGTCGAACTACGAGGCGGTCCGGATCGACGGGGCGTCGCCGTGGGACAGCTTCTGGAAGATTACGCTGCCGGCCAGCCTGCCGTTCATCAGCCTGAACGTGCTGTACACGATCATCGACTTGTTCACTTTTCCGCTGAATCCGGTGCTCAAGCATATCAAGGACAACATGTTCAAAGTCGATACCGGCTACGGCTACGCCAGCGCGCTGGCCTGGATCTACTTCGCGTTCATCTTCGTCCTGATCGCCGTCGTGATGTGGCTGTTCAGCCGAAGCATGAAGTCGAGGGGAGGACAACGATGAATACCGATATCCGGTACGAGAAAGCGAAGCGGCGCATAAGAGGACTGATCTGGAGCCGCCAATCCCAGAAGGTCAAGCAGCTCGTCATGGGCCGCAACTTGTCGGACGGCCTGCTCGCCAAGCTGGTCATCTACATTCTGCTGTCGATCGTCGCCTACCTGTACTTGCAGCCGCTGCTGTACATGATCAGCACCATGCTCAAAAACATCAGCGACCTGCTCGATCCGACCGTCAAATGGATTCCCCGGCAGATCACCTGGGAGAACCTGAGCAAGGCGTTCGACGGCTTGCAGTATCCGGAGGCGCTCCGCAACACGGCGGCGATCGCCCTTTCCTGCTCCATCGTTCAAGTGTTCATCTGCGCGATGACCGGATACGCCCTCGCCCGGCTGGCCGTGCCGTTCAAGGGAGTCATTACGGGACTCATCATCTTGACGTTCCTCATTCCGCCCGAAGTCATCGTCATTCCGCTTTATGTCATTTTCAGCAGGCTCGGGTTATTGAATTCGATGTTCGTGTTTCTGATCCCGGCCGTCTTCGGGCAAGGGCTCAAGGGCGCGCTGTTCATTCTGATCTTTCGCCAGTTTTTCCACGCGCAGCCGATCAGCCTGGAGGAGGCCGCGAAGCTGGACGGGGCGTCGGTGTTCCGCTTGTTCTTCCGCATCATGCTGCCGCTGGCCCGGTCCGCCTGCCTTGTCGTGTTCCTGTTCTCGTTCATCTGGTATTGGAACATGTATTACGAGCCTTCGATGTTCCTCGCGAAGGGATTCACGCCGCTGTCGATCCGGCTCGACAACCTGGACAACGTGCTGAACCCGTCGCTGCTCGGGCACACGGCCGACAGCCCGGGAACGGCAAATCCGGTGACGGAAGCGACCAAGATGGCGGCCGCGTTCCTGATCATCCTTCCTCCGATCCTCGTCTTTATGTTCCTGCAGCGGTGGTTTGTCACCGGCATCGAGCGGACGGGGATCGTGGAGTAACGCAGCGCAGGCTTGCGAACTTGAGAGGAGTGATGCCCTGGCTAGAGTCCAGATCCGCATCGCAAGCAGCAAGGGGATTCGGCAAGACGCATCGACCTAAACACAGTTGGGGAGGAAAACCGAAGTGACAAAGAAACGTTCGATGATGGGAATCGTCAGTATCGCGCTTATGAGTTCCTTGGCTTTGACGGCCTGCTCCGGCGGCAACAACAACAACGCCGGCTCCTCGGCTTCCGGAAGCGCCGCACCGAGCTCCAGCCCAAGCGGCAGTCCGAGCAGCAGCGCGTCGGCGCAGGCGAGTCAGCCGGCATCGGAGGAGAAGCACGATCCCGTCACCCTGAAGTTCGTCTCCTGGAAGAACGGAACCTATGACGAGCTGTACAAGATGTTTCATGAGAAATATCCGTGGATCACGATCGAGCAAGTGCCGGTCAACGGCCAGCCGGTCATGGATGTGATCGCGGCGCAGGAAGCGGCGGGCACTCCCGCCGACGTGACCGAGATCGACACCGACCTGATCTCCTTCGACCAGAACGGACTGCTCGAAGATTTGACTCCGTATATCGAGAAAAGCCCGATCTTCCAGGAAGCGACGCTGCCCCAAGGGTTCTTCGATATGATGACGCTCAAAGGCAAGAAACTGGCCGTGCCGATGGTCGACGTGCCGATGTGGATCCTGGTAAACAAGGACTTGCTCGCCAAGCACGGCGTCGATATGCCGTCCAACGACTGGACGTACGACGACTTCCGCAACATCGCCAAGCAGGTGACCGATCCGGATGCCGGCGAGTACGGGGTAACGACGCAGCCGGAGATCCAGATGCGGCTTACCAGCGCGAAGGCGATCGCGGACGGATACGCGGCCAATCATCATTACATGAACGAGGATTTGACGCAGAGCGTAATGGCGACGCCGGACGTCATGAACGAGGTCAAATGGTTCCAGGAGCTCGTGACGAAGGACGGATCGATGCAGAGCAACGCCGCCGCAGCGGCTTCCGGCAACGTCACGACGAATTTCCTCAACGGCAAGACCGCGTTCGCGATCGGTGGCGACTGGGTGCTGCCGGACCTCAAAAACAAGGCGACGTTCAACTGGGACGTGCTGCCGTTCCCGAAGGGCAAAGTCAGCCAGCCGGGGTATTCGATCTACGGGCCGCTCGCGATGCTCGCCGGTTCGAAGCATAAAGAAGAAGCGTTCCTGTGGCTCAGCTTCCAATTCACGGTGGACGCCCAGAAGTGGAAGATCGACCAAGGCGCGAACGCATCCTTGCTCAATCCGGAGCTGACCAGCTATTACGATCAATCGCCGATGTGGCAGGGCAAGAACATCGAAGCCGTAAAGATCGCGCAGAAGAACGCCAAGATCGAGCCGGGCATCACCGTTCCGGATTGGAGCGAGTATAACTGGAACAACATTCTGAACGATATCATCTTCGGCGATCGCGATATCAACGACATCATTCCGGAGACGGAAGCATGGAACAAGAAGACGCTTGAACTTCGGTCTTCATTGGGTTTATAAGTAAGATATCCGTGAGCGGAGACTGTCCGGGGCTTCAGGGACCGGCAGTCTCTTTGCGTCGCATAGAAGACGTCGCATAAAGAATAAGGAGGACGGTTCGCGTGAAAAAAGTGAGTACGCCGGAGAACGGGCGGCAACCGCTGAAGCTGTGGTTCGATCGGCCGGCCGCCTCATGGGAAGAGGCGCTGCCGATCGGCAGCGGCAGGCTCGGCGGCATGATTTACGGCCAGCCGGAGCGGGAACGCGTCGCATTGAACGAAGACAGCTTGTGGTATGGCGGTCCGAGGGACCGCAACAACCCGGACGCGCTCGCTCATCTGGAGACGATCCGGCAGGCGCTGCTGGATGATCGGGTGCAGGAGGCGCAGCGGCTGTCGCTGCTGGCGCTGTCCGGCGTTCCGGAGACGCAGCGCCATTACGTGCCGCTCGGCGAATTGGCCTTGACGTTCGACTCGCAGGGTCAGGCGGAAGATTACCGACGCGAGCTCGATTTGACGACCGGCATCGCGAGCGTCGGCTACCGGGCGGGAGGGATCGCCTACCGCCGGGAGACGTTCGCGAGCGAGCCGGATCGGGCGATCGTTGTACGCCTCGAAGCCGACCGGCCGGGAGCCGTCGGCTTTACGGCGCGGCTGACGCGCGGGCCGAACAACCGGTATTACGACGAGATCGCGCGCTCTGGCGATCGAACCCTGATCATGAGAGGCAACGGCGGCGGCACGGGCGGCGTCGATTTTCGCTTGGTGCTGCGGGCGGAAGCCGAAGGCGGCAGCGTCCGGATCGTCGGCGAGCACCTGATCGTTCGGGACGCCGACCGGGTTACGCTGGTGCTGGCCGCCGCAACCTCGTTCCGCTTCGCCGACCCCGAGGCGGAAGCGCTGCGTGCGGCGGATGCGGCAAGCGCGCGAGGCTTCGAGGAACTGCGGCGGCGGCAGATCGGCGATGTAAGGCCGCTCATGGAGCGAGTCGAGCTTCGGCTCGGACCGGAAGAAGACGGGCTGGCCCGGCTTCCGACGGATGCCAGGCTCGAACGGGTGCGGGCCGGCGCCGAAGACCCCGGCCTCATGGCTCTCTATTACCAGTTCGGACGCTATTTGCTTGTCGCCAGCAGCCGGCCGGGCTCGCTTCCGGCCAATCTGCAAGGCATCTGGAACGACCGGATTCTTCCGCCGTGGGACAGCAAGTATACGATCAACATCAATACGCAGATGAATTACTGGCCCGCCGAATCGGGCAACCTCGCCGAATGCCACGGGCCGCTGTTCGGGCTGATCGAGCGGATGCGCGAGCCGGGGAGGAAGACCGCAAGGGCGATGTACGGCTGCGAAGGCTTCGTCGCCCACCACAACACCGACCTGTGGGCCGACACGGCGCCCCAGGACCTTTATCTGCCGTCGACCTTCTGGCCGATGGGCGCGGCCTGGCTCTGCCTTCATCTGTGGGAGCATTACGCATACGGGCTGAATCGCTCCTTCCTGGCCGACGCTTACGGAACGATGCGGGAGGCTGCGGAATTTTTCGTTCATTATTTGACGGAGCTACCGGACGGCCGGCTCGTCACCGTGCCGTCGGTGTCTCCGGAGAATACGTATGTTCTGCCCGGAGGCGAGAAAGGCATTCTGTGCGCGGGTCCGGCCATGGACAGTCAAATTTTGCGCGAGCTGTTCCGGGCCTGCATCGAAGCGGCGGGCATTCTCGGCATCGACGAGGCGTTCGCCGGGCGGCTGGCGGAGCTGCTCTCCCGGCTGCCGGAGCCGGCCGTCGGCCGCCACGGCCAGCTGCTGGAGTGGCTGGAAGATTACGAGGAAGCGGAGCCCGGCCATCGCCACATCTCCCATCTGTTCGCGCTTCATCCCGGCACGGGCTGGTCGGTTCGGACGACGCCCGAATGGACGGATGCCGCCCGGGTGACGCTGGAACGGCGGCTTGCCCATGGCGGCGGCCACACCGGCTGGAGCCGCGCCTGGATCGTCAATCTGTGGGCTCGGCTGGAGGACGGCGAGAAAGCTTACGAGAACGTTAAGGCGCTGCTGGCGCATTCCACGCTGCCGAATCTGTTCGACAACCATCCGCCTTTCCAAATCGACGGCAATTTCGGCGGAGCGGCGGGCATAGCCGAGATGCTGCTGCAGAGCCATGCCGGCGAGCTCCACCTGCTGCCGGCGCTCCCGTCGGCGTGGCGGGAAGGAGAAGTTCGCGGCCTGCGGGCAAGAGGCGGCTGCGAGGTCGACCTGCGATGGTCGGACGGCGCGCTGCTCGAAGCCCGGATACGCACGGCTGCGGACGGCGAACGGTTCGTTCGCGCGGAGGGGGAGTGGGACTTGGCGGCAGGCGGCGTTCCGGTCGATGCGGCCGTCGACGGAGAAGGCCGGATCCGCTGGGCGGCGCTTGCCGGAACGGAATACGCGCTTCGGCGCCGAACGAGCCGCGAATCCGGCCAATAATGGCTGTCTTTGTTTACGAACGCCTCATTGTCCGATGCGGGAGGCAGCGATAAGATGAAGGCGCAGGAAGCGAAACGAGTCAGCGAGGGGATTGAAACGATGGCAAAAAGCAGAGTCGGTATCGTCGGGTGCGGCAATATCAGCGGCATCTATTTCGAAAATTTGTCCCAATACCCGGAAGTGGAACTGGTCGCGGCGGCGGACATCGACATCGGCCGGGCGGAAGCCCGGGCGGAGCAGTTCGGGCTCGCCAAAGCCTATACGCCGGAACAGCTGCTCGCCGATCCGGACATCGACATCGTCGTCAACCTGACGATTCCGAAGGCGCACGCTTCGGTATGCCTGGACGCCCTGAGGGCGGGCAAGCACGTCTATGTGGAGAAGCCGCTTGCGGTGACGCGCGAGGAAGGGGCCGAGATGCTGGCCCTCGCCAAGGAGAAAGGGCTGCGCGTCGCCGGCGCGCCCGAGACGTTCCTGGGCGGCGGCATTCAGACGTGCCGGAAGCTGATCGACGACGGCGCGATCGGCACGCCGGTGGCCGTATCGGGATTTATGCTCGGCGGCGGCCACGAGAGCTGGCATCCCGATCCCGAATTTTATTACGAGGTCGGCGGCGGTCCGATGTTCGATATGGGGCCTTATTACTTGACGGCGTTCGTCACCCTGCTCGGACCGATCCGGCGCGTGACGGGGAGCGCGGTCATCACCCATCCGGAACGGACGATCGGAAGCGCCAAGAAGCGCGGCCAGAAAATCCGCGTCGAGACGCCGACCCATATCGCCGGGGTGCTCGACTTCGAGAGCGGCGTCGTCGGCACGCTGATCACGAGCTTCGACGCGCCGGCCGGCACCTCGCTGCCGAACATCGAGATTCAGGGCAGCCAAGGAACGCTGCTCGTCCCCGACCCGAACGGGTTCGGCGGCGTCGTCCGGCTGCGCCGGGCCGGCAGCCGCGAGTGGGAGGAAGTCACTCTTACGCACGGCTACACGAACAATAACCGCGGCATCGGCGTGGCCGATCTGGCGGCCGCCGTCGCCGAAGGACGGGAGCATCGCGCGCACGGGGATATGGCCTTCCATGTGCTGGAGGCGATGCACGGCTTCCACGACGCATCCGCCGCAGGCATCCATTACGAGATGAAAAGCCGATGCCGGCGTCCGGCGCCGATGCCGCCGCTGCCCGGAGGAACGAACGCATGATCAACCGCAACCACGTTCAGAAAACGCTGGGCAAGCTGAGAAAGCTGGAAGACATTTATTCCGGCCTGATCTTCGAGAAACGGGGCGAGGTGCCGGTCCGGTACTTCGAGACGCAGGAGCACCTGTACGAGGTTCCCGGTCCCGAGGCCGACTGGCGCCCGGCGGAACGAGGCCGGACATGGGGCCGTCCATGGGGTTCGGCCTGGTTCAAGGGAACGTTCGAAGTTCCGGCGGCGCTGGATGGCGGCCGAATCTACATCCAGGCGCAGACGGACGGCGTAGAGACGTTTTTCTGGGTGAACGGGAAGCCGCGAGGGATCTTCACGCATCCGAAGGACGCCGAGAACCGGGGCAACCACCGCACGCTCCTGCTGACCGAAAGAGCCCGGGCGGGCGAGGCGTACGAGCTCGCCTTCGAAGGCTACGCGGGGCATCCTTGCGTCGGCACGCAGCCCTATCAATCTCACGAGACGGGCGACGGCAGCCCGATCCGCTACGAGAGAATCTTCCAATCCATCGATATCGTCCAGTGCCGGGAGGACGTTCAAGCGTTCGTCTTCGACCTCCGCACCCTGAATCAAATGGTTCGCGCCCGATCGGTCGACGATTTCCGCAAGGCCAAAATCGAGAACGCCCTGCTGGAAGCTTTTCGTCTTCTTCCTCAATCTCCGGAAGAGGAGACGGAGGATACGTGGCGGTCCGGCGTGGCGGCCGCTTCGGCCGTCCTGAGGCCGCTGCTGGAGAGTCCGAACAGTCCGTCCGCTCCGCAGGCGGGCCTGATCGGCCACTCCCATATGGACACCGCCTGGCTGTGGACGCGCGACGAGACGATCCGCAAGTGCGCCCGCACGTACGCCAATGCGCTCAGCCTGATGGAGCAGTATCCGGAGTATACGTTCGTGCAAAGCTCGGCTTTTCACGCGGAGCTGATGCGGCGCCATTATCCGGATATTTTCGAAGGAATCAAACGGCGGACGGCCGAAGGCCGCTGGGAGCCGAACGGCGGCGTCTGGATCGAGATGGATTGCAATCTCGCGGGCGGCGAGTCGATCGTCCGCCAATTTCTGAAGGGCCAGCGCTACACGAGAGAGCATTTCGGCTATACGGCCGATACGTTCTGGCTGCCGGATACGTTCGGCTACAGCGCCGCGATCCCGCAGATCATGGCCGGAAGCGGCATTCGCTACTTCCTGACGACGAAGCTGAGCTGGAACGATACGAACCTGTTCCCGCTCGATACGTTTCGCTGGCGCGGGATGGACGGCACGACGGTGCTCACGCACTTCAATACGATCCATTGCTGGCCGGACGCCGAGACGGTTGCAAGCCGGATCTACGAGCGGGGCAACAACGGCGTTCAGCATCCGCGGGTGAACGACCGCCGGCTCATCTCTTACGGATTCGGGGACGGCGGCGGCGGTCCCCAGTACGAGATGCTGGAGATGGCCCGCCGGATCCGGGACACCGAAGGCGTTCCCCGTTCCGGGCATACGACCGTCAGCCGGTTCATGCAGGAGCTCGAAGAGACGTCCGTTCAGCTTCCGCTTTACGTCGGGGAACTGTACTTCGAGGGACACCGGGGAACGCTGACGCAGATGCACCAGATCAAGCGGAACAACCGCAAGGCGGAGATCGCGCTGCGCAGCCTCGAGCTGATCGAGGTAATGGAGCGGGTCGCAGGCGGCGGCCGGCTGTCTCCTAGCCTGAGGACGACCGAGCTGTACGAGCTGCTGCTGATCAACCAGTTCCACGACATTTTGCCGGGGACGTCGATTCCGGAGGTGCACGACCGCGCCGTTCGCGAGGTCGGGGACGTCATCCGCGAAGCCGGGAAAACGGCGGCGGAGCTGCTGTCCGCTTCGCTGCGGCCGGATTCTCGCGCGGTTACCGTCCTGAACGCGCTGAGCTGGGATCGCGCCGGAACGATCGAGCTGGATGCGGCCGCGTTCGGCGGCATGCGGCCGGCCGATCCGGCTCTAGCCGTCCAGCTCGCGGACGACGTCCTCGGGCGCAAGCGGCTGCTGATCGGCGGGGCGGCCGTTCCCGCTCTGGGAACGCTGACCATCGAGCTGGAGCCGGATACCGAAGCGCGGACAGCTCCGTCCCCGTTCCGGTTCGCCGGCGATCGCCTGGAGACGCCGTTCGCCGTCGTCCGCTTCGACGAGCACGGCTATATCGCGTCCTTCGCGGATAAGGCGTCGGGCCGGGAGCTGCGGGGCGAGGGCCATCCGCTCAACGCGCTGCTGCTGGGCGAGGATCTGCCGGGAGCTTGGGACAACTGGGACATCGACCGCGACCAAGCCGGCAAGCTGCGGCTGCAGACGGCGCTGGTCAGCCGGGAAATCGCGGCCGACGGCCCGCTGCAGTTCCGGATCCGCAGCGAATACCGCATCGGCAACGCGTCGTCGCTCAAGCAGGATATCGTCTTTCATTCCGATACCCCCCGCGTCGACTTCGAAACGGCGATCGACTGGAACGAGAAGCACCGGCTGCTCAAAGCCGGGTTCGACGTCGCCCTTCTCGCGACGTGCGCCCGGCACGAGATCCAGTTCGGCCACGTCGAGCGGCCGACGCACGACAACACCCCTTACGACCAAGGGATGTTCGAGGTATGCAACCACAAATGGACCGATCTGTCGGAGAACCGGTTCGGCGTCGCCCTGCTGAACGATTGCAAGTACGGCATCTCCGTGTCGGGGTCGGACATGAGGCTCACGCTCCATAAAGGAGGCGCGCATCCCGATCCGCGCGGCGACGAAGGGCTGCACGAAGTCGTCTACTCGCTGCTTCCGCACGAAGGAGGGTTCTCCGCCGAGACGGTCGTCCGTCCCGCATACGAGCTGAACGTGCCGGTGCTTGCCGCAAGCGGGCGCGCCCCCGGCGAGCCGCGTTCCTTTGCGGAGATCGACGCCGCGAACGTCATCGTGGAATCGGTCAAGCCGGCCGAGGAGGACGACGCTTATGTCATCCGCTTGTACGAGGCGGAGCGTTCCGCGGTCAAGGGAGCGAGGCTGCGGTTCGGCTTTGCGCCTTCGCGGGTCGTTCTGACCGACATGCTGGAGGAAGAGAAAGAGGAGGTCGATCTGAAAGGCTCGGAGATTAGGCTGGACTTCCGCGCGTTCGAGATCAAGACGGTGAAGGTTTACCGATGAGAAGGGGAACGCGGGCGCTTCGGCGCCCGCGTTCCCGAAGCCGGCGGACGACGGCCCGAAGGCATTCCGATAAAGAAAGACAAAACTGCCCCATAAAATTTAAGATTGACCTCTGGAAGCGGGAGGCCCCGGCCCTTATGATGGTTGCAGCGTCGCGCCGCCGCTGCAGACCCCTCTTCGTCGATCGTGAAAGCGCATACCACGCGAGGCTTGACAACGAGATCGGCAGCGGTATTGTGAATATATCATGGCAAGAGGGGGAGCGGAAGCATGCCCGGAAGACGGCTCGGGGTCTCTTTGGCATTCGCATTCATCATACTGTTGCAGTTGGGGCTTTCGGGTTGCAGCCGGATTCTTGTTCAGAACGGAATGAATACGGGCTTAGGCGAAGGTTCGGCTCCCGCGTCGTCGGCGCAAGGGCCCGGGGAGCCGGAAACGACGCTTACGTTTTATTTCGGCGGGGACAAGAAAGCCCTGACGGACAAGGTCTGGTCGAAAGTGAGCGATTACGTCAAGGCCAAAGGGTTGAACGTCGATTTTTCCATTCGCTTCATCCCTTGGCCCGACTACTCCGGCAAGCTGCTCGTCATGGCGGCTTCGGGGGACAAGTGGGACTTGAACTTCGATTCGGAAAACTCGTTCCAGCAAATGGCGGCGCGCGGCTCCTACATGCCTCTGAACGACCTGCTTCCGAAGGATGCGCCCCATTTGTACGAGCGCTATAAAAACGCAGGGACAACGCTCACGGCCGCGACGGTGAACGGGGAGATCGTCGGCCTTCCGTGGACCGTCAAGATGAACCAGCGGTTTTACGCCGGCTGGCGCGCCGATCTGGCGGAGAAAGCGGGCATTTACCGGTCGCCGGATTCGGTTCGGACGATCGAGGACGTCGACGAGCTGCTGCATGAGTTGAAGATGGCCTATCCGGACGCCAAGCTGACCCGGACGAACTCCCTTCCGATCTATCAGACGCGAGACGAATGGGCGGATCTCGGCTTTCACGGCCTCGGCTTCTACCTGAACGATCCGCGAATTACGGTTCGCGCGATCGAAGAGCAGCCTTTCTACCTGGAAGCGGCGAAAATGAGCAAGAGATGGTATGACGACAATATTTTGAACCGGGACGCGATGATCGACAAGGAAAGCACCGCGGTTCAATGGCGCAACGGCAAGACGCTGTTCACGCTCACTTCTCACGAATGGGCGTATGCGGCCGATCCCGGCTTCGCGGATCCGTCCTACCGGCAGCAGATGTCGCTGCTCTACCCGGACCGCAAGTTCGTCAACCGTTCGCCGATCGCCAACGTCCTGGCGATCAACCGGAATTCCGAGCACGCCGATCTCGTCCTGCGTTTCCTGGACATGGTGGAGACGGACCGGACCCTGTACGATCTCGTCATCTACGGAATCGAAGGGGAGACCTATCAATTGGACGGAGACACGGCCGCGTATCCGGATCATATGGAGTTCGCCTCCAGCAATTATATGGATTGGGAAGGGCAGTGGGCGTTCTGGAATCCGGATTTCATGCGTCCGACGCAGACGTATCCGGAAGGCTTCTGGAAGGAGGAGACCCGTTTCGCCGAGCTCCCGATGAACGTGGAATCTCCGGTGGAGGGGCTGTTCATCACCGACGGCAATGTCTCGAGCGAGCTGGAGACGCGCGATCAAGTTTATGAAGACATGGGCAAGGCGATCGAATACGGAGACGTCGACAACGTCGAACAATCGCTCGACGCCTATATCCAAAAGCAAAAAAGCAGCGGCCTGCAGAACATCATCGACGACGTGCAGTCGCAGGTCGACCGGTATCTCGCTTCCCGCCCCCGCGGCTGAAGCGTCCCGGCCGAACCGCTTCTGCCCGGCGTCCGCTTGCGGGCTCGCGGCGAGGGAGGAGAACGGACATGGCGAAGATCGCCTCTGTAAAATGCATTCGGACCCGCCACGACGGAAGCTGGACGATCGTCAAGGTGACGACCGACCAGGACGGGTTGTACGGGATCGGCTCCGCGTCGGACATCTACAATCCGGAAGCGGTCGTGCAGGTGATCGAGCAGCTGCTGGCGCCGGTCATTATCGGCCGGGACGCGGCGAACATCGAAGACTTGTGGAACACGATGAGCTTAAGCGGCTATTGGCGCAACGGCGCCGTTCTGCAGACGGCGATCGGCGGCATCGACATGGCGCTGTGGGACATCAAAGGCAAAGAGGCGGGGCTTCCCGTCTATCAGCTGCTCGGCGGCGCCAGCCGTTCCGCGGTTCCCTGCTACGGCCATGCCGGCGGCCGGGACATCGCCGAACTGACCGAGGACGTCCATCGCTTCGCGAACGAAGGCTATTCGGTCGTGCGCTGCCAGCTGGGCGGCTATGGCGGCGGCGGCTTCCGCAGGGGGAAGGATGCGAACCTGCCCGACAACGCCTGGAAAACGGATTCGGTGTTCGACGAGCACGTCTACGTGAGCGCCATTCCCCGCATGTTCGAGCAGCTGAGGACGACGTTCGGACCGGAGCTTCAGTTCACGCACGACGTCCATGAGCATCTGTCGCCGATTCTCGCGATTCAGCTGGCCAAGCGGCTGGAACCGTACGGCTTGTTTTACCTGGAAGACGCGTTGCCCCCGGAGCAGATCGGCTGGTACCGGCAATTGCGGTCGCAATGCGCGACCCCGCAGGCGGTCGGAGAATTGTTCGTGAATCCGCAAGAATGGACGGGGCTCGTGTCGGAGCGGCTGATCGACTTTATCCGCGTCCGCGTATCCAAGGCCGGCGGCATTACCGCCTGCCGCAAGCTCGCCGCATTCTGCGAGCTGTTCGGCGTTCGCACCGCCTGGCAGGAGGGCGGCGAGAACGATCCCGTGAACCAGGCGGCGGCGGTCCATCTGGACCTATCGGTATGGAATTTCGGCATTCAGGAGATCAACCACTTCCGCGACCGGGAGAAGGAGCTGTTCCCGGGCATGATCGAGCGGCGGGGCGGATATCTGTACGCGAACGACAAACCGGGTCTGGGCATCGACCTGGACGAGGAGAAAGCCGCGCTGCTGCTGGACCGGGATTGGTCGCGAACCGGCTATCACCGCCCCTACGGGCTGGACCGGAAAGCGGACGGCACGCTAGTCCGGCCTTAGCCGGAACGGAAGAAGAGACAAGGAGGAGAGAACGATGCGCATCGCCGTCACGGGCGGCAGCGGCAAGCTCGGCACTTGGGTCGTCGAGGAGCTGCTGCGTCAAGGCTATCAAGTCGTCTCGCTGGACGAGAGACGTTCCGATAAAATTCATTGCAAGCAATTGAAGGTCGATCTGTCCGATCTCGGACAGGTCGTCGGCGGATTGAGCGGAGCGGACGCCGTCCTGCATCTGGCCGCCATTCCCGCACCGCTGGGCTATCCGGATTCGTATATTTTCGCCAACAACGTATTGTCGACCTATAACGTTCTGGACGCGGCGGCCATGCTGGGCATCCGCAACGTCGTCGCCGGCTCCAGCGAGTCGGTGTTCGGGTTCGCCTGGGCTCCGAAACGGTTCGACCCCTTATATTTCCCGATCGACGAGAACCACCCGGTGCTTCCGCGGGAAATCTACGGCCTGTCCAAGGAAGTCGGGGAGAGGACCGGGGAGATGTTCGCCAGGCGGACCGGCATGCAAGTGACGTTCCTCCGTTATTCGACCATCGTAGCTCCGGCCGAATACGAACGGCTGAACGTCCGGGAGCCGGAGCGTTACAAGCATACGATGTGGAGCTATATCGACATTCGCGACGCGGTGCAGGCCAGCCTGGCGGCGCTGCGGTCGGAAGCGGGAGGCTACCATGCCTTGAACGTCACGAGCGACGACACGCTGAGCGACCGGCCGACCGAGGAGCTGCTGGACCGGTTTTATCCCGCAGTGAAGGATCGCCGGAGGACGTTCGCGGGAAGGGAAGCCGTCGTCGGCAACGCGCTGGCGAAGTCGGTTCTGGGCTGGCAGCCGGCGCATTCGTGGCAACGAGTTTAAAGAAACACTATAAAGTTTTCGATTGACCCCGTGCAATCGCAAACTGCGATCGGCTAAGATAGAGACGACTCCTCCCACGAGAGAATCAGAGAAGACCAACGGCGCAGGAAGGTGAGGCAGTTGTTAAGCGTTCTGATCGTAGACGACGAATTCGAAATCCGGGAAGGGCTGCGCAAACGGATCCCCTGGAACGACTACGGAATCGGCGAGGTGCTCGTCGCGGACGACGGCGACACGGCGCTCCGGATCGCGCAGGAGAGACGGCCCGACCTGATCGTGACCGATATCAAGATGAACCGGATGTCCGGCCTCGAGTTTCTAAGCTTTCTGAAGCCGAGCGAGGATTACAACTGGAAAGCCGTCCTGATCAGCGGGTACGACGATTTCGAATTGGTCAAGCAGGCGATGCAGCTCGGGGCGATGGATTACATCTTGAAGCCGATCAACACGGGCGAGCTGGAGCGGATCGTACGCAAGGCGACCGATCTGATCGCCCGTGAATATCTGGATAAGCATAAGCAGACGCAAATCTTCGACCAGGTTCAATTCGCCGCCCCCAAGCTGCGGGAAGAGCTGCTTCGGGAGATGGTCGAGCACGAATACGATCCGTACCGGGAATCGAGAATCGCGCATCGGCTGCAGGCGCTCATGCTCGAGTGGATGACGGCGATGCCGCTGCTTCTCATGGTCGCGGAAGCCGACGACCTGAAGGCGATCGCAAGCCGAAAAGGGCTGGAGGGCGAGAAGGAGCTCGTCCTGTTCGGCATCGGCAACGTGGTCAGCCAGACGCTGGCCGAAGAATACCCGCATCCGTCGGTTCTGTTCAGCGATTCCGCCGGACGATGGGTGGCCGTTCTCGGCTGTCCGAAGTCCGAGCCGGCCGAAACGGTTCGTTCGCTGGCGGAAGTCTGCCTGCAGCGAATCAACGAATACGTGAAAGTCAAGGCGAGCATCGGCATCGGCCTCGTTCCCAAAGACTTGAACCACCTGCATCGGCTGTACGCCGAGTCGTGCCAGCTGCTGGAGCAGAAGGCGCTGTACGGAGGCAACCGGCTGTTCACCGAGGCCCCGGGAGAGGAAGACGGCGAGCGGGGCGAGCTGTCGATTCGGGAGCCGGGCGAGGCGGTCGATCTCGTCCGCTACGGATCAGACGAAGAGATCTCGGCGTCGATGGCGCTATTCGAAGACATGGTCAAAAGCTGGGAGCTGGCCAGCCTGCGGGACGTCCAGCAGCATATTTTCCAATGGCTCATGGGCGTCTACCGGGCCGCGTCGGCGGCCGGCTGGCCGGACCGGAAATGGGAGCGCAACCCGATCGAGCTGTGGGAGCGCCTGGAGCAATACGACAACCTGCAATCGCTGAAGGAGCAAGTAGAGGATTGCCTGCTGGCGATCGCCGCCGATTTCCGGAAGCTGACGGCTTCTCCCAGCCAAATCGTGCAGGAAGCGGAGAAGATGATCCGGTCCAGATACGCGGACAACTTGTCCCTTCAGACGGTCGCGGAAGAGGTTCATGTGACGCCGGTCTGGCTCAGCAAGCTGTTCAAGAAGGAGAAAGGCCGGACGTTTCTGGAATATCTGACGGAGACGCGAATCGCCAAAGCGAAGGAAATGCTCGGCGATGTGAAATACAAAATTTACCAAGTATCCTATCAGGTCGGCTACAAAGATCCCGTTCACTTCACCAAGCTGTTCAAGAAGCAGATGGGCGTCACGCCGAAGGAGTACCGCAGACAGAAGGGAATCGCGGATGATTAAGGCGCCGCTCAAGCTGCTCTCGTCTTTTCGCAACAAGATGATTTTGATTTTTTTCGCCATTACGATCGTGCCGTTCTTCCTGTTCGCGTCCTATGCTTACATGAAGTCCGTCGAAGGGATCAAATACGCCAATTCGACCTTCTCCATGAGCTATCTGGAGCAGGCCAAAATCAACATGGAGACGTACCTGAACCAGCTGAACGACCAGATCAACGAGCTGATCGGGGACAAGTCGTTCCAGCAGCTGCTGGAAAAGCCGCCGCAGTCTTCGCAGGAGGAAGAAAATTTCGCGGTCAACATGCTCAGCCTCGTCTATCAGCGGAAAATCCAAATCGATGCCCAGCAGCTCCGCGTCTACCCGCTGAACCCGGAACTTTATCCGACTTACATGCGGACGATGGGGGAACCGACGAAGATCGGCGAGGAGGAATGGTTCCGGGAAGCCAAGAAGAGCGTCGTGCCGACCTGGCATTTGTCGGCGGGCGGCGGACGCGATTCCGCTCCGGTGCTGTCCTACGTCAAGATGTTCACGGGGCTGCACGACCGGAACCCGCGCGGCATGGTCGTGACGGATTTGAGCGAGGAGCGCCTGAGGCGTTTCTTTTCCCCGACCGAACGAATGGAAGGGCAGAAGTTCCTGATCCTCGATCAGAACGGCGATGTTCTGTACGATACGCTTCAGAACGAATGGACGGGGGAGAAGGTTCCGTCCGAGAAGCTGCTGCAGCTGCGCCAGCGGCGGGCGAGCGGTTCGGAGACGCTCTCTATCCGCGGCGAGAAGCGGTTGATCGCCTTCGTGAAGATGGACAGCCAGCCGTGGACGATCGTCAGCCTGACGCCGCTCGGCACTCTGACGCGCCCAATGACGGAATTGAACCGGCTGCTGTTTTTTTTCCTGGCGGTTTATTTGGTTTGCTCGGTCGGCGTCGTCATCTACTTGACCGTCAATTTCACGCAGCCCGTGTTCCGGCTTGTCCGCTTGATGCGGAAGCTGGAGGAAGGCGAGTTCGAGCTGGACGTTCCTTACCAAGGCAGGAAGGACGAGATCGGCTGGCTCTATCGCGGCTTCGGCAGCATCGTACGGAAGATCGCCGGGCTGATCGAGCAATCGACGCGCGCGGAGCGCAACAAGAAGGAACTGGAATTCCAGGTGCTCAGCCACCAGATCAACCCCCACTTTCTGTACAACACGCTGGAATCGATCCGCTGGAAAGCCGAGAATCACGGCCGGAGCGACATCGGCGAGATGGTGTCGGCGCTCGGCAACCTGCTTCGCCTCAGCTTGAACCAGGGGAAAGACATCACGACGGTCGGGCGGGAGATCGAGCAGGTCAAAGCCTATGTTCAGATCGAGCAGGCGCGAATCGGCATGCATCTTCGGGTACTTTATTTTTTCGACGAGGATATGCTGTCCATGCCGTTCATGCGCCTGCTTCTGCAGCCGCTGGTGGAGAACGCGATCCAGCACAGCATCCGCGGCAACTTCGAGAAGGGGAAAGTCATTCTGTCGGGATACGTGGAAGAGCGCGATCTCGTCATCGAGGTGACGGACAACGGCAGGGGCATCCCGGAGACGGTGCTTCAGCAGCTGTATGCGGAGTCGGTCGACCGCAAGTCGGCGCGCCGGCCCGGCGTCGGGCTGCGCAACGTCAACGAGCGGCTCAAAATCTACTTCGGCCCGGATTACCAGCTGCGGATCGAGACCGGAGAGGGCCGGGGAACGAAAATCACGATTCGGCATCCGATTCTGGACGTCAAGGAGGAGGGGGCGTCCTAAATGGAAGCGGCGGCGGCAATCGGCCACGAATCGCCTGCAAACGTTAAGATTGCCCCCTACAACGGCCCGGCCTGATCCTTTACACTAGCGCCGTACGCAATCGAATGCGAGAGGAGTTTGCATCTTGATCCCGATTTCACCATTTCCACCCGGCGACGACGGCGCGCCGGATCGGCTTCCTTCTGCCGGAGATGTCGCGGGCAAGCTTTTCGCGGGCTACCAAGGGTGGTTCAACGCGGTCGGCGACGGCTCGCCGAACAACGGCTGGGTCCATTGGTCCAAAAACGGCGGCGCTCCGGGCGACGTCTCCAGCATCACCTTCGAGCTTTATCCCGACATTCGGGAATACGCCAAGCTGTACGAGACCGGCCTCCCGAATCTCGGCGACGGCAGGCCGGCATTGCTTTTCTCTTCCTACGATAAGGAGACGGTCGACAAGCATTTCGAATGGATGCGAACGTACGGCATCGACGGGGCGGCGCTGCAGCGATTCGGCGCTTCCGAGGACGATTCTCCCCATGGCTGGAGGGCGAACCGGGACAGCGTCGCCGTCAAAGTCAAAGAAGCGGCGGAAGATTACGGCCGCAAGTTCTACGTTATGTACGACACGTCGGGCCTGCGTTCGGAGAATTGGGTTCGCGCCGTCCAGCACGATTGGACCGAGAACGTCCTGAGGCGGATGAGCCTTCCTTCGTCCGGCGCTTACGCGAGGCAGGACGGGAAGATCGTCGTCTGCGTCTGGGGCATCGGCTTTACGGACCGCCCCGGCACGGCGGAGCAGGCGGCCGAGCTCATCCGGTGGTTCCGGGAACAGGGCGCGTACGTCATCGGCGGCGTTCCGACGCATTGGCGAACGAGCGAGCTGGATTCGAAGCCCGGCTTCCTGAACGTCTACAAGATGCTCGACATGATCTCGCCGTGGTTCGTGGGCCGCTTCGGGGACGAGGAAGGCGCGGACCGGTTCAAGACGGAGCGGTGGCAGCCCGACTTCGAATTCGCCCGGCAGCTCGGCATCGCCTACCAGCCGGTCCTCTGGCCGGGCTTCGCCTGGTCGCACCTGATGAGCGGACCGCGCAACCAGATTCCCCGGAAGCACGGCGATCTGATGTGGAGACAAGCGTACCATCTGAAAAGCATCGGCATCGACACCGGGTACATCGCGATGTTCGACGAGTTCGACGAGGGAACCGCGATCGCCAAAGCGGCCGAAAACGGTTCGATGACGCCGGCCAGCCCTTACTTTCTGACGTTGGACGCGGACGGGGTCGAAGTGTCCGCGGACTTCTACCTGCGGCTGGCGGGAGACATTCGGCGGCTCCTGGCGGGAGAGATTCCGCTGACGAAGGAGCATCCGACTCCACATAAGTAAGATGAGCGGCGGCAGCGCAAAAAAAAGCCCCCGGCAACCGGAAGATACGCTCCGGTGCCGGGGGCTTTGCCTTTTCGCATCAGAAGATGGCGGTCTCCTCGACGATCACTTTGATCTCGCGGACGCTGCGGTCTTCCGGCCCTTTGACCGGAAGGCCCACTTCCAGATGCTCGACGATGTAGTCGATGTTCTCCTGCGAGATGATCTCGCCGGGAAGAAGAATCGGAATGCCGGGCGGGTAGACGTAGATGAACTCGGCGATGATGCGCCCGGCCGACTCGGTCAGCGGCACCGACTCCGTCTCGCCGTAGAAGGCATCGCGCGGAGACAGCGACAGATGCGGAATCTCCGGGACGATGACGACCATCTCCTTCACTTCGCGCGTATGAAGGAATTCGTCCGCCATCCGGGTCAGCGCTTCGACGAGCACCGTAACGGAGCTTTCGTCGTCGCCGGGGGTCATCAGGCACAGAATGTTGTACATGTCGCTCAGCTCGACTTCCAGCCGATAGCGCTCGCGCAGCCAGTTCTCTGCGTCGTAGCCGGTAATGCCCAGGTGCCGCACGTGAATCGTCAGCTTCGTCGGGTCGTAGTCGAACGTGGCCTCGTCGCCCAGCAGATCTTCCCCGAAGCAATATAGGCCCTCGATCCGGTTGATCGCTTCCCGCGCCCGCTGCGCCAGCGCCACCGTCCGGTCGGCCAGCTCCCGGCCGCGCAGGGCGAGCTGGCGGCGGGCCGTATCGAGCGAAGCCAACAGCGGATACGACGTCGACGTCGTCGTGAGCATGCTGAAGATCGTCTGCGCCCGCTGAATGTTGATCCGTCCGGCCTTCACGTTGAGGACGGAGCTCTGGGTCATCGAGCCGCCCAGCTTGTGCATGCTGGTTGCGGCCATGTCGGCGCCGGCCTGCATGGCCGACAGCGGCAGCTTGTCCGAGAAGTGGATGAGCGCGCCGTGCGCTTCGTCGACGAGCACCGGCACGTCGTATTCGTGCGCGAGATCGACGATCTCCTTCAGGTTGGCGCAAACGCCGAAATAGGTCGGGTTGATGACGAGCACCGCCGCCGCGTCGGGATGCCGTTCCAGCGCCCGGCGCACCGAACGGGTCGTCACGCCGTGGTCGATGCCGAGATTGCGGTCGCGCACCGGCGACAGGAACACCGGGCGGGCCCCGGAGAAAATAATCGCGGTCAGAATCGATTTATGAACGTTGCGCGGCACGATGATCTTATCGCCTTGCCCGCACACCGACAGAATCATCGCCATGATGGCGCTGCTCGTTCCCTGTACCGAGAAGAAAGTGGCGTCGGCGCCGAACGCGTCGGCCGCCAGCCGCTGGGCTTCCAGGATCACGCCGACCGGCTGGTGCAAGTCGTCCAGCGGAGCGATATTGATGAGGTCGATGTCAAGCACGTTTTGCCCGACATAGTCGCGGAACTCCGGATCCATGCCGGCGCCTTTCTTGTGGCCGGGAATATGGAACTGAACCGGGTTCTGCTCCGCATGGCGCCGGAGGGCGTCGAACAGGGGGGTGCGGGAATGATCCAATGATAGCGCCTGCCTTTCATATCAAAAAAGAATCTATAAGCTCCGGGCACCCGCAAAGTACCTGAGCGAACTTTGAAGCTTAGCCCCGCTTTGCGGGGTTATTTGCAAGTGGACGGAACAAGCATGAGTATAGCAAAAATGGGGGGGATTGCAACCCGTTTGGGGTTGTCACCAAAACGTCACGGAAGCGCCATTTGGAACGGGGGGACGGCTGTGCTACCATATGGTAGGAAAAGGATGAAAAGCCTACTCGGACCGGAGGGACTATCGCCCGTGCGCAGCAAGCTGGCTGTCGTCGCGCTCATGCTCGTGACGACTTTTATCGGATTCGGCATCATTATCCCCGTACTGCCGCAGGCGGTGACGGATTTGGACCCGGAGCGGGCCAACCTGCACACCGGCCTTATGTTGACGCTGTATTCGCTCGTATCCTTCCTGGTCTCCCCGCTGTGGGGCGGCCTGTCGGGCCGGATCGGCCGGCGGCCGGTCATCATGACCGGCGTGCTCGGCTTCTGCCTGAGCTTCCTGCTGTTCGCCCTGGCGATGGACAGCCTGACGCTCATGTATATCTCCCGCCTGCTCGGCGGCCTGTTCTCCGGCGCGGTCACCTCGTGCATCGTCGCCTACGTGGCGGACATCACGACGAAGGACGAGCGCACCAGAGGGATGGCGGTCGTCGGCATGAGCATCGGGCTCGGCTTCACCTTCGGCCCGTTCGTCGGCGGCGAGCTGAGCCGGGTCTCGCTGGCCGCGCCGTTTTACGCCGCCGCCGGCCTTGCGCTCGTCACCTTCGCCGCGGCCGCTGTCACGCTCAAGGAATCGCTGACGCCCGAACGCCGCGCCGAGAACGCCTCGCGGCCGAGAGCGTCGCGCTGGACCGCTTTCGAGGGTCCGCTCAAAAACTTGTACGTGCTCGCCTTCTTCGTCACGTTCTCGCTCGCCATTCTCGAATCGACGATGCAGCTGTTCGGCATGCGCCGCTTCGACGTGACGCCGCAGCAGGTCGGCCTCATGTTCTTCTTCTGCGGTCTGGCCGGCGCGCTCGTCCAGGGCGGCGTCGTGCGCCGCCGGGTGAAGAAGGGCCAGGAGACGCCGTATATCGCGGCAGGGCTCGTCATCTCTGCGATCGGCTTCTTCCTGCTGCTGACCGCGAACAGCTGGGGCATGGCGACCGTCTACCTGTGCGTCTTCGGCATCGGGAATTCGCTCATCCGCCCGTGCGTCACGTCGCTCATTACGCAGAAGACGACGGTCGAGCAGGGCGTCGCTTCCGGCCTCAGCTCGTCGATGGACAGCTTGGGCCGGATCGTCGGCCCCGTCCTCGGCACGGCGCTGCTCGGCTGGCAGGAATACCTGCCCTTTGTCGTCTCCGGCGCCTTGTCGCTGGCTGCGCTCGGCTTGCTCGCCCGCTTCCGCAGCGCGGATCGCGAGCTGGCGCGCGCGAACGGCTGAGGCCGAACATCGTTCCGGCCGACAGCCTTCTGTTCGTCCCCCAGCTTGATCTAACGGCCCGCCGCCCCAACAATGGGGGCGGCGGGCTTTTTCTTTGCATCCTACAACTTTACCCTCCCTTCATTCTTCTTTCACCTTCCATTAAGATTCGTTACCTATCCTGTGTAGGAAGCAAACGCTATACCAGCACAGGAATGAGGGACATCGATGAAGGAAGACAACCGCAGGATGAGACCGTTGAAGCTGGATAGGATTCTGGTCGCCGCCGCGTTCATCGCGGCCGCACTTAATATGTACGGCATCTGGGACGACGAATACGTGAACGCTTATTACACCGCCGCCGTCCGCAGCATGCTGCAGAGCTTTCATAACTTTTTTTACGCTTCGCTCGATCCGGGAGGATTCGTCACCGTCGACAAGCCGCCGCTCACGTTCTGGGTGCAGACGCTTAGCGCGAAGATCTTCGGCCTGCACGGCTGGAGCGTCATCCTGCCGCAGGCGCTGGCCGGCGTCGGCTCGGTGCTGCTCGTCTACGCGATGGTTAAGCGGTCGTTCGGGAAAACGGCGGCGAGGCTGTCCGCGCTCGCGGCAGCCTGCACGCCGGTCGCGGCGGCAGTGAGCCGGACGAACAACGTGGACAGCCTGCTCGTGTTCACGCTGCTGGCCGCCGCGTGGCTGCTGTTCAAGGCGGTCCGAACGGGCAAGTGGGGCTGGGCGCTCGGCGCATTCGGAGTCGTAGGCCTCGGCTTTAACGAGAAGATGATGCAAGCGTACATGGTGCTGCCGGCGTTCTACCTGTTCTATCTGATCGCGTTCCGCGCGAAATGGCGCCGGAAGCTGGCCGTCCTGACGGGCGCGACGGCCGTGCTCGTCGTCGTCTCGTTCTCCTGGGCCGTCTATGTGGACAGCGTGCCCCAGGACGAGCGGCCGTACATCGGCAGCAGCCAGACGAACTCCGTGCTGGAGCTGGCCCTGGGCTATAACGGGCTGTCGCGGCTGACCGGGGACCGGAATATGGGCGGCGGAGGGGGCAGCCTGTTCGGCGGCGACATGCCGGGCGGCGGTTCGTTCCCGGGTTTCCCGGGGCAGGATGACGGCCGTCGGAACGCGCGGGACGGCGGGCAAGCGGGAATTTCCGGCGCCCAAGACGACGGTTCCCCGGACGGGGGCGCCGTGCCGGACGGCAACGGGCAAAATTCAGCGGACGGAGGCGTTCCCCCCGGCGGCAACGCGCAAGGATACGCAGGCGGGGGCAACATGCCGGGCGGCAATGCGCAGGACGGCGGCCGATTTGGCGGTTTTCCGAGCGGCTCCGGGGACGATGGACGCTTCCAGGGCGGTTTTGGCGGACCCGGCGGCTTCGGCGGGATGGGCGGAGGCATGTTCAACACCGGAACGAAAGGCCCGCTGCGCTTGTTCCAGTCCGAGCTGTCCGGGCAGGCCAGCTGGCTGCTGCCGTTCGTCGCTTTCGCGAGCGTCGGGCTGCTCGCCGGCATCCGCCGAAGGAAGTTTACGGCGAAGATGAAGGAGACGGTGTTCTGGCTGGCCTGGCTGCTCCCCGTCATGGCATTCTTCAGCGTCGCCGGCTTTTTCCATCCATATTACTTGATTATGCTCGGGCCGCCGATCGCCGCGTTAACCGGAGCCGGCTGGGCGGAGCTGTGGGGCTTCTATCGGGATCGGACAAATTGGCGGCGTTGGCTGCTTCCGGCCGGCCTGGCCGCGACGACGGCTTTCGAGGTTTACGTCCTTTACCCGTATCGGGATACGATCGGCATCGGTTGGCCGATTGCCGTCGGCGCCGTCGGTGCGGCCCTGACCGTCGCGCTGCTCACCCGCCTCTGGACGAAGCCGATGTCCCGCTATGTCGCGACCGGGGCGCTTGGCGTCCTGCTGCTGGCCCCGCTGTATTGGGCGGCTTCGCCGATCGTCTACGGCGGCAACAGCATGCTGCCGGAGGCGGGACCTGCGACCAACGACGGCCCCGGCTTCGGCGGGGGCGGCGGCTTCGGCGGAGGCGGAGGCGGACCGGGAGGCAACTCGGTCAGCTCGATCGACGAAGGCCTGTACGACTATTTGAAGGCGAATAACACGGGCGAGAAGTTCCTGTTCGCCACGACCACCGTCGAGACCGCGGAATCCTATATCATTCACACCGGCGACGCGGTGATGGCGATGGGCGGATTTTCGGGCAGCGATCCGATTCTGACCGTCGACAAGCTGAAGCAGCTCGTGGAGAACGGGGAAGTGAAGTATTTCTTGCTCTCGTCCGGATTCGGCCGCGGCGGCAGCTCGGACGTGCAGCAGTGGATTCGCGACAACGGCAAGGAAATTCCGGGCTCGGATTACGGAGCCGCCGATTCGTCTTCCGCGGACGCCGGCCGATGGGGCGGCATGAGGGGCGGACGCGGAACGCTGTATGAAGTCGATTTGCCTTTAAAGGAGGGATGAGGCCATGCCAGACAGGGTCCGCTATTCGGTCGTCGTGCCCGTCTACAACGAAGAGGCGGTCGTCGCCCAGACCTACCGCAGGCTGAAGGCCGTCATGGAAGGGATCGGAGAGCCGTACGAGCTTCTGTTCGTGAATGACGGAAGCGGCGACCGGACGGGCGCCATACTCCAATATTGCGCCGAGATGGATTCGCGGGTGAAGCTGATCGATTTCTCCCGCAACTTCGGCCATCAGATCGCGATTACGGCAGGTATGGATTACGCGGAGGGAGCGGCTGTCGTCGTCATCGACGCCGACTTGCAGGACCCGCCCGAGCTGATCCCCGACATGATCGCGAAGTGGCGACAAGGCTATGAGGTCGTTTATGCCCGGCGGACGTCCCGCCAGGGGGAGACCTGGTTCAAGAAGCAATCGGCGAAGCTGTACTACCGTTTGCTTCGGGCGTCCACGGACATCGAGATTCCGGTCGATACGGGGGATTTCCGGCTGCTGGACCGGAAGGTGATCGAGGAGCTGAAGCGGATGCCCGAGAGGAACCGCTACGTGCGGGGATTGGTCAGTTGGGTCGGATTCAGCCAGACGGCGGTCGATTACGCCCGGCAGGAGCGGGCCGGCGGCATCTCCAAATACCCTCTGCGCAAGATGCTTAAGCTGTTCCTCGACGGCATGACGTCGTTCTCGACCAAGCCGATCAAGCTCGCGTCCGTCGGCGGATCCGCGCTGGCGGGAGCGGGGCTCGCGTACGGGATCGTCGCCGCCGCCGTCGGACTCGCGGGCGCGGACGTCGCGGCGCTCCACTATTTCGCCGCGCTGCAGCTGCTGCTCGCCGGAGTCGTGCTGATCGCGCTCGGCCTGGTCGGGGAATATGTCGCGCGGATCTTCGACGAAGCGAGGGGGCGTCCGCTCTACATCGTCAGAGCGTGCTACGGGATGCGCAAACAAGATTTCAAGGCGGGCCGGATTGGCTAGCCTGCCGGCTGGAGCCAGGCGCCTCCTCTCCCGCCGATTTCTCACCTTCTGCGCGGTCGGCGGAGTCAATACGGCGGTCGACGTCGCCGTTTTCGCGGCGCTGACGGAAGCCGGCCTGCCTTCCGCGGCGGCCCAGGCGCTCTCTTACGCCTGCGGCACGCTGAACAGCTACCTGATGAACCGCCGCTGGACGTTTCGCGATTCCGAAGGCAGTACCTCCCGTACGCTGCCTCGGTTCGCGGCGGTGAACCTGCTCGCGCTCGCCCTCACTTCGGGGCTGCTGGCGCTGCTGACCGGCTCCTTCGGTTGGCCGGTGCCGGCCGGCAAAGCGGCCGCAACGGCGGCGGGCCTGCTCGTCACTTACGCGGGAAGCAGCCGTTGGGCGTTCCGCGCGCATTCGAACGATTACCCGGAAGGGAGCGATAGTCCATGAACAAAATCCGCAAAGCCGTCATTCCGGCCGCAGGCCTCGGAACCCGATTCCTGCCCGCGACGAAGGCGCTGCCGAAGGAGATGCTTCCGATCGTCGACAAGCCGGCGATCCAATATATCGTCGAGGAAGCGGTCGCTTCCGGCATCGAGAGCATCCTGATTATCACTGGCCGGAACAAAAAAGCGATCGAGGACCATTTCGACAAGTCCGCCGAGCTGGAGCGGACGCTGGAAGAGAGGGGCAAGGCGGAGCTGCTCGAGCAAATTCGCGGCGTCGAGAGTCTCGCCGCCATCCATTACATCCGCCAGAGCGAGCCGCTCGGGCTCGGGCACGCGATTCGCTGCGCGGAGCCGTTCGTCGGGGACGAGCCGTTCGCGGTGCTGCTCGGCGACGACATCATGGTGTCCGAGCCTCCGGCGCTGCGGCAGCTGCTGCGAGTATACGAGACATACGGCCGGGCGGTCGTCGGCGTCCGGCAGGTGCCCCGCGAGGAGACGGGCAAGTACGGCATCGTCGCAGGGAAGAAGGTCGGCGCCCGGCTGCGCGAGGCGACCGCGCTGGTCGAGAAGCCCGATCCGGCCGACGCTCCTTCCAACGTGGCGATTCTCGGGCGCTACGTGCTGCCGCCGTCGATTTTCCCGATCCTGCACGGGACCGGGCGAGGCGCGGGCGGCGAGTTCCAGCTGACCGACGCCTTGCAGCGGCTGTGCGAGACCGAACCCGTCTATGCCTTGGAAATGGAGGGCAGGCGCCACGATATCGGAGACAAATTCGGTTATATTCAAGCGATCGTCGACATGAGCCTGAGACGGGAGGAGCTGCGGCCGCGAATGGAAGCTTATTTGGCCGGACTCTTCTCCGATCGAAGAAAAGGCTCGTTCGCCTGAACGGGACAGTAACGCCCCGATTTTCCCCATAAATAGCGACTGCAGCCGGAGCCGCACTTGGACCTGAGTCCAGGTTCAAGTCCGGTCTGCAGCCGTTTTTGCGTGTCCGGACTCCCCGGTATGATTAGGAATGAAAAGACAGATGAAAACCAGGGAGCGGAAGGGGAACGGTTACGGTGAAATGGTTTATTCAAGGGGCATTCCGCAATAAAGCGGCCATCGGCATACTGGTGGTGATGGTGCTCGGTCTCGGGATCTTCAGCTATTTGAAGCTTCCGATGGAATTTCTGCCCGAGGCGGACAATCCGCAGGTGACGGTCAGCGTCATCGGCCAAGGGTACGACGCCGCCACGATGGAGAGTCTGGCGACCGATCCGCTGGAACAGGCGGTCGCGGGCGTCAAAGGCAAGACGAACACGTTCTCGACGTCGGGAGACGGCTTCTCCCAGATCAACCTCAACTTCGATTCGAAGACGAACATGAAGGACGCGAAGGCGGAAGTCGAGCGCGCGGTCGGCGCGGTGCAGCTTCCGGAGCGGATGTCGCCTCCTTACGTGGTTCAGTTCGATACCTCGATGATCCCGATCTCGTTCGTCTCGCTCACGTTTGCGGACGGCACAAGCGATGCGCGCCAGGAGCAGCTGGAGCAGCGCGCGGTCGACGCGTTCCGCTCGATTGACGGCGCGGGCCAGGTTCAACTGTCCGGCAAATCGCTGCCCGGCGTCGGCGTCTATCCCGACACGGCGAAGCTGGCGGCCAAGGGCATCCCGCTGCAGGCTCTCTACGGCGTGCTGCAGGGCCGCAGCGCCTCCTCGTCCGTCGGGCAGACCTCGCTGGACGGCACGGTCGTCAATCTGAACGTGACGGCCAACCTTCAGGATCTCGATACGCTCAAAAAACTTCCGGTTGCGAACGGAGTCGCTCTGGGCGACGTGGCGGACGTCAAGCTGCTGGACGACAAGGAGAGCATCAGCCGGATCGACGGCAAGGACGCGCTCATGCTGGTCGTCTCCAAGGCGGCGAACGCCAACGCGGTCAGCGTAGGCAAAGACGTGAAGCAAACGATCGAGAAGCTGAACGAGGAGAACAAGGACGCGAACCTGAAGCTGATGATGAGCACGTCCGATCAGGTCGTTCACTCCGTGAACAGCATGCTGCGCGAAGTGCTGATGGGCGCCCTGTTCGCCACGATCGTCATTCTGCTGTTCATGCGCAACATCCGGGCGACACTGGTTACGATCGTATCGATCCCGCTGTCGCTTGGGCTGACCTTGTACCTGCTCGATCTGTCGAACATCTCTTTGAACATTCTGACGCTCGGCGGCGTCGCGGTCGCGGTCGGCCGGCTCGTGGACGACAGCATCGTCGTCATCGAGAACATTTTCCGCCGGTTGCAGAAAGAATCGTTCTCCGTTCAGGTCGTCGTCGACGCCACGAAGGAAGTGTCGCGGGCGATTACCGCTTCGACGCTGACGACGGTAGCCGTCTTTCTGCCGATGGGCCTTCTGCGCGGATCGCTGCAGTCGTTCCTGCTTCCGTTCGCGCTGACGGTGACGTACTCGCTGCTGTCTTCGCTGCTCGTCGCGCTGGCGGTCATCCCGCTTCTCAGCTCCGGCGTGCTTCGCACCTCTACGATCAAGGAGCATAAGCCGTCCAAACGGTTTACCGGCTTCCTCCACTGGAACCTGCGTCACAAGTGGGTTCCGATTCTGACCGCGTTCATCCTGCTGATCGGATCGATCGGCGTATACTTCAACCTGCCGAAGGGCGCCATCGATTCCTCCGACGCCACGACTTTGAACGTGTCGCTCGAATACAAGCCGGATACGCCGACGGACGAAGTGCTCGAGAACGGCAAAAAGCTGGAGGCTTTCCTGCTTAAGCAGGATGGCCAGGACTGGGTCAGCATGAGCATGGGCAACAGCGCCGACGCGGCTCAGTACGGAAGCGTGCAGTCGCCGACGCTCGTGTCTTATACGATGCAGCTTACGAAGGGAACCGACGCCGACAAGATCGTAGACGCCGTCAAGGCGCAATCGTCGAACTATCCGGGAGCTAAACTGAACGCCGGAGCCGGGTCGCTGTTCGGCGGCGGAGGCGGCACCGAGGTGTACGTCGACGTCTCCGGGGACGATCCCGCTCTGCTGACGAAGACGGCCGAAGAAGTCGAAGCCAAGATCAAGCCGATCGAGGACGTCTTGAAGGTCGAGACGAACCAGGAAGAGAAGAAGACGGTGTATACGCTCCAGGTGAATCCGGCCGAAGCCAAGGCGGGGGACATCGCCTCGCAATTGCAAGGCATGCTGAATCCGGTGCCGATCGGCACGATCCAGTCGGAAGGGCGTACGCTGAATGTCGCCGTGCAGCCGGTGCTCGCTCCGAAGTCGGAGAGCGACTTGAGCGGCCTCACGGTCATGACCGACAACGGTCCGAAGCCGGTGTCCAGCGTCGCGCAGTGGGTGAAGGAAGAGAAGCCGACGAAATTCTATCATAAGGACGGCAAGAGCTACATTCGCGTTACCGCGACGGTGGACGCAAGCCAGCTGTCCGTCGTCGGAGATAAAATCTCGAAGGCCATGGCCGACGTCAAGCCGCCGGAAGGCGTCAAACTTTACGTGGGCGGCGCTTCCGCCGATCAATCCGCCGACTTCGCGAGCCTGTTCGTCATGATGATGGTCTCCATCGGTATCGTGTACCTGATCATGGTCGTCACGTTCAAAACGCTGCGGGCGCCGATCGCCATTCTCGCATCGATTCTATTCGTACCGATCGGCGCGGTGCTCGGCTTGATCGTCACCGGGGTAACGCCGGACTTCACCGCGATTTTCGGGGTGGTCATGCTGATCGGCATCGTCGTCACGAACGCCATCGTGCTGATCGACCGCGTGAAGCAGAACGAGGAGCGGATGACGATTCGCGAAGCGCTGCTCGAAGCGGCCGGCACGCGGATGCGCCCGATTCTGATGACCGCCGTCGCGACCGTCTGCGCCATGCTGCCGCTCGTGTTCGGCACATCCGAGAGCGGAAGCATCGTCTCGCAGAGCCTTGCCATCGTCGTCATCGGCGGTCTCGTCGTCGCCACGCTGCTCACGCTCGTCATCGTGCCTTGCATTTACGAGCTGCTGTTCTTCCGCAAGTCCCGCCGCCAACGCGCGGCGGCCGGCCAGTCGGCCGCAGCCTAAGCGGCCGCGAAAAAGCCTCCCGCTCCGCCGATTTTTCGGCGGGCAGGAGGCTTTTGTTACGTGAGTCAGCCCATCCGGCGGCAATCCCATTTGAGTTATTGCGTTCCGAGACTAATTCCGCCCGACTGGCCGCAAATCCGCACGAGTTACTGCGTTTCGAGACTAACTCCGCCCATCTGGCCGTAACTCCGTCCGAGTTATTGCTTTTCGAGACTAATTTCGCCCGATTGGCCGCAACTCCGCACGAGTTATTGCGTTCCGAGACTAATTCCGCCCGATTGGCCGCAACTCCGCCCGAGTTATTGCGTTTCGAGACTAAATCAACCCGTCAAGCCTGCGCCATCCGGTACAACGGCAGCAGCGTTGCGAACGTCGCTTCCGCCGTGCGAAGCAGCGCGTCTCCGGCGGCGAGGAGCGGGTCGCCCCGGCGGATATGAATGCCGCACGTCAGTTCGGCCGCCTTGACGCTCTCCAGCCGCGCGAACAGCGCCGCCAACTGCTCGTCCGACAAATCGCCGTGCAGCTCGCCGGCCGGCACCATATGGTCTTTCGACCAGACGTAATGAGGCGGAATCGCGCCGCGGACGGATGCCAGCTCGCCCAGCGCCCGCTCGGCGAAAGCCGCCTTGTTCGGGCATTCGTAAATGATCGCGAACTGAATGAACAAGTGCGTGGACCACAGCCCTACCTGATAATGCGGATAAGCTTTATATCCTTTGGCGCTCGGAGACCAGGCGACCCACGTGTCGTCCGGCGGATTGACGGAGCGCCGAGCGTGCCTCGCCACGTGCGGGAACGCGGCGTCCCCGGTCAAGCCGGCGACGACCGGAACGAGCGCCTCTCCCAACGCATGAAGCTTCGGTCGCACGCTGCCGATGATCGCTTCCATCCGGCCTTCCAGGCCCGGAACGCCCATGGCTTCGAAATCTTCGTCGGCGAATCCGGGAAATCCCGTGCCTTGTACCGCTTGCATGATGCCCACCTCAATCCGGAATTTCGCAAAGCTTTCCCTCATGATAATGGAAAATAGTCAAGAAACCAAGTTGCCAGAACATAAGATGGAGTATAAGATAGAAGTAAGAACAAATATTCAGAACATTCGGTCAACAACTCGAGCCGTGCGCAATCAGCAGGAGGAGGGGATGGCCGTGAATCGAAGCCGCGAAGTGGAGTATTGCAACCTGGAGCTTCGTTTCGATCGCAGGCAGCTGCAGAATTTTATTCGGGAGCTCATCTCGGAAGGGTACTCCTTGTACTGGAACGAGAGCGAGCAGCACTTCCTCATCTCCGTCCGCACCGGGCGCCGCTTGCTTAAACTCAGGTTCCAGCGGTCGCGCAACCGGTACCGGATGGTCGGAGACTATGTCGTCAGGGACGAGAAGCTGGCAATGTGGATGGAGCGGCTGATCAACGATTCCCGCGGCCATGCGGTCGTCAAGCGGTTTCGGGATCGCCAGGTGCTCATCGAGAACATCATGTTTGGTGAAATCATTCGTCTCGTGGAGGTGTCGGGCATGGAACATCGGATCATTTTTCAGAAGCGCCCCCAAATTACGGTGGAAGACATGGTGCAGGCGTTCAAGTCGAAACGGGCCGAACACCGGGCCGGCGTCCTTCGTCTTGAAATCGATTACGAGCTGGCGGTTCTCCATGAGGCGCTGCAAGAAGGAAGAACGGAAGACGTCGAGGCAAGCAAGAAGCGTCTGGAAGGCATGCGGACGGAAATGCTGCTGTTGGAGCTTTAGGGGAAGTTGCAACTGTCGTTCGACATTTTCGGGCGTCCCGCGGGACGCCTTTTTTTGGTTTTGCGTGCCCAGCCAAGCACGCATTCTCTAGCCGGTGGAAGTCCGGTCACGGGAGGGGCCAAGCCCCCGTGTAGCTAGGATGCCTGCGTACGGCGAAATCTGTGCGTAGAAGCGCATCGACGAAAGTACCTGTCGGAGATAGGGCGAGCAACAGACCAGGCCGCAACATGAAGTGAATCCTGCCGCGTCGTCAAAAAGGCCTCGCAAGAGGGAGAAGAGGAAGCCGAGCCCCG
>NZ_JACJVO010000019.1 GCF_014212055.1 Cohnella zeiphila | reverse complement strand
CGTCATCGCGATGACGTCGGTCATGACGTTCATCGCCAATTGGAACGACTTCTTCCGTCCGCTGATCTTCCTGAACACGGCGGAGAGAATGACGCTGCCGATCGGCATGACGGTGCTGAACGGCCAGTTCGGCAACGGGAACTTGTCGGCGATCCTGGCGGGCGTAACGATCACGCTGGTCGTTCCGGCGCTGTTCTACGTGTTCGGCCAGAAGTACTTAATCGAAGGAATCGCCGGCGGCGGGTTAAAGGTTTGATCAAAAAAACGGCTCTTACGGAAAGGGAGAAGCCATCATGCCTATGAAATTCACGTATACCGGCGTCCAAACGAAAGAAATCTCGTTTCCGCTCGGAGGAATCGGCAGCGGCTGCATCGGTCTGGCGGGCAACGGCCGGCTGATCGACTGGGAAATCTTCAACAAGCCGAACAAGCTGAGTCACAACGGCTTCTCCTTCTTCGCCGTCAAGGCGGAGAGGGACGGTGAAGTGAAGCTGGCCAAAGTGCTGCAAGGCGATCTCCAAGCTCCTTATACCGGCGAGGGGAAAGGCAAATTCGAAGGATACGGCTACGGGCCGAAACGGGAAAATCTGACGGGTCTGCCCCACTTTCGCGACGTCTCGTTCAACGGGCCTTTCCCGATCGCCGAGCTCGTCTTCGACGATGCCGAGGATCCGATCGCGGTCAAGCTGACGGCGTTCAATCCGTTCATTCCGTTAAACGCCGACGATTCGTCGCTTCCGGCGGCTATTCTCACCTACGAGGTGACGAACCGGTCAGACGAACCGCTTGATGTGAGCCTGGTCGGCAATTTGACCAACCCGGCCCGGAAGGAAGCCGTCAACACATATTTTGAGAGGGAAGAATGTCGAGGGTTTCATCTCCATTCGACGGCTTACGGGGAAGACGATCCGGCGTTCGGCGACCTGACGCTGGCGACGGACTGCCCGGACATAAGCTATCAGAGCTACTGGTATCGCGGCGGCTGGTTCGACAACCTGACCGTATTCTGGAAGGAGTTCGCATCGCCGGGCCGGTTCAAGGAGCGCATGTACGAAACGGCGAGCGCGCTCGGCGAGGACAGCCGGCAATGGCGCGACGTCTGCCTGCTGGCTGCGCACCGGACGGTGGCGCAGGGCGAGACGGCGTCGTTCGCCTTCGTCATCTCCTGGAACTATCCGAACTATGCGAACGACTGGAATCCGGGACCGGGGAGAGAGAAGGGGCCGTTTCCGACTTGGCAAAACTACTATGCGAAGCTCTTCGGCAATTCGGTTGAATCGGCGGCTTACGCGTTCGGGAATCTCGCGAGACTTGAGCGGGATACCCGCAAGTTCCGGGAGATGCTTGCCGGCTCCACGCTGCCGGCGGAGGTTATCGACGCGGTGTCCGCCAATCTGTCGATCTTGAAATCGCCGACGGTGCTGCGGCTGCCAGACGGTTCATTGTACGGCTTCGAGGGCGTTCATACGAACGAAGGCTCCTGCGAAGGCTCGTGCACGCATGTCTGGGGGTATGAACAGGTCACGCCGTTCCTGTTCCCGGACCTGGCCCGTTCCATGCGCGACAACCATTACCGGCACGCCCAGTTCGAAAACGGGAAGGTGGCGTTCCGGCTCATGCTGCCGCCGGAGCGGACGCTGGCGGAGAACAAGTTCCACGCGGCGGCGGACGGCCAGATGGCGGATATCGTCAAGACGTGCCGGGAGTGGAAAATATCCGGGGACGAGGCGTGGCTCCGAAGCGTCTGGCCGATGGTGAAGAAGTCGCTCGAATACGCATCGGATCCGACCAACGAGGACGGTTGGGACCGGGATAAGGACGGCGTGATGGAAGGCGTGCAGCATCACACGCTGGACGTGGAGGCCTTCGGACCGAATCCGTTTCTTTCCGGCATGTACCACGCTGCGCTGCGGGCGGCGGCGACGATGGCGAAGGCGCTTGGCGACGGCGAAGCGGCTGCGGAATACGAAGCGCTGCTGGCGCGCGGACGCAAATGGATCGACGAGAATTTGTTCAACGGCGAATACTTCGTACAGAAGATCGACCTGCAGGACGCTCGGTTCCCGGTCGATCCCGAGCTGGGGGAGATCAAATACCAGTTCGGCGAGACCGGCTGCCACATCGACCAGGTGCTCGGCCAGTGGCACGCGCGGGTCGTCGGCCTGGGCGACGTGTTCGACCCGGAAAAGACACGGTCGGCGCTGCGTTCCGTTTACAAGTACAACTTCATGCCGGTGCTGCGCGAGTACGCCAACTTTTGCCGCATCTACGGTCTGAACGACGAACGGGGGCTGCTGATCGCCACGTATCCGAGAGGGGGCAGCCCGAAGGTTCCGGTGCCCTATGCCCAGGAGTGCATGAACGGATTCGAATACCAGGCCGCCTGCCATATGATTTACGAAGGGCTGGTGGAGGAAGGCTTGGACGTCGTGCGGGCGATCCGTCACCGATACGACGGCGAACGGCGCAATCCATGGAACGAGTTCGAATGCGGCAGCAACTATGTCCGTTCGATGGCTTCGTATGCGCTGCTTCTGGCGCTGAGCGGGTTCGTCTATGATGCGCCGAACGGGGTGATCGGCTTTCACCCGGTCGTGAACCGGGACTCGTTCCGCAGCTTCTGGTCGCTTGGCCGAGGATGGGGTCAGTTTGATCATGCGGACGGTGTGCTTGGTTTCTCGGTTGCGTACGGCGAAATCATGGTGAGCGAATTCCGTTCCGACCTGCCGGCCGCTTGCGGTCCTGCCCGGGTTGAGGTGAATGGTCAGCCCGTCGAATGGGAGCAGGCAAACGGCGGCATCGCTTTCGCCGAACCGCTCCAACTGCGCGCCGGCGACCGGTTGACGATCGCCGCCCGGTGAATTCAGACTTTATTCTTTTGTTAGAAACTGTTTAGAATGAAGATAGAGTCGTCCCCTACACTGGAGAAGAACGCTTCCGCACAAAAAATCGGGGGATGACACGCGCATGGCTAACAAAAGAATGTGGGCGCTCGTACTGGTATCCTTCGGGATCATGATTCCGTTCGCCGCCCCCTACATGACCTTGAATCCGGCCGCCAGCCGTACCGAGCTGACATCGGCGGGTGTCCAATTCCCGCTGCTGGTCGCCCATATCGCGACCGCAATCGTGGCGCTGGCGTCCGGATTTCTCCAATTCGCGAACCGTCTTCGGCTCCGCCGTCCGAAGCTGCACCGCTATGCCGGGCGGATTTATGTCGGCAGCGTGATCGTCAGCGGACTGCTCTCGCTGCCGCTCGTTTTTTATATGGACGATTTCGCCAAAGCGACCTCCTTTCTTGCGCTCGCCGTCCTTTGGATGGTTACCGCCTGGAAGGGTTGCCGCAGCGCCGTTCGAAAAGACTTCGAAGCCCACCGCGCATGGATGATTCGCAGCTTCGGCTTTACATTGGTCGCCGTTAGCGCCCGGGCGCTCGTGCCCGTTCTGCTGCTTACGTATGCGATTCTTCACGGATTTTCTCTCCCGGGAGGAAGGGAAGGCATGGTGGCGGACGTGCTGAAGGCGAATGTCGGGACGGGTCTTATTCTGAATATCGCAATCGTCGAATGGATTGTGCTGCGCAAACGGAAAGCCTGAAGAAGAGGAGATGCACCCTTATGGAAAATAACCACGGTCCGGAAGCGATCATCGAGCGCCTGGCGGAGCGGTTGATCCGGGTTCGAGGCGTGAAGGCGGTTGTGCTGGGCGGCTCGCGGGCAAGAGGTACTCATCATCCCGGCTCGGATATCGACATCGGGATCTATTACGACGGAGAAGCGGGACCGGATGGAGCCGAACTGAACCGGCTGGCGGCCGAGTGGGACGATTCGGGCCGAACCGGCTTGGTTACGGAGGTCGGCGAATGGGGGCCGTGGATCAACGGCGGCGGCTGGCTCCAGGTAGACGGCATTCCGGTCGACTTGCTGCTGCGGGATTTGTCCAAGGTGGAGCAGGTCGTGGAAGATGGTCTGAACGGCCGGGTTACGATCGATTACCAACCCGGACACCCGCACGGGTTCGTCAATACCATCTACATGGCAGAGATCGCTTGCTGCCGCGTGCTGCAGGATCCGGAAGGGCGGATCGCGGCGCTTAAAGCCCGCACCGATCCTTATCCCGAGGCGCTGAGGGAGGGCACGGTCCGCAAGTTTCTGTGGGAAGCTTCATTCGCCCAAGCCAATGCCCTGAAGAGCGTCGGCAAAAACGATCCTGCCTACCTGGCGGGCTGCTGCTTCCGCGCCGTCGCCTGCCTGAACCAGGCGCTATTCGCATTGAACGGCCGGTATTTGATGAACGAGAAAGGGGCAACTATCGAGGCGGACGGGCTGAAGATCGCGATTCCGGGCTACCGGGACGCCGTCGCGAGACTGTTCGCCAGCCTCTCTTCCGGAGAAGCTGAGATCCTGCGGGCGCTCGGAGAGCTGGAACGACTGGTACAAGAAGCGGAACGGCTGGTCGGAGCGCCGTGATCGTGATTGTTTACCTATCGAATGCGGGACCGTTCTTTGGACGGTCTGTTTTTTGTATTTGTATATGTCAAGATTTCGGATTACGTTTGAGAGGTTTTCAGCCGAAAAACGCGAATGGAATAGGAACAAAGTCGAATTCGAGAGGAGAGAAATGAACCATGAATCGCCAAGAAACGGAATCGGGGGATCTTCCCAAATTGGCTAATCCCGCGCTGCGCGCGCTGACGAATGCGGGGTTGACTCGGCTGGAGCTGATCGCTGAACGATCGGAGAAGGAGATCAAGCAGCTGCACGGCATCGGTCCGAACGCAGTGAAGCAGCTTCGGGAGGCATTGGCTGCGAAAGGAATGTCTTTCGCCCCATAACCTTTTAAGGAATTTTAAGGTACAAACGACGGGTTCGGGGGTTCCCGACTCGCGGGCCCGGTTGTATAATCATGGAAATAAGAGCGAAGAGGGATGGCGCTGCGCTCGAATTAGTTCGTTTACGCCGGCGCGGCATAGAGGCGGAGCGATTCTCCTGCTGCTCCTTCCGGGAGATCGTCTTCCCCCTCGATTTCGAAAGATTCTGTCGATTCTGCCGCTTGCGGCGGGAATCTTCATAGCCTTGTACGGATTGGCTAACCTGGCGGTCATTTCTTTTTACGCGCCGACAATGGCGAAAACGGACATCAAATCCTTCTCGATGAGATGGCGGCTGTTGTTCTGGGAGCCGTTCTGGATCGTCGGCGGTGTCTTGTACATCCTTGCCGTCATCGGCAGGCGAAGAGCGGACTCTCAACCATAAGGAGACTCCATGGAGAAGACAGTTTATCATCGGCATCTCGGCGTTTACGGTATCTGCGTCAACAGCGGGCGGTTGCTTGTTATTCATAAGAGGGGCGGGCCCTACGCCGGAAGATTCGATCTGCCGGGAGGAAGCATCGAGCCGAACGAGACGATTCTGAGAACGGTTGAGCGGGAGTTCCGAGAAGAGACGGGCTTGCAAGTACGGACGCTCGGAAATGTCGGAACGAAAGATTTCGTGGTGCCGTGGACCAGAGACGGGTTCGAGCACACGCATTGCCACCATATCGCGATCTTCTATGAAGTGGCGGCAGTATCGGGCGATATCCGCGAGTCGCCGAACCTGTACGACTCACTCGGAGCCGAATGGGTATCGCTCGACCGCCTCCGAAGTGAACCTTGTTCGCCTCTTGTTACGGAAGCCGCCTATTGGCTAAACAACGGGCGGTTAAGCGAAGGAACGACATTTTATCGCGAGTGGGAGATTTATGAGCCTATCGACTAGCGAGTGGCCGATTCCGTTGAGGGAACGGCTGTCCGGATGCGGATTCGCGCAGAACCATACGGGAATGTCGGGAAGCGCGGTCTATCAAGTCCGGAGCGGCGACGGAGAGACAGCCTACTTGAAAATCTCATCTGCCACGCGGCTCGGATCCTTGCGATCCGAACGGGATGCGCTGATCTGGCTTCAAGGGAAGTTCCCGGTGCCTGATCTTCTTTATTATGAGGAATACCGCGGCATGCATTACTTGCTCGCATCGGCTCTTTCGGGACTCGATGCGTCGCGCCGGGAGGTGCTTGCCCGGCCGGAACAGCTCGTCCGGATCTACGCGGAGGGGCTTCGGGAGCTTCACCGAATTCCGATCGACACCTGCCCGCTCCGTCAGACGCTGGATGTCAAATTGGCGGAAGCGCGGATCCGAGTAGAGGAAAATCTGGTGGACGAGACGGACTTCGAACCGGATTCCAAATTCCGAACACCCGCCGACGTTTATGTGCATTTGCTTGATACCCGGCCTTCGGGCGAGGACATCGTTTTCACCCATGGCGATTACTGCATGCCGAACGTGATCGTGGATAACGGACGGCTCTCGGGATTCATCGACCTCGGTAGAGCCGGCACGGCGGACCGGTATCAGGACATCGCATTGGCCGTACGCAGCCTGCGGCACAACTTCGGGTCGGACCGGTACAAGGAAAGTTTTCTCGAAGGGTACGGACTGCAAGAGGCTGACGAAAGCAAGATCGACTATTACACTTTGCTGGACGAGCTGTTCTGAGAGGCGGGATCCCAATGGAGAGCAGGCCGCAGCTTGTGCTGGACGCAGCCGGCGTCCTGATTGGCAATTTCCCATCAGCGTTCTGGGAACAACTGGCGGTTCGGGCGGGTTGTTCCGGACACGATTTGAAAAAGCGGTTCCGCTCGGAGATTCGCCGCGAACTATGGACGGGGCGGATGAAAGAGAGCGAATTCTGGTCGTGGCTTCGCGCCTGTTATCCGGGGGTCGAACCCGCTTGGGCACGAGATTTGCTGATGCGTTCGCTGAAGCCTCTGCCCGCTCTCGATCGATTGTCTGCCTGGTCCCGTTCAGCCGACGTTCATCTCTTGTCGAACCATTGCAGGGAGTGGTTAACCCCGTCTCTCGGAAGCGTCGAACCGATTTTGAAAAGCATAACGATCTCTAATCAGGCCGGCTGTTGCAAGCCGGAACCCGACATTTACCGGATCGTCGACTTCCATTGCGGAAAGCACCGCCAAATCCTTTTTGTGGACGATCAAGCGAAAAACCTGGAACCGGCCATACGGCTCGGTTGGAGAACGCTGCTTGCGGACGACCGAGGCCTCTGGATGGAAGAGGTGAAGAGGTTTTTGGCGGAGGGGCAACGGTAGACAATCTCGGGAAGTCTGGACAGATCATGAACTCATTTTCGGAAGCAGCCGGAAGGGAAGAGAGAAATGAACGTTGACGCGCAGCGATATCCGATCGGCCGGTTCGAGCCGCTGCCGGAGCTTACGGCGGAAAAGCGAGCAAGTCTGATCAGGCAGCTTGAGGGATTGGCGGCGGAGCTCCGGCGCCTGGTGGTAAACCTATCGCCGGATCAGCTTGGGATGTCCTACCGCCCGGGCGGCTGGTCGGTAAGGCAGGTCGTTCACCATCTGGCCGACAACGATATGAACGCCGTCTTGCGGTTCAAACGGGCGTTGACGGAGGAAGAGCCGTCGGCCAGCTCCTATGATCAGGATAAATGGGCCGAACTGCCCGACTATCGGGAGACGCCGATCGAGACTTCGCTGGACCTGCTGGAGTCGCTTCATTGCCGGTTCCAGGTCCTGCTGCGGGCGCTGGATCCGGCCGAATTCCGCCGCACGCTGCGCACGGAGGCGCTCGGTCTGATTACGCTGGATACGGCGCTGCAGCGATTCGTCTGGCACGACCGGCACCATCTGGCGCAAATCGAGGGGCTGGTTCGCCGCATTTGAAAAGGGGGAGCGCGTATGGGATATATTTCGGAGCTGAGACAAATGGTCGGCACCCGACCGCTCATCATGGCGGGGGCTTGCGTTCTGCTGTTGGACGGCCAAAACCGGCTTCTTCTTCAGCAGCGAACGGATAACGGCTTGTGGGGGCTGCCGGGCGGCGCCCTGGAGCCGGGAGAGACGATGGAAGAGGTGGCCGCTCGAGAACTGTTTGAAGAAACAGGCTTAAAGGCCGGCGAATTGAAGCTGTTGGATGTATTTTCGGGCGCCGATTTTTATTACCGCTATCCCCATGGCGACGAGGTGCACAACGTGGTGGCGGCGTTTGTATGCCGGCAGTACGAAGGGACGGTTCGGACGGATGGCGACGAAGTGGCCGCGTTGACGTTCTTTGACCGGGACCGGATTCCGGCCGACCTGAGTCCTCCCGATGCGCCGATTATCCGCGCCTTTCTCCGGACGCTGCCGGAACGCCAGACGGATGTCTATGCCCCCAAAGCGGAGAATATCGTGCAAGCGCAGGAGCGGGACTTGGATGAGCTCATGGAGATGTGCCTGGCGCTATGGCCGGAGGAAGACCGGGAAGAACTTCGGACGGAGTACGTCGACATGTTGCAATCGCCGAAGCACCAAGTGCTGATGGGCCGGGATGAAAATCGCTTCACCGGGTTCGTTCACGTCGCCGTTCGTTCGGACCCGGTGGAGGGAGCCGACAGCTACCCGGTCGGATTCGTCGAAGGGATTTACGTAAAACCGCCGTACCGGCGGCAAGGATTGGCTGCCGCGCTGCTGCGGGAAGCCGAGCGATGGGTCGAATCTTTGGGGCTTCGGCAGATCGGCTCCGACATTTACGCGGACAATCAGACCAGCTACGATTTTCATACTCGCTGCGGCTTTCGGGAAGCCGGACGGCTGATCGCATTCATGAAAGAGCTGGATTCTCCATGAAAAAGCAAATGGTTCTGTTGGAAGGTATACCGGGCTCGGGCAAATCGACCCTGGCCCGGTTCATGGCGATTCAGATGGAACGCAATGGCCGGCGACCGATCCTCTTTCACGAGACGACGGCCGACCATCCGATCATTTTCCTGGACGCCGTCCCCGATACCGAAGCGTGGATGGATACGTACCGCAGCCGATGGTCGGAGTTCCTGAACAGCGATTCCGATCCGGGCGTCTTATACGTAATGGAATCCTCGCTGTTCCAATTCCCGATTCTTAGCATGCTGAACCGGGACGTAGACCGGCAAGCAATCCGTACTTTTGTCCGTGAGATCCTGGAACTGCTCGAACGTCACGATGCACAGCTCGTTTTTCTATACTCGGACGATTCGGCATCGGCGATACGCGAGATGATTCAAAGCCGGGGCGGAGACGCCTTTTTGAAGCAAAAATATAAGCAGAATGAGGATGAAAACTACTACCGGAATCGAGGACAAACAGGAGCGAAGCTGCACCTGATCTTCCTGGAGGAATATGCCGCGTTAGCTCGGGAACTGGCGGAACGGGCATCGCTGCCAACGATGGCTGTCGAACGATCCGCCCGCGATTGGCCGTCGTATCAAAGGCGTCTGTTGGAAAGATTCGGTTTGAACCTTATTCCGGATCCTCCGGTCGAAGAGGCAAAATTGCAGCGTTATGCGGGAAAGTATCGCAATGAGGAGATGAACCTAGATATCGCCGTCGAATGCCGGGAAGGCAAGCTTTTTATTTTCGGAAATCGGTTGCTGAAGTGTCGATCGGAAAACGTCTTCTATCTCGACGACATGAGCGTCGAAGTCGTCTTTCGCGAGGTGAACGGCCGATTCGAGCGCATCGTAATCGGCGAGAAGGATCTATATGCGAATCGCCGGGAAGAGGGCACTCCGTTCAAGAGAATCGCTTATCGCAAGGAGGCTGTCATGTTCGAGCATCGCCCGTTGGAAGAGACGGACCTGGAGACGATCAGTTCGTTCCCCCAGACTGCAGAAGAACTGTTCTATATCGGTCCCCGATTCGAATTTCCGCTGACGCCGGAGCAAATCAGGGGCATGCTGGAAGGCCGCACGAACCCGACCGTCGTCGTCGATTCCCTGCAAGGGAATCGTCCGGTCGCTTACGCGAATCTATACGACCACAACCCGGAAGATTCTTCGTGCTGGCTGGGCAACGTCATCGTCTCGGACGAATACCGGGGCCGCGGCGCGGCGGAGCACTTGATCGGGGCCATGGAGGACGCCGCGAGGAACGGGCACGGCTTGCGCCGCTTGAAGCTATATTGCCACAATCCGAACACTCGGGCTCTCATATTTTACTGCAAAATCGGGTTTCGTCCCTGCGGCGCCAAAACGATCGTGAACCGGGAAGGCCAGAAAATCGTCGCCGTCGAAATGGTAAAGGAACTGTAAGGAGAGAACGCGAATGATCGTTACGAACGCCGAGAAGGCCGATTTGCCCCGCATTCTGGAGCTTCAGTATGCCGCCTACCGCAGCGAAGCCGAGCTGTACAAGAACGACCGGATCGAGCCGCTCACCCAAACGCTGGCGGATCTTGCGGCCGAGTTCGAGCGCAAGACGATTCTGAAAGCGGTGCTGGACGGAGAGATCGTCGGTTCGGTTCGAGCCGAAGCGGAAGACGGCACCTGCCGGATCGGGAAGCTGTTCGTTCGTCCCGACTTGCAAGGCCAAGGAATCGGCAAGAAGTTAATGGAGGAGATCGAATGGAGGTTCTCCGCCTGCAAGCGGTTCGAACTGTTCACGGGGAGCCGGAGCGAACGTAACTTGGCGATGTACGGCAAGCTGGGCTATCGGCCGTTTCGGACGGTGCGGGTGAACGAGCGTTTCGGCATGGTTTATTTGGAGAAAAGAACCGAAGGAGGCGAAGGAACGCGATGGGCAAGCAGATCGGAAGCTCGCTGACCGTGCTGATGGTAGCGGATGCCGAACGTTCGCAACGATTTTATCGAGACGTGCTCGGATTCGACGTAACGGATTGGTGGGCGCAGCGGGACGGACTGACGGGCCTTGCGCTGAAGTTGATTCAGGTGCCGGAAGGCCGCGTGCCGACCCCGAATCCGGCGGAATCCGGAGCGGACGTAGGCGTGGACGTCTACGCCTATACGGAGACATGGGCGGGGCTTGACGCGCTGTACGAAGAGTTCAAGCGGAACGGAGCGGCGATCGCCAAGGAACCGGCGGTGTACGCCGACTTTGGGCCGTGGAAGGAGTTTGTCGTCGAGGATCCGGACGGCTACCACCTTGCTTTTGGAGGCGTGGACGGGGGCCGAGCCCGGTTCAGCATTCAGCCCCGGATCGACTCGGTATTCGTATGGGTCCGTCGGTTAGACCGTGCGGCGGCACTGTATGCCAACCTGCTCGGGCTGGAGGTTCGGGAAGAGGACCGATACGGACATCTGCACTTGTTCCGGCTGGACAACGGCACGGATCTGATTCTGGATTCGAACGGCATGGCGGAAATTCCCGTTCCCGAACGAGGGCCGGTACAGTTCAAGCTGGATACCTACGATATCGATCGAGCCCGAACGGAAGCGCTTGCGCTCGGCTTTACGGCCGAGACGGAGACCCGGCGATTGCCTTCCGTCTCCTATTTTGTCCTTCGGGATGAAGACGGCAACCGACTGATGATCAGTCAAAACCACCGTTAGGAGGACAAAGCGTGAACAAGCCGCAGTGGGTGCGCAAGGATGCATTTACGATCGTCGGCGTGGAAAAGTATACGAGTGACGGAATCGCATCGATTCGGCAGGCATGGGACGAGTTTCTCGGTCGTTCTGGGGAGATTCGCCACGCGGCGCAGCCGATGATCGCATACGGCTACGAGGACTATTCGCGGGACTTCCGCCAGCCTCCCGATTCGTTCCCGCAGTTCCACTACGTCGCCGGGCTGGAGACGGAGCCGGGATCCGAACCCGACGTTCCCGCCGGAATGACGGTCAAGCATGTGCCGTCCGCGACTTATGCGATGTTCCGGCACGAGGGGCCGCTTTCGGGTATAGCCGGCGTTTTCCACTACGTGTATAAAGAATGGCTGCCTTCCTCGGGCTTCGACATCGATCCCGCCGTCATGGGCGACTTCGAGCGTTATCCGGAGCCGGTATCGGATCCCGAGCATGCGGCGGTGGAAATCTACATCCCCGTTGTGCCCGCTTCCGATCCGCAGCGGCGGCTGGTGGAGGAAGTCGAGCTCCCGGAATGGAAGGCGGCCGTTATTCGCTCCGAATGCAACGGCTACGGCACGCGCGAAGCTTGGGCGAAGATACGGGAGCAATTAAGCGGAAGCCCTGTTTACGAGAATGCGGAGGAGGGCTTCGTGTTCGTGCCGGAATGGCAGTGGCGGACGGCGGTGCGCGAGCTGTGGACCGGCGTCAAAGTCGATTCGTTCGACGGATTGCCGGATGGCGTGGAGCGTTGGACGGTGCCCGGAGGACGGTATGCGCGGGTGACCGTTCGCGGCGGCAGAGACCGCATCGATGCGGCGTACGGTATTTTGGACGATTGGTTCGCGGTTACGGGCCATATCCGGAATACGGAAGAAGGATCGTTCGGCTTCGATGCCAACCGGCTGAAACCGATCCATCCGTTCGACGTTCCTGCGGACGAGATCGATTGGTTTGATTACGACATTTATGTACCGATCTTAGCAACCGTTTGAGCGCAGACTTTGCCTATCCTGATCGCCGCTGCCCCGCCGCTATGGCGGGGCTTGCTTTTTCGCGCGGCTGCATGGATATCCGCCTGAGGTAATGGTATAATTTCAGGATGGAACTTTGAAGAATGATGGGAAGACAGGCTAGCGCAGAAGAAGGGGAGTGTAAGGAAAATGGAGAAGGAGGCCGAGGGCCGCTCACCGGACTTAAAATCCGGCAAGGACGGGAAGGACTACTCCAAATATTTCGACTTCAGCGACGCGAAGATCGTTCAGCAGGAGGACGGGGTCACGACGTACCGGATCAAGGGACGCAACATCCAGATCCATGCCGCCCCGTCGTACAAGGACGAGAAGCGCAGAGGCAAAGAAGACGTTCAGGTGCTGTCGTTCGGCAATCCGGAGACCGAGCAGGTCATGGAACGGTTCCGGGAGATGAACCGGCAGAAGCAGCACTTTTATGAGATAACGACTTACGGATGCCAGATGAACGAGCACGACACCGAAGTCATGCGCGGACTGTTCGAGGAGATGGGGTTCGCCCCGGCCAAGGACCGAAGCGACGCCGACGTCATTCTGCTCAACACATGCGCGGTGCGAGAAAACGCGGAGGACAAGGTGTTCGGGGAGCTGGGCCATCTGAAAGGGTTGAAGCTCGAGAAGCCGGGCCTCATCCTCGGCGTCTGCGGCTGCATGTCGCAGGAAGCGGCGGTCGTGAACCGGATCATGACGAAGCATCCGTTCGTCGACCTGATCTTCGGCACGCATAACATCCATCGCCTGCCGCATCTGCTGGAGGATGCCGTTTTCGGCAAGGAGATGGTCGTCGAGGTATGGTCCAAGGAAGGCGACATCGTCGAGAACCTTCCGAAGAAACGCGAAGGCCTGCGGGCTTGGGTCAATATCATGTACGGCTGCGACAAGTTCTGCACGTACTGCATCGTCCCTTATACGCGCGGCAAGGAACGCAGCCGGCTGCCGGAGGACGTCATCGCCGAGGTCCGGGAGCTGGCGCGCAAGGGCTTCAAGGAGATCACGCTGCTGGGGCAGAACGTGAACGCTTACGGCAAGGACTTTGCCGACCGCGAGTATCGGTTCGGCGACCTGATGGACGACATCCGCCGCATCGACATTCCGCGCGTTCGCTTCACGACGAGCCATCCCCGAGATTTTGACGATCACCTGATCGAGGTGCTCGCCCAAGGCGGCAACCTGGTGGAGCATATCCACCTGCCGGTCCAGTCGGGCAGCTCGGAAGTGCTCAAGCGGATGAGCCGCAAATACACGCGCGAGCAGTTCCTCGATCTTGTCTCGCGGATTCGGCTGGCTATTCCGAACGCGGTGCTGACGACGGACATTATCGTCGGCTTCCCCGGAGAGACGGAAGAGCAGTTCGAAGAGACGATGTCGATCGTGCGGGAAGCGAATTTCGCGGCGGCGTATACGTTTATTTATTCGCCCCGGGAAGGAACGCCGGCTGCCGTCATGGAGGATAACGTACCTTACGAGGTCAAGCAGAAGCGCCTCCTCCGGCTGAACGAGCTGATCGCCGAGCTCAGCCTGAAGGACAACCGGCAGCTCGCCGACCGGACGGTGGAAGTGCTGGTCGAGGGGCAGAGCAAGAACAACGCCGGCATGCTGTCGGGCCGTACGCGCTCGAACAAGCTGATTCATTTCGAGGGACCGAAGGAATGGATCGGGCAATTCGTACAGGTGCGCGTGACGAAGGTGCAAACGTGGTTTTTGATCGCGGAAGCGGTCGAGCCTCCATTGCGCGAAGAACTGTCCCACGGAGCGTAAGCGGGCATTGCCGCAGGAATGAAGTTCGAAGACCGGAATTCATACGACGCGGAAAACGGGCAGACGCCAGCGGGCGGCCGGCCGCGCAAAAAGGAGAGGGACTGACTCATGTCGTCGTCAACCAACAGCGCCAAAGAGCGCGTGCAGGATTTGCACTGCCAGATCGAGAGCGGGGAGTACGACATTCCGAAGTTCGACAACCGCGATCTGATCGTTCGCGAAGACATCATGGAACGGGCGAAGGAACTGGCTCGCCTGATCACGACGTCGGAGGAAGTCAGCCTCTATCAGAAGGCCGAGAAGCTCATTCAGCGCCATGATCGGGTGCAAGGGCTGATCGCCCAGATCAAGAAAAAACAGAAGGAACTGGTCGCCTTCCAGACGACGTTCAAAAACCAGCAGATGGTGGACAAGATCGAGCAGGAAATTTCGACGCTCCAAGACGAGCTGGACGAGATGCCGGTCGTGCAGCAGTTCCAGCAGAGCCAGACCGACGTCAATTATTTGCTGCAGTCGATCGTCAGCGTCATTCGCGAGACCGTGGCGGAGAAGCTGGATCTGGAAGCGGCGGAGCGGGCGGAAGCGCCGGAGCAATGCGACTGATATCGAGGACGGGCCTGTGCAGGATCAGGCCCCGCGATCATTCAAAAGGCGGTGCGATCGATGTCGCATCGCCTTTTTGATGTTCTTGGCGGGAAGGCGGATCGGGTCTCAGGTCGCCTTCGAGAGATTTTTGCGGGAGACGACGGGGTTGGAAGAGGAAGAGCGAAGCGGTATCATCGTCAACGTCAGCGTCTTCTGGTCGAAATGCAGCCCAAGAGGCATCCCTTCCAACAGTCCGAACGATTGCATCGTCGAGGCAGGCAAGCGGAACGAGCGATCGAACAGATTGCTGGGTGTTCGAACGATCAGCCGGCGCCGGATGGAACCGAGCCGGCAAGCGATGGCAAGCCGGGATCTTTCGGGAATGCCGAGCGCGCTCTGCAGCTCGTACCCGATCAAGATTTGGCCGGAGGCTCCGCCGACTCGCAAGACGGCGGGAGCCCGACTATACGGTGAGGCCTTTAGCGTCATGACGCGGGTTGTCCCGTTATACGAGACGGCGTAGCGCCTTTGATTCAGAAGTTTCATCCATCTCGCGATCGCCGGGTTCATCTCCAGCGAGGTGAAGAAACTTTCCTCGTCCTGCCGAAATTGCACGATAAACGATTGTTGCAATCGGCCATGGCGCAGGATAATCACAGAGCCGGCTTCGATCGAATTCCAGTTGCCGCTGTCGCCGCCAAGCTTATTGAACGTCAAATAGACGGAGTTCGCAGGAACCTGAGAGTGTTGGAGATCCAATCTTCCTTTGGTCATGCGTTCGGTTCACGCTCCTTTGAACATGGCGGACCGTACGGGAGGCGCATAAGCCTGGCCGGACCGCTTTCCATCCTTCAACGTATGCGGCCCCGCGTCCGCTTGCTTGTACATTCGTCCCCAATGCAGAGACGCAATGGCGTTAGCGTTGCCGGGAAGAAGAACGGAAACCGGGCAGATGCGGCTTCAAGCCGACGATGAGGGCGGTCGCTGCGATTGTCTTGAGGGTGTCTCCGATCAGGAAAGGGTAGCAGCCCTGCGCGAGCGCCTTGGCGAATGAATAGTGGGCTTTATGAGCCAGCCACGGAACGCCCCCTATGTAAACGAGAATGACGCCTCCGGCGAAGATGCCGACGGCAAGCAGAATTTGGCGAGGCAGACTCGGGCGCCGGGTTCCCCGCAGCAGCCGGTCGCTGATCCACCCGATGAGCCATGCCGCGAAAGGGAACGCCCAGAGAAAGCCGGCGGTCGGTCCGAGCAGGACGGCCAGTCCTCCGCTGCCATGGATCAAAGGCAGCCCGATCGCCGTCAGCAGGAGAACGGCTGCGATGCTCCAGAAGCCGTAAGCGGCGCCGAGCAGTCCGCCGGCCAGCATGACGCCCAGCGTCTGAAGCGTAATCGGCACGGGCGAGAACCCGAGCGGGATCGAGATGTAGCTGAACGCGACGAACAAGGCGCCGAACAGCGCAACGTAGACGACGCCGGGGATCCAGCGCGCCGACCGGCTGCGAACGGGCGCCAGCTCGGCCGTATTTTCCTGGGATAAGGAAGATTTCATTGTCAAAGCCCCTCTCTGAATGTTAACCTTGTATCTGGTTGGTGGTTGACAATTGGCATTTTACCATGCGCGATCGAACTTGGAAAGGGGAGTTTGGAAAAGTGTCCAACGGAAAGATCCCCGAAGCCAGCGAAACGTTCGGCGCGGAATCGGCAGAGGCGCTACAGGCGCTGCGGATTCATGAATTGTCGGTGCGGTCCGATCCCGACGATCCGGAATCGTCTCTTCGGCTGGATTCGGTCAGCCTGCGCCTGGAGCCGGGAGAGTGGCTGACCCTCGTCGGAGTGAACGGCAGCGGCAAATCGACGCTGGCGCGCGTGCTGGCAGGGCTGCCGGAAGCCGGAGCGACCGGATCGATGGCTCGGGGCTTCGCCGGCGTATATCCTGCGGCCTATGTGATGCAGAATCCGGACGCCCAGCTATTCGGAGAGACGCTTCGGGAGGAGATTCAATTCGCGCTCGAATGGAGTGGGCAGCCGGCGGGCCTGTTCGCCGAGAGGACGGAGGCGGCGCTTGGGCTGTCGGGCATGGAAGAGCTGGCGGATTTGCCCTGGTCCGAGCTGTCCGGAGGGCAGCGGCAGCTGGCCGCGGCGACGGCGGCCGCGGCTGGAGGCGGCCCGCTGCTCGTGTTCGACGAAGCGACGTCGATGCTGGACGAGACGGCCGGAAGGGCGCTGCGGGACTTGGCTTTGTCGCATCACCGGAACGGCGCCGCGATCGTCTGGGTGACCCAGCGGCTGGACGAGCTGGAGCCGGAGCATCGCGTGATGGCGATGTCCCGGGGAAGGCTCGTGTTCGACGGGGACGGCCGAACGTTCCTGTACGGAAGTCCTCCCGGAGCGGAGAGGTCGCCCTGCGTGCAGTGCGGCCTGCGCCTTCCTTATCTGGCGGAGCTGGCGCTGGAGATGTACCGGCGCGGCGACTGGGCCGAGCCGCTTCCGATGTCGGAGCGGGAATGGGCAGAGAAACGGCGAAAGGCGGGGCTGGAACGTGAGTGACGATTATCCTTCCCTGCTGGCGGCGCGCGGCGAGCGGGTGCTGGAGCTTCGGCCGGGCACGATCACGGTGCTCATGGGACCGAACGGCGCGGGCAAAACGCACCGGCTGGAGCAGCTGGCGGGGCTGAGAGCTCCGGACGGAGCGCGAATTCGCTTCGGGAAAGAGCCGTTATGGCTGCCCGGGAAAAAGAAAGCGCCGCGGTTGAACCGGCAAGCGCTGCTTCAGTATGCGTACGCGGCGCAATCTCCTGAAGAGCAGCTGTTCGCCCGAACGGCGGAAGAGGAGCTGCGTGCCGCTCTCGCGCCTTATTCGTTGACCGCGCAGGCGCAAGACGAACGCATCGGCTCCTCGTTGGAGGCGGTGGGCTGGGATGACAGCTGGCGCGTCCGCGGGCCGTTCCGGATGAGCGGAGGCGAGAAGCGCCGGCTGGCGCTGGCGTGCCTGCTCGCGGCGCCGGCCCGATGGCTGCTGATGGATGAGCCGACGGCGGGGCTGGATGCGGCCGGCCAGCATCTGGTGGCGGAGCGGATGCGAGAGAAGCGGGCCGAAGGATGCGGAATCCTGATCGTGTCGCACGACAGCGAATGGGCGCTGCAGCTGGCGGATCGGGTATGGCTGTTGACCGCGGCCGGGGAGCTGCGCGAGCTGGAGCGGGAAGAGCTGTTGGCGCGGCCGGACTATTGGGAAGAGGCGGGCTTGCCGCTGCCGGCGTGGTTGTCGGCGGCGGGATCGCTCATCCGCGGGGGGCTGCCCCCGGAGCTGGCGCTCGATCCGGTTGCGGCTGCCGCCGAATGGGCTCGCAGGGAGCAGGCTGCGGCCGGGAGCGAGGCGCCCGACGTTCCAGGAGCGGCCCTCTCCGACGCAGGTGCAAGGTTGGCTTTAGCGGGCCGAATATCTCTCGCGTCCCGCGCCGCTGCCGAGCCACGAGCGGCTTTCTCGCGCGACGTTCCCTGCGGAGCTCTTGACGCTGCCGAACCTCTTGCGGCGGCTTCCTTGGGCGAAGCGGGTATGCGCCGCGGATCAGGTGGAGACGGCCGCGCGGTAAAGCGCGACGAGCGCACGTCGCGAAGCCCGTCGCGCCGGGCGGGAACGGGGCCGCTAGCATCGCTCGATCCCCGTGCCGTTTGGCTAAGCTACGTGATGCTATCGCTGGCGATTTTCGCGCTGCGAGAATGGAGCGGCGTCGCGGCGGCCGGGGCGGTCGTTGCTGCGGCCTTGGCGCTCGGCCGAATCTCGCTGCGGCGCTGGAGAGCGGCGATCTTCGGCTTCGCGCTGTTTACGCTGCTGGTGTCGGCTCTGGCCGGGATCGGATGGAACGGAACTTTTCGCATCGATGCCTTCTGGATGTCCCTTCATTCGATGGCGCGTACGTTTCTCGTCATGCTGCTCGGTCTCGGGCTGGCGATGGCGATCACGCCGCTGCGGCTGAAGCGATCGTTGGAACTGCTGCTATCGGTACGCGGGACGCTTCCTGTCCTCGCCCAAAAAATCGTTCTGACCCTCACGCTGATCGTCCGCTTTATTCCGGTGCTCCTGAGCGAATGGCAGCGATTCGCCCGTTTCGCCATCGCTCGGGACAAGGAGACGGGCCGCTCGGCAGGCTCGGCGATCCGCCGGATTCGGGGCACGGCGATGCCGCTGCTGCTGGGACTGTTCCGCATGGGCGAGCAGGTTGCTTTCGCGCTGGAGAGCCGCGGCGTCGGCAGCCGAAAAACGCCCGCCCTGGCCCGAACCGAACGCTGGCGAAAGCGGGATTCCGCTCTCGTCCTCGTCTCGGCCGCCATTGCGGGCGCCTTGTGGCTCCTTTTCTCGTAGCGAGATATGTTATCGCCGCGTGGCGCGCGGGGCTCGCAGCCAGACGATGACGGCGGCAGCCAGGGCAACGCACGCTCCGAAGGCGAAGCCGGCCTTCAGCCCTCCGCCGTCGTTCAGCCAACCGGCCAAGTAGGGGCCGGCGAACATGCCGATGGAGTAGATGGACTGGTAGAAGCCCATTGCCGTCGCGCGGTCTTTCGAGGGGACGTCCTGGATGGCGAGTCCCAGCAGCAGCGGCAGATAGAGCGCCTGGGCCGCTCCGTTCCCGATCTGGGTAATCGACAGCCAGGCCAGCGATGAGGCGAACGGAATCGCCGCGGTGAAGGCGGCGCTCAGAACGAAGCCGGCCCCGATGACGCGGCGCGTCCCCAGACGCGGGGCGATCCATCGTCCGGTCACGAGCGAGACGAACGCGTGGGGAACCATGAAGGAGACGACAAGCAGCGTAAGCTGCGACTCGCTCGCCCCCAGTTCGACCGCCTGCAGCGGAGTAAAGCCGAACATGGTGATGAAAAGAACGCAGTGGGCCAGCAGCGCCAGAATCGCCACTTCCAAAAGCATGGGGGAGCGGCGGACGACCGACCAGGCTTGGATCAGAAGCGGTTTTTCGTTCGCTTCCTTCGACGGCTTTTCCCGATGGGCGGCGGTGCCTTTCGGTTCGTGGATGAAGCTCGCCGTCAGCGTGCCGACGGCCGCGATGCCCATCCCCGTCAGGAAGGCGGCGTTCCAGCCTCCGGCGTCCGCCAGCCAGCCGCTGGCGCTCATGCCGGCCAACTGGCCGGCGACCGTCAGGAAGCTGAGCGTGCCCATGGCGTGGGTCGCCTTTTCCGGTGGAAAATAAGAGGCGTACAGCACCGTGAACGGAACCCACGACGATGCGCACAACCCGGCGACGAGCCGTCCCGCCAGCGGCGTCTCCCACGAGCTGCCGATCGCGAACAAGCCGCAGCTGATCAATCCGGCCACCATGCCGGCGATCAGAAACGGCTTGCGGCGGCTCATCCGATCGGAGTAGACGCCCAGCGGAAAACGTACCGCCAGCTGCGTCAGCCCATAGCTGCCGACGATGAGGCCGATGATTCCGAGCGGCACGCCGCGATCCTGCAGGAAAGGCGTCAGAATCGGTACATAAATGTACATCGTCATCCAGTAAAGCAAGGTTGCGACGACGAAGAGAAGGTGCTGCCCGCGCGAGACCGCTACGGGGGAACGTTCGATCGGCGCGCCGCCGCTGAACGGCTTTGCTTTTTGGAGATGGGGCACGGTCATGGGCTGCGAGAACCTCCCGGCGTCGTTCGAATGGTCACCTCCTACTTTAACGGAAGCGCTTTGATTCGGGAAGGGCGATTTTTTTACGATAAAGGGGGAGTTCGTTTCAGTCTTTCCGACTGTGCGGGCTCTTTCTTTTTGCGGATTCCGAATGTTGGATGATTTTGTTATGATGGAGGCGAAGCTGAAGTGAAACTTCAGCGACTAACCGCGCTACGTGGCTTGTCGAACCGAAGATGGGATCCGGACGACCGTTGCTGGATCATTCCGTGCTCAACATCGATTCATGCAGGAAGCAAGTTATCTGAAACCAAGTGACATAGGGCGGATGAAATGTGAGATATACAGTCATAATTACATTGATAATAATAATTACCTTAATAACTGGATGCAATGTAAAACAGAAGCAGCTAGAGACTATGTGGTATAAAGATAAATTTAATTATCATGAAATCAATAATCCTAAAAAAATAATGGAGATTAAGAATATACTCGACAATATTGAATGGAAAGGAACAGAACCTAAGGATTTAAAGAACATGCCCGATTTTGCATTTTGGATCGGGCGAAATAGCGATAATATTAGAATTATACATTGTGATGTATGGCGGTTGGACTCTGAGCATTTTGGCATTACTAAATTCGGAGAAGAGTTTGATACCTTAAATAGGTACTCTATTATAACTCAAACACAATTTAATCAAATCCTTAAAGCTTTAGGAGCAAAAGGGGATACGTTTTAAGCAATTTCAAAGAAGCGCTTGACTTCAGATAACAACGTATTCAGGCACCGGGCCATGTAGCCCACAGTCAGTGAGAAGTAATTGTCATCTTACAAATAAAATATATGCATAAATCGAAATGGGTCTTTAAGTCGTGTTCCCAAATTCTTATTAAAATCCAAATGTTGTTTAAATAATAGGATGATACTTCGGAGTCCCTTGCTATATTTCTTTGTATTTTTCTATTCCAATATTCTGGATTTTTTAATGGAAGTTTGAAATGCGACTCACAACCATGCCAGAAACAAGAGTCAATGAAAATGACTACTCTATATTTTTTAATTGCAATATCTGGTTTCCCAAATAAGGAAGTTACGTTTTTACGATATCTAAAACCTTTCCTCCATAGCACCTTAGAAACAGACTGCTCAAGCTTTGTGTTTTTGCCTTTTACTTTCCCCATCATAATGCTTCTTTGTTTAGAGATATCATTCAAATAAATTCCTCCAGACAAAATATAAAAGAACGTGTGTTCCTATCCATTTTAACATGGTGGGAATTAAAAGGAAAATTGTTATAATAATTTCAGGGGAGAAATGAACGTCACAAAACAACGTCACATAGCACTATTTTCACGCTATCGGAGCCTGTCGGCTCCTCGGTCCGTGAGAATTGATCAGCAGGAAAGTGAATTCAGCGGACACACCCGCACCGACTAACCTCATCGCGGCCGGACCCTGCGGGTTCTTAAGTCGGTGGGGCGTCGTGAACGCAAGAGACGTTAGGAGAAATTCTATACCATAGGAGGGATGACAATGAAATGGGAAGAAGTCCAAAATATTTACCCCGACCAATTTGTAAAATTTGAAATCTTGCATTCGTTCGAAGAAGACAACAATGAAATTATTGATGAAGTTGCTTTGATTGGTCCGGTCAAGGACGAGGATGCGACAAAAGAACTTTTAAATAGCAGAAATCGTACGCTGGTGTATCATACTTCTAAAAAGAGAGTAATTGTTAAAATCCGAAAAAACATTGGATTGAGGCGATTTATGTAATGAAGATTGAATGGAAAGACGGTCTTCTATTTATAGAAATCAAGATTACTTTTGATGGTCGAAGCAAGATTATTAAGAATATCGTCATTGATACGGGAGCAAGTCATACTTTAATTTCTCAGGATGAAGTAGATGAACTAGGAATTCGCGTAACCGGAGATGATCATTTTATAACGAGTTTTGGCATTGGTGGAGAAGAACACGCTTTCATTAGAACTATTGATGCGATTGAGATAGAGGACTATAAAATAGAAAATATAGAGTTGGATTTTACAGCATTTAGATTTCAAGGCGTAAACGGATTGCTGGGATTAGATGTGTTAATGGCTGGAAAATTTAATATAGATCTAGACAATCTTGAATTACTTCGTCTGCAATCCTGATTGCAGATTTTTTTTGTAAGTAAATTCTAGTAGAGATGGAACTTCTTCGAACATTATATTCACGCATCAGGGTGTTCGGGCTTCTGTCCGCGAGATGTGATTGGCAGAGAAGTAGATTCAGCGGACATACCTGCACAGATAACCGCATCGCGGCCGCTGCTGGGGCAACCTTCGGTTGGTGAGACGTCGTGAATACAATAATTGCTGAAATACACAGTAAGGAGGATTTTTATGGCAGTATACAAATCATTTATTAAGAGAGCCGTCATTAATTCTCTATCTCAATTCATATTAAGAGATATTTATTTACTAAAAGAGGATGTTAGCGAAAGAGCGATAACACATAAGTTGGCAGAATACTTACAATATGAATTTGGTTCTTTTTACTCAGTAGATTGTGAATATAATCGCAATTTTCTTCTACAAGGAAGATCAAAGAAGATTCATGTCCTTGATGAAGAAATAAGCGAAATAGTTAATAATAAATCGCCGATTGAGATTATAAGAGATTTAGCATACCGTGAACTTTCTGTTTATCCAGATATAATTGTTCATAAAAGAGGAGAATCAGTCAATTTATTAGTAGTGGAAGTAAAAAAATCAAATAATCAAATTGGGAATAGACTTGACTCTTTAAAGTTAAAGGCTTATACAGATCCATCAGAAGCAAACAACTTAAACTATCAATACGGGCTCTATATAAATCTTGATATGAATCTATTTAAAAATCATGTGTTGACTTGGTATAAAGATGGAGAAATAGATATAAATTTTTGAGGGGTGAATCGAAGCGCTCCGAAAGAGATGACATTTTATTTATTTTACAACAAGCAACTTCAGAGGACGATATCCGACCGAACAAGGTCTCAATGAAGCATCCTGATTATAGTGCTATGCGTCAAGTTGTAAAGATCGAATCGAGCCGTGATGAGTAAGCTTGAATCCGGAAGGAGCAACCCAATGGATATCTCTTTATTCAAATCACGTCTTGAGGAAGCATCGATTATTCATGAAATGCAAATCAAAGCATTTAAGCCGTTGCTGGATAAATATCAAGATCATGAGACGAGCCCCGCGAATGAAACCGTGGAGCGAATCATAGAGCGGTTAAATCAATCGTTCACGGATTATTATCTGATTAAAACCTCTACGACTCTTGTAGGTGCAATTCGTATTGTAAGGAAGGCAAATAAAATCTATCGGGTTAGCCCTATTTTTATTTTACCTGAATATCAAGGGGAAGGAATTGCATAAAAGGTATTTTTTATAATTGAAGAAAAGTATAGCGATGCGAGAATTTGGGAGTTGGACACCATCTTACAAGAGAAGGGCAATTGCTATCTTTATGAAGAGTTAGGTTATCAAAAGACAGGGGAAACCAAACAAATAAATAATAAAATGACCCTTGTATTTTATGAAAAACGCATTTAGCTAAAGTGTAGGGAGTTGTCGTACATGAATCAGAGTAGTCCCAATTCTGATATTCCAACATCTTGGTTTATGGAAAAAATGGAATTCGAGACCATGCGAGAGGCGCGCGAATGGGTTTATAGCGGTGCTTACAACGAAATAGGTTATTCCTATGACGGTTATAAGACGAAAGATCCCAAATTAGCATATGCACTATTATTTGAACTAGTAAGATCCAACACCATTCATGAATATCGTCATGACGTTCATTGTGATGAGGAGTATATAGAAGGAACAATAATTTATAGGGTTTGGGTATCAAATAAGAAATATGAATTTCCCCCCAAAGTATGAGGTCATGGTTTTCTAAAACTCCCCATTTGACGGCCTGATCGAGCCTCTCCGCCGGAGACTCGAACAGGCGTTTTTTCTCTAACTATCCGTCAGCATTATCTTCGTCCTATTCCGCGACGGAGCTCCCATCTTTACTTCTCGGCAAGATATGGGCACCCGCTTTCCAGCAATTCGATATTATCGCCATGCAAGCCGTAGACGGCAACCCAGGGGTAGGATCGCACGCCTACACGCTTGGGGTGCGAAACTTGACCGCCGATATCGCCACGGTCATCGGTCCGCTCGATATCAGCGCGACTGAATACGGGCAAACTTAAGCGCTTTTCGCATGGACATTGTAAGAATGATCGGCCGGCGATTGCCAGGCCGTTTATTGTTGTGCTACATAAAGCTCATCTCAAAACCTCGTCAAACGCGCGTTCCATGCGGTCTGCGTCCTTCGAGACCGCGAAGAAGACGAAAGGACCCTTTGATTTCAACACATGCTTCTCGATCAGGTAATATTGTTCGGGGCGGTAGTCTTGGAATTTGACCGTTTGCGCCTCGATTCGCTGTTGAATTTGATTCACTACGCGCTCAGTATCGCTTGAGTCCTTGACTTTGATAACGGCGAGTTCATCCGCTTTTACGTTCGATACAGCCGTATACAGGATGAAATCCGCGACATCGCCCGCCTCGATATGGTAGATCTTTCGCAGCTTCTCGGCATCCCCTTGCTGCATTTCGCTGAAGTCCGCAGCTTGCTGAATAGGTTCGACCACTTCGGCGGCCGTTAATGTGTCATAAGATGCGCTGCGTCCGGAGCATCTGGTCAAAAGGCCGATCGCGACGGTAAGAACAAGCGCGACGATTCCTCGCAATTTCATGGCATTCACTCCGCAATGTTCAGAATGGAGGGGTCCTCGAAAAAAGTGTTCACATTGTACAGAATCAGCACGTCTTGAATTTGGCGCTCCTGCACGAGCTTTAGGAGCGATTCATCGTCATACCGAAGATCGACGACATCGATCTCGCCGAAGTGCCCGGTCAGGAAGGGAATCAGACTGTTGGCATACGAATCCTTGACCACCAGCAGCCTCTTGTCCGCCGGACCGTCCGTTTCGATCCGGATCAGCGCATGATTGCCGTTCAGAAAGACGGCATACTTGTCCTTCTTCCCGAGATTTTCAGGTTCGTAGAGGGAATCCGTTATACGGCCTTCGTCCACGTACGACACCTTGATCTTGCCGCTCTTCTTCGGCAGATAAAGGTCGATCCGGTCGGGCTGCAGGTGGCGAAAACCGCTTTTCGAATAAAGCGAGCCGTAGAACCGGTCCGTCACTTGCCGAATGTCGAACGAATCTTCGTCTAGCGGGACGATCCCCATCTGCCTGCATAGCTCTCGGAAAGCGTAATAAGCGCCTTCGGTGGTCCAATGGTGATCGGTTTTATAGAAAAGCGGTTGTTCCCGTTCGGCATTCAACGCGGAAACGACATCGACAAAACGAATATTATCCGGCAGCAAGCGGCGAACCCGGTCCAGATCGGCCCGTTCGTCGCCGACCGGCGCGTACGCCGGGAGCTTGTCCGCGAGCAGAGCGGCGGCGGTCGGCGCCAGCAGGACATACTTGCGAAGCCCGGGCGTGGCCTGGTCGAAAGCCTGTATGGCCCGGATTCTGTCCGCAAGATCCGCTTCGGATGGCGATGTATACTGCTCGATGAGGTAGCCGTCCTTTCCCAGGTAGACGCCGTTGCTGTCCTTTTTGCCCAATGCACGGTCCGCATCGGTCTTTGCGCCGACCCAGGCGTCCCGGAAAGCGAACTGGTCCGATGAATAGGTTTCGTAATCGGAAGCGAACGACCCCGACAGAAGCGAGTGCGGGGAGAAGCGAGGCTGCTGCTCCAACACCCGATTTTCCGATTCCGAGAAGGACCTGTCGGGGGTCAGAAAGTTCGCCGCGGCCATCGCGCCGACCATTAGCAGCAGCAACAGACCCGTAAGAGACCTGCGTTTCGAGTCGTAATCGCTCAAGGCCGATCCCTCCTTAAAACCGAAAATAAAGAAACGGATTGTAAGATTCGTTGACCAGGTAAGCCGTCGACACAACCAATGCGGCGAAGTAGAGGGACGGAACGGCGATCGCGCCTCCCAGGCGCCATTTGCTCTTTAGGCTTGATGCCAATCGGCGAGGAAGCGGAGTTGCGCACAGCGCCGACAGGATGAGCAGAATTCCGTTCGTCGACAGGTCGTAAAGCGCCTGACGATCCGCCCATCCATGTGCGGTGAAGCCGAACAGAATCCCGATAAACGCCCATGCGGATGATAACCGGTCGAATTCGAACCACACCCAGCCTATGACAATGGCGAGAAGTGTATAGAGATGGCTGACCGGGCGCGGCCGGCGCTGCAGCCATTTCAGAAGAAACAGCTTCTCGATTGTCACAAGCAACCCGAAATAGAGCCCCCAGACGATAAAGTTCCAACTGGCCCCATGCCATAACCCGGTCAGGAACCAGACGATGAACAGGTTTCGGAGCTGCTTGCCGAGGCCCAGCCGATTGCCGCCGAGCGGAATATATACATATTCCCGAAACCAGGAGCCGAGCGAAATATGCCACCGTCGCCAAAACTCCGTTACGCTTCTGGAAATGTACGGGTAATGGAAGTTAGCCGTCAATTCGAAGCCGAACATCTTGCCGAGCCCTCTCGCCATATCCGAATAACCGCTGAAGTCGAAGTAAATTTGGAACGTAAACGCCGCGATGCCGAGCCAGGCGGACAACACGGTCATGTCCTCCGCCGGCGCCGTTTTCACGCTTGACCACAGCATTCCGATATTGTTGGCGAGCAGCACCTTTTTGGCCAAACCCCGAATGAACCATTCCGCCCCTTCGCCGAACCGCTCCCATGTCGCTTGACGCGAGATCAACTGCCGGGCGATGTCTCCGTATTTGACGATCGGGCCGGCCACGAGCTGCGGAAACATCGCGACATAAGTGCCGAAGGCGACGATATTTCGCTGCGCCGCTGCTTTTCCGAGATAGACGTCCGCCACATAGGACATCGTTTGGAACGTGTAGAAGGAGATGCCCACCGGAAGCGGGAGATCGACAGCTTGCAGGTGCAGGCCGAACCATCGGTTGACGTTCTCCACGGCAAACCCGGCATACTTGAAAAAACCGAGAATGGCCAGATTGCCGGAGATCGAGCCGATGAATACCGTTCTGGCAATGGCTTTCCGATGCCTGAACCGGTCGATCAAGAGCCCGTTGGCATAATCGAATACGGTGGCGAAGATCATCAGGAAGATATACAGCGGTTCGCCCCAGGCATAAAAGACGAGGCTCTCGGCCAGCAAAACGGCGTTCCGCCATTTCTTGGGGGATCCAAAATAAACGAGCAAAGCGGCGGGCAAAAATTGAAACAGGAAAATCAGACTGCTGAATACCACCGCTCGTCACTCCGAACGATCTTTCAAGTAATCGAGCAGGATCGGATAGAACGCGGCCTGGAAATGAATGCCGTCCGTGTCGTACAGATCGGCATGCTCGGTCACGAGCGAAGTCAGATCGACGTAGCCAACTTGCTCTTTGGCGGCAAGCTCCTTAAGCCCCTTGTTATAAGCCTCGATATTGCGGTAGCGGGGCTCCGTCTTCTCCGCGTCCGCCGTAACCGGAGTGACCGTCAGCAGCGTAATCTTCGCCTTCGGAAGCTTCGCTTGGATGCTGTCGATCAGCTCGGCGTAGTGCGTGAGCGAGTATTCCTGCGGATCGTCCGTCGGCCACAGGATATCGTCCGATCCCAGCTGGATGAACACGCGCTCGGGTTTTCGTCCGACCAGATCCTCGACGTCTTTCAGCGCGAATTCGGCTGTCTTGCCCGCACCGGCCAGCACGTTTGTCTCGCTCAGCACATCGTGATAGGACAGACCTTCCGTAATCGAATCCCCGAGAAAAACGCTTGTCCGATACAGCGACTCATAAGAGGACGGTTGCGAAGCCGCCGCCGCGCCGGAAGCCGGTCCCGAGGGGGCGGAAGATGGAGCCTGTCCGTTGTTGTTTTGATTCCCGCACGCCGCAACCGATACGGCGACGATTCCGATCAGCAGCGCACCTGTCATTTTTCTTAGCATGACTCATTTCCCCTTTCGAATTGGACAAGGGGTAGAATACACGGTAGATCTAAAGATCAGGTGCAGATGAATTGCAGATGGATTAAAAAAAGCGCAGAACCGAAGTTCTACGCTTCCTTGCTCTTGTTCAATTCAAAGAAAAACCGGACGCCGTCATCGGTATTCATAGCCCCATAGAGCGCTCCATGCAGTTCCAGAATTTGCTTGCTGATAGCGAGACCGAGCCCGGTGCCGCCGGTCGAACGATGGCGGGAGCGTTCGCCGCGATAGAAGCGGTCCCATATTTTCTCCAACTGATCATCCGGAATATGAGCGCCTTTGTTCTCGATGCCTACCTTGACGGTCTCTTGTTCCTCGTCCGCCTCTACGAAGACGTTCTCGCCTTCCGGCGTGTAGCGAATCGCATTGGTCAGGAAGTTTACGATGACTTGTTCGATACGCAGCGGATTGGCGACGACTTCGACGGGAGCGAAGCGGGTATGCAGCTTCAGGCGTTTGTCGGCGAATTCCCCGGCCAGCTTCGCACAAACCCGCTCGAGGACGGCGTCGATGCGAAATGTCGACATCTCCATCCTGTAAGTTCCGGATTCGTACCTCGCAAGCTCCAGCATATCCGCGATCAGCAGGTTCATCCTCTTCACTTCGTCTTCCATCGCCGAGAAGTAGTACTCCCGCTTCTGGCTGTCCGGTTTGTCTTTTAGAATGTAAAGGCAGCTCTCGATGACGCTGAGCGGGGTTTTTAATTCATGAGATACGCCGGAGATGAACTCTTTGCGCGTTTGTTCCAAACGTTTTTCCTGCTCGATATCCTGCTCCAGCCGGATGATGTGGTCGTACAGCAAGCCCGAAAGCCCGTTGATGTTGCGGGACAAGCTGCCGATCTCATCCTCGGTCGATACCGGAATTCGGGCGGAGAAGTCCAGGCCGGCCATTCTTTGCGTCGCCTCGTTGAGGCGGAGCAGCGGACGGGCAATGCGGCGGGAATAGTAAAAGGCGGCCAGCAGAACGAGAAGCAAGGTGCCTAATGCGATATAGCCGTAGTAATGGCGCATCACCCCCGCGGCTTCGTTCACCGGCTGCAGCGACGTCATGGCAATCAGGTACTCGGCGTTTCCCGTCCGATCCGTCAAACGTTTGACGAATATTTTGTAAGGGACATTGTTTTCCTCGTAATCGGCGATCGTATCGGTTTTTCCACTGAAATCTCCGTAGAGCAGATCGGCTTGAAAAGCTTTTACCCGCTCCAAAAACAAGTGATTCGTATACCGCGATTCGTCTGAGCCTTCCGGAGTTCGAACCTGCGTTACGGTACCGTATGCCAGAAAGCTCGGATAACGCTCGCGATAATCGGTCGCGCTCAACCTGGAGAGAGCCTCGTATTCCTTGCGGACAAGCTGTTCGTTTTCCAGTCGGTTTTCCTCCCGCAGATTGGAGACGTCTCTTCCGATTCGCTGCGGGTACGGACGGTTGTCGATGATGACGCCTTCGATCGCGATGTGTTCCCCCGGTTTGACGATGGTGAAGGGCTGAAGCGGGTTGTCTTCGCTCAGATCCTCCACGTTCATCACCGTATATAAGGGAACGGTTATCGACTGGCCGGAAAGGGCGGGAGCGTCCACCGAGTTCTCCAGCCGCACCTCCATTTCGAAGTCGTCCGCAACCTTCAAGTTGCCCTCGGCGTCCAACGCGGCGATCCAGGTGTTATATTTTTGATAAAATTGCTGCTCGTTCCGATACGCGGTTTGGGCATCGCCGGCATGGATCCAATCTGCTTGAGAAGCGGCGCCGAGGGCGGCTTGAACGCTGCCCGTCTTTTGATGCACGTAAAATTGCTTAAAAAAAACGGTTTGAAAGACAAAGAGGCTTGCGATCACGGACATGCATAGAGCCGCTGTCAGCAGAAACAGCTTGAAGACGATGCTTCTTCTCATGGCTGCTCCTCGAATTTGTAGCCTGAACGAACGACGGTGACGATTCGGTTCGCATGTGCGCCCAGCTTGAACCGCAGATTGCGAATATGGCTGCTGAGCGTACGATCGTCTCCGGTGAAGTCGTAGCCCCATATTTTCGAGATGAGCTGCTCTCGGGTGAGAATGATGCCTTTATTCTTCAGCAAGCAGGCCAGAATTTCGATCTCCGTATGCGTCAAGCTGCAAATCATTCCGTCCAGCGTGACGGTCCGGGAAGGGAGATGGAGCCGGATTCCCCCGCCGGACAGCACGTCCCCGGTATCGGGGAGGGGGCGGCTGGCGAGCAGCCGCTTCGTCCGCGCCAGCAGAATGGGAGGGCTGCAGGGTTTGACCACGTAATCGTCCGCTCCGAGTTCAAATCCAAGCAGCGTATCATCCTCGTCGGACCGGGCCGTCAGCATCAGGATCGGTACGTTCGACGTCTTGCGAATCCGCCGGCAGACGGACCAACCGTCCAATTCCGGCAGCATGATATCCAGGATGATCAGATCGATCTCATCCTTTTCGAATATCTCCAAGGCCCGGCTTCCATCGCCGGCCTCCAACACCCGGTATCCTTCGTCCGTCAGATACTCCTTCATGATTTCCCGCAGGACTTGCTGGTCTTCCACGATCAAGATCGTTTTCGGCATGTCGCACCCTCGTTCAGATTTTCTAAACACGATGTTACCATGATTGAGAAGGGGCCTCAATTTCACGGCGGGGTTTAGGGGGATAAACGTACCTTTTTTGGAAGGGCCATGGTAAAATTGACCAATACGACTGTTGCGAGATGGTTATCCCATAGGGGAGACGAACGTAATCTTCGTTCGAGCGCGCCGGCGACCGCGCATGGAGTGACGTAGCGCTATCGGCCTCAGCGAACGCCTATGCGGAGGCGGAAAGCACGGCATGCCGCAAGGTTTTCCGGGAATGCTCCGGTCCTGCACGCTAACGAAACCACGCGATCTTATTTGGTAAAATAGAGAGAGGAATTTTTTCTAACGAATCGTATGAAGCTTATTGGCCCGTTTGATACGGCAAACGGCCTTCATTTGTCCCAATAAGCTCTCCTCGTTTCCTTACGATGGACCCCACGCTGATTTTGCAAGAATAGCGCCGCTGAGTTTCGTTAGAACTGACTAGGCGAGGTGATCTCATTGAGCATAGAATTAAGGCCGGTAACCAGAGAAAATTGGCGAGATGCCATTTCGCTAAAGGTACAAGAAGATCAACAATCTTATGTGCCTGCGGTTGCCGTTTCGCTCGCGAAGATCTATATTAAACCGGATGGGGATGAGGTCGTATATCTTCCTTTTGCTATCTATTCCGAAGGGACAATGGTTGGGTTTATGATGCATGCCTACGTGGAGAGTACTCGCGATATGTATTGGATTAATGGATTTTTAATTGATGCAACCGAGCAGAAAAAGGGTTATGGAGGAGCAGCCCTTGATCTCATGATGTCATGGATTATAAACAAATTCCCTCAGTGTAAGGAAATTCGACTAACCGTTCATCAGGATAATAAAAGTGCGAAAGCGTTTTATCAAAAACGGGGTTTTGCAGAAACGGGAACATGGTTTGGAGAAGAAGAAGTTCTAGTTCATAGGATACAGGAGAAAATCCGATGAATCGAATCCTAATCATAGGCTCGGCCGGCTCGGGCAAGTCCACGCTATCTCGGCAGCTCGGGGAGTCTTTACGCCTTCCGGTCGTACACTTAGACAGATACTACTGGAAACCAAACAGGATCCCGACTCCGAACGAGGAGTGGGATCAATTTGTCATAGAAGCGAGCAATCAGGAACAATGGATCATGGACGGCAATTACACCAGAACGTTGGATTTACGGTTGCGGCGTGCGGATGCCGTCCTATTTTTAGACACCGGATTTGAATGAAGAATGTCCGGAAAAGATCGATTGGGCATTTTTTAAATGGGTTTGGAATTATAGGAAAAGAAGCAGAGCAAAAGTGATTGAAACGTTAGAGTCCGTAAAAGAGCATAAGGTGGTCGTCATGGTGAAAACAAGAAAACAGGCGAAGGAATTCATCGAGCGAATAAAAGAAAAGGGAAGTCACTAAAGAGCGAAAGCTCTAGCTTACGGAACAATCTCAAAAACGGTTCCTTGGTTCGGATCGCCGACTTTCATGGAGCCATAAACCCCTAGATATAATCTGGTTTGATTTAGATTCGTTCCCAAACTAACGTAATAGGCGGCTTGTGAGCCAAAGTTATAGTCGGTTTCGATAATTCGGTAATCGTTCAGTCTGCCATCCGCTCTTGCCCTCGTATAAGCTAAGGCCCCTCTAACCGGGAGTTGCGAATCTTGATTCCGGGTCCGAGCCAAATCGGTAAACACAACGCTTCCCGTTAAAGCGGGGATTTCGTTGCCCATATAGGGCTTAACTCCCGTAAGCGAAGTGGCGCCAATCTTATCGGACCGACGATCTCCGTGAAAATAATTGATGAGCGGCGGAAGACGCCGCTCGGAAGTTTTAATGGCTTCATCGTAATAGGCGTTTATTTTCTCGCTCCGTTCCGGATTTGTGGAGCAGGCTTTTTGGAAAGATGTAGGAAAAGCCCCTTCCCATCCTCGCCAGCCAAAGTTAATAAATCCTTCTTGGTCAAGTTCGGAACGAGCGAGAGAAGCTTGTACAAGCTGAGTTACCGGTATCGGCTTATAATGCATAAACGAGAAAATCGACTCCACGAGATCCTGTCCGACATTTCCGGCGTATTTGATATACTGCGTATAAAATTTTTGAAAGGAGATTCCCGGGATATTGCGAACCCCTTTGGCGATTACCGTCAACGTTTCCTGAATCGGCACGGGCAGCTCATGAAAACGTGTAACGACGGGGGAATTGTCGATAAAGGTGTTTTTCGCTACATCGATTTCGATTATTTTCCCCGCGATTTCCATGTCGTTCTGGCTTAAATTAAACGGATCATAGCCGGACCCGCCGTCTCCGGTCGTCAAAACAAGCTTGCCCGTCTCGGGCGAGAAGTTTAAGCTGCTGACGCCGTTATGGTTTAAAAAAGGTCTTCTTAGGTTAAGCAGAGTGCGCCTTTTTTGAGGTTGACCATTCGATTGGAGAATCCATTCTTCGACGGTATCGATATGATCGTATTGATTCTCTCTATTTTCCCACTTTAAGTTTAAGGTTTTGGGATCGCACGGGTCAGGTTTAAAAGATTCAAAAGGAGCGCCCGGCATCGCGCCCGGACCTTGGGACCCGGCTAATGAATAATGGAGATAAAATAGGCCGTTATAATAGAATTCGGGATGAAAGGCCAGCCCGATCAATCCCCGTTCGTCATATCCGCCGCTGGAAGCGCCAAGCTTCAGGATTCGCGGGCGAATATCCAAGAAAGTTACGATATCTCGGTTTCCTATGTAAAAGATCTCTCCTACCTGGGTGGCAATAAATAACCTTTCGTTTGAGTCGCCGGGTAGAATCGTTGTTTTCAATACGGTGGGTAAATTTAACTTGCTCACCAGGGGCCGCAATCTAACCTTAACCTCTGTCAATCCGTTTCCCTCCTTTTTATTTAGTTATCTTTTATAAAAATATGATTCAGACGGTTCTATTAGTACCCAATCAGAAAGGGAAAGGGGCTCCTTTCGCTAGGAAAGAGAGCCCCTTTTATGCATTCGTTAAGCCGAAAGCAGCCCCTCGGCCTTCCCGGCGCGCTCCAGACATGCCAGCGCCAAGTCGAGGTCTTGCCGGCTGTGCTCGGCGGTTACGATTAGCCGGACCCGGCCTTTGTCCCAAGCGACCATCGGGAAGACGATGCTTTGCGCGAAAAGCCCATCCTCGGCGAGGAGGTCGGAGAAGCGGGCCGTCGCCGCCGGGTCGCCGATGACGATCGGAATGATCGGCGTTTCGCTGGCGCCGGTGTCGAAGCCAAGCGCCTGCAAGCCGCTTCGCATATAATCGGCGTTGTCCCACAGCCGACGCACCAGTTGGGGGCAGCGTTCCAGTACCTGAACCGCAGCCAGGCAGGAAGCGGCGACGGCCGGCGTCGGCGCCGTGCTGAACAGGAATGGGCGCGCTTTGTGCAGCAAGTAGTCGATCAGAGTGCTCGATCCGGCGACATAGCCGCCGGTGACGCCAAGCGCCTTGGACAAGGTGCCGATCTGGACGTGCACGCGGCCGTAAAGGCCGAAATGCTCGACGGAGCCTTTGCCGGACCGGCCGAGAACGCCGCTCGCATGCGCGTCGTCGACGTACACGAGCGCGTCGTATCGCTCGGCGAGCGCCACAATATCGGGCAAAGGCGCGATATCGCCGTCCATGCTGAACACGCCGTCGGTGACGACTACCCGCTGCCGGAACGATGCGCTTTCCCGAAGGAGCTTCTCAAGCTGCTCCATGCTTTTGTGCGCATAGACCTTGCGTGTCGCTTTCGTCAGCCGAATGCCGTCGATGATGCTGGCATGGTTCAACTCGTCGCTGATGACGGCATCGTCCGCCCCCAGAATCGAAGACAACGCGGCCAGGTTGGCCGTATAGCCCGACTGGAACACGAGCGCGGCTTCGGTTCCTTTGAAGCGGGCGAGTTCCGCTTCGAGCGCGGCGTGAACGTCAAGCGTGCCGACGATCGTGCGGACGGAGCCGCTCCCGACCCCGTACCGCTCGATTGCCTGAACGGCCGCCCGCTTCACGTCATCGTGACCGGTCAGCCCCAAATAATTGTTGGACGAAAACTGCAGGTACGTTTTCCCGCCGGACATCATCGACACGCCCTGCGGCGACTCCCAAACCCGCAGCGGACGATACCGTCCTTCGGTCCGCAGCTGCGCCAATTCGTCCGCTAACACGCGAAAATCCGCCATGTTGAATCCCTCCCGTATGATCAGTGGATGAAGACGACTTTGCCGCATGCTCCGGAGCGGACCAGCTCGAACGCCTCCTCGTACCGGTCCAGCGGGAAGCGGTGGGTCACAAGCGGACGCAAATCGACGCGCCCGTTGTCCAGCAGCCCTTTCATTTGATACCAGGTGCCGAACAGGCGCCGTCCGGTAATGCCGTCGATTCGCAATCCCTTAAAGATAATGTGCCGAGCCACATCGATCGGCACCGGCTGGGTGGGGATGCCGAGCAGCGAGACGCGTGCCGCCTGCGCCGCCGCTTCGAGCCCGACGCGGATCCCCGCCGGATGACCGGACATCTCCAGCACGACTTCCGCGCCTTCGCCGCCGGTCCAATCGCGGATGCGATCTGCCGCGGCGTCTCCGGCCAGCGAGCTGTTCAGCACATGATCCGCCCCCATTCCGGCTGCCAGCCGCAGCTTGTAATCGTTGACATCGACGGCGATGATCGTTCCCGCGCCGCACGCTTTGGCCGCGGCGACCGCCATCAGCCCGATCGCGCCCGCACCGATAACGGCCACCGATTTTCCGGCAATATCGCCTGCCAGCACTGTCTGCACCGCATTGCCGAAGGGATCCTGCAGACAGGCTACCTCAAGCGGCAGATCGGCGCTGTTGCGGATCACGTTCTCCTCGCGCAGCAGCGCATATTCGGCGAAGCAGCCAGGCGCCGTTATGCCGAAGCTGCGCGTATGCGGACACACATGCGCATGGCCGGTCCGGCATGCCTTGCACAGGCCGCAAGCGATATGCCCTTCGCCGGATACGAGATCCCCCGGCTTAACGCTGCTTACCTGTTCCCCGACGGCTTCCACGACGCCGGCGAATTCATGGCCGAACACGTTCGGCGTGACGACCGTACGTTCCGCCCAAGCATCCCACTCGTAGATGTGCCGGTCGGTGCCGCAGATCGAACTCGCCTTTACTTTGACCAGGACCTCTCTCGCTCCGCATTGGGGAATCGGCACGTTCTTCAGCGTCGCGCCGGCCGCTCGTTTGTCTTTCACCAGCGCCGTCATGGTTCCGGACATTCGGAACACCTCGCCTTTTTGAATGTAAATTGTATTTTATATTATACATACGTATTATATAACGCACAATATTGTTCTTCGACAACAAAAGGGGAATCGGCTACAATGACAATATCAGTCAGCGTTGGAGGCACGAAAAGATGGAGCCAATCCATATCAAGCTGGGGAAAAACTTGAAGTCGATCCGTCAAACGCGAGGGTACAGCCTGGACAAGGTCGCAGAGCTGACCGGCGTCAGCAAAGGCAATCTGGGTCAGATCGAGCGCGGCGAGACCAGTCCGACCATCTCTACGATCTGGAAAATCGCGAACGGCCTGCGCGTATCTTTCACCTCGCTCATAGCCGAGCCTCCGGCGGACGTAGCGTTCGTCACAAAGGACGAACTGGAGCCGCTGCTCGAGGCGGACGGCCAATTTCGCTCGTATCCGCTGTTTCCGTTCGACCCCGCCAAGAAGTTCGAAGTGTATGCCGTGGAGATGGAGCCCGGCTGCGTTCACGCTTCCGAAGCTCACAGCGCAGGCGTGGAGGAGTTTGTGCTCGTGCATGCCGGTTCGCTTACCGTCGAGATCGGGCAAGCCGCTTACCAGGTCGACGAAGGCAACGCGATTCGCTTCGCCGCGGATCAGCCGCACGTATACCGCAGTTCGGAGGATGCCCCCGTGCGATATCACGCGATCTTATATTATATATAGCAAGCGCGCTTCATTTTTGATCACTTGAATGGGGCGAACGCTGACATACAGTTGTCATAGTTCAACCGCTATCCTATCGGCAGGAGCTGCCATTCGAGTCGAGGAGTGATTAACTTTGAGCAACAAGATCGATTATAAAAAAAATGACAAGCCATTCTATATGCCCAAAACGCAGCCTGAAATTGTCGAAGTGCCGAAGATGCCTTTTTTTATGGTCAGCGGTTCCGGCGACCCTAACGGAGAAGAGTTCGCCAGAGCGACAGAAGCCTTGTACAGTTTAAGTTATGCGGTGAAAATGTCCTATAAAAGCGACGATGTACCGGAAGGTTATTACGAATATACGGTATTTCCGCTAGAAGGCGTTTGGGACTTGCTGGATCGGTCGAAGCCCGCGACAGACAAAAGCAATTTCAAGTACACGATTATGATTCGCCAACCCGATTTTTTGACGGAGGAACGATTCGAACGATTTCTGGAACAGACGAAAAAGAAGAAGTCGAATCCTTTCCTTGAGAAAGTCCGATTCGAAGAGATGTCGGATGGATGGAGCTGTCAAATGATGCATCTGGGGAGCTTTGACGATGAGCCGGATAGCTTTGCGCGAATGGAAGCTTATTGTACAGAGAATGGTTATATTAGGGCAAGCAAAATACATAGAGAAATTTACTTGTCCGATCCCCGAAAGACCGAGCAGACAAAGTTAAAAACGGTGCTAAGATTTCCTGTAAATATGAGATCATAGAACCGGGAATATACGTCATTGATTTGATAAAAAAATGGCCGGATGAGAAGTTCGACGAGATCCAAATCGTTAGGGGGAAAGAACGATCGAATCTCGATTTGCTGCATCAGTGCGCGGCGCACTACTCGGAGCATATGGGGCAAATTTTTTACATTGCCAAGCAATGTTTAAAGAATGACTATCAATCTACTTCCTTGTAAGCGGCTCGAAGAGTGCATCTTCGAGTTTTTATTTTATTATATTAAATATAATTAATATTAATAAGAATAAGCGGCGGATCCGACGTTTCGCATATCCTTATCGTACTTTATTCCTACGCCTGGCCGGCTTCGCGATTGCGATTCCTCGATTGTTCCTATATATTATATAGATAATGTCTTTTCGAGCTGTGGTGATTCCAATGAATACAACGGAACGGATTCCGCTTTACCAGAAAATCCAGGATTATTTGCGCGATCTGATCGAAACGGACGGGCTGAAGGAAGGCGATCGGATCCCGACCGAGAAAGAGCTGATGGAGCGGTTTAACGTCAGCAAAATTACGGTCGTCAACGCACTGACCGGCCTCGCCAACGAGAAGATCATCACGCGGGTTCCCGGCCGGGGCAGCTTCGTCAGCGGGCAGGCGCCGGTGCAAGAAAGCCAGGAAGCGCCGCCCGCGGCAGTCGGTCAAGCGGACAGGCAGGGAGGTCCGGCCGTTCGAACGGGCACCATCGGGCTCATTATGCCGTCCATCGACGACTACTTTGCATCCCGGCTAATCGCCGGCGTTCAGAAGGTGCTGCTCGAGAACGGCTACCGTACCGTCATCCTGCTGTCGAACAGCTCCCTCAGACTTGAGCAGGAAGCGATCGATCTGCTCATGGAGATCGGGGCGGAAGGCATGCTGATCTTCCCGGTTGACGAGGAGCAGTATAACGAGCGGATTCTGAGCATGAAGCTGAACGGGTACCCGTTCGTGCTGATCGACCGCTATCTGCCGGGAGTGGAGACCCATTACATCGCCGCCGACGGCCGATTGGGAACGCGTCTCGCGGTTGAATACCTGTGGGACCTCGGCCACCGCGAGATCGCCATCTGCTCGGATTCGCCGATGCAGACGATTACGGTGCAGGAGCGGATCGACGGCTATATGGGAGCGCTGAAGGACAAGGGGGCGCTCATCAATCCGGCCCACATCATTACCGGCTTTTTCGTGGACAGCTTGAAGGAGGTCGACAGCCACCCGCTGTACCGGTATATCCGCAACGGAATGGCGACCGCCTATATCGCGCTGAACGGCCGGCTGGGCGTACAAATCCATCAGATGGCTCGCAAAGCCGGGCTAAGCGTGCCGGAAGACGTGTCCATCGTAAGCTTCGACGACCCGACTTCGATCGTGGAAGACTTCAGCATTTTCACCCACATCAAACAGTTCGAGTACGACATGGGAGGACAAGCCGCCACTCAGCTGCTGGAGATTATCCGCAACGGAGAGGGCAGCGGCGGCTCCTACAGGAAAACGCTCATCAAGCCCGAATTGGTCGTTCGTCAGACGACGGGCCCTGCCCGCACAACCGATCCTAATTCCTAAAGGAAAACAATGTTCGCATAAGTGGCGATCCCCTGAAATCGGATTCCGACCGATCTCAGGGGATCTTTTTTTTATGATTGCTTTGGATTGGCGGGGGAATGTCTTAAATTTTGATAAATATATTGAATATATACAATTTATATATTATATTATTACTAAAATCGATTTCCCGGAATAAGGAAGCGATGCCTGAAGGGCCGGTGATACATCCATCATATTTGTAAGCCTTTACATTGCAATAGAATTTCGACTAACCATTTGCAGGAGGTGTTCGAATGTATGGTGGCTAGGGAAGAAGTTCTGCCTGTGGCTAAGAGAGCCCCAAAGAACAAGACGCTTACAAGAATCTGGAGCTTCAGGTATATTTATTTGTTCCTGGCTCCGGCACTGATCTGGTATTTAATCTTTGCTTATTACCCGATGTACGGCATCTTAATCGCATTTAAAGATTTCAAATACAATCTGGGCATTCTGGGAAGTCCTTGGGAGGGCTTCCGCTACTTCAAACAGTTTTTGAACGATTCCAGCTTTTACGACGTGCTGCGCAATACGCTGTCCATCAGCGCCCTCAAACTGCTATTCGGATTTCCCGCGCCTTTGATACTGGCCTTAATGCTGAATACCATCTCGAACGGCAAGTTCAAACGAATCTTCCAGACGATCTCCTATCTTCCGCACTTCGTCTCATGGGTCGTCGTCGTAACGCTGCTTCAGAAAATATTGTCCCCCAACGTGGGCCTTATCAACGATATTCGCGAGCATATGGGCCTGGACCCGATCTTCTTTATGGGCAACCCCAACTTGTTCTATCCGCTGGTCGTCCTCTCGGATATTTGGAAAGGCGTGGGATGGGGCGCCATCATATACTTGGCTGCGCTGACCAACATCGATCCTCATTTATACGAAGCCGCGCAAATCGACGGGGCGGGCCGCTGGAGTACCCTTTTCAAAATTACGCTTCCCTGCCTGACGCCGACGATCGCCATTCTGCTCATCTTCTCCCTAAGCGGAATCTTGAACGCAGGCTTCGATCAGATCTATCTCATGCAGACTCCCGCCACCTTGAGCGTATCGGAGATTCTGGACACTTACGTGCTCAAGACAGGCATCCAACAAGGTCAATTCGCTTATTCGACAGCCATCGGATTATTCAAATCCGTCATCTCGCTGCTTCTTATCGTGGTCGTCAACAAGGTCTCGAAAAGGCTTAGCGATACGTCGCTTTGGTAATCGTCGGCAAATGAAGGAGGAGGTGTGCGCATGGGCGTGAGAAAGATGTCGTTGCCCGATCGTATCTACACGACGCTGAACTATACGGCGCTGCTTGTATTCTGCGTGACAGCGCTTTATCCCTTTATCTATTTCCTGGCTCTATCCTTTAACGACGGCTATGACGCAATGAAAGGCGGAATCTACTTTCTCCCCAGAATCTATACGCTTGAGAACTACAGCAAGGCTTTCCATAACCCGCTGGTCTTGAATTCGTTCTTTATTTCCGTTGCCAGAACCGTCACCGTCACCGTCCTCTCCGTGCTGCTCACGGCGATGCTGGCCTATGCTCTGTCGCGGAAAGGGCTGCCCGGAAGAAAATTTATCGTCTTCTTCTTCTTCTTCACCACCTTATTCAGCGGCGGACTGATTCCTACTTTTATTCTGTACAGGCAACTGCATATGCTCAACACCTTCTCGGTGCTTGTGCTGCCGTCGCTGTACAACTTCTTCAATGCGATTATTATGAAGACGTTTTTCGACGGCATTCCGGCCGGCCTGACGGAATCGGCCAAGATCGACGGAGCAGGCGAGCTGTCGGTCTTCTCGCGAATTATTCTGCCGCTGTCGCTGCCGGTGCTGGCTACCATCGCTTTATTTGTCGGCGTGGGCACCTGGAACGACTGGTTTACCGGCCAGTTCTTCATTCAGAACGAGAAGCTTCAGCCCGCCGCTACGTTCCTGAACAAGATGATCAGCGAGGCGTCCTTCGAGTCCATGACCTCGTCCAGCGGGGGATCCTCCATTCAAAATATGAACCAGGCCCAGATGGAGCTGCGCGGCGTCACGCCGGAAGCTCTAAGAATGACGTTCGTTATCATCATCACGACCCCTATCATCTGCGTCTATCCGTTTCTTCAGAAGTATTTCGTCAAAGGGGTATTGGTGGGTTCTCTGAAGGAATAGCGCGTATAAGAGGCCATGCCTTTTATATAAATAATGAGCAAAGGGGTTATGAAGATGGCGAATAAGAGGCTGAAAAAGGTTCTTGGCATGTCGATCGCGGTACCGCTGCTATTATCGGCCGCTACGGCATGCAGCAGCAATTCGAACGATAATTCCGGGGGGCAGAACGGAGCGAGCGCAAGCAGTTCGGCATCGAACGGAGCGAGCGCAAGCAGCTCGGCCAAGGGCGGCGATAAGCCCGAGCAAGTCACGCTGTCCTTCCTGAGCAACTGGAACGGCGGCGGCGGGAGCTTTCCGCAAGATCAGGTGAACAATCCCGTCGCCCAGCGGGTCAAGGAAGTGACCGGCGTTACGCTCAAGATGGAATCGATCACCACCAACGAGACGGAGAAGCTGAACACGATCTTCGCTTCCGGCACGGTTCCGGACATGGTCAACGCTCCCTTCTGGTCCACGACAAGCGGGGAAGGGCAGGTCATCAAGAAGGCGGCTTTGGAAGGGCAATTGCTGGATTTGACTCCTTATCTGGACAAATATCCGAATGTGAAGAAGCTTATGACCACCGGCGTCGCGAAGGACTTTTCCGAATTTGAGATGAACAGTCCCGATTTCCAAGGCAAAAACTACGTTATTCCGATGCAGACGCCGGACGGCTCCGTTGAGAGCATCCACAACTGGAATTATGGCTTGTACGCCCGCGGTGACATTCTGAAGGCATTGAACGTCAACCCGGAGGATATCGATACCGAAGATAAATTGTACGACCTGCTGGTCAAGATCAAGAACGGGAATTTCAAGGATATTAGCGGGAAGCCGGTCATTCCGGCCGGCACCATGCACGACGGATGGGATTACGGCCAATTCCTGAAAGGCTGGTCCGACTACACGATTTCCGATTACCGGCAAGGCAGCGACGGCAAGCTGCAGTTCTGGATGTTCTCCAAGGACGAAGAAGATAAGCTGATGTACATGAGGAAAATTCTCGCAGGCGGGCTGTTCGACCCCGAAGCCTTCAGCAATACGGATACGATGGCCAACGAGAAGCTGGCCACAGGGAAGCTGGCCGTATTCGCCGCTCAGGACATGGTGGGGCAGCTTGACAAGACGCTCTACAAGACGAATCCGGAAATGCAATACGAATTGCTCGGGCCGTTGAAGAACAAGAGCGGGAAAATTGCGACGCAAGTGGAAAAACCGGGACGTTCCGGCTTCCCGGTCATCTTCCTGAGCGCGAAGATCAAGAATCCCGACGCGGCGCTGCGCTTCCTGGATTATATCAACAGCGACGAGGGCCGGCTGCTCGCCTACTGGGGAATCGAAGGAAAGGACTATCAAATGGAGAACGGAAAGCCCAAGTGGATTCCGGACGTGAAGCAAAAGTATGACAACGATCCGGATTCGAAGAGAGACGCGGGCCTTAATTACCTCAATGCCAACTTTATCGGGGGCTTCTCCAGCGACGTCACCTGGCCCAAGTCGGAAGACGAGAAGACGAAGGCGGAAAAATTGCAGGCGAGCTTCTCGGCCAAGATGCCCATTCAAGTTATCGATAAAGTGAGCGCCAACTACTTGGCATGGAGCTGGCCCAAGTGGAAGCAGTATCAGGATGCGACCGTCAGCTTGAATTATGCCGACGAGTTCAAGAAGGCGCTTTTTGCGAAATCCGACGATCAGGCGCTGAAGATTCTTCATGACATTCAAGACAAGTACAGAGCCGCTGGCGCGGAAGAAATGACGGATTACGTCGCTCAGGAAGCTGCTAAGAGAGACGACATCGGATTCTAATGGAATAAAGAGAATGTAAGGGTACGGACTTTCTCCGAAAGGGGAGAGAGGCCGTACCTTTTCTTGTATAATAAAGGAATACAATCCCAATAGGAGGACGACTTGAAAATGGAGAGAACCATCCGTTCCGTAGAGGATGTATTGAAGATGTTGGATCATCCCTTCCGGTCTCCGGACCAATTCTGGGACCCTTTTTATACTGATCGGGAAAAGGCGGTCCCCTTCTTTAAAAACGCGCCGGACGAGAACCTGGTATCCTATTGCGCGAGAGGGCTAATCAAGCCGGGTAAAGCGATGGATCTCGGATGCGGCCCGGGGCGAAACTCCTTGTACCTGGCACAACAAGGGTTCGACGTTGCAGGCTGCGACATATCCGGCACGGCCATTCAATGGGCCCGGGAACGGGCGGAGGAGAAAGGATTAAACATCCGTTTCGAATGCAAATCCGTGTTCGAGATCCATTCCGAAGGGGAATACGATCTCGTATATGATTCGGGTTGCCTGCATCATCTGCTGCCTCATCGAAGAATTCAATATTTGGAGATGGTTAGCCGTGCGCTGAAGCCGAAAGGATTTTTTGGCATCACCTGCTTTAGGCCGGGCTTCGGGGACCAGGGAGGTCCTGTCCGCGAGATGTCGGATTGGGATGTTTATCAAGAAGGAACGATGAATGGTGGATTGGCGTTCTCGGAAGAGAAGATCAAATATTTGCTGGAGCCTTTTTTCAAATGCATCGAATTTCGGGCATCGGAAGTCCCGGATCACGATGAAAGCTTCGGCGTTCCTTTTCTGTGGGCTTCTCTTTGGCGGAAAAAGAAATCTTAAATCCTGGGAGGATGACCTTTGAAAACTTTTACCGTTGCGGTCGTACAATACAATTGCAGTGAACCGGATCAAAAACGGAATACCGAAATCGGTTTGCAATTTGTAAGAGAAGCGAAGGATCTCGGAGCCGACATGGTCCTATTCCCGGAATGTTGGATAACGGCGTACGCTTTTCCCGATATTGTGGAAACGAATCTGCCATCCCAGGAGATCGAGAAACATCCTGAGTTCAAAGCATGGTACGAGGCGGCAATAGACGACAACAATAAATTTTTAAAATCCTTTCAAGAGGCCGCCAAAGAATTATCGATTGGAATTGTCATAACGGCATTCACCAAAGGGGTAAAACGACCTCAAAATTCGGCATTTGTAATCGATCGAAACGGGGAAGTTTTATTAAAATACAGTAAAGTGCATACCTGCGATTTTAGCAGCGAGCGAATGCTTGAAAGCGGTACTGAATTTAAGGTTTGCGATTTTGAAGGCGTCAGGCTGGGCATTATGATTTGTTACGACAGAGAGTACCCTGAAAGCGCCAGAATTCTCATGTTAAAGGGTGCGGAAATCATTCTGGTACCGAACGATTGCGGAACGATGGAGCCTCGGTTGCAGGCGCTCTCAACACGGTCATATGAGAATATGGTCGGCATTGCGATGGCCAATCCGCCCGGTGAAAATGCGGGGAATTCCTGCGCTTTTAGCCCTATCGTGTGGGATAAGGAAGGAAAAGCGGTCGACAACACGATTCTAAGGGCAGATCGCATGACAGAAGGCGTCTTCTTGGCCAAATTTGATTTGGACGAATTGAGGGACTACAGAAGCCATGAAATGATGGGAAATACGTTCCGGAAAGTCAATGCATATGAAGATTTGCTCGTCGACAAAGTGAGTGAGCCTTTTAGACGATCGAGCTATGAAATTTGATTTTAAGGAGAAAATACATGCCCTTGATCATTCGAACGGAAACGAACCAAGATTTCAATCAAGTCAGAGACGTTCACGTCGAGGCTTTTGGACATCGGGAGGACGAAGCGAACTTGGTGGACCGAGTTCGCAATTCCATGTTCTTTATTCCGGAGCTTTCAATTGTTGCAGAGCTGGATAAAGAAATCGTCGGTCACTTGCTAATCAGCAAGGCCGTCGTCGTGGACCATCTCGTAACGCACGAAGTTCTCCTGCACTGAGTTTAACGCAAGTGGTATAAAAAATCCGCGTTCGGCAATGTTGGTATCAAAAGGAAAGAAAGGACATTGCGAATGCCTAACGAACAGTCGCCGCAAGCGGCCCTTCCGACATTTCCGGAATCTTACTGGCTCGCAACCGGAAGCGTTCCGAGTTTTCCAAAGCTGGAGCAAGATATTCAGGTAGACGTAGCGATCGTCGGAGCCGGCATTTCCGGCATCACAACGGCCTATTTGCTCTCGAAGCAAGGCCTTAAAGTCGCGTTGGTCGAAGCCGGACGATTGCTTAACGGAACGACAGGCCATACGACGGCCAAGATTACGGCCCAGCATGATCTCATTTACGATGAGTTCATTTCGCACTTCGGAAAAGAACAAACGAGGCTTTATTACGACGCTAACCGGGAAGCTCTTCAGTTTATCAAACAAACCGTTGACCAGCATCGAATCTCGTGCGATTTTACGGAGGAAGATGCTTATGTTTATACGAATTCGGACGAATATGTGAAAAAAATAGCGGCCGAATTTGCTGCTTATGAGGCGTTGGGGATCCCTGGTTCCTACCTGGAGCAAGCGCCTTTGCCTTTTCAAACGAAAGCCGCTGTCGTCATGAAAAATCAGGCCCAGTTCAACCCGGTGCCCTATCTCAGTCATTTGGCGAACGAGTCCGCGCAAAAGCACGGGTGCCAAATTTATGAGCAAACCACGGCCGTAAGCATTGAAAAAGGAGATCCGGCTGTTGTCATAACGAATGAAGGGCATCGAATTACGTGCCGTTATGCCGTATCCTGCTCCCATTTTCCTTTTTACGACGGAGGAGGATTTTACTTTGCCAAGATGCATGCGGAAAGAGCTTACGTTCTCGCCGTAAAGACGTCCAAGGAATTGCCGAGAGGAATGTTCATAAGCGCGGAGGATCCGAAACGCTCGCTACGGTCGGTTATGGCAAACGGGGAAAAGCTGGTGTTAATCTCCGGCGAAAACCACAAGACGGGACAAGGGATCTGCACATTCGAGCATTATGAGGCTTTGCAAAGCTTCGGAGAACGATATTTGGGAGTTGAGGAAGTCCGTTACCGGTGGTCCGCCCAAGATTTGGTGACGTTGGATAAGCTTCCTTATATCGGACGTACCCATTCGGACGACCCCAACATCCTTGTCGCGACCGGCTATAAGAAGTGGGGCATGTCGACGGGGACGGCGGCAGCGTTGTTAATCGAGAAGCTGGTTACCGGAGAAGACAGTCCTTACCGGGAGCTTTTTAAACCCGGAAGATTCCACGCGGATCCGAGCCTCAAAACGTTGATCGTCCAAAACGCGGACGTGGTGAATCACCTGGTGTCCGGCAAGGTCGAGATGGTCTTCAAGAAGCCGGAGGAGCTCAATCGCGACGAAGGAGCGGCGGTGAGGGCAAACGGCAAAAGAGCCGGGGCCTATCGGGATCCGCAAGGCCAATTGCATATCGTGGACACGACATGCACGCATATGGGCTGCGAAGTGGAGTGGAACCATGGGGAACGAACCTGGGATTGCCCATGCCACGGCTCGAGATTTTCATACGATGGGGAAGTTCTCGAAGGTCCCGCTTTAAAGCCTCTAACAAGAATCGAATAAGATATCTTGAGTTTTATCGGAGAACAGCTCTTTTGACAGAGCTGTTTTTTTGTTTCTTCTATACATATTGAAATGAAAGGATGAATAGATGTTTAAAAAGGAGAGGGCTTGGCCGACTTTTCTCATTTTCCATACTCGTGAGGGGATGAACATAGGAAATGAATCAGACGGATCACAACGTCGCAATATTGGGAATAGGAACGGCCGTGCCGGAATTTCGGCTCGATCAAGCCGATACGTCCGACAGACTTGCTCAAGCATTAAGGGAGTATCCGAACTCGATGCGCTGGGCCAAAAGAATATTCAAGCAATGCGGGGTGGAAACCCGTTATACGTGCGAACCGAACCTGCTGGAATCCGCCGAAAATTGCAGGTATTTCTCATACGAACCCCATCGCCCCGTGCCTTCGACCGCAGAACGAATGGAGACCTATAAAAGAGAGTCGGTGCCTCTGGCGCTGAATGCGGCGAGAAGAGCCCTAACAGATGGAAACGTGGAGGCTTCGGAGATTACTCACCTGATTACGGTTAGCTGTACGGGGCAATTCCTTCCCGGCATGGATGCGGAACTGATCCATCGGTTGGGACTGGCTGTCTCCGTCAATCGGATTCCCCTGAACTTTCTGGGATGCGCCGCGGGCCTGAAAGCCATTGGCTTGTCGCGGGAAATCGTCGCAAGCCATCCATACGCCAAAGTCTTGATCGTCTGCGTAGAACTATGCACCCTTCACATTCAGCCTTCCGTAGAGCGCAAGGCCTTATTCGGCGCCTCTTTTTTCGGCGATGGCGCATCCGCTTGCATCGTAGGCGCCGGGGGCTTCGTTCCTCATGGCGTATTCCGGCTTGGCAAAGGGCACTCCGTTCTTTTGCCCGACTCGGCGGAAGAGATGGTTTGGGAAGTGGGCAATTCGGGCTTCGATCTGTATCTTTCTCCGGACATTCCGAGACTGATCGGGAGATTCATACCCGAACAAGTAGAGAGCCTGTTAAGCGGCAGCCCGAATCACAAGCCGGAACTATGGGCGATTCATCCCGGGGGTAAGGGAATCCTCGATACTCTGGAAGACACGTTCGGCCTTACGGAGGAACAAACCGGACCGAGCCGCAGCGTATTGCGGAAATACGGGAATATGTCCTCGGCCACCCTATTGTTTGTCCTTCATGAGATGAGGCAGGAGCTAACGGCAAGCGGTTCCGGTCCCTTAAACGGAGTAACCCTGGCATTCGGTCCGGGCCTTACGTGCGAGATGACCCTGTTTACTTATGTTCCGGCCCTCCATGCCCAAATGCAGCCGCTAAATGAAGTCCATGCTTAAAGGACTCAAGCAGCGGGCTCATGAACGCGAGTTGATGGACGACCTGTCGACAGGGGGACCGGAGCTTCGCGAAGCTTTACGCCATCTTCGGATTCTGAACCGGATATTCGGCGCTTCCGGACCTACGCTCTACGGCGTGCGGCGTTTATGGACGGAAGCGAACAAGCCGCGGCATTTTTCCATTCTGGATATTGGAGCGGGGTCCGGCGACGTGAATCGTCAGGTCCTGCGATGGGCGGATCGGAACGGGATCGATCTAACCCTCACTTTGGTCGACATCACCGAGGAAGCTTGCGAGGAGGCGCGACTGCTTTACCGCGAGGAACCGAGGGTGGAAGTGAGGAGATGCGATTTATTCGGGCTGCCGGAGGGCTGCGCGGATGTCGTTGCGGGAACGCAGTTTGTTCATCATTTTGATACGGAGGAGCTTCCCGCGGTCGTGAACAGCATGCTGAAGGCATCCCGGATCGGCGTGGCGATCAACGATATCCATCGCCATTGGATCCCTTGGTCCGCCGTATGGCTTACGGCGCGGCTGGTCTCCGGCAACCGCTATATTTTGAACGACGGGCCGCTGTCCGTTGCCAAAGGGTTTCGCTCCGCAGACTGGAAGAACCTCAGGAAGGCTTCGGGCGCCGCCAAGATGTTTTATGCCTGGAGACCGTTATTTCGATATGCAGTCGTTATCCGGAAGGGAACGCCATAATCCATAATCCTATTCGACGGAGTGGAACGAGATGGTTCGCAGATTCGATGTAGCGGTGCTTGGCGCCGGGGTAGCCGGAAGCAGCTTGGCCAAGTCGTTGGCGGACCGGGGGTGGGAGACCGTCTTGATCGACCGCAAGCATTTCCCGCGGCACAAAGTTTGCGGAGAATTCCTTTCCCCTGAATCTCGGACGATGCTAAAAACTTTCGGTCTGCAGGAAGCGGTGGAATCGATAAACCCCAGCCTGATCGAGCGCTCTCGTCTAATCTTAAGCAAGGGGGCGGAATTGGAAGTTCCTCTGCCGGGCATTGCATTCGGGGTGAGCCGGTATTCCCTGGATTCGGCTCTCCACGGTTCGGCGATCGGCTCTGGCGTCCAGATGCTTCCAGCCACCACGGTTACGAACGTGTATCCCGATCATGGAGGGTATACGATCGAAGCGAAGCAGGGAGAAGAAAGGAAAGATTTGCGCGTACGAGCCGTGATTGCCGCATGGGGCGCTAACGGCCATCCTGTGCTTTCGCGTCATCGTCCGAATCCGGACCGTACGTATATCGGCGTGAAATCCCACTTTCGCGGATTAGAGATGGAGCCTGTCGTGGAGCTCTATTTTTTTGACGGCGGATATTTGGGCATTTCGCCCATTGAAGGCGGTTTATTCAACGTCGCGGCGCTGCTGCGGCGGAAGGCTTTTCGGAACGCGGAAAAAACGATAGAGGGGCTGCTCGACGCCGCATGCGGCAGAAATCCGAGGCTGTATCGAAAGCTGGCTCATGCCGTTCCGGTACAAGGCACTCAAGCGGCCGTCGCCCCGGTAGATCTAACCCGCAAGCCGGTGACCTGGAGTTCGATTCCTCACGTGGGGGATGCCGCCGTCATGATTCCGCCGCTCTGCGGAGACGGGATGTCGATGGCGCTTCGTTCGGCCCTGTTGTGCGCCCCTCTGGCAGATCGCTATTTAACCGGGCGCCTCTCGCTTCATGATTGGCAGCGCGAATATTCAAAGTCCGTTCGGCGCGAATGGAAAGGCCCTTTGGCGTGGGGACGTCTTGTCCAACGGCTGTTCGATTTCCCCGTCCTGCCCCGGCTTTTCTTGGGCGCGGCGCGATGGGCGCCGGGACTGGCGAACGGGTTGGTCAACGCGACCCGGCTAAAAGAAGCGGATTTATAGTCGTCGTATCCGTGCATAAGGGAGTCCGTGTCATGGTTCTGCGAAAAACCGTCATCCTGGCGTGGACCTTGTTCTTGCTCGTATTCGGATCCTTCGCTCCCAAGCTGCCTTCCGTTCTTATGGATCATGGCTTATTTCCGGATGGGGAATACGCCAGAGTCGAACAGATCCTTTCATCCGATTTCCGCATCCCCAAAGACCCCGTCATTCTTCTCTTCGAAAAGAAGCCGTCCGTCGCTCCGCAACAATTTCGACAGTTCATTCAACAAACTTTATTCCAGATGCGAGGAATCGAGGGCATCGGCCGAATCGTCTCGCCTTTTCAAAGGGAAGGGATGTTCAATGGCAATTTTACCTATGCGCTGCTTGGTCTCAAGCCTGATTCCCGGAACATACCGGTTACCCTCGATGACATTCAAAGGCGCTTGGCTCCCGCTGCAGAGATCTCCGTGAGCATGACAGGCAAACCCGTGGTACAAACCGACGTAAACCGGGCGAGCCGGCATGATTTGCAAAAGGCGGAACGAATCGGAGTTGCGGCTGCCTTTCTCGTCATTTGGGTGGCCTTCGGAACAATCGCACTCGCTCTGATCCCCATTATTGTCGGTCTGATCAGCGTAACGGGTACCATGGGAATCATGTATTTGCTGGGGACTCAAGTCGAGCTGTCCAACTTTGTCTTAAATGTTATCCCCATGGTAGGACTAGCCCTCAGCATGGATTTTGCTTTGATGATCGTCAGCCGTTTTCGGGAGGAAGCGGAGAAAGCGCCTCTGGGGCAAGCGTTGGAGATTACCATGAATACGGCCGGAAGAGCTGTCCTGCTCTCGGCAACCTGCGTTTTTCTAGGCTTGACGGGGATTCTTTGGATACCGCTTCCTATGTTTTCCAGCATTGCGATCGGAGCGATGATCGTATTAACGGTCTCGGTATGGCTGACCCTCACGTTGATTCCGGCGCTTTTGTCCGTTTTGTGGCCGATTCTCCGATCGGGAAGGAAGCCGCGGCCTGCGTTTGCGCACAGAAAGATTTGGGATGCGATATCGGCCTTTGTGCTAAAGAGGCCTGTCCGAATGGGGCTATTGGCTTCGTTATTTTTAATGGGCTGCTGCTTGCCTTTAAGCAGGATGAGAGTAACCGTACCCGATGCGACTTCTTTGCCGCCGAACGAACCGTCGCGCCTGGCGTTCGAGAGCTATGAAGCCGAATTCTTTTCCCCGTCGCGTTCGGATGTTTATTTGATCGTGGAAGGCCCGGCGCAAAAGCTAAACAAGGAGGATTGGCAGAACGCTTATGCGCTTGTACGCGAATTAAAAAATGATCCGGACGTACAAGAGGTGGATTCCGTATTCGGAGCTTTGCGCGTCCCGCCGGAAAGACTTTACGATCTCATGCAGGATACGAGAATCAAAGAGAAGTACGAGCCCGTCCTTCAACCATTCATTAGCGACAATAAAATGCTTGTTCGCGTCTCGCTCAGGGGGGCGCCAACGTCCCCGAAAGTGATGGATTGGCTTAGACTCCGGGAGCAGGAGGGAGTGTCTTCGGATATTCGCTTTTTATTGGGAGGGGAAGCGAAATACCGCCAAGAAGTATTTGACGACATCTTTCGGAGCATCCCCTATGCGCTTCTCTTTATTTTAGTCTCCAACTATGCGGTGTTGTTTGTCGCCTTCAGGTCCCTTCTCCTGCCTTTCAAGACGATCGTCATGAACCTGTTAAGCTTGGGGGCCTCATTCGGAATTTTGGCTTGGATTTTTGAGGAAGGCCTCTTCGGAATGGAACCGGGCAGCATCGCGATTATGATTCCGGTATTCATTTTCGGTCTCGTTTTTGGAATCAGCATGGACTATGGAGTTTTCCTGCTATCGCGCATCTTCGAGGTCTATCGGCAGACACGGGATAACGACCGTGCGGTAATGACAGGACTGGCTTCAACCGGAAGGATCATTACTTCGGCTGCCGCGATTATGATCGCCGTCACCGTGCCTTTCGCATTCGGCGAGGTTGCGGGAGTGAAGCAGCTTGGAATCGGGATTGCGGCGGCGATCTTCATCGATGCGACTGTCATTCGAATGGTACTGGTCCCGTCGCTCATGAAGCTGCTTGGCAAATGGAACTGGTGGGCGCCGCGAAAAACTCCGTAAGGATGCCATAGAAATTGGTTGATTGACCCATATAAAGCGTTTCCATTATGGGGTTATGATGTTATCGGGCTCCGAAATCGGGCCGCCGGCGCATACGGACGCCACCCCATACAACGAGGAACGTTTGCCCGCATACGGGGAGGAAGGCATGGATTGCCTCCTCCCTTTTTTGTCTGAATTGGGGACAGGCTGCTTTGAAGCCGCATGCGCCGCTGGAAGCAGTCATGACGTGAAAGGGGGGAGCCGAACGGGAGTTGAAGATTCGAAGGAGTGAAATCGCACAATTATGCCCGATCGAAATTCAACAATGGGAGGTTATGCAAAGTGGCATTAATGCGTGGATTCAGGCGAATTCATCGCTCTTCAACGATTTTTTTGGCATTCGTCCTGGTGCTTGCGAGCTTCGCGGGCTTGAACGCCCGCACCCAGACGGCCCATGCAGACGGCAGCTCAAATGACGGCGGCACTTTCCTGGGCAGCTTGGACTTTGATTATGTGAACGGCGGGGCATCCGGCGGTCCGCGGTCGGAAATCGACCCCTATGACACCAATGCGAATGACACGTACATTAAACCCGCAGCCACGAATATGTGGGCGGGATATTCCTGGCAGGGCGTACCCGAATACGCCGCATTGTCGGTTCCCGTCAGCATGCTCTATAACTCGGCAACCGGGCAAACCGGCGAAGAGGCCGGCGAAGAGGGCATTTCCTATAATAATTGGAATAACACCTTGGGTATATTTACGGACGATTCCACAGGCGAGAGTCATGGCGCTCTCGTATACGGTTCCGGCTACGGCAATAATAATTTCGATTTCGGCTTCCTTCCGGATACGGCGGGCGTCGATTCCGCAGGTATGAAGCTGACCGTCGCCGTAACTTATTTTGACGCACAGGATAATCCTAACAATGGTACGGTTAGCCTGGACTACAAAAAGGAGGGCTATGATTGGCCATGGCTCTGGCCGCAAGCCGACCAGGATGCGGCCAAGTTTCAGCTTGTCCACGATGGACACTGGAAAACGCAGACCTTCACCATAGATCCCATCCCCGACGGCAACCGTTGGTTCGGTCTGTCCGGAGATTTGGCCTATCTTCCTGTTTCTAGCATTACGGTAACCAATTCTTCCGATTCGGGAACCACGGACCCCGGCAATCCTCCTCCTGAAGGCGTGGTGCAGTACGTCAACCAGACGACTCACCCGTTTGACCGTGCCAATGGAAAGATGTCGGATGTCTACCCTGACGATTCCATGTTCGCCTGGGATGGCGGCTGGTGGCGCGACGGATGGTATTGGTTCTACGATAATGGCGGCAACGCAGGCGACTCCTTCACCATGAAGTTTTATGGTACCAGCGTTTCCGGCTACGGTCCGGCGAACGTCACCGGCTACGATGTTTACATCGACGACGGCGCGACACCGGCGTTCACCCACACCTACAACGGTGAACAATGGGTAGATGGCAATGGCGTCATGTTCACCGTCGACGGTCTGACCGCCGGCGAACACGTGATGAAGGTTGTCAATAAAGGCGATGGCAGTTCACTGGCATTCGATTCGTTCAGCTATGTGAACGGTTCTGATCCAGACAATCCCAATCCGCCGGGATCGGGTCCGGCCAACCGCACCGACGTTCAGTCACCGGCTTTGCGGAGCAACCTGACCGACGATAATGTGACCGTTGCTTTCACCAACGCGACGGGCGCGACGGCCAAAGTCTGGAGCCAGAAGCAGCCTTCCGATACCAGCGTAATCAATACGAACGGCACCAAGGACTTGGTGGCGGACGTAACCATGGCGGACGGCGCCGGCAGCTTCGTATTCCCGGCCAGCAAGTTCCCCAAAGGCCCTATCGCCATCCGCATCGATGTCTACGACGCACAGGGCAAGTTTGTGGACACAGCCTACGCCCAGTACTACAACACGGTAGGCGTAGAGTGGAAGACAGGACTTGGCGAAGCTCCGGTCAACCCTGTGACCCAAGGCATGAACGTCACCTATGCGGATGATTTCAACACCATGCCTAACCTGTCCGTTACCGGCGACGGTATAGGTTCCAGCGCGGACAACACCGCCATCGCTGCCGACGCGGCTCACTCCTATGCCACCCGCAAGGTGGATGAGGACAGAGGCGGAATGTTTGGCTGGTCCTATTTTGCAGACCATGACGGCAGCAAGTACGATCCATTTTCTCTGACTGACAATCAATATATGAAGCTCACCACCACTTACTGGCCGGAGGGCAATGTCCCCGGCGCTTCGGGTTATTGGGGTCAGAAGACCACCACCGGCTACCTGTCCAGCTTGGGACAGGACGGTTCGGGCTTCCACACGAGCGGCGGCCACAACCAGTATTTTGAGGCTCGCATGTTCGTCGGTCCTAACCCGGCTCACTGGCCTGCTTTCTGGCTGCTGACCTCCAACGGTGCGATTCACTCCGACGGCTCGCTGTCCCCGGTCTTCGGCGGTCCAAGCGATGAGCTTGATATCAACGAAAGCTACTTGGGCACTCCTGACGGCTACCAGACCACAACTCATCAGTGGGGCTATGATACAGGCAAGAGTGGCGGACAATGGAACAGCATCGACACTCCCGACTGGTCCAACATCAACATTGCCATGGGCTTCCATACCTTCGGCGTGCTGATCACGGAGCAGACCACCACGTACTATGTCGACAACATTCCGGTATTCAACCGTCCTACGACGGAAGTGAGCTGGGAGGACGGCAGCTACTTCATTCTTAACGGCGGCGTGTCCGACCATTACGGCATTCCGCAGGACGGCGCGGACACCTTCGGTCCGGACAAACAGCCGATGGGCTTTACCCGCTACGGCGATTCCGCCGACGATTATATCGATTGGGTGCGCGTCTATGAGGATACCGACAATACGCCCCGGTTCGAGACGCCGGTCACATCGGTCAGCGCCTTCCCTGGCGACTATGTAACGGCGAACATCAATCGCAACACTGCAGCTCAGGCTGTGGGCGGCACTTACAACGTGACCTTCCCTAACGAAGGCTGGAAAGTGCTGGATCAAGACACCAACGAAATGGTGGCGGCAGACGGCACAACAGCGAGCGTCCCGTTCCAAGCAGGAAGCGCTCAGGATGAGTTGATCTTCCTGGCTCCTGACAGTATCCCGGCGAACAGCCAAGTCGTGATCGGCGTGACCTATGGGGACGATCATACGGTATACCAGCCGGATATGACGATCAAGCTGATCACCGAGAGCGATCAGGGTACCATGGTCGATGTCAACCGCGCTACTTATCCTTACCGCGCCATCGGCGGCGGCACGCAAGGCGCCTGGAGCAACTATGATACCTCCGCTAACGGGCAGAATTATTTTACCTTCGTAAAAGGAAACTGGTGGAGCGACGGCTGGTCGTGGATGTATGACAACGCCACCAATGCCGGTACGGTACAGTTCAACTTTCACGGCAACGCTTTCGAGCTGGACGTCACGAACGGCGACAGCGGCTGGCCGATCACCGTTTCGGTAGACGGCGAAGACGCTCAAACTTATGACACCCATGCTGCTGCCGATGCTAGCGCCGTTGCCTATACTTGGTCGGATCCATCCGGTCAGGACGAGGATCACGTGGTAACGATACAAGAAGAAGAGGGGGCGCCTAACGGTCGCTACACCCGCCTGAACGACTTCAAGTATTGGTACCATGAAGATACTTCCATTCCCAAATACACCTTGGAGAATAATAATTACCAAGTATCTCAAGACGGCCCGATCAAGCCCGGCGATGTCATTGATATCCTGATCGATCGCAATGCCGCTTCCGGCTCCACTTACGGCAGCTATAACATCACCTTGCCCAGCTATCCCGACTTTGGCGATAAGGGTTACCAAATCATCTCTAACTCTTCCCAAGTCATGCGGACTGTGGACGACATTCAGATTCAAGTTCCTTCCGATCCATCCTGGCAGGGGGTGACGGATACGATCACGATCCTGCCTCCGCAGGGTTCGGGCGTCACCAAGCCTCTTACCGTCTCGGTGAAATCGCCTGATCCTACGGCGGCTCCTGCTATTACCGGCGACCATATTGTCAACGTCAATAGTTCCACCTATCCTTATGTGAACATCCTGCCTGAGGGCGGCGGCGGCGCATGGGCGAACGGTTGGAACGGTTCCGCCTTCGATACGAGCACCCAGGCGATCCAGTACTTCGCCTTCAATGGCGGTTGGTGGTCGGACAGTTACGGCTGGATGTATACCAACGCTTCCGACGGCCAGTATGTGGATTTCAACTTTACGGGCGATGCGGTAGCTCTGTACGCCGAGTATCATAGCGACGGCGCTCCGTTTGACGTCTATCTGGACGGTTCGCTTCAAGGTTCCTACAGCTCCAAAGGCAATACGCCCAGCCTGCGCGTCTTCAGTGCAGGCGGTCTGGCGGCAGGGGAGCATACCTTGCGCGTAGAAACGACCGGATCTGGCACCATGAAGATCACCGGATTCGATTATGACGCTACGGATTCATCCCAACCTCAAGGAACGCTGGTGAAAGTCAACCAGGATACTCACCCGCTGCCCAACGGTCAGTTGCAATCTTCCGACAGCGATGACGCCGTGTTCAGCTGGAGCGGCGGTTGGTGGCGTGACGGTTGGAACTGGTTCTATGACAATGGCGGCAACACCAACGATCGCTTCACCCTCAACTTCAGCGGGACATCGATCTCCGGTTACGGCCCAATGGGCGGTAAGACCAACTTCGATGTTTATGTGGACGATGTGAAGACGGGTTCGTATAACAACGGCACGGAAGATAACGGCAGCGGCATGAATGAGCTGTTCAAAATCGAAGATCTGACCGCCGGAGATCACGTGCTCAAAGTCGTCAACACGGGCGGCGGCGACTGGCTGGCCTTCAACGAGTTCGACTACCTTAACGTGCCTGTAACCGATCCTCAAGGCACGCTGACCAAGGTCAATGCCGATACCTATCCCGGCAACGGTCAGGGTTCGTGGTCTTCCGTGCAAACGGGCACCTACTTCACGAACCTGAACGGCGGATGGTGGCGAGATAACACCTGGATGTACACAGCCGGCGACGCTTCTCTGAACTTCAACTTTACGGGGACGGAGGTTTGGGTTTACGGCAGCAAGATGAACACTTCCGGTTCGATCCAATTTTCCGTGGACGGCGTTCCGTCCTCCACCGTCGATGTCAACGATCCTAACGCTGCTTGGCCCGGTGCTGAGCACACCCTGCTGTTTCACCAGGACGGCCTGCAAGCCGGGCCGCATATTGTCACCGTCAACTATACCGCTCTCGACCCGTCGCAATTGCCTGCCGGCGAGAGCCGCAGCCTGCTGATTCTGGACGAGTTCGATTACATGTATGTTCCGGTGTCGGCTCAGTTCACCGCACCGGCTTCGGTCAGCGGCACCCAAGGGCAGGATTTGGTCATTCCGATCACACGCAATGACTCGGCTCAAGCTCTGTCCGGCTACTACAAAGTCGCATTGCCTGACGGCTTCGCCTCCATCGCCAATGTGAACTTCGCGGCCGGCAGCTCTGAAGATGACATTACGGTAACGGTGCCTGAGGACTACAGCACCAACACGGGCGTCATTACGGTAACGCCTGTATCGGGCGGTCTTAACTATCCGGTCATGACCATAGCGGTCAGCGTGCCGCTGCTGCCGCCGAAGGACATCGTCTCCTTGACGGATCCGTCGTTGTACCGCTCGACCATCAGCGGCAATACCACGCTGCAGTTTGTGGCGTTGGGCGGCTACACATCGGCGAAAGCGCAGTTTCTCCATGCTCCTGATGCGACCCACACCGATTCCCATGGCTATATCGTGGAGGTGGGACCTGTCAGCATGGATGAGAACGGGATCGGCTCCGTCACCGTCGACGCCGATCAGATGCCGCATGGTCCGGTCAGCGTTAGAGTCGTAGCCTCTACGCCGGCCGGCAAAACGGCCGACGGCTACTTCGACTTCTGGAACGACGGCGGTCAAGATTGGAACGTCGGTCTGCCTGCCGACGGCGATCTGCCCGCCGCGGCGCAAGGCAAGGGATTGAGTACCGTCTTCGCGGACGACTTCAATACGATGCCTTCCATCAGCTATACCGGCAAAAACGCGACCTATGCCGCTCACAAGCCCGACTATGCGGATTACGGCGAAGCGCTGTTCGCCGACCCTGACTCGGCTTACGATCCGTTCAGCCAAGTGGAGAGCTATCTGAGAATTACCACCACGAAGTACGATCAGAAGCTGCCGAAGTCGGTGGACGGCTACGAGCGGTACTTCACGACGGGTTTCCTCTCCAGCGCCCATGACGACGGCACCGGCTTCTGGACGGACGGCAACCGCGATCAATATTTTGAAGTTCGCATGTTCTTCCCGGCCAACCCGTCCCAGTGGCCTGCGTTCTGGACGCTGTCCAACCTGAACAATCGTGCCGGTCACGCAGGCACCGACGAGCTGGACATCAATGAAACCTGGCTGCCTTCCACCGGTTACTCGGTCAATACGCACCAGTGGAGCTACAACACCGGTCTGGGCGGCACCATAGGCGCTGTCGACACCGAATCAGTCATCGGCCCCGGCGTAGGCAGCGTCATAATGGGCTTCCATACGTACGGCGTCTATATCACGAAGGATATCACCTACTATTTCTTTGACGGCGAACAAGTAGGCCAGGAGAAAACACTGCCTCTGTCCTATCAGGACGGCAACTTCTTCATGATTAACAACGCGATCACCAATTCCGGCAATTATCCGGAAGGGTATGGCTTCGAGCGCTACGGCAGCCAGTCGGAGATGTATGTGGACTATGTGCGCGTGTTGGAAGGTCCGGTTCATACCGACCCGCTGTTCCATCTGGACTTTGACAACCTGGGCACGGTATCCGTCGCTCCAGGTCAAGATGTGTCCATCAAGATCGACCGTGCCAACGACGCGGCCGTGAACATGGCCGGCCAGTATCAGGTCACCATGCCTGAGGGCTGGACGGTCGTCTCCGGCGGTACCTTCGCCGCCGGCGCCGCCACCGACACCCTCGTGCTTCATGTACCTGACAACTATGTGCGCACCTCCGACAACATCAGCATCCAGCCCGCTGACGTCGCCGGCCAACCGGTGCCGAATCAGGAACCGCTGGCAGTTCCTGTGAAGAACACCGACGACAGTTTCGGCGTGTCGATCTATCCGGTGTACAATGCCGATACCCTGGGTTGGGATGCCGCCGTGTCCTTTACCAGCAAGAAAGCCGACGCCACCTTCGCTCCCGGTCAAGTGACGGTCAAGGACGATGACGGCAATGTCATCGGCACGGCTTCCTTTGGCGAGCTGCTTCCTGGCGCCACCCAGAAAGTGGTCATCCCGAACCTGCCGATCAACACGATGACGTTGACGAACCTGACCTTCGAGATCTCTCGCGAAGACGGCTATGTCAAGGACGTCGACCGGCCGATGAGCGGGCTGACGGCGCCGAAGACCGACAACGCTATCGATGTCAGCGAACCATTTAATGCCAGCCAGTGGGACAGCGCGATGACGGTTCATCTGGGCGAGGCGCAGTACACCGATGCCGGCGCCGCTTATCCCGGAGAGGACAAATTCTCGCTGAACCAGTATGTCAAGTGGGACGATAACTTCCTGTACATCGCCGCGGCGGTCAAGGACAGCACCCATGTCAACACGGCGGATACCGGTCTCAACGCCTGGGGTTCCGACAGCATCCAGCTCTCCTTCGATTCGACCAGAGCCGCCGGCTTCAGCGCCGATAAGGATCACATCCGCTATACGGGCGGCTTATTGCCGACCGGTGCGGATCTGGGCAATGAAACCGGCGCGATGAATCCGGACATTCAGTACCATTTCTACCGGGATGCCGCCACCCAGACGACGTACTACCTGATGGCCTTCCCTTGGAGCAACTTTGGCATCGCGAATCCGTCCGTCGACGGTACCGACCTGGGCTTCACGCTGCTGGTGAACAACAACGACGGCTTTGGCCGCACCGGCTGGCTGAGCTATATGTACGGTATCGCCACAGGCAAAAATCCTTATCAGTTCGGAGATTTGATTCTGACGGATCTTACGTCGCTCCCGTCCTCGTCTGATTCGACGGCTCCCGTAACGACGGCGGCGTTGTCTCCGGAACAGCCGGACGGACAAAACGGCTGGTACGTCCATCCGGTCACGCTGACTTTGTCTGCGGCGGATGACACCGGCGTTGCTTCGACCGAATACAGCACGGACGACGGAGCCGATTGGCAGCCCTATGGAGAGCCGCTGACGTTCGCCGCCGCCGGTTCATATGCCGTCAGCTACCGGTCGACGGATACGGCGGGCAACGCGGAAGCGCCGCAGAAGCTGGTCTTCCAAGTGGATGCGACCGCGCCCGCCATCACCGTAACCGAACCGTCGGATGGCCGTTATTCCGTAGCCGAGGAGATGGCCCCGCAATTTGCCGTAACGGACGATTTGTCGGGCGTGAACGAATCGCTGACGTCCGCGCTGTTGGACGGGAAGCCTATACAGCCGAATGAAGCCATTCCCGTTTATGCGCTGCCTTTGGGCGATCACGCGTTAACGGTGAGCGCTGCCGACTTGGCCGGCAACTCGCAGCAGACGACGGTGACGTTCCAAACCTATGCCGATCTCGATTCGCTCATGGAGCTGGTCGACCAATGGCTAAACCTGAACCGGATTGACAACCAAGGAATCGGCAACAGCCTGCTGCAAAAGCTGGGCAATGGCCACGTTAAGGCTTTCGTCCAGGAGGTGAAGGCGCAGCGGGGCAAGCACATTGCCGCCGATGCGGCCGATGCCTTGCTGCAGATCGCACGGCAGCTTCCCACCGAATAGACTCCTGACGACCGATGCCCCTGCCCGAAGCGGTTTGACCGCTTCGGACAGGGGTTCTTGCGTTAAAAAAGCGGAACATTGCCTTATTTTTCGGATGAATGCCTCCTACCGCCGTATGGGCCGGACTGATACAATCGGGGCATTAGTGCGGGGCGAATCCCGACAGACCAAATAAAAAGCGGGGATCGGCGGAGAGAGGCTAGACTGGGCCCGGATCGTCCTATAAGATGGAAAGAGAGGGGACGGCGGCGGGAAGACGCCGTCTTTGTCGTAGATATTCGCTTTGTCGAAAGGGGGATTCTTCGTGTACCAGGCTCTTATTGTGGATGACGAGAAGGAGATCCGGGAAGGACTCGCCTCATGGACATGGAGGGAATACGGCGTCGAAGTGGCGGGCTGCTGCGCCCATGGTTTGGAAGCGCTTCAGTACATCGAGGAGCATCCGGTCGATATCGTCATGACCGATATCCGCATGCCGTTCATGGACGGCCTGAATTTGATGGAAGCGCTTAACCGCAAGTTCCCGTTCGTCAAAGTCGTCATTTTGTCCGGCTACAACGATTTCGAGTATGCCAAGCGGGCGATTCAACTGGGCGCCATCGACTACATGCTCAAGCCGATCGGCTTCGCCGACCTGTCGCAGGCGATTCGCCGCCTGACGTCGCGGCTGGATGAGCAGAGGCAGGCCGAGCAGCGGATCGAGGCGCTGAAGCGCAAAACGAACCAGCTGGCGAGCGTGCTGCGCAAAAATTTTTTGACTCGGATGTTCCGCGGACCTCTGTCCGCCGAGGATCTGGAGCAGGACGGCGCGGAAGGCGAAGTGCTGCTGGAGGCGGGGTCCTACACGGTCGGGGTTTTGGCGCTTGACCGGATCTCGCTGTACGGCGAGCGGCCGGCGCCGCGCGAGCTGAAGCTGCTCGCCTTTTCCCTGGAAAACATTCTAAACGATATTTGGGACAGCCGCGGGTGCGGCTATCATCTGGTGGACCGGAATTTGTCGGAAGTGATGCTGCTGTCCCGCAATGAGTCGGACGACGCCGACGGGGAGAGCCATGAAAGGTTTCGGGCCGTCATCGGACAATTGCTCGCTTATCGTGGGCTGCTCAAATCGACGCTGTCGATCGGCATCGGAGCGGCGGTGTCAAGTCCCGAGCACGTCTATTTGTCGGCTCTATCGGCACGGAGCTCGCTTGACGGTTACTCGGAGCCGTCTGCCGTGCGATTCGGCTCCGCCGGCAGTCCCGCGGCGGACGACCGCAGCCCTTACGGAGACAGCGGCGAAGACGCGGCGGCGGCCGATGTCGGCTCTGCCGGATCGGAAGACGCGGACAGCATGATTTTGTCGGAGGCCAAGGCGTATATCCGGGATCATTACGACCGGAGCATCACGCTCAAGGAAGTCGCCGATCATGTCTACGTATCGAAAGGACATCTCTCCGCGCTGTTCAAGAGCAGCAACGAGACGTTCCTGAAATATTTGACGTCGATCCGGATGAGCAAGGCCAAAGAGCTGATGCGGGACAACGAATACAAGATTTACGAGATCGTCGAGATGGTCGGCTATTCCGACCCCGCCTACTTCGCCGAGCTGTTCAAGCGGCATACGGGGAAGACGCCGAATGAATATCGCGGCAAGCTGAAAGTCCAGCGGGCCAGTTACCCGTAAGCGAATTCCCGATTTTTTTGCGCTGCAAAGCCGTGAGGAGGACACCGTATGCCGGAGAATCGCAAACATAGCGGCATGACGATCCGCCGCATCGTCGCTCTCGTCGTTTTGCTTACGCTTGCCTCGCAAGCGGTGCTGATCTCGATCGGCATGACGTATGCCAATTCGATCAACCGAAGCATGAGCGTTCAGCGGGGCGGGGTTGTCGCCGACCAGCTGCAGCGCAACATGACGAATCGGCTGAACGACGTCAACAATTTGCTGCTCGTGCTGCAGACGCCGGAGTTCAGCGACTTTTTCAGGCAGCTGATGAACTTGCGGGAGCCCGCTTACGTGGCGGGAGAGCGAAGGAAGCTGCTGGAGAACCTGCAGGCGCTGCAGATTTCCCGGCAAGAGGTGGAGTCGATCTACTTCATCGGTTTGAACGCCAATCAAGCGTCCTACCGGATGGATGTCGGATCGGATCGCTTCGTGGAGCTGCCGGGACTGCATTCGGATGTGCTGGACAGCTCGAAAGTAAGCAACTTGTTTCTCCGGGACCACGATCAGTTCGTCCGCTACGGCAAGCAGGAGCTGCTGGATGCTTACGATCCCAGCAGCCGGCTGATCGAGCCGTCCAACAAGCAGGCGATCGACTCGTTCCTGGCGGGGATTCAGGACCGGCTGATCCTGACGAACTCGAATCAGTACAGCCTGCTGGTCGTGCTGGTGCTCAACGAGCAGCTGTTCGGGATGGCCCTTCCCCAGGAGCGGGGAATCGCCAGCTATTCGGTCGTGAACGATCGGAACCGGGTGCTGTGGACGACGGCTTCCGGAGCCGTGCCATCCCCGGCGTCCTGCGGACCTTCGCAGCCATGCGAAGGCAACGGCGACCCCGGGGTGACGTCGAGAGAACTGCCTGCCTTCCATCTGCATATCGTGATCAGTTCCGAGCTGGCGGGACGATTCGCCTTCCGGTCTCGCATCTGGGAAGGCTTGCTGGCCGTCTCGTTCGGCACTCTCGTCCTTGCGTCCTTCATCAGTTTTTTCTACATGAAGAAGGTGTTCCAGCCTTTCCGCCTCATTTCCAGCAAAATGAAAAACAAATTGAAAACGAACAGCAACGAAATGGTCCTCCAACCGATTCCCGAGAAGCTGATCGCCAAGGGATTCCAGGCGGTCTCGTTGCGCAACAAGCTGATTCTGCTGTTCTGCATCACGGTCAGCCTGCCGTCCGCCTTGAACGGCTTATGGTACGCCCACTTTCTGAACCGGGAGGTCCATCATTGGGCGGAGCAGTCGGCGAAGATGCTGGGCGATTTCTCCGTTGTCGGCGTGGCCGGACAAGCAAGCTTTCTGGAGAATACGGCCAACGAGATCTCGGTCAGCCAGCAGTTCCAAAATTATTTGACCAACAACTTGACCAACCACGACCGAAACTTCGACGCTCTCATCAACTTGAACATGTACCCCGGCTTGATCGATCTATCCTATTTCGTGCTGTTGGATCCGTTCGGCACCAGCCTCTATTCCTCTATTTACTCCAACAACAAAGATATATTCAGCGTAAGCCCGAAATACTTGGAGGATCGCGACGATCCGTATTGGGTGAGCGACTACGAGGACATTTTCAACCGCGTGTCGGTCGCCGTTTTCCGCAAAATCGAGCTGGACGACCGGAGCGACCGGGTGACCTATTTGCTGCTTGTGCCGAAGGACTCCGTATTTCAGATCGCGGAATCGGAGCAGATTCGGGCGGGATACGCCATCACCGACGGCAAGGGCCTGCCGGTAAGCAGCCACAACTACGCTCAGGATGGAGGCATGTCCAGCCCGCACAGGTACGACAGCGCCATACCCGGAACCGATTGGCACATCCAATTCCAATACTGGTTCCAGGACATCGTCAATCAGAATCGGGTGTACCAGCAGCAGTATCTGCTCTGCATCCTCATGGTCTTCCTGCTGGCGGCAGGCATTGCGGTATGGATCGCGAGCGTGATGACCAAGCCGATCAAGCAGCTCAAGGAAACGATGCTGGCGGCGGGCAACGAAGGGTTCGCCAGGCAGCTTCACTACGAGGGAAGCAACGAGATTGCCGGCATCATCGTCAGCTACAACCATATGATCGTTCAGCTGCAGCAGACCGCGCGGGAGAACATGCAGATGATGGAAGAGAACGCGCGCACCAAGATCAGAGAGAACGAGCTGCTGAAAATGAAGATGCAGGCCGAGCTGAATATGCTGCAGGCGCAGATCAACCCGCATTTTCTGTACAACACGCTGGAAACGATCAACATGCAGAGCATGAAGCGCGGCCATCACGAGATCAGCCGGACGGTCAATGCGCTTGGCGATTTGCTCCGGTACAGCATCGCCAAAGGCGCGGAGACGGCGCTTCTGGACAAGGAGCTGAATCACGCGGCCAATTATTTGACGATCCAGAAGGTGCGGTTCGGAGGCAGCTTCGAGGCGGAATTCGACGTTCCGGACGAGCTGCGGCAGTATCATGTGCTCCGGTTTATTTTGCAGCCGCTCATCGAGAATTCGATCAAGCACGGATTCGGCGGCTGGGATTCCGGCGGGAAAATCGTCGTCTCCGCCGCGCTCGAGAACGGGCGGCTGCTCATCCGCGTGCGGGACAACGGCGTGGGCATGGACGAGATGACGCTGGCGAAGCTTAGAGCCGACTTATCCGACGAGCCGGGCGAGTGGGCGGGCGCGGAGGACGGACGGGAAGCGGATCCGCACGGCATCGGGCTGAGAAACGTCTATTTGCGTCTGAAGCTGTTCTACAAAGGCGGAATGAGCATGGAGATCGACAGCGTTCTGATGCGGGGAACGGAGATTGCGATGCGGATTCCCGTCGACGCGGAAGGCAGCGGCGGCCTGACGGCCTAGGGCCCCCGCCCGGCGGATAACAACTGACGAATCCCGTAGAAATCGGAATTCCACCCCGTACAAGCGCAAAATCGACCATGCTACGATAAATACGGAACTCATACCATGACGAACATTTTACCTGGGGGGACGAGGAATGAGGAAAGCGGCAGTAGGGACACTCGCTGCATTAACGCTCGCATTGTCGGCTTGCGGCAGCGGCGGCAATAACGGCAACGGCGGAAGCGCAACCGAGGCGCCTAGTTCGAGCGGAGCGTCGAATTCGGGCGGCGGGGAAGCCAGTCAGAGCGCGGCGCCGAGCAGTCCTCAGGGAACGGTAACGATCCGCACCAATATTACGGAAGGGGAACTTTCCAAGGATCAAATCGCCGAATTCGAGGCGGCGCATCCGAACATCAAGATCGAGATCGAGACGCTGGACGCGACGAAGCTGTCCGCCGAGCTGGCAACGGACAGCGCTCCGGACGTCATCCGGCTCGGCGGCGTATTCGATCTTCCGTCTTACGTTCTTCGCGGCATCGCCCTGGATTTGACCGATCGCATCAATAACAGCTCCGTGATCGACGCGGGCGACTTCGCGCCGGTCGTCGACGTGTTCAAGTTCGACGGCCATACGGTCGGCCAAGGTCCGATCTACGGCCTGCCGAAAGACTGGTCCAACGATTTCGCCATCTTCTATAACAAGAAGGCGTTCGATGCGGCCGGCGTTCCGGTGCCGGATCCGACGAAAGCGATGACGTGGCAGGAAGTCATGGATCTGGCCAAGAAGCTGACGATCAAGGACGGCAACAAGACGGTGCAGTACGGTCTGGCGGCGAACGAGTGGGGCAAGACGGAGCCGAACTTCAACAATATGCTGCAATACTTGCTCAGCGCGAACGCGCAGATCAGCAATGAAGACAATACGAAGGTGGATTTCAACATCCAGCCGGTGAAGGATTATATCAACATGTGGGTGGACGCCGTCAAGAACAACGTCGGCCCGAACTCGCTCAACAACGACCAGACGAGCGGCGGCGACCTGTTCCTGGCGAACAAGGCGGCCATGATCATCGACGGCTACTGGTACAGCGGCGTCATTCGCGGCAACGCCGACGCGCAAACCCATCTCGACGACTACGGCATGCTGCCGACGCCGACGGCGCCCGGCGGTACGCGGGTGGCTCCGACCGGCGGGGCGACGGGGGCGATCATCAACAAAAGCTCGAAGCATCCGGATGAAGCGTGGACGTTCTTCGAATGGTTCTTCGGCGGCAAGCCGGCGGACGACCGCGCGAAGACGGGCTGGGGGCTGCCGATCTTCAAGAGCAAGATGAACCTGCTGCCGCAGGAAACGAACTTCGACAAGCAAGTATACAACGTCCTTCAAGACGAGCTGCAATATTCCAACCAGTTCCTGCCGGTCAATCCGTACTTGTCCGGCGGAGGATGGGGCATCTTCGACAAATACGTGCAGCCGCTCTATTTCGGCAAATCCAACATCGACGAAGCGGTGAACGGCATGACCAAGGATGCCAACGTCGCGGTCGAAGAAGCAGTCAACAGCACCAAATAAGGAGACAAACTGGGGGAGGCGGATTCTTGTCGGGAATCGCCTCCTTTTCCATCAATGAACGGGAGTGGCTGCAATGAAGAATAAAACCCGGAGAACGATCGCCTTCTACTCGATGGTCTCTCCTTGGCTTGTCATTTTCCTCTGCATGTCGTTGTTTCCGCTGCTTTACGGCCTTTATCTCAGCTTTACGAACTACTACGGCTTCAACATGGACCGCTTGTCCTTCACCGGCCTGCACAATTACAAGCTCGTCTTCACCGATTCGGATTCCATGAAGGCGCTTGTCCGAACGCTGGTGTTCTCGGTCATTAACGTCCCGCTCAGCACGGCGATCGCCTTTGTGCTCGCGCTCATGCTAAGCGGCAACATTCGCGGAAGCGGCATCTTCCGGACGATCTTCTATCTGCCTTCGATCGTGCCCGTCATCTCCACCGTATTGATGTGGAAGCTGATCTTCACCGGCAACGGCGGCGTCTTCAACACCATTCTCGGCTGGTTCGGGCTGTCGGAAGTCAACTGGCTCGGCTACGACTATGCGACGGTGTCTTTGATCATCATGATGAGCTGGGGGGCCGGCAACGGCATTCTCATCTATTTGGCCGGTCTGAAGGGGATTCCGAGGGATCTGTACGAAGCTTCGTCCATCGACGGCGCCGGTCTGATGAGCCGATTTCGCAAAATCACCGTTCCGCTCATGACGCCGGTCATTTTCTTCAATGTGATCATGGGCCTTATCGGCTCGCTGCAGGTTTACCTTCAGCCGATCCTGCTCAGCGGCAACGAGCTTCTGGCGAGGCCGATCGAGCCGAATTACATGTACGCCGTGCACGCCTTCCAGCAAATTTTCGCGTCGCAGCGGTACGCTTACGGCATGGCGCTGCTATGGGTGCTGTTCGTCGTGATTCTGCTGCTCTCGATCATCGTCTTCACGACGAGCAAATATTGGGTTTATTACGAAACGGATCAGGAGAGATAGAGCATGAATGTAACCTCAAACAGATCGCTCGGCACCTATTCGCTGTACGGGGTGCTGATTGTTTGTTCGATTCTGTTCTTGTTTCCGCTTTATTTGGCCATCATCAATTCCCTGGAGGATTGGTATTCCATCCCCGTGCTCGTTCCCGACAGCTTCAAGCTGAGCAACTATTCCTACGCCACGAAGCTGATCGACTTCTGGCGGTATGCGGGCAACTCGGTCATCCTCAGCGGCATCGCGGTCGTGATCTCGTCGTTTACGAGCGGGCTCGTCGGCTACGCCTTTGCCCGCATTCAGGCTCCCGGCAGAGGGCTGCTGTTCATGTGCGTGCTGTCCACCATGATGCTGCCGGCCATCGTCACGCAAATTCCGACGTACATCTTGCTGCACAAGATCGGCCTGATCAATACGTTCCTCCCGTTCCTGCTGTGGGCCATCGGCGGCAATGCGTTTTTTATTTTTCTGTACCGGCAATTTTTCATGGGCATTCCGCTCGAGCTGGAGGAGTCGGCGCGGATCGACGGCTGCTCGATCTTTCGGACCTACTGGAACATCTTTCTGCCGATCTCGATTCCCGTCGTCGCGACGGTCATGATTCTCAACTTTCAAGGCAGCTGGAACGACGTCACCGGACCGTTCATGTACCTGAAGCAGGATCAGTATCCGCTGGCTACGGCGCTCAGCATGATCGGCTACAAGGCAAACGGCAGCACGCAGATCATCCAGCAGGTGTCCATCGCGGCGGGCTTGATGCTGATCGTGCCCGTGCTCATTACCTTTTTCCTCGGCCAGCGCTATATCGTCGAAGGAATCGTCACGACGGGGATCAAAGGCTGATGCGCAGGAGAACGATCCATCGATGAGGGAGAGGGAGTCCATGCCGAGACAAATCGTGGCCGTCGCGCCGCGCAAAGCCGAAATCCGGCCGTACGGCGATCGCGGGATATCGCCGCGCGAGGTCAAAGTAAAAGTCGAATACGCCTCTCCCAAGCACGGATCGGAGCTTGCGGCGTTCCGCGGGGAGAGTCCGCATCTCGCGGACTATTATGATGAAGAATGGAAGCTGTTCCTGCCGCGCGATCCGGACGGTCGCCAGGATGCCGGAGCCGGGGAATGGAATATCGGCAACCAATGGGTCGGCCGGATCGTGGAGAAGGGCGAAGAGGTGACCGGATATGAGCTCGGAGAGCGGGTGTGCGGTTACGGGGGCATCCGCGAGTTCCACAACGTCGACGCGATCGACAACTTCTATCTGCTCAAGATGCCGGATTCGATGCCCTGGCAGAATGCGGTCTGCCTCGATCCGGCGATCTTCGCGCTCGGCGGCATTCGCGACGGTCACGTCCGAGCGGGAGACCGGGTCGCGGTATTCGGCCTCGGCGCGATCGGGCAGATCGCGGTCCAGCTGGCGAAGCTGGCGGGCGCGTCCTATGTCGCGGCGGTGGATCCGATCCCCGGGCGGCGGGAAGCGGCGCTGCTCGGCGGCGCGGACGCGGCGTACGATCCGGCGAATGAAGACGTCGGCCTGCTGCTGAAGCAGGACACGAACAAGCTGGGCGTCGATGTCGTTATCGACACAAGCGCGAATGAACTGGCGCTGAACCATGCGCTGCGCGGTCTCGCCTACGGCGGAACGATCGCTTACGTCGGCTGGGCGCGGCCGTTCAAGGGCGGCATGGATTGGGGGCGCGAAGCGCACTTCAACAATGCGAAGCTCGTCTTCTCCCGCGCCTGCAGCGAGCCGAACCCCGATTATCCGCGCTGGAGCTTCCGGCGCATCGAGGAGACGTGCTGGGAGCTGCTGAAGCGCAATCGGATCGACTGCGAGCGCATCGTCTTCCCCGTCGTGCCGTTCGAGGAAGCGGCGAACGCCTACGAGACCTTCGTCGACCGCGAGCCGTGGCGGAGCATCAAGCTCGGCGTGTCGCTGGTCGACTGACGGTAACGACATACTAATCGATTGATTCATTCATGACCAGACCAAGGCGAAACCGCTTTGGTTTTTCCATTTTTTATGAGACCGATGCTATAATCTTGTAGGGGGGCGTATCCTCTCTAAGGAAACGTATCGCCGCTATTTCAACAAAAGTCGGGCCATTTGAAATGTAACGAAACACAGCGACCTTATTTGGCGTGTTCTCGCAATTTTATAGGCATTCCGAGTGGAATAAGCGCTGTAGCTTTCGTTAGAAAGGAACTGCTCCTCTTTTCAAGCAAATAAGGTTATCTGGTTTCGTTAGAAATGGAAAGGGATAGGATGATGACCGACTGAACGCCAATCCTATTGCGAGCGTAGGTGATTTTTAGAAACAATGAGGAAATACAGACTTCCAGCATCGATAATTCTTTTATTATTCATCTCGATCATCGTTTGGATGTGGGTTCAGAACACCCGTCCGATCTATCGTCAGATCGAAGCGTCGCTAAAGGATATAGATTCAAGTTATCGCCAAGTTCTGCATGTGGATATGGATATGGATATGGATAGGAAAAACCCCCTTGTATTTTATTTAACGAATAAAGAAGAGATCGCAGTCGTTATCCTGCGAAAAAGCTTAACCGGGTTCAAACTTAGACAGGATATCGGCAAAACCGCTTTTTCGGCAAATCAGGACATCAGCTGGAGCGGGACAGAAAGACAGGCGGAAGGCATTCATTTGCTCTACGGCAGGGTGAAAAATCCAGAAACGACACAGATCATCATCGTAAGCGAAGGGAATGAGCCGGCGACTATGATTAATAGCGGCCCTTATACAATGTGGTATTTCTTGGCAAAAGGAAATCTTCAAAATCCGATTACCCTTCGAACTTTTGATAAAAACGGAAAGAAGCTGTATGAAACGGGAGATCCTCCATTCTGGAACGCGGAATTAGACGAATAGAGGGAGAGAATTGACATGATCATAGGGGTAATCATAATCCTCCTCCTGATCTTTATTCTGGGATCGCTAAGCAGCACCTATCTCATCCAAAAAAAGCAGCTGGAGAATCAAGAACGAATCATCTCCCGGCTGGATCTTCTTTGGAAAGAGATCAATCTTATGAAGGAAGAAAAGGAATGAGGATCTACTTCCGATACCGATACTGGCTCGGAGACAACCCGAAGAACTTTTTGAACGTTTTGGAGAAAGAGAAGACGTCCGGATAGCCGACCGATTGGGCGATCTCCAGCAGCTTGCTGTCCGTCTCCTTCAGCAGGAGCCGGGCGGCGTCCATCTTCAGCTTCTGAAGATACTGGATCGGGGAGATGCCGTAGGCTTGACGGAATCGTTTGCTAAAGTGCGTCCGGTCGACCCCGATGTAGCCCGACACTTCCTCGATCGTAATTCCCTCCGCGTAATGAACTTCCATGTACTCTTTTCCCCGCTGCAGCCAATGCGCCGCGCCGTCGTCGCTCCGGGGCCGCGGGGCCGTTCGGGCGAGACAATCGAACAGGCGATAGAAATGAGCCAGCTTGCCAAGGTCGGCGGCCTGGGCCCGCTCCCCGTCCCTCACGGCATCGAAGAAATCGTCCAAAATGGCGGCTACCGACGGATCGCACGCGCCGCTCCGGTACGGATAGTTCGGATAAACGCCGATCCGCTCGCACAATTCCAGCCCCATCCTCCCGTCGAATGCCACCCAAGCCAGCTTCAACGGCGAATGCCCCGACGTGTAATACTCCTGCGTCAACCGCGGGAACAGGCAGAAGATGTCGCCGGCAGACAGCGCGTAGGTACTGCCGTTCTGGAGAAACGAGCCTTCGCCTTCCAGCACGAAATGCAGGCTGTAATAAGGCGTGAAGCGGGGACCGACATGGTAGTTCGGCTTGGCGATGTTGCGTCCGAGACGGATCGGCCAGACGGGACCGGCTTTCTCCCAGGCGGTCGGGGTAAACAGATAGTTGTCGAAAAACTGGATCGGATCTTCCTGCATGCGTTTCTCCTTCTCTAATTGATCGAACGGAAACAACAAAATGACAAATGCAACTACAACAAAATCACATTTACGCTCTACGAAGGAACCGATAAAGTAATATTATCACATAATCAAATGAATTTAATAGGAATTTCATCGGCGAGGTGAGACGGAGATGGCGTTGACGGAGAAGGTGGAGTTCGGCTGGTTCATTCCGACGACGGGCGACGGCAAGCATATCGGGGTGCCGCCGGAGAGAGAGTCGACCTCCGAATATATGGTCGAGGTTGCGAGGGAAGCGGAGGCGGCGGGCTATGAGTTCGTGCTGATTCCGGCCGGAGGCGATTGTCTCGACGCCTGGGTGGTCGGCTCGTGGATCGCGGCGCGGACGACGAAGCTCAAGACGCTGGTCGCGATGCGTCCGGGATTGATGGCGCCGGTGCTGGCGGCGCGCATGGGCGCGACGCTGGACCGCATGTCCGGAGGACGCGTGCTCATCAACATCGTGACGGGACATTATCCCGAGGATCTGAAGGCGACGGGCGATCCGATCCATGCGAGCCATGACGAGCGCTACGAGCGGACGCGGGAATTCGTGGAGATCGTGAAGGGCGTCTGGACGGACGAAGGGGACGGCGACGGCAAGCCGCGGGGCTTCGATTACAGCGGCAAGCACTATACGATTGAAGGCGGCCTCAGCAAGCCGATGCCGCTGCAGCGTCCTCATCCGCCGCTCTACTTCGGCGGGAGCTCGCCGGCGGGGAAGCGGGCGGCGGCCGAGACGGCGGACGTGTACCTCATGTGGGCGGAGCCGCTGTCCTGGATCCGGGAGCAGATCGCCGAGATGGAGCGGGAGCTGGCTGCGGTGAGGGAGCGGACGGGCGCGGAGCGGAGCGTTCGCTACGGGCTGCGCGCGCAATTGGTCGTGCGGGACACCGAGGAGGAAGCCTGGGATGCCGCCTGGGAGATCATCAGCCAAGCGGACCCGAAGCTGCGGGATTCGGCGGAGAAGCTGCATGCGAAGACGGACGCATTGAATCAGCGCAGGCAAATGGAGCTGTGGAACGAGTCGCGCGACCGGCAGTACGTCATCGGGCCGAACCTGTGGTCGGGGCTGTCGGCGATCCGCGGGGGCGGAGCGGTTGCGATCGTCGGCACGCCGGAGCAGGTATCCGACCGCATCGTGGAATTCGCCCAGGCCGGCATTAGCTCGTTTATCCTGTCCGGCTATCCGCATCTGGAAGAAGCCCGCATCTCGGGACCGGCGGTGCTGCCGCTGGTGCGCCGCAAGCTGGCGGAGCTTATCTGACCCCATTCGGAGAGGGGAATCCGATTTTGTATTTGACTTGCAAGGAGAACATGCTGCCCGAAGGGACGCTGTTGGAGAAATGCCTTATGGCGAAGCAGGCCGGATTCGACGGCATCGACTGGATGGGCGGCGCGCTGCGTTCCCGGCTGGATGAGGCGAAGAAGGCGCTGAGAGAGACCGGCCTTGCGGTCGGGGCCGTCTACGGACAGCTCGGACAGAAGGGCTCGTCCTTGATCGAAGCGACGGCCGCGGAGCGCGCATCCGTGCTGGATCTGTTCAAGGAGCGGCTGGAAGCGGCGGCCGAAGTCGGAGCCGGGCGGCTTATCTTCGTCCCCCGCTTCGGAGACGCGGAGCTGAAGCCGGAAGCGGCGGACGGCGTTCTGCTCGCCATGCTCGACGAGCTGGCCGAGTGGGCGTCGGATCTGCCGGTCGCGCTCGTCATGGAGCCGCTCAACCGCAAGGAGTCGCGTTATCTTCACGATCCGCTGCGGGCGCTCGAGCTTTGCCGGACGCTGGGCCGTCCGAACGTCCGGACGATGATCGATACCTATCATATGGCGGAAGAAAAACAGGATATCGCCGGAGCGATCGGCCGGCTGCCGCCTTATCTGGGGCTGGCGCATCTCTCGGATACCGGACGGGGATTGCCGGGAGAAGGCGGCATCGACTTCGGCGACGTGCTGCGCGCGTTTCATGCCGCCGGTTATGACGGTCCGCTCGGCTACGAGTGCCGGGAAGCGGGACCGGCGGAGCTGAAGCGCAGCGTCGATTGGGTACGAGAGCTGGCGCCGGACCTATGGACGGAGCCGAACGGAACGCGTTTGTAAAAAGCTCAGACGAGACGGAGGCAGCGAAAACGATGAGCAAGCAATGGAGAATCGCCGTCATCGGCGCCGGCGACATGGGGCGCCATCATGTGGACGGCTGGAGTCGGATCGTACATGAAGTCGTCTCCGTGACCGACGTGGACGGGGCAAGGGCGAGCGAGTTGGCCGAATCGTTCGGCATTCGGCAAGTCTACGCGGATTACCGCGAAGCGGTCGCGCAGCCGGACGTCGACATCGTGTCGATCTGTCTGCCGCTGCCGCTGCATGCGGACGTGACGGTGGCGGCGGCGAAGCAGGGCAAGCATGTGTTCTGCGAGAAGCCGCTGGCTCCCGACTTCGCGGAGGCGGCGAGAATCGAGCGCGCCGTTCGGGAAGCCGGAGTGGCATTCGGTCTCGGCTTCCAGCGCAACCTGGCCAAGGGCGTACTCGCGGCCCGGGATTGGGTGCAGAGCGGCCGGCTCGGCCGGCCGGTCGTCTTCCATTGCGACTCGGTCGCGGAGATCCGGCCGAAGCGGATCATGCACGACGCGGCGGGCAACAAAGGGCCGCTGATGGATCTCGGCTGCCACTATTACGTCATGTGGGAGACGGTGTTCGGTTCCCGCCCACGGTCGGTCCATGCCGTCGGACGGGTGCTGGGCAAGGATCGCGCCGAGCTTGCGCACATTCCCGAGCTGGCGATCGATTCCGCGGTCGTGACGATCGAATACGAATCCGGCGACGTCGGCGTATTCACGGTCACGTGGGGGATGCCGCCGGGCTTCCGGATGGGCGCGCAGCCGGACCGCGTCTTCGGCCCCAAAGGCGGCGCGGCGGGCGGCTTCAACCACAACGCCGGCCGGTTGGCCCTCTATGAGGAAAATCGGTCGGAAGAAGTCGACCTGGAGGTATATCCTTCGCTTCATGCCGAGCAGTTCCGACTGTTCTCTGAAGCGATCGAGGAGGGGCGGGAGGCGCCGACAGGTCTGGCAGCCGGCAAGGAAGCGCTGGCGGTGACGCTGGCCATCTTCCGCTCGATCGAGACGGGCCGGGTGGTCGACTTCGCTTCTTTCCGGGAGGAACTTCTCCATGAAGCTCGCCCTGTATAACAGCTGCCTGCTGCACTGGGAGCCGGAGCGGCTGTTCGCCTGGGCGGCGGAGCAAGGCTTCCGGGGAGTTGAGCTGCACGGAGGGCCGCGCTTCGCCCATGTGGACTGGTCCGCGGTCGCCGATGGCGCGGCTGACGCGAAGGCGCTGCTTGCGGCGCAAGAGCGCTACGGCCTGCCGATCGTCGGCCTGATGTATGGCGCGCTGCCTTTCCTATCGCCGGATCCGGATGAGCGGCGCGCCGCCGCGCAGCGGATCGGGGTTCTGCTTCGCGCCGCCGCCCGTCTGGGCGTTCCCATCGTGTCGACGTTCACCGGACGGGATCCGGCGAAGACGCTGGAGCAAAATCTGGACGGCTTCGCGGACGTGTTCCCGGCCATTGCGGACCTGGCGGAATCGCTCGGCGTCCGGCTGGCGTTCGAGAACTGTCCGATGTACGAGTTCTGGCCGCCGGTCCACAATATCGCCGTCTCGCCGACGATGTGGCGGGCGATGTTCGAGCTTGTCCCCTCCCCGGCGCTCGGACTCAACTTCGATCCGTCGCACCTTGCATGGCAAGGCGTCGATTACGCGCGGGCGGTCCGCGAGTTTCGCGATCGCATCTTCATCGCCCAGGCCAAGGATACGGAGAAGCTGCCGGATACGCTTCGCGAGGAAGGCATGCTGCATCATCGCTGGTGGAGGCATCGGATTCCCGGCCAGGGAGACGTGGACTGGAGCGCCTTTCTGACGTCGCTGCAAGAGATCGGATACGACGGTTATCTGAGCATCGAGCACGAGGACCCGGTTTGGACCGGCTCGGACGAGCGGGTCACCAAGGGACTCGTGTTGGCCAAAGGCCACCTGGAGCGCTTTATTTAAGAGGGCTGAAGGAGCACGGAGAGGAGGAGAGACATGAACTTGAATTCGCCGCCGAGAATCGCGGTTCAAGCAAGACCCTGGGGTCTCGGGAGGGTGGCGGCCGATTACCCGGCCGTCTTCGACGAGATGATCGCGGCCGGCTATGACGGAGCCGAAGGGCGCTATACGCTGCTGGAGGACGAGAAGGGAATCGCGGCCTATCTGGACCGCCGCCCGGGCTTCTCGCTGATCGCGCTGCATGCCGGGCTTTCATCGTTTGAAGGCGAAGCCGGAGCGGAAGAGCTGAAGCGGCTGCTGGAACGGATGAACCGGACGGGAAGCCGCTATCTGCTGGCCAGCATGGGGCGGGAAGCGGGGGACGCCCGATGGCTGGAGCGAGCCGGCGAGCTCTCGCGCCAGTGCGCCGATTCCGGCGTACAATTCTGCTATCACAATCACGCCGAAGAGTTTGAAGGCGGCTTCCGCCTGTTCGACCGGCTGACCGGAGAATACGGCGTCAAGCTGGCCGCCGACGTAGCCTGGATCCATCTGGCCGGGGCCGATCCGGCCGAATTCGTCGACCGCTACGCCGATTCGATCGCTTATGTCCATCTGAAGGACGTCCGGGACGGCGTTTGGAAGGAGCTCGGCGACGGGGAGATGGCGCTCGGACCGCTGCTGGACCGGGTCGCCGCGCTGCGCTTGCCCTGGTGGACGGTCGAGCAGGACACGACCGAACGGGCGCCCGCGGAGAGCGCTCGCAAGAGCCGGGAATACCTTCGGGCCGCGTTAGCCGAACGGACGGGGGAGGGCGGCGAATGATCGCTTCTCTCAGACGGGCAGGGCGGCAGTACAAGAAGCACCGGATCTTGCTGCTGCTGCTCGTACCCGCCCTGGTCTGGTACGGCTTGTTCTATTACGCGCCGCTCTACGGCATCCAGCTTGCCTTCAAGGATTACCGCATCATCGACGGCATCGCGGGCAGCCCTTGGGTCGGGCTGGAGCACTTCCGGCGGATGTTTTCCGGCACTAACGATTTTCCGGAGATTCTGCGCAATACGGTCATCATCAGCTTGTACCATCTTCTGTTCGGTTTCCCCGCGCCGATCGCGCTGGCCCTGCTGTTCCAGGAGATCCGGTTCAAGCGGTTCCGGCGAATCGTGCAGTCGGTCTCGTACTTGCCGCATTTCCTCTCCTGGGTTGTGCTGGCGGGTCTCATCACGGTATTTCTGTCACCGTCCCGCGGCGTAGTCAACTACGCGCTGCAAGGGATCGGGCTGGATCCGATCTATTTCCTCGGCGAGAAAGCGTACTTCCGCTTTACGCTGATCGCCTCCGACGTCTGGAAGGAAGTCGGCTGGGGTACGGTCGTTTATCTGGCGGCCATTGCCGGCATCGATCCTCACTTGTACGAGGCGGCGCGCGTGGACGGGGCCGGACGTTGGAAAATGATCGTGCGCATCACGCTGCCCGGCATCCTGCCGGTCATTGTCATTTTGTTCATTCTTCGGGTCGGACACGTGCTGGACGGCGGCTTCGATCAGGTGCTGAACCTGTACAATCCGGCCGTTTACGAGGTGGGCGACATCATCGACACTTACGTTTACCGGGTCGGCATCAACCAGATGCAGTACGGCTTCACGACGGCCGTCGGCTTGTTCAAAAACGCGGTGGGGTTCGCGCTGCTCGTAACGGTGAATTGGATCGTCAAGAGACTGGGGCAAGAGGGTCTTTTTTAGCCCTTAAAACCAAGAAAGTTGGTGTGATTACTTGAGAATACGACCGACAGCGGAAGAGAAATGGTTCCAGGCCGTCGCCATTCTCATCGTCGGGCTGCTCAGCCTTTCGATCCTGTACCCGTTCGTTCATCTGATCTCCGTCTCGTTCAGCACCCCGACCGAGGCGATCCGGCCGGGCTTCCATTTGTACCCGAGGGAGATCTCGCTGGAAGCTTACCGGAAAACGTTCGATTCTCGGCAAATCTGGATCGGCTTCGGCAACACCGCGTTCCGCACGGCGGTCGGCACGGCGCTGTCCCTGCTGTTCATGGCGTTGACTGCCTACCCGCTGTCCAAGCGCGATTTGCCGCACCGTACGTTTTACACGATGGTGTTCCTCTTCACGATGTTTTTCCAGGGCGGCCTCATTCCGACTTATCTTCTGGTCAAGCAGCTCGGACTGCTAGATTCCCGGCTCGTGTTCCTCGTGGCGCCGCCGTTCCTCATCAGCACGTTCTCGTTGCTGATCATGCGCAACTTCTTCGCGAGCATTCCGGCGGAACTGGAAGACGCGGCCCGCATCGACGGCGCCGGCGACCTCCGCACGCTGTTCTCGATCGTGCTGCCGCTGTCGAAGCCGATTCTGGCTACCGTAGGCTTGTGGTCGGCGGTCGGTCACTGGAATTCGTGGTTCGACGGCATGCTGTACATTCAGGACAGCTCCAAAATGCTGCTGCAAACGTATTTGCGCAGGCTGGTCGTCGAGAACCGGGATCAGGACGTGCAGGCGCTGATGGACCAGATGATCGGCGTGCAGGACGTCATTCCCGAGACGGTCAAAGCGGCGGCCCTGATCGTGACGGTCGTGCCGATCGTGGCGCTGTATCCTTTTTTGCAGAAATATTTCGTTCAGGGCGTCATGATCGGATCGTTAAAAGGTTAATCGAATCATCCATCCATAAGGAGCGTGTTCGCGATGAAAGGATTCAGACGGACTCAGGCGGTTGCGGCGCTGCTGGCGCTGGCGCTGCCGCTCGCCGCATGCAGCGGCAACGGGAAGGAAGAGGCTGCGTCCAGCGCCGGCTCATCCGCGGCGTCGTCCGATAAGCCGATCGAGATTTCCTGGCTCAGCTTCAATCCGCCGGAGAACGATTCGACCCCGGTTCAGCAAGCGCTGGAGAAGAAGTTCAACGTGAAGTTCAAGAATGTCCGCGTCGAGCGCGCCAATTACGACGAGCAGATGAACATCAAGTTCAGCAGCGGCGAAGTGGCCGATCTGATTTATCTCGACTTTTCCCCGCAGCGGCTGGAGACGTTGGTGAACCAAGGCATTCTCGCGGAGCTCCCCGAAGACGAGATTCGCGGCAAGATGCCGGAGTATGCCGGTACGATCGACCAAGCGGACCCGACACTCTGGGACTATAGCAAGGTGAACGGCAAAGGCTACGGCATTCCCGTCATCTGGCCGATCGGCGATCTGCCGTTCCTGCCGGGCTACAACGGAGACTGGCTGAAAAAGATCGGCTACGACGCCCCGCCGACGACACTGGATCAGTTCGAAGACGTGCTGCGCAAGTTCCGCAACGACGATCCGGACGGGAACGGGCAGAAGGATACGTACGGCCTGTCCGGGCAGGGGACGGACGCCCGCTCGTTCTCGGTCGTGTTCGGGGCGTTCGGCGTTCGGCCGGACTACATGGTCGACGAGAAGACGAAGCAGGTCGTCTACGGCCTGACGACGGAACAAGGTCGGGAAGCGCTCAAAGTGATCAACCGTTGGTATAAGGAAGATTTGATCGATCCGGAGTTCGTCACCAAGACGGCCAACGACTATCACGACGACTTCGTCAACGGCATCGTCGGCGTCCGGGACTGGATGTCCTACCAGTTCGAGCCGCGGGTCGGCATCGTCGGCGCTCCCTTTTACGCCAAAAATCCGAACAACAAGATCGTCGTGGGCAAGCCGCTCGCGGGACCGAACGGACCGGGCAAAGCTTATTCCTACGGATCGCAGAACGCGTTTATCGCCATGGGCAAGCAGGTGGAGAAGGATCCGGCCAAAAAAGCGAAGCTGTACGAGATTCTGAATGCGCTCGCGACGGACGATTCGACGTATTTGACCGCCGTTTACGGCATCGAGGGGGAGCATTACCAGATGCAGGACGGCGTTCCGATCATGAAGCCGGAGTACGCGAACGAGAACGCCAAGTACAAGATCGGCGCAGGCACCTTCTACGGCGTCTTCGGCACGAAGTCGAAGCTGATGGAGAAGTACGATTACACCCAGGATACGCTGAAGTTCATCGACTCTCTGCGCGACGGCGTGCAGACGATCGACTCTCTGGCCGTCTACGTGCCGGCGATGACGGAATATCCGGACCTGGGCAAGCTGGCAAGCGAATCGTATTTGAAGTTCGTGCGCGGGGAGTTGAACCTGGACGCCGATTTCGACAAGTTCGTTCAGGACTGGAACGACGCCGGCGGCAAAGAGATTCTTCGGCAGATCAACGAGAAGTATACATTCGGCTCTTAACGGGCTGAAAGGTCGACCGCACGGGCGGAGACCTTCTCCAACCGTACATTCTGGTCATGCGCGGCGCGGAAGGCTTTTTTTGTTTGCTGAATCCAGTATCAGGAGGGCAGCGCTAGCCCTAAAAATCGTCATCGTCTCCGTCGAATACTCGCGGAAACCTGCGCTGTCGTTACTGGGCTCTCGGATGTTGAAGGCAGGTAACTTGTTGCAAAAAAACACTTTTTCAAGCGGTTATTCACAAAAGACTAACGTTTCGTGATTGGAATATGTATAATTATGGGTGTATTTTAGGTTTTTTTGCTCTAGCGAAACTGAGCAACGTTATTTGGACCGAATGATCGATTTTAAAAATGTAACGAACCCAGGTGATCTTATGGAGAAGAATTCCCCTGTTTTCCTGACGAGTCTGGGTCTATAAGAGCGTTCAGATTCGTTAAAACCAGAAGTCTTTGTTTTTTCGCCAATTAAGGTCGTAGGGATTCGTTACAATAGCCCGGTCCCTTGAATTTTCCGGCGGCGGGCATTTGATCTTAAGCGGGCCGGTCGGTTCAACTCGCAAACAAAGGGGGATTGAAGTGGCCAAAACAACGAAGCTCTCGGGTGAGGAGCAGGTAGCCGATTTTTTTCGGAAATCGGAGCATCCGTTCAAGAAGGAGATGGAGGAAGTTCGGAAGATCGTTCTGGGAACCGGAATCGGACTGTCCGAACATATCAAATGGAATGCGCCCAGCTTTTGCGTAAACGGACAAGATCGGATCACGTTTAACCTGCATGGAAAAGACGGCTTTCGTCTGATCTTCCATTGCGGCTCCAAGACGACGGGGCTCGCCGGTCAAGCTTCGCTTTTCATGGATGACACCGGATTGCTGGAATGGGTCGCAGGAGACAGGGCAATCGCGAAGATCGCCTCTGCCGGCGATCTGGAAGAGAAGAGACAGAAGCTCGTTGAAGTCGTTCGCGGATGGATCGAAGCGACGAAAGATTTGTAGCTGGGTAACACTTTCATACTGGGGGAAGCACTCTCAATGAAAAACAATCGGATAAAGATTTTTCTCGTATGTTCTCTGCTATTTACTTTGCTCGTCCCGCCTGCCGCGGCGGCGACGAAGACCGTTAAGGTCAAAATTACGCTGGCGAGCGTCGAGCTCGTCGAGAATAACCATGTCGGCAACGAGTGGTATACGACCGCGTCGATCAACGGCAAGGCGGTCAAAGAGGGATCGACCGTCACCCTGAACTTGAAACCGTCGGACAGCATTCAATTGAAAGCGTATGCCGAAGAGCAGGACAAGGTGCCCGATGTCGGAACGAAGAGCGTCTCGGTCAAAGTGTCTTCCATTAGCAAATCGCTAAGCAAAAGTCTTGCGGTGCAGGTAGTAGAAAACCGCGGCAGATACTCGGGTAATACGGCGGAGTGGAAGTTTGCGTTTAAGATTCAAAAATAGCTTAGGCCCAAAGCTCGCTTCGACAGGAGGCGATGACGATAAACTTATATGGCTGGGACAATTGCCCTGCAGAGGTGAAGGACCAAGTCGGAAAGCTGCAAGAATGCTTGATTCGGCAGCTGGACGATAATCTTCTGGGAACGTACCTTCACGGCTCGCTTGCGCTTCAATGCTTTAACCCGGCTTGCAGCGATCTGGATGTTATCGTTCTTCTAAAAGAGAGTATCGACGTAGAGGTGAGATTTCGGCTCGTACAAGAGCTGCTGGCTTTGTCCTTAAACCCGGCGCCGATCGAAATCAGCCTGATTACGCAAGGAGGCATTCGGCCTTGGCGGCATCCGACGCCTTTCGAGCTGCATTGCAGCGAATACTGGAGGCAGCGGTACGAAGACAGCGTGGTTCTCGGCGATAAGGAATTTTGGGCGGGAACGCCCGTGGATGGCGATCTGGCATGCCACATCATGTTGATTCGCCAAAAAGGAATTTGCGTGTACGGGCTGTCCGTCGCGGAGGCTTTTCCGGACGTGCCCGAACCCGACTTCCGTTCGTCCATCTTGGACGGAGTCGATTATGCGGCGGATTCCCTTCGAACGTTGCCCGTATACGGAATTCTTACGTTGTGCAGGGTGTTGTCGTACCTGAAGACGGGCCGGATCTTGTCCAAGCGGGATGCCGGGATCTGGGCGCTTCATCTTCTTCCGGAGAGCTTAAGGGATATCGTCCGGAGCGCCGTCGAGCTGTATGAAGGTTCCAGATCCGACATGGCCGCCATGAGCGATGAAGATTTGAATAGCTACAAAAGCTTTATGCTAAGCGCCATTCAAAGTGCGGCTTAGCTTTTTATTTGAACTAAAGAAAGGATATCGGATTCGGTTCCCGGGACGGAGCCGGATGCGGCCTTGAACGAGGTGCTGATGGTGTCATGGAAATGGGTCGGTGACCGATCGCATGGATGCGGCGACGGCTAACGAATCGTAGCGTTCTTATTCGCCTTCGGAGAGGCCCATTTGGATTCTAACGAACCGGAAAAGCCTTATTTACCTCTGCAAGCGGGAAGCAAGGCGCTTTTTCACCAAATAGCGTTTATACGATTCGTTAGAACGGACCAACCCTCGTTTATGCCGGAATAGCGTCGTGTGGATTCGTTAGGGTCCGTCGCCTGCTGTTGCCCGTCGTCACCCCCTGTCGCCCTTACACGCTTGTGTTCTCACCGATCCTTGTGCCAGGGCCGACGAAGAGTCTGATCTGAGCCGATCTCCGTAAGATGAGGGGGGAGGAGAACCGCTTGGGGCGAAAGAAGCGGGCGTGTCGGACGAGGATCACCGGCGGGCGGTCGAGGCCAACTTTGAAGGGGGAGTGAAGCGGAACGTCTTCGCCTTGGGTCATTGGAGGGGATCTCCGACGATCCGGGTCGAACGCCTCTCCACCAGCTGGGTGTCGACTTTGACCTTGGTGTTCACGGTATCCTCCGAAGCGATGCTTTGGACCAGCAGGTCGACGGCCAGATGGGCCATCTGTTCCTTCTCCGTATGCACGGTGGTCAGCTCCGGCGTCACGATGCTCGCTTCGGAAATATTGTCGAACCCGACGACGGACACGTCTTCCGGGATCCGGTACCCCATCTCCGTCAACGTCTTGATCGCGCTGATCGCGATGTAGTCGCACTCGCAGAAGAAAGCGCTGGGAAGCGGCTTGCCGGCTTCCAGATGTTCGCCGAGCTGCCGCTTGAGCGATTCCTGGGACGACAGGATCGTCGGAGCGACGGTGAACGTGCAGTCCTCCGCCAACTCGACCCCGTGCTCGCGCAGAGCATAGGCGAATCCGTTTCGCCGCTCCTCGAAATTATGGATTCTCACATCGGAAGCGATGTAGCCGATTCGCGTATGGCCGCTGCGGCACAGGTGCGAGCCGGCTTGGTACGCGCCGATCATATTGTTGATCTCGACGAAATGAACCGGCAGCGTATCGTAGCAATTGTCGAGCACGACGAGCGGAAGCGGCAGCAGATCGGCGATCTCCGCAATCTGGGCGCGGTCCAGGTTCGTGCCGAGCAGGATCACGCCGTCGCTCCGCTTCTCGTCGGCGATGCTGCGGATCTGCTCTCCCAGCTTGTTCATCTCGATCGTGCTGAACAGAAGAGAGAAGCCGCGGAATTTACAGCGCTCCTCGATGTAATGGATCAGCTCGCGGAAAAACGGCTGCTGATAATACTGCTCCAGAACGATCCCCGAATTGGCGAACACGAGAAAAGTCAATGTCCGGGAGCCCGCTTCCGCCGCATGGGTGCGAGGCTTCGGCATATAGCCGTGGTCCTTTGCGATCTTCAGAATGCGTTCGCGCGTCTCCGGTCCGATTCCCGGCTTGCCGCTGAAGGCGATCGATACGGCCGACTTCGAGACGCCGGCCAGACGTGCGATATCCTCCATTTTCATATCCGATCCACTTCCCGCCCTCAGGTTTAGTAAGTTTAGTCTACTCATTTTTAAAACAAAACTCAACCCCAATCTTATTTTAGTTAATTGTTTAGTTAAATTCAGAGTATTTTTCGGAAAATATCGCGAATGTTTATTGATTAATGCGCGAAACGATGATAATCTGGGGATGAAAATCGCAATGAACTTAACTAAACAGAATGATTAGTTTAGTTACATTTTCCCTTTAGGAGATGCGTCCATGAGAAAATTGAAGCTCGGCTACGCGCCGACCCGACGCTTCGTCTTCAGCGCCGAAGACGCTTTTCGCTACAAAGTTCTCATTAAAGAGAAGATCGAAAGCTTCGGGATGGACATCGATATCGTCGATCTCGAGGGGCTGAATCAAGAAGGGCTGTTGTACGACGATCACGTGAATGCCGACCAGATCGTCGAGCGTTTCCGGCAGGAGCAGGTGGACGCCGTATTTTTCCCGCACTGCAACTTCGGTACGGAGGATACGGTGGCCAGAGTCGGGAAAGCGCTGGGCAAGCCGGTTCTGCTGTGGGGGCCGAGAGACGAGGCTCCGCTCGAGGACGGCATGCGGCTGCGCGATACCCAATGCGGTCTGTTCGCGTCGGGCAAGGTGCTGCGCCGGTTCAACGTTCCGTTTACTTACGTCACGAACAGCCGCGTAGACGATCCCGTTTTCGAAAGGGGATTCACGAATTTCGTTGCCGCCGCCAACGTGGTCCGTCAGTTCCGAAACCTTCGCATTCTGCAGATCGGGCCCCGGCCTTCGTCGTTCTGGACGATGATCTGCAACGAGGGCGAGCTGCTGGAGCGCTTCGGCATCGAGCTTCACCCGATTACGCTGATCGACATTCAGCGGGCGTCGAAGCGAATCGAGAACGGCAACGGTTCGGAGCTGGCCGCGGCGGTCGACGACATCAAGGCGAAGCTGGACTGGTCGGAAGTCACCGAGGCGGACGTGAAGCGCATCGCGGCTCTCAAAGTGGCGATGAAGCAGTACGCGGAGCAAACGGGAAGCACTGCCATCGCGATTCAGTGCTGGTCGTCGCTTCAGGAAGCCATGGGCATCATGCCTTGCCTGGCCAACGCGATCTTGACCGACGAGCAGATTCCGGTCACTTGCGAGACCGATATTCACGGCGCGATCACGTCCGTCATGGTCCAGGCGGCGACGATGAATCAGCATCCGACCTTCTTCGCCGACTTGACGGTGCGCCATCCCGACAATCCGAACGGCGAGCTGCTGTTTCACTGCGGCAATTTTCCAGTCTCGCTCACCGTGGAGAACAGGCCGAAGCTGCGGAAGCACTTCCTGTTCGACGACCACTCGCCCGGAACGCACGAAGGCGAAATTCGCGGCGGAAGCATGACGCTGGCCCGCTTTGACGGAGACCACGGCGACTATCAGCTTTTCCTCGGGAAAGCCAAAGGCATTCAGGGGCCTTACACCCGCGGCTCTTACGTATGGGTCGAAGTGAACGATTGGCCGCTGTGGGAGGAGAAGCTCGTGAAAGGGCCTTACGTCCATCATGCGGTAGGCATTCACGCCAACGCGATTCCGGCTCTTTACGAAGCGTGCTCGTATATTCCGGGGCTTTCGCCGGATCCGGTCGATCCGACGGAGCGCGAGATTCAGGCTTGGCTGCGAGGATCGGATCTCTAAGCCGGGAGGAGGAACGAAGCGATGAATTCCAATGCATTGAGGCAAAAGGCCGTCCAAATCCGGATGGACCTGCTGCGAATCATTCACCGCGCCAAAACGGGCCACACCGGCGGCTCGCTCAGCAACACCGATATTTTAACCTCTCTTTATTATCGCGTCATGAGGATCGATCCATCCAACCCGAAGCTGCCGGACCGCGACCGGTTCATCGCGAGCAAGGGCCATTCCGTGGAGTCGCTCTGGTGCATTCTGGCCGACCTCGGGTTCTTCCCGAAGGAGGAGCTGTTCACGTACAGCCAATTCGGCACCCGGCTGATCGGCCACCCGAACAACAAGGTTCCCGGCATTGAGATGAATACGGGCGCCCTCGGTCACGGACTGGCCATTTCCGTCGGGATGGCGCTTGCGTCGAAGCGGGACGGGTTGGGGTATCGCGTTTTCTGCCTGATGGGCGACGGCGAACAGGCGGAAGGCTCCGTCTGGGAAGCGGCGATGGCGGGAGCGCACTATAAGCTGGATAACTTGGTCGGCATCGTCGACCGCAACCGGCTGCAGATCAGCGGCTCCACGGAGGAAGTGATGGGGCTGGATCCGTTGGACGAGAAATGGGCTTCGTTCGGCTGGCATGTGGTGACGGTGGACGGCAATGACGTGGATGCGCTCGTGAGCGCGTTCGAAGCGGTCCCGGCCGCATCCGGCAAGCCGACGCTTGTCATGGCGAATACCGTGAAGGGCAAAGGCGTATCGTTCGCGGAAAATGTGCCGCATTGGCATCATCACGTGCCCAGCGACGAGGAGCTGGACCGGGCGCTCGCGGAGCTGTCCGCGGCTCTGGAAAGCTTGCGGCAGGAAGGGGAGAAGGGCTAACATGGGGAACACGATCCCGAACCGGCAGGTCGTCTGCGAGACGCTGCTGGAGCTGGCGAAGGAAGACCGGGCCATCACGGTGCTCGCCAGCGATTCGCGCGGATCCGCGGCCATGGCCCCGTTCGCGAAGGCGTATCCGGACCAGTTCGTCGAAGTCGGCATCGCCGAGCAGAACATCGTCGGAATCGCGGCTGGCCTTGCGCATAGCGGACGGAAGCCGTTCGTGGCGTCGCCCGCTTGTTTCTTGAGCATGAGAAGCATCGAGCAGATCAAGGTGGACGTCGCCTATTCCGGCACGAACGTGAAGCTGGTCGGCATTAGCGGCGGCGTCAGCTACGGCGCGCTCGGCATGTCGCATCACTCCGTCCAGGATCTGGCCGTCGCCCGCGCTATTCCGGGCCTTGCGGTGATGATGCCGGCGGACCGCCACGAGACGAAGCGGATGACGGAAGCGCTTGTCGGCTACGAAGGCGGCGCGTACGTTCGCATCGGGCGGAATCCGGTCGAGGATGTATACGATTCGGCCGACTATGAGTTCACGATCGGCAAGGCTGTGACGATGAAAGAAGGGGAGGACGTCACCCTGATCGCAACCGGCGAGACGGTCCGCATCGCGCTGGACGCGGAAGCCCTGCTGCGAGAAGTCGGGGTATCCGCCCGGGTGCTGAACATGCATACGATCAAGCCGCTGGACGAGGAGGCGATCGTCCGCGCAGCAGAGGAGACGGGACGAATCATTACGGTGGAAGAGCATAGCATTCACGGCGGACTCGGGGCGGCCGTCGCGGAAGTCGTCGTCCAGCGTCATCCCGTGCCGGTCCGCATCCTCGGCATCCCCGACGAACCGGCCATTGCCGGCAAGACGTCGGAAGTGTTCAAGCATTACGGGATCAGTGCAGATTCGATCAAGCGGATCGCTCTCGATCTGATCGGCAGGTAGAGGAAGACCATGGAGAAACGTTACCTGCTCACGATCGATCAGAGCACGTCGGGCACGAAAGCGCTGCTGGTCGACCGCGCGGGCCGAATCGCCGTCCGATGCTTCGCCGATCATAAGCAGCTGTATCCGGCGGCGGGTTGGGTCGAGCACGATCCGGAAGAGATTTACCGGAATGTCGTGAAGCTTGCGCACGAGGCGCTTCGGCGGGCCGGCATCGCGCCGGACCGGCTCGCGGCGGTCACGATCACGAACCAGCGGGAAACGGCCGTCATGTGGGACCGCGCCACGGGCCGGCCCGTCTGCAACGCGATCGTCTGGCAGTGCCAGCGAACGGCCGATCGGTGCTCGGCCCTGAAGGAAGCGGGGCACGAGCCGGCCGTTCGCGAGAAGACCGGCCTGATGCTGGATCCGTATTTCTCGGCTGCCAAATGGAGATGGATGCTCGAACAGGTTCCCGAAGCGCGGCGCGCTCTCGCGGAAGGAACGCTGCTCGCCGGCACGATCGACAGCTGGCTCCTATGGAAGCTGAGCGGCGGGGAGGTTCATGCAACCGATTACACGAACGCGAGCCGGACTTCCCTGTTCGATATTCACGAGCGGACCTGGGACGACGGGTTGTGCGATCTCTTCGGCGTTCCGAAGGAGATTCTGCCGGAGGTAAGATCGTCCGACGATTCGTTCGGGGTGACTCGCGACCCGGCCCTGTGGAGCGAGCAGGTTCCTTTGACGGGCGTGATCGGCGATTCCCAGGCGGCGCTGTTCGGACAGCTGTGCCTGGAGCCCGGGATGACCAAGGCGACCTACGGGACGGGAACGTCCGTCCTCATGAACATCGGCGACCGGCCGGTTCCCGCCGGCAACGGTCTCGTTCTCGCGATCGCATGGGGAAGGGGCGGCGGCGTTGCGTATGCCCTGGAAGCCGTGATCCGAACTTCGGGGGACAGCATCAAGTGGGTGAGAGACAATCTCGGGCTGTTCGATTCGTTCGAGGAGATGGACCGATTGCTCGAGGAGGCGCCGGACAATCAGGGGGTGTATCTCGTTCCCGCCTTCGTCGGATTGGGAGCGCCCTATTGGGATCCACGGGCCCGGGCGGCTATTCTGGGCATGAGCCGGAGCACCGGCAAAGCCCACCTCGTCCGGGCGGCGCTGGAGAGCATCGCCTACCAAGTCCGTGACGCGGCGGAGATGATGGAGGCGGAGGCCGGCATTCCGCTGGCAGCCCTGCGGGCGGACGGCGGCGCCTCCGACAACCCGCGCCTCATGCAGTTCCAGGCCGACCTGCTCGGCCGGACCGTCGTCAAATCGGATGCCGCCGAATCGTCCGCCCTGGGATCCGCTTATATGGGAGGACTCGGCATCGGATGGTGGCCGTCGGCGGCCGAGCTTCCCGTCGGCGGTCAAGACTTCGCTTGCCGATTCGAGCCGGCCATGGCGGCCGAAGAGCGCGAACGGCTTTATCAAGGATGGAAAAGAGCCGTTGCCGGCATCGTGACTACGAATAAGGAATCGTGAAAAGGGAGGATCCGACGTCTTATGAGCCATTCATTCATTCCGAAGAATAAGTTGAGGGTCATCATCAACACGGACGCCAAGAACGAAGCGGACGACCAATACGCCATCGTCCATGCCATCCTGACTCCGACGTTCGAGCTGCACGGCATCATTCCGGCCCACTTCGGCGACAGAAGGTCGAAGACCAGCTTGAAGGACAGCCACGACGAGACCATGCTGCTGCTCGATCTGATGGGACTTCGGGACCGAATCCGGGTCGAGGACGGAGCGGCGACCGCGATGCCGGACGAAGAGACTCCGGTCGATTCCCCGGGAGCGCGGCTCATTATCGAGGAAGCGATGAAGGAAGACGACCGGCCGCTTCATGTCGCTTTCTACGGACCGCTGACGGACATGGCGTCCGCGCTGCTGCTGGAGCCGAGGATCGCCGAGCGGAACGTGAAGGTGATCTGGATCGGCGGAGGGGAATGGCCGATCGGCGGACGGGAATATAATTTGTCCAACGATATTCATGCCGCCAACGTCGTCTTCAAGTCTTCCCTGGAGCTGTGGCAGATCCCGAGTACGGTCTACAAGCTCATGCCGGTCAGCTATGCGGAAATGCTGGAGAAAGTCTATCCGCAAGGCGAGCTTGGGAAATACCTGGCGGAGCAAGTGTACGAGTTCAACGAGAGCATTCCGAACGGGACGTTCGAGTACCGCTCGCTCGGCGATTCGCCTGCCGTCGGGGTCATTCTGTACCCGGACTGCGGCCGCTGGTCCTGGAAGCCGGCCCCGATTTTCGACGCGCAGATGCACTATATCCATACGGGCCGTTACCGTCCGATTCGGGTCTACGATACAGTGGATGCCCGGTTCGTTCTCGAAGACTTCTTCGCCAAGCTCGCCCGGTTTCATCGAGGTCTTCACGCTTATTCCCGAGCTTGATCTTTTACGGAATCCAACCCGCTCTCCGGAGCGGGTTTTTGCATTTCCGCTTCAGCGATCGGACTTCATCTTCTCGTGATATCCTGCCCATTCGCCTTCAGCAAACATTCTCCTGCATCCCTATAATCATTTTGTATCACTTGAAAAGGATGTGGCGGATTTCAACTTGTGCTCCTTCACGGCATGGCGTTCATCGTAATAAGCGGAATTCTGATCTCGAGGGTCGTAAGCGGCATCGTGTGAAAGCAACCGGCCACGCGCAAAGCTTAACAAAAACGCCTGCTATCGCCTCGATCGGCGAACGGCAGGCGTTTTTATGCTGCAAAAACTTATGCTTCCGTAGCTTGGACCTCAACCGCCGGATCGGCCTTTTTCGCTTCGGCCGTCTGCCCCGTCCGCTTGATGAAGAAGGCGAGCAGCAGACCGACGATGCCGATCCCGATAATGACCAGATAGGCGTCGTTGATTCCCTTAATGGTGGATTCCAGGATCATATGGTCCTGCGAACCTCCTGAACCGGATGCCGCCATATCCTTCAGGTGAGTGGCGGTCCGATTCGTCATGACGGTCACGAGCAAAGAGGTTCCGACGGCGCCGGCGACCTGCTTGATCGTGTTCGAGATCGCCGTGCCGTGTGCATTCAGACGCGACGGCAGCTGATTGAGACCGGCGGTCGTGATCGGCATCAGGAACAACGCCATCCCGAAGCGGCGGCCCGTCGACATCAGAACCAGATACGTATAGCTGGTCGAATCCGTCAGGTTCACGAAACCGATAGTGGTTCCGATCGTGATGGCCATTCCGATGACCGACAGCCATTTCGCTCCGAAGCGGTCGAACAGCCTTCCCGTGACCGGCATCATAAAGCCCATCAGGAGGGAACCGGGGAGCATCAGCAGGCCGGACTCCATGGCGGTATAGCCGCGAGCGTTCTGCAAATACAGCGGGAGCAGCATCATATCCGCATACATCATCATCGTAACGGCGATATTGATGATAGTCGTCAACGTAAACATGTTGTACTTGAACGCCCGAAGGTCGAGCAGCGGATTTTTGGAAGCCAGCTGCTTCCAAGTGAACAGGGCAAGGGCGATAACGCCTGCGATCAGCGAGACGATGACTTCCGAGCTCGACCAGCCCTCGCTGCCGGCCCGGCTGAAGCCGTACAGCACCGCGCCGAATCCGATCGTGGACAGGAGCACGCCGAGGATGTCGACCTTACTGGCGACCCGTTCCGAGACGTTCTTGAGATAAATATAGGCTAATACGATGACGAGAAGAACGAGCGGAATCATGGCGTAGAACATCGTTTGCCATGCGTAATTCTCCAACACGTATCCGGCCAGCGTCGGTCCGATCGCCGGAGCGAAAATAATCGCGAGTCCCATCGTCCCCATGGCCGCTCCTCTTTTTTCGGGAGGGAAGAGCGTCAGGATGACGTTCATCAGCAGCGGCATGATGATGCCGGCGCCGGCGGCTTGAATCAGGCGTCCCGCCAGCAGAACGGGGAAGCCGGTGGACACGGCCGATACGACCGTTCCGGCCAGGAACAGGATCATCGATGCCTGGAACAGCTGACGCGTCGAAAACCTCTGCATCAAGAAGGCGGTAATCGGGATCAGAACGCCATTCACCAGCATATATCCGGTCGTCAGCCATTGGGCTGTCGTTGCCGAAATGTCAAAATCGGTCATAAGTTCCGGGACGGCGACGCTCATTACCGTCTGATTCAGCGTTGCCAGGAAGGCGCCCAGTATCATAATGAACAGGATCGGCCCCTTCCTCACGCCGCCGCCGCTGTCCGCCTTCAAATTCGTGCTCATCTTGCTTCATCCTCTCGACTAAATTTACACTGTGTAATATAATGAACAAGTCATAAATTAGATTGTAGTCAGATTGGAGAGCTTTGCAATCGACACATTTTTACGAAGTGTAAATTAATTATCACATTCACTCGGTTTTGTCGCTTACCCGTGAGATGTTCGACGAATAAGCCGAGAAATGTAATCATTAGGAAATCAGAGAGGGGTAGACAGGTTGAACCATTCCGAACCGCGCACCGATCCCCGTATTCTTCGCACGCGCCGGCTGCTTCGGGACGCCTTCGTCGAGCTGCTGGAAGAGATGGACGTCGAGAAAATATCGGTCAATCGGCTCGCCGAACGCGCCACGATCAATCGGGTGACCTTCTACCTTCACTATCGGGACATCCCGGACATGATGGAGAAGATGGCGGACGATATGATCGAGGATCTCTCCTCGATCCTTCAAGCGCCGAATGAGCTTCGTTCATTGGATCCGGAGGTGGAATGGCCGATCATGGTGAATTTGCTGGAGCACATCGCGCAGCACGCCCGATTCTATAAAGTGATTCTCGCGACGAAGCGAACGACGGTGTTCACGGAACGGTTGCTTGGGCTGCTGACGACGTTGATTACGGATAGATTCGAACGATCGGGAGGCGATTCCAAGCTGGCGGAGCTGGGGATCAAACGCGATATCGCCATCTGGTACGGGGCCTCGGCTCTTATCGGAACGATTGTCTCCTGGCTCCGCAGCGACATGCCTTATACGCCTCTCTTCCTGGCCAAGCAATTCGCACTTTTGCGGCGTTACCATCTGATGAAGTCGTGATGGGAAAGACTCTTAAACGAGCAGATGTAAGATCGGGACGGTGATTTATGGACTTCAGAAAACTGCAAGTCGAGGATGCGGAAGCCTATTGGAAGCTGAGGTTGCAGGCTTTGTATGAATATCCGCGATCGTTCGGAGCTTCGTATGAAGAGGTCAAAGACACGCCGATAGAGAGAATCATAGAACGGTTCTCCGCCGGCGATTCCAACTTTATCCTCGGAGCGTTCTCGGAGCCGGAAGAACTGATCGGCATGGTGGGGTTCAGACGAGAGACTTTTTTGAAAATGCGGCATAAGGGAACGGTTTGGGGCATGTATGTGGATAGAGTGTTTCAGGGACGGGGAATCGGCAAGCGATTGATGCAAGAGCTGCTTCATCGTGCCCGGAAGATCCCCGAGCTGGAGCAGATACAACTGTATGTAGTCGATACCAATGAACATGCCAAGCGGCTGTATCGGTCCGTCGGGTTCACAACCTACGGGCTGGAGATCCACGCGATGAAATTGGATGATAGCACCTATGTAAATGAAGAGTTCATGATCTATCGATGGGAGAGATGAAGGAATACCGTGAAACCCGAAACCATGAGAAAACGCAAGGTCATCGTGATCGGAGCTACGGGAACCATCGGTTCCGCTCTCGCGGATCTGCTCGAAGCGAATCATTACGAGGTTGTCCGCGCGTCGCGTAAAGGGACCGTCCGGGTTGACTTGGAGGACGAGTCTTCCATGGAGGCGCTTTTCGCATCCGTTCTCGATGTCGATGCCATCGCCGTCACTGCCGGAAGCGGCAAACTGACGCCATTTTCCCAGATATCGGAAGAGGACTTTCGGTTTGGCATGAAGAGCAAAGTGCTGGGACAGATCTCTCTGGCGCGCAGAGCGGCCGAGCGCTTGAACGAAGGCGGGTCCATCACCCTCACAAGCGGGAATATGTTCGAGAGCTTGATACCCGGAAGCGCGGTCAGCGCATTTGTGAACGACGGACTGGAAGGGTTTGTTCGTGCTGCCGCAATCGAGCTGCCGAGGGGAATTCGATTCAATATCGTCAGCCCGGGCTGGGTCAAGGAGACGCTGGAAAATATGAGTTTTGATGTCAAGGCGGGATTGGGTTTGACGAATGTATCGGGCACGCTTGCAAGCGCCGTGGCGCAAGCCTACCTGAAGGCAATCGAAGGAACGATGAACGGGCAGACGATTCGGCCTTAAACGCAGTCGAACTGAACAGGGGGAGAATCGAATGAGCAAAAACCAGCTAATGTTT
>NZ_JACJVO010000018.1 GCF_014212055.1 Cohnella zeiphila | reverse complement strand
GACTATCGCTATTGTGCGACATAGTCTGGGAAAAATCGACTAGTTCTAAAGGAGTGGAGGCCGTGAGGGAGACGGCGGTTCAAGAATTATCGGCCGGAGACGTACTGGCAAGGCCGGTTCGCGGGAAGAACGGAGTCGTCATGCTGGAAGCGGGAACGCAGTTGACCGAGCAGTACATTCGCCGTCTGCGCAACCTCGGCGTTGCTTCGGTCTGCGTGGATCGGAAGGAAGAGGCGGCAACGGCGCCAGTTCGGACCGGGAGGGCCGTCGGGCTGCGCGACGCAAATTGGAAAGAGAGCGACGCGGAGAATCTGAAGGATAACGACGCTGCCCGCAAGATGGCCTGCGAGTACGCCGTAAAGATGGCGATGTCGGAGCAGGCGATCGGAAGGGTGGCGGTCGGCATGCTGGAGGACCGGTTCCGCCGCCAGTTCCGAACCGTGATGACGGAGATCGTGGCGCAGCGGGAGATCGCGGAGGAGCTGGGCGTCTTGCTGCAGACGGATCGTTTCTTGTTCGACCATTCGCTGCAGGTGGCGCTGCTCTCTTGCGTCGTCGGCCTCGCGAAAAGCTACGATATGGCGAGGCTGTACGATTTGACCGTCGGCGCGCTGCTGTTCGATATCGGGATGACCCGGCTTCCGCCCGCAATCGTCAAATCGAAGCTGCAGCTGACGTCGCTCGAGAGGAAGGAATTGAAGCAGCATACGGTAAAAGGCTTCGAGATTCTATCGCGCCTGCCGGGCGTGTCGGCGGCTTCGGCCAAGTGCGCCCTGCTGCACCACGAACGTTATCGCGGGAGCGGCTATCCGTTCGGCGTCAAGCATAATGACATTCCGGAATACGCGCAGATCGTCGGCCTTGCCGACATGTACGACGCGCTGATCTCTCCTCGGCATCATCGGAAGGCGTTCACCTTCGGCGAGGCGATGGAGTACTTGTTCGCGGCCGGCAATTACGACTTCGATCTCGACCTGGTGCAGGTATTTCTGCGCAACGTCTCGATGTACCCGGTCTCCCTCGTCGTGAAGCTGAGCAGCGGGCAGACCGGAGTCGTCGCCGACGTGGAGCATTCGATGAGCCATCGCCCGATCATCCGGATCGTTCGCGAAGCGAACGGCGCGAAGGTTCAACGGCCGTACGAGATCGATCTGCGGAACTACCGCGACCTGGTCATCGTCCAAGCCGCGATGGAGGAGCACGAGAACGCGTAAAATCGATGGGACGGGCCGGTCAAACCGTTGCCGCCCAAGGCATGGAGGACGTGAAATTGCTTGATCGGAAGGCGGAGCGCGAGGGGGGCGCTCCGCCTTTTCTCATCCTTCTTAAGCCGCACACCCCCGTCGTAAGACCCATTCATTTCGCGATATTTGGACTTTCTAGGCTTGTCAGGCTTGGGAACAAAGAATAAGTGACCGCGCCCCTCATATAATGTACCAATCTATTCGAGCAGGGAGGCGGGAGCGTGCACGATTACATCAAAGAACGCACCATCAAGATCGGCCGGTGCATTGTGGAGACGCGCAACACGGTACGGACGATCGCCAAGGAATTCGGCGTCTCCAAGAGCACGGTGCATAAAGACCTGACCGAGAGACTTCCGGAGATCAATCCGGACTTGGCCGACCAGGTCAAGCACATTCTCGAATACCACAAATCGATTCGCCATCTGAGGGGAGGAGAAGCCACCAAGATCAAATACAAGAAGACAACCGTCAAGAAACGGGAAGTTTTGACGGCAGGCAAAGCGTAAAAGATAAGTTTTCCGCGACAAAAGGAGGATTTTCCGCGAGAACGGCGAATCATAAACTATTACGATATATCAAGCGCCGTGGGGGATTCTCGTTCATGTTCAGCAAAGACATCGGAATCGATCTGGGCACTGCCAACGTGTCCATTCATGTCAAAGGAAGAGGAGTCGTGCTCGACGAGCCTTCCGTCGTCGCGATCGAGAGCGACACCCGCAAGGTGCTTGCCGTCGGGGAAGAAGCCCGCCGGATGGTCGGCCGCACGCCAGGCAATATCGTCGCCATTCGTCCCCTCAAGGACGGCGTCATCGCCGACTTCGAAGTGACGGACATGATGCTTAAGGCGTTCATCGGCCGCGTAGGAGGAAAGACCTGGTACAGCCGTCCCCGCATTCTCATCTGCGCCCCGACGAACATTACGTCCGTCGAGCAGAAGGCGATCCGGGAAGCGGCGGAGAGAAGCGGCGCCAAGGAAGTTTTCCTGGAGGAGGAACCGAAGGCGGCCGCGATCGGCGCGGGCATGGACATCTTCCAGCCCAGCGGCAATATGGTGGTCGATATCGGCGGAGGTACGACGGATGTGGCCGTTCTGTCCATGGGCGACGTCGTAACCGCCTCTTCTCTTAAAGTCGCGGGGGACAAGTTCGACGCCGCGATCATGAAGTACATAAAGAATAAATATAAATTGCTGATCGGAGAACGAACGAGCGAAGACATCAAGATCAAGATCGGAACCGTTTATATGAGCGGCAGGCACGAGGAGATGGACATCCGCGGACGCGATATGGTGTCCGGGCTCCCGCTGACCGTGACGATCCATTCCGACGAAGTCAGGGAAGCGCTGTGGGAGCCCGTCTCCTCCATCGTCGCCTCCGCCAAAAGCGTGCTCGAGCGCACCCCCCCGGAGCTCTCCGCGGACATTATCGACCGCGGAGTCATCTTGACGGGGGGCGGTGCGCTGCTCGACGGTCTGGACGCCTTGCTCGCGGACGAACTCAAGGTGCCCGTGCTGATCGCCGAGGATCCGATGCACTGCGTCGTAAAAGGGACGGGAGTCATGCTCGACCATCTGGACAAGATGACCCGCAAGCTGAGCTAAGGGGGCAGGATTATGCTGAGAGGATTATATACCGCCGCTTCGGGCATGATTGCGGAACAGCGCCGCCACGATTCGGTTACGAACAACATCGCCAATCTCAATACCCCGGGCTATAAAGCGACCAATTCGGTCAACCGCGCATTCCCCGAGATGCTGCTCTCCGCCATGGGCGGCAGCGAGTCCCAGGACGGGCCGGTCGGCAAGCTCAATACGGGCGTGTTCGCGGAAGAGAACCTGCTCGGCCTGATGCAGGGCGACATGACGGAGACCGACCGTTCGCAGGACCTGGCGCTCGTCTCGGATATTCTCGTGAACGGTACGACGTTCGATGCGTCCGGCAAGTCGGTGGACGCGAACGGGAACGTCACGTACCAGCCGCAAGCTTTCTTCACCGTGCAGGATGCGAACGGGGATCGGCGCTACACCCGGAACGGCAGCTTCCGGACGACGGCGGACGGAACGCTCATCTCGTCTGACGGCCTGCCGGTCCTCGGAACGAACGGACAACCGATCCGGGTGCCGGGCTCGTGGGACAACGTCGCGGTCTCCTCGGACGGCAGCCTGCTGGACAAGACCACCGGGGCGGCTCTGGCCGGAAATCCTAAGCTGCTGCTGACCCGCGTCGACAATCCGAACGACCTGATCCGCGAGGGGGATGGGCTGTTCCGCTATGAAGGCGCGCCGCAAGGCATCGCCCAAGTCCAGAACGGCGAGCGGGTCGAGGTGCGCCAGGGCTATCTGGAGCGATCGAACGTCGACTCCTCCCAGTCGATGGTCGACCTGATGTCCGCCCTTCGGGCATACGAAGCGAACCAGAAGGTCGTGCAATTTTACGACAAGAGCCTGGACAAGGCCGTGAACGAAGTCGGCAAGGTTTAAGGAGGGTAAACGTTGAACAACTCCATGATCAGCGCCGCCGCTTCCATGGGCGCCATGCAGCAGAAGCTCGACATTCTGGCGGACAATATCGCCAATCTGAATACCAGCGGGTACAAGCGCAAAAATGCCGTGTTCGAGGACATTCTAACGAATGTGCAGCCGCATGAGCGCGATTTCCAGCTGCCCGGGCGCCGCAGCCCTCTCGGCTATACGCAAGGCTGGGGAGCGCGGATGGTCGCCCAGACGCTGGATCTGACCCAGGGACCGCTGCAGCAGACGAACAATAACACGGACGTAGCTATCGAAGGCAACGCGCTGTTCGAGGCTCGTTCCGGCGCTACGCTGAACAGCGATCGCGTCTTTACGCGCCAAGGGGCCTTTCAGCTCATGCCGACGGGCAACGGAGACAGGCTCCTCGTCACGGATACCGGCAATCCGGTCGTAGCGGACGATGGAGGAACGGACGCCCTGATCCGGGTGCCCGACGGATACGACTTGAATATCGCCGCCGACGGCACGTTGACGGCCGTCAATGCGGATCAATCGGAGACGCTGGACCTCGGCAAGCTGAAGCTGGTCGAAGTGCTGAAGCCGGAATTGCTTCAAGCGGTCGCCGACAACTTGTACGGGGTGCCGCAGAACGTCAACGCCGGCGACGTCGTGCAGGCGGTGCAGGCCGCGCCGCAGCAGAGCGGCGGCGTCTCGATCCGGCAAGGATTCCTTGAACAGTCGAATGTCAATCTGGTGGACGAGATGGCGGACCTGGTGACCGTACAGCGGGCGTACCAGCTGAATGCCAGGGCGTTGTCGTCCGGAGACCAAATGTTGCAGATGGCGACCGATCTGCGCGGATAATCGCGAGAAGGGGGGAGCCTGGTGACAGCTTCCAACCGTCCGGCCGTCCGGAAGAAGCGCTCCGTCGGGAGAGTCTTCTGGCAGGTCATATGGACGAGCATCAAAGTATTGATTATTCCGGTTCTTTGCATAGTCGCCGTGTTCGTAGGCATGGCAATCGGTTACGTGGTATTGGGCAAGCGGGAATTGGCCGACGTTTTCGATCTGAACACCTGGAAGCATATGTACGACCTGGTGTTCGCCCCGTGAGGGAGCGGACGACGGACGCCGGTCCGGCAGGGATAGGCAACAGGAACGAAGCTCTCCGGTTCTTACGAGGAGGGCTTTCTTTTCTATAAAGAATGTATAAGCTCCCGGGGCCCCCGCAAAGTACCTGAGTAAGCTTCGGAGTGAAGCCCCACTTTGTGGGAATATCTTATTGGGCATCGGGTAGGACGGCGGAATCAAAAGCGAAGTCCATTTCGCCGCGTCCTGCGGCTTAAGCCGTTTTACGGCTGCAGACATGCGCGTTATAATAGGTAAGAACTTGGAGATGAGGGGGGATTGCCTTCGGATGAACGTTCCCAATATGTTGACGATGTCCCGCTTCGTCATGATCCCCTTGTTCCTGGCGTTGTACTTCAACGATCATTCGGTTACGGCGCTGCTTGTGGTGCTGCTGGCCGGATTGACGGATTTGCTGGACGGCTACATTGCGCGCCGAAGCGGACAGATTACGACTACCGGGATTATGCTGGACCCGCTGGCGGATAAGCTCATGATGCTGTCCGTCATCGCGGCTCTTCTGGTGGGAGGAGAGATTCCTTGGGCGGCGGCGATCCTGATGGCGATTCGCGAAGTGGGCATGATCGCGAGCTCGGCTTTTTTTCACTTCCGCGGCATGAAGACCGTTCCGGCCAATGTGTTCGGCAAAGTGACGACCGCCGTTTATTATTTGGCGATTATGCTGCTCTTCCTGGATCAGCCGGGCGGGGTGGCCGTGCTGTGGTGCGCCGTCGTTCTCTCTTTCTTGACGACCGGCGTCTATTTGATGAAGTTCCGGAATTTGAATCAGGCCTCGTGAGATAACCCCACAAAGTGGGGCTTAGCTTCGAAGCTCATTCAGGTACTTTGCGGGGACCCCAGGACTTTACCTTTTTGCGGATGAGAAAAAGGGTTCGCCGCCGTGCCTCAGCTGGTGCATATGGCAAGCGGCGGCGAGCCCTCTTATCTTAACCTTGGCGACTGCAGTTCGTCCAAGGATACTTGTAGTATGGGTATGGAACCGTAAGCTTATGCGATTCGTCAATTTAAAGGAGGAATTTGATGATGTTGGACGTAACGCAAATCCAGGAGATTATTCCCCACCGGCCGCCCTTTCTGCTGGTGGACCGCATTCTCGAGCTGGAGCCGGGCAAACGCGCGGTCGGCTTGAAGAACGTCACGATGAACGAGCCGCATTTCGTCGGACATTTCCCCGGATTTCCCGTCATGCCGGGCGTACTCGTGCTCGAGGCGCTGGCGCAGGTCGGCGCGTGCGCGATTCTCGGCGTGGAAGAGAACCGCGGCAAGATCGGCTTGTTCGCGGGAGTGGACGAGTTCCGCTGGCGCGGTCAGGTCGTCCCCGGCGATACCGTGACACTTGAGGTTGAAGTCGTCCGGCTCAAGGGGCCGATCGGCAAAGGACAAGCGGTAGCCAAGGTCGGCGATAAAGTCGTGGCCGAAGGCATGCTGATGTTCGCGCTGACGGATCCCGCCAAAGCTTAGCTTTTCGCCGGATTGCCTTATATACATAGAGAAAGCAAGAATAGAAAGGATGGAGTAAGAATGCCTACCGAATCGAATGCCGCAGAACGCTATCAAGCATGGTTGAACGATCCGAACGTCGACGAACGGACGAAGGAGGAGCTTCGGGGAATCGCGGACCAGCCGAAGGAGATCGAAGACCGGTTCTACCGGGAACTCGAATTCGGCACGGGCGGTCTCCGCGGCGTCATGGGCGCGGGAACGAACCGGATGAACCGTTACGTCATCGGCAAGGCGACGCAGGGGTTCGCGAACTACTTGCTCCGGGGCGCTTCCGCGCCGACGGCGGTCATCGCTCACGATTCCCGCCATAATTCCGACTCGTTTACGTTGGAAGCGGCATGCGTCCTGGCGGCCAACGGAATCAAGACGTATCTGTTCCGCTCGCTCCGTCCTACGCCCCAGCTTTCGTTCGCCGTGCGCGACCTGAAGGCGGCCGGGGGCATCGTCATCACGGCCAGCCATAACCCGCCGGAATACAACGGGTACAAAGTTTACAACGCCGAAGGAGGGCAATTGACGCCGGACGACGCCGAGCAGGTAATCGCCGAGATTCAAGGCATTGCGTCGTTCGATCAGGTAAAACGGCTCACGCGGGAAGAAGCGGAAGCGCGCGGGCTGATCGTCTGGCTCGGCGAAGAAGCCGACGAGAAGTTCGCGAACGCGGTCGCGGCGCAATCCGTTCAACCGGAAATGCTGCGCGGCGGAGCGGGAGAGCGGCTCAAAGTCGTGTACACGCCGCTGCACGGAACGGGCAACTTGCCGGTCCGGCGCGTACTGGAGAAGGCCGGGTTCACGCAGGTTCATGTCGTGCCGGAGCAGGAACAGCCGAACGGCCTGTTCCCGACCGTCAAATCTCCGAATCCGGAAGAGCACGAAGCGTTCACCTTGGCCATCAAGCTGGCGGATCAAATCGGGGCGGACCTGATCATCGGCACCGACCCCGACGCGGACCGGATGGGAGCCGTCGTCAAGAACGACCAAGGACAGTACGTCGTGCTGTCGGGCAACCAGTCGGGCGCGCTGATGGTCCATTATTTGCTCTCGAACTTGAAAGCGCAAGGCCGGCTGCCGGCAGACGGCGCGGTTATCAAGACGATCGTTACGAGCGAGATGGGCGCCGACATCGCCGCTTCGTTCGGCTGCGCCGTATTCAACACGCTGACGGGCTTCAAGTACATCGGCGAGAAAATGACCGAGTTCGAGAAGACGGGCTCCCAAACGTTCCTTTTCGGATACGAAGAGAGCTATGGCTATTTGACCGGCACGTACGCGCGCGACAAAGACGCGATCGTAGCGTCCCTGCTGATCAGCGAAGCGGCAGCCTTCTTTAAGACGCAGGGCAAAACGCTCTACGACGTGCTGCTGGAGCTCTACAAGCAGTACGGCACGTACTTGGAGAAGCTCGAATCCCGGACGCTCAAAGGCAAGGACGGCGTGGCGAAAATCGCCGGCATCATGAATGACTGGCGCGCGAACCCGCCCGCGGAAGTAGCCGGCGTCAAGGTAACCAAGGTGCTCGATTACGAGCAAGGGCTGGACGGGCTGCCGAAGGAGAACGTCCTGAAATACCTGCTCGCGGACGGCTCGTGGTTCACGCTTCGCCCTTCGGGGACGGAGCCGAAGATCAAAGTGTATTTCGCGGTTCGCAAAGACGGCTTGCCGGCGGCGGAACAGGCGATTGCCGAGCTGGTCTCGGCCGTCATGGCCCGCGTCGACTCGCTGAGCTGACCCGATAGCCGACCCGCATTCGCGCAAGGCCCCCGGCCTTCGCCGAATGCGGGTTGCCGCGCGGGGAGAGCCCGGCGGGGGATGCCTGGGACAAGCTTGTCTGAAGCGGGACGGTCCCTGTCGTACATGGATCGGAACGGAGCGGGCATTCTATGGACAAATCTTCCTGATCCTTTTGCAAGCGGATTTTGAAAATTGGCTATCTTAGCAACAACAAGAGGAGTGACCGTTGTGCCCCAGTGGCTCGAACAGTGGAACCGGAGATTGGCCAAGTGGTTATGGGCGGTCGTCCTGCTCGGATTGATCGGCACGCTGCCGGTTATCTATTCGCGCGTGCAGACGGAGGCGTCTGCCAAGAAAGTGGAATTCGTCATGGACTATCAGGATTTGCTGCAGATGTCCCTGACGCAGCCGAACCCTTCGGCTTTCGTGCAAGCCCAACTGCAATCGCTTAAAGCGGCCGGCGTTACCGCCATGGCCATCTACGAGAGCAACCTGACCGAGCTGGGCTTGTCGGGCGAAGTGACGGTGTACAGCGCAAGTCAAGCGGCTCTCCTGGAAGGCAAGCTGGCGACTCCCGACGACAACCGCACTTATTTGTTGTTCAACAAGCCGGAGGACGAACCGACGCTGCGCCCGATCGTGGAGCAGACCTTCAATAAAGCCGGCGTGGAAATGAGCGACTGGTCCGTACAGGGCCGCTCGGGCATGATCATCAACTTGAGTCCGGAGGATGCGGCCGCTCGGCAGATGCAGCCGAATCCGATCGAGATGAAGTCGCTGCACGACCAAGGATTTCTTGTCGTTCCGCGGTTATCCGACCGTTCCGTTCCTTACGATGACGCTCAGGCGGCGGATTGGATCAACCAGTTCAAAGAGCTGGGCGTGACACGCATTATTTTCGACGGAGATGCCGTTACCGGTTTTGCGAGCCAGGCGGAGAGCAACAGCCTGAAACAGTTCGCGAACCATCTGAAGGAAGCGGGCATCGGCGTCGGTGCCATCGAGAATTTGAAAGTTCCGCAGAAAGGCCTCGGCACCCTGGCCAAACTGCTCGACTATAATGTCGTCCGCGTACATTCGATCTCGGAAGCCGAGATGAACGCCGCCCAGCCGACCACGCTTGTCGACCGGTTCTTGCTGGCGGTAAAGGATCGCAACATCCGGATCATCTATTTGAACGGCATGGCGGTGAGGGATTCTTCCAAAGGACAGATCACGACGCCGGTGGAGAAAATCGGACAGGCGCTGACCGGCGACAAAGAGGAAAATTTAAAAGGCACGCTCGAGCGGATCCAGGATTTCGGTTTCGTACCCGGCGAGGCGCATGCCTTCTCGATTCATAAGGCTCCCGCCGAAGCGCTCTGGCGCGCTCTCGCGATCGCGGGGTCCGTCGCGCTCATTGCGATTGCGATCGGCCTGTTCATTCCGGCGATTCTGCTGCCGGTGACCCTAATCGGAGCGATCGGCGGAGCGGCCACGTTCGTACTGCAATCTTCGCTGCTGACCCAGGCGCTCGCCCTGTTCGTCGCCATTGCGTCGCCCACGGTCTCGCTGGTGCTGCTCATCCGCTGGTTCCGCAACAAGCGGGAGAAGGGCGGAGCGGTCCCGAGCTCGGCTTGGGGGCGTCTTGGCGGCGCGATCCTGCTGTACATTCGTACGTCGATTCTGTCGGTCTTCGCCGTGCCGTTCGTGATCGCGCTGCTCAGCGACATTACCTACAGCCTCGTGCTTCAGCAATTCCGCGGCGTCAGCCTGCTTCATCTGGCTCCGATCGCGCTTGTCGCCCTGTATGCGGTGCTGTACGGTTACGGCGGATCGGTGATGCATAACTTGAAGACGCTGCTTAAGCAGCCGATCACCGTGCTCTGGGTCATCATCATCGCGATCGTCGGAGCGGTCGGCATGTACTACCTTTCGCGCACCGGCAACAGCGGCGAAGCGACCGGACTGGAGCTGCATCTGCGCACCATCCTTGAGGATACGTTCGGCGTCCGGCCGCGCACGAAAGAATTCCTGCTCGGGCACCCGATCTTCCTGGTCGGCCTGTTCCTGGCGTTCCGCTACCGCTGGGCGCTCGTGCTGCTCGTCGTGGCGTCGGTCGGCCAACTGTCGATGGTGGACACGTTCGCCCACATTCATACGCCGGCCTATCTGTCCGCGATCCGCGACCTGCTCGGCCTCGGCATCGGCGCGCTGATCGGTCTTGTCGGCATCGTCGTGTGGCAGGTGCTGGAGGCGCTGTGGCGCTTGTACCGGCCCCGTCCGCAAGCGGGGCGGTAAACGAGAAAGACACCTTACGTTTATGCTTCGCCGGGTTCGCTTATGTCAGGCGGCCCGGCGGAGCCCAAATTTTTAGGTTCATTTCATGTAAAAACGGGCGGTGCGAGACATAATGAAAGAAAAGCCGGAGTCGGCCGCTTGCCGGCTGGTGTTGTCGGGGTACTACGGATTTCGCAACAGCGGAGACGAGGCGGTGCTGCTCAGCATTCTGACCGCCCTGGAAGAGGTCGGCCGAAAGCTGGGCGTTCGCGTGGAGCCGGTCGTGCTGTCGGGGGATCCGGCCTGGACGGAGAAGCAGTACGGCATCCGGGCGGTCCCGCGCATGAAGCTCGGGGAGATCCGCCGGGCGCTGAAGGACAGCGACGGGCTGATCAGCGGCGGCGGCAGCCTGCTCCAGGATGCAACCGGGCTCGGCTCGATTCCGTACTATTTGGGAGTCATGAGGCTGGCCCGCTGGTGCGGCAAGCCGACGTTCGTGTATGCGCAGGGGATCGGCCCCGTGAACCGGGGGATGTTCCGCCCGTGGATCGCGCGAGCGTTCCGCAAAGCGGCGTACGTGAGCGTGCGCGACGCCGAATCGGCCGAATTGCTCGGCCGGTTCGGCGTTGAGCATGACCGGATCGACGTCGTGCCCGATCCGGTCATGGGGCTTCCGCTGCCGGACGGTACGGCGGCAGCGGATACGGTTGCGGACGAGCCGCCGACGGTCGGCGTGTCCGTGCGGTTTTGGCGCGGCGACCGCGCGGACCTGGACCGCGCGGCGGCCGCGCTTGGGGCGCTGGCCGGACGGCGGAGCGTCCGGCTGCGCCTGCTGCCGTTCCATCAAGGGGCCGACGAGGATGCCTCGCGGCACGTGATGGAACGGCTGGCGCTCGCCGGGGTGCCGGCGGAGCTGGCCCCGGCGCACGAGGCGCCGCAGGCGATGCTGCGCGAGGTCGATCGCTGCGCGCTGCTAGTCGGGATGCGGCTGCACTCGCTCATCTATGCCGCGAACCGCGAGGTTCCGCTGCTCGGGTTGTCTTACGACCCGAAGATCGACCAGTTTCTCGCCCGCCTCGGAGAGAAGGCCGTCGGGACGACGGAAGCGCTCGATCCCGAAGCTTTCGCGGAGCGCGCGGCCGCGTTGCTGGATAAGCCCGGAGAATGGCGGGCTGCCAAGGCGGCCGCCATTCGCGGGCTGAAGGAAGAAGCCATCCGTCCGGCCGAACGCATTTTGCGAATCCTGACCGACAAGAATAGAAGGTGACTTTTGTGGCATTAGGCACCAGCAACTTGAGACCGTATCCGACCGTCTCTTTATACGGCGTCCCCTTTTCCAAGATGACGATGAAAGAGACGGTCGCGTACCTGACCCGGGCGATCGAGGATAAACGTCCGCAGCGTATCGTGACCGGCAACCCGATCATGCTCATGGCAGGGCGGGAAGATCCCGCTTTCCAGCGGACGCTGGAGACGGCCGATCTGATCGTGCCGGACGGCGCGGGCGTCGTGTGGGCGGCCAGGCGGCTGGGACAGCCGGTCGCCGAGCGGGTCGCTGGCTTCGATCTGCTGCACGAACTGATGCGCGAAGGAGACAAGCGTGGCTGGAGCGTCTATCTGCTCGGCACGAGCCAAGACATTCTGGATGCCGCCGCCGCGAACCTCGCCGCTCAGTTTCCGGGAGTGCGTTTTGTCGGAAAACGAAATGGGTACTTCAAAGATGACGATGACGCCGAAGTCGTGGCCGACATTCGGAGAGCCGCGCCCGACATGCTGTTCGTCGCCCGTTCGGTGGCCAATCAGGAGCCGTGGCTGGCGAAATACGGCGACGAGCTCGCCGTTCCCGTCATGATGGGCGTCGGCGGCAGCTTCGACGTGATCTCGGGCAAGCTCAAGAGAGCGCCCGCGGCGTTCCGGAAGCTGGGGATGGAGTGGTTTTACCGGCTGCTTCAGGAGCCGTCGCGGTACAAGAGAATGTTGGTACTCCCTAAATTCGCGATTAAAGTCGTCAAAGACGGAGATAACGTTCTGAAAACGAGATAATTCCCGCTGAAAAAGTCCTGAAAACGAAGGAAACGGGCCATTTCGCCGGAAAACGGTTGGTTAAATGCCTTGTTGAATTCCGTGGGACCGGAGTATAATTCTTTCCGGTGTACACATAAAGGGGAGTTGCAGATGCCGACAGGCTGGTTGGTAGGAATCGGAGTCGCCGGATTTGCGCTGGCGCTCGCGATATCGCTTGCTCTTACGCCGTTCGTTAAAAATTTCGCCATCAAGATCGGCGCCATGGACGTGCCGGATCACCGCAAAGTGCATACGCGGGTCATGCCCCGAATGGGCGGGTTAGCCATATATGCCGCATTTACCGTCGTTATCCTTCTATTCCTGCCTTGGATGCCGAGCGGCCTGCTTAGCTCCTACGACCGGAATCTCATCTACGCCTTGCTCTCCGGCGGCACCTTGATCGTGCTTCTGGGTGCGCTGGACGACCGCTTCCAGCTGAACGCGAAGCTGAAATTCCTCGTTCAGATTGGGGCGGCCTGCATCGTCGTTTTCGGCTTCGACATCAAAATTAATCTCGTTAACATTCCGTTCGGCTCCGCCATGCAGCCGATGGGCGATTGGCTGAGCATTCCGCTCACGATCTTCTGGATCGTCGGCGTCACGAACGCCATCAACCTGATCGATGGACTCGACGGCCTGGCCGCCGGCGTCTCCGGCATCGCGATCGGCACGATTCTCGTGATGGCCGCGCTGATGGGGCAGGGATCGGTTATCTTGCTCTCGACCGTGCTGCTGGGCGCCGTAGCGGGTTTCCTATATTACAATTTCCACCCGGCCAAAATCTTTATGGGCGACTCAGGCTCATTGTTCCTCGGCTTCGCGCTGGCGACGCTGTCCATGCTCGGGTTCAAGCAGATTACGGTCGTCTCGTTCGTGACCCCGATTCTGATCATCGGCGTTCCGCTGTCCGACACGTTCTTCGCGATCGTGCGGCGCTGGCTGCAGAAGAAGCCGATCTTCGAGCCGGACAAAGGACATCTCCACCACAGACTGCAGCAACTGGGCTTCAGCCACCGCAAAACGGTGCTGATCATCTACGGCATCGCCGGATTCTTCGGCGCATGCGCCATCGTCCAGTCGATCGCCACCAGCACCGGCATGGGCAACTGGGTTACCTTCATCGTCATCTGCGTGCTCATCTTCCTGCTGCAGATCGGCGCGGAAGTGACCGGCATCGTCGACAAGTCCAAGCGGCCGGTCATCGATTTCTTCAATCGCCTATTCCTTCGGCAGCAGACGCAATCCCGTTCGAAATAAAACTGCATAGTCGGCATAAGGCCCGAAGGCGCCGGATTCTACTTCTGGAGCTTTCGGGTTTTTTGTTGTTGTGGCCGGAAGGGTTTTTGGCGGATCAGCCTAATGATTGGAAGCTCCGTTGCCGATACATAGTTATATCTCGTCGTTAAAGCTCGAACCGAAAAGCATTTAGAAAAAGGAGAGATCGACTCATGCACCGCTTCAAAAAGACGCTGGTCTGGCTTCTGGCAGCCGTTCTTTTGGCTACGGCGTTTCCCGGCCAGCTTGTCCGACAGGCCAGCGCGGCATCCGCGGCGACCTACTTCATCCCCGATGTGAAGGCGATTCGGGACACCGCCCTTCTGACTACCGATTATTCCACATCATCCAATCAAATTTCTCGTTCGAATGTATACTTGACCAACAACAGCAAGTTAACGATCGACGGAACTTTTTCTTATATTACAGGTTCGAGCATGGGGGTCAAAGTCGAACAGCTCAGCGCATCGAAGGATAGTGCGAACCACTTGATCTGGACAACCGATACGACACACGTTACCGTAGGGGCCGTTACCCAATCGAGCGGATCGACGAATCGTTTCTCCGCCAGCGATCTTTCGCTGTACCCGGGTTTCAACAAGATTACGTTTACCGGCATGCAGGGCAGCGTTCAGCGATCCGACGTGTTCTATGTGCTGTACGACAGCATTCCGTATATTCAATACATTAAAGTGCTTGGCGGATCCGCCGGAGCCATCAATTTGAATGAAGGCACCCAGGTGGTCGTCGATAACCAAAAGATTACTCTTCAAGGCTCCGTTCAAAATGCGACCAAAGTGACGCTCAGCCTGAATGGCGGAACCCCTATCGTCACCTCGCTTCTGGAGGATGGCACGTTCTATACGCCGACGATGTCCCTTTCGTCCGGTATCAATTCGCTGCAGTTCGTCATTTCCAATGCCTCGGATTCGATCAACGTATCTCGGGTACTCTATTTTTATGACAAGAACCAGCCTTTTACCAAGCTGGATATTCAACAGAATAGCTCGAGCGATTCCAATTCCTTGTTGAACGCCACGCCGACGCTGACCGAAGGCACTACATCGCCCGGAAGCGAGTCAGCGGGATTTATTGTTCAAATGCTCGTTCCTTATAATGCTTATTCGGATGGCAGAGGATTTCAAGGCAATGCGAGCTACAGCATTAATGGTGGAACGCCCGTGACGATCACTTCCGCGGACGAGACGGTCATTCCGGGTCCTGACGGGGCGACGCCGGCATACCGGCTGGTGAGTTTCGAGACGGACTCCACGGCATTCGTTTTCGAGGATGACGGTACGGTCATCAAAAGCTTGCAAAATGTAAAGTTCACTGTCAGCTATGGCAGCTTTGCGTCGACCTATGATGCCAAATTTAACTTCCTTCCCGGCAACGTCGTCATCTCAAAGATGTACTATTTGCCCAACTATAGCGGTGCGGGCGACATTACCGACGAGAGCAAGGAGTCTTTGAACAACGTCGAGGTTCCTTCGGCTGACTTCTATATCATGGTCGAGACGGAAGATGATATTCCCATAAATCCTGACGGTTCCAAAGCTACTACTCTTAAAGGATCTTATCTGCCGCTCAGCACTTCTCCAGTAACCCTGACAAACGTAACAGCGGCGACTGGAGTGGAAGACAACCAGGAAGTTTACAAAGTGTCCGGTTTCTCCAGCGGAGTTCAACAAGTCAAGTTTAATTATGAAGGTTCAGACTCTTCCTATACAGCGACAATCACGTACGCTTCCAAGAGCTACATCTATGTAAGCAACATTTATGACGGGCAAACGTATACGTTCGACTCCCGCAAGACCGGCAACAAATTGACCATCTCCGGTCAGTTTATCGGCTTTAACAATCTGGTGGCGAACAGTGCGCAGTACTTTGTGAACGGAACGGAAATCACCAGTCCGCCTTTAGGTGTGACGGCTTCCAGCACCAGCTTTTCCGTCACATTGGATATTTTGGCTTCCGGACCGCTCGTCTACGGCCAGAACACCATTGTGTTCAAGGGAGTCAATGTGGACTCCGCCGGCAACAAGACTGAAATCACGAAGTCGCTTCGCCTTTACATTATCGACACCAACGTGTCGACAATCCAAAGGTTTTATCCGACGAAAGTTCCGACCGACGGCATCCGTCAAACGTTCGATTACCCGGATCCGGATACCTACAGCGACGACGAACTTGGGAAGATTTACGCGCTGTCCACGGACTTCACCAAGAACAGCGATGAGTCTTACCAGACCAGCGAGAAGAGCTACGATCTGGTGCTCCGAGCCGGCGGCGCCAGTACGTTGAATCTGTATCAAGGGTCAGACTTGTTCTTCAGCTTGCCGATTCCGGCGACCGATAAGCTGATCAAGGCGGAAGCCAATAACTCCTTCACCTACAACGGCGCGACGTACTATTACGATTTCTCTGGCAGCCAGGACGATTTCATGCTGCGGATTCGTTCGATCGCGTTTAATGACGCAACAAGCCATGTATATAATCTAGAACTGATCAACTCGACGGGAGCGCGGACCGCCCAGAAGCTTGAGATCGACAGAGTGGTGGCTTCCTATCGGATCGTGTCTCCTCAACCGACCGTAGGAGATCAAATTATCGTCAACAAGAACTTCGTCCATATCGATATTGAAGCCGAAGGAGCCACGAGCGTTCTGATCGGCAAGGATGCCGCCACCAAGCGGGCCGATTTGGATAACCGATTCGAGTATGACTACATTGGACTGAAGCCGAACAAGAACAACGCTATCAAGATTCAAATTGTCAGGTCCAGCGGCTCGATCAGCGATACAATCAATGTTTACTACACCGATGCCGTTCAAGTCGATTCGGAATACATGGAGCAGTTGAGCACGAAGCATTCCGTATTCAACAAGGGCCTTCAGCTGACGTTCCCCAAAGGAACCGTCTTGAAATCGGCTCAGCAGAACGGCAATAAGATCACGAAATACTATTCCGATACGAAGCTACTGTTCGGCATCGCGGATCCCACTGATGGCGTAGTCGGTCGGCGCAACGATTACGGAAACATCATTAACCATATTCAGTCTGACGAAGACGAAGGCAGGGACGAGGTTTTGATTCCCGACTATCTGGTCATTCGTTTTCTGAGCAATACGAACACGAGCAACTTCACTCGCGTATCTCAGATTTATTGGGTCAATGGCGGCGAAGGCGAGCTCGGCGATAAAGGAACTTCCGGATACAAGCCGGCTACAAACGGCTTACCGCCGTATTCGTCCGAAGGTTATTTTACGAATTTCGAATCCGAACGCAAGGTTGTCCCATCCCAGCGGGGAACGCTGACGATCGCTTATGACCCGAACGTAGTGGCCGAAGCAGGTTCGACGTTGACTGTCTTTCGTTATACGGACAGCGGTACCTGGGAGAACGTAGGCGGGGAAGTCGACACGAAGAATCACACCATCTCCGTACCCTTCGATGATTTCGGCTATTACAGCGTCATGAAGCTGAGCCAGAGCTACTCGGACATTACGAACCATGGCTGGGCACGGAATATTCTGAACGCTTTGTACGCCAAAGGAATTATGGTGAATACGGGCAGCAGCACGTTCGGAACCGACGATACGACCACAAGAGGGGAGTTTGCCACTCTGCTGGTCAAGGGCCTGAACATTCCGCTGAACTATGACGATAAAAACACCTTCTACGATGTAGTGCCGGCATCCAGTTCGGCAACCTGGTCTTACAAGTACATCGAGACGGCGGCAAGAGCCGGCATCATCAACGGGTTGAGCGAAGGCTTCTTCAGTCCGGACGGCAAGCTTACCCGTGAAGAAGCGGCGGTTATGATCGCGAGGGCGCTTCAACTGCAGCTGCCGACCAACGATACCAAGCTAGAGACGGCGTTGGCCAAATCGTTCCTGGACTCCGCCAATATATCGTTTTATGCGAGACCCGCGATCAGTGCCGTCAACAAGGCCAAGATCATGACCGGTGCTACCGCAACCGTCACCGGTTCGACAAAGGCATTCTTTAATTTCAATCCCAAATCGTACATGACGCGGGCCGAGGCGGGCAAAGTGGCCGTCGCGCTTCTGCAGAAGAGCACCAAGATCTTCCCGAGCAACTTGAGCTGATCGGGGAGAGGGCCGGACAAGGCCGCAAAGCTTCCGCAATAGGGCGGACTTTGCGGCCTTGATCCTTTCATATAAAAATGGATGAACTTCTTCGCAGTGGAAAAAGTTAAGCGGTGACGAAAACCTTGGGTCAAGCTATACTAAATTCCGGGACCTCGAATACATAAGAAACGGTGTTTTCAAACCTTCGGCATACGGTTAAAAAAAGTGTGATGAAATTTCGATTGACCGCAACTTTTTCCCGCGCCGCGCGTCTAACATCATGTCTTTAATAAGAGGGACTTAAGGCTTACAGTCTAGCAATATCGCCGAGATTTCTCTTTACGCTCATGTAGTGCCCATGTATAATGGTGAAAGTGGCATAATTTACCCTGCTTATTTTCTGTCCAATTTCCAGTTTACGAGTTTCTGCGACATGGTTCTACTTGCTAGACGTCATCGTTGCAGACATCATTTATAGACAATGCTCAACTCCGGAGAGGGGGTGAAACGCCGATGAGAGATTCGAGCTACAATTCTTCCACACAAGTTAATTCGCAGATTCCTTTTCAAGGAGGAGAAAAAAAGGTTATGAAGAAAAGTTTGTCCTTTCTCGTAGCTCTTGCCTTGGTATTCGGCCTGTTTGCCTCCATGGCAGCAGCTGCTGATACCGACCTGACCACTGCTCAGAAGTACCAGCAGCTGGTCGACAATAAAGTTCTGAAAGGTACGACGGACGGAGATCCTCACCTGACCTCCAACCTGACCCGTGCCGAGTTCGCAACGATTGCTGTTGCGATCGCAGGACTGCAAGAAGACACCGCTTCCACCTCGGCTTTCAAAGATGTTAAAGCCGGTCAATGGTGGACGGGTGCTATCCAAGCCGCTTACAACGCTGGCCTGGTTAACGGCGTAGGCAACAACCTGTTCTCGCCGAAGGCTAACGTAACGGTTCAAGAAATCATCAAGGTTGCTGTAGGCATCGCCGGTCTGACTCCGGTTGCCGACGCTACGGTTGATGGCGCTGCTGCCTGGGCTGGTCCTTATATCAAGGCTGCTCAAGACGCTGGCCTGCCGGTTCCGACGAACTACACGGCAGCTGCTACGCGCGGTCAAACGATTGACTTGGCTTATGCTGTCTACCTGTCCAAGCAAGTGAAGCCGCTTAGCGACGTTAAGGCTGTTGTTAACGCTGACGACACGATCACGGTAACGGGTAAGACGGCTGGCGGCGTTGACGGTGTTAAGGTTGCTGTCGGTACTGCCGACGCAGCTGCCGCTACGCTGAACGCTGACGGTACGTTTACGTACACGACGGCTAAGCAAGCTGTTGGTTCCTACGATCTGACGGTTACGGCTTACAAGGGCGATACTTCCGTATCCTCGTCGAAAGTCTCCGCTACGATCGATGGTTTCACAGTTAGCTCTGTAACGGTTCTGAACGGCAAACAAATTGCTGTTAAGTTCAACAAGGCTGTGCAAGAGGGAACTTCTGTAGGCGGCACTTCCTACAATATTGCTGACAATGCAACGAACGATGCCAACAGCTATTTCTTGCTGGCTGGTAAAGATCCTTCGAATGTATCTGTTAGCGATGATAAAATGACTGTAACACTGACTTATGCGTCGTTCCTCTCTTCTAAAGATGCCTTTGTTCAATTTGAAGTTAAGGGCGACCTGAAATCTGCTTCCGGTCAAACGAATGCTGGCTATAAGCAAGCAATTCAACTTTCTGATTCCACTGCTCCTACGGTAACGGGAACGACGTTTGCCGGAACGGTTGCAACGCTGACATTCAGCGAACCGGTTCCGACTGCTACGCTGGGAACGATTTCCGTTAACGGCAGTGAGATTGGTACGGACACGGCAGCTTCGATCTACTACGTTCCGGTTTCTGATGGGCTGGCTGGTTCCGAGGCTAAAGCTGTTGAAATCCATGGCCTGTCCGTTGCTACGAATTATAACGTGTACATTGTTGGCGGCAAAGATATCTTCGGTAACTACTTTGATTACAACGGCACCGTTAATGTTCCGAATGATAACGTTGCTCCGACGATCACGTCTTTGACGGTCGCGGGTTCGGTTGTAACGGTAAAGTTTAGCGAAGCTGTCTCAAATGCTGGTAAGGCAGTTCTGAGCGGAGAAGCCGACGTTAATGGCGTACCTGCGTCTGACAATCTCAGCGCAACTTATGACCTGAGCGGTTGGTTGGATGGCGCGACGTTCCGTAACATTTCTGTTAAGATTTCTGGTTATAAAGATCTGGTAGCAAATCCGGGTCTTGATTACTCGTCTAACGTATCCATTGGTCTTGATCAAACGAATCCGACGTTCCAAGCTGTAACAACGGATGGTCAAAACTTTGTCTTTAAATTCAACGAAGAACTGAATCACGCCTTCAATACTGGTGCTCCCATCACCTATAAGTACACGAATACGGATGGCGTCGTATTTACGAACCAAACGTTGAGCGGTACTCGTACCATTGGCTATGACGCCAACAATGATAACAACGGCGTTGCAGACGATACTGGTGAGTGGAACTACCTGGTTGTTGATTCCGACAACAGCACCACTAACAATGTTCCGGCTGGTAAATATGAGTTTACGATTAATTCCGGAGCTGTTAAGGACCTGGCTGGTAACTCGAGCGATGCTGCGACTGCAGTAATTACGGTTTCTGGCTCCTCTTCTTCCGGCGGGTTGGCATTGAGCGCTGTTTACACGAGCTTTACAAACAGCACGAATCCGACGAACTATCAAAACCTGAAGAACAATCAACTGGTTCTTGAGTTTAACAAGGAACTGGCTGCTGCTAATGATGTCTCCAAGTATCAGATCAATGGCAGCGCGCTTCCTAACGGTTCTACTTCCACGTTTATTTATGACAAAAAGCATGTTCTGGTAGAACTTCCGGACGGTTCGATTCAAGCAACCGGTACGCGTACGGTTTCCGTAACGGGCCTTGCTGCAAGCGACGGTGACACCCTGGGTAGCACCAAGTCTGCAACGCCGATTCTGAACGAAAACGTTCGTCCGGTTGCACAAAGTGTAGTTATTGCTAGCGATTCTACGCTAAATGTAACGTTCAGCGAAACGCTGGGCAATGGCGTTGGTAACAACGGCACGCCGTCTGGCAGTATTTCGGGCGTTGAAGTCTGGATCAATGGCGTGAAGTCCGCTGCATCCTTCACGTATGGATACAGCAACAATGTGCTGACGATCTCTTCTTCTACCGCTAATACCTTCAATGCAACGCAATCGATCCAAGTTAAGTTCATTGGTTCGAATGTTGCGGACATGAAGGGCAACACGGTTGCTGACATTACGTTGAACAAGTAAGATCTATGCTTAACTGAAAGGCAGGCCTAAACGGCCTGCCTTTTTTATGTTTACTTGATATTGTTTCGGAGCACGAATCTTCTAGATCCCATCCATATCTACACAACTTTTTTAATCCTACATACGTCTAATAACTTAGTGAGCTTGCCCTTCTTCAATTTATCTTTCATTCATCTTCTATTCATGTTTTTGTACTATAATTACCGTAATTGACTAAGGGAGGATTTTATAATGGCAAGTGCAAACAAACCCGGAAAGCTGTTATTGGGCGTTACAGCAGCCTTGATTGTGGCGAGTCCATATTACGCTTCATCTTTAACTCCCAAAGCACATGCTGCGACGGTGTCTTCGGGCATTACCGCCGTATCGAACTTTGTCAAACCGATTAAGTTGAATGCGGCAAGCACTTTAAGTCTTGTTGATGCGACGCTGGCACCGACGGAGAACGGGCAGACGGCGGCTTTTACTCTTAGTATTTATAATGGTGGAACAGCAACGTTAGACTTGACAGACTATTGGTTCCGGCTGTCTAGTACAGGCGGAAGCAATTACTCCATTAATACATCATCAGCAGATGCGAAACTGACGAAGGTCGCTCCCAAATCGACAGCTTTGTTGACTGTTTATGCAAATGTTGGTGACAGCACGAAGTTGTCCGATCTCATTTTCAAGGTTGTTCGCTTTGACTTTAGCGTCGCGGGTTATGAAGTCGGCGTCGGCCGATTCACATTCCCGAAGAACTACAATAATGAAGTGGCTGTCGGCTCCTATAAAGCGCTCTACTTTTCCAATTCGAAAGTGTTCTCCAAGGTTTCTTCCGCTACGATCGGAAATTCGGGGGACAACAATTATGCCACTATTAACTTTGTATACAACAATGTCGGCAAGAGCGCGGTCACACTCTCCGGTTATAAATACTACATAGTAACATCGGAGGGAATCCGATACGAAGCAACCAGCTCTGAAGTTTCTGATTCGGATGGAACTGGCTCACAAGCGACCGGTTCAGGGAATGCAGATTTAGTGCTAGATCCGCTCGAACGCGATGAATTCCAGCTCACGGCTACGATTCCAGCAAAACTGAAGACAACCGGTTGGAAATTGCTTGTCGTTCGCACTGACGGTTCATCAGGAGCAGAGGGAGCGACAACGACGACCCCAATCGCAGTTGGCACATATGGGATTGCATTCGGGAATGCGACAACAACGACGAGCAGCGATAACTTTAGCTATTCCAATAGCGAGGGCAAGTACCAATTTAGCCTGCTCGAATTGAATCGTCATCCGTTTGAGACGCAAGATATCTTGTCAGCGCGGATTAGAATCAAGAACGTATCTTCGACTCCGTTGACGTTGCCGGCCATCTCCGGGTATTTTTATCTGGACGACAAGACGAAACTGGATTTCAAAACTGTTGCGACGACGAACCAGTTGGCGTTGAATTCCAACGGTTACGTAGATGTGGACGTATATGCCAAGTTGCCGAGCAACTACACGTACAAGACCGCGAAAGTAGTCGTGAACAACACCGTCGACAAAGTTGCAACGAAGATCGGTGAGTTGTCAGCTTCTTCTTCGACAATCGGTATGCCGATCTATGCGGTCGACAAGCCTTATGTGATCTCGCGCGACGGTAGCGATATGACGGGAGTGCTGAATTCCGTCAACGTCTACAATAGCGTCACCACAAAGGTATTCACCGTACAAATGACGCTGACGAACGACGAGCTGCGTACGATTGATCCTTTGAAACTTGTTGGTATTTTCAAGAGCGACAACGGGGATGTTTTCCCAGCGACAGCCACGATGGCAGACGGTAAAGTGAATGCATCAAACAAGGCATTGGTTACCTTCAGCGCCAACGTTCCGCAGAATTACGATACAAATAACCTTCGTCTGATTATAGGAGAAGGAGTGACGGATACGGCTTATACCAGCGGTACAGCTGCGTTCGAAGGTTACGTCAACCCAGTTACATTTAACTTGCCTAATGATCAAGCGGTGAACAATAGCTTTAAAGATGTAACAACGTTGCCTTATCAATTTACAATTAATACACTCACTCCGACCGTCATGGGTAACGACGTTCAGCTGACTCTTTATTACGATTTGAATAAGGATACGGGCTATAATGTATACCCGACCGACCGAAAGCTGCAATTGACCGTTGAGGCGACCAATCCAAACGATGGAACTCAGTACACATACTTTACGCAGGATTTGACACTTGAAGGCGATTCAGATACGGCACTTCAAGCGGGGACGGACCAAAAGATTGTGCTGTCGAAAACCAATCCGTACAATGGCATTGATGGAAGCCTTAAATATACGCTTAAGTTGTACGAGATCGTTAATGGGGCGAAGAAAGTCATTGCCGAACGTCCAATCGACTTCTGGTTCATCGATAACGACTGGAATGCAACTTCCACGAATTAAACTCTTATCAAGTGAGAGACAGCTCTCGAAAGAGAACTGTCTCTCACTTTTATGGAATGAGTCCTCTGTCATAACGATAAAAGATTAAGAGTATGGTAGAATTTTGATAGACGACATTATTCAACAAAAGGAGATCGAAGATGTTCAAGCTTTCGAAGAAAGTGACTGCGGCTGCAGCGATCGCCGTTGTTCTTGCCGGCATTGGCGGCATTAGCTGGTATCAGTCCGCGTACGCAGATCAGCAAACGGCTACCCCCGGTTCTACGGACGATCCGATCGTAACCAAATCGTACGTGGACCAGAAGCTGGCGGAGATCCAGGGCGGCGGCACGGCAACGGCTCCCGCAGCTTCCAGCAAGCTAGAGGTTGTGAACGTGCCTATTGGGAAAAAGCTGATGGTGGATGCCGGCGGTGAAGTCATCGTACGCAACGGCAAGGCGCTTGCCTATAGTACCGATGCGAATGGATTGTCCGATGTGACGGATGGCATCGATCTAACGTCGGGCAAAGCAATTGCCACCAATCATCTGATTTTATTCCCTCGCGCAGGCAGAGGCATCGAACCCGATCCGAAGCAAAAGTACGGATTGACGGTACTCGTTCGCGGAAATTATTCTTTGCAGTAATCTAGACAACTTGATAGTATCATTTATATGCAAAGCGAAAAACCGCAAGAGCCAGGGAGCTCTGCGGTTTTTTACGGGAGCGAAGGCCTTCCTTTAAACCAACGATAGGGTAAAGGCCGTGTTCGTCCAAACCGCATGACGCATACTTTGTAGAATGCGGGAGAACTGGGGGGATGGAAAGTGAAAGTAACCCAAGGACGTCTAAACGGAGTTAAGCTGATCGAACCTGACGTCTATGGAGATCATCGCGGATTCTTCATGGAGAGCTACAACCGGGAAACTTTCCGGGCGAACGGGATCTCCAATGAATTTATACAAGATAACCACTCTTTATCGGCACCGGTCGGCGTACTGCGAGGGCTGCATTATCAGTTAAATCCTTATGCGCAGGCGAAACTGGTCCGGGTAACGTCGGGGAGGATCTGGGATGTCGTCGTCGATCTGCGGCGAGGATCTCCAACATACGGTCAATGGGAAAGCTATGAATTATCGGCACAGAACAAGAAACAGCTCCTCGTGCCGCAGGGCTTCGCGCATGGATTTTGCACGCTGGAGCCGAATACGGAGGTACAGTACAAGGTCGATTCCCTTTACTCACGCGAACACGACCGGGGGTTGATCTGGAACGATCCGGCTCTAACCATCTCTTGGCCGGTGAAGCAGCCGATCCTGTCCGAAAAGGATGAGAAGCATCCGACAATGGCGCAAGCCGAGATCAACTTTGTCTATCACGAATCAGAGGGTGAAGAAGATTGAGACTGCTCGTAACCGGCGGTGCCGGATTTATCGGTAGCAACTTCGTTCAATATATGTTGAAGAGATTCCCGGGCTATCAGATCATGAACGTGGATTTACTTACTTATGCGGGCAATCCGGATAATCTTCTTTCCGTTGATGGCAACCCGCAGTATCTGTTCGTTCGGGCGGATATTGCGGATCGAATCGCCATGGAGCCTCTTTTTGCCGAAGGGGTCGATGTAGTGGTGAATTTCGCGGCGGAATCCCACGTCGACCGAAGCATTAGTCAGCCGGATCTTTTCGTGCGGACGAACGTAATGGGAACCCAGAATTTGCTCGACTTGTCCAAGGGATACGGGGTTAAGAAATACGTTCAAATCTCGACCGACGAAGTCTACGGAACTCTAGGAGCCGAAGGATTGTTTACCGAGCAAAGTCCGCTCATGCCAAACAGTCCTTATTCAGCCAGCAAAGCCGGTGCAGATCTGCTGGTCCGAGCTTATGCCGAGACGTTCGGATTGACGGTTAATACTACCCGCTGCTCCAACAATTACGGTCCCTACCAGTTTCCCGAGAAGCTGATTCCGTTAATGATCACGAACGCTCTATCGGATAAACCCCTTCCCGTCTATGGAGATGGGCTTAACATCAGGGACTGGCTCTATGTCGAGGATCACTGCAGCGCTATCGATCTTGTGATTCATCAAGGGAAGCCTGGCGAGGTGTACAATATCGGCGGCAATAACGAGCGCACGAATCTGCATGTGGTTCGGACGATTTTGCAGGAGCTTGGGAAGCCGGAGACATTGATTCAATATGTTACGGACCGGCTAGGACACGATCGCCGATACGCGATCGACGCCTCTAAAATCCGCCGGGAGCTGGGCTGGGTGCCGCAATATGATTACGAGACGGGAATCCGGCAGACGATCCAATGGTATTTGCAAAATACGGAGTGGCTGCGAAGAATCGAGACAGGGGAGTATCGACGGCATGGCTGATCGAAAACTCCGAATTGCCGTTACCGGAGCCGGCGGACAGTTGGGACGAGAATTGACGAACCTTCGCATCGAAGACGTGGAGTGGCTAAGCTGGACTCGCCGGGAGTTGGACATTACCGATGAGGCTCAATGCCGAAGCAAGCTGGCGGAAGAAAAGCCGGATGCGGTCATTCATGCGGCAGCTTATACGGCAGTAGACCAGGCAGAGAGCGATGCGGAGACGGCTTATCTTGTGAACGCCTTGGGGACGCGATACATGGCAGAGGTTGCGGAAGCGACAGGAGCCAAGTTCTGCTATGTCAGCACGGATTACGTTTTCGACGGCAAGGGGACAGCCCCTTATCAAGAAGAGGATGCGCCAAATCCGCAGACCGTATACGGACGAACGAAGCTCGAAGGGGAGAGAATGGCGTTAGCCCAATGCTCCAAATCCTTCGTGGTTCGGACCTCTTGGGTCTATGGCGGATACGGAAGCAACTTCGTCGCAACCATGCTTCGGCTCGGCCGTACTCACGAGCAAGTGAAAGTCGTGGACGACCAGGTCGGATCCCCGACTTACACGTTGGATCTCGCACGTTTTCTGACGGAGCTGGTCCGAACGGAGCATTATGGGATTTATCATGCCTCCAATACCGGAACTTGCTCCTGGTACGAATTTGCGCAGGCGATTTTCGAGCTCAGCGGATCCGGTACGAAGGTCATCCCATGCACGACCGCCGAATTTCCCAGACCGGCGCCGCGACCGGCTTATTCGGTGCTGGGGCAGGAACGGCTGCTTCGCATGGGCTTCGAACCTTTGCGTCCTTGGCGATCCGCTCTTGAAGAGTTCCTCGCAAGCTATAATTTTCCCGCATTGCCATGAAGTCATACGCCTCCGGGAAGGCGGTCGCGAGCATACTAAGACCGTCAAAATTCAAGGAGGTGCCTCGAATCATGGCAGGCAGAAATCGCAAGCTCGTCCCGGAATGTCAGAAGGCTCTCGACCAGATGAAGTATGAGATCGCTTCGGAACTCGGCGTACCTTTCGGTCAGCCCGCGGCCGGCGATCTGGACTCGGAATTCGCCGGAGAACTGGGCAGCATGTCTTCGCAGCGCGGCGGAGCCGCTTATTTGGGCGAGCTGACGGCTCGGGAAGCGGGAGCTGTCGGCGGCGGAATTACGAAGCGGCTTGTCCAGCAAGCGCAGCAAACGATCTTGTAAGACCGGTCATCTTTGGCAGGCGGATGCGCATTGACACCGATCGACAATTCCGGTATCATTATCATCTGAAGGTCTGTCTGACAACCTTTTCCTACCGGAAAAGGTTCATTTTTTGTGTAGGGGAGGTTGAAGAAGTTGTCGATTAAAGGACGACATCTCTTCACGTCCGAATCGGTCACGGAAGGCCATCCGGACAAAATTTGCGATCAAATCTCCGACGCTGTGCTCGACGCGTTCCTGCGTGAGGATCCTTACGCCCGCGTCGCTTGCGAAGTTTCCGTTGCGACCGGCCTGGTACTGGTCATCGGGGAAATCAGCAGCAAAGCGGATTATGTAGATATCTCGGCCATCGCGCGCAGCACGATTCGCGAGATTGGATACACGAGGGCCAAGTACGGCTTCGATGCCAGCACCTGCGCGGTGCTTACTTCGTTGAATGAGCAGTCTGCGGATATCGCCCAAGGGGTCAACGCGGCGCTTGAGAGCCGTGACGGCAAAGACGTTCTTCAGGAGAACCCGGACATCGGAGCGGGCGACCAGGGGCTTATGTTCGGCTTCGCCACGAACGAGACGCCGGAACTGATGCCGCTGCCGATTGCGCTGGCTCACCGTCTTTCCCGCCGTCTGTCCGAAGTTCGCAAGAACGGGACGCTCGACTATCTTCGCCCGGACGGCAAAACGCAAGTGACGATCGAATATATCGACGGCAAGCCGACCCGTGTCGATACGATTGTCGTGTCGACGCAGCATTCCGAGGAAATCCCGCTGGATCAGATTCAGGACGATATCCGCACTCATGTCATTCAACCGGTCGTTCCTTCGGAATGGCTGGATAAAGAAACGAAATTCTTCATCAATCCGACCGGACGGTTCGTCATCGGCGGCCCGCAAGGCGACGCCGGTCTGACGGGACGGAAAATCATCGTCGATACGTACGGCGGATACGCCCGCCACGGCGGCGGCGCGTTCTCGGGCAAGGATCCGACCAAGGTCGACCGTTCCGCCGCTTACGCGGCCCGCTACGTGGCTAAGAACATCGTTGCAGCCGGACTCGCCGAGAAATGCGAGATTCAACTGGCTTACGCGATCGGCGTCGCGAACCCGGTATCCATCAATGTTGATACTTACGGTACGGGCAAAGTGAGCGAAGAGAAGCTCGTGGAGCTGATCCGCGGCAACTTCGACCTGCGCCCCGCCGGCATCATCAAGATGCTCGATCTTCGTCGTCCGATCTACCGCCAGACGGCCGCATACGGCCACTTCGGCCGCAGCGACCTCGACCTGCCTTGGGAGCGCGTAGACCGCGCCGAGGCGTTGAAGCAAGGCGCTCTGGCCTAATTACACAGCTTCATCCTAAGCCGCTTATCATCGGTTACTCGAACCGGTGGAAGGCGGCTTTTTCCTTTTCTCCCTAAACTACACATGCCTTTGAGCCGAAAAAGAAGGTACGGGTTTGTCTTGAAGCCTAGCAATTTTTGGGAGGTATCGTTTTGCGCCGTTTTCGATTTTATGCCATGACTTTAGTTGCCGCTTTGTTCCTCCAGGGCATCGCCGCCGCCGGAGCGTTCGCGGCTTCTGCCGACGCCCCGATACTGATTGCGGCTGCGGGAAGCGGGCCGACCGTTCAAACGCTCTATCCGGCCGACAATGCGGTTTCGGTTCCGATGAATGCGAAGCTCGTGATGCAGTTCTCCGAGGCGGTAACCCCGGGCAGCGGAACCATTACCATTAAAAACTCCAGTACCTTTGCAACGGCTGCGTCCTATGACGTGAATTCATCGAATATCCAGGTGTCCGCCTCCGGAACGTTCGTTACGATCACGGTGGAGGCGAACAAGCTCCAGACGGGTACCGGGTATTACGTTCAAGTCAGCCCTGGCGCTTTTAAGGGGCCGTCAGGCGATTATGCCGGCATTACCGACGCGCTGAGCTGGAACTTTCAGACGGCTTATTCGGACATGTCCGCGCCTTCGGCGATTTCTTTTACGCCGTCCAACAATACGACCGTTGCGGATCTAAGCTCCTCGCTTGTCGTGAAATTTAATGAGTCGGTTTTGCCGGGGAGCGGGAGCATTCAAATTCGGGATTTATCCGCGGGAACGACTTACGATTCCATTCCGGCCAATTCCGCTCAAGTCACTGGAGTCGGAACGGATACGATTACGATACGCCCCTATAAAAGCTTAAAGGCAAATTTGATTTACGCCATTAACATTGACAAAACCGCCTTTACGGACATGTCCGGCAATGCTTATGCAGGGATTGATTCGACGAATACGACGACGTGGAGATTCACGACGACGACCGATTCGACCCCGCCGGACCTTTTGGAAACCACGCCAACCTCCGGAGCCAATTACGTGTCGCTAAACGGTGTGTTGAAAATGCGTTTCAGCGAGCCTGTGCAGATTAAAGCAGGAGCGAAGGGGACCGCGATTCCAACGACCGGAAGCACGGGGAACGTCAATCTGATCCTGGGTCCGGACAACGCTTCTATACCCGACCCGAATGTCGTGACGTTGACGCCTTCCTCCGCCTTTACAGGAAAGCTATCCTATGTTGTTCATATTCCCGCAGACGCGATAACGGATGCGGCGGGCAACTTTTTTCCCGGCATCCTGAACGATTATCGCTGGACGTTCCAGACGATCGGCTCGGACACTTCGGCTCCTTCCTTATCTTCGGCGACAATGGACGGAGCGGTCATATTGCTGACTTATAACGAACCTCTCGACGAGACTTCCATTCCTTATGCATCGAACTTTTATGTAACAGTTAACGATGTGCCTCGGCAGGTCAACGCCGTGTCCGTAAGCGGAAGCCAGGTGAGGCTCACGATGCAATCCGGCGTTGCGGTCGGGCAGACGGTTAAACTGTCCTATACGGTCGGCGACGCGCCCTTGCGCGACTTGTCGGCCAACAGCGCTGCAGGCTTTACCAATAAAGCTGTCTCCAACACAACAACGACCACGTTGCCGAAGCCCGATAGCGGCAGTGTATCGGGCAACACGTTGACCCTAGTCTTCAATAAAACGCTGCAGAGCGTAAGCTCTTATGCATCGTCTCAATTCTCGGTGAAGGTGAATGGCTCGGCCGTCTCGATCAACGGGATCTCCGTCAGCGGAACGAATGTCATTCTTATGCTTTCCTCCAGTGTTTCAACAGGCCAGATCGTATCGGTCAGTTACACGCCCGGCTGGTATCCTGTTCAGGATACCAGCGGCAATGCGGTTGCGGCATTCGCCGACTTCTATCTCCAGAACGCCAGCGATACGACCCCGCCAACCGTGTCCTCCGCATCGGTCTCGGGAAATAATGTATCTCTCAATTATAACGAAGGTCTGAACGCTTCTCTGGTGCCGCTTCGCTCAAGTTTCTCGGTTCTGGTGAATGGAGTGTCCAACCAGGTGACGGCTGTCTCTGTAACGAACAATACCGTTAAGCTGACGCTCACTTCGGCCGTTTCATCAGCCAATATCGTACTCGTTACCTACATCCCGGGTTCGCCGGCCATTACCGATCTCGCTGGCAACGCAGCAGCGGGGTTCAGCAATTACCAAGTCGTCTCGGGCAGTACGACTGGCGCTACACTTTCGTCGGCATCGGTAAATGGCTCGGTTCTAACGTTGGCATACAGTGCGAACTTGAACGCTTCATCCGTACCGAATCCGTTGCAGTTCGTCGTAAATGCCGATGGTTCTTATGTCAGTGTTAGCAAAGTCTCCATCTCCGGTTCGAACGTCACCCTTACGCTTGGGAGCGCGATAAAGGGAGGACAGACGGTGCTACTGACCTATTATAATTCGGGCACCCCATTAATGGATGCGAACAACCAGACGATGGCCGGGATCAATAACATGTCCGTTCTGAACCAATCCTCTACCGTGGACAATTTGCCAAGCTATGCGGGCACTGATGGCGAAGGAGGGCTTCAACTGGACGCTTCGGCGGCGACCAAGGCATCGGGCACAACGCCGTCCGGTCAAATCGCCAATCGGTATATCCTGAATTCGGACAAATTCATTCAAGCTTTTGCTTCCTTGAAATCGAACGCATCCCAACTGACGAATCAACAAGTGACGTTTGCCGTACCCGCTTCGGAGAACGGGGCGCTCGTCTCGATTCCGGTTAGCTCAATCGTGCAGGCAGCTTCTATGATATCCAATGCGTCATTCCGGCTTGAATATGGCGGCACGTCTTACTCCATTCCGCTCTCGGCCATCAACTTCACTCAAGAACTAGCTTTGGCGGGATGGAGCCCGGATTCTACTTCTTTGTATCTTGCCATCGAGAAGACTTCAGATTCTCAACTGACTGGCGCCATTTCTTCCGCCGGAGGATCGCTGATGGCGACGCCGGCTGCATTCGCCGCTTCTCTATCGGCCGGCGGAAGCGAACGGGAGATTCAAAATTTCAATCAATATGCGGTCGGATCCTTTGTGCTAAGCGCCGGCTCAGCGTCGGCTTCCGAACTGTTGGTCGTTCGATATGACAGTGATTATGGCGATCTGACGTACGTGCCGACGAAGACGGAGACTCAGAACGGTGAACTGAATGTTCGTTTTATGGGGAAAGGCAACGGCAGTTTTGCCGTTGTTCGCAAAGACAAACAAGTCTATAGCGACATGGCGAATCACTGGGCCAAAAACGACGTGGCGGCGCTGGGAGCCAAGTTTATCGTGACGACGCCGACCCCAACGACCTTCGCTCCAAGCCGCAATATCACCCGCATGGAGTTCGCCGAATTTATTGCCCGCGGTCTCGGTCTGACGGGCGATAAATCCGCTGCCACCCGTTTCCCCGATGTAAGCTCGGGCAGCGCCGGAGCGGGCTATATCGGCGCCGTAAGCGAGGCCGGGATCGTCCAAGGAGACGAGAAGGGACGCTTCAATCCGAACGCGTCGATCACTCGCGAGGAGATGGCCACGATGATGATGCGGGCGATGACCTATGCGGGAACGCAGCCGACTGCGTCCGCCGCCGTCCTGAGCAAATATTCGGACCGCGGCAAGATCGGCTCCTGGGCCAGCAGCGCGGTCGCGGCCAACGTGCAGGCCGGGATCATGAACGGCGTGTCGGACACCCAGTTCCAGCCGAAGGCCAACGCGACCCGCGCCGAAGCGGCTGCCATGGTCAAGCGATTCCTGGAGTATGCGGATTTGTTCGAAGGCTGAGTCCAATAGCGAAAGGAGGGCGAGAGCCCTCCTTTCACAATTTAACGATGTCTATCATTAGCGGCCTGAATCCTTTTTTTAAGCCATCTTCTCTTCTCCAGCATCTCCGGCCACTTCTTCCAGATAGTCGGCCAACAAGCGAGCAGCCCCGGCTCGAATAATGCAATATAGCCCAGCTTCAAGCCCTCGGTAACGATGAGAAGCGGCAGCAAGCCGAACCAGTGCCAGCCTGCCGGCTCATTTTTGATTAAGGTGAAGAAACGGTTCTGGTACGAATGCCTGCGAACGAAGAGCGGAAGAGCTTTGCGTCCTCCCTTTTTCCAGCCTCTCCGATGAACGGCACGGGCGTTAGGGACGTACTTCGCCGTCCACTGCAGCCTCCTGGCCCGCCAGGCGACGTCTACGTCCTCCTTATAGGCAAAGAAGGTCTCGTCGAAGAACTGGCCGTTATAAGAGATATCACGCACCATAGCCGCACGGTAGACGGCCGCAGCCCCGGATACCCCAAATACATCGAGAGACGTCCCCCATGCCGCGACAGGCTCTCCTGCGGCCAAGTCATAGGCCTGCCGGTTCCGTTTGAACGCCAAGCCGGCACTGTCCATGACTGCGGGGTTGTCCGACAGCACAAGCTGGCCGGTGGCACTGCCGATGGAGGGATCCCGGTCCATAACCGCAAGGATCTCCGACAAATAATGGGGATCCAGAACGACATCCGGATTCAGAGCCAGAACATAGTCGCTGTTCGACTTGGCGATAGCCTGGTTCTGTCCGCCCGCGAACCCGACATTCACCGTATTGGCCTCCAGATGAACTCGGTCGCTCCACTGCCGAACCTGAGCCGCTGACCCATCGCTTGAGGCATTATCGACAACGATAATTTGCTCGACAGGATGGGTTTGCCCGACGACAGCTTCAAGACAAGCCATAATATCCCCGATGCTGTTGTAGGTAACGATGCATACGCTCACGGTGGACATGGCCGGCTTCCTTTCTTCTCCAAAGCGTGTTACATAGGAGTTGCTTCGTTTTGCAGCATCTGCACCTTGTTCCACAGCCGATCGCTTGAACATAATTTGCGGCATAGGGATTCGGGCAGCCTGTCGTAATGTTTCCCGAGTTGAAAGCCGACAAATTTCACGATGGATTCGACAATCACTTTCGGGATCCATCGGCGCCGCTTCATGCGAGTAAGTTCTTGGATCAGGTAAACGATCATCCGCTTCCCCTCGTTATTGACGGAAGAGTAACGATGGACCTGAGGATTGCTGCGCATCGAGACTCCGTTGTCGAAGTATCGTCTGAATTGCTGAACAAAAGAAAAGTCGTGGGAATGAATCACTTTCGCCAGGGGGGCATAGGCCACCTGGTAATCGGCGAGAATACAATTGGCAGCCATAAACAGATCTTCATTAAAAATAACGGGAGACGCAAATCCCCCCATCTGATCGAAAAGCTCTTTGCGAATGGCCGAGCATACGTTGGAGCAGAAGAAAGTCTTGATCCCCAAGCGCGGCAGATCGTCTTTGCTCTTCAGAATGGCTTCCTCCGAATAGTTGTAGCCTCGAACAAGCTTTTCGAGAAGGGAAGCATCGTCCCGAGGAAGCTGCCGTCCATATACATAAGCAACCGAACGATCCAACAGCGGCCGCGTCAGTTCCTCGAGTAGTTCCCGATGGGCCGGCATCGCGTCCTGAGTGAAAAAAGCCAGGACATTGCCTCTAGCTTGCCTGGCAGCGTAATTGCGCGTTCCGCCGTGGTCGAAGTCCCTCTTGTCAATGCCGAGCAGTCGAACGTCTCTACTGCGGGCGATAGCCACCGTATCGTCATCAGAAGAAGAGTCGACGACGATGATTTCGAGCGGCGGGAGCGTCTGGTCCAGCAGTTTATCGAGCAACGGACCCAGCTCCGGACCGGCATTCCATGTTGGAATAATCACGGATATTCGAACTTCTTGCTCAAGATCAGTATGCATTCTTATCCACAATCCCTTTGCGTATCGTTCTCGCGATGATCTTCAGATCGAACAAGAAGCTCCAATGCTCGATGTAGAACAGATCATGGTCGATTCGATCTTTAATGGACGTGTCCCCCCGCAAGCCGTTCGCCTGCGCCCACCCCGTGATACCGGGACGAATGTGGTGCTTCACCATGTACTTCGGCACTTTCCGTTTGAACTGCTCGACAAAATAAGGCCTTTCCGGACGCGGGCCGACAACGCTCATGTCCCCCTTAAGGACATTAATAAACTGAGGCAACTCGTCCACGCTCAACTTTCTCAGCAACGCACCGAACCGAGTGCGCCGAGGATCGTTTTCGGTCGTCCACTGAGTGTCGGATGTCTTCGAATCCGCGATGTGCATCGTCCGCAGTTTGAACATGCGAAACGTCTTGCGGTCCAGTCCCATTCGCTCTTGGATGAAGAAAACCGGGCCTGGAGAAGTCAGCTTGATTCCAGCAATCGCAATAAGCAGGAAAGGAGTTGAAACGAGAAGCGCGATTAACGAGAAGGCAATGTCAAAGCCCCGCTTGGCAATCCGATTGCCGAATTCATCGAGCGGAATGTCTCGGATGTTGATCATCGGCATGCCGGCGAAATTGTCGAAGAACGGACGCGCCGGCAAAATGTCGAAATAATCCGGAATAATGAGCGTCTTCGCCCCGGCATTGTCGCAGATGTCGATAATCGCCGGATATTTGCCGTGCGCGTCCAATGGCAGTGCGATAATAACTTCGTCGATCGGGTTGATCTGAAGTATCGATTCCAGATCATCTAGCGTCCCGATGATCGGCTTCAGGTGCGCATACCCATGAGGATGCTCCGTTGCATGATCGTCCAAGAAGCCAAAGACCTCATATCCCATCTCCGGGTACTGCTGCAACCGTTCATAGAATTCGCGGCCGACCGAACCTGCGCCAAGGATCAGCACATACCTTTTGTTAAAGCCTTTGCGACGGATCCGATTGAGAAATTGCTTCAGAACGATTCGATAGGCCGACAGGACGAACAGATTCAATGCATAAAAAAGGAGCAAAAATTCCCGTGAGATATGTACTTCTTTCGCGGCATATAAGAAGCCCACGAGAAAGACGAGGCTCGTCGTCTGAATCTTAAAGATCGTCCAGATGTCCGATCCCAAGCTCTTTTTCCTCCGCGGCGCGTAGAATCCCGCAAAGTATCCAATTAGAATGGCAGCCACTATGAAAATGAGCGTTCTGGAAAAATAGATTTGGAACGGCAGAGCCCCCACCTTGACCATCAAGCCGCTATAAAACTTGAGCCAATAGGCCGCGAGAAAGACAAGGACCATGCCTGCAGCATCTGTAAGCACATATAACTGAGTGAGAACCCGCGAATATTTTCGAATCACGGCGCTTCTTCCACCTCTTACAATTTAATCATGATAATATAATACCATCAAAGACCTATATATTAATACGTTTTTGCTTTCCATTTGTTCTACCCCGAATTAAGTTTTTTCAATTATGTTTTCTCAAGTTGCAGATTAATAACAGCTGAGAAAGTCATCAACTAGTTCTAATATTTCTAAGAACAGCACAAATCGCTTTAGGGTTTCTTGACTATTGCAGTTTAAAGCAACTTTCAGCGATTGATGTCGTTAAATTAGGTAACAGTGTAGGAAGGGCTTGTAATTATATAGTTTACAATTCTTCTCGACAGGGTGGATGTGGAATGTCTTGAGATAGTAGCAGATAATATGTAAATTATATTCTTGCTTTGAGAAGAATAAAGAAAAACTTGTGTTATAATGTTAGGCATGATTGTGGACGAATTTCGACAACATTCTTAAATAACATCATCTGTGATACCCATTGAGTAGATTCCAAAAAGAGTCATAGCTTTTTTTGGAAAATGGGGTTAAGTGCAAATCTTAATTGGAAGTGGGTATTAACGTGATTTTTGTATCTGTTGTCAAAAGAATTATTAACTTTCCGTTTAACATTATTAAAATGTTTATTTTGAATAAAGAACTTATTCAACAATTAACTTGGAGAGAAGTATTGATCAGGTACAAGGGGTCCTATTTAGGAGTGCTTTGGTCTTTTCTTACCCCGATGTTAATGTTGATTGTTTATACTTTTGTATACAGTCAAATTTTCAAATCACGTTGGCCTGATCAAAGTGACAATACAATGCAATTTGCCCTGATTATATTTGCAGGTTTGTCTACGTTTAATATTTTTGCTGAAGTAGTTAGCAGAGCTCCTATGTTAATCATAAACAATGTTAACTATGTTAAAAAGGTTGTATTTCCTTTGGAAATCTTGCCCATTACTGTGTTGGGTTCGGCATTGGTTCAGGGTGGAATAAGCTTATTCATATTACTTCTTGGTAATCTAATTACGCAGCAATCGATCTCCTGGACATATTTGCTGATCCCATTGATTTTAGTTCCTTTAGTATTGTTGGCACTAGGTCTGGGGTGGCTTTTATCAGCACTAGGAGTTTACTTTAGAGATGTAGGGCAAATCATTGGTGTTTTTATTCAAGCATTAATGTTACTAACGCCAATATTTTATTCGGCGGATGCAGTTCCTGACTCTTTGAAATTTCTATACGTGGGCAACCCTCTGTCAAGTATTGTAGAGAACATGAGATTAGTTGCTGTATTCGCTAAACAACCTGATTGGAACATGTTTTCTTCAAATATGATAGTTGGGTTTGCAATTTTCTTTGTAGGATATTTTGTGTTTAAGCGTACTAAAGGAGGCTTTGCTGATGTCCTCTGATACAGCAGCGATATCAATTCAAAATGTAAGCAAAATTTTTAAAGTATATAACAAACCACAAGATAGGCTGTGGCAGGGTCTATTTAAATCTAAAAAGAAATTATATCGAGAATTCTGGGCGATTAATGATCTAACATTTACTGTGAAGAAAGGCGAATGTATTGGCATTATAGGACGAAATGGCTCAGGTAAAAGCACGATTCTTCAAATTATCGCCAAGACATTAAAACCTACATCAGGGCAAGTGGAGGTTAATGGAAGAGTTTCGGCTTTGCTTGAACTGGGGAGCGGTTTTAACCCGGAGTTTACTGGTCGCGAGAATGTGATGACCAACGGTGTTATTATGGGGCTAAGTATTGATGAGGTTATGAAAAAAATGCCCGAAATTGAGGCGTTTGCTGAAATTGGCGAATTCATTGATCAACCTGTAAAGACTTATTCATCAGGTATGTTTGTAAGGCTGGCGTTTGCCTGTGCCATTCACGTCAATCCCGATATTTTGATCATAGATGAGGCCTTAGCTGTAGGGGATATGAGGTTTCAACTTAAGTGTATTGAAAGATTAAAAAAATTGAAAAGTGAAGGCAAAACAATTCTGTTTGTAAGCCATGATTCATTCATGGTTCGAAACTTTTGTGATCAAGCTATTTGGATGATGGATGGGAAAATCCATTTGCGTGGAGATGTAAACACAGTAACTGAACAATATCAGGACTTCATGAAATATGAAGGGGATCAACAAAATAGTCCTGCACTGATTGGAAGTCCAGTGACCCATCAAGTTTTAGTTATAGATAAAGTAAATATTAAAAATACAGACAACAAGGACGAAGACCGATTTAAGTTTGGTGATCCATTCTCAGTTGAGATTTCTTATACTTTAAAAGAGAAATTAAACGGAATCGTGGGCGGGGTTGCGATTTATGACAAGCAAAACAATTATATTTGTGGACTCAACACTAAACTTGATTCGATAAATTTACCAACTGAACCGGGTGAGCACCAATTAGTCCTAAATTATTCGGAAATGAAACTTTTGCCGGGAACTTACTTTATAGATATCGGTTTTTTTGAGAGTTCAGCCGTTGTGATTCTGGATTACAAATCAAGACACAAGATGTTCCACGTGCATTCTGGAGAATATTTTGCCGAAGGACTAACATTTATTGAGCACTCATGGTCTTCGAAGGAGAGTGTACAAAAACGATATGCTAAAGTATGATCATGATTTTAATTCGTCTATCGAAACATCCCATACAAAAATATTAAAGCATATTGAACCTAGTTCCTATGTTTTGGAGTTAGGTCCTGCTACGGGGTATATGACACGGCACATGAAAGAACAACTTGGATGTCGTGTTGTTTGCGTCGAGTATGATCCAGAATCTGCACAAATAGCTTCTCAATATAGTGTTAGAACGATTGTGGGAAATTTAGAGGAGGATCACTGGTATAAAGAACTGCTGGACGAAAAATTCGACTATATAATATGTGCGGACGTGCTTGAGCACTTGAAAAATCCGGTTGAGGCATTAAAAAAGGCTACGAATCTCTTGGCTCCCAAGGGTACAGTATTAGTTTCAGTACCCAATATAGGCCATAATGCAATAATTATGGATTTGGTCAAAGGTGATTTTAATTATCGTGACTTAGGATTATTAGACAATACTCATCTTAAGTTTTTTACTCGAAAAAGCTTGTTATCTATGTTAGATGAGGCTGGTTTGAAACCGTTACTAATTTCGGCAACTTTTGCATCCCCGGAGGAAACAGAATTCCAGCAAAATTACGGGTTGGTGAATAATGGGTTTAGAACTGTTTTGGAATCTAATCCCGATGGGCATGTGTATCAATTTATTACTGTGAGCAAAAGAAAAGAAGAACTGGGAAATAAAGAAACCGTTTATGAAATTGACAATGAAGAGTTGAAGCATAAACTTAATTTTAAGTTTGCTCAGTTTTTTTTTCCAGTTGACGGGCAGTATTCGGAGGAAGAATCGCTGAAGTATTTTATTGAAAACGAACGTATTGTAATTAATACAGAGATTGATTCATCTTTAGAGGGAGAAATTAGATTTGACCCAATCAATTTTATTGGTTATGTAAAGTTTCTGAATCTAGACTTGGTAGACGAAGACGGGCATTCTATTCTTTGGGAGAAAAAGTTGTCAGTTAATGAGAGTGTGACTATCATTGAGGACGAAACTGAAAAAATTTTATTTTGTAAAGATTCTGACCCGCAAATTTACTTTGCTCTTCCTAAATTGTCAACCGGGAAGAAATTCTTTTTAAATTTGGAATTCATTCAAAGTGAAAATGTTATTGATTTTCTAATTAGCGAATTGATTTCTAAAGATGAAGAATTGACTTCTAAAAATGAAATTATTTTAAAAAAGGAAAAAGAACTAAGGCATTTAGAAAACAAAAATCTTAAACTTGAAGACCAAGTGAAAGAATTAGAATTTCAATTAAGCACTACTCTAAAACAGAATACTTTATTAGAAGAAAGCTTTCAAAAAAAGACTGCAGAATTCGATGGATTACTAAATGAAATTAGAGAACTAGAAGCGAAAATTAACGAAGTGACTTCATCTAGTTCTTGGACTATTACTCGACCGCTACGTTTCTTGGGACAAGTGGCAAAAAATCCAAAAAGAAGTCTAATTCAGCTGGGCTATTTTATAACCAGAAAAAAAATGCACCTCAAACTTCGTCCAATTTACCAGTTGGAAAAATCGAAAGAAACCGCAAATTGGATTTCCAATGGTAACGACCCGCAATTTCATATCGACAAGTGGCTAACCGGTTGGGTTAAAGTTGTCTTTCACATCGATTATGAGATGGCCGGTGGAGGGAAGGCACGGATTTACTTTGATCATGGGAAAGGTTTCAATGAAAAGTATTCCTATGACCTTGGTAAGCAGGGTTTAAATTATAAATATATATATATAGACCCAGAAGTAAAAGTCATAAGATTGGATCCAATTGAGTGTGATGGTGAATTTATAGTCAAAGAAATTAGCATGATAAAATCTTCACACGTTACAGTTCGATTGGGGGAAAAGTTTAAAGCAAAGACCCTGAAATTTAATAAGGGTATTAGATTCCTTAAATACGGGCTAGCTAAACTTAACGACTGGAAGCAAAAAAGAGGACGCTATCCTCGCTTGTCAGAAATAAAACCATTAGCTCGTAAAGCATACTACGAATGGGCCAGTCGACAAAGGCAACATCAGGATCAACTCCAGCCTCCTGTCGGATTTTCACCAGCAGAGCCCATTGATCCATACGATACATGGTTAGAGGTTAATCATTGGAATGAAAGAAAAAAAGTTTTGCTAGAAGAGGAATTAGATTCTTTGAATGTTTTTCCGCTTTTTAGCATTATTATGCCCGTATATAATCCGCCAATTGCCTTTTTAGAAAAAGCGTTGGAAAGTGTTGTGAATCAAGTTTACGAAAAATGGGAACTTTGTATTGCTGATGATGCTAGTACTAATCCAGATGTAAGACGCACCTTAGAGAAGTGGTCGTCTTTGGATAATCGCATTAAGGTTGAATATTGCGCACAGAACGGAAATATTAGCAAAGCTACGAATGTAGCTGCTTCGTTGGCTAATGGCGAATTTTATGTATTTATGGACAATGACGATGAGCTAGCCCCAGATGCTTTGGGCGAGATTGTAAAGTATATCAATGCTCAACCGGAGACAGATGTACTTTACTCGGATGATGATAAAATCGACGCTAATGGGAACCGGTTTGCCCCACAGTTTAAACCGGACTGGTCCCCTGAATTGTTGCTGTCATTTATGTATCTAAGTCATATTGTTGCTATTAGAGCTGAGCTTTTTCACAAGGTAGGGGGAACTCGAGTTGGATTTGAGGGTTCGCAAGATTACGATCTTGCTTTAAGAGCGACTGAAGTCGCAAGAAATGTGGGGCATATTCCTAAGATTCTATATCATTGGCGAGTGCTTCCAGGTTCCACCGCCTCAAGCGGGGATGCCAAGCCAGAGAGTATAGAGGCTGGTCGCAAAGCAGTCCAAGAGGCTTTTAAAAGACGCGGAGTTGAGGCTCAAGTTTTTCAACCTGATTGGGCTAAAAAAGCAGCATGCGGAATTTTTGCAGCTTCATTTCCAGACAATGGGCCTAAGGTGGCAATTATAATTCCTACTAAGAATCAATACAAAGTTTTAAAAAAATGTATTGATTCTTTAAAAACAACTACTTACCAAAACTATGAAGTGTATGTTATTGATAATGACAGCAATGACCCAGATACCTTGTCTTATTTAAATACGCTTGAACATCATGTACTAAAAATATCAAATCCCGGCGGTAAGTTTAGTTTTGCCTATATTAATAATCAAGCAGTAAAACAAGTGGAAGCGGATTTAATAGTATTCCTGAACAATGATACGGAAATCATAAGTCCGAATTGGTTATCTCAAATGGTGGGCTATTCTCAATCCAGAGGAGTTGGGGCAGTTGGCGCACGTTTGATTTTTCCTGATGGTCGCATTCAACACGCTGGAATTACACATGGACTTTACCATGGCATGGTAGGTCCATCCTTTAAGTTGCTTCCGTCTTGGAACAATGGTTACTTGAGTTTGGCTAATGTCACCAGGAATACAATCGCTGTTACTGCCGCATGCATGTTAACATCGAGAGATCTGTTTTTGTCAATAGGTGGCTTTGATGAAGAGAATTTTGCAGTTGCATACAATGATGTAGATTATTGCTATCGTCTCTACAACGCCGGCTACCGTATGGTTTATTGTGCTTCGGCGGAGTTGAGACATTATGAAGGTTATACTAGAGGGTTCGTGGATAACCCAAGAGAAGCTTTAGCATTTCGCCAGAAGTATGGTAACTGGACAGATCCGTATTATAATGTAAATCTTTCATTGTTAAATGAAAGATTTGAAATTAATTCTAAGGTAGTAGTTTCAAAAGAATTAAAACCGATAAAGACTTTGATGTGTGCATTCAACTTGAACTGGGAGGGTGCTCCATATTGTCAATTTGAATTAACAGTGGAATTAAGAGATTTGGGAGTGATTGATCCTGTTGTTTATTGTCCTCATGATGGCCCTTTAAGAGCGGCTTATGAGGAACAAGGAATTCCAGTCCATATCTTTGATCATCCATTGATCGGCGTATACGGAGATAAAGCATATCGACAAGCGATTAAAGAATTCTCTGATAGAGTTGCTCAATGGGGCATTGAGCTCATTTACGGTAACACGCTACAAACCTTTTATGTTATTGAGGCTGCTAAACATATGGATATTCCATCAATTTGGAATCCGCGGGAAAGTGAGCCATGGCAGACTTACTTTAATCACTTTGATTCCGAAATTGCGTCAAACGCTTTGAAATGTTTTGATTATCCGTATAAGGTTATTTTTGTATCGGATGCCAGTAGAGAGAAGTTCATGCCATTAAATTCACGAAACAATTTTATTACCATCCGTGATGGATTAGAGAGTAAGAATTTTCTTAAGCGAGTCTCAAACTATGACCAAAAGAAAGTTAGAAATTCGCTTGGAATCTCAGATGATGATATTGTTGTTCTTTTACTTGGAACGGTTTGCGACCGCAAAGGACAGCAGGATTTGGTAATGGCTATTGAAAAAATGAATTTGGACAGTGCACGAAAATGTAAATTTTTAATTGTAGGAGATCGTCCTAGCGAATATAGTTCTAAACTTAAAGAAATAAGAAACAGGTTACATCCTTCAATAAAAGAGAATGTCCTAGTAATACCTGAGACCTCAGAGGCTCCTAAGTACTATGCCATTGCAGATATCTTCACTTGCACTTCTAGGATAGAAAGTTACCCTAGAGTAATTCTTGAAGCAATGAGCAGCGGCTTGCCAATCATAACAACACCGGTTTTCGGTATTGTTGAGCAAGTTCAACCGAATGTAAATGGTTTGTTTTATGCACCGGGAGAAATAAATGAGTTAGCTCAAAAATTGGAGTTTATGGTTGCACACGAATCGGAGAGGCAACGCATGGGGGCGAATGGAAAGGTAGTATTTGAAACTATTAATAATTATGCTGGGATGGCGGTGGCGTATGGCGAAGAGTTTAAGGAAGCTTGGATGAGTTATAGATCAAGGTGATTGTTAATTACTGTAGTATTAACAATGTTGGAAAAACATAAATGGACTAATTTTTTATCTTCAAAACTTAATTTAAGTTAAAGCAGCTCCATTTTGCATATAGTTTTTTGAAATGGAAGTTTCGAAACTACATGCAAAAGGGGCTGTTGCTGTGAAGAATATACAAAATACATCGTATTGGTTATCTGTAAAGAAAAGTGGTATCAGGATATATACAAGTCGTCCAATTTCCATCATCCGGTGCGTCGGGTTGTAGGCTAATGAGGCAACTCAAGTTGTTAGATCAGCTGTTACGACATTTATATTAAGAGTAGCTTGAGCTTGTTAGTAATATAGGTAAAATAGAACTAGGACAATATCGACAGAAAACGGTCTGGAGGGACATTAAATGAGTCTAGCAAGGCAATTATTTCAGGAAGAAATCGAGCTTACGATTTTAATGCCGTGTTTGAATGAAGCTGAAACTTTGGCTATTTGTGTCGATAAGGCAAGATCGTTTCTAGAAAAGAGTAGAGTTGTTGGAGAAGTTATTGTTGCTGATAATGGAAGCACGGATGGCTCTCAGAGTATTGCAGAAAAGCATGGGGCAAGAGTTGTACATGTCGAAAATCGAGGCTATGGTAGTGCATTACTTGGTGGGATTAATGCGGCTCGGGGTAGGTATATTATCATGGGAGATGCAGATGACAGCTATGACTTTACTGCTTTAGATGGCTTTGTTGAAAAACTTCGTGAAGGTTACGATTTGGTCATGGGGAATCGCTTCAAAGGAGGTATCAAACCGGGGGCAATGCCTCCTTTACATAGATATTTGGGAAATCCGGTTTTATCTGGGATCGGCAGACTGTTTTTTAAAAGTCCTGCTGGTGACTTCCATTGTGGCTTGAGAGGGTTTAACAAAGATTCAATATTAAGACTAAGTCTTGAGACACCAGGTATGGAGTTTGCCAGTGAAATGGTTGTTAAGGCTACATTACATCAATTAAATATTACTGAAGTTCCTTCAACTCTATCTCCTGACGGAAGAAGTCGTCCTCCTCATTTGCGAAGTTGGAGAGATGGTTGGAGACATCTGAAATTCTTGTTAATGTATAGTCCTCGCTGGCTATTTTTGATTCCCGGAATTATATTATTTGCAATTGGAGTTATATGCACAGCAATCTTGGCACTTGGATCTATTACTATTTCTAAGGTAACATTTGATATAAACACTATGCTTTATGCAGCAATGGTAACAATTTTAGGTGTAGAATTGATGTGTTTCTCTATATTTTCGAAATTGTATTGCGTCTTAGCAGGCATTATGCCCACAACTAATAGCATCAATCGGATATTGAGAAAATTCTCAGTGGAGAAGGGGGTTCTAGCAGGTGCTACGTTATTTCTACTGGGGCTAGTTGGTTCTGTATGGGCTCTAGCAGCATGGGGGGCAGAGTCATTTGGGAACTTAATTCCTGGTACTGTAATGCGTATCACGATTCCATCCTTAACATTAGTGATTGTTGGGGTTCAGACTATTTTCTCCAGCTTTTTATTTGGAGTAATTAGTCTTAAGAAAGGCACAGGGACCAGACAAGATGGTTAAGGGTATATTTGGTGAATATACCAAATATTTAAAATATTTAATGGTTGGAGCCGCAAGCGGAATAATTACGGTTGCGGCTCGAGAAGTGTTTCAATATTTTTTAAATAATAGTAGTGTGTTTTCATATGTCATTTCAGTAGCTTTAGCTTATATAATCGGTATTTGCGTTAGTTATATCCTTAATAGCCATCTTACGTTTAATAACAAAATAAAATCCACAAATTTTCGGCTTGTTGTTAATTTTTTTGTTGTTTCTGGAATTGGGTTTCTTTCTACAACTATTCTATCACTGTTAATCCGCTATCTATTATCCCGAATTGCTATTATTTCATTTGCTGACACTGCATCTTTTGTTATTGGGACGTTAATTACCAGCATTTTAACCTACAGTTTAAATTCATTGTTTGTGTTTAAAAAGAAAAAAGTGGAGGAAGTAGATGGTTGCGAAAATTAGAATAAAAGGTAAATATTACATATTAATAATTATTTTATTGACGTTTTTGAAGCTTTGGCTTGTGATGGGTCAATCAATGACGGCAATTGGAAATGCCGGTCATGATGATAGATTGTTCTTAAATTTATCCAATGCATTATTAAGCGGTGAATGGTTGGGTAGTTATAACAACTTGACGCTAGCAAAAGGTCCTTTTTATCCAATTTGGATTGCACTGTCTTTTATTTCAGGACTTCCACTATTAATATCGGAACATTTATTTTATATTTTCTCCGTTTGGTGTTTGGCAATTGCACTAAAGCCTATAATGAGTAAGAGAATGATTTGTATTTTGTATGTTGTATTATTATTTAATCCTATTAGTTACGCAGATGGTCCCATGACACGAGTTATAAGAGAGGGGATTTACCCTGCTTTAACATTAATTGTTATTTCGAGTATCTTTGGTTTATTTATTAGAAGAGACGAAAAAAACTTCAAATTACTTTGGTGGAGCTTGGTTTTGGGTGTTTCGTTTTCCTGCTTTTGGTTAACGAGAGAAGAAGGAATCTGGATCATACCATTAATTATAGGAGTTTATTTATTTTTATTTCTTTCGATAATTAAACAGAAAACATTAACTATTAAGCGTATATTTTTCCTCTTTTTAGTTCCGATTATCGTGTGGGCAGGAGTCGTTGGAACAGTATCACTGATTAATAAGGCTAAATATGGCGTTTTCAACGTAGTGGAATTCAGATCAAATGATTTTGTTAAAGCTTATAGTTCATTAACGAGAGTAAAAGTAGATAATTGGAATCCTGTTGTTCCCGTACCAAAGGAGGCAAGAGAAAAGATTTACCAAGTTAGTCCTCTCTTCGCAGAGTTAAGACCTTATTTAGAAGGTAAGTCAGGGGAAAACTGGATTAAAAGTAGCGAGAGAAAAACAGGTGATATTGAGGGCGGGTGGTTTATGTGGGCGTTGCGCGATGCTGTGAGCTTAGCGGGTTATTATCAAAATGGCAAAACTGCAGAACACTTCTATAAAGAGTTGGCAGATCAAGTAAATTATGCATGTTATATTGGAGAATTGGTGTGTGGTCCAGAAAGAAAATCAATGCAGCCTCCTTGGAATAAAGAATATTTTAAACCGCTAATGAACACGTTAGTTGATGCAACAAAGTATTTTGTGTCCTTTTCAGGTTTTTCAGCTACTTCCTCTATGAGTGTTGGAGACGAAAACTTATATAAATTGTTTGATGATTTAACAAACAACAATAAAAAGTCAATTCAAAAACAGGTTCTAATAAGTGGATGGGCTTTTCAAGAGGAACAGAAAATTACATTGCAACTTGTGAATGATTCTAACGAACCTGTGGATTCAAAAATTACTTATAGTGAAAGCGAAGATGTGTTCCAATACTTTTTAAACCAAGGTTCAGATTTTAACAATGCAAAGCAAGCTAGATTTCAGATATTGGCACCAAATTACGGGAATTATACTTTGAACATTCTGGAAGGCTCCAACATAATCGGTCAAGTAAGATTAAAAGGCACAAATAATTTAGAGGCTGATAAATTGCATGTGTATATAGACTCTGTTTCTGTTGATGGTAATCTTAAACAAGATAAGATTGATAGCCTTAAAATTAAAATACTAAATGCCATTGGGAAGTTGTACCAATATTTATCTCCTGTAATGACTGCTTTAGCTATTGTCATAACATTAGCCTCCTTATATTTAACGGTAAGAAAGGGCTTGCTGGGAGTTCTCTCCATTGCTAGCATTCTATTATTGGGAACAATACTTATTCGACTAGGAATACTTTCTATGATCGACGTTAGCTCATTTCCAGCAATTAATGTCCTTTATTTATCATCCGCTTATCCGTTATTATTATTTTATATTGTAATTAGCGTCGCTTATATTCCTGATATTGTTAAATCATTTAAAAAACCAAGTAGTTAGAGGAGACTGAGGTATGAAAGGCATCATTCTGGCCGGAGGCACTGGCTCTCGCCTATATCCGCTTACGAAAGTAACAAATAAACACTTACTGCCAGTCGGCAAATATCCGATGGTTTTTCATGCAGTTGCAAAGTTGAAAGAAGCGGACATTACGGATATCTTGATTGTAACGGGAAAGGATCACATGGGAGACGTCGTAAATCTGCTCGGAAGTGGGCGGGAAATGGGCGTCACATTCACATATAAAGTGCAAGACGAGGCGGGTGGGATCGCACAAGCGCTTGGTCTTGCGGAGCAATTCGTTAGTAATGATTCGATGGTTGTTATCCTTGGAGACAATGTGTTCTCCGACAGCATTGCGCCGTATGTCGAAAGCTTTCGTCAACAAGGCAAAGGGGCCAAGATTCTGATCCAGGAAGTACCTGATCCGAAGCGCTATGGCGTACCTGAGCTTGATGGGGACAAGATTGTGTCGATCGAGGAAAAGCCGCAACATCCGAAGAGCAATTACGCAGTCACCGGTATCTATATGTTCGATGCTCAAGTATTCAACATTATCCGTACGCTTAAGCCTTCAGCCCGTGGAGAACTTGAGATCACGGATGTGAATAACGCCTATATCAATGCGAATGAGTTGGGGTATGACATTCTAAAGGGCTGGTGGACAGACGCCGGAACCCATGTGTCCTTGACGAAAGCCAATGAGTTAGCGAAGGGCATTCTGTTCGGAGAAGAATTCGGAAAACTGAAACTGTAACATCGAATTGGGAGAGGGCCGGTGTAGATGAGATGAAAGTGACCGAAGCAAGACTTCCCGGTGTGAAGCTGATTGACCCGGCTGTATTTGGTGACAACCGGGGATTTTTTATGGAATCGTATAATGCACAGAATTTTGCCTCTAATGGCATTGAGCATATATTTGTTCAAGACAATCACTCCCTGTCTGCAGAAGCGGGAGTGTTGCGCGGGCTTCATTATCAATTGAATCCGAAAGCACAAACGAAGCTTGTTCGAGTCGCGGCCGGCGCCATCTATGATGTTGTGGTAGATATTCGCCGAGGATCTCCAACATTTGGTCTGTGGCAGGGGTTTATTTTGTCGGCAGGCAATAAGCGCCAGCTTCTCGTCCCTCAAGGATTTGCGCATGGCTTCTGCACGCTGGTACCGAACACGGAAGTGCTGTACAAGGTGGATGAGTTGTATTCGCCTGAACATGATCGTGGAATTGCATGGAACGACCCGGCGCTGGGAGTCGATTGGCCGACCGATAAGCCGATTCTTTCGGAAAAGGATGGACGTCATCCGGTTTTGTCGGAAGCCGAGCACAATTTTGAATTCGAAAGGTGATTGCTAAATCATGAAATTGCTTGTTACCGGCGGTGCCGGCTTTATTGGAAGCAATTTTGTTCATTATATTTTGGGTGAACATCCGGAAGATATCGTAGTTAACGTTGACAGTTTGACTTATGCGGGCAATTTGGAAAATTTGCGCGCTGTTGAGTCTCTATTGAATTATCGATTCGTTAAAGCGGATATTACAGACCGAACCGCGCTTCAACCGATTTTCGAGGAAGGCATCGACGTGGTGGTCAACTTTGCGGCTGAGTCTCATGTAGATCGAAGCATTTTGGAGCCGGACGTATTTGTCAAAACGAATATTCTTGGCACGCAGACGCTGTTGGATCTAGCCAAGCGATACCAAATTCAAAAATTTGTCCAGGTGTCGACGGATGAAGTCTACGGTACACTCGGGGCTGATGGCCTCTTTTCCGAGACGACGCCCCTGGCTCCGAACAGTCCGTATTCGGCCAGCAAAGCCGGTGCGGACCTGATTGTACGCGCCTACCATGAAACGTTCGGCCTGCCAGTGAACATTACCCGTTGCTCGAACAACTATGGCCCATTTCAGTTCCCGGAAAAGTTAATTCCGCTGATGATTCAGAACGCGCTCCAGGATAAGTCATTGCCGGTATACGGCGACGGATTGAACGTGCGGGATTGGCTATACGTGGAGGATCACTGCAGCGCGATTGATCTTGTCATCCGCAAGGGCGAGAATGGAGAAGTTTACAATGTCGGCGGCAACAACGAGCGGACGAACCTTCAAGTAGTCAATACGATCTTGAAAGAGCTGAATAAGCCTGAATCGCTTATCACTCATGTGACAGATCGCCTAGGTCATGACCGCAGATATGCGATTGATGCGACAAAAATACGTGAACAGCTGGGTTGGAAGCCGAAGTTCAACTACGAGACAGGAATCGTCGAGACAATCCGTTGGTATTTGAGTAATAAGAATTGGATGGATCAGGTTCGTTCAGGAGCTTATCAGAGCTACTACGATAAGCAATACGGAGAACGGCTGGGAACGAAGCAATGAGCGAGCCGAAGCTGACATTGCTTGTGACGGGAGCGAATGGTCAACTCGGGCAAGAATTGGTTCGTATGGGTGACGAACGAATCCATATTGTCGGGTACGGACGGGATCAGTTGGATATTACGGATTTGGCACAGTGCCGTGAAGCGCTGGCTGACGTCCGTCCTAACGCTGTTATTCATACTGCAGCCTATACAGCGGTCGACCAGGCGGAGGCGGAGCCGGACGCAGCTTACCGCGTCAATGCGCTCGGCACCCGCAATATGGCGATAGCCGCACAAGAACAAAATACGAAGCTTTGTTATATCAGTACCGACTATGTATTCGACGGCAAGGGTTCGACTCCTTACAACGAATACGACAATACGAATCCCCAGTCCGTGTACGGGAAGTCGAAGCGAGCCGGGGAAGCGCTGCTGCAATCTTTATGCAATCGGTACTTTATCGTCCGAACTTCCTGGGTCTATGGTAAATACGGGAATAACTTTGTCAAAACGATGCTGAAGCTTGCTTTGGACCGGGATACTATTACCGTCGTCCATGACCAAATCGGGTCTCCTACCTATACGTATGACTTGGCTGCATTCTTGATCGAACTAGTGCAGTCAGAGGCCTACGGAATTTATCATGCGTCAAATACCGGTACATGCTCCTGGTATGAGTTTGCCCAAGCAATTTTTGAAGAACGCGGCATCTCCATCCGAACGGAGCCTTGTACAACCGAGCAATTCCCGCGTCCGGCTCCCCGCCCGGCTTATTCCGTAATGGATCATTCAGCAATTCGAACCAATGGATTTAATGATCTTCGGCATTGGAGAGAAGGGCTTCGCGCTTTTTTGCAAGAACTTGAAGTGTAAATTATATGGTAATTAACGTATAAAAGATTTTAAATAAAATTAAGGTCATCATTTTCAGATATCGCTTATAATACTAGCATGCCTATTTTCTTTATATTTTTTCAAATATGACTAGTTCGGGTAAAAGGGCATTATTTCTATAATTTTGAAGAATTAAAGGCGCAACTTTCGAGATTATTCTGCGTTATAAACTATGTTCTAATTTTGAAAGTGCAAAGCGAGGACACCATGGCAAGAGGAAAAGGTCAAAAGACTCCACCCATTGTGAAACAGATGGATTTCTCGCTTACTCATTGGGCGGGCATCGCGATGGTTACCGGCTTCTTATTTTATTTTCCCTTTCGCCAAGGGTTGTTTAATGGGGATTCTGCTCCGTTCGAAGGGAGTATACTATTAAGTAACATTTTTCTGTTTATCCTATTGATTTTGGTTTCTGTGTATTTGTTTTTCAACAAATGGAGATGGGACGATTGGAGAGCGCGGATGTCCGTTGCCGTGTGGCTCCTTCCCCTCATTTACTGGGTATCTTCATGGCAAGCGGTGAGTCAACATAATGCACAGTTTACAACCTTGATTTATTGCGCATTGGCCGTGCTTTTTATTGGCGGGGCTTATCTGATGGAAAGCAATGTATCTCGGATGTGGATTATTTATTCGATTATTGCCTCCGGGTATATGATCGTAATTTACGGTTTTATGAATGTATTCGGACAAACCTACTATGGGGGGGCTGTCTGGGTTCAATCGTATGGCAACCGACTTGGATCTGTCTTTCAGTATCCGAACACTTATGCGTCTTACTTATCGGCATTGCTTCTTGCTTGTGTGTATGTCATGGTTACGGTCAAGAAGCCGATATGGAAATTTGCTAATGCATTGATGACCGTTCCGATTTTGTTGTCGATTATGCTGACGCTGTCTCGCGGAGCGCTTGCAGTCTTGCCGGTTCTGGTCTTTCTGGTTCTAATCTTTTTAAAGCCAGCCCGACAAGTTTCGTATCTAATCAATGCTTTGATTGCCGGCGCCGTCACTTTAGCGATTCTAGACCCTGTTAGCTCAATCGCCGACCGATCCATGCGAGCCACACTGCCCGACTTTAATGATGGGAAATACATTCATCATTCGCTGTGGGAAAAGTTGCCGTTAAGCGGTTGGCTGTGGATTATCGCAGGATCGCTGGTAGCGTCTATTCTCGTTTTGGCTGCTCATCGTTGGCTGGATCCGCGCCTGGAGAAAAGGTTGCGACGGCTGAATGAGAAGCGCGCTGCTCCTTTTCTTTTGCCTGTAGCTTTAATTGTATTGTTTCTAATTGCTGCAGTTCTTGCAATTTCTAGCCCCTGGGTGCGATCGCAGTTGCCCCCCAGCATTGGAGCTCGGTTGGAGAATTTGAATCTGCATCAGCACAGCGTGTTGGAGAGAGAGACTTTCTATCGGGATGCGTTGACCTTGTCTTCCGATTACCCGATCTTGGGGGCGGGAGGAGGCGCGTGGATCTCTTTATATGAGAAGTACCAGAACAATCCATATGTAAGCAAGCAAACACATAGCTATTTCTTTCAAGTGCTAGACGAAGTCGGCTGGGTTGGCCTTCTCATAGTTGTTGGTTTTATTGTCTTTGTATTTTACCTTTATATAAGAAGTTATATTAGGGATCCGGAGAGTAGAGAGGATCACTTCATCTTTTATATCTTTGCCATGTCCCTCATTATTCACAGTTCCATAGATTTCGACATGAGTTTTATTTACTTTGCTGCTATTTTCTTTCTTTGTGCAGGTGGAATGCTAGCTGCCTATCGACGTTATCCTGCACCAACAAAAGGGGGGGCTAAGCTCAGATTTGTATTTCCGAGTGCAGTGCTTGTGCTGTCGCTTGGTTTGTTATTCTGGGTCTTCCGATTATATGGTGCAAATGTGAATTACATGTATGCCACTGGTCTTGCCTCGGAGGGGGAACAGTCCTTAGGCAATTTGATTCCTCCTATAGATGCGGCAATTCACGCTGACCCGGCGAATCCGATCTATTCGGTTACGAAAATTAATTGGTTAAACCAAGCATATTTAAAATCGTCAAACGAACAATTTTTGCAAGAACGTGGGCAACTTATTGCCGATCTGGAGCGTTATGAACATGTAAATCGAGATTTGATTCTTGCGCAATATCGCTATGAGAAGGATATGCAACAATTTGGTCAGGCCATTCAAACTTTGCAACGGGGAATTGATAATTTTAAGTGGGATATCAATTTCTATAACGCTGCTATTCTTGAATATTATCTTGCGGGCGATCGCGACAAGAGCGATTTATCTCAACGCGATAAGGATTGGGGACAGGCGCTTGAACTTTACAATGAAATATTGCGACGGGAGAACATGCTGAAGGGACTTCCCCCAGAGCAGTTGCAGGGAAGAGACTTCTCCGTTACGACAGATGTTCGACAAACCATTGGACAAATCTACTTCTATCAGGCAAAATATAGGGAAGCTGCAGCGATCTTGCAGCCGGCAACTGAGGGCGATATGTCCGATCAAGAAATTCGTATTTTAACCAGATATTACCTTGCATCCTTGCAATTAATCGGAGAAAATGATGAAAGTTTGCAGATTAAACTTTTTGATTCCGATCCCAATGAAAGGAGGAACTTGAGTGAATTGGTCGAATCCAGTAAGTCGTCCTAGCTCGCAAGCTCGTATTCTATTGAAAGGAGGTGAAAAAAGATGAAAAAGCTGTTTATGCGCAAGACGGCCGGACTTATCGCTCTGCTCATGACCGTATCGATGCTGGTGCCTATTCTCGCTTATGCCGCTTCGGGCTTTGCTGGAGTGCACTATACGAAATACGGAACGACGGGATCTGCTACTGGTGCAGTATATGTTGATGAAGACGTATATAATGCTTACTGGGAGACAAAACTTCCGATCGCTGTATACACTTCAACCTATACGACTTATGTTTATGCTACCTACGTTGGCTTTGAAGAAGGAAAGGGTTATAAGTTTGCGTTTGACAACGTTTATAATCCGATCTTTGGAACTTACAGTCACTTGAATTTCCAATACTTCTACGAAGGCCAACTGAAGGAAGCGACATCGGTCAATGGTAGTGGTTTCGACGTCGGCGTTGTAGGTGGCGGTTCTGCTGTTTCCGGCAGCACGATTTCGGTCGGAACTGACGGTAACGTCAACTCTTCGGCTCTTGAAAGTGCATTTACTGCAGGCAATGGTTCCGCTACGCTGAACCTGTCCGGTGAATTCGCGCTTCTTCCGGCTTCCGCATTGCTGAAAGGCACTACGTTGACGCTGGTTGCAGGTGACGTTACTTACACGCTTCCGCTGAGCGCACTGAATCTCGAAGACCTGGCCGCCTCCCTCGGAGTAACGGTTGACGCTTTGACGATTCGTGTCGACATCTCGAAGCTGTCTGACGATGCAGCTAAGGCTGTAACGACTGCTGTGACGAATGTTGGCGGTAAGGAACTTGCTGATGCAAGGGACTTCAAGATCACTGCGATCGCTGGAGACAAAACGAAGGAGCTTAACGACTTCGGTACTTATCTCTCTCGTGCGTTTACGCTGAGCGAGACTCCGGATGCATCCGCTAACGTGGTCGGCGTGGTTTACGATCCGACAGCGAGCGAACTGTCCTTCGTACCGACGTCGGTAACGACGACGGACGGCAAGACGGTTGCTACGCTGAAGCGGACAGGTAACAGCATCTACACGGTGATCTCGGTTGACACCAAGACCTTCGCGGACTTGGCTGGCCACTGGTCGCAACCGGAAGTAGAGAAGCTGGCTACCAACCTGATCGTCAACGGAGTTGGTGAGAATACGTTCGCACCGAACCGTACGATTACCCGCGCTGAGTTTGCGGCGATTATTGTTCGCGCACTGGGTCTGACGACCAACGGCACGACGGATAAGTTCTCTGACCTGTCCGCAACTGCTTGGTATGCAGGCAACGTAGCTGCTGCTGCGAAAGCTGGCATTATCAACGGTTATACCGATGGCACGTTCAAGCCGAACGCTAACATTTCTCGCCAAGAACTTGCTGCCATGGTCGTTCGCGCCATGAAGTTCGCTGGTAAAGACGTCTCGCTGACGGACGCGCAAGTGTCCACTGCTCTGGCAGCATTCACTGACGCTAAGTCTCTGACTTGGTCGAAGGCGGATTTTGCTGTGGCTGTTCAAGAAGGAGTCGTTAAAGGCCAATCTGCAACGAAGTTGAGCCCGAATGCTACGGCAACTCGTGCTGAAGCTTCTGCAATGGTACTGCGCTTCCTGACGGACGTCGACTTTATCAACTAAGTTAATGGGTGTCTCGCCTTTTAATGAGGTTGAACGAGATGGGGACCCTTCGGGGTCCTCATCTTGTTTTTTGTAATCAAAGTAATGAATGTGCGAACTTGTGTCGAAAGTATAGGATAAGAAGAAAAGCTTTAATGGGAGGGATGAAGTTGAAAGGGATTGTTCTTGCGGGAGGGAGCGGAACCCGGCTTTATCCACTAACGAAGACCGTGTCCAAGCAGTTGCTGCCCGTATATGATAAGCCTATGATCTATTACCCGATCTCTGTACTGATGCTGGCCGGTATTCGCGAGATTCTAATCATCTCGACCCCGGAGGATACCCCTCGTTTCAAGCAACTGCTTGGAGACGGGGGTGATCTTGGAGTAACGTTCTCTTATGCCGAGCAACCACGTCCGGATGGACTGGCACAGGCGTTCCTGATCGGCGAGTCGTTCATAGGCGAAGACCGTGTGGCACTTATTTTAGGTGATAATATTTTCTATGGACAAGGATTTACGAAGGTACTGCAGAGTGTGGCCAAGAAGGAAAGAGTAGCTACTGTATTTGGCTACGCGGTTAAGGATCCCCAAAGATTTGGAGTCGTCGAATTCGACGAGAATCGGAGAGCGATATCGATCGAAGAGAAACCCTTGCAGCCGAAGTCGAACTACGCGGTCACCGGTCTCTACTTTTACGATAATCGAGTCGTTGAGATGGCGAAAAGCATCCGGCCTTCGGAACGTGGAGAACTCGAGATTACGGATCTTAACAAGCTTTACTTGGAGTCCGGAGATCTGAATGTCGAGCTGTTGGGGCGAGGATTTGCTTGGCTCGATTCCGGGACGCACGAGTCTCTTCTGGAAGCCTCTCAATTTATTGAGACAATTGAAAAGAGGCAGGGAATGAAGGTTGCTTGTCTCGAAGAAGTTGCTTACCGCCTTGGTTATATCACGAAAGAAGAGTTGCTGAAATTGGCGGAGCCCATGAAAAAGAACGAATATGGCCAGTATTTGTTGAGATTAGCTGATGAATTGAAGAAGTAATTCCTGTTGTTAAATGTCAAATTGCCACTTCAATTCTGCCAGTCAAGAAGAGTTCAGCCATGTTATGATTTACGCTAAAACTATTTTTGAATTGCTTATAAACGAACTCTTCCCAAAGGCCGTCAAGGCGAGCTAATCGGGACTATGTTCTATAAATAAATAGTAAAGCTACTCCAACGAGGAAAACTCGTTTGGAGTAGCTTTCTTTTTTTCTATTTGCATGAAACCCGAGATGATAGCATACGGATCAGGATGGTTAATAAATAAGGGACTGCAACGCATTAAGCATATGAGGTGATGCGAATGAAAATCGTCTTGCTGTCCGGAGGATCGGGGAAAAGGTTGTGGCCGCTGTCCAACGACTCGAGGTCGAAGCAGTTCTTGAAGGTGCTGGAGACGCCGAGCGGCGGGTTGGAGTCGATGGTGCAGCGGGTGTGGAGGCAGCTGGAACGAGTGGGCCTTCAATCGGATGCGGTGGTGGCGACGAGCCGGTCACAAGTGGATATTCTTTACAGCCAGATTGGTCCGCAGGTGCCGGTAGTGATGGAGCCAGAGCGGAGGGACACGTTCCCGGCGATTGCCCTCGCAGTCTCATATTTACATAGCGTCGAGGGAATGGGCGAGGATGAAGCGGTAGCGGTGCTTCCGGTGGATTCGTACGTGGAGGATCACTTTTTCTCCAAGGTGCAGGAGCTGCGGGAGATCGTGGAAAGCAGTGAGTCCGATCTGGCGCTGATCGGGGTTGAGCCAACGTTTCCTTCGGAGAAGTATGGCTATATCGTGCCCGTGCCCGAGAGCGGGGAAGAGAAGCCGTACCAGGCTGTCAGTCATTTTCGCGAGAAACCGCCGGAGGAGGAAGCGGCGCGGTTAATCGGTCGGAATGCGCTTTGGAACTGCGGGGTATTTGCGTTCCGGGTCGGCTGGTTGGTTCAGCAAGTTGAGAAGCTGGGGATACCGACAGCGTTCGAGGATTTGAAGCGGAGGTATGGGGAACTGCCGAAGATCAGCTTCGATCACCAGGTGGTGGAGAAGACGGAGCGAATCGCGGTGCTGCCTTATCGCGGTTCATGGAAGGACCTCGGCACTTGGAACACACTTTCGGAGGAGATGGATACGCCGCTCATCGGCAAAGGATCGTTGTCGCACGACAGCAAGAACACACACTTGATCAACGAACTCGACATTCCTGTCGCGGTGCTGGGCATCTCGGATGCGGTGGTAGCGGTCAGTCCAGACGGAATCCTGGTATCCGACAAAGGGGCGAGCCCGCGGCTAAAAGAAGTGCTTACGTTCGATCAGCGGACCATGTACGAGGAGTGCCCGTGGGGATGGTATCGGGTCACGGACTATAACCGTTACGATGAAGAATCGGAGATGCTGACACGCCGCATGAGCATTCGGGCGGGCAAAGGGCTCGAGTCTCATTTTCATCGTAAACGGCAGGAAGTATGGACGGTCCTTTTTGGAGAAGGGGAGATTGAACTGGACGGGGAACGCAAACCGATTCGAGCGGGCGACGTCATACGGATCTCCCCGATGGTTCGACATTCTTTGACGGCGGCGACGGATCTGGAGCTGATGGAAGTGCAGAGCGGTCCGGAACTGACGGAAGCCGACGTTTGGGCAGTTTAACTATCGAACGCAACGAAGTCACTCCCAGTCGGAGTGGCTTTTTTTGTCGCCAGCCAAAATGAGAAATTTCATAGCAAACTATCAATCAAGTAACTTTTTGCCGGATTTTGAGTCTTATTTAGTAGGACCTTATCACTTACTAAATAGGAGAGAAGCATGTCTGAGAGATTTCGTACGTTAAACGGCTGGTGCAGAAAATGTCTAATTCCCGTAATTGCGGGAACGTTGGTGATGACTTCGGCGGTGGGAGCGACGGTGCTTCCGCTTGGGAAGGCGCAGGTGGCGTCGGCAGCTACGGTTAAGGCTGCGGTTACGTACAAGCTGGTGAAGCAGGACGAGACGAACATTACGGCGGGAGCGAAGCAGATCGACTACCAGTGGGTGTCGTCGGACTCTTCGAAGCTGACGCAATTGGTTCATGTGGTGCAGGTCGATCTGACGAATCCTTACGTGCAATTGAATGCGATGACCGGAAAAGCAGGCAGCGTAACGGCGCGCCAATCGGTCGGCGGAATGGCGAAGGAGACGGGGGCGGTAGCCGGTATCAACGGCGACGTGTTCAACACGGCCACCAGCAGCGAAGGGGCGCCGCTCGGCGCGGAGATTCGCTCCGGAGAGCTGATCTCCAGCACGTCCAAGCTGACGGGAATGTACGCGTTCGGCGTGACGAAGGACCGGACGCCGATTATCGACGAATTTTCGTTTAGCGGCACGGTTCAGGCGGCGGACGGATCGACTTTTCCGCTCACCGGCGTGAACAAAAGCGCCTACAAGACCGAACCTGACGACGCTTACAGCCATGCGGACGCGATGTATATCTATACGGACAATTGGACCGCTTCGCAGCGGCCGATGAATAGCGGCACGACGCCGACGGAAGCGCTGGTCGTGGACGGCGTTGTGACGGAGGTGTCGGATGGGCAGGAGATTACGACACCGGTGCCGGAAAACGGTTATATCCTTCGCGGGCACAAGTCGGCAGCCGATTTTATTCGGACCCATCTGTCGGTGGGTACTCAAGTGACGTCCAATTACAGCCTGACCTCGCTGACGAACGGCAAGACGTACGATCCTTCGTCGTTCCAGATGATGGTCAGCGGGCATACGATTCTGGTGGATAACGGCAAAGCCTCATCTTTCTCGCGCGACGTGAGCGGTCTGAGCGGTTCTTCGGCGCGCGCGCGTACGGCCGTCGGCTATTCGCAGGACGGCAAGACGGCCTACCTGATCACGGTGGAAGAGAACGGCGGGCTCAAAGGGGTGCCCCTGAGCCAGCTGCAAGATATCATGGTGAAGCTCGGAGTCTGGAAAGGCGTCAACATGGACGGCGGCGGTTCGACGACGATGGTGACCCGGCCGCTCGGGGATTTCGACGTGACGCTTGCGCATCCGACTTCCTTCGGGACGACGCAGCGGCAAGTCGCGGACGGCATCGGCGTCTATACGACGGCGCCGCAAGGGGCGATCAAAGGGATTGTCGCCAGCGGGGAAAAGACGCTTTTCATCGGACAGCAGACGAACTATGCCCTCAAAGCTTACGATACGTACTATAACCCGATCGATCCGAGCGGACTGACGCCGACGTGGAGCATGGACAAGGCGATCGGCTCGTTCCAGAACGGCGTGTTCCAGGCGACGAAGGAAGGAACGGCCAAGCTGACGGTCAAAGCCGGAAGCGCGAGCGACAGCGTCGACATCGAAGTGATCGGGGCGGATCAGATCGACCAGCTGACGATAGCCCCGAGCACGACGCTGTTGGCGGCCGGATCCTCGATATCGGTGCCGGTGACGGCGAGGTTGAAGGATGGGCGCGAGCTGCCGGTACCGGCTTCCGCGATCAAGTGGGAGTTCAAGGGCTTCACGGCGAATGCGGCCGACGGCAAAATCACGATTCAGAGCGTCAACGAGAAGGCGACGGCGGCCTACGCGATCGCGCGCTACCAAGGCTTCTCGACAATGGTCGTCCTCGCTCCGGGAACGGAGAAGAAGTTGGAAGACTTCGAGAACGTCGGCTACACCATCAGTTATGCCGATCTTCCGTCCGGAGCAACCCAAGGAAGCGTCTCGCTCGTGACCGGGCTGCCGGGGCACGAGACGTCGAAGGCGCTCGATTTGAAATACGATTTTACAAGCGGTGCCGGCAACAAGTTGTACGCCTATGCAATGTTTAACGGAGGCAAGGGCATTACGGTAGACGGCGGACCGAGCGCGATGACGCTCGACGTGTCCGGCGACAACAGCGGCAACTGGCTGCGGGCGGAGTTCACGGATTCAAAAGGCGCGATCAAGTATGCGACGATCGCCGACGCCATCGACTGGTCGGGCTGGAAAACGGTGCGCGTCGATCTGACCGAAGCCGGCATCTCTTATCCCGCCAAGCTGACGAAGCTGTACGTGGTCGATCCGGTCGAAGCGCAAGACGAGCGGGCTTTGCAAGGGGAAGTCGCCTTCGACAATCTGAAGCTGCAATATCCTCCTCAGACGATCAAGCCTCAAAGCACGAGCGTGTTGCTTCACATCGGCAGCAAGACGGCCAAGGTCGGTACGTCCACCGTCCAGCTCGACGCCGAGCCGCTCGTGCAGAAAGGAACGACGTACGTACCGCTGCGCTTCATCTCCGACGCGCTTGGCGGAGATACCACTTGGGAGCAGACGCTGAAGCGTGTGACCGTGCTGCGTGGAGACCGGATGCTCGAGTTGTGGCCGGGGCAGTCGGACCTGATCGCGAACGGCGTGCGGGTGCCGGCGCCGTCTGCGCCGGTGGTCAAGAACGGCCGCGTTCTCGTGCCGCTGCGCGTCGTATCGGAGCAGCTCGGACTGACGGTCGTCTGGCAAGCCGCGGCCAAATCGATTACAATCTACTAATCTTCGTACAAAAGTCCCATCCCCGCATACCTTGCTCGAAACAATTATGGTATGATGGAAGCAATCTCCCCGGCTCCCAGCGTTTGCAGAGGGGAACGGGGGGATGCGGCCGCGGGCGAGCACCTGAGCGAAGGAGCAGTACGCGTGGATTATCGTATAGATGAGATCGACCTCGTTATCCAGAACGCCGTCAAAGTGATGGAAGACAGCAAGATGCAAGTTTTCGAGATATGCGAGGCGGCGCGTAGGGAACTTATCTCACTAACGAACGAATTGGACAAGGTATTGCAAGAGACCAGCGCGACGATCGACAAGGTCGACGGGCTGGAACGGGATTATCGAATGTCGAGAATCAGGCTGACCGAGGTGAGCCGCGACTTCGTTCGCTACTCGGAGCGGGATATTAAAGCCGCCTACGAGAAGGCGACGAATTACCAGCTCGATCTGATGGTCTATCGGGAGAAGGAAAACTACCTCAAAGCCCGACGCGACGAGCTGCAGGCTCGAGCGCGCAACGTGGAGCTGTCCATCGAGCGCGCCGAATCGATCGGCTCGCAGATGAGCGTCGTCCTCGACTACTTGTCGGGAGACCTGACGCAGGTAACGCGGATTCTCGAATCGACCAAGAATCGCCAGATGATCGGCCTCAAGATCATTTTGGCCCAAGAGGACGAGAGGAAGCGGATCGCCAGGGAGATACACGACGGTCCGGCGCAATCGCTCGCCAATCTGGTGCTGCGCACGGAGATTGCCGAGAGGATGCTCGGAACGCAGGAACTGGAAGTGGTCCGAGGCGAACTGATCGATCTGAAAACGCAGCTCCGCCACGACCTGGGGGAGATCCGCAAAATCATTTTCAACCTTCGTCCGATGGCTCTGGATGACTTGGGTCTCGTACCGACCTTGCGAAAGTTCGTTCAGGATTTCGAGGAGCGAACGTCCATTCGGGCCAAGTTCGAGGCGATCGGCAGGGAGAAGCGTCTGACATCGGCTCTGGAGGCCGCAATGTTCCGACTGGTGCAGGAGGCGTTCAACAACGCGCAGAAGCATGCCGAGGCTTCTTTTATCTCTCTGGACATCGTTTTTCTGGAAGAGACGATCCAATTGGTCATCCGCGACAACGGAAAAGGCTTCGATGTCGCCGTCGTGGAAGCCCAGGCCAAGAAGTTCTCGAAGTTCGGTTTGATTGGCATGAGGGAACGGGTAGACTTGCTGCAAGGTACGATCGAATTCGATTCAAGCCTCGGCCAAGGCACTGCCATTGTCATACAAGTTCCTATTAACGCTGAGCTGCGAAAGGAGTTGGGACATTATGGAGAGCAAGGCCCCGAATCGTAAGATCAAGGTGCTTCTGGCCGACGATCATCAGCTTTTTCGAGAAGGGCTGAAACGCATTCTGAACATGGAAACCGATCTGGAGGTGATCGGGGAGTGCGGAGACGGCATTCAGGTGCTGGAGTTCTGCAACCGGATCAAGCCGGACGTCGTCTTGCTCGACATCAACATGCCGATCGAGAACGGAGTGGTAGCCACGGAACGTCTCCGCGATATTTTCCCGGAGATCAAGGTGATCATTCTCTCGATTCACGACGACGAGAGCTATGTGTTCGAGACGCTTCGCAAAGGCGCGACGGGCTATTTGCTCAAGGATATGGAAGCCGAGTCGCTGATCAACGCCATTCGCACGGTGGCGATGGGTCACGCTTACATCCATCCGAAAGTGACCGGCAAGCTGATCAACCAGCTTCGCCGCATGACCTATCTCGACGAGATCGGCGCTGCCTCGGGCGCTGCGGCCAGCCGGGAGACGGTGACCAAGTTCGTGCCGAGCGGCAACAATCCGCTGACGCGCCGGGAGTCGGAAGTGCTCCGCTTGATGGCCGAAGGCAAGAGCAACAAGACGATCGGGGAACACTTGTTCATCAGCGAGAAAACGGTCAAAAACCACGTCAGCAGCATCCTGCAGAAGATGGAAGTGGACGATCGCACCCAAGCGGTCATCAACTCGATCAAGTGCGGCTGGGTCACTCTATAGGGTCCGTTAGCGGGGACACGGTCCCCCATCTGAATGCCTAAGGGAGGAAATGTGAAGAAGAGTCACCGGTATCACCGTGGTACATAAAGCATCTCTCGCGGCTCTCATCGCCTCTCGGCGGTTGGGGGCCGCGATTTGTTTGACAGGAGCGGCGGAAGTGCTTCGCATACGTTGTAAAACATCGTAAGCGCATGGTGGGCCGGGTACATGCGCGCTAGCGATGTTTTGCATCGCATGGAGCGCGGATTGATCGCGCTCGGCCGAGAAAGTGCTTCGCATACGCTATGAACCATCGTTAAAGTAGGAAAGTCGAGTAGGGAGAGAAGGATTAACGATGTTTTATATCGTATGATGAGCTACAGCGGCTTGCGAAATGCGTACGGGTTATTGCAAAATGTGCCTCAGATTAAGCTCCGAAGCCAGTCTATACTTGCAGATTCGCGCCTCCCCCCTCCCGGCTGGAACGAGCAGGCGCTGTCGTACGAGGTTGTGAAGAAGCTTGCGGGCTTTCTGGCCCTCGACCCCTATCAGCTCGCAGATGGCTCCCGGAACAAAGGAGTTAGGAGCGAGTTTAGCGGCCATTCTTATAATCTCTCTTTCTTCTGCAGTCAAGGGAGCCAATATGGGCTGTATGGCGCTGCTCAAAACGCCGCCCATATATTGCTGAATCATTTGGACGCACATGCGGGGACGTTCCTTTACGTCGTCGTAGGCAAAGCGCAGAATGTCCCACTTATCCAGGACCAGGTGATTTTGGCGAATCCGATCGTCCGAGAACTTCTGTTTGCCGGCATGGCGCTGGTGGGCGTCGTAGCCATCGATCTCAATCGCCAGGCGAGCGCCGTTCCGGATCCAGGCAAAATCAAGATAGCGGCTGCCATCGCGAAAATCGGCCACTTCATACTCCGGCTGCAAATGCTCAAAATGACCGAATGATGGCCACCAGACCTTTTCCAAAAACATCTTCTCGGCATGGGAATGCCCGACTTCGAGTCTCCTTCGATTCTCCCCCTGGCGACGCTTCAGATGTCCCTGCAAATATTCGGCGTGCGCTTTGGCAAATTCCTTGTTCATAAATGGCCCTCCCGACAATGGACGCAAAAAAACCGCTGTCCGTTGCGAAACAACGGGACGAGCGGCGTGTTCTTCACGACCCTTCCTGTGGGAAAATCATATCGCGGCAAGACGGGGGCTGTCAACCGGGCGAACGGAGGAACGAACGAGGCGTCGGCGGCATATAGTATCGCACCTGAATAACGGCTTTCCAGGCTGAATGCGAAGCGGGAAGGCGCCTGAAGGAGGTGGCCCCATGCTGGCTGAATTGTTGGGGATTATCGCAGTGTATGCGCTTGCCGTTCTTTATGCGCACTGGGTTGCCAGTCACCGCAGTAAAGCGGAAGCGAGCCGATACGTTCTCGTGGCCGGGAACCATCAAGCCCAGATCGAGGGGTATTTGCGGTCAATGCAGGCCTATTCGCGAAGGAGCGGAACGGATTTGGCCATTACCGTGCTGCTTCGGAATTCGTCGGACGAGACGCAGCCCATCGTCGAAAAGTTTGCCCGCCACAGCTCGGACGTCGAATGGCGGAGGGAAGAGGCGGAGGCGGAACCGGAAGCGGCGCGTGCGGAAGGATTTCGGATCGATTTATCTTTGGGAGCAATCCGGCGTTTTCGAGGGCGAAGAGGCGTTTGACGGAACGGAACCGCAAGATTCGGCGGTTGTCCGCGGCCGAGGCTCGGAGTATAATGAGAACACTTGTAGCAGTTTCGGGGTGATGATCACCTTGCAGATCGTCGCTTAGACTCGAACGATCGGCGAGCTACTAGAAGCGGCTTAAGAAAATAGAGCTACAGGTGTGGAAGATCCAACCGATTAGAGCAGATTTCTGTTGGCCGGATGAGTAGTCTGCAAAAACATAAATGCTGAGGGTGAAGCACACTCTTGGATCGCGTAGAGCGATTCGAGGGCGTGCTTTTTTGTTTTGTGTTGCTGGGAAGAAACCTGTATGGAAGATCACATTGATGCACGAGGAGGAAAGGGCAATGAAGGCGATTCTATATGCGATGACGATGGGGAAGGGCTGGGAGGTTCGCTGGACGGTGGCGTGGGAAGTGGATGCCGGTTATTGGAGTCTGGCAAGAGAGGATTCGACGGCTATCGCGATTCGAACTAAGGCAAGCCTGCCGCTCGGGATCGCGGAGTCGGCGGCCGCGTGGTTGACGGAACGGCTTCGCGCAAAAGCGGCGGGAGCTGCGGAAGTGGAGGAGGCGGCTTGCGAGATGAAGAGAGCGATCGGCATGGCTTGGGAAGCGGCTTGCGGCGCGGCAGCCGACGAGGAGGCACAGCGGGAGATCCGCGCGGCACAGGAATGGCCGATCGAGACGGAACGGCTCGGGAGGCGGGAGGGACGAGGCGGCGCGGCGGGCGAGGCGTGGGTGGCGGCTGAAGGCCTCGAGGCTGGGAAGCTCGAGGCGATGGCAAAGGCGGCGCGGCAGGCGGGCGAATGCCTGCGCGGCCGCTCGCTCTTGCGCGAGGAAGCCACCGCTCTGCTGGCGGAGTCCTCGCTGCGCGAAGAGCCGGAGGCGCTTCGCGCCCTGCAATTGGCCGCGCTGCTGGGCGCGGCCCGGCTTAGGGCCGCCGTGCAGCCTGCGGCGGCCGGTTCGGCGCGGCGAAGCCGCGCCCTGCGCTGCCGGCGATGCGGCAGCGGCGAAGAGCGCATGCGCCGCACGCGGTGCGCCTCGTGCGGGCGAAGCGGCTGCGCCGTTTGCGAGGCGTGCGCCACGCTAGGCCGCAGCCGCGAATGCGGCCTGCTCGCCCTCGGCGCCGCGCCTCGCGAGCAGCTCTTGCTTGCGCCGCCGGTATCGGCGGAGCAGCAGGATGCAGCCCCGGACGCGGTCCTGGACCGCTGGGGGCTCAGTCCCGCGCAGCGGAGCGCGTCGACGGACGCCGTCCGCTTCCTGCGCGAGAATGCCTTCGCAGCCGCGCCTGCTCGCCTGCCGGAGACTCGCCCCGTCGAGCGGCACAATGTGCCAAGCCGTCCCGGCCAACACTTCCTTTCGCCCTTGCGCAAGCTGCTCACACTACGAGCCGGGCAGCCCTTTACCTTCGACCGAAGCTTTCTTTTGTGGGCGGTTACGGGAGCGGGCAAAACAGAGATGATCTTCCCATTGCTCGAGACTGTGCTGCGAGCGGGAGGCCGGGCGCTGGTGGCGACGCCTCGTAGGGACGTTGTGCTGGAGTTGGCTCCTAGGCTGGCAAAGGCGTTCCCGAACGACAGCATGGCGGTTCTTTACGGAGGCAGCGAGGACCGATGGCGGAACGCCGGTCTGACGCTCGCCACTACGCATCAGCTCTTTCGTTTTCAGGAGGCGTTCGACCTGGTTTTGATTGACGAGTTGGATGCCTTCCCCTACCATAACGATCCCCTGCTGCACTTTGCGGCGGTTAAAGCCCGTAAACCCGCCGGCGCTACGGTTCTGCTCAGCGCCACGCCTCCGCCGGCTTTGCAGCGGGCCGTTCGGCGCGGAAGTCAGCCGTGCGCGCGGGTGCCGGTGCGCTATCACCGTCATCCCTTGCCGGTTCCTCGCCGGCTGGGCATGCCGCCAATGAAGCGCTGGGTGCGGAAAGGCCATCTGCCCCCCGCTCTTGCCAAGGCGATCGTCCGGTCCGTTGAACGTGGGGCGCAGCTTTTTCTCTTCGTGCCTTACATCAAACATGTGGCGCCGCTTGTGGAGTTGCTCCGGCGGCATGCCGACGAATTCGGTCTCGCGCCTGAGGCCATAGACGGAACGTCGTCCGTCGACGAAGCGCGCGCGTTGAAAGTGAGCGCTTTTCGCGCCGCGGAGCTGCGCATTCTGGTGACGACGACCATTCTGGAGCGGGGGGTGACGATTCCGCGAAGCGATGTGTTCATCCTGGAGGCGGAGCAGGCTCAGTTCGACGAAGCCGCGCTCGTGCAGATGGCGGGGCGGGCGGGCCGTTCCGCAGACGATCCGCACGGAAAAGTCATCTTTTGCTCCTCTTACTTATCGCAATCCCAACGGGGAGCCATCGGCCAAATCACCGCCATGAACCGCCTGGCGCGAAAGAAGGGCTTTATGCTGAAGGAGGCGACGGCCCGATGAAGTGGGCGGAAAAGCTGCACGGTTTGCTCAGCGTCGGCGGGGAGACATGCTTGATCTGCGGCCGGGACAGCCGGTATCGCGCGGCGTCGTTCTTGCCCGTTCGGAACGCCGGTCCGCGCAAAGCGCTTCGAACGCTATGCGCTTCATGCCTGGCGCGAATTCCGTGGATTCTGAGCATTTCCTGCCCCGTTTGCGGAAGGCCGGAGCGGTGCGGCGACTGTCTGAGGCGATGGGAGCGGCATTTCGTCTGCTGCCGCGGTGCGGTTCGGTACGACGATGCGATGAAGGAATGGCTTGCCGTTTACAAGTATCGCGGCCTCGAGAAGCTGGAGCCGATTCTGGCGGCCATGCTGTCCACCGCCGTCGAAATGCTGCTGAACCCGCTGCAAGACGGCGTCGACGTCATCACCTCCGTGCCGCTGGCGGAAGGAAGGCTGGAGGAGCGGGGCTTCAATCAAGCGGAGCGGTTGTCCCGGCGAGTCGCGCAATGGTATGGATTGCCATATGAGCCGATGCTTCGGAGGGCCCGGCACACCGAGAAGCAAAGCTTTAAGTCCCGCAAAGATCGGCTGGAAGATATGAAGGGAACGTTCGCGCTGTTAGAGGAGCGAAACGTACCTTACGCGATGGCAGGGACGGTGCCGACCTCGGTTCCTTTTTCCGCTTCCGCCTATCCCCGTCCTCTTCCTGGCGCCTCCGCCAGGCCGCTGCGCATCTTGCTGGTCGACGACATCTATACGACCGGCAGCACGATGAACGAATGCGCTTCGGTCCTGCGTAGAGGCTATCCCGGCTGCGAGATATACGGGGCGCTCTGGGCCCGATCCTGACGGCTCAAAAAAACTATCGTTTCCCCAAAAAATGGGGTACAATGGTACAAAACCGTCAGATGATGTCGACCGAGGTCGAGAGGAGAGAGCGCCAGATGGACTTGGCCAACTGTCCGCGCTGCGGCAAGCTGTTCGCCCGACATTTCCGCGACATTTGCCAGAATTGCTATAAAGAGCTGGAAGCGGAGTACGAAGTGTGCATCGAATACCTGCGCAAAAACAAAGGCGCGACGATTACCGTGCTGTCCGAAGACACGGGGGTGTCGATCAAGCAGATTACGCGTTTTATCAGGGAAGGGCGGATTTCTCTCTATAACGCGCCCAATCTGTCCTATCCGTGCGAAGTGTGCGGCGTCCTGATCCGGGACGGGAATATGTGCGACAACTGCCGCTCCCGCCTCCGCACGGAGGTGCGCAACCTGGAGACGGACGAGACGCTGAAAGCCCGGAGGATGAACGAACTGCGGAACGGCGCAACGTATCAGATAGGCGATCGTCTGCGGGAGCGCGAATAGATTTAGATCGAAAGAACGATTCGATTGCCCGAAGCCGTCTTTTTCACCGGTCTTCTAAAAATTCGATAAATGGTAACCGATAATACTCCTAAGAGATTATCGGTTTTTTTATGGCCGGAAACCCAATGAGGTGACGACTTGAAGATTAACGATACACAGCGCATCGGCATGTATAAGAGCTACAGTCCGACGACGGACACTCGGGTCCGGACCGGCTCCTCCGGAAGCCGCCGGGATCAGCTTCAAATCTCCGAAGAAGCGAAGGAACTGCTCGGGGCTCAAGGGAAGTCGGACGCGGAGCGCGCGGACAAGATCGAATCGTTGAAAAGCCAGGTGAAATCCGGAACTTACTTCGTGGACGCCGGGAAGATTGCCGAGAAGCTGCTTCCTTATCTTAAATAAGCTTCGTTGGAGGGATGGAATTGACGGTTCAATGCATTTTGGATACTCTCCAACAGCAATCTGATATCTATGATCAACTTCTGGTCATTGAGAAGGAAAAAACAGAAACGCTGATTCATAACCAAATCGACCAACTGAACGCCATCGTTCAAAAAGAGCGGAAATTGACAAGGCAGGCCGAGGAGTTGGAGCAGCGCCGCATTCAAGAGACGGCTTCTTATATGAAGAGCGTTGGCTTTCAAGGACCGATGACCCAAATCGATCAACTTATTCGCGCCGTCAGCGATCCGAATTTCAAGCAATCCTTTTTGAAAATCAAGCAGAAGCTTTCGGAATCGCTTCACCAATTAAAGAGAATCAATGAAATGAATCAGCAATTGGCCCGGCAGGCGATTGATTTTACCGAATTTTCGATCGGACTCATGATAGAAGACCCCAACGAAGGGTTTGTTTACCAGCATCCTATCAACCAGAATAATGGACGGGGACGCAACGGCTTGTTTGATTCCCGAATTTAACATAATCAAATTCTTTAAGGAGGATGTCTAACAGTGCCATCGACATTTCTCGGAATCGAGACTTCCAAGAGAAGCCTATTCGCCCACCAAGCCGCTTTAAATACAGCCGGTCACAATATTGCTAACGTCGACACGGAAGGCTATTCGCGCCAACGTGTCAATCTGGTTACATCCAGATCGATTGAGGCATATGGGATGAACAGATCGAACACTCCTGGTCAATTGGGAACAGGGGTAGAGTTTGATTCTATTACGAGAATCCGGACTACATTTTTAGATGATCAGTTCCGCAATCAAAATCAAGCGCTGGGCAGCACGGAAGTTCAATCGGATACGCTGGACAAACTGCAGCAAGTTTTCAATGAGCCTTCCGATTCTGGGCTTAGGGAATTGATCGACAAGTTCTGGAGTTCCTGGTCGGACCTCAGCAATGACCCCGAGAATATTTCGGGACGTTCGGTCGTTGCGCAGAATGCCATTTCACTGGCCCAAACTTTTAATCAAATGAGCGGGCAGCTTAGCGATTTAAGTTCTGATTTGACAACAAGCGTCGCGCTAGATTCCGATAAGATTAACTCGCTCGGCTCATCGATAGCCGATCTGAACCTGCAGATTCATAAAGTGGAGTCTCTTGGAGACAATGCCAATGACTTGCGCGACCAACGGGATCTGTACGTCGACCAATTGTCGAAACTGGTCAATGTTACAGTCACCGAGGGCGATATGGGATACACGGTTGCAATGGGCGGGACAACGCTGGTCGATGGGGAGAATTCGACGACCGTTTCCGCGGCTTCCCTTGAGACGGCTTTTCAATCAGGCGATTTAAAGGGCGGCTCTGTTTACGGAGCACTCTATGCAAGAGACAATTATGTGTCGGATTATTCGAAACAGTTGGACAGTCTGGCCAACACGTTAGTCAACGGCGATGTGACCGTAACGCTTCCGTCGGGTACCGTATTGCCTGAGGGTACCGTTCTGAACGGGGTAACGTACACCGGCGCCTCTCGTACATTGACAAGCGATTTAACCGTTACGGTCAAAGGGCTGAACGGTTTGCATAAATTGGGATACTTACCGAATACGTCGCCGGCAACCGCAGCCGGAAACTTCTTCGTGGCATCGGACGGCGGGACGATTACTGCAGCAAACATCAAATTAAGCTCAGACATCGAGAAAAATCCAAACCTTATTGCTTCCTCTATGCGAACAAGCGGGTCGCCTGAAACCGTAGTAAGCGGAAATAATACGTTGGCTTTGCTTGCAGCCCAACTAAAGACGGGGAAATTCGTCATCAGCGGCAGTTCGAATAATGCAGTGTCGGAAGGAACGTTGGACGATTATTTTCAATCTCTCGTAGGAAAGCTTGGCGTACAGGCGGAGACGGCTACAACCCAGACGACAAATCAACAAGCGCTTGTTGATCAGGCAGATTCCAATCGCCAGTCCGTAAGTGGAGTATCTCTGGACGAAGAAATGTCCGATCTGATTAAATTTCAACACGCTTATAGTTCCGCAGCTCGATTCATGACAACCATGGATGAAGTGTTGGACAAGCTAATTAATGGTACAGGAGTAGTCGGACGTTAATTGGTTAACATGAAGGAGGGACTATAAAATGGCAATGCGGGTAACGCAAGGAATGATGCAAACGCAGGTTCTGCGGAATATTAACAATAATTTATTGTCCATTGACAAGAATCAAAATATGTTATCGACGGGACGCAAAATCAACAAAGCATCGGACGATCCGATCGGAGCCACCTATGCCATGCGTTATCGGAGCCAGCTTAATATGACAGACCAATACACTCGTAATATTAGTGCTGCGCAGACCAATTTGGATACCACAGATACAACCCTGGGGTCCATTAGCGACTTGCTCCAGCGGGCCAAAGAGTTGACGACCCAAGGCGTGAACGGAACGAACCCGCAAGCATCGCTTGATGCGATAGCCTCTGAACTGGAACAAATCTACCAACAAGCTGTTAATCTGGGGAATACGCAGATTAATGGAAAATACATTTTTAACGGACAGCAGACGGAAACTCAGCCTTATACCGAGGCCGGCGCAGCTACAGAATCAAGCGACGATCAGAAGATCGACTATCAAATCTATGCAGGAACAACCGTTCCGGCGAACGTAACGGGTAATGAAGTGTTTGGAACACCAGCTGACTCTGACAACATGTTTGCCGTGCTGAAAGGACTTCAAAATGCTTTTGCGACTGGAGACCAGGATACGGCTTCCGGATTAATGGATGAACTTACGACAAGACTAGATAAGGTCCTGGAGGTTCGTTCGCAAGTAGGCGCGGTCACGAATCGGGTGGATCTTATCAGTAGTCGCGTAGATAGCCTGAATACAAGCTTCACGTCCATGCTTGCGAATACGGAAGATGCCGATATCGCTGAATTGGCCACTAATCTGCAAGCTGGGCAAAATGTCTATCAGGCATCATTGTCAGTCGGATCAAGGCTCATGCAGCAAAGCCTTGTCGATTATTTGAAGTAAAGCAATTAGGTTAGATTTTACTTGTTGAAGGGGGGAGACCCGGCATGTCGAATATGCGACTTTCCATTCACCAAACGATGGGACAGATTGGGATTCAGACCCAATGGGCTTCACAGACGATGCATTCGTCCTTGGGAAGCCTCTCGATTGAGCAGCCAGCGGCCGACATGCAGATGGAGTCACCCCGTGGCGAGCTTACAGTTGATTCATCTGCTGCTTGGGATGCGCTGGGTAAAGGAAGCAACCTCGCCTGGAGCAGTCGAATTTATAGCCAGAGCAAGGATATCGTGCTTCAGTCGATCGCCAGAACGGCCGCGGAAGGAAAACGGATGTCCGATCTGACAAACCCTGCTAACCCGTTCGCGGCGATTGCTCGTGATCGTGCTTTAGCGGACTCCCCTTCGGTGTCGTATACAGGGCCGGCAGGCTACTCTAATGTAGAGCTGCACTATGAGGCACAAAAACCGGATATACAAATTACTCCTCGAAAGCCGGTAATCTCTTACACCCCGGTGAGACCGGATGTTCAGTACAATCCCGGATCCGTGGATGTTTATATCAGGCAGAAAAACACCATTGACATTCAGGTTAGCAACTATGACTTGTTTTCGTGAATTCAAACGTGAGCATCCCGCGCAAACAAAAGCGCATAGGGATGCTCTTTCCACAAACAAGGGAGGATATCTGATGTTGAACGGCTTCAACGATCGTGTGTTCCATTTCAAAGGAAGCGTGCTTGGATTCGATCAATTTGACGATTTTAAATTTTTTGCGGCGGAGGAGAATCCATCCTTTGGATATTTGGAGAGCGTAGAGGATCCAAGCGTCGGTTTTGTAGCGGTTTCTCCCTTTCACTTCTTTTCCGGTTATCAGTTTGAGATCGAAGAGAAGGTCAAGGACGAATTAAAACTCGTAAAGCCGGAAGAAGTGCTGGTGCTATCCATTATTCATGTAAAAAATCCGTTTACTGAATCCACCGTGAACTTAATGGCTCCATTAATCATTAATGTGACCAACAATCAAGGCCGGCAAATGATTTTGACCCAACCATCCATGTACGGTACGAAGGAGAAGTTGCTTGTGCCTTCTTCGAAGGAAGGCGGGGAGGACGCATGCTGATTCTGACCCGAAAGATTGGACAATCTATTATCATCGGTAACGATATCGAGATCATCGTTTCCGCTATTGACGGGGATCAGGTGAAGATTGGAATTCAAGCTCCGAAGGAGCTAAAGATACTCCGCAAGGAAGTGTACGAGGAAGTCACGATAAGCAATCGCGAAGCTGTAGTCTCTCGAGATAGTTTGCTTCAGATCAAGGGGCTTTTGGAGTGATTTTGAAAGTTAAAAGATTTATTTTTCGAAATATCAATTCGGCTCTAAAAAGCTGGATGGAATTGCCGATATAGTCTGTGAGGAATTTTATCCTTAATCCACACGGAAGTGGAAAATGATCATTCAGGGAGGAAACAAGCAATGATTATCAATCACAATTTGAACGCAATGAACGCTCACCGCAACCTTGTGTTCAACAACACGCAACAAGGCAAGTCCAGCGAAAAGCTGTCTTCCGGCTATCGCATCAACCGCGCGGCTGACGACGCTGCCGGCCTCTCGATCTCCGAGAAAATGCGCGCTCAAATCAAGTCCCTCGACCAAGCACAACGCAACGCGCAAGACGGCGTATCGCTCGTGCAAACGGCTGAAGGCGCGATGAGCGAAGTTTCCGACATGCTGGGCCGCATGAAGGAACTGGCAACGCAAGCTTCCAACGGAACGTACAACGCTTCCGACCTGGATGCTATGAACAAAGAGTACAGCGCTCTGAAGAACGCTATCACCAGCATCGCAACGAACACGAAGTTCAACGGCATCACGCTGCTGAACAATACGAATAAGATCACGATTCAGACGGGCGATACGGCCAGCAACACGGTAACGGTAACGATGCAGAACATCAGCAGCCTTACCCTTGGCGACTTGAGCAGCAGCACGAATGCTTCCTCCGCTCTCTCGTCTATCGACACCGCTATCGGCACGGTCAACAAAGCTCGTTCCGCTCTCGGTGCTTCCCAGAACCAACTGGAGCATACCTACAACAACATCGGCACGACGTCCGAGAACCTGCAGTCCGCTGAATCGCGTATCCGCGATACGGACATGGCTTCGGAAATGATGAACTACACCAAGTTCAACATTCTGCAACAAGCTTCGACGGCAATGCTCGCGCAAGCGAACCAAGCTCCGCAAGGCGTGCTGCAGCTGCTGCGTTAATAGTTTCGGCCCATACGAAGCGAGAGAAGCCCGAAAGGGCTTCTTTCGTTATGATGAGATGATCTCATTCCGCTATGTTTCGGAGGATATATGAAAATATCGGTTTGTATGATTGTTCGCAATGAATCCGCTCAATTGTCATATGCTCTCGAATCTATTCCTGAAGAGTATGAGAAAGTCGTCGTCGATACGGGCTCGACAGACGACACGGTCCGAATCGCCGAATCGCTGGGCGCCCGCGTCTTTCATTATGCATGGAACGACGACTTTGCCGCAGCCCGCAATGAATCGATATCTCATGCAACCGGAGATTATATTCTGATTCTGGATGCGGACGAATGGCTTGCCGAGGACGCTGGCGGGCAAATGGAACAATTTGTGCGCGAACATCCTAATGAACCGGGTATTGTGTCGATTTGGAATCAGATCGATGGCGAAGTGCACCGGACTCAGATGGTTCGTTTCTTTCCCAACGCGCCCCAATTCCAATTTCATGGTATCGTACACGAACAACTCTATAATGGGAGCGAACCGGCAACGTCTCTTCCCAGCAATATTGGGATTATTCACATGGGTTATCAGAAGGATATCTATGTGGCGCAAAAAAAAGAAGAGCGCTATTTAAAATTATATCGCAAACAATTAGAACAGGATCCTAATAATGGTTATCTGCTTTATCAGATCGGGAAATTGCATTATTCGCTTCAACGTTATGCGGAGGCAAGCGAGTATTTGAGCTTATGCGTGGATCTTCGGGAAGAAAATCGTTTGTACTATCCTCCGATGCTTGTCATGTACGGATATGCTTTGAAAAATTTAAATCGCAGTGCGGAAGCCGAGACATTGCTTACTCCCTTCTTGACGCTTTATCCTTCTTTTCCTGACCTTCCCTTTTTGTTAGGATTGCTTGCGATGGATACGATGAAAGTGCAAGATATCGAACGCCACTTTCTGAGAGCTCTCGAGATTGGGGAGACTTCTCAATATGCGACCGTTGCGGGGGTCGGCTCTTTCAAAGCAGCTTATAACGTCGGCTTATTTTATGAATTGACAGGGCAGGCCGATAAGGCGCGAACCGCTTACGAGATTGCCTCGTCCTATGATTATTTGCCGGCTGTAAATAGATTAAGTCAATTAACAAGGGGACCCTTTATAAAACGGTAACTTTTGACGATATAGAAAGTAATTGAAACCTCTAGTAAGGAGGAAGAATCATGGTCACTCGTATTACGGGTCTTAACTCAGGGATGGATATCGACTCGATAGTTACGCAGTTGATGACTGCTGAGAAGATACCGTTGGACAAGATGAAGCAGAATAAGCAGACGCTGACCTGGAAGTCGGATGCTTACCGGGATATCAACAAGCAGCTCGCCACTCTCAACACGACATTAAACAAACTGCGCTATTCTTCTCAATGGCAGACATCGTCAGCCAGTTCTTCCGATACAAGCATCGCGACGGTAACGGCCAGCACGAATTCAAGCGCGTCCTCGCATAGTCTCGTTGTCAATAGCTTGGCAACTGGAGCCATACTGAAAGGCTCGGCGGTCTCCAAAGCGGATGTCCCGCTTACGGCAACAACCCCGCTCGCATCAACGACGCGAATTACCGCTGGAGAGAACGACCAGCTTTCCGTAACGTTGGACGGTTCCACCAAGACCATTACATTAACGGCGAATGATCCAAGTGATCCGAGTGCTTCTTATACCCCGCAGCAATTGGCCGATGAGCTGCAGAACCAGTTAAACAGTTCGTTCGGATACAAGAAGGTCCTAGTGGGTCTAGATGGAAATAACATTACCATGACGCCGCAGGGATCGGCTGATAGTCTGCCTCAGTTGACAGTCGGTACGTACGGTTCTAATTCGGGGCTTGATGCGCTGGGCTTCACATCGGGCCAGTCGTTTAAGATCAATACGGCTTCCAAGCTTAGCGATATCGCAGGCCAATTCAATACGCCACTTTCGTACGGGACGTTCAGCGTGAACGGTGTCAGCTTTACCTACGGGGCAGACGACACTTTGGCTTCTATTATAAACCAAGTGAATGCTTCTTCCGCCGGCGTGAGAATGTCCTACGATTCTGTTACGGACCAATTTTCGGTCGTATCAAAGACGACGGGAGCTTCATCTATTGTCGAGATTAAAGACGGAAGCGGAAATCTCGCATCGGCACTAGGCTTCGGAAGCTCCAACACCGCTAGCGGTACCGATGCCGAAGTCGTGATCGACGGTACGACGTCGCATCGCAGCTCAAACTCTTTTACGGTCGATGATATTTCCTATACCCTTGTGAGCGCCGATCCCAGCAAGACCATAACAGTAAACTCTACGCAGGATACCGATGCGATCTTTAATTCAATCAAAAGCTTCGTTGACGCCTACAATACGACCATGACGCTCGTGAAGACACGTGTGAATGAGGCGGTCGACAAGAATTATCCGCCGCTTACCGACGATCAAAGGAAGGATATGTCCGACAGTGACATCCAGCTATGGGAAGCCAAGGCGAAGGTCGGCGTGCTGCATAGCGACAGTATCTTGAACTCCATTGCTAGTTCGCTTCGCAATGTGACCAGCGCTTCGGTTAGCACGGTTTCGACGGATTTCAACGCTCTTTACAAGATCGGGATCACGACGATGTCATATTCTTCTGGTTACGACGTAACGACGGCGAGCAATCTGCAGATCGACGAGACAAAACTGCGCGCGGCGATCCAGAAGGATCCAGACAGCGTAATCAAGCTGTTCTCCAGTCAGCCTAGTGACAGTTCAAATGCTAAAACCGGTATTGCCCAGCAGATGTATAATCAAGTGAATGACGCGATCAGTCAGTTGGTTACGAAAGCTGGGGGGTTATCCTCCGCACAGGATGCCATAACCAGTACATTAGGCAAGCAATTGCATGACTTGGAGAACGATATCGATGATTTCCAGGACAAACTGAATACCAAGGAAGATAACTATTATAAGCAATTTGCGGCGATGGAAGATGCGGTAGGTAAAGGCAATAGCACGCTTAGCTGGTTGCAATCCACGTTCGGATAAGGAGGATCAGGCATGGATGTTTCGTTGAATACCGCTTCGGCTACCCAAGGTAAAATGGTGAGCGGCGGCGAGGATTCGAACAATCGAAGCACACCTGCTGTTTCTTTAACGCAACAAGATCTACTTCATAAGAATAGAAGCGAGCTAAGTGTATCCGAGGAAGCTTTAGTCAAAGCTATTGAAAAAGCGCAGAAAATGATAGACGGCGTTCCGCGCAAGTTTGACTACGAGATCCATCGCGGTCATGTGGTCGTAAAGGTGATTAATTCCGAGACGGACGAAGTGATTCGAGAGATTCCTCCGGAGAAATTCATCGATTTGGTGGATAATCTGATGGAACTGAGCGGAATGATCATTGACGAAAAGAGGTAATAGCAGATGAATGCCCAGGCTCAGCAGACCTATCTTCAGATGCAAGTGAACACCGCATCCCCGGGCGAGTTGACGCTGATGCTTTACAACGGATGCATTCGGTTTATGAAGCAGGCGCTGAAGTGTATGGAGAGCAAGGATTACGCAGGGAAGAATGAATTCATTCTAAGAGCGGAAAACATTATCGACGAGCTCCTCATCACGCTAGACCCTCAGTACGAGATTTCGGAGAATTTGTCCGAGCTATATAGGTACATGAAGTCGCAATTAATTCAAGCGAATATGAAGCTTCAAACCGAGTCGCTCGAAACATGCATTCGGCTAATGACAGAGTTGAAGGATACATGGGTGGAGGCGCTAAAAATCGCCAAAAAAGGTACGCCCATTCAGGGACAAGCATGAATCGTGAGCAATTGCTAACCGAGATGCTGGTTCTATCCAAACGCGTGTTCGAACTTGATTTTGACCGAGATGAAGATTTAGCGGAGTTGGAGCGGATTCAGCAACGGCAGTCGGACATTCGAGCGATATACGATCGCTTGTCATCGGAGGATGGTCAGGAGCCTACTCAGAAACTACGAGATCTTGCGCATGAGATTACCGGCCTCGAGACGGAGAACGTAATTCGAATGCAAGAATTCAAATCAAAATTGGAACAGACCCGGCGCGACATTCAATCCGCCAAACGGGTAAAAAACGTCTATGAGAACAGCTACATACAAGGCTTCGGCTATTTTATCGATTCGCACAAATAAAGCCTTCGCCCTTTCGGGGGCTTCTTTCTTTTTATACCCCATTTAGAATCGGGAAGGTGTCTACCAATGTTGATTTCTCTCTGCATGATCGTGAGGGACGAAGAGAAGGTGCTCGGACGCTGCCTAGACAGCGTTCAAGGATTAGCGGATGAGATTATTATTGTCGATACCGGCTCACAGGACGGTACGAAGGAAATTGCGAGAAAGTATACCGATCATGTATATGATTTTGAGTGGATCAATGACTTCGCGGCTGCCCGCAACCAATCGCTGCGGCATGCTTCCGGCGATTGGATCCTTGTCATGGACGCGGATGAGTACGTCCAACCGGGAATGCAAGATCAACTGCGGAGGAAGCTTGAGCGAATGAAAGCCGATAGACCGCATTGCTTCCTTGTTAAAATCATGAACTTCCATGGAGATCGCGGCGAACAACTATATGAATCGACGGGAGCTCGCTTGTTTACCAACAAAAGAGGCATCTATTACAAGGAGCCGATTCACGAGCAATTGGAATGTTCGGAAGGACAAATTCAGTTTGAGATGGATTCGTTTGCGCTCTTTCATTCGGGGTATATGACGGATACTGTGATGGAGAAAGGCAAGAACGAGCGGAACATGAAGATCCTTCTCGATATGGCCACCGAAAGCAAATTACAAGACCCGTTTTTCTGTTTTATTCTTGGAAACGAATACGCCAATAGCGGAAGTCAGGAACAAGCCTATGAGTATTATAAGAGGGCCATGGAGAAAGCTCCTTTAACTACAGCCTGGTACGAGCATCTTCTGGATAGGCTTTGCCAAACGGCTTTGAAAACACGAAACCTTAAAGACGCTGAAGTTTATATAGAGTTAGGTAAGCAACGATGGCCTGAACAAGCGGATTACCATTGTTTGGAGGGAATGCTTTTTGAATGCTTGGGTTTCTACAATCGAGCACTGCTATCTTTTCAGCGGTGTTTAGAAATTGTCGAGAGATGCCAAGCCAAAGGTGAAAAGTATTGGGTAATTGAGGAGCGTTATGGAGGCTCGATTCCGCACCTAACGTCCGCTGAAATTGCAAGAAAATGTGCCGATCTTCATAAGATGGTTTATCATTTGACCGCTGTTCTTAAGGTCGATCGGCAAAACTTCTCTGTGCTTCGTATGCTGCTGAGGACGCTAGCTCGTCACGAATCAAGCGATAATGTACTCGCTTTTATGAATAAGCTGTTTCCGATTTCGGATCCGAAAAATGCGTTTGTCTTGCTGCAAGTCGCCCAACTCGAAGGTCTCGCTGAGCTAGCGGTATTCTATTGGGATGCCTGTAAAGAGAATAATGTTCCGCTCAAGTACGCAGATGAATTGTCATTCCATCTACTAGAGAAGAAGGAAGCGAATCCGAAGAGCAGCCAACTTATTGACCCGCGGCTTGCACTATTGGCCAGTGTGGTTTATAAGGACTCTCGTTATTGTAACATGGCAGAGTCTCAAAATGCTTTGTTGAACAAGCTTGCCCAGCAGCTACTGGAGGAGCGGGCAGACAAGGTAGAGTCGCAACCGTGGTTAGCTGATGAATATGCATTGCTGACACAATTGATCGTTCAACTGCTCCAATATGGCTATATCAACGAATATGAGTCGCTCGTGAACCGTTTCGCGGATGAAGAATTGTTGCATAGATTGGCTGAGCAATTGAACTCGTTGGACTACGCAGACATTGCCATCGAGCTATATTCCATACTGCTCGACAACGACTTATTGCGTGGAGAGGGGTACAAGCAGCTTGGCATCTACTGCCTCGTTCATGGCAATTTCCAGCAAGGCATTCTTTTTATGCAAAAAGCTGTCGAGCTGTCGCCTTCTTTGGACATGCTCGGATTGGTAATGGAGAATAGCGCGGATCAAGATGTGTCGGAATTTGTTCGGGCGTTTACCGATTGGACAGAGAAGGAGAAAATAACACTGCCTCTCCTTACAGGTTCGAATTCAAATTGAACACGTTTTAGTAAAATTCAAGTCGCTAAATGTCGATAAATAGGATAAGGAATTGCATGCAAGTACGCTGAAAGGCGATGATTTGCGATATGCAAAGACATAGTCAGAAGGAGATGTCACAAGCAGAATTGCGGCAAATGCAGTTGATTCAAGTCGAACTGCTTGCCGAGTTCGATGCGCTGTGCAGGAAACACAAGCTACGATACATCATTGCTTCAGGAACGCTATTGGGTGCGGTACGACATGGCGCTTTTATTCCATGGGACGATGATATCGATGTCGAGATGCTGCGCAGCGACTTTGATAAGTTCTGTCAGATCGACAAACAGGAATTTAGAGAGGATACGTTCTTCCAAACAAACAAGACGGATAAACACTATCCATGGTTGTATGGGAAGCTTAGACGCACGGGTACTCAAGCGGTTCGTCTTGGTCAAGAGCATCTGAAGATGCATAGCGGGGTATTCATTGACATATTTCCACGCGATGGCGTGCCGAAAAGTGTCGCATTGCGATCTGCTCGCGGCGTTATTGCAACCATGTGCCGGAAGATACTCTATTCGCGAGTAGCCTACCGATTGTCGGAGACGTTCATCGGGCGATTGGGCTGGAGCGTCGTTCGGTTGATTCCGAAGCAGGCGGCATTCGGCATCGCGAAGCTTCTATCGGTGGTGTTCGAAGAGAAGCGTTCTGAACGCGTAGGTTGCATTGGGTATCATGGCGAGGCGGAGACGAACGGCTTTCACAAACGTTGGTTTACGGAGCTTGTGACATTGCCCTTCGAGGGTGGGACGTACTATGCGCCCGCAGATTGGGATGGTTATCTACGCTACGTCTACGGTGAAGGCTATATGACACCGCCTCCTCCAAATCGTAGGCATGTCACGTCCCCGCTTTCTTCTTATAGTCTATGACATTAACAGAGGGTGATGAGCATGAAAGCCATCTTGCTCGCAGCAGGGCGCGGCACGCGCATATCACGGATGATTGAAGACGTGCCGAAATCGACATTGCCAATTGCCGGAGTTCCGCTTATCCGTCGAACGGCGCAGATGCTGCTCGATTATGGATTTGAATTGGTCGTATGTGTGGGTTACCAGGCCAACAAGATATATAAGGCACTTGAGGGACTGCCGGTTCAATATTACACCAATCCTTTTTACGATGTAACCAATAGCATCGCCAGTCTATGGTTTGCTCGAAATGAGCTGCAGGGGGATGCCGTTGTACTTAATGCGGATGTCTATTTCTCTAAAGACATTCTCAATCTCGTACTTAACGACAAGCGGGAAGTAAGTATGGCGATTGACAAAACGCGCACGGAGATAGGCGATTACTTTTTCTCGACAACAGACAATGGCTGTATTGAGAAGTATGGGAAAGAGTTGCCGCTTACGTCCAGAAGCTGTGAATATGTAGGACTTGCCAAGATCGAGAGTAGTTTTATGCCGATTTTCACTGAACGGCTGGAGGAGCTTGTGGAAAGCCATAAGCACTCTTTATGGTGGGAAAATGTGCTCTATTCGTTTGCTGATACGAAGGAACAGAATATATATACAGTGGATGTAAAAGGGGAATTCTGGGCGGAGATCGATTATTTTGACGATTATGAACGGATTCTGAAGCATATCGAAAAGGAAGAGAAGGTCCGGATTCTGAAGCGCATCAAGAGGGAGGAGGAAGTCCGTGTCTGATCGGCATAGGATTTATGGAGATGCTGTAAGCATTAAGACTGAAAATACTCGTAATTTCTATAACGAGAGAGCAAAAGCAATGGAAAGCATGGCTAATCCTTATGTCGCAGTCTTATTAGGTGACCAGAACCCCAGGCATGCGGAAGAATGGAATCGCTTCGAGAAAGACTTTGTTCTTCCGCAGCTTCGAATATCTCAAACGAATAGCGTTCTCGACATCGGATGTGGAATTGGCAGATGGGCGGAATCGATTATCCCGCATGCCGGCTACTATTGCGGAACGGATTTTTCCTCTGAAATGATAGAGGCAGCCCATAGACGCAATAGCTATTCAGATAGAGACTATGATTTCTATAATCTCTCCTTTCAGGAGACGGTAAGCAAATCAAAGGAGTTTTACAAAAAACAATTTGACCGTCTCATCGTTGGCGGCGTTTGTATGTACATTAATGATGAGGAACTGCCCGGCTGTTACGAGGGCGTACTGAAGCTGTTGGATGAGCGTTGCATCATATATTTCACCGAAACTGTCGCTGTTGAGAAGCGGCTTACTCTGGACGAATGTCCATCCGAAGCGTTGAAAACCAATTACGATGTGATCTACAGAACACCGGACGAGTACAAGGGATATTACAGCGTGTTTACCGATGCAGGCTTTGTGGTGAAAGAACAGAAATATTTGCCTCATCTCAATAATGAGAAACCATTTTATGAGACGGACCGCTGGTACACTATTCTGGAAAGGTAGTCAGACGCTATGTATGTCAACGAATCTATTAAAGATCTGTACCGTGTGAAGTTTCACGAAGATCGTGCGAATGTACTGCGTTTGGATATGAATGAGAGTCCGGAAGGTCTTCCGCTTTCGTTCGTGGAGGAAGTGAAGCGGCAGATCACGCCGGAATTTCTGGCTACCTATCCACAGAAAGATCGCCTTGTGCAGCAAGTTTCCGCGCATTGCGGATTGCGGGCGGATCAGATTACGATTACGAACGGCTCCGATGAAGCGATGCGTTTGGCGTTCCAATGTTTCGGCGAAAGAGGGAAGAAGGTCGTAACGGTTACGCCGACCTTCGAGATGTACGGTGTCTATGCGGCAATGTTTGGGATGGAGCATGTGACAATCGGATATAATGCTGATTTCACGATTCCGGTTGATCAGTTGCTCGCATCGATTGATGAGACAACGGGGATTGTCGTTATTCTCAATCCGAACAGCCCGATTGGTGTGACCTACACAGAGGATGAGGCGCGCGCCATTATTGAAAAGGCTGGTACTGTCGGTGCGCTTGTCGTGATCGATGAAGCATATCATTACTTCTATGAACCTACCTTTATGCCGCTGATAGCGCAGTACAGGAATGTTATCGTGCTAAGGACATTCTCTAAGTTATGCGCGATTGCTGGGCTGCGAGTCGGTTATGCGGCAGGAAATGCACAGTTAATCGACTATATGGAGAAAGCCGAATCTACCTTCAATGTGAGCAACGTGGGGCTGTTGTTCGCTGAAGAGATCTTAAAGCGTCCGGATCTAATGGAGGCACAGCGAAAAGCAGAGGCAGAGGGGCGCGGGTGGCTCACTGAACAGTTGGTAAAAGCGGGCTACCAGGTACTATCGCTCGAGGGCAACTTCATTCTGTTCAAGCCTAAAGGCAACGCTGGCGATTTGGTGGCTGCGCTGAAGAAGCGAGGCGTCTGGATTCGAGACTATAGCTCGGGGATGCTCGCCGGCTATTTGCGTATCTCTACAGGGTGTCTCGATTATATGAGAAGGTTCTGGGATGCTTTTACCGTAGTGGAGGAATGACACACAGGAGGCAGGCACATGGCGCTGCTACGAAGTCGGAATGTATTGCCGAGTATTATTCGCGATGTGTCTGAGCGAATGGACGAAATATATAACATGGGGCGCACAGTTGTCTGGTTCGGCTATCTTGCGTTGGTCGATGTGGTTCAGACGGCGTTGGCCGACAGGGGACAGCGTATCGATTATGTCGTCGATAACGATAGGATGAAGTGGGGACGGGTTACCTATGGGGGTGTCATGGTGTCCCCACCTGCTCATGTGCTGACAACGGTTAGAGAGAACGCCGTCGTATTGATATTTTCCAATTACGCAGATGCAATGGTTCAACAGGTCAAAGGTTACGGGTATACGGATGACCAGATTGTTCGCTTCCCCGCACCGTCGACGTACGCAGAGGAAGCAGAAGCGCTGCTTGGTGAAGAGGTCGTCGCATCCCCGCGAATGACTTTGCGGGAACTTCAATTAGTTGAACTAGATATACTCAAAGCACTTCGTGAATTCTGTGCGGATCATCAGTTGAAATATTACTTGGCTGGCGGCACGCTGTTCGGTGCGGTGAACTATAAAGGGTTCGTTCCGTGGGACGATGACATTGATATTTATATGCCGTATGAGGATTACATGAAGCTCATTAAGCATTTCCCTGTTGGCGGCAGATATGAGATTTTGCATTGGGAATCTTACGATGAGTTCTTCTGGCCATATATTCAGATGGTGGATAATTCCACCATTATTTTGTATGGAAGCACGCCGATTAGCCTCGCACAAGGCGTATTTATTGATATTATTCCGTTGACAGGCTACCCGGAGAATCAGGACGAGATCGACTATCGTATCAATATGAACCGCTATCTTGAATCGCAATGGCGTTGGTTCTATAACGCTCGAGGCGTTGTTGAGACAGGAGCGGGGAGACAGGCGGATTGTCGTGCGGATGTGATGAAGCGGCGGTATGATCTCACCTTCTATGACAGCCCGAATGTGGCGACTGCGGTTGAACTGTGGGGCGGAGAAGAACAATGGATTGTGCCGCGGGACGTGTTCGATTATGGCACGACGTTGGAATTCGAAGGGGAACATTTTTCGGTTGCGAAAGGGTACGAAGAATACTTGAAGTTAAGGGCTCGGAAGTACGCGAATGCGCCGGTCTCAACGGTTCAGGTAGCACATCCGATCAATGCCTATTGGAAAAAATAAGCGGAATGGATGGGGCGCGCCATGCGGAAGCACCAGCAGCAGCGAATTTTCGAATTACTTGAAATCTTAAATGAAGCTCACGATGAATTAGCGCGACAGACAGCGCCGAAGGTCATCGTGGGCTTGCTTGGCGATTGCCAGGAGTTCGCTTTGAAGATTGGGGATTACATCGAGGAGATTGAAGGAGAAGGAACACGAACGGTTTCACTTCTCGAAGAATACTGTGAATTGTTGTATGAGGTAAGCGTAAATCTTGACTTGACGAATGGGGTCCCTAAGCTTCGCAGACAGCTGATCGTCATTACAAATAGCGTGAAGGACGAGCTGAAGCAGAAAAAGATTGAAATTGCCTTCTTCCCGTACAAGGCTTCTATGTTTGATGCGCTCGAGTCAATCTGGTTAGCTGCTAAGGACGATCCGCAGTGCGACGTGTATGTCGTTCCGATCCCGTATTATGACTTGCTGTCGGATGGCCAGATAGGCCAGATGCAATATGAGGGCGATCAATATCCCGACTATGTCCCGATTACGAACTGGCAGGAATATGATGTAGAGGCAAGACGCCCCGATATTATCTACATCCATAACCCGTATGATAATGGGAACCGTGTGACGAGCGTTCACCCTATGTATTACAGTAAGCGGCTGCGTGATCTAACTGACTTGCTCGTTTATGTGCCGTATTTCGTATCGAACGGCGATGTAAGCGAGGCGATGTGCCGAACAGCTGCGTGTATCTATTCGCACAAGGTGTTCGTACAGTCTGAGAAGGTTCGTCAGACGTACATAAGGGTTTACAAGCAACTCGCACAGCAGCATGGCTTCGGCGATGCGTTCGGCAAGGCGGAAGAGAAATTTCAAGCACTCGGTTCGCCGAAGTTCGACAAAGTCGTGAATTCGAGACGTGAAGACTATCCCCTGCCGGATGAATGGGCGGGGAAGATGATTCGATCGGACGGCACGAGGAAGAAGGTTGTGCTGTACAACACGGCGATCAGCTCGCTGCTAACGGGCAACGAGGCAGTTCTGCATAAGTTGCGATATGTGTTCAGCGTCTTCAGTGAACGCGATGACGTACTGCTCTGGTGGCGTCCGCACCCGCTTAATGGCACGACGTATGCGTCGATGCGTCCAGAGCTGCTAGAAGAGTACGAGACGATCGTCCGAGAATATAAGCTTGGAGACTTCGGCATCTATGATGATTCCACAGATTCGCAACGTGCGATTGCAATGTCGGATGCTTATTATGGCGATGGCGGATCGATGGTGGCATTGTATAAGCTGACGGGGAAGTCGATGATGTTGCAAAATATTGAGTTGAGCGCAGCAGGTACGACGGCGCGTAATCCGTATGCTTTTACTCATGCTGCGGACGATGGCAGCCACTTGTGGTGGAGTGCTTATTCTGGTAATGCGCTGATGCGTATGGACAAGCAGACGAAGGTGGCGACCTATGTAGGATTTTTCCCTGACGAGAAATACTGCGGATGGCCGCTTTATGGCGGTGCTCTACTCTCTGAAGGGAAACTGTTCTTTGCACCTAGTGCGGCGGATGCGGTTGCTATCTACGACATTGAGGCTGGAACATGGGAGAAGATAGCCTTCGAGTTGTCTGTTCAAGAGGCAGGACAGCTATTTTTTCCGGAATACAAGTTCGGGGACATCAAACGCTATAAGAATTGGTTATTCTTCATTCCGCTTTCTTATCCTGCCATTATTCGATATGATCTTGATACAGGAAAGATTGAATACATTAATAAGTGGATCAAGCAACTGGAACCATATATATTCGATAAGGCAGAGGTTTGGTTCGCACAAAGTGTACAGGAAGGCTCCCAGTTACTGTTACCGGCGTGTAACGCGAACGCAATCGTCATCTTCGATATGGAGACGTGTAAGTCAGTTGTACAGACAGTCGAAAATGTGCAACATGGGTTCGAAGGTGTTTGCGGTGATGCAGAGCAATATTGGCTGACACCACGAAAACATACCGAAATCGTGCGGTGGAATCGCAAGGATAACACTTTCACGAAGCTGAATGAGTTCCCACAAGAATTCGTCGGAGGAACATACTCTTTTACTTTGCCGATCTATGCGAATCGTTCAGTCTGGTTACTTCCGAAACAAGCAAACCAAATTATTCAGATTAATGAGGAAGACGGAAAGATGACGAGCTTCGACGGATTTCCTATTGAAGCGAGACCATTTTACTACACACAAATGATAGAAAATAAAATAGTTACGGTGTCGTGTCGGGAGAATCAATTGATCGAGTGGGGAATTCAGGAAGCCACGGCGCAAGTATACGCAATTGTCGTGTCCAGTGACGATGATGCGCGCATGGATGGGCAGGGAGTGTTCGGCAATTACAATTACGAGGAGCATGCTACGAGCCTTAACAAGTTTTGTGAATATATTACAGGGCGAGATCGTTCATCAGTCAATGTAGAGCAGCAAATGAAACGTGTAGTTCAAGAACTTACAAACTTTGATGGCAGCGCTGGTAAAGCTATCTTTCAAAAGAGTGTGCAATTGCTACGATATTGATTCAATGATACGAGAAACTTCACATTTATGGTGAAGCCTAAACAATGCTTTGGAGGATACTCCTGTGGATATTCATAAATTAAATCAGCCGGTTTATATTGTCCCTTTTTCCGCAAGGGGTGTGTTGTTTTATCATCTTTTGCGTAAGTGTAACATTCCTGTGGTAGGCTTTTTGGACAATAATCCTGATTTGCAGGGGGATTGTTACGATGGCTGCGAGATCTTATCCCCTCAGCAGAATCAATCTATAATCGGCAGTGCAACGATTGTAGTATGTACATCGCGTTATGCTGACGTTATAACTCGCCAGTTCCATGAGTTGGGGGCAAGCACGGTTTGTATGATGAGTGACTTTTCGGCTGATGTCAGCACCGCCGGACTCACGGAGCAAATCGATACTGCAGCCTTTTCGGCTATTTCACCTAGCGGTGTTCCGACCATGCGTGAATTGATTTTTGATTGTAAAAAAATAGATCGTTGGCAGGATATTTTGAAGTACCTTATTAATTTCGACGGGAGTCCGTATTCTTTTGTTGAGCAACCTGTTGGAACGGTTAATACAACTCAAAATAGAAAAATTATATTATGTGTGAATGGAACGTCGGATTTTAATGATACATATTTTGAAGCTTGTATGAAGAGTATTAAGGGGCAAGGGTATGCTGGATTCGATCCCGTGTTCTTTTTTTGTAAGGAAAACCTATCTTCTGCGGAGCAGTGGCTGAAAGAAACGGACCTACATATAAGGGCAAAAGTTGTTGTAACGGATCGACCGATAGTTGATGCGTTCGACTTTCTTGAATATGTGAAGCCTTATGTCAGCGGGTACGATTATATTGTGGTGATGAATGGACATGATGTTCTTTCCTCTAATGCGGTCTATGCTATTTCCGAGGCGTACAGGCATAGCGGATATTCGCTTATTACTGCATATGAAGATCGTCTTTACAAGGATAGCTACATCGCCCCTTTTTACAAGGATGACTATATTCAGGATGACAATATTACCCTTAAGGGACTCGTTCGCAACTTCTTCGCTATCGATATAAGAGCATTTGACCGCGTGTATTCCCTTCAGAAGTCAGATGTCTTTATTATTAAAGAAGTGTTATATCATTACAGAGTCGATGAAGTCGTAAAACACGAAAATGGCATAAAACCAATAGCTTTTTATCTCCCGCAGTTTCACCCTATTCCAGAAAACAACAAATGGTGGGGAGAGGGGTTTACCGAGTGGGTTAATGTTAAGCGTGCCTTTCCGATGTTTTCTGGTCATTATCAGCCCCACGAACCCGGCAGGTTAGGATATTATGATTTAGTTGATGACGATGACGTGCAGCGCAAACAAATTGAATTGGCTAAGCAATATGGTATTTACGGCTTCTGCTATTATTACTATTGGTTCAATGGGAAACGTCTGCTTGAAAAGCCTCTAGATAGAATCCTTGAAGATAAAACTCTTGATTTTCCCTTTTGTATCTGTTGGGCGAATGAGACGTGGAGTAGGCGTTGGGATGGTTCTGAAAGTGAAGTGCTAATGCAGCAGGTTCATAATAGCGAAACTGATGAGAAGTTTATACTAGATATCATCCCCATTTTAAAAGACCCACGTTATATTACTGTAAATGGTGCGCCTTTACTATTGATTTATAGAGTTGATCTTTTTGAAGACATTGAAAATACGATAATAGGCTGGAGAAAGGTTTGTGCAGAGAATGGCTTGTCGCATATTCATGTTTCAATGGTTCAGGCCTTTAATGCGCATAATCCTCTGATTCGAGGGTGTGATTCTGCGACGGAGTTCCCTCCTCATAAGGGAAGAAGTCGTGCCACAACAGAAGGAATAGAGAATCTAAACCCGGAATTTAGCGGGCACATTTATGATTATAGAGAATTCTCAGCCAGAATGATGAATATACGTAAAACCGACTTCCTGAATTTTAGAGGTGTGATGCCTAGTTGGGATAATACTGCCCGACGGCTCACAAAAGCGGAAATATTTAAAAATGCAGCACCGGAGGAATATAAGAAATTGTTGCTGTCCATCGTTGATTTTACAAGCAGATTCCCTAAGGATCAGCGGCTTATATTTATCAACGCGTGGAACGAATGGGCCGAAGGAGCCCACTTGGAGCCGGACAGGAAGTACGGAGATGCTTACTTAAAAGCAACGCTGGATGCTATACACATGAATTGCTAGGATGCTAGTCATACTCGACAATTGAACAAGGAGCGAACTTAAGATGAACAGGGTCATCTTTAATTCGTATGTCATTAAGCGAGGTCCAAACGTCCTGTATGCGAATGTGGGGCTAAGAGATGAATAAACCACTTGTTTCTATCATCATCCCCGTCTACAATACAGAACGCTATGTTCGCAGAAGCGTCGAGAGTGCGTTGGCTCAATCTTATGAACATATTGAGGTTATTTTAGTGAATGACGGCTCTACAGATAGTTCAGGGAAAAGATGCGATGAGATAGCCCTTTCAGATCGCAGGCTTAAGGTGATTCATCAGCATAATAGTGGAGTATCAGCTGCAAGGAACGCAGGATTGAACGCTGCGACAGGTGAGTATGTACAGTTTCTCGACTCGGATGACATAATTGAAAAAGGCATGACGGCGGCTCTTGTTACTGTTATGCAGAATCAGTCTTGTGATCTAGTCGCTTGTGACTTTATGTATGTGAACCAGGATAATAAACCGAGAACCATGGAAGCAGGAGTGTATCCCGCAACAGAAGTGTTGATACGCACCTATACAGATCGGAGTCTGTGGGCAGTGTTCCATAGTGCTTGCTATATGTTATTTAAACGGGAGATAATCGTATCCAACCAAATTCAGTTTAATACTGAATTTGTTATAGGAGAGGATGGTCTCTTTGCGCTTGAATACATGTGTCATTGTAGAATGATTGGCTTCGTGAATGAAGCCTTTTACAAGTACTATTCCTATAACCTAGATGAACGTGTGAGCGCAGTATCCTATTTTCCGCCTGACTTATACGTGCTTAAACTTAAATACTTCGAGCGACTGTTCAGTCATATTAGAAGTCAGGGAATAACGGATGCGGATCAGCGATTGTTTCAGACATTTATTGATGCTGTGATTATCAATCTGGTTCACATGGGAGCTTATTTTGAGTTTTTTGGAAAGCAGAATTTGCACAATCAACTACGGACTATTGTTAACCATCCGTTAGTTAAACAAGCCTCTAGAAGCTATCGTAGAACTAGGAAAACAGACAGTCGACTAATTCCTTTTTTTGTGCGCAGAAGGTGGGTTCGGTCTCTGTACCTTGTACTGAAAGCTCGAGGAAAAAAATACGTTCAAGCATATGGGAAAAAATCTTATGTTAAATCAATCTATCGTGAAAGAATGGAGAATCGCTAATGCAAATGCCGTTGGTATCCATTGTTATCCCAGTGTACAACGGAGCAAACTATATGCGCGAAGCGATCGATAGTGCGTTAGCACAAACGTATCCGAATATTGAAGTAATTATTGTGAATGATGGATCGAAGGATGAGGGGGAGACGGAACGAATTGCACTGTCCTATGGCGATCGTATTCGTTATCTACATAAAAACAATGGCGGAGTAGCTACAGCATTGAATTATGCGATTGAAGAGATGAAGGGTGACTACTTCTCATGGTTATCGCACGATGATTTGTACTATCCGCAGAAAGTGGAAAAACAGATTGAAGCGTTACAAAACAGTGGGAATGAGAGGTCCATTGTATTGAGTGATGTGGACTTCATGGAAACAGATGTAGTGACGACACAACTGAAGCTTAGTAACATGCATACCGTGGAACAATTGCAAAATTCTGTATTCCCGGTGATAGAAGGTTTAATTCACGGATGTAGTTTGTTAATACATAAGTCTCATTTTGAACGAGTGGGTCAATTTGACGAAAGTTTAATCACAACACAAGATTATGATTTGTGGTTCCGGATGTTTCGATATGAACGATTACTTTATGTTCCAGAATCGTTAATAATCGGACGATTACACCCAGATCAAGGGAGCCGTACAATCCCACAACATCAGACAGAACGTAATCAACTGTATATTGGTTTCATAGAACAGTTAACCGAACTGGAAATGAATCAGATGTATGGGTCTGCGTATCGATTCTACGCTAGAATAAGTCAATTTCTACAGGCAAATAAGCTGTATGCGGCGTATCAGTATTCGAATGCAAGGTTGCAAGAGGAGGAAGTGCCGGATTATGCATATGTTGACATTCATAAGCTAAAACTTCATCTAATGCGAATTACTAATGGTTGCACTGATCGTATTTGTATATTCGGTGCTGGTGTATACGGAAGGCGTTTGCTCCATTTGCTACAGGGTAGACTGGTTCAAATTGACTGCTTTTGTGATAACAATACAGAAAAGTGGAAGACATTCATTGAGGGTCTTGAGTGCATATCGCTTGATCGATTGGTAGAGATGAGGAACCGTACTCTCGTAATTGTTGCAAATGAAACGCCAGAACCCATTGTTCAACAGTTGAAATCGTTAGGATTTCACTTCTTAACAACTAAGCAAGAACTAGATTCCGTGCTCAGCGAGATTTCACCGTTGAAATGGGTGTCCGCTTTTGATGGTTTAGAAGGAGTGGAATATACAATTAACGATGTGAAGTTATTAATAAGTCAATTTAAGAAGGTTATTATCGATATGGGGAATCAGATGTTGCTTAGAATTCCTAATCATTGCGAGAATAATTCTCTTTAAGAAACAGTAGTAAATTTCGATAATAAAGATAGGCTTCTCTGAAGCAATAACCCATCGAAGGGGTTCGAGGTCATGAAGAAGGCACTAATTGTTGGCGGTGCAGGCTATATTGGCGGATATATGACAGATCTATTGCAGCAAAGCACGGACTTCGATATTACGGTTTATGATAATCTGTTGTTCGAAAATCATTTTTTGAAAAACGTTAAGTTTATCTATGGAGATATTCGAGATCGCGAGAAGTTGGCGAAGATTCTGCCGGAATATAATTTCGTGATTTGGCTTGCGGCGCTCGTTGGCGATGGTGCTTGTGCCGTTAATCTGCCGCTCACGGAAGAGATTAATGCCGATGCACCGAAGTGGTTGGTGGATCATTACGACGGCACGATTGTATTCATGTCTACTTGTTCAGTTTACGGTATGAATAAAAGTCTGATTAATGAAGATGCGAAGCCGAATCCTCTATCCGCATACGCTTCGACCAAGCTTGAGGCTGAACAATATATTGTGAATCACGCAAAAGATTATTTGATCTTCCGATTAGGCACGCTCTATGGCGTTGGCGATATGTTCTCGCGTCTTCGTTTTGACCTAGTAGTTAATGTTCTTACGCTGCATGCGATTCAAAAAGGCGAAGTGTCTGTCTTCGGAGGGCAACAATGGAGACCGATTCTACACGTTAAAGATGTGGCGCATGCTGTCGCTTACTGCTTGAAACATAATGTGCGCGGTTTATACAACCTATCTGAACAGAACGTCGTTATCGCAGATCTGGCGGAAGAGATTAAGAAGATTGTCCCTGATATGAAGATTAAGCATCAAGATATCAAGTTCGAAGACTTGCGGGATTACAAGGTGGACAATAGCCGTATTCTTGAGACAGGCTGGCGTCCCAAATTTACACTGACAGAAGGAATAGAAGAAATTGCATGGGCAATCTCCGAGAGCCGTGTGAAGGATCCAAGTGATCCGGTGTATTCAAATGTGGCATATATGCGAGAACTGGAGAGGAGTGGCGCTCGTGGGTGACCAGATCGAATTGATTAGGGGCGGGTTAGCGGTAGATGATCGCGGCAGTCTCCGATTTGTTAATGATTTTTCTTTTGCAGAAGTGAAACGCTTCTATCAAGTGGAGAATCACAGACAAGGATTTATTCGAGCATGGCACGGGCATGAAAGAGAAGGCAAATATGTCTATGCGGTTTCTGGATCGGCACTTATAGGGGCTGTGCCGCTAGCGGCTGCAATTGGAGATTTGGCCGCTGTGAAGAAAGTTGTGTTATCGGAACAGTCGCCGGCTGTGCTATGGATACCTCCGGGCTATTACAACGGATTCATGAGTTTAACGGTGAATACGAAACTGATGTTTTTCTCAACATCGACGCTAGAAGAAAGTCGAGGCGACGATATTCGCAAAGACTACGACACTTGGAACATTTGGCAGGAGGATTTTCGATGAAGCGGATATTGGTGTTGGGCAGCACAGGGATGCTTGGGAATGCAGTCGTCCGTTATTTTTCCAGCCAGTCCCAATACGAGGTTATCGCAACTTACCGTACGGATAGTGCGAAGCCGACAATAAGTGGTTCGATCAAAGAAGTGGTTTACTTCGATGCCTCGCATTCTTCTTTTGAAGAGCTTCCTGCGCAAGTCGATTACGTAATTAATTGCATCGGCGTTATCAAACCATTCATGGCTGCAGACCCGGCCGTTGCGATTTCTTTAAACGCGCTATTCCCATGGAGACTGGCTGATTGGTGTCATCAGAATGGAAGTCGACTTTTGCATATTACAACGGATTGTGCTTATTCGGGAGCAAAGGGTAAATATGTTGAGAGCGATCTGCACGATGCGCTTGATGACTACGGCAAGAGTAAGTCGCTAGGCGAGTGCGCAAGCAAGGCAATGGTTCTACGTACGAGTATTATTGGTGAAGAGATTCATAAATTCGCAAGCTTGATCTCATGGGTGAAGAGTCAGAAGGGCAAGACGGTAGGGGGGTTCTCCACTCATCTCTGGAACGGTATCACGACCGACCAGTACGCGAAAATTTGCGATCGGATCATCCGTGAAAATTGGTATGAGACGGGACTATTTCATGTACACGCAAAAGATGATGTCAGTAAGCTTGATATGATGAATTACTTCAATGAAACATTCGGTCTCAGCCTTACTATTGAAGAAAAGACACCGGCATCCGTGGACCGTACGCTTCGATCCGAAAAAGCGCTGTGTGCCAAGCTAGAGATCCCAACGGTACGTGACATGATCGCAGAATTAGGAGCAATTAGGAGCACTTTAGTGCTGAAGTGACGGAGGAAATATGCGGAAACTGAAGGTTATGACCATCATTGGAACCCGTCCGGACATTATTAAACTTAGCGAAATTATCAAAAGCTGCGACCTTCACTTTGAGCATACGTTGGTTCATACAGGACAGAACTATGACTACGAACTGAACCAGGCTTTTTTTGATGATCTTTGTTTGCGCGCTCCAGATTTCTACTTGAATGTTGCGGGAAGCCATCTCGGTGAAACAATGGGGAATGTTTTGGCGAAGTCTTACGAGCTGCTGGCGAATGAGCGTCCTGACGCTCTGTTGGTGCTTGGAGATACGAATTCTGCTTTGTGTGTGATTTCAGCCAAGAGATTGAAAATCCCGATCTTCCATTTGGAAGCAGGCAATCGTTGCTTCGATGAGAATTTGCCCGAAGAAGTGAATAGAAGAATTGTCGATCACACGAGTGACGTCAATTTGTGTTATACCGAACATGCGCGACGGTATTTGTATGCTGAAGGAGTACGTAAGGAGTATACGTTCGTAGTCGGTTCGCCGATGAAGGAAGTGCTTGATAAGAATAGGCAGACAATCGAAGCAAGTGATGTGCTTAGCAGACTTTCGCTTGATTCGAAACAATTTATTCTCGTTTCTGCGCATCGCGAAGAGAACATCGACATTGAGTCGAGTTTCTGGTCGTTAATGAATGCGCTAAATGCATTGGCCGAGCATTACGATATGCCGGTGATCTATTCCGTTCATCCCCGCAGCGACAAGTTCATCAAGGCGAGAGGATTTGTATTCCATCCGAATGTTCAAGCGATGAAGCCGTTTAATTTCAGCGATTACGTTACATTGCAGAAGAATGCTTACTGCGTTGTATCGGACAGCGGAACATTACCAGAAGAAGCGAGTTACTTCCGATTCCCTGCTGTTTCGATCCGAACGAGCACGGAGCGCCCCGAGGCAATGGATAAGGGGAATTTCATTCTGGGAGGACTAACGGAAGAAAGCTTGCTTCAGGCAGTTGAACTGACCGTTCGTATGCACGAAATTGGCGAGAACGGTACAGTGGTACCGGATTATAGTGATGACAATGTATCAGCTAAAGTCGTGGGTATTATCCAGGGGTACGTAGGAGTTATCAATCGCATGGTGTGGAGAAAGTAATTGCTTGTTGAACAGCGAAGCGAAGATAATTGCAGCTGTGCTCATGTGTAGCTGCGGTACGATATGGAGGTATTCGTAATGAAGGTAGTTATACTAGTACCATGACCGAATCAAATTTCAGGATAAAAGTGTTTTAATTCCCCTCTGGCCTGCTCGGTCGTAAAATGCCATTGTATTGATTTCTGAGCCAGGTTGCGATCCGTTTCCCAAGCTGTTGCTTCTCGCTGTACTTGTTCCATGGAGTCGATTCGGCGATGCAAGCATTGCACCGTCAGTGCGCTCAACTCGATTTCCGCGATGTTCAACTAGCTCCCATGCTTAGGCGTGTAATGGATCTCAAGACGTTTGGCTAAAGACAATGCCCTTTCGGGAGGAAACGTTTCATACAAGGACGAAATCGCATGGGTGTTCAAATTATCCATGACAAGCCGAACGCGCTTCGCCTCGGGATAATGATCTTCAAGAAGTTCTCGAACTTGCTCAGCCCAATCGGCTTTTGTCCGTCGTTCACTCACATGGACATGACGCCACCCGGCTAACGGTTCGGTAAACATGAACAAACTGCAGCTTCCTTTTCGCACATAATCGTAATCTTCCCGATGGATCTTTCCGAGTTTCATCGGTTCCGGAGGGCGCGAATGATCCAATAATTGGATGGGCTGCTCATCCATGCAGATGAGCGGGATTCAGGATTCAGTAGTCCTTGACTGCGTTATACACCGTGGCTTCGCTAACGCCTGCGCGGCGAGCAATCTCCGCTTGAGTGGGAATCGCTCCCTGACTTTCGTCTGCCAGCAGAAGCACGAGACAACGATGCCGAATGCCTTTGGATGTAGACCCGCTATGAAGGAGTTGCTCGATCTGTTCGCGTTCTTTTTCTTGGAGCCGAATCTCGTATTTTTTGTTCATCGAAAAGTCCTCCCGAATTTTTTTATAGGGAGAGCTTAATGGTTAAATCTGGATTGGCCAAAGTACTAGAAGTGTGGATTGTAGCCTTTCGACCTCTTATGGTCTTAAACCAATCACAGAGAACCATGGAAAACCGCACCAAGGAAGCCTGTGCGCCTCCGCTATCATTTCCGATCACGGGCGCGGCGCATACAGAACTGCCCGTTCGAGGTTGTTTCGCCTTGAACCGGCATAATCATTTAAGATTTTGGACGATGGCCGTCCAGGTGGCCTGTTCTTGCATCCGGTCCAGTCCACGACTTCTAGCGCGGCCCAGCCCATGAACATTTTTAGCTTCGGCAAACGCATGCTCACATCGCGCTCGCATCTTCTGGACCTGTCGGTTGCCACCGTGCAATTGAACCTGCTTGGCTTCATTGTGGATCTGAATCTGCTCGGCTTTGTCTGCCGAAAGGATCAGGATGGAAAACGACGGATGACGAAAACGAATGGCTTGAAGTTGCTGCAGACTCACTTCGCGCTCTGCGGTTCCAGAAGCATGGCTGGCACGGCGATCCAAGATGACGCCGGAGCGGACATCCACGAGATCATGAACCAAGTAGCGGGGATGCACTTCTTGTCCCGCACTCTTTTTGTACAGTCGGGCGTCGGGGTCGCGTCGTGGCATACAGATTCCGTTCACTATGATTGAACAAGCAAGTAGCCAAGCAACATCAGACGAACCATGAATTCAGGATCGGCTGCCCGGCATTCCATCTTCTCGTCGTAAAGCGGCGCGACCCATGGATAAATAATCGAACAGTCGATCGCCTCATCAAGACGCCGAAGAATGTGCCCCTCCGGTACGAGGGCATCCATATCAATGGACTATTTCACCACACTTTTAGATGTACAACCCTTAAGTACAATGTGGATTTTTGTCGATTACCAGTCTACTTTTTTCCTAAATGTTGAGATATGATAGGAACATTATGGAGATGGGGCAAGAGAGGAATAAATCTTTGAAGCTGGTTATGCTGTTCAGCATTATGGCATAATCATTCCATTTTTTTACTTTACTGGCAAATGTTAAATTTCTATCATGACAACCTCTAAGGAGATAACATGGACAAAGAAAATAAACTTATTATTTATGGTGCAGGAATCATCGGAAGAGGCATTTATGAATTTCTTAAATTAATGGGATATGGTGATGCTGTTTATGCGTTTTGCGATAAAAGAGCTGATGAAATAAAGGAAATTGATAATATTATAGTTTATACATATGAGCAGTTGGGGGAATGTGGTTTTCCTTACTACATTGCGATTCGTGATAACAATTTATTTCAAGACGTGAAGGAACAACTATTAAATGATGGAAAAACGTTAATCGATGACTTAGCCATTTTTGTGGGGGCAGACAACCAAGAAAGTTCTAAAGTGAACTCAGGATATTGTCCTATTTGCGAAAAAGAAACCTATTTTTATGAAAAAGGCGATTGGCTAAGGGATGAGTACTTATGTTTGTATTGTCATTCGATCCCAAGAGAGAGGGCGCTTGTGCATGTATTAAATCAATTTGAAAATAATTGGAGAAATTTAATAATTCATGAATCGTCTCCGGGTGGTGCTTCAGCAGATTACTTGAAAAATAATTGTAAAAGTTACACGGATTCTCAATTTTTTCGTAATATAAATCTTGGGGAATATTATAATGGCGTACGTTGTGAAAATTTGGAGAGCTTAACATTTGATAGTGATAGTATCGATATATTCATAACTCAGGATGTTTTTGAACATGTAATGAACCCAATAGAAGCCTTTAAAGAGATTGAAAGAGTACTGAAAATTGGTGGAGTACATATATTTACAGTCCCTATTTATACAAAATTAGATAAAACAGTTCAGAGGGCAAAGATAGTTAATAATGAGCTTGAACATATTCTCGAACCAATTTATCATGGAAATCCTATTGATCAAAATGGTTCGCTTGTAACATATGATTATGGGTTAGATATCACTAAATTTTTCTCAAATGCGATATCGACTACCATTTATTTGGAAAAAAATAGACAACTGGGGCTAGATGGAGAGTTTTTACATGTATTGATTTGCAGAAAGAATTAAGCAGGTTCAAAACAAACTCCTAATACGCTCATTTATCACGTTGTCGTGTATAATTTTGCGGCAGCCCCTTAAAAATGCCGCAGTATGATTCACTTTCCAATAGTCTGTTTCAAGGGCTGTAAGGCTTCTGCTATCGATTTTTCGGGGCAGCCTGCGGAGATGGATCGATTGTCCATGCTGGCGAAGGACCGCGGTCTGGTGCTGATCGAAGACGCCTACGAAATGCAGGAGCTCGGCTACAACTATCGGATGATCGATATTCAGGCGGCGCTTGGCGCTTTGCAGAGGACAAGCTGGAACGCTGTCTAGCGGCGCCGCGCGATTGCGGTGCGCTACAATGAAGCGTTCCGGAGCGTGCCGGGGCTGACTTTGCCGGAGCAGCACCCGGAGTCTCGCTCCAGCTGGCATCTATATGTTTTGCGGGATGAGCAAGCATTGCACGGCGGACGCGATGCGGCGTTCGAGCAGCTTTGCGCGTTGAATATCGGCGTGCAGGTGCACTACATTCCGGTGTATCGCCAACCCTACTATCGTAATCTTGGATAAACCCCAGATGGGTTTGCGAATGCGGAGGCGTACTACCGCTCGTCGCTGTCGCTTCCGATCTTCCCGGGGATGACGGACGAAGATGCTGCGGATGAGATCGATGCCGTGTTGGGAACGGCAGCGGGGCTAAGTCGATAAACAGGGTTGGCGCTCAATCTTCTGTGCCATAATGAAAATGAAATTAACAAAACGGACGGAACTTTGGACGACGAAACAGAGCCGCGGAGGTGAGGGAGTTGAGCAAGCCCTTAGATCGGATGGCCTATCGAACGCGGATTATTTGCGCTGGCCGGAGGGGACGCGCATGGAATTGATCGGGGGCGAGCCGCACGCAATGACGCCGGCGCCTTCGCGACAGCATCAGCGGGTGCTGGGGGCGCTGTTTGTGCAGTTCAGCAACTTCCTGCACGGCAAGAGTTGCGAGGTGTATGCGGTTCCGTTTGATGTCCGTTTGCCTGAGGGGGGTGAAGCGGACGAGGATACGATGACGGTTGTGCAGCCGGACATCACGCTCGTGTGCGATCCGTCCAAGCTGGACGACAGGGGCTGCAAGGGCGCTCCCGATCTTGTCGTCGAGGTTATCTCCCCCGCCAGCATCAAGCTGGATTTGACGGTCAAAAAGTCGCTGTACGAACGCGCGGGGGTCAAAGAATATTGGATCGTTTATCCCGCGGAGAAGATTATCCTCGTTCACCTGTTGAACGGGGAAGGTAAATACGAATCGCTGGACACGTACAGCGCAGACGATACCGTAACTGTAAGCGTACTTCCGGGAATGTCCTTTGCAACCGAAGAGATTTTTTGAACCTTCCCCGTGCAAGAGCTGAGCGCTAGCGGAAGCTCAGCCGGTACCCGGTCAATATCTCCAGCTTGGCGCCGATCGCTTCTGCCTCCTGCGGATTGATGGTGGCGTCGGGAGCCGGCTTGACACCGACGAGGCCGCTGTCCATGTGAATCGACGGGGTCTTCGCGACTCCCCATGATGGCGGGAGCAATTCCTCGGCGATTGTCAAAATTTCATTTTGCTTCGGATGCCGGGCGATGGAGACGGCCATGCCGATTCGTTCGGCTAACTGCTCCATCTTTTGCCGGTAGCGGCTGCCGACCTGCGGCTAGCTGCGATTTCCCGCTGCCACAGCTTGACTTCCTGCTGCGCCCGATTGACCTCCATCGGCTGCCGTCCGGCGGGCGGAAGCGCCGCGGTTCCGCCGTCCTCGGCAGAGGCCGAGGCGCTTCCTGCTCCTCCCTCCTTCCGCTTGAGCGTCAGCCGATAGCCGGTCGTCCCCTGGAATTGCCGCTGAATCGCCTCCCAGTCAGATCCCGGTTCCGCCTCCACCGCAAGTTGCCGGTCTTGCAAGTGAATGGACGGATTGCCGGTCAGGGCCGGACCGAGAAGGGTGCGGGCCAACTGGACCAGCTGATCCTGGCGAATCGACGGCGAGAAGCGAACGGTCCATCCGGTTTGGCGCTCCAGTTCCTCCGCCATCTACCGCCGCTCCTCTTCCGTTACCGCATCGGGAAAATCGAAGTAGACGACAATCTCGGGCCGATCCGTATCCGCTCCTTCGGCGCCGCAGCGCGCAAATCGGGGGTGCGGTTCGAGAAGCTGGCGAGCTTCGTGGAGCGCGGTTGCCGGATCGGTCGCAACCCCTGGATCGGCAGCCGAAGCTCCTGGAGTGCCTCCAGCGCTTCGCGGTCCGGCGTATAAAGGGGCAACTCGAACCCGTCTTCCCGTCTTACGCGGCTTACTTGTTCTTCCGGCAGCGCCAGAAGGGCCAGGGCGACCGCCAGACGCTGCTCCATTTCGGTCGCCCCAACGACGCTGCACATTTCCTCCAGATCGTAGCCGCGGCCCGCTTCCAATCCGGTCCAATCCAACGTCAACAACGTCGGCTTGCTGAATTTGACCAGCTCCGGCAGCTTCTCTTCAAGCTCCTGCACCGGCCCGGACCATGGGCCAACCGTCTCCGCCACCTCGGACGCCATCGCCTTGACGATCCGGCCCTTGCGGAAGTCCTGGCAGATGAGCGTGCGCGACTTCCCGTGAACTCCTGTGCAGATCACCGGATATAATTGCGATTCGTCGGTGCGCTGCAGCATCACCTGGCCGATCCAGCCGTCCAACCCCGATTGTTCGTTCTCGTGGCGATATTTTTTTTCCCAGATTGCCTTGCCGGGAGCCGCGCGGCGCGAATTCGTAGACGGCGCCGTTGTCGGTCAGCACCGGATCGAACCGGTCGTCGAGCCGTTGCGACAGCTGGAAGCGGGCATCGTCGTCGCCGTGGACGAGCAGCGTATGGGCCGGACCCAACTCTTCGATAAATCGGGTCATCTCCAAGCGTCCGCATGGGCGGACAGGCCGTATTTATCCACACGGCAGGCAACGGGGCGCTGGGCTCCGTTCAATTCCAGCGTCCGTTCCGTCCTTTCCGCCAGCGCGATCAGCTTCCGCCCGGGGCTCTCTTCATCCTGATAGCCGGTAATGAAGATGGCCTTCCCGTTCACCGCCGATCAGCCTTCGCTGTCGGAGAACGATATTCGCGAATTGCTAACGATTGCGGGTTGAGGCGGGTTTTATCGAGGTTTGACAAGCGATCCGTCCCAAAGGCGCACTTGCCGGGGCGGGTCGTTGCGTTTATTCATCAAGATTCCACGGAACCGGACATCACCCCGCAAATAAAGGCATAAATTTATTTGACACCGCTTACAAATTCCCCATTGACACCAATCTTTCCCTGATGGTATATTCGGGGTGTGGGCCAGGCCAAATCGCCTATGTCATTTGAAAATGAAGGGAATGTTACGCACATGCAAGGTAAAGTAAAATGGTTCAATGCAGAGAAGGGTTATGGCTTTATCGAAACGGAGCAAGGCGGCGACGTGTTCGTACACTTCTCCGCGATCCAAATGGACGGATACAAGTCCCTCGAAGAAGGGCAAGCCGTCGAATTTGACATTGTGCAAGGCGCTAGAGGCCCGCAAGCAGCAAACGTCGTAAAAGCGTAATTATCGGCGCGATGGCGCCAGACAGACATATAATTAGAAAACCGGTTATCATTTTACGATTTGCCGGCCACCCCGCCTCGGAGCGATCCGGGGCATTTTTATTTGGGATCGACATGCGCGCGGCCGTTATTTTCACGGTATGAGCCAAGTTATCAAAAAATTCAAAATTATTAACGGAATGTTTTGAAACGCCTCCTTCGGCTGTGATAAAATAAAGGCAGCAAAAGGAGGAGGAATGCCTGTGATCTACAATGTTCGTGGTCAGCGCATGGATGTGACGGATGCTCTTCGGGACTATGTCGAGAAGAAGCTGAGTCGGCTGGAACGGTATTTCGAAGCGCCTCCCAAATCCGACGTGCATGTGACGCTAAGCACCACCAAAGGCCGGCATGCCGTTGAGGTCACCATTCCGCTCCCGAGCGTGCTGCTCCGGGCGGAAGACAAGAGCGAAGACATGTACGCTTCCATCGACCTCGTGGTGGACAAACTGGAGCGTCAGATTCGCAAGCACAAGACGAAAGTGAATCGTCAAGTGAAGCAGAGCGGCACGTCCCGAGCCCTTTTCAAAGAGGATTACGGAACCGGTTACTCCCGCAGCTCGACGGCACTCGCGCCATTTGAAGAGGAAGAGGAATTCGAGCTGGTGCGGACGAAGAGCTTCAACCTGAAGCCGATGGATGTCGAAGAAGCGATTCTCCAGATGAATATGGTCGGACACAACTTCTACGTATTCGCGAACTCGGATACGAAGGATGTCAACGTCGTCTACCGCCGCAGCGACGGCAAATACGGGTTGATCGAAACCGCCGAATAACCAAACATAACCGAGGCCTTCCGTATTCGTACGGAGGGCTTTTCTATGGGGGCTTGGTTTGCTGCGCTTTTCCAGCGGCCCTTCCTTGCCCGCCCATCGGCAAACTGCTAAAATAAGTAGATACGGCTATACCCGCACAGAGGGAAGGGGTAGACTATGCTCGGATTGGTCAAGAAAATTTTCGGAGACGTCAACGAACGCGAAGTGAAGCGGCTGCAGAAGACCGTGGATCAGATCAACGCCTTGGAGTCCTCCGTTTCGGGGCTTTCGGACGAACAGCTTCGCGGCAAGACGGAAGAGTTCCGGGAGCGCCTGGACAAGGGCGAAGAGGAACTGGACGATCTTCTGCCTGAAGCGTTCGCCGTCGTGCGCGAAGCGTCCAAGCGCGTGTTGAAAAAGCGCCATTACGATGTCCAGCTGATGGGCGGCATGGTGCTGCATTCGGGCAAAATCTCCGAGATGAAGACCGGGGAAGGGAAGACGCTCGTCGCCACGCTTTCCGTCTATTTGAACGCGCTCGCCGGCAAAGGCGTACACGTCGTCACCGTCAACGACTACCTGGCCCAGCGCGACAGCCATGAGATGGGACAGGTGTACGAATTTCTGGGCATGACCGTCGGCTGCAATCTTCACGGCCTCAGCCACGAAGAGAAGCAGGCGGCTTACGCTTGCGATATTACGTACGGAACGAACAACGAATTCGGCTTCGATTACTTGCGCGACAACATGGTCCTTTATAAGGAACAAATGGTTCAGCGTCCGCTTTCTTACGCGATCATCGACGAAGTGGACTCCATCCTGATCGACGAAGCGCGGACGCCGCTTATTATATCCGGACAGGCTCAAAAATCGACGCAGCTTTACTATGCGGCGGACCGTTTCGTGAGCCGGCTGACGGAGACCGAAGATTACACGATCGACGTGAAAATGCGCAGCATCGCGTTGACCGATCAAGGGGTCAGCAAAGCGGAGAGCGCGTTTAATATCGACAACTTGTTCTCGCACGAGCACGTGACCTTGAACCATCACGTCAGCCAGGCGCTGCGCGCGCGCTACATCATGAAGCGCGACGTCGATTACGTCGTCCAGGAAGACGAAGTGGTCATCGTCGACGAGTTCACCGGGCGCCTCATGGCGGGCCGCCGCTACAGCGACGGGCTGCACCAGGCGATCGAGGCGAAGGAAGGGCTCGAGGTTCAGAACGAGAGCATGACGCTCGCGACGATCACGTTCCAGAACTACTTCCGGATGTACCGCAAGCTGGCCGGCATGACCGGTACGGCGAAGACGGAGGAAGAAGAGTTCAAGCGGATCTACGGCCTCGAAGTCGTGCAAATCCCGACGAACCGCCCGAACATCCGCCAGGACGCGCCGGACGTCGTGTACAAGTCGGAGAACGGCAAGTTCCGCGCCGTGGTGGACGAGATCGTGAAGCGCCACCAGACGGGGCAGCCGGTACTCGTCGGCACGGTCTCGATCGAGAACTCCGAGCGCGTGTCGGAGATGCTCAAGAAAAAGGGCATCAAGCACCAGGTGCTTAACGCCAAGTACCATGCCGAGGAAGCGGCCATCATCGCCAACGCGGGACAGCGAGGCACGGTCACGATCGCCACGAACATGGCGGGCCGCGGTACCGACATCCTGCTGGAGGAAGGCGTAGCCGATCTCGGCGGACTGCATATTATCGGCACGGAGCGGCATGAGAGCCGCCGGATCGACAACCAGCTGCGCGGACGCGCCGGCCGTCAGGGAGACCCGGGATCGTCGCAGTTCTATCTGTCGATGGAAGACGAACTGATGCGCCGGTTCGGCGCCGATAACATTATGGGCATGATGGAGCGCCTCGGCTTCGACGAGGATTCCCCGATCGAGAGCCGGCTCATCACCCGCGCCATCGAGTCGGCCCAGAAGCGGGTCGAAGGCAGCAACTTCGATGCCCGCCGGATCGTGCTTCAGTACGACGACGTCATCAACCTGCAGCGGGAGAAGATTTACGGCGACCGTCGCGAGATTCTGAACTCCGAGAATATCCGCGAGATCGTGACCGGGATGATTCGTTCCTCCGTCGAGCGAGCCGTCGAGAACCATTGTCCGACGGACCAGGTTCCAGAGGATTGGGATCTCGAGAGCCTCGTCAAATACGCGCACACGAACTTCCTGCCGGAGGATCGGGTGACGAAGGACGATTTGTGGGGCAAAGAGCCGGACGAGCTCGTCGAATGGTTCATGGAGCGCATCCTGGCGTACTACGATGAGCGTGAAGAGCAGATCGGACCGGAGACGATGCGCGAGTTCGAGAAGGTCGTCGTGCTCCGCGCCGTGGACAGCAAGTGGATGGATCACATCGACGCGATGGACCACCTGCGCCAAGGCATCCATCTTCGGGCTTACGGAGGCAACGATCCGCTTCGCGAATACCAGTTCGAAGGGCATAACATGTTCCAGTCGATGATTGCCCGCATCGAAGAGGAGATCACGCTGTACATCCTGAAAGCTCAGGTCGAGAGCAACGTGAAGCGCGAAGCGGTGGCGGAAGGTCAAGCCGTCGACACCAAAGCCGAGGAGAGCGCCAAGCGCCCGGCCAAGCGGGCGCTCGAGCGCATCGGCCGCAACGATCCGTGCCCTTGCGGCAGCGGGAAGAAATACAAAATGTGTCACGGTCGCATAGACTAAAGAAGAATGCGAGCGGTGCCGCGCCTCGATAGATGGGCGGACGGGCGCCGCTTGCGTCTGTTTTGGGCAAGACGATATTTCGACGAGGTGAATGTGCATGGCAGATATCGATGTAAGCTTGAAGCAAGACCTTCGCGAGACCGCGAAGCGACTCCGGCAACTCAGGGGGTCTCTTTGACTTAGATCTCAAGACGGAGATGATCGCCAACTTCGAAGAGAAGATGAGCGCGCCCGACTTCTGGGACGATAACGAGAAGGCGCAGGGCGTGATCGCCGAGCTGAACGCGATCAAGAGCGTCGTGGAGCAGTACGGCAAGCTCGCTTCGGAGCAGGAAGACCTGGAGGCGATGCTGGAGATCCTGGAAGAAGAACCGGATGAGAGCATGCAGGCGGAATGGGCGCAAAGCGTGAAAACGCTGGCGGCGAGCGTCGATTCGTTCGAGCTGCAGCTTCTGCTGAACCAGCCGTACGACAAGGCGCACGCTATTCTGGAGCTCCATCCCGGAGCGGGCGGCACCGAGTCGCAGGACTGGGCGCAGATGCTCTACCGAATGTATACCCGTTGGGCGGAGAAGCGCGGCTTCAAAGTCGAAGTGCTCGACTTCCTGCCGGGCGACGAAGCGGGCATTAAGAGCGTCACGATCATGGTCCGGGGCTACAATGCCTACGGGTACCTGAAAGCGGAGAAAGGCGTGCACCGGCTCGTGCGGATCTCGCCGTTCGATGCGTCGGGGCGCCGCCATACGTCGTTCGTCTCGTGCGACGTCGTGCCGGAAATTCCCGACGACGTGCAGATCGACATCCGGCCGGAGGACCTTCGCGTCGATACGTATCGTTCCAGCGGCGCGGGCGGCCAGCATATCAACAAGACGGAGTCGGCGATTCGGATCACCCACTTGCCGACCGGCATCGTCGTCGCCTGCCAGACGGAGCGCTCGCAGATTCAGAACCGCGACCGCGCGATGAAAATGCTGATGTCGAAGCTGTACGAGTTGAAGATCCAGGAGCAGCAGAAGGAGCTGGCCGAGATCCGCGGCGAGCAGATGGATATCGCTTGGGGCAGTCAGATCCGCTCTTACGTCTTCCATCCGTACAGCATGGTCAAGGACCATCGCACCAGCGTAGAGACGGGCAATGTGCAGGCGGTCATGGACGGCGATCTCGACGCGTTCATCGACGGCTATTTGCGCAGCCAGATCAAGCAGCCGGAAGCGAACGCCTGACTGAAGCGCCGCGACGGCCGAGGTTCCCTTGGAAGCAGGGGAGCTTCGGCCGTCTTTTTGTGATAAAGATTGGACGCAACAGTCAAAAAAAGATTGTATAAATAATAATGTGAATGTATAATAATACATAATTCCTGAAACGGCGAACCCCCGGAAATTGTTTTTACTTCCACGGTGCGATTCGGTACAATAAAAGTTGGTTTTCCGCGTCGCTCCCGCACGGGAGCGGGATTGAAATAGAGGGAGAGAATGCCATGACGACACAACCTGCCCAGCTTCGCGCGGCGATCGTCGGCTCCACCGGCTACGGCGGCGTCGAGCTGATTCGCCTGCTGGCCGCCCATCCTAGCGTGAAGGTCACTTCGGTCGTATCCTCTTCGTCGGCCGGGTCCTTATTTTCCGAGAGTTTCCCGCACTTGACGGAGATCGTCACCGATGCGCTGGACGCCGTCGATCCGGAATTGATCCGGAGCAAGGCGGACGTCGTGTTCCTGGCGACGCCGCACGGAGTGAGCGCCAAGCTGGCGCCGGATTTTCTCGCGGCGGGGCTCAAGGTCATCGACTTGTCCGGCGACTTCCGGCTGAAGGACCGCGCGCAGTACGAGAAGTGGTATAAGAAGGAGGCTGCGGGCCAGGAGGAGCTGGATCAGGCCGTGTTCGGCATGTGCGAGCTGTTTGGCGACGAAGTGGCGGGAGCGAGTTTCGTATCCAATCCGGGCTGCTTCCCGACGGCGACCGTGCTTGGGCTGTATCCGGCGGTGAAGGCAGGCTGGATCGATCCGGACTCGATCGTCATCGATGCCAAGACCGGCGTCTCCGGCTCCGGACGCGGGCTTCAGCTGAACGCCCACTTTTCCGAAGTGAACGAGAACTTCAAAGCGTACAAGGTCGGCCAGCATCAGCATACGCCGGAGATCGAGATGGTGCTCGCCCGCGCGGCGGGGCGCCCGGTCGCCACGACGTTCACGACGCACCTGACGCCGATGACTCGAGGCATCATGAGCACGATGTACGCCACGCTGACCGACAGGAGCCGAACGAGCGCCGATTTTCATGAGCTGTACCGGCAGTTCTACGAGGGCAGGAAGTTCGTGCGCGTGCGGCCGACCGGGACGTACCCGGCGACGAAGGAAGTGTACGGCTCGAACTATTGCGACATCAGCTTGTTCGCGGACGAGCGAACGGGGCGGCTGACGGTGTTCTCGGTCATCGACAACCTGGTGAAGGGCGCGGCCGGTCAGGCCATTCAGAACCTGAACCTGATGATGGGCTGGGACGAGACGCTCGGCTTGACGTTTACGCCGGTTTACCCTTAATAGAGCGCGGCAAGTTACGACGGACGGAGGAACGGAGTTTTCATGGGGAAATCATTCGAGATCGTCCCGGAGGGCGGCGTTACGTCGCCGAAGGGTTTTCGGGCCAGCGGACTGCACTGCGGCCTCAAAAAGACGGATCGCCACGATCTGGGAGCGATCGTCTGCGACGTGCCGGCGGCTGCCGCGGCGGTATATACGACGAATTTGTTTCAAGCGGCTCCGCTGCAGGTGACGCGCGAGAGCCTGGCCGAGGAAGGCAAGCTGCGCGCGGTGCTCGTAAACAGCGGCAACGCCAACGCCTGCACGGGGAAGCAGGGGGAAGACGACGCGCGAACGATGCGATCGGAGCTGGCGGAAGCGCTCGGCATCCCGAAGCATCTGGTGGCGGTGGCGTCGACCGGCGTCATCGGGGAACTGCTGAAGATGGACCGCGTGTCCGCGGGCATCGCGAAGCTTCCGGAGCGGCTGCGATCGGATGAGCGGGGATCGGAAGATTTCTGCCAGGCGATTCTGACGACCGATTTGGTCAAAAAGACGGCATGCGTGACGCTGACCGTGGACGGACAAAAGGTGACGATCTCCGGCGCGGCCAAAGGCTCGGGCATGATTCACCCGAACATGGCGACGATGCTCGGCTTCGTAACGACGGATGCGGCGATCTCGGCTTCGCTGCTGCAGGAGCTGCTGCGCGAGACGACCGACGTTACGTTCAACATGATTACCGTCGACGGCGATACGAGCACGAACGACATGCTCGTCGCGATGGCGAGCGGGCTGGCGGGCAACCGCGAGCTCAGTCGCGGGCACGCCGACTTCGCGGCATTCGCGGACGGCCTGCGCTACGTGTGCGCGGAGCTGGCGAAGGCGATCGCGCGCGACGGGGAAGGCGCGACGAAGCTGATCGAGACGACCGTCGCCGGCGCGCGGAGCGACGACGACGCGCGAGCGATCGCCAAGACGATCATCGGCTCCAGCCTCGTCAAGTCGGCCGCGTTCGGCGCCGACGCCAACTGGGGGCGCATTATCGCCGCCGTCGGCCGCGCGGGCGTGCCGGTCGACGTGAACACCGTCGACATCCGGCTCGGCGACATCTCCGTGCTGGAGCAATCGCGCCCCGTTCCGTTCGACGAGGACATCGCGCTCGAATATTTGAAGGGCAGCCAGGTCGATATCTTTGTCGACTTGAACATGGGAAGCGGCCGGGCGGTCGCCTGGGGCTGCGATCTGACTTACGACTACGTGCGGATCAACGCCGCCTACCGGACGTAAGGGGGCCGCAAGGAAGACATGAACCGATTCGTGATGAAGTGCGGAGGCAGCACGCTCGCGGCGCTGCCGGACGCTTTTTTTCAAGATTTGCGCGAGCTGCAGGAGAGCGGCGTTCAGCCGGTCATCGTGCACGGAGGCGGGCCGGCCATTAACGAGACGCTCGGCAAGCTCGGCATCGAGAGCCGCTTCGTGAACGGCCTGCGCGTCACCGACGAGGCGACGCTCGAAGTCGTCGAGATGGTGCTGGCGGGGCGCATCAACAAGGAGATCGTCCGCAAGCTACAACAGAACGGAGCCAAGGCGCTCGGCCTGTCCGGCACGGACGGCCGGCTGATCGAGGCGCAGCCCGTCGCCAATGCGGACGAGATCGGCTTCGTCGGCGACGTCGCCGGCGTCAACGCCGAGCTGATCGAAGGCGTCGTCGCCCTCGGCTACTTGCCCGTCATTGCGCCGATCGGCATCGACGCGCAAGGCCAGCGCTACAACATCAACGCGGACACGGCGGCCGGCGCGGTCGCGTCGCGGCTTGGCGTCGATTCGATGATCGTCGTCACCGACGTGCCCGGCATCATGCGTACGGTAGACGGCGAGAAGAAGGTGCTGCCGCAAGTCACGTTCGCCGACATCGAAGAGATGATCGGAAGCGGCGAGATCTACGGCGGCATGATTCCGAAAGTTCGCGCCGCGATGAAATGCCTGCACGGCGACGTGCGGGAAGTCGTCATCGTCGACGGAGCGGAGCCGCGCGTGCTGAGCCGCGCCGTCCGCGAAGGCGGCATCGGCACCCGCATCGTGCGGGAGTAAGGGCAAACTAAATTTTGGAGGGGAGAGTTTAAGCATGAGCAGTTTGTTTCCCAATTACGCGCGTTATCCGATCACTTTGGTCAAGGGGAAAGGCAGCCGCCTCTGGGACGATCAGGGCAAGGAATATCTCGACTTCATGACCGGCATCGCGGTCACGGGTCTCGGGCACGTGCCGGAACGGGTCAAGAACGCGCTCGTGAACCAGCTCGACCAGCTCTGGCACGTATCCAACCTGTTCCATATCCCGAACCAGGAGAAGGCGGCCCGGCTGCTCACCGACAACAGCTGCGCCGACGCCGTCTTCTTCTGCAACAGCGGCGCCGAAGCGAACGAAGCGGCGATCAAGCTGGCCCGCCGCTACCATCAGAAGGTGCTTGGCAACAGGCGTTACGAGATCATTGCGTTCAAGCAGTCGTTCCACGGCCGCACGCTGGCGACGCTGACCGCAACCGGCCAGGATAAGGTGAAAGAAGGCTTTCTGCCGCTTCCGGAAGGCTTCGTGCATGTGCCTCTGAACGATCTGGCAGCGGTCGAAGCCGCCATTACCGACAAGACGGCGGCGATCCTGCTGGAGACGATCCAGGCGGAGGGCGGCGTCCATATCGTCGATCAGGCGTTCGCGACCGCCGTTCGCGAGCTGTGCGACCGCCACGGCCTGCTGCTGATTATGGACGAGATTCAGACCGGCATGGGCCGCACCGGCAAATTGTTCTCCTACGAGCACTACGGCATCGAACCGGATATTTTCACGCTCGCCAAAGCGATCGGCAGCGGCTTCCCGGTCGGCGCCATGCTGGCCAAAGCGCCGCTCGTCCCGGCATTTGCGGCGGGTTCGCACGGCTCGACGTTCGGCGGAACGCCGATCGCCACCGCGGCCGTCATCGCCACGATCGAGACGATGCTGCAGGAAAAGGCGCCGGAGCGCGCCGCGGCGTCCGGCGAGCTGCTCGTCGGCAGGCTGAAAGAGGCGCTGAAAGGACTGCCGAACGTGGTCGACGTGCGCGGCAAGGGGCTGCTTGTCGGCATCGAGTGCGCGGGCCCTGTCGCCGGCATCGTCGCCGAGCTGCAGCAGCGCGGACTGCTCGTCATTACGGCCGGGCCGAACGTGCTGCGCCTGCTGCCGAACCTGCTCGTTACCGCCGAGGAGATCGAAGAGGCGGTGTCGCTGATCTCCGCCGTCCTGGCCGAACAAGCGGCCGCCGCGACCCATTAACCCCTAAAGGAGGGAACCCCTTGTTTCCTACCGTTAACGTAGAAGAATTGGCGATCGGCTTGAAGGGCCGGGATTTTCTCGGCATTGCCGATTACAAGCCGGAGGAGCTCCGCTACCTGCTCAACCTGGCGATCGACTTAAAGCGCAAGCAGAAAAACGGCGAGCTTTATCAGCCGCTTAAAGGCAAGACGCTGGGCATGATTTTCGAGAAATCGTCCACCCGCACCCGGGTTTCGTTCGAGGTGGGCATGTATCAGCTGGGAGGGCAGGCGCTGTTCCTCAGCCGCAACGACATCCAGATGGGACGCGGCGAGCCGATCCGCGACACCGGGATGGTCATGTCCCGCTATCTGGACGGCATGATCATCCGGACGTTCGGACACCGCAACGTCGTCGAGCTCGCGCGCTCTTCGACCGTTCCGGTCATCAACGCGCTGTCCGACCAATCCCACCCGTGCCAGGCGATGGCCGACTACCAGACGGTATTGGAGAAGAAGGGCAAGCTGGAAGGGCTCAAAGTCGTTTATATCGGCGACGGCAACAACATGCTGCACTCGCTGATGATGGGCGCGAGCAAGCTGGGCATGCACTTCGCCAGCGCATCGCCGGAAGGGTACGATCCGGATCCCGAGCAGGTGCGCCTCGCGCGCGAGTTCGCGTCCGATACGGGCGCGAAAGTCGACATTTTGCGCGATCCGCGCGAAGCGATCGAAGGGGCCGACGTCGTCTACACCGACGTATGGGCGAGCATGGGCTTCGAGGAAGAGCAGAAGGAGCGGGAGCGCGCTTTTAAAGATTATCAGGTGAACGAGCAGCTCGTTCAATCCGCCAAGCAGGACTACCTGTTCATGCACTGCCTGCCCGCTCACCGCGGGGAAGAAGTGAGCGAGGGCGTTATCGACGGCCCGAACTCGGTCATTTTCGACGAGGCCGAGAACCGGCTCCACGCGCAAAAAGCGATCATGGCCGCGATCATGTAACCATTCGTAACTAATCAGGATAAAGAAGGAGCGTTCATTTTCCCATGGCAAAAGAAAAAATCGTGCTCGCCTACTCCGGCGGTCTCGACACGTCCGTCATTCTGACGTGGCTGAAAGAGACGTACGACGCCGAGATCATTACGTTCACCGCCGACATCGGCCAGAAGGAAGAGCTGGACGGCCTGGAGGAGAAGGCGATCAAGACAGGCGCTTCCAAAGTGTACATCGACGACCTGCGCGACGAGTTCGCCAAGGATTTCATTTATCCGATGTTCCAGGCCGGTGCGCTGTACGAAGGGCAATACTTGCTCGGCACCTCGATCGCGCGTCCGCTGATCGCCAAGCGCATGGTCGAGATCGCCCGCGCGGAAGGCGCCACCGCCATCGCGCACGGCGCGACCGGCAAGGGCAACGACCAAGTGCGCTTCGAGCTGACGGCCGCCGCGCTGACGCCGGACATCAAGGTAATTGCGCCTTGGCGCGACGAAGCGTTCCGCGCCGCGTTCCCGGGCCGCGCCGAGATGATCGCCTACGCCGAGAAGCACGGCATTAACGTGCAGGCGTCCGCGGCCAAGCCGTACTCGATGGACCGCAACCTGCTGCACATCAGCTTCGAGAGCGGCATGCTGGAGGATCCTTGGTTCGATTCGAGCGCGTCCGACGTGCAGGACATGTACGTGCTGAGCGTCTCGCCGGAGCAGGCTCCGGACCAAGCGGAGTACGTCGAACTGGACTTCGAAGCGGGCAACTGCGTCGCGATCAACGGCCAGAAGCTGTCCCCGCTGGCGGTCATGGAGAAGCTGAACGAGCTCGGCGGCAAGCACGGTATCGGGCGCGTCGACATGGTGGAGAACCGTTTCGTCGGCATGAAAAGCCGCGGCGTATACGAGACGCCGGGCGGCACGATTCTTTTCGCCGCGCACCGCAAGATGGAGTCGCTGACGATGGACCGCGACGTCATGCACCTGCGCGATTCGCTGATCTCCAAGTACGCGTCGCTCGTGTACAACGGCTTCTGGTTCGCGCCGGAGCGCCTGGCGATTCAGGCTTTGGTCACCGAGAGCCAGAAGAACGTTACCGGCACCGTGCGCCTGAAGCTGTACAAAGGCAACGTCATGGCCGCCGGCCTGAAGAGCCCGGTCAGCCTGTACAACCCGAACATCGCGACGATGGAAGCGGACCCGACGCAGGCTTACGACCAAGGCGACGCGACTGGCTTCATCCGCCTCAACGCGCTGCGTCTGAAAGTGTCGTCGGGCGTGAACGGGGCGTCCGGACTGGACCAATAAAACGGGGCGAAGGCAGCCTGGAACGGGCTGCGCGCATAGCCAGGGAGTGCCGGGAGCGTTGCGAAGCGCCGCGGCGCTCCCGCTTTGGCGTTTTGGAGGCGTCGTCCGGCATGTTCGCATGTATGGCGTGGCGTGGCGGGACGAGATGAGACGAGACGAGACGTCAGAATCAGGAGTTCGTTTGAAATCAGACTAAATTCGCCGCTACCACGTGGCCAGACCCAATTTAGTCTGAGATCAGATCAATTCAGTCGCGTATCGATTGGATAGGCAGGAGTTAGTCTGAAATCAGATTAATTCCGTCGTGTGCCGGCTAGATAGGCAGGAGTTAGTCTGAAACCAGATTAATTCCGTCGTCTGCCGGCTGGATGGGCGGAAGTTAGTCTGAAATCAGATCAAATCCGTCGCGTGCCGACTGGATAGGCAGGAGTTAGTCTGAAATCAGATCAAATCCGTCGCGTGCTGGCTGGATGGGCGGAAGTTAGTCTGAAATCAGATTAATTCCGCCGTATATTGGCCGACCGGGCCGAATGTCGTCCGAAATCAAATCAAAACCGCTTCGTGGCGGCCGGATAGGCCGAGAAGGGCCGCGAGATTGTCGAAGCGAAGGGAGTTTACGCGAGATGAGCAAGCTTTGGGGGGGCCGGTTTACGAAGAAAACCGACCAACTGGTAGAGGAATACACGGCATCGATCCTGTTCGACAAGGAGCTGGCCGAAGAGGACATTCAGGGCAGCCTCGCCCATGTCTCGATGCTCGGGCACTGCGGCATCTTGCCCGCCGCCGACGTCGAGACGATCAAGGAAGGGCTGATGAGAGTCCGCAACCGCATCCAGCGCGGGGAGCTGGAGTTTTCGATCGCCGACGAAGACATCCACATGAACATCGAGAAGACGCTGATCGACGAAGTCGGATCGGTCGGCGGGAAGCTCCATACCGGCCGCAGCCGCAACGACCAGGTGGCAACCGACATGCACTTGTACCTGCGCAAGCGCGTCGTGGAGTTCGTCGGCATGCTGTCCAAGCTTCAGGAAGCGCTCATCGGACAAGCCAAGGCCAACCTCGACACGATCGTGCCGGGCTACACGCACCTGCAGCGCGCGCAGCCGATTCTGTTCGCCCACCACCTGATGGCGTACGTGGCGATGTTCGGCCGCGACATCGAGCGGCTGCAGGACAGCTACAAGCGCATCGACGCGCTTCCGCTCGGCGCGGGCGCGCTGGCCGGCACGACGTTCGCGATCGACCGGCAATATACGGCGAAGCTGCTGAACTTCGGCCGCGTGTACGAGAACAGCCTGGACGCGGTCAGCGACCGCGACTTCATCGTCGAGTTTCTCGCCGGCGCGTCGCTCATCATGGCGCATCTGTCTCGCTTGAGCGAAGAGCTGATTCTCTGGTCGAGCACCGAGTTCCAGTTCGTCGAGCTCGACGACGCGTTCTGCACCGGCTCCAGCATCATGCCGCAGAAGAAAAACCCGGACGTGCCCGAGCTCGTTCGCGGCAAGACGGGCCGGGTGTACGGCAATCTCGTCGGGCTGCTGACCGTGCTGAAGTCGCTTCCGCTCGCGTACAACAAGGACATGCAGGAAGACAAGGAAGGCATGTTCGACACGGTTCGCACGCTTCAGGGCGCCCTGCAGCTGTTCGCGCCGATGATCGAGACGATGAAGGTGCGCAAGGACAAGATGCGCCGCGCGGTCGACCAAGACTTCTCGAACGCGACCGACATCGCCGACTTCCTCGTGGGCAAAGGGCTGCCGTTCCGCCAGGCGCATGAAGTCATCGGCAAAACGGTGCTGTACTGCATCGAGAACGGCAAGTTCCTGCTCGACTTGACGCTGGACGAGTTCAAGCAGTTCTCCTCGCTGTTCGACGATCGCATCTACCAGGTGCTGCAGCCGCAGAACGTCGTCAACGCCCGCAACGTTTACGGCGGCACGGCTTCGCCGCAAGTGGCCGCCGCGATCGAGCGCGCCGAAGCCGAACTGGCCCGCACCCAATCTTGGGTAACGGAATACGAAGCGAAGAGCAAGTAAACCGCGGTCCGTACGACATGAACGCCCCCATCTCCGCTATTACTGGCGGCGATGGGGGCGCTTTTTTTCTGGGGAGAGAGAACGCCATCGCGTGAAAGAGGAGCACAGACGTTGGGCGCTCGGCCCCGGGCGGTGTGGGTCGAAAGTTGCGGGACGGATGACGCTTGCCAGATTAAAAATTTCTTACTTTCGGCGAATCCTCGTTCCATAGGCCTCAAAACGGCAAAAAGTGCCTTTTCCGGCCCCGGAAGACCGATCGACAAAGAAAGGAATTTCAGGCATGATGTCGAAGTATCTAAAGTCGAATCCGAATGGGAAGTGATCCTGTGTGATTGAAATGCACGACATCTGGAAGACCTATCCCGATGGCACTGTCGCGCTGCAAAGCGTCAACGTGGTCATCGACCGCAACGAATTCGTTTACATCGTCGGCCCTTCGGGCGCCGGCAAGTCGACGTTCATGAAGCTGATCTACCGCGAGGAAGTGCCGAGCAAAGGGCAATTATCCGTCAATGGGTTCAATATAGGCAAGCTGAAGCAACGTAAAATTCCCTATGTCCGCCGCAACATCGGCGTCGTGTTCCAGGATTACCGCCTGCTGCCGAAGCTGACCGCCTACGAGAACGTGTCGTTCGCGATGGAAGTAATCGAGGCGTCCAAACGCCAGATCCGCCGCCGCACGATGGAAGTGCTCGACCTGGTCGGCCTCAAGCACAAGGCGGGCAGCGTGCCGGCGCAGCTCTCCGGGGGCGAACAGCAGCGCATCGCGATCGCCCGCGCGATCGTCAACAATCCTTCGGTCATCGTCGCCGACGAGCCGACGGGGAACCTCGATCCGGAGACGTCCTGGGGCATTATGAAGCTGCTGGAGGAGATTCATTTTCGCGGCACGACCATCGTCATGGCCACTCACAACAAAGAGATCGTGAACACGCTGCGCAAACGCGTCATCGCCATCGAGCGCGGAACCATCGTGAGGGACGAGCCTAGAGGGGAGTACGGCTATGAGATTTAGCACCCTCGTCCGGCATATCCGCGAAGGCACGAAGAACGTGTTCCGGAACGGCTGGATGTCGTTCGCTTCGATGGGCTCGATCATCGTATCGCTTTTCATCCTGGGCGTTTTTATGATCCTCGCTTTAAACGTGGACAAGCTGGCCAGCCAGATCGAGAACCAGGTCGAGATTCGCGTCTACTTGCAGCTCGGCACCGAGCAAGCGAAGATCGACGACATCAATCGGCAGATCGGCCGCATTCCCGAGGTGAAGAAGGTGACCTTCGTCTCCAAGGAGGAAGGACTTCAGCGCCTGAAGGAGAACCTGGACCCGGACGCCCAGAGCGCGCTCGACGGCTACGAGAACGAGAACAACCCGCTTCCCGACGCCTTCGACGTCGAAGTGTTCGATCCGCAGAAGGTCGCCGACGTGGCGAAGCAGATCCAGGCGATCAACGCGAGCGACGCGGACCAGCCGATCCTCGGGGTTAAATACGGCCAAGGGACGGTCGAGAAGCTGTTCAAAATTACGAACGCGGTGCGGAACGTCGGCCTGATCGTCGTCGCCGGGCTCGCGGTGATGGCAATGTTCCTCATCTCGACGACGGTCAAGATGACGATTCTGGCCCGCCGCCGCGAGATCGCCATCATGAAGCTGGTCGGGGCGACCAACAGCTTCATTCGCTGGCCTTTCTTCGTGGAAGGCGTGCTGATCGGCGTTTTCGGCGCGGCGGTGACGAGCGCGATTCTTCTGTACGGCTATTCCTGGCTCATCCGTACGACACAGTACGATCTCGGGCTGATGCTCATTAAATTTGCCAGCATGCAGGATGTGGGCGGCTTTATCGCCGGAACGCTGCTCGTGCTGGGCGCGCTGCTCGGCATTTGGGGAAGCACCGTGTCGGTGCGCAAATATTTGAAGGTGTAATACGCCGGAAGGAGGCCCCTTTTGAAACGCAAACTGCTTGGCGTGCTGGCGATGCTGGTCGCCGCCGCCTTCCTCGTTCATCCGAATAACGGTCATGCGGAGACGCAGCTTCAGAAGATCGAGCGACAGATCAAGGAACTCCAGCAGCAGATGGATCAGGCCGCCGAAGACAAGAAAAACGCCGAACAGAACAACAAGGCGTTGTCTGCCAAGAAGGAAGCGACCAAGGCGGACATTGCGACGTTGATGGCGCAGATCGACAAGGCCGGGAACGACCTGGACGCGACCCAGAAAAAAGTAGACGCGGCGCAGGCGAAGCTTCTCCAGACGACGCAGGAACTGGAGGATGCGGAGAACCAGCGGCAGACGCGCGACGAGATGCTGCAGTCCCGCATTCGCCTCATGTATACGAACGGAGCGGTGTCCTATCTGGACGTGCTGCTCAGCTCGACCAGCTTCACTGACTTCATTACCCGCTTCGACGCGCTTCAGTCCATTACGAAGCAGGACAAGCAGGTGCTCAAGCAGAGCGAGGAGTACAAGGCGATCGTCGCCGACAAGAAGGCTCAGGTGGAGAGCGAGCTGAGCAACGTCAAATCGCTCTACTCCGAGTTGGCGGACCGGAAGGCCGCGTTGGAGCTGAACGAACAGTCCAAAGAAGTGATGGTCTCGAAGCTGAACGAGCAGATCGAAGAGACCGAGGACATCAGCGACGAAGCCGAGAAGGCGATCACCGAATTCGGCAAGCAGTATTCGAAGCTGCTCGAGCAGAAAAACCAGATCAAAAACTACTATAAGGGCGGCCAATTGGGAATGCCGTTGAAAGCCAAATGGCGCCTCTCCTCTCCGTTCGGCTACCGCACCCATCCGGTGACCGGGGAGAAGAACAAGCTGCACACGGGCATGGATATGGCCGTTCCGAAGAATACGCCCGTCTATGCCGCCGAGTCCGGCGTCGTCATCGTCGCCCAAACTTGGAGCGGATACGGCAACTGCATTATCATCAACCACGGCGGCGGACTATGGACGCTGTACGGCCACTTGAACAAGATACTGGTCAAGAAGGGCGAAACGGTCAAGCGCGGCGAAAACATCGGGTTGGTCGGCATGACCGGCACCGCGACGGGGTACCATCTTCACTTCGAAGTCCGCAAGAACGAAACCCCGGTGAATCCCGCGCCGTATTTAGGTTTGAAGTAGCCAGACCGAGCCGCCATCAAGCGAGACAGCCGCTTCCGGCGCGTCGCTCCCGGGTCCCACTCATGCGGAGAGGATGCGAAGAAGACGGCTGTTTTGCCATTCGGAACCGGAATCATTTTGCGATTAAGGATACAGTTGGAAAAGGATTCATAGCATAGGGAAGATGAAAGAAGAGAAGGTGAGCGATCTTGAAGTTCCGGGGTCGTACGGTAGCGGCGATCGCCGTTTTGGCGGCGGTCGGGGCCTCCGGCGCCACGCTTGGCGCCTTGGCCTTGGCGGATCGATTGCATGCGCCTTTGCCGGCGAGCGAGCCCGCCGTCACGGAGGCGGCCCGATCCTCGGGCGAGACGTCCGGCGTCGGGCTCAGTGCCGGGGAGTTGTCCAAGCTGAACGAAGCCTATGAGCTGATCCGCAGCCGTTCGCTGACGACTGCCGATCCGGACAAGCTGATAGACGGGGCGATCTCGGGAATGGTCTCGGCGCTGAACGACCCGTTTTCGGCTTATTATTCGCAAGAGGAAGCCAGCGGTTTTACGGATTCGGTGCAAGGAAGCTTTTCCGGCATCGGCGCGAAGCTTGATCTGCTGGACGGCAAGCTTATCGTCAGCAAGGTCATGAAGGGAACGCCGGCGGATCGCGCCGGGTTGAAGGAGCAGGACATCGTGCTGTCGGTCAACGGCCAGAGCCTGGAAGGACTCAGCCTACAGGATGCCGTCGCGAAGATTCGCGGGCCGAAGGGGACAAAGGCGAAGCTTCGGGTTCAGCGGTCCGACGTCGCCGAGCCGCTGGAGCTGGAGCTCGTACGGGACCTGATCGCCGCCCAGACGGTAAGCGGCGAACTGGACGACGGCGTCGGCTGGCTGAAAATCACGCAATTTACGTTCGACACGCCGCAGCTGGTCGAACAGGAGCTGGCATCGCTCGAGAAAGGCGGCATGAAGGCGCTCGTGATCGACGTTCGCAACAACCCGGGAGGCGTCGTCGCTTCCGTCGAAGAGGTGGCGGAGCTGTTCATTCCGAGCGGCCGGACGATCGTCATCGACGAGGACGCGGAAGGCAAGCGGGAGACGAAGATGGCGAGCGGCATGCCGGGCAAAGCCAAGACGTATCCTCTCGTCGTTCTGGTGAACGGGGAAAGCGCGAGCGCTGCGGAGATTCTTGCAGGCGCGCTGCGCCAATCGGCCGGCGCGACGCTCGTCGGCACGACGACGTACGGGAAGGGAACGGTGCAGGTCAGCTTCGAGCAGGAATTCGGGGACGGCAGCCTGATGAAGCTGACCGTATCCAAGTGGCTCCTCCCCGACGGTACCTGGATTAACGGGCAAGGAATCCGGCCGGATACGGTTGTCGGCGAGCCCGATTATTACTCTGCGGTCTCGCTGCCGATGGACCGGAAGCTGTCGCGGGACGAGACGGGAGACGATGTGCGCAACCTTCAGCTTATGCTGGAAGGGGTCGGTCTGCCCGCGGACCGGAAGGACGGCTACTTCAGCGCCGCAACCGAGCAGTCGGTGCGCGAGTTCCAGCGCGGGATGAAGCTGCCGGAGACGGGCGTCGTCGACGAGCAGACGGCGGAAAAGCTGGAGGCCGCGCTGATCGAAGTGCTGCGCGATCCGGACAACGACGCGCAATGGCAGGCCGCGAAGGCCGAAGCGCTGGAGCTGGCCGGGCTCTGACCGGGCGGACGACCAAAATCTGTCGGGAGGATTTCCAAGTCCCTTGTCGAATATGTAAAAGGCTTACGAAAGGGGACGGTCTGCATGAATCCTCTCTGGGACGTACTGCGGGAGGCGGGTCATGCCGCGCTGGGCATGCTCGCCTTGCCTTTTCTGTATATGGCGATTCTGTTCGCCTGGTGGCACGCCAAGCAAGCTTCGACGCTGCAGCGGCGGCTGTTCCACGTTCGGCTGCACGCCTCGCTGGTCGTCGCCCTGCAGCGCACGGGGGCCGGCATCGCCGTCGGTCTGCTCATCTCGCTGCTCGGGCTTGGCGTCGGCGCCCGGCTCGACCAGCAGACGCTGGCTTGCGTCTGGGCGGCGATGATCGTGCTGGCGCTCGTTCGGCTGCGCTATATTTGCATCGCCTATGCGGCCGGAGCGCTGGGCGTCGTGCAATGCGCGATGACGTGGGCCGGCGTCTCCGAGACGGACGGGGCGGTCGTCAAGGCGCTGCTCGGGATCGACGTTCCCGGCCTGCTGCTGCTTGCGGGACTGCTTCACGTCGCCGAAGGCTTGCTTGTCCGCTGGCAGGGCGCGCGCTTCGCGATGCCGCTCTTTCTGGAAGGAAAGCGGGGCAAGCCGGTCGGGGCGTACGCTTTGTCCGGCGTCTGGCCGGTGCCGCTGCTGTGGCTGCTGCCGGCGGCGGGAAGCGGGGGCGGCTTCGACCTTCCGTGGACGCCGCTGTCCGGGCTGCTCGGCGGCGGCGCTTCCGTCGCCGCCTGGAGCTTCGCCGCTTTTCCGGTGCTGCTTGGATTCAGCGACCGGACGGAGACGCGCTGGCCGGAGAGCAAGGCCCGCGATACCGGCGGCTCTCTGATCGCGTACGGCGTTGTCGTCGCGGCTCTGGCCGCCGGATCCTGGTATTGGAAGCCGCTGACGATCGCGGCGGCGCTCGCCGCCTTTGCTCTGCACGAGGGGCTGCTGCTGTGGGGGCGGTGGCGCGAGGCGGGCCGGCAGCCGGTCTACGTGCAGGACGGCAGGGGGCTGACGGTGCTCGCCGTTCTGCCTGGCACGCCGGCTGCAGAGATGGGGCTCATGCCCGGCGAGCGGATCGTAAAGGCGAACGGAGCCAAGGTGCGAAGCAAGGAGCAGCTGCACGATGCGCTTCAGCTGCAATCGGCGTTCTGCCGGCTGGAGGTCGCCAACCGCGAAGGGCACGTGAAGTTTGTGCAGCGGGCGCGCTACGAGGGCGAGCATCATCAATTGGGGCTGATCCTGGCGCCGGACGAGGAAGCCGATTGGGTGGCCGCGCCGCGTGCGGCTTCGGTATGGCAAGGGCTGCAGCGGGCGGGGGCTCGCCGGCGGCGGAACGCTCCGGCGCTGCCCGCCCGGGCGGCGGCTGCGCCGGCGGGCGCCGCATCGGGAGCGTCCGAGGAAGCGGCCGCCATCGAGGAGGGGGCGGGCGTTCTCGCTCTCGCCGCGCAACCGGACGGGGAGGCGACCGAGAGATCCGCTCTGGCCGGCGCCGCTTCTGCACGGGAAGACGCCGTGCGGGAGCTGCCGGCCGGTTTGCCGCCGCGCGGCTCGAAGAAGTAGTTGACGGTTCGCGCGCCTTTTGATAGGATGAGACGACACGAACGGTTCCCTAGGGTTCCGCGAGATTCGGCCGTGCGAGCCGGATCCGGTCTGGACCGAGAGGGAACGCGCGACCGCACGGGGCGGCCGCGTACACGGAGGGACAAAAGCCCGGGAGTATCGCGAAGGCGACACGGCGCAGCGGAACACGCAGCGCAGTCGCCCGGAGATGCTCTCGGGCATTTTTATAGGAAATTATGCGATTAAATTTCCTGTGGATAACCGGGGGCTCCCCCAAAAGGAATCGGATTTAACTTCAGAGCATCACTTCACTTTTGGGGGATTCATATCGGGGGCTCCCCCAAAAGGAATCGGATTTAACTTCAGAGCATCACGTCACTTTTGGGGGATTTGTTCACCGTTCGGGGCTTTATCCGGGGTTTAGGACAGACTGGAAGGGGAGGTGAAGCCATGACCCGCCATTGGCTATTGCTGGTCGTAGCCGGCTTGAGCGAGATCGGATGGGTATCCGGCCTCAAGCATGCCGATAGCGTCTGGACCTGGACGCTCACGGCGGCCGCCTTGATTTTCAGCTTCTATATGCTGATGTACGTGACTCGCGTGCTGCCGATCGGGACCGCGTACGCGGCGTTTACCGGCATCGGGGCGGCGGGCACCGTGCTGGGAGAGTCGGTGTTTTTCGGCGTTCCGCTCAGCGCGGGCAAGCTGATCCTGGTCGCCGTCATGGTATGCGGCATCGCGGGATTGAAGATGACGACCGGCAGCGGTGCCGGCGAGAAGGAGGGGAATTCGTAATGGCCTGGATTGCGCTTATTTTCGCCGGCCTCGGAGAAGTCGCGGGCGTGCTTGGGCTGAACCGCTGGAACCGGCGCCCCGGGTGGGCGTCCGGCTTGCTGATCGGAGCCGGATTTACCGCCAGCCTGCTGCTGCTGACCGTCGCGATCCGCTCCATCTCGATGGGCACCGCCTATGCGATCTGGACGGGGATCGGCACGGTCGGCGCGACGGTGGCCGGCATGCTGTTCTACGGAGAATCGCGGCAGCCGCTGCGGATCTTCTTCCTGGCGCTGGTGGTCGCATCCGCCGCCGGTCTCAAGCTGATTGGCGAGGGATGAGCCGTACGCCAGGCTCCGAATTCAGGGCATCATTTCTGCAGCGGGGGAATCCTCAGGATCCCTCCGCTTTTTGCATGATTTTCAGGATCAGGCGCCCTTCTTCCGGGCGTACAGCAGATAGGAGTAGCCGTACGGAATCAGGCCGCTGACCGCGGCGCCCGCCAGCAGGACGAAGACCGCCCAGCCGGACGGAACGAACCAGACGAGCGCGAACATCAGAATGCCGGTGACGAACCACAGCTTGCCGCCGAGCCGGTGCGTTTGCCTCCAAATCTCGTCGTCGGAGAGCGTCCACGGATTGCGGATTCCGATGAAATAGTTGCTTTTCACCTGTCCCATCCGGTTGCCCAGCACGACCCACAGGACGCCCATCGCTCCCAGAATGAATTTGGATATGGAGACCGAGTAGCCGAGATCGTACAGGATGATCATCCAGAACATCAATTGCAGGAACAGGCTGAGGGCCCAACGGATCAGCACGAAGTAGCCGCGGAATTTCTCGTAATGCTCCCGGCGAGGGTCCAGCCTTCGGGTGAACGTCATGGCGGCCGGAAGCGCGATGTTCAGCACCGAGTAGAAAACCCAGAAGGTCCCTTTGGACATCGTGCGGTCCTGTTCTCCGAAGCGGTTGAAGTGAGCGGAGACGGTATCCGGCAGCCGGTGATTGAACAGGAGGAAGGCAACGGCGACCAGCGCGGCGTTCAGCAGGAGAAGCCACGTATCTTGCTTGCTCCAAAGCGGAAACGTCTTCGGGTCGGTAGAGGTTTCGTTTGTCATGGCGTCACTGCTCTCCTTTCGAACCGATCATGTTCAGGAACCAGCCCAGCGCTTCCTGGATGACGGTCGTGTTCAAGGAATAAACGATGCTTTGTCCTTGACGCTCGTCCTGAATGAGGCGGGCGTTCTTCAGAATGTTCAAGTGATGCGAGATGCTCGGCTTGGAGATGGAAAAATGGTTCGCGATCTCGCCGGCGGACAAATCTCGCTCCTTGAGCAGCTGAATGATCTGTCGGCGCGTCGGGTCGGACAGCGCCTTGAATGTATCGTTCACGGAAAGGGCGCCTCCTTCGGCAACGCAATTCGATATTTAGATAAACATCTAAATATAGTTTAACCTCCATGTCGTTCTGTTGCAAGAGGCGGATGCGCGGTCGAATTCGATTCGCGCACCCGCCCCGGGCCGTGGCGCCGAGCGGGCGCAAGGGCGGTCAGGAGGAACCGTATTCGCCGTACAGGTACAAGGCGACCAGCGCGGCGGCAACGCACAGCAGGACGAAAAGCGTAATTTTGACGGCGCTGCGGGGCACATGGCCGGAGACGAGGCCGGTCTGGCCGTTGACCATGTAGCGGTACGGTTTATTTTTGAACGTATAGCGGGCATTCCATACCGGCAGCAGAATATGCTTATAAGTGCGGTTGTAATAACTCGATTGCACGGCCAGCCCGCGAATCTCGTCTCCGCCGATCTCGTTCCGGATCTCGCTCTCCAGCGCGGCGTCGATCTTGCTTCGCGCCCGATCCCAGCCGTCCTTCCGGCCGATGGAGTATCGCTCGGCGATAAAGCCGCTGAGATACTCCGGCTTGTAGCCGATCAGCTTCTCCAGCTCGAAATTGCCCAGCTTCTCGAGCAGCTCGCCGTCGTACTGCCGGGACGCCGGAACGATGACGTCGTCGAACGATCGGTCGTAATGCCCGCCCACCCGGTGCCAGACCGTATAGCGGACCGTTTCGGTGTACGTTTCCGTTTTGCCGTTCACCACCCGCGTTCGGGTCTCCGTCCGGTAGTGGTAGTCGCCTCGCTCGGCCGTATAGGCGGAAGAGGTATCCGAATCGTACGTCCAGTAAGGGATATAGATTCCCGTCAGCTTGGAGGCGACGCTTCCCTTCTTGAACGCGTTCGGAACGAACCAGCGCTTGCGCTTCCATGCGGTGAAGGCCGTTGCCGCTTCTTGCTGGTTCAGTTGAAAAGGGATGACCGTCTCCGGCCGAATGCTCGCCACGTCGCCTTGCGCGAGCACCTTGGGGGAGCCGCAAAAAGCGCATGCCGCCGCGGTCTGCAGCGCCGGGATCAGGCTCTCGCCGCCGCAGCTCTCGCAGCGGATCACCTGCTGCTTGACGCCCCAATCGGTGAGCCCGGGGCTGGTTTCCTCGTTGGAATCCATCTCGTGCTCCACCGGCCGGGAGAGCGAGGCGGCGATCTCCCGTTCGCCGCCGCAGTAAGCGCATTTCAGCTTCTGGCTGTCGGCGTCGAAGCTCATCGAGCCGCCGCAGCCCGGACAAGGGAACGATACGGGGGCCGCGGCCGTTTGCGCGTCGGTCGTCATGGTCCGCTACACCTTCGTTCCGCAGTTCGGGCAAAATTTGGCGCTGTCCGCCAGCGCTTCGCCGCACTCGGCGCAAAACCGTTTCTGCGGCCGCGGCGTGCCGCATTCCGGGCAAAATTTCTGCGACGGCAGCAGCGCGGTGCCGCATTGGCCGCACGGGACGGTTCCCGCGGCTGCATCCGCGGACGCCGCTGGGACATTCTCCGCGTGCCCGCCCGCGCCGCCTGTTCCGTCCGTCCGGCTGATCGTGCCGCTTCCCGCCGTTCCCGGAGCTCCGTTTGACGGAGCGGGCGCGTGATTTTCCCCCGGCCGGTTCATCATCTGCCCCATGACCTGCGCCATGCCCATGCCCGCGCCGAAGCCCGCGCCCATCCCGGCTCCGCCCGCGTTCGGGTTGCTCGCCGCCTCGCGGATCGCCTCCGCCGTCTGGAACTTCATATACTGATCCAGATCGCCGGCGACGCCCATCGCGGAGCGGCGGTCGATCGCTTTCTCCACTTCATCGGGGAGAGAGATGTTCTCGATCAGGAGCAGCGTCAATTCGAGCCCCATGGACTCGAATCCGGGCTGCACCCGGTCCATGGCGGATTCGCTAAGCTCCTCGTAAGAGGCGGCGAGATAGGCGATCGGTATGTTGGATTCGCCCAGCAGGTCGGTGATGCAGGTTACGATCATCGACTTGAGGAAGCCGGAGATCTGGTCGGTCGTAAAATCGCTCCGCGTGCCGATCAGCGACTTCAGGAACAAGCCCGGGTCCTTCACTCTCGCCGAATAGGTGCCGAAGCCGCGGAGCCGGACGATGCCGAACTCGCCGTCATGGCGAATGATCGGATTGGTCGTTCCCCACTTCAGGTCGGTGAAGTTGGCGGTACCGACGAAGAACACGTCGGCTTTGAACGGCGAGTTGAAGCCGTATTTCCAGGACTTCAAGGCGGTCAGGACCGGCATGTTCTGCGTGCTCAGCGTATACGTGCCGGGGCCGAACACGTCGGCGATCTGCCCTTCATTGACGAACACGGCCGCCTGCGACTCGCGCACGACCAGCTTGGCCCCCATCTTGATGGCGTTGTCGTACGCGGGAAAGCGGTGGACCATCGAACCGGCGTCGTCCAGCCATTCGATGACTTCGATAAATTGGCCTTTAATAAACGAAAACAGTCCCATTTCTCGACCTCCCGGGATTAAGGCGGTTAACCCTTTATGAGATTCATTATACCGGATGTTGAATATTCGGCCTATCCTTTCCTTTTTGTGGCGATAGCCGGTTTCGTTTTGACGCGCTTCGGGGAAATCGTTATAATAGACGGGAACGTATATTCGCGCGAAAACGGAGGTGCCGACCGATGTCGGAGATGGTGCAGCAGTACGGGGCGGCGAAGATGCGAGTCGTATCCGATTATTCGCCCCAGGGGGACCAGCCGGAAGCGATTCGCCGGCTGACCGAGGGACTGAAGGCCGGAGCCCGCCATCAGACGCTGCTCGGGGCGACCGGCACGGGCAAGACGTTCACGATTGCGCACACGATCGCCGAGGCGAATCGGCCGACTTTGGTCATCGCGCACAACAAGACGCTGGCGGCTCAGCTTTGCAGCGAGCTGAAGGAGTTTTTTCCCGACCATGCGGTCGAATACTTCGTCAGCTACTACGATTATTATCAGCCGGAGGCGTACATTCCGTCTACGGATACGTATATCGAGAAAGATTCGAGCATCAACGAGGAGATCGACAAGCTGCGCCACTCCGCGACGTCGGCGCTGTTCGAGCGGCGGGACGTCATCATCGTGGCGAGCGTCTCGTGCATTTACGGCTTGGGCTCGCCGGAGGAGTACCGCGACTTGCGGCTCGGCCTGCGGGTCGGGATGGAGCGGTCGCGCAACGACATCCTGCACAAGCTGGTTGATATCCAGTACCAGCGCAACGACTTGAACTTCGTGCGCGGCACGTTCCGGGTGCGCGGCGACGTGGTGGAGATTTTCCCGGCGTCGCGGGGGGACCGGGCGATCCGGGTGGAGCTGTTCGGGGACGAGATCGAGCGGATTTGCGAGATCGACACGCTGACCGGCGAGATCGTAGCGGACCGCGAGCACGTGTCCATCTTCCCGGCGTCTCACTTCGTGACCGCCGAGGAGAAGATGAAGGTGGCGCTCGTCAATATCGAGCGCGAGCTGGAGGAGCGGCTGGCCGAGCTGCGCGAGGCCGGCAAGCTGCTGGAGGCGCAGCGGCTGGAGCAGCGGACGCGTTACGACCTGGAGATGATGGCGGAGATGGGCTTCTGCTCCGGCATCGAGAACTATTCGGGCCCGTTGACGTTCCGGGAACGGGGAGAGACGCCTTATACGCTGCTCGACTTCTTCCCGAAGGACTTCATCATCGTCATCGACGAGTCCCATGCGACGCTGCCGCAGATCCGCGCCATGTACAACGGCGACCAGGCGCGCAAGACGGTGCTCGTCGAGCACGGCTTCCGGCTGCCTTCCGCGAAGGACAACCGGCCGCTGAAGTTCGAGGAGTTCGAGCAGAAGGCCGGCCAGCTCATCTACGTTTCGGCGACGCCGGGGCCGTACGAGCTGGAGCATTGCCCGACGATGGTGCAGCAGATCATCCGGCCGACCGGCCTCGTGGACCCGATCATCGAAGTCCGGCCGACGAAGGGGCAGATCGACGATCTGCTCGGCGAGATCCGGGAGCGGATCGCGAAGGACGAGCGCGTGCTCGTGACGACGCTGACGAAGAAGATGGCGGAGGACCTGACCGACTACCTGAAGGAAGTCGGCATCAAGGTCAACTATCTGCACTCCGACATCCATACGCTGGAGCGGATGGCGATTCTGCGTGACCTGCGGCTCGGCACGTTCGACGTGCTCGTCGGCATCAACCTGCTGCGGGAAGGGCTGGACTTGCCGGAAGTATCGCTCGTGGCCATTCTCGACGCCGACAAGGAAGGCTTCCTGCGCGCGGAGCGGTCGCTCATCCAGACGATCGGCCGCGCGGCGCGGAACTCCGAAGGCCGGGTCATCATGTACGGCGACAAGATTACCGAGTCGATGGAGAAAGCGATCGGAGAGACCGAACGGCGGCGCGCCATTCAGATTGCTTACAACGAGAAACACGGCATCACGCCGCAGACGATCCGCAAGAAGGTGCGCGACGTCATCGAAGCGACGAAGGTGGCGGAGCAGAAGAGCTCGTACCTGGCAGGCGCCGAGAACGTGGGCAAGATGTCGAAAAAGGAGCGCCAATCGCTGATCCAGCGGCTGGAGGCCGAGATGAAGGAAGCGGCGAAGAGCTTGCAGTTCGAACGCGCCGCCGAGCTTCGCGACGCGCTGCTGGAGCTGAGGGCCGCCGAGTAATCCGGCGCGCTTTGACGCCTTCGCCGCTGCGGGTTTGTCCTCTTCCCGCCATAAGTTCAAATCCCCCGGGAGCCTGCATCCGAATGTGGTTCCGGGGGATTTGTCTTTGAAGCGCGGCGTCGCCGCCGGATGCCTCCCGATTGTGTCATTTCAGCGATCATTGGGCTTATTTCGCGAAAATCGCTTCTGTCTTCATTTTGGATTGAGCGGAAAGGTTTTCGATGGTAAGGTGAAGAAGGAATGGGGCTATGAACTTGACGAACAAAAGAGTGACGGGAGGAAACGGTTGTGAACGCATGGCGGAAAGGGAAGCGGTTTCTCGTGATGGCGCATCGGGGCGCCTCGGGCACTTGCCCGGAGAATACGATGGCGGCTTTTGAGAGGGCGGTCGAGTTGGGGGCGAACGGCATCGAGACGGACGTTCATCTGACCCGCGACGGACGCTTGGCGCTCATTCACGATGCGACGCTCGATCGGACGACCGGAGAGCCGGGGAGCATCCGGGGTCTCGATTTCGCGGAAATCCGCGAGAAAGACGCGGGTTCCTGGTTCGGCCAGGAGTTCCGCGGCCAGAAGGTTCCGGCCATGGAGGAGCTGTTCGAATTGGCGAAGGGCCGGGACCTGTTCCTGAACGTGGAGCTGAAGTTCGGCTCCGAGCCTTATCCCGGCATGGAGGAAGCGGTCATCGCCGTCATCCGCCGATACGGCATGGAAGACCAGGTCATTCTGTCCAGCTTCAACCACGACTCGCTGGCGCTCGTCAAGCGGCTGGCGCCGGAAGTGCGGACCGGCATTCTGTACGGAGAAAACCTGTTCGAGCCCTGGAACTACGCGGCGGGCTTCGGCACCGACGCCCTCCACGCCTGGCACGGCGTCGTCACGCCGGAGAAGGTGAAGGGAGCGGACGAGCGCGGCCTCGTCTATTTTCCGTATACGATCAATGAGGCGGAAGAGATGAAACGGCTGATCCAGGCGGGAGTCGCCGGCGTCATTACCGATTATCCGGACCTCGGCTGGGAGTGCTACCGGGAAGCGGCGGAAGGCGCGGGAGGAAAAGTCTGATGAGCGACACGGCCGTCCTTTCGATCGACTCTCGCTTGCTGAGCTCCTTGTCGAAGGTATTCCCGGACGAGGAATTGCGCGATCCCGCTTACGCCAAAGGGACGGCGCTCCGCAGCGAGTCTTTCTCGTTCCAACTGGCTTACCGTTCCAAGCAGCGAGCGCCCAAGCTGAAGGTTGCCGCCGAATCGGAGCTTGCTCCCCATCTGACGCTAAAGGCCGTCGGCCTGGCTCCGAGCGAGCTGCCTTGTTATGCGGATCCCGACGATTTCGTGCTGCGGACGACGCCCGGCTTGTACCCGGATCCGCTCTATCCGCTGCCGGATGATGGGCTGACGGTCTACCCGAACCAGTGGCGAGCCATTTGGGTGTCGGTCGACGTTCCGGACGACCTGCCGGCGGGCGCGTATTCGATCCGTCTGCGTCTGGAGACGGAGACCGGCGAGACGGCGGCCGAAGAGACGTTCGAGCTTCGGGTCGTTGCGGCGAAGCTGCCCGAGCAGCGGCTTCTGCATACGGAGTGGTTCCATTCGGACTGCCTCGCCACCTATTACGGAGTGGAGGTGTTCAGCGAGGAGCATTGGAAGCTGATCGCCGCATACGTGAAAACGGCCGTAAGCCACGGCGTCAACATGCTGCTGACGCCGCTGTTTACGCCGCCGCTCGACACGGAGGTCGGCGGGGAGCGCCCGACCGTGCAGCTCGTGGACGTCGTCCGCCGCGGCGACCGGTACGAGTTCGGCTTCGGCCGGCTGGTTCGATGGGTGGAGCTGTGCCGGAGTCTGGGCGTGCGATATTTCGAATTTTCCCATTTGTTCACCCAATGGGGAGCGAAGCATGCGCCGAAGATCATCGCGGAAGTCGACGGAGAACGGCGGCGGATTTTCGGATGGGAGACGGATGCGGCCGGAGAGGAATATGCCGGGTTTCTGGGACAGTTCCTGCCGGAGCTTGTCCGGTTTATCCGGGCTCAGGGATTGGCTTCGTGCAGCTATTTCCACGTCTCGGACGAGCCGAACGCGAACCATCTCGACAGCTACCGCAGTGCGAGCGAATTGGTCGAGGAGCATTTGGCGGATTTTCCGATCATCGACGCTCTGTCCGATTACGCCTTCTACGAGCGTGGCCTCGTGCGCACGCCGATTCCGGCCAACAACCATATCGAACCGTTCTTGGAAAACGGCGTTGAGCCGCTTTGGACGTACTATTGCTGCTCGCAGTACCGCGACGTGTCGAACCGGTTCTTCTACATGCCGTCCGTCCGCAACCGGATCGCGGGCTGGCAATTCTATAAGTTCGGCGTCCAAGGGTTCCTGCATTGGGGCTATAACTTCTGGTACTCGCAATATTCCCGCAAGGAGATCGACCCGTACCGCGTGACCGACGCGGGAGGCGCGTTCCCGTCGGGCGACGCCTTCCTCGTCTATCCGGGCGAGGACGGGCAGCCGGTCGAATCGATCCGGCTCAAAGTGTTCCGCGAGGCGCTGCAGGACCTGCGGGCGTTGGAGCTGCTGGAGAGCCGGATCGGCCGGGAGCGCGCGCTGGAGCTGCTCGACGAAGGAGCCGCCGCGCCGCTCAGCTTTACGGACATGCCCCGCGATCCCGCGCTGCTGCTCGAACGCCGCGAACGGATCAACCGGCTGATCGAAGAGATGGGGACGGAGTAACGGAACCTTTACTTTTTCCAATCGGGATCTATCGTTTATGGAATTCCTCCCGGAGCGCCCGTTAGTATAATGGGGCCATCAAGGACTCATGAGAATGGGGTCGCGGAAGGGGAGGAAGCAGGAGCATGAGAATCGAGATGGCGGAATTCGGGCTGCGAGGCGGGGAAGAGCGCGTTGACGCGACGCTCGCGGTCGTCCGGGCGCTGGACGCATGCCGGAATTCGCGGGAGCGGACCGAGCTGATCTTCGCCGAAGGGCGCTACGACTTCCATCCGGAACGGGCGACGGAATTCGCTCCGTCTATTACGAATCACGATCAAGGGGGAACCCGCAAGACGGGGTTTCCCCTTACGTGTCTGCGGGACTTCGTTCTCGACGGACAGGGGGCGGAATTCGTTTTTCACGGGCCGATGATTCCGTTCTGGCTGGAGCGCAGTTCGGACATCTCGCTGCGGAACTTTACGGTGGATTGGGACCGGCCGATGTTCGAGCAGGGCATCGTGACGGAGGCGACCGACACGTCTTTCGACTTTCGGCTTCCGCCGGACGTGCCGTACGAGATGAGGGACGACGGCCTTTACTTTGAGTTCGGCGGCCGCCGGCTCCCCGTCTGGGGGCTTCACGACATCGATCCGGTACGGAAAACCCACGCATATGGCAGCGGGGACCGGCTGAGCTGGAGCTCTTTCCGGAAGCTGAAGCTGCAGGAGATTGAACCGGGTCTCATTCGGGTGACCGGAGAGCTGCGGCATCTTCCGGAGCCGGGCCACGCGATCACGATGCGGTTCGGACGCCGGGAAAATCCCGGATTTTTCGTGAACGGCTGCGCCAACGTCGCGGTCGAGAACGTGACGCTGCACCATGCGCCCGGCATGGGGCTGGTCGCCCAGCGTACGGCCGGTCTGACGCTGCGGAAGTTCGACGTCAAGCTGAAGCCGGGGAGCGGCCGGCTCGTCACCGCGACGGCGGATGCCGTTCACTTCACGAACTGCCGCGGCACGATCCGAATCGAGGACTGCCTGTTCGAGAACCAGCTGGACGACCCCTGCAACGTTCACGGCGTCTATGTCCGGATCGTGGAGAAGGTTGCGGACGATAAGCTGCTGGTGCGGTTCGAGCACGAGATGACGGTAGGCCTCGAATTTGCGGGGCCGGGAGACGCGCTGAAGTTTGTCAGCCGCGATTCCTTGCTGCCGTATGCTTCGGCGACGGTCCGAAGCTGGCTTCCGGTGAACGCGGAGCTGGCGTTGATCTCGTTCGACGGGCCGGTACCCGAGGAGATCGGGGAACGGGACGTGCTCGAGAACGAAACCTGGAACCCCGATCTCCTTGTGCGAGGCTGCACGGTCCGGGCGAACCGCGCGCGCGGGTTCCTGATCACGACGCCGGGCAAGGTGCTGCTCGAGGGCAATACGATCAGCGCGCCCGGGGCGGGAATCAAGCTGTCGGGAGACGCGAATTCCTGGTTCGAGTCGGGCGCGGTCCGCGACGTGACGATTCGCGGCAACACGTTTCGGGACTGCAACTACTGCTGGCCGGATTGGGGGCGGGCCGTCATCGACATCGACCCGGAGATCGAGGAGCCGGAACGGCACCCGGCTGCATATCACCGGAATATCCGAATCGAAGACAATGACTTTATCACCTACGCGCCGGCGCTCGTCTACGGGCATTCGGTGGATGGTTTGACTTTCCGGGGTAACCGGATACGTGAGAGCGGCAGCTACCCGACGCGGGAGGGGCAGGAAACAGCCATTGAGCTTCGGGCGGTAACCGAAGCCGACTTCTCCGGCAATCGCTTCGAGCGAGCAGGGCAGAGCGCGCTGCTGAACGGCGAGGAGGTGCCGTTATGACGGCTTCGTTCGCGCTGGCGCCGCTGTTCACGGACGGGATGGTGCTGCAGCGGCAGAAGCCCGTGACGATATGGGGTAACGGACCGGAAGGCGCCCGGGTGACGGTGGAGATCCACGGGCAAAGCGCGTCCGCGGTCGTAAGCGGCGGACGATGGAGCGTGCTGCTGGAGCCGCTTCCGGAAGGAGGGCCTTATGAGCTGACCGCGAAGTGCCGGGACGGTTCCGATGCAAGGCGAAATGCCGATCTGCGCTTCGCCGACGTGCTCGTGGGAGAAGTATGGCTCGCCGGCGGGCAGTCCAACATGGTGCAGCCGCTGCTGGTCGCGCAGGGTGGCGTCGAGACGGCGGCCCTGCTGGCGAATCGGCCCGGCATCCGCTTCTTCACCGTGCCGCGCCGCCCGTTTCCCGATGCCCGGGTGCCGGGCTGGGATTTCATCGGCACGTTCTCGGTAGACGCGAATTGGCTCGTTTGCGATCCGGAGACGGCGCTTCGCTTCTCGGCGATCGGCGCCCACTTCGCCGAGCTGCTCCGGCTGGCGCTGGACGGCGTTCCGGTCGGCATCGTCAGCTGCAACTGGGGCGGGACGCCGGCCGAGGCGTGGATGGGCGAACGGCACCTGGCAGGCGATCCCTTGTTGAAGCCTTTGCTTGATGAGTACAGAGAACGGATCGCCGGACTGGACCTGGAGGTTTATGAACGCGAGCATGACCGCTATATCCGGGACATGTTCCGTTTGATCGAAGAGCGGGGCGATATCGAGCGCCGGGTGAAGGAGCTCGGGCTTCAAGGGTACCGGGACTGGATTGCCGATCATCCGCTGATCTGGCCGGATCAGCCGTTCGGGCCGAAGCACCCCGAGCGGCCCTGCGGCTTGTACCATACGATGCTGGAGACGGTCGCGCCCTATGCGATTCGCGGCGTGCTCTGGTACCAGGGCGAGAGCAACGCCCATCCCGGCAAGGCTCCGCTCTATCGCCATCTGCTCGTCGCTCTTATCGGCGCCTGGAGAGAAGCGTGGCAGGATCCGGACCTGCCGTTCCTGATCGTGCAGCTCGCCGGCTTTGCTCCGGCGGATGCGCCGCACGGCGACGCCTGGTCTCTCGTCCGCGAAGCCCAGAGCGACGTCGCGCGGGAAGTGCCGCATGTTTCGCTCGTCGTGACTCTCGATTGCGGCGAGCAAAGAGACATCCATCCGATCGACAAGCGGACGGTAGCGGAGCGGCTCGCGTTGGCGGCGCGAGCGGACGTATATGGCCAGCCGGTCCGCGCGAGCGGGCCGGCGTGGCTTGGCCCGGCCTTCGAAGGCGATACGGCGCGGCTCGGCTTCGATCCAGGCGGCGAGCCTCCGGCCGAGTCGGACGATCCGCTGGCCGGCTTCGAGATTTGCGGCGACGACCGGCGCTTCGTGCCTGCCGAAGCCCGCTTCCGCGAAGGCGCCGTTCAAGTCCGGAGTCCGGAGGTGGGCCGGCCGGTCGCGGTCCGTTACGCCTGGGGCAATTGGCCGGCTTACAGCATATTCGGACGCAACGGGATTCCGGCGCCTCCTTTTCGAACCGACCGTTATGGCCTACAATAAGAGACAAGACCGCCTTCCTCCTTCAGGCAGGCGGCTTTTCGCTATTTTTCGTTCCCGAATCCATCGCTTCTACGGAAGGTGCGCCATGAGAATGAATCGGATCGTGAACCTGAATCTCCGCGCCAAGCTCATTTTGCTTTATTTTCTGACCATCTTCATTCCGCTTCTCGTCACCGGGCAGATCATCCTGTCCGTCTCCGGCAAGAAAATCATCGAGCAAACGACAAGCATCACGCAGGAAAGCTCCACGCAGACCGCCCTTAACGTGCAGGACCGGCTCGGCGGCTACGTGGATATCGTCAACCGGCTCAGCGTCGACCAGACGCTCATCAACTACTTGAATCCCGATCGGGTGTACGCGAGCGAGCTGGAAAGCATCGACGCCTATGACCTCTATTTGAAGCCGGTCACTTTCTACGATTTCAACTACAAGAACCCGCTGGCCAAGCTGAACATTTTATTTCTGAACGCAACGCTGCTGCAGGACCACAACATCTTTATCTTCGCCGACGACGAGGCGCGGGCGCGCCGCGATTACCGGGAGGCCGTGCAAGCCGGCGGCAAGCTGGTCTGGGGAGTCAGCGGCGACGAAGTGTTCGTGGCGCGCAGCGTTTACAATATCAAGAAGCGTCTGACGGCGGTCATCTCCATGCAAGTTCCCGAGGACAGCCTGTACGCGCTCATCTCCGAATCGAAGATGAGCGACAAAATCGCCGTCATCGCCGACGGCGGGGGCAACGTGATCTCGTCAAACGACCGGGAGCTCGTCGGCCGATCGGTGGCGGACCGGACGTTCTTCCGTCCGGATGCGGCGGCTCCGTTCGAGGTCCGGGATTCCGCTGACGGCCGGTCGTACAAAGTGATCGTCGGAAAGCTCGGCGGCAGCTCGTCGCTTCCGGATTGGCGCATTCTGACGCTCGTACCGATCGACCACCTGATCGACGACGAACGGAAGATCCGCCAGACCGGACTGCTCGTCATGGGGCTTGGGCTGGTGGTCAGCTGTGGCATCTTCCTGCTGGCGCTGGGCCGGATCACCGACCGGGTGAAAGCGTTGGTCAAGAAGATGCAGACGGTCAAGAACGGCGAGCTGTCCCTGCTTCAGGACGAAGGGGCGCAGGACGAGATCGGGGCGCTGACGCGCAATTTCAACGGCATGATCGAGAATCTCCAGCGGTCCATTTATGAGAATTACGAAGTGAACCTGAAGCTGAAGGACATTACGATCAAGAAGCAGGAAGCGGAGCTTTATGCCCTGCAAAACCAGATTCATCCGCACTTCCTGTTCAACACGCTGGAGTCGATCCGGATGGGGCTTCATAACCAGGGGGACGAAGAAACGGCGACGATCGTGATGAACTTCGCCAACCTGTTCCGGCACCTTCTCCATTGGCAAGGGGAGTTCATTCCCCTCCGCGAGGAGATCGATCTGGTCCGCAAATACCTGACGATCCAAAAGTACCGGTTCCGCGAACGGATTCAATACGAGCTGGAGATCGAGCCCGGCCTGGCGGAGGCGCTCATCCCGAAGCTGACCCTGCAGCCGCTCGTGGAAAATGCCGTCAAGCACGGCGCCGAGAGCACCCGCAGCGGCCGGATTCGGGTATCGGTCCGGGCAGCCGGAGACGGTACGATGGTTGCCGCCATCGTTGACAACGGCAAGGGCATCCCGCCGGAGCAGTTGGCGCGCATTCGGCGGGAGCTCGCCGATCCGGAGATCAAAAAGAGCGGCAGCATCGGCCTCAAAAACGTGCATGACCGCATCCACCTGCATTTTGGCCCCGAATACGGGGTTACGATCGACAGTCCGGCGGAAGAAGGCGGAACGCTCGTCCGGGTGACGATGCCGATCCGGTCCGCGAAAGACGGTACGGAAGGAGGGAACCGCGATGTTCAAAGTTCTGATCGTGGATGACGAGCCGCAGATCCGTACCGGTCTCGGCACGATTATCCCGTGGGAGAGCTTCGGCTTCGTCGTGGCGGGCGCCGCCGAGGACGGGGAGGAAGCACTGGCGCTGGCCGGCGAGCTCCATCCCGATCTGGTCATCACCGATATCAAGATGCCGGGCATGGACGGCATCGAGCTCTCCCGGGAGCTGCGGGCGCGGCGTCCGGAGCTGCCGATCTTGATTTTGAGCGGGTACAACGAATTTTCGTATGCCAAAGAGGCGCTTCGGTACGGGGTCGCCGAGTATTTGCTCAAGCCCGTCGATCCCGCCGAGCTGAGCGGCGTTCTGGAACGGATCTACGAGAAGCTGTATCTGGCCGCGCGGGAGAAGCTGCGGGAGAAAGAGAAGACGAAGTCGCTGCGCAATCTGTTCCTCGGGAAGCTCGTCCGGGGGGAGGTGCGCGAAGAGCCGGGGAGGAGGGCCGAGGAATTCGGCATCTCGCTCTCCGGCGGCCGCTTCTGCGTGCTGATCGTCTCGATGGAGCGCTACGGAGAGCTTGTCCTCTCGCGCTCGGAGCGGGAGATCGGCCTCATTCGGTTCGCCTTGGAAAATATCATCGAAGAGCTGCTCGGAAGCGACGGCTACTTCTTCGAGTTGACGGAACAATGGTTCGGCGTGCTGCTTACGGGTCCTTCCCTGAGCGACGGGGATTTCGTCCTGCGAACGGCATCGCGGATCGTGAACGCCGCCCGGCGCCATGTCAAAGAGAACCTGACCGTCGCCAGCGGTTCGACGGTCTGCGGGCCGGAGCGGATCGGCGAATCGTACGCGGAAGCGGTCAGGGCGCTGGACCGGAAGTTTTACTTCGAGTCGGAGCAGATTTTCCTATACGAACCGGAGGATGACGCTTCCGGGACGAACGCTCCCGAATGGGACGACTCCGGCTTCCTGCAGGCTATTCGCGGCGGCAAGCCGGAAGGGATTCGGGAGGCGGCCGATCGGCTGTTCGGACAGCTGGAGCGCCGGCCGGTTCCGCTGGAACGGCTGAAGCACTTCATCATGCTGTCGATTATCCGGCTGGCCAAGCTGACGGAGGAGCTGGGCGGAGACTGGACGGCCCTCTACGCGGGCCAATTCCGGGAGGTTGAACGGATTCTGCTTCACGGCGACCTTCAGGAGCTGAAGGAGCTACTGCTGCGGATCGCGGCGGATATCGGAGAGAAGCTGGACCTCGGCCGGACCCGGAAGACGGAGAACCGGATCCGGGAGATCGTCTCGCACATCGAGACGAACTATCAGGCCGACCTGAACCTGAAGGAGCTGTCGAAGATGTTCTACATCAACGCCGTCTATCTGGGGCAGCTGTTTAAGAAGGAGACCGGCGAGTTTTTCAACGACTACATCAACAAAGTGAGGATCCGGGAAGCGTGCCTGCTGCTCCGGCATTCGGAGCTGACCGCCTCGGAGATCGCCGAACGCGTCGGCTATAAATACGTCGACCACTTTTACCGGCATTTCAAGCAGATTCACGGAATCAATCCCGGCGAATACCGGCAAAGGAGCCCAAAGTAAGCCCTTTATTTTATCCAATCGGCATCTATAGTTTGTGGAAAGCCCCTCGGACCGAGGGGCTTTATACTTTGAATATAGAGGTTGCGCCTTTTATGCATCGCTTAAGAGAGAGGAGCGTCCGGATGGAGAAGACCGCCCCCCGAAAAAGAAAAATCGAAGTTCCCCTGCTTGTTCTGACCGTACCGTTTTTCCTGATCGTCGTGCTGTTCTCCTACGTGCCGTTATGGGGCTGGTCGATCGCGTTCGTCGATTACGTTCCCGGCCGAAGCATTCTGGAGTCGGCGTTCGCCGGGTTCAAATATTTCCACCGGCTATTCGACTCGACTTCCGATTTCGGCACGGTTCTGCGAAACACGCTGGTGCTCAGCTTCCTGCACCTGATCTGTTCGCCCTTGCCCGTCCTGCTGGCCATCATGATCACGAACCTGCGCAGCGGCCGGTTCGCCAAGTTCATTCAGACGGTCACCTCGTTCCCGAACTTCATTTCCTGGATCATCGTGTATTCCGTCTTTTTCTCCTTCTTCTCGATCGACGACGGCATGCTCAACAAGCTGCTGTACGGCACGCTGCATTGGATCAAAGAACCGTCGAACCTGCTGTCCGATCCGCGTTGGACCTGGTGGTTCATGACGCTCGCGACGGTATGGAAGACGGTAGGCTGGACGGCGATCATCTATATCGCCGCGATCGCGGGCATCGATCAGGAGCAGTACCAGGCGGCCGAGGTGGACGGAGCCAGCCGGTTCAAGCAGGCAATCCACATTACGATTCCCGGCATTATGCCGACCTTCACCATCCTGCTGCTGCTGAACATCGGCAATATGCTCAATGTCGGCTTCGACCAGTACTACGTGTTCGGCAACGCGCTGGTCCAGGAGAAAATCGACGTCATCGACACGTATACGTACCGGGTCGGCTTGCTCAACATGGACTTCTCGTACTCGACGGCCGCCGGCATTTTCAAATCGCTCGTATCCGTCATCCTGCTGTTTACGGCCAACTTCGTCACCCGCCGGACGTCGGGCCGGTCGATCATGTAAAAAAGGAGGAGCGGCATGAACGAAACTTCCAGGGCCGTCGGTTGGAAGCCGCGAGGCTGGGATGTGCTCAACATCGTGCTATTGTCCCTGCTGGCGCTGGCGACCATGTATCCGTTCTACTACATCTTCATCTATTCCATCAGCGTGCCGGAAGAGGCTCTCAAGGGAGTCTACTTGATCCCGCGCGGGTTCAGCCTTCAAAACTACGTCCACATTTTCAAGCAGGACAATATTCTTTGGGCGTTCTTCATCTCCGTCGCGCGGACGGTCGTCGGCACGGTGCTGACGCTGCTGTGCTGCACCGCGTTCTCCTACGGCATCAGCAAGCGGAACGTGCCGTTTCGCAAGCTGATGTACGGAGCCGTCATCGTCACCATGTACATCTCTCCCGGCCTCATTCCGTGGTATATCACGATGAAGTCGTACGGCTTGCAAAACAACTTCTTGCTTTACATCCTGCCCGGGTTGATGGTGGCGTTCTATATCGTGCTGATCAAGACGTACATCGAAGAGCTGCCGGCCGCCCTGGAAGAATCCGCGATGGTGGACGGGGCATCTTACTACCAGATGCTGTTCCGGATCGTGCTTCCGCTGTCGATTCCCGTTCTGGCGACGGTGGCCATCTTCAATGCGGTCAACCAATGGAATTCGTGGGTCGACAATCTGTATCTGGCCTCCGATCTGAAGCTGCAGACGCTGCAGATGCTGCTGTACACCTACGTCAACCAGCAGACGGCGGCGCTGTCGATGATCAACTCGAATTCCACCGCCCAAACCGCCTTTGTCATGACGCCCACATCGGTGCAGATGACGATCACGATGATCGCCACGCTGCCCATCCTGTTCGTGTATCCGTTCCTGCAGCGTTTCTTCCTGAAAGGACTCATGCTCGGCGCGGTGAAAGGGTGAGCGCTCCGCCGTGTCTGCGAGCGACGAAGACAAAGGATATCCAGGCGGCAAGCCTTGATATAAGATGTGAACACAGGAGGTCTTGAGAAAATGGGAGGAAAATGGTACAAGCGGTCGGTCGCTCTGCCCGTCCTGGCGGTCGCCCTGGCGGCAGCCGGCTGCTCCTCGAATTCGAATGACGGCAGCGACACCGCGTCTTCAGGCGCCACGGCAAGCGGAAGCGAAAGCGCCGGCGCGAGCGCGAGTGCTTCCTCGAACGGGGGAACCGCTCAGGAACCGGTTACGCTCAGCATCTTCGGCGTCGTCGGCTCGACGGTCATCAACAAGCCGTTCCAGGACGACCAGGTCATTCAGGAATTGGAGAAGCGCACCGGCGTCAAGCTGGACTTCACGCCCGAGCTGAACGTAACGGACCGCGCGGAGAAGCTCGCCGTCATGCTGGCGGGGGACGATCTGCCCGACATCGTCGTCTACAATGCACTGACCGACAGCTCCAAGATTCAAAGCGCGAACGTGGCGCTGCCGCTCGACGATCTGGTCGCGAAATACGGGCCGAACATCACGAAAAACGCGGGCAAGGCGATCGAAGTGTCCAAGAGCTCCTCGCCCGACGGCAAGCTGTACTACTTGCCCGGCGGCGTCGGGGACGTCCAGTTTTCGCCGCTCGTCAACGACAACTCTTGGAACCTCCGTTGGGATCTTTACAAGAAATTGAACTATCCGAAAATGGATACGCTGGACGATCTGCTCGGCGTGCTCGGGCAGATGATGAAGCTGGAGCCGACCAACAAGGACGGCAAGAAAAACTACGGCCTCGGCCTCAACCTGTCCGAGACGTGGGGCCAGCTCATGATCGACAAGGCGATCGCGAATTTGAAAGGCTATGTGCAAGCGCTGCCTAACGACGTATATATCGAGATGGACACCGGGAAGCTCGTTCCCCGCGTCTCCGATCCGAACAGCGTCTTCTGGACATCGATGAAGTTCTACAACAAGGCTTACCAGCAAGGAATTCTCGATCCTGAGTCCGCAACGCTGAAGTACAACACCATTACCGAGAAGTACAAGACGGGACGCTACTTCGCCAGCACGACGCACTGGTCGCTGGGCGGCGCGGACGAGCAGTTCATCGCCCAGGGCACGCCGGAGAAAGGGTTCGTGCCGTTCATGGTCGATTACAATCCGAAGAACATGTACGTCGGGCAGGCGACCTACAACGGCGACCAATTCCAGATGTTCATCTCCAAGAAGAGCAAAAACCCGGAAGCGGCCATGAAGCTGATCGACTACCTGTACACGGACGAAGGCACCGAGCTGCTGACGAACGGCATCGAAGGCGTTCATTACGACGTGGTGAACGGCGTGCCCCTCGTCAAGGACGAGGAGATCCAGGCGCGGCAGACCGACCCGAATCACTTCATTACGACGGGAATTCATAAGTACGATCATCTGAGACGTTACATTCCGCAGAAGGATGCGAACGGCAACCCGACTGATTTCCTTAACGTGCCGCAGACGGTGGAGAAGGAAATGACCCAGGTGCAAAAAGACTTCGTTCAGCACTACGGCTACAAGACGGTCACGGAGGCGTTCACGAAGGTGCCGACCTACGTGTACGACACGTCGGTGCTCGGCAGCATCACGACGCCGGCGGGCTCGGACCTGCAGGCGAAGGAGCAGCAGATGGACGCTTACCTGATCGCGAACGTCGCCAAGGTCATCTTCCAGAAGACCGACGCGGATTACGAGAAGGCCAAGCAGAAGTTCCTGGACGAGTACACGTCCAAAGGCGCCAAGGAAGTGTTCGACTACTACGTGAAGGCGTATGCCGACAAGATGGCGCTGGTAGGCGGCAAATAAAGATGAGGAATGAACATAAACCCCGGTTCGCCTGTCGGCGGGCCGGGGTTTTGTCGCGTTGCGGTTGAGAACGGGCTTGCCCCCGCGCGCGAAGGAGTCTGGTAATCGGGTCTTGTTCTCCTATAGCCCCGCCACAAGGCGGGCGGCCCGAACCGAGGCTTGACGCAGAATCTCGTCTTCGTCGAGAGTGAGCAGCCGGCGATTGCGCATCAGCACCTTGCCGGCGACGATCGTCGTATCGACATCCGCTCCGTTCGCGCTATACGCCAGGAGCGACTCGAGCGAATGAACGGGCCGCAGGTGCGGCTTGTTCAGGTCGACCAGAAGGAGGTCGGCCTGCTTGCCCGGCTCGAGCGTGCCGACTTTGTCTGCGATGCCGAGCAGCTCCGCGCCTCCGATCGTCACCATTCTCAGCGCTTCGAGAGCGGGCAGGGCGGTAGGGTCTTCGCGGCCCAGCTTTTGCAGCCAGGCGGCGGCCTTGATCTCCTCGAACAGGTCGAGCGTCGTCGCGCTCCCGGCGCCGTCCGTGCCCAGCCCGACGACAAGGCCTTGGCCGGTCATGGAGGAGACGGGCGCGATGCCGCAGCCCAGCTTCAGATTGCTGACCGGATTGTGGGCGATGCCGCCCCGCATGCCGGCGAGCAGGCCGATATCCCGCTCGCTCAGGTGAACGGCGTGCGCAAGCAGGACGTGAACCCGTTCGAAAAGACCGGTCTCGTGCAAATATTCCGTCGGCGTCCGCCCGTACTTTTCGCGGAGGACGGCGACTTCTTCCTTCGTCTCGGCCAGATGGACGTGGATCGGCAGCTTCAGCCGTTCCGCCAGCCCGATCGCTTCGCGCAGCGGCTCGGGCGGACAAGTATACGGGGCATGGGGGCCGATCATGACGGTAATCCGGCCTTCCGCGCCTCCATGCCACTTTTCCGCCAGATCCAGCGCCTCTCTCATCCTCCGCCCGCCGTCGTTTTCCAGGAACACCAGCCCCCGCGTCAACGAGGCCCGCATGCCGGCTTCCTGGACGGCGAGGGCGATCTCGTTCATATGGATGTACATGTCGGCGAAAGCCGTCGTTCCCGACCGGATCATCTCGGACATCGCCAGCTTGGCGCCCCAATAGACATCCTCCGGCGTCATCCGCGCTTCGGCGGGCAGCATTTTCCGGTTCAGCCAGTCCATCAGCTTCAGATCGTCCGAGAACCCTCTCAGCAGGCTCATCGGGGAATGCTGATGCGCGTTGACGAGCCCCGGCATGGCCAGCATTCCTTCGGCATGGATAACCTCGTCGGCCTCCTCGCCCAGCTGCGGGCCGATCCGGGCAATCCGGCTCCCCTCCAGCACGATGTCCCCCACGAACGGAGCTTCGCCCTCTTTCATCGTCATGATCCGGGCACCGGCGATTTTCGTTTTTTTCACGAGAGTTCCTCCTTCATCCTTGTCACGGCGGAATCAGCATAAGGCTTCTCGTAACGGCAAAGTCAAGGGAGAAGAAGGGAAGCAGGTTACTCACTTTGGCGAGATTGCAGGGGAATGGGCGAAAGAGAGGAAGCAGGTTACTCACATGGGCGAGATTGCAGGGGAATGGGCAAAAGAGAGAAAGCAGATTACTCACTTTGGCGAGATTGCAGGGGAATGGGCAAAAGAGAGAAAGCAGATTACTCACTTTGGCGAGATTGCAGGGGAATGGGCGAAAGAGAGGAAGCACGTTACTCTCATGGGCGGGAATGCAGCGAGGATGCCGGTCCAGACTCGTTCTGTGCGCCGCTTCGCAAGCCTCTAGCGCCCCGCCCGGATCGGAACCGCGTAAACGACTTGAACGAGTCCGGACAGCCGTTTGACCTGAACCATATAGCCCGCCTGTTCCAGCCAAGCGGTCATGAGCGAAAGGTCGGCGATTGCCGCATGAGAGAAGGGCTGACTCGCCGTGTCCGGTTCAACCCTGTCGACCATCAGATCGGCGATGCAGAGCGTCCCGTGCGGCTTCAGCACGCGGCGGATCTCTTCGAGCGCCAGCGGCAGCTGCTCTTCGCTCAGATGGCGCAGGGCGAAGCTGCTCACCGCGAAATCGAAGCTGCGATCCAGGAACGGAATCGCGAGAACGTTGCCCAGCTTCGTCTCCATAGACGGAAACTTGCTCCGGCACCGGCGAAGCATCTCCTTCGACTGGTCGATTCCCGCCATTTCGATGCCTTTTTCCAAGAACAGTCCCGCCAGATTGCCCGTTCCCGTTCCGATGTCCAGCCCCCGTTCTCCAGGACGCGGGGCGACCCAATCCGCGACCGTCCGCAGCGTTCGGGCATAATCCGGAATGGCGCCGGGCTCCGGCCCGGAGCCGAGAACGACGTCGTCGTGCGTCTCGGCCTGCCGATCGAAGTTCCAGTGGTCTCTCCAGTTGGCGCGCAGCGCGCGCGTTCTTTTCAACCCTTCAGTCCAGTCGAAAATTTCGTCCCAATCCGGAGCTTGCTTCCCCTGCCGGAAACGCCCGATCATCCGGTCGGCGGCGTCGATATTGATCCGAAGCTCGACGAGCTCCGAGAACAAAAGCGAACGCTGCATCTCCAACAAATGAAGCGCGCCGTCATCGTCTCCCCGGTCCAGCTCGGCGAGCACGGCTTTCGTCTCTTCGACGGAGAGGCCGACCGCTCTTAAGACAGGACGGTTTGCAGCCGCTGCCGGTCCGTCTCGTCGAACAGACGGTAGCGGTTGCCGCTTTGCTTGCGCGGCGAGATCAGTCCGGCTTCTTCGTAATAACGGATCGCGCGAGCGGAGATGCCCAGCTGCTTGGCGAGCTGTTGGATGTGTATAAGCGGCATGTCGGGCGCTCCTCCTCTCCTGACGGCATCCGAATTGTATCCAGCATAAAGCTTCACGTTACGGCAAGGTCAAGCTTTTTGACAGAAAAGCCCCTTGTCGGAGTCTCCCATCCTAATCGCCGAAATGGCGAATAGATCGGCATGCCGCCGCAGCTTCCGGAAAAGCGCCCCGTTACAGCCCGCGAACGATGCCGCCGTCAACGAGCAGCGCCTGGCCGGTTACGTACGTGTTCGCGAATGAACCGAGGAAAACCGCGGCGCGGGCGAATTCCTCCGGGGTGCCGACGCGGCCGAGCGGAATTTCGGCGGCAGAGGCGCGCATGATTTCCTCCAGCGGCAGGCCGGTCGCTTCGGCCTTTCTGCGGTCGAGGTCGAGCAGCCGGTCGGTGCCGATCCGCCCGGGGGCGACGGTGTTGATCAGAACGCGGTCCGGCGCGAGCTCGAGCGACAGGCTCTTGGTCAGCGCCTGAACGCCGGCGCGGAACACGTTGGAGAGAATCAGATTCGGAATCGGCTCCTTCACCGACATCGACGCGACGTTGACGATCCGTCCTCCGTCGGAAGCGGCGCGCAGATGGGGCAGCGCCTCGCGGATGAGACGGACGACGCTCATCAGCGTCAGCTCGAAGCCGCCCTGCCAGCCGGCGTCGTCGAAGTCGCCGAAGCCGCCGTGAGGAGGCCCGCCCGCGTTGGTCACGATCGCGTCCAGTCCGCCGTGCCGCTCGGCCGCTTCCCGCACCGCGGCGGCGATGTCGTCCGCGCTGCTCACGTCCAGCCGCACGGCATGCGGCTCGTTCCCGGTCGCCGCCGCGATCTCGCCTCGCGCCGCCGCAAGCTGCGCTTCGTCGCGGCTCGCGATCGTCACGCGCGCGCCTTCGCGAGCGTATTCGAGCGCGATCGCCTTGCCGAGCCCTTTGCTGGACGCCGCCACCAATACCGATTTTCCTTGTAAGCCCATGTTCATCTTTGACCAGCTCCTTCTTCCGCGGAATCCGCTTCGTTCCCGCCGGCCCTCAGCCCCAGTACGGCCAAGTCGCGCTCCACGCCGTCCAGCTCGGCCACCCGCGGGTAATAGCCCCACTGTTCGAAGCCGAACTTGCGCAGCAGCTTGAGGCTCGGCTCGTTATGGCCGAACACGAAGCCGAGCAGCGTGTTCACGCCCAGCCCCGGGCATGCCTCCAGCGCGTGCTTCAGCAGCCTGCTGCCGACGCCGGTTCCGCGGCAGTCCTCGGCGACGTAGACGCTCAGCTCCGCCGTTCCGTTATAGGCCGGCCGGCCGTAAAAATCGCTCAGGCTCGCCCAGGCCAGCACGCGTTCTCCGCTCTTCGCCACCCACAAGGGCCGGCGGTCGGGCCGATGCCGCTCGAACCATTCGATCCGGCTCTCGACCGTAATGGGCTCCAGGTCGGCGGTCGCCCGGCGCGAGGCGATCGTGCTGTTGTAAATGTCTACGATGGCCGGCAAATCTTCTCTCGTGGCGTGGACAATGGCCGGCTCGGGGGATAAGGACATGAACGGGCACCCTTTCCGCTGTTTTTGTCCATTCGATTGTACCCAAGCCGGCGGCCGCATACAATAGAAGCCCGATATCGCCGAACGATTTCCATTTGCAACCTAATAAAGGCTTCGCTATAATAGATGGGAACACATATTCTTATGGAACGGAAACCGGCGGCAGCGATGAAGCAAGCCCCGCAGTGACCGTCACGAAAGGGGCTATCCCGTTGGCCAACGAGAATATCGTCATCAAGGGCGCCCGCGCCCATAATCTTAAAAATATCGACGTTACGATCCCGCGCGACAAGTTCGTCGTGCTGACCGGCCTGAGCGGCTCGGGCAAGTCGTCGCTGGCGTTCGACACGATCTACGCGGAAGGCCAGCGGCGCTACGTGGAGTCGCTGTCGGCTTACGCGCGCCAGTTCCTTGGCCAGATGGACAAACCGGACGTCGACTCCATCGACGGGTTGTCCCCGGCCATCTCCATCGACCAGAAGACGACGAGCCGCAACCCGCGCTCGACCGTCGGCACGGTGACGGAGATTTACGACTACTTGCGGCTCATGTTCGCGCGCGTCGGGCATCCGCATTGTCCCGACCACGGCGTGGAGATCACGTCGCAGACGGTCGAGCAGATGGTCGACCGCATTATGGAATATCCGGAGCGCACCCGTCTGCAGATTTTGGCGCCGATCGTGTCCGGACGCAAAGGCGAGCACAGCAAGCTGCTGGCCGACGTGCAGAAGCAGGGATTCGTCCGCGTGCGGGTGAACGGGGAAATCCGCGACCTGGCGGAGAAGATCGAGCTGGAGAAGAACAAGAAGCATTCGATCGAAGTCGTCGTCGACCGGATCGTCGTGAAGGAGGACGTCGCCACCCGGCTGGCCGATTCCTTGGAGACGGCTTTGAAGCTGTCCGGCGGGCGGGTCATCGTCGACATTATCGACAAGGAAGAGCTGCTGTTCAATTCCAATCTGGCGTGCCCGATCTGCGGCTTCTCGATGGAAGAACTGGCGCCCCGCATGTTCTCGTTCAACTCGCCTTTCGGCGCTTGCCCGGAATGCGACGGCCTCGGAGTAAAAATGGTCGTCGACCCCGACCTGCTCGTGCCGGACCGTAGCATCAGTATCGACGACGGGGCGTTCGAGGCGTGGGCGGGCGGAACGTCCAACTACTATCCGCAGTTTTTGGCGGCGGTCTGCACCCATTACGGCATTCCGACGAACGTTCCGGTGTCCGAGTTGTCCGACAAGCAGATGAACGTGCTGATGAACGGCACGGGCGGAGAGCGGGTCCGGTTCCGCTACGAGAACGAGTTCGGCCACACCCGCGACGCGATGGTTCCGTTCGAGGGCATCGTCAACAATCTCGAGCGAAGATACCGAGACACGGCTTCCGAAGGCATCCGCGAGTTCATCGAAGCGTACATGAGCGCGAAGCCATGCGCTTCCTGCAAAGGCCATCGCCTGAAGCGGGACGTGCTGGCCGTGACGGTCGGAGGACAGAACATTTCGTACGTCACGTCGCTTTCCATCGGGGAAGCGCAGAAGTTTTTCGCCGGGCTTGAACTGACGGAGAAGGAACTGCAAATCTCGCACCTCATCCAGAGGGAGATTACGAGCCGGCTCGGCTTCCTCGTCAACGTCGGCCTCGAATATTTGACGCTGTCGCGGGCGGCCGGCACGCTGTCCGGCGGAGAAGCGCAGCGCATCCGGCTGGCGACGCAGATCGGCTCCAGCTTGATGGGTGTGCTGTACATTCTCGACGAGCCCAGCATCGGCCTGCACCAGCGCGACAACGACCGGTTGATCGCGACGCTGAGCCACATGCGCGATCTCGGCAACACGCTGATCGTCGTCGAGCATGACGAGGACACGATGATGGCAGCCGACTATCTGATCGATATCGGGCCGGGCGCAGGCATTCACGGCGGTACGGTCATCGCGCAAGGGACGCCGCAGGAAGTGATGGCAGACGAGAATTCTTTGACGGGCGCTTACCTGAGCGGCAGGAAGTTCATCCCGGTGCCGCTGGAGCGCCGCAAGCCGAACGGCAAGTGGCTCGAAGTGAAGGGCGCCAAGGAGAACAACCTGAAGAACCTGAGCGTGAAGTTTCCGCTGGGCGTTTTTACCGCGGTGACCGGCGTGTCCGGATCGGGCAAGTCGACGCTCGTCAACGAGATTCTGTACAAGACGCTCGCCCGCGATTTGAACAAGGCGAAGACGCGGCCGGGAGAGCATAAAGAGATCGTCGGGCTGGACAATCTCGAGAAAGTGATCGACATCGACCAGTCGCCGATCGGGCGGACGCCGCGCTCCAATCCGGCGACGTACACCGGCCTGTTCGACGACATTCGCGACGTATACGCGATGACGAACGAATCGAAGGTGCGCGGCTACAAGAAGGGACGCTTCAGCTTCAACGTGAAGGGCGGCCGCTGCGAAGCTTGCAAAGGCGACGGCATCATCAAGATCGAGATGCACTTCCTGCCGGACGTCTACGTTCCTTGCGAAGTGTGCAAGGGCAAGCGTTACAACCGCGAAACGCTGGAAGTGAAGTATAAGGGCAAGAGCATCGCGGAAGTGCTGGAGATGACGATCGAGAATGCGACCGAGTTCTTCCAGAACATTCCGCGCATTCACCGCAAGCTGCAGACGCTGCTGGACGTCGGTCTCGGCTACATGACGCTCGGCCAGCCGTCGACGACGATGTCCGGAGGCGAAGCGCAGCGCGTCAAGCTGGCGGCCGAGCTGTACCGGCGCAGCACGGGCAAGACGCTTTACATTCTGGACGAGCCGACGACCGGTCTTCACGCGGACGATATCGACCGTCTGCTGCAGGTGCTTCAGCGGTTGGTCGATTCCGGAGAGACGGTGCTTGTTATCGAGCATAACCTCGACGTAATCAAGACGGCGGACTACTTGATCGATCTCGGGCCGGAAGGCGGCAACGGCGGAGGCACGCTCGTCGGCGTCGGTACGCCGGAGCAGCTGGCGGCCAACGAGAAGTCCTACACGGGCAAGTATCTGGGGCCAGTGCTGGAGCGGGACCGAGCCCGTACGGAAGCGGCTTTGGCGAAGGCGTAACGGGAAACGCGGAGACGGCGGATTCCGAATCAGGCGGTTTTCCGGGGGGATATTTCCGAGCGAATCGGATATCCGTCCGGGGAATCGCCTTTTTCATAGGTAAGCGAAGAGGAAAGACCGGCAGATGAGGTTTGCCGGCTTCTCGCTTGGCTACCTTTTCGGACCGAATGGTAGTATACTTTCTGATAATACGAGCAGGGAACGGAGCGAAACGCCATGGAACCGAATCTGAAAAAAATCGCCGCCGAGAAGGCGGTCGAATGGGTCGAAGACGGAATGACGATCGGCTTGGGGACGGGCTCTACCGCCTACTGGGCGATTCTTCGCATCGCCGAGCGGGTGCGTGAGGGGCTGACCGTTCGCGCGGCGGCCAGCTCGATCCGTTCGGAGCAGTTGGCCCGCGAACACGGCATTCCGCTTGTATCCCTCGATGAGATCGACCGCTTCGATCTTACGATCGACGGGGCGGATGAGGCGGATGACCGGCTGAACTTGATCAAAGGCGGGGGAGGGGCGCTTCTCCGGGAGAAAGTGCTGGCCGCGAGCAGCGACCGGTTCGTCGTCATCGTCGACGAATCGAAGCGGGTGCGGACCCTGGGGGCGTTCCCGCTGCCGGTCGAGATCGTGCCGTTCGGCTCGCGGTTGACGCTGAACGCGTTGAAGGCGCTGGACGGCAATCCGGCCGTGCGGATGGACGGAGACCGGCCCTATGTGACGGACAACGGCAACTGGATCGCCGACTGCCGCTTCGGCACCATCGACGATCCGGAGCAGCTGTCGGTTCGGCTGAACCGCATTCCGGGCGTCGTCGAGAACGGCCTGTTCGTCGGCATGACCTCGGCCGTCGTCGTCGGAACCGCCGGCGGAGCGATCGTGCTCGAATAATCCCAAGCGAGCAAAGAAAGGCCGAGACGGCTGACCGTGGGGAACGGTTCGGCGTCTCGGCCTTTTCGGCATGTCGGCGTTCCTTTAGTTGTGAATCGTCAGATTGCCTCCGGTCGGGCTCTCGGTCACGTTCAAGCCCAGCATTTGGGAGAAAAAGTCGTCCGGGACATAGATCGTTCCGCTGATGCTGACGGACGCGGCGGTTAAGGGAATCGGCGTTTTTCCGGTCAAGGCGTAGCTGTTTTTGCCGAGCGGGACGGATGCCGTAATTTGATCCGAACTAACCTGAGCCGCCTTGGTCGCATTGTTCCAGGATACTTTATAGCCGAAGCTGGAAGCGACGGTCCGCAGCGGGACCATGACGTGTCCCTTCGCATCGACGAAGTAATGGGCGTCGCCTGCTTTGTTCGCCGCGGCCGGCGCCAGCGTAAGAGATTGCTTCTTCGGCGGCTGCGCCGACACGGACGCGGGTTGGACCGGGATCTCGACGATGCCGGACGCGTAAGGGCCGATCTCGTATTGCTGAAAGACGAGATAGACGGTTCCCTGGCTGACGAAAAAGCTTTGATCGTCCGCGATGCTCTTAAACGCATCGCTTCCGTCTTGCGGATAGTAGCGGTCCGGGTTGGCCTTCAATTCGGCGGCCACCGCGGCGTTCGCGAGCTTCAGGTAGTCGCTCCCCAACAATTGCTTCAGCGTCAGCGGAGAAGCTGCCGCGGCATTCTGCACGTTGTACGTATCCTCGACGGTGGAGCCATGGGCGCCTCCGGTATACGTATAAGTCGAGACGACCAGCGAGAACGTCCCGTTCTGGCCGCTGCCGTCCGATTTGACGGCATACGTGATCTCCATCTCATAAGGGCGAAACTCGTAGCCGCCCGTTTTGGAAGCTTCCTGATCGGCGGCCGCCGTTTTTTTCAGATCGTCCAGCACGCTCATGGCCTGACTCTCCAACTGCTCGTTGAGTTTCGTCTGATAGATGGAGTCCTGCATGCCGGAGAGTACCGGAATTTGCAGTTTGGCCGAGTACAGATCGTTCTTGTCGTTCACTTCTTTGGAAGTGACCGTAACGGCGCTTTGCGCCGTCTGCGAGGAAGCCGGAGCGACCGTGGCGCTCGGAAGGCCCGCGGCGGCGGACACGAGCGGCGATGCGGCGAGCAGGCAGGTTCCGGCGGCGGCGACGGTCAGCAGTTTCAACGATGCGGATTTTTTCACGAGTCGGCACTCCCTCATAGATGATGTGGAATGATGGCCTTCCTTCTGAAAACCTTGTTACGGAATAGACGGCGGAAGTCGACAAAAAGTTGAGACGCGCCCCGCAAGCGGCAGCTCAAACAATCCTCGTCGCATGCTCCCGGAGAAGCCCCACGGCGGAGAGGATGGCCGGTAACACTGTTATACCATGAATTTTTGCTGCCGAATCGGATTGATAGAAAAAACTCAGAAAAGCGCCGGCAGAATAGCCGGCGCCAGGAGTGAAGCTCTTACAGCGGAAGATCCCGCTTCCGGAAGATCAGAATGCCGGCGGCGAAGCCCGCCAACCCGATCAGCAGCAGAATCGTTGCGGACAGCGCCGCGTGGCCTTCCCCGCCGGCCAGTTCGCTGGGGCGGTAGAGCGCGAAGGCGGAGACATAGCGCAGCCACTCCACGCTGTCGCCGATCTTGCCGATGAGATCGAGACCGTACATGCCGAAGACGACCGCGCCGGAGAGGCCGAGCGCCCGCTTCTCGTCGTTGGACGCAGCGGAGATCAGGAAGGACAAGCCGCCGACGGCGACGAACAGCGTCCAGGCGACCGCATTCATGCGGAGGAAGCGGGAGGCGTCGAACGGATAGCGGTCGCCGATGATCCACTCGTGCCCGGCGAAGCCCGCCGCCGTCGTGACGGCCATGATGATGAGCAGGCCCAACACCAGCACGAGGGCCTGGGCGGAGGCTACCTTCGCGCGAGTGGCGGGAGTCGACAGCAGATAGGCCATCGAGCCTTGGTCGATCAGCCGGGCCATCAGCTGCGTCGACAACAGCACGGTGAAGATGGACAGGATCAGCGGCAGCAGCAGCCCGTAATATTCGCCGGAGATGAACGCCTCCATGCTTCCGAAGCCGCCTTGGAAGCCGAAAGCTTGCGCCACGCCTTCCGGAAAAGCGGCCAACAGGTCGTTCAGCGCCTTCGAATTGTCGGCGATGCTGGGATAAAGCCAGAACATCAGCAGGATGTAAAAGGCGGAACCGAAGGTGTAATTGCCGAACGAGCGGGAATGAACCTTCAACATTTGATTCAGCAGAGGCGCGTTCATCGGATCTCCCCCTTGCGGTCGTAGAAATGCATGAAGACGTCTTCCAGGCTTTGCGCGGCCGGATCCAGGCTGAGCGCGGAGCAGGAGGCGGCCGCCCGGATCAGCTCGCTCATCGAACCGGACACCGACACGGAGACGCGGTTCCCGTCGCGGGCTTCCACCTGCAGCCCCTCGCTGCGGGCGAACCGGTCGGCGTCTTCCGGCCGCTCGAACGTAAGGTCGATCCGTTTGCGCTGCATCGACTGCAGCTCTCCGATATCGCGGACCGCGACGATCCGGCCGTCCTTGATGATGGCCGCCCGGTCGCACGTCCGCTCGATCTCCGGAAAGCTGTGCGACGACATCAGGAACGTCGTGCCGCGGGCTTTCTCCTCCAACACGAGCTCGATGAACGTCCGCTGCATCAGCGGATCGAGTCCCGACGTCGGCTCATCCAGCACGATCAACTCGGGATCGTGCATAAAGGCGGCCACGATGCCGACCTTCTGCTTCATTCCTTTGGACATCTTGCGAATCGGCGTGCGCGCGTCGAACTGCAGCCGCTCGATCAGCCGGGCGCGCTTGGCCGAGCTGTCCACGCCTTGCATTCGGGCGAGGAATTCGAGGAAGCCGATGCCGTTCATCCCTTCGAGAAAGGCGATCTCGCCCGGCAAATACCCGACCCGCTTCCGGAACGCGCCCTCCTTCCAGGTGTCGAAGCCGAGCAGCGTCACCTTTCCCCGATCCGGCTTCATGAAGCCCATGATATGACGAATCGTCGTCGACTTGCCGGCACCGTTCGGCCCCAGAAAACCGAACACTTCTCCTCGGCGAACCGCAAACGTGACGTCCTCGATTCCTTTTCCGCCCGGAAACCGCTTGGTCAACCCTTCGACGCTCAACATAGCCAAGGCCTCCATTTGAATGAAATTAATGAAATCAAAACGTTAGCGAATTTCATGAAATGATCATACGTCCGCCCGAAGCTCCCGTCAATAGGTTGTGAAATATATTTATGTTATAATTTCATCAATTAAACTCAGGCAGGAGAGCGACGCATGAACGGTTTCGAGAAGAGGGCCGAACGGATCAAGGAGAAGATCAAGAGCACCGTATTCCGGATGCTTCAGACGTGGGAGCCGAAGAAGATCCGCATTGCCGACATCGCCGCGGAGGCGGGCGTGTCCCAGGTGACGATCTACAACTACTTCGGCAGCAAGGAAGGCTTGATACGCGAGACGTTCCGGGATTACGTGGGCCGATCCGTCCGGGATTTCGAGGAGTTCATCGGCAGCGGACCGTCGATGAAGGAGGTTATCTCTTATGCCCTTCAATACGATAAGCTGATGTACAGGGCGTTCTCGCCGGAGATGGTCAAGCAGCTGGTCATCGACGACTCGGAAATCGCCAGGGAAGTCGACGAAATGTACCGCAGCCGAATCCTTCCGTTCATGGAGCGGTTTATCGAAGAAGGCAGACGGAGGGGAGAAATATCGGCCAAAGTATCGACGCAGACGATTATGACGTACATCGGCATCATGTACAATCAGATGCAGGCCAGCCTCGACTTGATGCAGAAAAGCGGCGATCCCGAAAAATTCTTGGAGGAAGCGGTGCATTTGTTTTTTTACGGCATATGCGGGGCGGAACCGGAGGCGGGGGAGACCGCGGCGAAAGAGGAGATCTGGGAAACGTAAGGTGGTTGGAACAGCCGTCCGGACAGGTAAACGGCTCAATGAAAGGCGGGCGCTGCTGCCGGACCGGCCGTTCCCTTTTCGCTTATTTCGGCAAGTAACGCTCCCGGATGATGTTGCGGTGATGCAGCTCGTGGCCGATGATGACGCAGGCGATCGCCCTTGCGGACAGCGGGCTGTTGTTGGCAGAACCCGTTCGCAGCCATGCTTCGTCCGGCAGAGCCTGCAGCAAGCTCAGCGTGGAGCGGCGCACGGCCGCATAATCGGCGGCGATATCGGCCAGGGACATCCGGGCGAAAGGAGCGCCCGCCATGAGAACGTCCTGATTATAGCCGGGAAGCGGCGTGGCGTCGCCGCGCGCGATCCGCAGCAGCCGGTAGCTCATGATCCGCTCGTTGTCGGCGACGTGGCCGATCACTTCGCGCAAGCTCCACTTGCCTTCCGCGTAACGGAAGTCGGCTTGCTCCTCGGTCAGCGAGGAAAGGAAGCTCTCCATATCCTCTCCTTGACGCCGCAAAATCTCGAGCAGATCCTCTTCTTTCGGCACGAGTACGATATATCCTTTATAAAATTCCGAAAACTCGTTCGAATCCGGACGCTCCCTCATGGACATCATTCCCTCCTGGATAATATCTCCACGATAGGAAGGCGGCACTCGCTTGTCAAGAGTTTACATAGGCGCCGGTCTTGTCGGGCAGCCTATTGGAATCGAATTAATCCCAAATTAATAATGAAAGCGTGTGACAAAGTTGTTACGGCGCAAAGTTCGGGCTTGCGCCCAAGCCTTCCGGAATATAACATATAGGATAATGGGAAACTTATGAACAAAAGGAGGTCGCCCCCCATGTTCTTGGCAGACAACGCGGCGGAGGGTTCCACGAGTCTGTTCACTCCGTTCGATGTTTTCATGGTCATCTTTACGGTCGTCATCGCGATCGGATTTTTCCGTCTGCTGGTCTCGAGGGACAAGAAAAACATTTTCGCCCTCGGCTTCACCCTGGTCGCGCTCGTCATCTTCTTGGTTGCCGACGTGAAAATGGTCAGCGGCTGGTAATTCGGCCGAAGACTCCGACCCGATCTACATAAGCGGCCTTGCCGGCGATTCATCGTCCGGCAGGGTCGCTTTTCATTTGCGCGGGAAGATTCAAGGAAGACGCGTGCCCAATTGTTTTCTTTGGCCCCGTCCGGCACGGTTTGGTATACTAGGGGCAGTTGACAGGATGGAGGTTTCATCGAAATGACGAACCTGGCCGGAATCCGGCGTGAAGATATCGAGCTTCTGGCGCCCGCGGGCGATTGGGAGTGTATGCGGGCGGCGGTGGCGAACGGAGCGGACGCGATCTTTTTCGGCGTGGAGAAGTTCAACGCGCGCGCCCGCGCGAACAATTTCAAGATGGAAGAGTTGCCGGAGATCATGAGATTTTTGCGCCGGTACGGAGTGAAGGGATTTCTGACCTTCAACATTCTCGTATTCGAGGATGAGCTCCGGGAAGCGCGCGAGCTGGTGGATGCGTGCATCGAGGCGGGGGTGGACGCGGTCATCGTGCAGGATTTGGGATTGGTGAAAATGATCCGCGAGATATCGCCGGACTTCCCGATCCACGGTTCCACGCAGATGACGATCACGTCGCCGGAGGCGGTCGAATTCACGAAGCCGTTCGGGTTGGAACGGGTCGTGCTCGGCCGGGAAAATAACCTGAAGCAGATTCGCAAGATCGGCGAGCAGGCGAAGCTGCCGATGGAGGTATTCGTGCACGGCGCGCTGTGCGTCTCCTACTCCGGACAATGCCTGACGTCCGAAGTGTGGGGCGGCCGCTCGGCCAACCGCGGCGAATGCGCGCAGGCTTGCCGCCTGCCGTACGATCTGATGGTCGACGGCGAGCGCAAGCCGATGGGCGACATCGCGTACCTGCTGTCGCCGAAAGATTTGGCGGCGATCGACCTGATGCCGGAGCTGATCGAGGCCGGCGTCACGTCGTTTAAGATCGAAGGGCGGCTGAAGAGCCCGGAGTACGTCGCCAACGTCGTAAGCAAGTATCGCCGCGCCATCGACAAGGTGTTTGACGGTGACGAGACCGCACCGTCGAAGGAAGAGATTCGCGAGCTGCAGCAGAGCTTCTCGCGCGGGTTCACGCACGGCTTCCTCGAAGGGACGAACAACAAGAAGCTCGTGGACGGCACGTTCCCGAAGAGCCGCGGGGTTTATCTCGGACGCGTCGAGAAGATTCTGCCGGGCGGCATCGTCTGCACGATCGAGGCGCCGCTCAAACGCGGCGACGGCCTGGTGTTCGACGCCGGCGACCCGACGAAGAAGGAAGAGGGCGGCCGGGTGTACGACGTGCGCAAAAGCGGCGCGAAGCTCGAGGGAGAGGCGCCGGAAGGCGAGCGCATCGAGATCGTGATGGGCCGCAGCGACGTCGACTTGAGCCGGGTGCATGAAGGCGACCGGATCTGGAAGACGAGCGACCCGGCGCTGGACAAGCGGCTGAGAAGCACGTTCGAGACCGAGAAGCCGTACCGGACGTTCCCGGCCGCGGTGACGGTCGAGGGGCGCGAAGGTGCTCCTCTGCGTACGATCTGGACCGACGTCGGACGCGGCCTTACGGTTGTCGTATCTTCCGAGATGCCGCTGGAGCACGCGGAGAAGCGTCCGCTCGGACGGGAAGTGCTGGAAGAGCAGCTCGGACGGCTCGGCGGAACGCTGTATTACCTGGAGCAGCTGACCGTGGCGCTGGAAGGCGACGTCATTGTGCCGAAGAGCGAGCTGAACCGGATTCGCCGCGAGGCGGCGGAGCAGCTCGAACGGCTGCGCGAACAGCCGCCGCGCTATACGCGGAACGTGCGCGCCGGGCTTGTTCCATCGGCGGGGCGAGCGGCTAAGCCCGTGACGGAGCCAAAGCTGACGGCGCTTTGCCGCACGCTGGAGCAGGTGCAGGCGGCCGTGACGACCGACGTGTCGATGATCTACGCCGACTTCGAGTTCATCAAGCAGTTCCCGGACGCTATCGCGATCTGCCGGGAAGCGGGCAAGCCGATCGCGCTGGCGACCCCGCGCATCCACATGCCGGGCGAGAACGGCTACCATCGCAACATTCTGAACCTGAAGCCGGACGCGGTGCTCGTGCGCAATACGGGCGCGCTGTACTATTATTTGCGGGAGCGGGCGGAGAAGCCGGGTGAGAAGCACCCGGCGCTGATCGGCGACTTCTCGCTGAACGTCTCCAACCATAAGACGATCGAACTGTTCCGGGAGGCGGGCGCCGACTGGCTGACGCCGTCGTACGACCTGAACATTCAGCAGATGGTCGATATGCTGGCCCTGTCGGATACGTCCCGGCTGGAGCTGGTCATTCACCAGCACATGCCGATGTTCCATACCGAGCATTGCGTCTACTGCACGTTCCTGAGCGAAGGCACCGACTTTACGAACTGCGGCCGTCCTTGCGAGCAGCACCGCGCGTCTTTGCAGGACCGCATCGGCATGTCCCATCCGGTCCGCGTCGACGAAGGCTGCCGCAACACGGTCTACAACGCGATCGAGCAGTCCGGCGCGGAATATCTCTCTCATTTCATGGAGCTGGGCGTCCCTTCCTACCGGGTCGAGTTCCTGGAAGAGACCGGGAGCAAAGTGCTGGAAGTGCTCGCGCTTTATCGCGCGGCCATGGACGGCCGGATCGGCGGCGGCGAAGTGTGGCGCAAGCTGAAGGCGACCAACCAGCTCGGCGTCACCCGCGGGCAGTTGGTCAAGTAATCTGCGCTGCCGGGAAGTGCTCGCGCGAAGTATTCGTCTGCGAGCGGACTCTTGCGGCGGAAGACCGCACCAACATCATTTAAACGCGCATGAAGCACATGCCGCTTTCTCCCTCTCGGGGAGCAGGCGGCTTTTTCTATCTGGAAGAGATTGACCCGGCAGAGCCTACTGGTCTTCCTGCGCTTCGTTGGTCACCCGTCGGGCTAGGCGACTTCGCCGTCTTCAATCCAGCCGAGTGCAAGCTCGACTAATAAGATCTTAAAAAGGAGGAATAAGACATGAGTTGGAGCTTTGAAGGTTTTTTGGAGCAGCAGAAACGCACTGCAACGGGGCAGAGGCTGGAAATGCTCGGCAAGGATTTGTCGGGCACGCGCAAAATGTTGGAGACGGTGCTTATCCCGGTTCTAGGCACGTCGCAGCAGCTGATTTTGGAGCATGAGTTAGTGGCTTCTTCAGGCATGCGCATCTTCGTCGACACGTTTCTGTCCGCGCATGGAATCGTCTTCGAAAGCGAAGGCTTCGTATCCCATGCGGAAAGCATCACGCGGGATCGATTCTCCTTCGAAAGAATGAGGATTCGGACCTTTGCGCTTTACGGATATAAATACATTCCTTTTTCGTGGGACGAGTTGGATAAGAAGCCCGAGGCTTGCCGGCGCTCTCTTTATGAGTTGCTGGGGAGGCAAGGAAGGGCGGAGGAGACGAGTTTGATGGAACTGGATGTATACGAGCGGGAAGTGCTGCGTTTGGGGATGTTCCGTACGGAATTTTTTCGGATCGGAGATGTGAGAAACTGGCTGAAGCTGGGGGCGGATGTCAGTCGTTTGGTTGTACATCGACTGGTGGGCAAAGGGCTCCTCTCCAAGGTGGGAGGCAGCGAGCGAAGGAGTCACGGATTTGAGGTGACGGATCGGGCTAGACAATTGTTCTGGGCGGCCGCCGGAGCAGTCGGCATTCCGGAACCGCAAAACGCGCCCAAGGGACGTTAATTAGCCGAGAAAAACGGCTATCGAGGCCGGACAAGGGGCCGATAAGGTGCCGATAGCCGAGAAAATCGGCTAACGAGGCCGGGCAACGGGCCGAGAAGGTGTCGATAGCCGAAAAAATCGGCTAACGGTGCTTCGCGAGGGGCGTAGAGGATGCCGATAGCCGAAAAAATCGGCTAACGGTGCTTCGCGAGGGGCGTAGAGGATGCCGATAGCCGAAAAAATCGGCTAACAGTGCTGCGTGGACAGCCTGGAGGGCCCGATGCCCCCTCCCCTTAAACCATCCTGTCCATCCGGCGAAAGAGGCTGGGCGGACAGCCGATGCGGCGCTTGAACAAACGGGTGAAGTGGTGGATCGAGCCGAAATGCAGCCGGCGGGCCGTCTGCTCGACGCCGAGGCCGTCGGCGAGCAGCAGCGTTTTGGCCAACTCCAGCTTGCAGTCGAGGAAGTAGTCGTGCGGAGACTGGCCGTACAACCGGGAAAAGAGGGCCGCTGCGTGGTTCTCGTGATAGTGGGTCCATTCTTTCAGCCATTCGCGGCGATAAGGCTCGGCCGCGCGCTCGCGAAGCTGTGTTCGGACGGACTCCAGCAGCGGCGCGGCGGGATCGTTTTGTTCGTTCTCGCGGCAGACCCAGTCGTACAGCTCCGTCAAAAAACGGATCAGCAGCGCGCGGTTGCGCAGATGATGAAGCGCGTCGGCCGTACGGTAATGCCGCGCCGCCGCTGCGAAAAAAGGCTCGGCGAAGGAAGGACGCAGCCGAGTCCGCTCCGGCACTTGAAAAGGATAGGCTCCATCCCCCAGCTGAAGGCCGGATTCGTTCGCAGCTTCCGGCTCTCCCCAGCTTACGTCCACGGGCTGCCGATACGGGACCGCGCCCGCAGCCGGAAGGTCGCCGATCGGGGCGAAGTGAAGCCCATAGAGGATGAAAGGCTCCGTCTCGTCCGCCTCAAAACGGTGCTTAACGTCCGGGCCGTAGTAGAACAAATCTCCTTCCTCCGCGGCATATCGCCGTCCTCCGATATCGGAGCGGCCCCGTCCCGCCGCCACGTAAATAAACTGATGGTCCCGAATAACCCGGGGCCCGAATGAAAAGCCAGGATCGCAAACGAGCCGATTGGCGTAAGACACGACCGGATTCAACGTCTCCCATCCGATGTTCATCTTCTAGCCCCCCATTTTTCTTTATAAAGATCAAGTTCATGAAGTTCGCTCTAAATACAACGGCGATAAAGCCGTTTACGATTAAGGAGAACGAAACGTAAAAATCAAATTTGAAGGAGCGGATCGAGATGACGCAGAAGACGATGGGACAGCTGCGGGATTCGATGGAACTGCTGCACGACATGCCGAAGCTGAGGAAGCGATTGGAAAAGGAAGGCTATCTGTTCTTCCGCGGACTGCTGGATGCGGAGGAACTGCTTCGGATTCGCGAGGATATGCTGTCCATCGCGGACGAGTACGGCTTCGTGGACCGGAACGCGCCGCTGCGGGACGGCCGCTACTCGGGACAGCCTTTTCCGGAATCGCGAAAGTTCGAGACGTCCCCGCTGTATCGGCGGATTCTGGAATTGCCGAGCTTTAACGCGTTCGGCCGCAATCCCGTGCTGACGCTGCTTTACACCGGGCTGCTGGATGCCGAACTGGTCGAGCATCGACGCCGCATCGGCCGCATTACGTTCCCGCAGAGCTTTCTGAACACGACTCCGCCGCATCAGGACCATTTCTATATTAAAGGAACGCCGGATACGTATACCAGCTGGATCGCCGCCGGGGATTGCCCGGAGGAGATGGGAGGGCTCGCGGTCATGCCGGAGTCGAACCATCTCGGCTTTCTGCGGCATGAACCGATGAGCGGAACGGGAGGTCACGGCATCCCTCACGAGAAATGCGACGAGCTGGGGCTTCCCTGGCTGACGGCGGATTTTCGGGTCGGCGACCTGCTCCTGTTCCACGGGATGACCCTCCATAAGGCGCTGGACAACCGGACGGCGGACCGGCTGAGGGTATCGCTGGAATATCGCTATCAGCGGCGAAAAGACGCCATCGATCCCTCTTCGATGGAATATCACATGAAAGGCTCTTTCGAAGGGGAAGGAGCGTAGCCGGCGACGAGCCGCGCGTTCCATTGAAGCCCAAGCCCAAGGCCCGCCTTCCGAAGGCGGGCCTTGGCATTTGCTCCTCGGCAGCGATTCCATCACCGAGCCGTCATCCGAGACCGGCTCGTACCTCGCGCCCGCTCTAGCTGCCGGCTCCGGTCAGCAGCGGGAACCGCGGCCCCTTGATCGGCTCGCCGGTCTGCAAGCCGGTGCCGTCCGTTACGACGTGCTTGGCTCCGCTGTACGTAACGCCTTCCGGCACGTAAATGATCGCCAGCACGCGGCGCGGCCGATCCGTGCTGTTGGCGTGCGCGTAATGGAACGTCAGACCGTTGTGGAACGTGCAGCTTCCGGCCCGCAGCGGCACGACCACCGGCTGCTGGACCGTCGTTTGACCGCCTTCCACGTAGTCGAAAATATTTTGCGGGCTCGCCAGATCGATGCCCTTCAGCTTGCCGAGCCGGTGCGACTTCGGCACGAACGCCATGCAGCCGTTCCGCTCGTCCACGTCGTCGAGCGTAATCCAGATCGACATCGCGCCCGCTTCGGCTTCGTTAAACGGCCAATACGGCGTATCCTGGTGCCAGGGGGTCGCTTTCGAATCGCCGGGCATTTTCCAAAGACCGTGGTCGTGGAAAAACCGGATGCCCGCCGCCCCCGACAGCTCCAGCGCGGATTGCGCGAAACGCGGGTGGAAGCTGAACTTCCCCATGCCGGCGTGGTCCCGCCAAACGTTGACCTTCTGGTTCAGCACCCGGTAGTAGAGCCCGTCTTTCTTGTCCGTGTTGACCGAACGATCTCCTTCCGAATGCATGGCCTCCTCCAGATACTCGCGCAGCTCGGCCAATTCCTCCGGCGTCAGCATATCGTCCACTTTCACGAAACCGTTCTCCCGATAAAAGTCGATATGCTCTTGCGTAATCGGCGTTTGCGTTTTGACAGTCGTACTCATCGGATTTCCTCCTTGAATCAGGGATTGGATTCATCATAATAAAAGAAGAGCGTTGGAACGATGGAGGGAAATCCGGACTTTTTGTAAAAAAGTCGAATCGATTGGAAGGAGGGACCCGATGAGAGAATCGCTGCGAGTCGATTACCGTTCGCTGTCGCCTTACGTCCGTTACGTGCACGAAGTGGAGATCGGAGCCGGCGTAAGGGGCGCGGAGCGGTATATTTACGACTACGAGTTTATCTATGTGGTTCGCGGCGAAGGGACGCTGCGGATCGAGGAACGGGTTTACGAGATGCGCGCCGGCGACCTGCTGCACATCCGTCCGCACCTGATCAACGAAATGACGGTCTCGACGAGCGGACCGATCCTTTGCTTCGCGGTCCATTTCGATTACGTTTTTCTGGGGGAAGGGTTCGAATTCTCGCCTTATTCGGTTTATCTGGGCCGCAAGACCGAAGGGGCGGATACGGCGGGAGAAGGCCGGCTGGGCGAGAGGCCCGCGGTGGAGCTGGCGGAAATGACGATTCCCGAGAAAATGACGCCGGAAGACGTTCCAAGCTTCTACGATGTGTTCCGGGAGCTTCGAATGCGGTTCGAAGAATCGAGATCGGACTCGCGGCTTTGGCTGAAGTCCGCGATGCTCCGGCTGCTCGCGTTGATTCAGCGGGAGCTCGTCACGAAGGAAGGGGTGCGCATCGGCCACGCTCACGCCGACCTGGTGCTGGACGCGATCTCTTATATGGAGGAGCATTACGCCGAACGGATCGGCACGGCTTTTCTGGCCAAACGCGCGGCGCTGACTCCGAAATATTTCGGGACGATCTTCCGTCAGGCGACGGGGAGATCGGCATCGGAATATTTGCTTCGGTTGCGGATGGAGGAGGCCAAGCGGCTGCTGGGGCAGCGGAAGTTCACTGTGCAGGAAGTCGCGGAGCGGGTCGGCATCGGCGATCTTTATTATTTCAGCAAGCTGTTCAAGCGATTGGAGGGAATTCCCCCAAAGAAATACGCGGATTCCGTTTCCTGGCCGGACGAATTGTAAAAAATCGACCGCGTTGACATTCCCCAAACCATCCGGTGATACAATCGCCATATGGCGGGAACCGTTCGCGAGCAGCCCGCGAGATATGACTCTGTTCAACATTTGTCGCCACGGGCGGCATTTTGTTTTACAATAAGATCAGGAAATGGGAGGAAGCGGTTCATGAGGTTGGCGGTAATGGGAGCGGGAATCGTCGGTTTGACGACGGCGGCAGGGTTTGCGGAGCTGGGGCACACGGTCGATTGCTGCGATATCGACACGGGCAAGGTCGGCCAGTTGGCCAGAGGGCTCGTACCTTATCGCGAACCGGATCTGGAGGCGCTTATATCCCGCCATGCGGCCGCGGGCCATCTTCGGTTCAGCTCCGACCCGGAGCGGCTTGCGGCCGAAGCGGAGGTCATCTTCCTCGCGGTGGGAACGCCGGCCGGGGACGACGGGCTGATGCGTCTTGAGCCGCTGTGGGCGGCCGTGGACCGGCTCGGCGAATGGATGGGCGGCCGAAGAACGATCGTGGTCAAGAGCACGGTTCCGGTCGGGACGGCCGACCGGCTGGAAGCGAGGCTGCGCGCGCGCCTGCCGGAACGGTGCGAGCTGTTCGTCGCGTCGGTTCCCGAGTTCATGCGCGAGGGGCAGGCGGTCCGGGATTTTTTCGAGCCGGCGCGAGTCGTGATCGGCTCGGACGACGCGGAGACGTTCGCCATCGTCGAGCGGCTGTACGGCGCCCTGCCCGCCCCGATCGTCGCCACCGACCGCCGAAGCGCGGAGCTGGCGAAGCTGGCCGCCAACGCCCATCTGGCGGTGAAAATGTCGTTCGCCAACGAGATGGCGGCGCTGGCGGAGCAGACGGGCGCCGATTATCCGGCCATCGCCCGCATTCTGGGACTGGATCCGCGCATCGGGTCGGAATACCTGGGCGCGGGTCTCGGCTTCGGCGGCTCGTGCCTGCCGAAGGACGCGCGCGCGCTCGTGCGCCTGGCGGACGAGGCGGGCGCGCCCCAGACGCTCGTCGCGGCCGCGATCCGCGCGAACGCGACGCTGCCGCTGCGCATGATCCGCAAGCTGGAAGCCGCGCTTTCCTGGCCGTCCCGCCGCAAAGTCGCGCTGCTGGGGCTCGCCTTCAAGCCGGGCACCGACGATATGCGCGAGGCGCCTTCGGTCCGGCTGGCGCAGGAACTGCTGCGCCGCCATCCCGGCATCTCGCTGACGGCTTACGATCCGGCCGCGAGCCAGGCGATGAAGCGCGCGCTGCCCAGCGCCGTGCGGCTGTACGGATCGGCCGAAGCCGCGCTGCGCGGCGCCGACGCGGCCATTCTCGTCACGGAATGGCCGGAATTCGGCCGGATCCGGGCGGAAGAGTTCAGAAGCTGGATGAACCGGCCGATCCTGCTCGACGGGCGCAACGCCCTGGATGCGGACGCCCTGAACGGAAGCGGCGTCGTCTGCATCGGCGTCGGGCGGCTGCCCGCGAATTCGCCCGATCTGTCGGGCGCCGCGGACGAGAGCGGGCGGAGGGCGCAGAACGAGGAGCAGGGTACGGGGGCTTAGACAATTCGGAGAATTCATTGTCGGATTGCCTGGCTTTCCTCGCGTTCGCGTTCGTTCCGCCGCTTCTTTTACCCCATTTTGCGGGCCGGACTTGGCTTTGGATGCGAACAATTCGTTAGATAGAGAGAGGATGCAGTCATTTGAGAATTCGCAAAGCGATCATACCCGCCGCAGGTCTCGGCACACGGTTTTTGCCGGCGACCAAGGCCATGCCGAAGGAAATGCTGCCGATTATCGACAAGCCGGCCATTCAATATATCGTCGAAGAGGCGGTCGCGTCCGGCATCGAGGACATCCTGATCGTAACCGGGAAGGGCAAGCGCGCGATCGAGGACCATTTCGACAGCTACTACGAGCTGGAGCAGAATTTGCTGCAGAAAGGCAAATTCGACCTGCTGTCCGAGGTGCAGCGGGCTTCCGACCTGACGGACATCCATTACATCCGCCAGAAAGAACCGAAAGGGCTGGGCCACGCCATCTGGTGCGCGCGCAAGTTCATCGGGGACGAACCGTTCGCCGTGCTGCTCGGGGACGACATCGTCCAATCGGAGGAGACTCCGTGTCTCCGGCAGATGATGGACGTGTACGAGAGAACGCAGAGCAGCGTGCTGGCCGTGCAGCGGGTTCCGGATACGGACGTGTCCCGTTACGGTATTGTGGATCCCGATCCCTCCTCGGACCCCGACTCGTCCCTCATCCGGGTGAGGGGCGTCGTGGAGAAGCCTGCTGCAGAGAATGCACCTTCCAATATCGCGATTATGGGGCGCTATATTTTGACCCCGGCCATCTTCGATCTGCTCGAGACCCAGAACACCGGAGCCGGCGGAGAGATTCAACTGACCGACGCCATCTTCCGCCTGCTGGAGCGCGAGCCGATCTACGCCTACACCTTCGAAGGCAATCGCTACGACACCGGAGAGAAAATGGGCTACCTGAAGACGATCGTCGACTTCGCGCTCGAACGCCCCGATCTGGGCGAGGAATTCCGCGCTTATCTGATCGAGAAGCTGAAGGGTTAGGCTAAAAAACGGAAACACGTACCATTCTACGTTTTCTCACTCGCATGAAGCACATGCCGCTTGTCTCCCTTGGACGGGAGCTAGCGGCTTTTTGTTTTTCGAACGGGATGGCAAAGTCAACAAAACAAGGAGGATACACGGCATGCACGAGAAGCTCGCAGTACGGAAGGGTGGGTTCGACACTTTTCTTGAGGAACAGAAGCGGGGAGCGTCCGGTCAACGGCTGGAGATGCTCGGCCGAGACCTGACAGGCACCCGGAAACTGGCGGAGGAAGTGCTGCTTCCGGTTTTCGGCTCTCTGGACGGGTTTGTTCTGGAGTACGAACTGATTAGTTTGTCAGGCGTAAAAATATACGTCGATGCTTTTTACCCACCGTTATTGGCTGCGTTTGAGAGTGATGGCTTTGTGTCGCATGCCGAAAGGCTTACTCGCGATCGATTTTCTTTTGAGAGAATGCGGATGCGAACAGTCTCCATGCACGGGCTTCGGTTTGTTCCGTTCAGCTATGACGAGTTGGATAAAAAGCCCGAAACTTGCATAAGAACCGTTTATGAACTGTTGGGAAGGTACGGTAGTTCTCCGGTTTCTCGGCTTTATGAATTGCCTGTATACGAGCGGGAAGTTCTTCGCTTTGCTTTGTCTCGAAACGGAGTTTTCACCTTGAACGAAGCTGGTGAATGCTTGAGGTTGAAGCGGGTAGCGACAAGTCGCTTGCTTCATCGGATGGTTAACCAAAAGTTGCTTTTGCCTCTGGGAAAAGGTTCCATTCGGTATTCCTCATTTGTGATAAGCGAGAAGGGAAAAAGCTATTTTATGGCAGGCAACTTGGAACGTTAGAGGCTTGAGGTACGTAGAGGCACGGCAAAAATCTGTTAGCTGGCGGTATGAGCTTAGGGATGTGAGAACGAAGTTATCGGCAAATGCAAATGCATGTGATGAACATGTAGTTGGTGAACTTGGCGGCGGGCTGCTGTAAGTGCATGGAATGAACTTAGAGTTGATGAAGCTGGGTGGCGGGCGGCTATAAGTACATGGGATGAACTTAGAGTTGGTGAAGCTGAGCTGCGAGTGGCTGTAAGTGCACGGGATGAAATTAGAGATGGGGAAGTTAGGCGGTAGGTGTCAGCAAGTGCACGGAGTGAACATGGAGGAGGCAATCTATTGGAGGATGCAACCCCCACCTTGGAAGAAGCCGAGAATTCCTGTAGACTAGGGGTAAAAGCGATGGAGGAACGCATGATCTCGTTTCCTTCTTTTTATGCCGAGTGGCGGCATGTGTTCAAGCTCGACCCGGACCGGCCGATCGCGGACGAGGCGCTGGAACGGGTATGTCTGTCCGGCACCGACGCGATTCTGGTCGGCGGGTCGAGCGGCGTTACCTATGACAACACGGTGGAGCTTCTGTCGCGCATTCGGAGGTACGAGCTGCCGTGCGCGTGCGAGCTCACCGATCCCGCCGGCGCCGTGCCCGGATTCGACGGCTATCTCGTCCCGATGGTGCTCAACACGCCCCATCGGGAATGGCTGATCGGCCGGCAGGCGGAGGCGCTCGCCGACTACGGCCGCCTGATGCCGTGGGAGTCGGTCGCCGGCGAGGCGTACATTGTGCTCAACGGCGAGGCGACCGTGGCGCGGCTTACCGAAGCGGAGGCGGACCTAACCCCCGCGCAAACCGTAGCCTACGCCCAACTGGCGGACCGCCTGTGGCGCGTACCGGTATTGTACCTGGAATATAGCGGAACGTTCGGCGATATGGCGCTTGTGCGCAAGGTGCGGGACGGATTGAGCCAGGCGCGCCTGTTCTACGGCGGCGGCGTCCGCACGCCGGAGCAAGCACGAGAGGCGGCCGCAGCGGCGCACACGGTCATTGTCGGCAACGTCGTTTACGACGACCTGCCGGCCGCGCTCGCGACGGTCCCCGCCGTGAAAAACAGCGTAAAGGAGCAGGACCATGTTTTTTGAACCGGATCACCGACCCGAACCCGATCACGTGAACATAGACGAAGCGATCCAGAAGCTGAACCCGAGGCAGCGCGAGGCGGCGGTCGCCACCGGCGGCCCGCTGCTCATCATGGCCGGAGCGGGAAGCGGCAAGACGCGCGTGCTGACGCATCGGATCGCCTACATTATTGCCAAGCGGCTAGCAGCCCCTTGGAGCATTCTGGCGATTACGTTTACCAATAAAGCCGCCCGGGAGATGCAGGAACGCGTCTCCAAGCTGGTCGGACCGTCCGGCCGCGACATTTGGGTGAGCACGTTCCACTCGATGTGCGTGCGCATCTTAAGGCGCGACATCGAGCGGATCGGTTTTACCTCGAACTTCAGCATTCTCGATTCGGCGGACCAGCTGTCGGTTATCCGCAACATTATGAAAGAGCAGAACATCGACACGAAGAAGTTCGAGCCCAAAGCGGTCCAGGCCACCATCAGCAGCGCCAAAAACGAGCTCGTCACGCCGGAACAGTACGAGTCTCGCACGGGGGACTATTTTCAGAGCATCGTCGCCAAAGTGTTCACCCAGTATCAACGCCGCCTCAAAAGCAACAACTCGCTCGATTTCGACGACCTGATCATGCTGACGATCCAGCTGTTCAAGGACGTTCCGGAAGTGCTGGACTTTTACCAGAACAAATTCAAATATATCCACGTCGACGAATACCAGGACACGAACCGGGCACAGTACGTCCTTTGCCGCCTGCTCGCGGACAAGCACCACAATATTTGCGTCGTCGGGGACAGCGACCAGTCGATCTACCGCTGGCGCGGCGCGGACATCACGAACATCCTGAATTTCGAGAAGGATTATCCGGAAGCGCAGACGATCCTGCTTGAGCAGAACTACCGGTCGACGTCCAACATCCTGGAAGCGGCCAACCAGGTCATCAAGAACAACATGGGCCGCAAAGCCAAAAACCTGTGGACCGAACAAAAGGGCGGCGACAAAATCGCCATCTACCAGGCAGACTCTGAGCACGAGGAAGGGTATTTCGTCGCAGGGGAGATCAAGCGCAACCGGCAGAACGACATGCGGTACGGCGATCATGCCATCCTTTATCGGACCAACGCGCAGTCCCGGGTGATCGAGGAAATTTTGATCAAATCGGAAATTCCGTACCAGATCGTCGGCGGCACGAAGTTCTACGACCGCAAGGAGATCAAGGACATTCTCGCTTACCTGAGGCTGATCTCCAACCCGGACGACGACATCAGCCTGAACCGGATTATCAACGTGCCCAAGCGAGGCCTCGGCGATACGACGATGGCCAAGGTGCAGGAGGAGGCGCAGCGACGCGGCATTTCCATCTACCGCCTGCTGAGCGAAGGGGACGGCCTGCTTGGGGACGGTTTGTACAACGTGGATATTCAAACCCGGGCCAAGACGGCGCTGTCCGGATTCCGTTACTTGATCGCCAATCTGACGGCTATGGTCGATTACCTGTCGGTGACCGAGTTGACGGAGAAAATGCTGGAAATGACCGAGTACCGGCTCGAGCTGCAGCGGGAGAATACGTTGGAATCGAAGGCGCGGCTGGAAAATATCGAGGAATTCCTCTCCGTTACGCAGGAGTTCGAGAAGCGCAACGACGACAAGTCGCTCGTCGCGTTCCTGACCGATCTGGCGCTGATCGCGGATATCGATTCGATGAACGACGAGGAAGAGGACGCGGACGACGCCGTCGTGCTCATGACGATGCACAGCGCGAAAGGACTGGAGTTTCCGGCCGTGTTTATCGTCGGGATGGAAGAGGGCGTTTTTCCGGGGAACCGGGCGCTCATGGACAACGAGGAGATGGAGGAGGAGCGGCGGCTCGCCTACGTCGGCATTACGCGCGCGGAAAAGAGACTGTACTTGACCTGCGCGAAAATGAGGCTGCTCTACGGCCAAACGAAGAGCAACGCGCCGTCGCGGTTCCTCCGGGAGATTCCGGAGGAGCTGAAGCAGGCGGTCGGCGGACAGAGTCCGACCGCGTTCGGCGGCTACGGGCTCGCCCGCCCCGGCTTCGGGGCGGCGGGCGGTCGCCCGGGCTTCGGCGCGCGGCCGGGAGCGGGCGCGCCCGGTTCGACGGCCGGCGGGTTCGGCGGCCGCCCCGCCGCAGGCGGCATCGCCGGCCGGCCGCAGGCTGCCGGCGGCGCACGCGTCGTGCCGCAGCCGGGCGCCCCGGCGACGGCCGCGGGTTCGGGCGGCGGCGGGCTGGCGGTCGCCGCCGGCGATAAGGTGCAGCACGCCAAGTGGGGCGTGGGCACGGTCGTGGCGGTGAAGGGGAGCGGGAACGATACCGAGCTTCAGATCGCGTTTCCGGCGCCGGTCGGGGTGAAGCGGCTGCTGGCGGCTTTTGCACCGCTGACGAAAGTATAATCTGCATGAACGGATTCTTTATGATTGACGAACGTTTGTTCTCATAATAAAATGGATGCAGGAATCGAATCGCGAGAGGAGATGACCCATGGATTCATCGATCGTCGAAGCTTTGCGATCCGTCGTCAGGGAAGAGCTTCAACCGGTCAAAGAAGAACTGCAAGAGCTCAGAACGGATGTTAATCAGTTAAAAGCAGACGTGCAGGTACTGAAGACAGACGTGCAGGTACTGAAGACGGATGTTCAAGGACTTAAAGAAGACGTACATGTACTCAAAGGAGACGTTCAGCAGCTCAAGACGGACATGAGCCAGGTCAAGGAGCAGCTAGACCGCATCGAAACGAGCCAGAACGAAGATGTCATCGGCATGCTGAAGCATATGGACCAGAAGTTGAACGATTTCCGCCATGAGACCCGGGTGGAGTTCAAGAGCCTTTCCAGGCGCGTGACCGCTCTCGAGACGGATCTGAGCGCGACGATGCTAGAAGTCGAATCCATGAAAGCGTCGAAATCATAAGCCCATTCGGGCTTTTTTCTTTAAGCTCCCGGCGAATTAAAAAAACGGCGCAGCTCCGGCGCAACCCGTTCCGGCCGCCCTCCGCGGTCGGCATTGCCGGAAGCGCCGTGACCGAGCCCGGGAAACTCGACGCGTCGGACATGCGGCAGAATCTTCTCGAGGGCGTCGAGGGCTGTTTTTAAATAAGCCGGACTTTTGCCGCCTCCAAGCAAAAGCGTTTCGGAAGGCATCGCCTTGAAACGATCCAAGGAATCGCTCATTTCTTCGACGAGCCGGAAGTCGTAGTCCAGCGTCGGAGCGAGCTTTCTGAACGTGTCGTCGCCGTCTTGCGCTTTTTTGTCCTCGCTTGCCATCATCATTTCCGTAAGCCGCTTAAGCAGCCATCGTGGCAGGGAGTTGAAGATCGGAGGCCCCATTTGCGCACCCTTCATACCCGTGACGAGCGCGGACGAGACGTTGCCTTCGGCGATCTCCTTCCGGAAACGCGGCATGAAATCGGTCGATACCGAGCCGTTAACCGACAATGGGGGCTCGAAAATGGCCGCTTTTTGGATAGCCGGCAATTCCATCGCCGCCCGCAGGGCGATGATGGCGCCGGAGCTCACTCCGAATACGAAGCGGGCGCCGGTCTGCGCTAGGATCGCTTCCAAGTCTTCGACATCCTTGCGAATGCCGTGGTCCTTGCCGTACGGACCGCTCCCTCCGCGGCCGCGGCGATCCGGCAAGTAAACGCGGAACGAGTCGGCCAGCTCTTCGGCAAGCTGGAGGTGGCTTCGGGACGACTCCATGGCGCCATGCAGGATCACCAGCCCCGGGCCGTTGCCAAGCTGTCGGTAGCCGATCCCGGTACCGTCGCGGGAAATGACGTTATTCATAATCGAACACCCTCCCCATGTTATAACCTATCATTGATAGCCAATGAACTATCACCGATAGGTTACCACGGCTTCGGGTATCTCTGTCAAGAGGCTTCGCCATCTTATTTTTTTGGGCGAAAAACAGTACAATGACAAAGGGAGGTCGTCGCGATGGCCACGAAAAAAAGCAAAGAACAGAACCGGCGCAGCTCGAATCCCCGAGAAACGCTGGATATCGACAAAATCGTTCAAACCGCCCTGACGCTGCTGAACGAATCGGGACTCCAGCAGCTGACGACCCGCCGGCTGGCGGAAGCGCTCGGAATCCGTTCCGCCTCCTTGTACTGGCACGTCCGGGACAAAGCGGAGCTTATGCAATTGCTGAGCGAGAGCATTTGCGGCCGACTGCGTCTGCCGGATCCGAATCTGCCTTGGCAAGACCAGGTGCTCGCTTTTGCAAGGGAATACCGCGCTGTTCTGCTGTCGATTCGCGACGCCGCGGAAATCTTGATGGAGACGCCGCCGCTCCTGCCCAATCGGCTTCTGTTGATGGAAGCCATGTTCAAAAGTCTCGTTCAGGCCGGCTTTCCGCCCGAGGAGATCGTTATGGCTTCTATGTTGGTGAACGATTACGTGCTTTCCTTCGTCAAAAACGAAACGCGCGCAACCAACGCATCGCCGGAGGAGACGAGCCGTTCGCGCGACGTTCTAAGCCAGCTGCCGCCCGAACAATATCCGACCCTCTTTCGCCTTGCGCCCTATATGGCAAGCCTGAACACGGACGAGCATTTCGAATACGGTTTGCATATTTTGCTCGGCAGTTTCCGGGATCGGCTGGAGAACCGGGCGATTCGTTGACGCGCGGCCGTACCGTATCTTAGACTGGGGGTAACATTCGACCCCGACAGCTTTTTGAAGCGAATTTCCCGTTTAAATATCGATGAAGAGGAGCCGACCTTTCCATGACGGAACCATTGGATCGCATGCGCTCGCTGGTGGCTGAATTGAATTTGTACGGCCGCCAATATTACACGCAAGACAGCCCGACCGTCAGCGACAAAGAGTACGACGCGCTGTACGACGAACTGGCCGCGCTGGAGCGGGAGACCGGCACGACGCTGCCCGACTCCCCGACCCGCCGGGTCGGCGGCGAGATTCTCAAAGGCTTCGAGCCGCATCGCCATCTGGCGCGGCTGTGGAGCCTGGACAAGGCTCAGAACGCCGACGATTTGGCGGCTTGGGAGCAGCGGGTGAAGAAGCTGATCGCCGACTTCAACGCGAAAAACCCGGAGCGACCGCTTCCGGATCCGGAGTATGTCGTCGAACTGAAGTACGACGGCCTGACGCTCAACCTGACCTATCGGGACGGGGAGCTGGTTCAGGCTTCCACTCGCGGCAACGGCACGGTTGGAGAGGGCATTCTGGCGCAGGTGCGGACGATCCGGTCGGTTCCGCTGACGGTTCCTTTTGCGAACGGAACGTTCGAGGTGCAGGGCGAAGGGTACATGCGGTTGTCCGTGCTCGAGAAGTACAACGAGACGGCTGCCGAGCCCCTCAAGAACGCCCGCAATGCGGCGGCGGGAGCGCTGCGCAACCTCGATCCGCGCACGACGGCTTCGCGGAAGCTGGACGCCTTCTTTTACAACGTCGGCTTCCTGGAGGGAGACGTTCGGCTGACGAACCATCGCCAGATGATGGATTTTTTGCGCGAGAATCATTTTCCGGTCAACCCTTATCTCCGCTACTTTGCCGATTTCTCCGAACTGACAGAGGAACTGGCGGCGATCGCGGACAGGCGCCATACGCTCGATTACCTGATCGACGGCGCCGTTGTCAAAATTACCGATTTCGCCACTCGCGAAGCGCTCGGCTACACCGACAAGTTCCCTCGTTGGGCGATCGCCTTCAAGTTCGAGGCGGAGGAGACGACGACCGTCCTCGAATCGGTGTCGTGGGAAGTCGGGCGCACCGGCAAGATCACTCCGCTCGCCCGCGTAGAGCCGGTCGAGTTGGCCGGGGTAACGGTACAAAACTGCACGTTGAACAATATCGGCGACATCGAACGGAAGAACTTGACCCGGGCGCTTGGCACGAGGGTGTTCATTCGGCGCTCCAACGACGTCATACCCGAAATTCTCGGCAAGGCGGACGACAGCGAAGTCGGCGGGGAGATCGTCTACCCGACGGTATGTCCCGGCTGCGGTTCCCCGCTGGAGATGCGGGGAGCGCATCTGTTCTGCAACAACAGGCTGGGCTGCAAACCCCAGGTTGTCGGGCGCATTACGCATTTCGCGTCGCGAGATTGCATGGATATCGAGACGTTCAGCGGCAAAACGGCGGAGCAGCTGTACGAGGAGTTGAACGTGCACGATCCGGCCGACCTGTACGGTCTGGCCGCGGACGATCTGGTCAAGCTGGAGCGGTTCGGGGAAAAGAAGGCGAGCAACCTGCTGGCGTCGATCGAGAAATCGAAGACGCGCGACCTGGCTGCTTTCTTGAATGCGCTCGGCATTCCCAACACCGGCAAGGCGACCGCCAAGACGCTGGCCGATCACTATGGCGATCTCGACCGGTTGATGGCGGCGGATGCCGAAGAGCTGATCGCCCTGCCAGACGTGGGCGGCATCGTCGCGGAGAGCATCGCGAGCTTTTTCCGCGATCCGCTCGTACAAGAGAGCATCGCCCGGATGAGGGCGGCGGGCGTGAGGGCCGAAGCGGATCGCCCGGCGGCCGAAGCGGCCGACGCCGGTCATCCGCTGTTCGGCAAGACCGTCGTGCTGACCGGCACGCTGACGACCATGACGCGCGACGAAGCCGCGAAGAGGCTGGAAGCGCTCGGAGCGAAAGTATCGGGCAGCGTGTCCAAGAAGACGGATCTCGTCATCGCGGGCGAGAGCGCCGGCAGCAAGCTGACGAAGGCGCGCGATCTGGGCGTTGCCGTGCTGGAGGACGAAGAGGAGCTTGCCCGGCTGCTGGGCCTTTGAAAATAATGCGGGCGGCCTTTCCGGTATCGGAGAGGCCGCCTTTTTGCACGGTCGTCCGCGTTAATGCGAGCGTTGATCGATCCAATCCGCCATGTCGCTTATGACCTGAGGATCTACGTTTTCGGGCGACATGTAGTTTTGAAGCCCTTTATCCAACGTTCCCTCCGTAAAAAGATGCGTCAGCTTCGGATAAGTGCGGTATTCCACATTCGTTCTTCCCGCATAGGCTTCCTTCCAACCTTGCAGGCTTGCGAGCGGTACTTGAAAATCCTGCTCGCCCTGCAAAATCAGCATCGGAACGTTGCGCAGCTTCGCCTCTTCCTTCGGTTCGTATCCGGCAATGTCCGCCCACCAGTAAGGGTTAGGCGGCAAATCGAACTCCTTCGGCGGGTTCGACGGATCGAAATTCGGCTGCTGCACCCATTTCAACTCTTTGCGGTAATAAGCGATTTCGTCGACGGACATCATACCTCCAAGTTCCGGGTGATCGTAGGACTCGATCTCCGAATAGCTCGGGTCGGCTCCGGCCAAGACGATCGCTCCGGCCAGCAGTTGGTCCGAGTCGCGGGCAAGAATGCGGGGGATCATCCAGCCGCCGCGGCTGTGGCCGGCCGCATAGATGCGGCTCGAATCGATCTCCGGCAGGCTTGTCAGCTGCTTGGCCGCCAAGAGCGTATTATCGACGAATTCGTCTTCAATGGTATAGCGGGAGGACAGTTGGACGAAATGTTCCCTTGTCGTTTTGGGCATGCGCAGCACGGCAACCCCTTTGCCTGCAAGTCCTACCGCCAAATCGCGGAACGGCTTCTGGGCGAAAGCGGTGCTGTCGGCATCCAATTCGCCGTCTCCTTGCACGAGAATGACGACGGGGAACGGCCCCTTCCCCTCTGGCAGGGTCAACCGGGCCTCGACCGCATGATCGCCTTCTCCGACGGTCATGGACTGTTCCGTATAGAATTCGGGGAGATCGTAGGACGGAGCTCGGTAGCCCGTCATATGCAGGTTCGGGTATAGATCGTCCACTTGGCCGTTCGGATTCAGCCGGATTTCAATGTCGGAGGACATTTGAGGCGTCCGATACGAGATCGTCACGGTAGTATGAACCGCGTCCGTCCTTACGCTGCCCCGCGTCGAGCGGGGAGATTCGCCCAGTTGCCGGATCCAGGCGAGCGTTCCTTCGGGGATGGACCCCTTTTTGAACCCGGCCGATGCCAGCGAAAAAGCGCCATCCGTATCCCCTTGCTGGAGACGGGTCAGGAAAGCGTTGGCCCGGGACTTGGCGTCGCCGGTAGCGATGACTGGGTGGCCGTTCGACCAAACGGCGTCGATTCCGAACACCTTTTTCAGGGCCTCGTGGCTAAGAAAAGTCGTTCCGCCATTCAGCTCGATTCCTCCGTTCGCTTGCAGCGCTTGTCCGTTCTTTTCCACGACGAATTCATGATTGTAGCTTAGACGGACGGAAACAAGATTATCTCCTTCTTCCGCAAGAATCGCGTGTTGTACGGGATCCCATCGGATCGGGACGCCTATCCAATCGCACAATTCCCGAAGCGGTATGACCGCGGATTGGACGGACGCAGGCGCTGCCGCTGCGACTGATGGCGGACTTGCGTTCGGGATCGCCGCCGTAGCCGCTTGATCGGTTAAAGCGAAGGGCAGGGAGATAGAAAGGGAGACGGAAAGGAAGATTTTCTTCATGCTTGCAATCACCTCGGATATGGTTTGAACGGGAAACTCAGGATTCCTAGAGCATCATAACGATCCGAGTTTAAAGAGAGGGAGAGGCGGGGGTTAACTTTCGTTTAAAAGAAATTCGAAATTGGGATTTAATACCTGTTGCAATGGGCAGGCGCCTTGTGGTACATTAATTCTCGCCCCTTCGAAAAGGGTGCGCGATTCACGAAGTTTTGACCGGCTTCGACAAAAGCGGTTGACACGCTTTGCAGAAGCTGATATGATTAATCGCTGTCGGCTCGTTTGCGAGACCGATCGCGAAGATAGACCTTGTTCCTTGAAAACTGAACATCGAGCGTAATTGGAATCGTCGATCGGGAGCTTCGGCTTTCGGGAGACAAACCAGCAAGGAAATGAGCCATATGGCTCTCTGATAAGGTTGGACATTTTGACTCTCGGGATTTCCTCACGGAAACCCTGACAACTGAACAATCAGCCTACGGCTGACGTTAACAGTTGCAGGGACCTGCCGTCAAAAGTCCTTTTATGGAGAGTTTGATCCTG
>NZ_JACJVO010000017.1 GCF_014212055.1 Cohnella zeiphila | reverse complement strand
GACCTAATAATACGAAAAGCCCTCCTTTTATAGGAGGGTCTGTCATTTTAGTTTGGCAGAGGACCGGAGAAGCAGTTAGATTCGAACAGCGTACAGCGAATCGTCAGCTTGCAGGTACCATCCGCCAATCCGGTATTGGGAATCGCCAGGCCCGTCGAGGACATGCTCCCGGTATTGGAACCGCGCCGGGCTTCTGGATATGCTTACCGTTTTGTCCGCTTGGGTGTAATAGAGATACGATTTGTCGTTAAACGTGAACGCCACCGTTCCATCCGGCCCCAACTCGTTAATGGCGAGGGGGGCAACTGTCCAAGACCACCAATCGGGGCACTCAAAAACCCGCTTTACCGCGCCTTCCGGCGACCGGACATTCACGACCTTCCGTTTTATTTCTTTATTATACTCGATATAAGCAATCCACCCATTGTTAATCAAATACAGATCGTGGCCGGCTGTGTGAGGGTTCACCGATAATGTGGCGACCGAATTATCCACATTGCGCAAACGGAGCACCCAACTTAATCCGCCATCCCTCAAGAAAAGTTCCGAATAGACGATGCTTTTTCCATCCGTTAACGGCCCGTAAAAGCCCAAGTCCCATCCTAACCACTTGGGCACTTTAGCGGAAGGAGTCGCCAGTTGCGTCACGGTTCCGTCGGGAAGCGACTGGTAGAGAGCGAGCGCGTTAACGGGGGCGCTCGGAGCCGTGTAGATCATGGTGCCGTCGGCCGAGAACTCGACCCTGTCATAGCCGAGCTCTCGGGTTTGTCCCGTCGTCAGATCCACATTATGATGACTGAGCAACGCAACATTTCCGTTTCCCGTCACTTTGAAAAGATCTTCGCCGGATGCAATTTGCACGGCCTGACCGTTCTTCCAATTGAATACCGTTTGAACTCTTGGCCATATTTCCGTTCTAGGATCGGTATTCAGGTTGTACACGACGCTTTGCGCAGACAGCTTCGCTTGATGGATGATATCGGTCGATCCGGTACCGTCGTAAACCTTATCTTGCGTGCCATCCGTGCGGTTGTATAACCAAAGCACTTTATCGTTCTCTTTCCAAATAATACGAGTGGCGTCAAAATCGAGGATGGTTCCGTTAAATTTATTAAGGAGCAATTTGGTTGCTTCGTCATTAGCATCGGCGGCGGCCTTAAAAGGGAGCAAAACCAGCATCGGTAACAGGAATGCCAGAACGTAAGGTATCCATCGTCGCATCATGGAATAAGCGCCTCTCCTTTGTCTACATGATTGGCCCCGGCTCAAATTCGAATTCCGTACAAGGAATCTTCTTCGTCGGCCCTCCCTTCATGGATTTGCCATATGTCTACCATATTACGGAAATCTGTTAAAATAAATTACTCTAAAGGAGTATATTGAAGAGACTCGAAAGCGCAATCACTGAAAGAGAAGGCGAATCGCCCGCAGCGAATGGCCCGGTGCGGCTGCACCGGGCCATTGGCCGAAATTGCTATGACCGGGGATAATCGATCTGAACCGGCTTTCCGGCCCACGCCCGCTTTGCGGTCCAATCCGCTTCCCCTTGCCAGAACGAATGCTCCGGCGGCAAGCCGAGAGGCAGAAATACCGCCGCGCATAAATACAAGCTGCCTGTTGAAATGTAATCTTCGCCGAGACCCTGCTGATCGCCGCAAAATCCGATCCGCAGCCAGCCGTCCGGGTCAAAGGTGCCCGGAGCTTCCATCATGCGGCGGATCACTGCCGTCAGCGCGCATCGAACCTGATTCGGAGCGATCTCCGCCGGAAGCCAATCTTGCAGCGCAGCCTGGGACAGCAACTGGAACGCGCCGAACCGGTAAGCAAGCGACCGCCCGATCGGAGGAAAGGTGCCTTCCGGAGAAATCAGACGTTCCAGTTGCGCCGCATGGCGGGCCGCCCGGCGAATAACTTCGGGCGCAAGCTGCTCCCAGTCCGGCATCTGCGACTCCATCGTCCGCAAGATATCGATCAGCATCGGATGAATGACGAAGCTGTTATAGTAGTCCCAGTGAAATTCCGGGCCATCCCCGTAGACTCCGTCGCCTAAATACCATTCCTGATGCTTCTTCAGAGCGTAATCGATGCGCATCGGATCCCACTCTTCGCCGAGCAGGCATAACGCCGTCTCAGTCAGTGCTGCGAACAGCAGCCAGTTGTTATAGGCCGGCTTTCTCGACCGGGTAGCCTTCAAACAGCCGACAACATTTCGTTTCACGCGCCCTTCCAGCTTGCCAAGCAACTCCTTCGGCGCTCGGATCATGGCGTGAGACAGGAAGGCAGCATCGACGATAGGCTGATCGCCGCGCGCAAAATTCATCAAGTCCGGGGACGAAGGGTCGGTAGCGGCATCCACGGCTTCTCTAGCCAGACGCGCCATCTCCCTGCGGCATTCCTCTTCCTCGCCGGATAATCCCGTCAGCTCCAGCCAAGGGGCCATCCCGGCGAGCAGCCGTCCAAGCGCCTCCAGGTAAGTATACTCGCCTCGATCGTCCCGTTTGCCTTGAACGGGCATCCGCTCCTTCAGCTTGCGTTCGGCTAGCGCCTCCAGTACCGGCTTGCCGATCCGCAGCATCCATTCCAGCCATTGCTCCCGATCCGTTGCCGTATGAACCATGCGCAAACCCCCAATCGTTCCTGCCAAAGCCGGAGGACCGGCTCCTATTGCCCGAATACGTCCCGTATCGCTTCCAAATAGGCCATACCGTACCGGGTATCCGGCTCCAGATAACTGCCCTCCGTCCATTCGTTCCACGAATTGATGGTGAGGATCTTCGGGTTGGTCACGCCTTCATCGAGGAATTCCTTGGCCTGCTGGAGCGCCAGTTTGAATTCCTCGGGCGTATTTCCGGTCAATATCGGCGTGAACGGATAGCCCAGATGGTCGAACCGGTCGGTCCGGATCGTCCGCGGACTCGAATCCCACCCCATCGATACATTCGGGAAATACGGAAGCTCGTATTCTTGCGTAAAGATATCGAAGTCGCGGACGGACAATTCACGAAATTTCGCATAAGTATAAGCCGGGAATTCCGGTATCTCATGATGATGAATCCATACGTATGAGGTGGCGCTGTCAAAGCCGAGCCGGTTGATCAGATCGTTCAGATTCTCTACCTTTTGCTCGGACGGAAGATTCGGCACCGCCCATACGATGGCGTTCAAGTGAAGCTCGCCCAGCCCCGCCTCCCGCACTCGCTCCCGGAACCGATCGAGCTGCCGTCGCGTCTCTTCGACGCTGTTGCCGAACCCGGCCAGCAAGCTCGGCAAATCGTAAATCGAGAAGTATAACCCCCCGTTCACTCGCCAGTAAGATTCGCTGTTGAAGTATTTTTCGATCATATAATCGGTCGCGTCCAGGAACTCGCGCTCGGACGCCGCGCCCGTCGTGCGCTGGGGATACGGCCTGCAGCGGGTAGCCGGATGAATCTCCAGCCAGTCGTGATTCGCCCACATCAGAGCGAACTTCAAGCCGTTCGGGTTAGCAGCTCGCAGAAATCCTTCCTCCAGCGCCCTGTGCAAATAGGGACGGTTATCGTACCAGTACCAGTCAAAGATGAAACAATCGATTCCATGCTCCGCCGCGGCTACCATTTTCCGCCCCATGACACGAGGGTCCGCTTCGTCTTCATAACCCCAGAGCGGAACTTTCGGCTGCTCGTGCCCCTGGAATCGCGGGGTTGCCGCTTTGACCAGCTCCCACTCGGTCCATCCCTTTCCGTGCCACTCCTCGTTGCGCGCATCGACGTGATAATTCGGAAAATAGTACGCCGCGACTTCAGCCGATCCCTTCATCCCGATTCATCCCTTCAATTGATTCGCGTCTCGCAGCAATAGATGAGCGGCCCCGTCTTCGATATGTTTGCCTTCCTGCGCCGAGACTTCGTTGATAAAGGCTTTAAGGTCTCCATGCTCCAATTTTTGCTGCAAGCCGGTCAAGATCCCGTTATTCTCGATCCATCCTTCAGCGGTGAAAATCGTTAACAGCTTCTTCACCGAATCCACGCTGGTCTCGATCCGGAAGCTGACCGACTGCGACGCCGGGTTGCCGGCCTGATCGACGGCGGTTACCTTCATTACGTGCGTGCCGAGAGAGAGCGTATAGAGCGGCAGGTCCGCATCCGCCCTGATCGGTTGGCCGTCCAGAAGAATGACGGTTTGCGCAGCGTCGACGCCCGACTCGGCATCCGTTACTTGAATTTGCGGCGTCAACACATCGGCGGTCTCGTACGAACCCGGTTCAGGCGCGGCGATCGCAATCGCAGGCGGCGTGACATCGGGACGCAGCACCGACCGGATGGCATCGAGCCTGCCCGTATCCGGCTGACCGTCGGTTCCGAGCGTGGGCAGGATCCAGCCTCCTTCATCGTTCTCGTTCCAGGCATACATCAGAATCGCGTTCGGGATGCTTGACGAGCGATGGCTGTCGTTCCAGTCCAACGCGTTCTGAAGATTCTCCGCGATCTCGTCCGGCGTTGCGGTTTGCGCCCATGAGCTCGCGCCATAACTGGTCCAGCTGACCGGATGATCGATGCGCGGCCGAGGGTCCCAGCCCGTCGATACCGTCGGGACGACCTGCACGCCGTAACCGGCCAGCAGGTCCCAATTGCGCCGGTCGTTCGCGATCATATCGGAATACGGCGCCCCGCCTTCGACCGGATTGACGTAGCTGCTCAGCGCGTCTCCCTCCATCTGCTTCATCACTTTGCCGCTCGCTCCCATGATGACGATATAGGGTTCGGGGACGCCCTGCCGTTCGCTTTCCGAGCGCAACGTATCGACGATCGTTTTATTCGTGCTCCACACATAAACGAGAGGTCTTCCGTTCAACACCTTCTCGTAATTCGATGTCTTAAATTGCGAGACCAGCCAAGGGTAGTTGTTCAAGCTGAAGCCGGACGCGCCCAGAATCGCGCTCCATTTCACATCGTCCTTGTGTGCGCTGGACAGATACAGGTCCCTCGCTGTCGGAGATTCGTACATGACAAAAGCCCAGTAGTCGATTCCTGCCTCCTTGGCGTATGCAATCTCTTGATCCACGATCTCCTGCGTATATAAGGGGATGCTGACGGAGTCGGTTCCGGTAACGGACGCATACCAGGGAAGCCGGAAATGGTATTTGTCCGGCGACAGCGTCATCTGCGTCTCGGAGCCCGGATTGCTCGGGTCGGCTGTCGCTCCCCACCAATCCCACCGGATCGCCCCTACTTCCGTCTTCTCTTGCCGGTCATTGGGATCTTGAGGAATCGGGTCGGGAATATATTCGGAATAGACGCCGGTCGTGTTGTATACTTCCACCTGGTTGATCCGCGCGACGGTAGGCTGCTGCACGTTGCCCTCGGTCATGTACACTCTTAGTTTCGAACTGCTAACCGGTGCAAACAAATGTGAATTATGATCCGTGGTATTATTCGTTACCTTGGGAAAACAATCGATCCAATCCGTTCCGTCCCAATACTGGATCTCGTATTCTGCTTGCTCGTATTGATTCTTGGTAAAAAACTCCACTCTGCTGAACGTTACCGTTCTGCCGAAATCAATGACTACCCACTGCGGTCCTTGAGATACGTCCGCCGCCCAGCCATGGAATGAAACGGTATCCTCCGTTCCATCCGTAATATAAGATGGGCTGTACGCGTCGTTCTGGGTGCTCGAAGCCGTTACGGCGCCGTTCAAAGCCAGATTGGGGTCATGATACGCCTCTACCTCGACGATACGCGCCACGTCTTGTTCATTCACGTTGCCTTCCGTCATATAGATCCGAAGCTTGGCGGCCGTAACGGTTTTAAACACATACGAAAGATGGTCCGAGGTATTGCCGGTCACCTTATTCATCAGGTTGATCCAGCCGGTGCCGTCCCAATATTGAATCTCGTATTCTTTCTGTTCGAACCCCGTACGGGTATAAAATTCCAGTCTGTTGAAGGTCGCATTCGACCCGAAATCAATGACAAGCCACTGCGGCCCCTGCGAGACGTCCGCCGCCCATTCGGGCCCGTTGGCCGTATCGGTGTCGCCATCCGTTATAGAAGAAGGACTATAGATGCTGTCTAGCGTACCGGAAGCGGTCACCGGCTTGTTCAGCGCGAGATTGACGCTGGAGTCTCCCGATGGCGGCGGCAACGGGGTCGAACGGTCCGTGTTCACCAAGCTGAAATCGTCGACGTAGAGATCGGCCAGACACTCGGTGCCGCCGGTTCCGGTCTGGACATACAGCTGCGCATAATTCAACGAACCGTTCCAGGAGATGTCGACGGTTCCCTCCAGCTTGGCATAGCCGTTCTCGTTAATGGCCGCGCGGCTCGTGGTGGCGTAATGATCCGCTCCGTCATTATATTTAATGACAAGCAGCGGACTGCACGAGCCGCTACCGAGCGGCGCCGCCAGCTTCACGTAAGCGCTGAATCGATAGTGGCCGGCTCCATAGCTCCGAAGGGCGGCCGTCACATTCTGCACAGCCGCGCTCCAGTCTTTGCTTCGGTTGGCGATCTTCAATGCGGAGCCGCCGGAATGAGCTTGCGTCGTATCGGGCGTCAAGGTCGCCAGCTGTGCATCCCAGCCTGTTGTGCCGTTCTCGAATCCCGGATTGACCAGCAATTCGGGACTTTGCGTATCTGCGAATGTCGTCGGTCCTCCCGCCATGTACAACGTACTGAGCAAGGCAAAGACTAGAATGAACATTTTTTTGAACATGTTCCTTCACCATCCTTTTCGATTCGCTATCCTTTTACGGACCCCGCGACAAGGCCCTTCAACATATAACGCTGCGTGAAAATAAACAGGACAAGCAGCGGAATCATCGCCAGTATGCAGAGAGCGAACACGGGGCCGTAATTCGTCGACTGCTGGTTATACATGAACTGGACGATCATGGGCATCAGCGTCATTTTCTCCGGGGAGTTGAGGAAAATGAGCGGCGTCACAAAATCGTTCCAGATGCCGTAAACGTTGGTGAGAATGAACGTGCCCGTCGCCGGCAGCAGCAGCGGGAACAGGAGAACCCAGAACATGCGGAACGGGCCGCAGCCGTCGATGCCCGCCGATTCCTCCAGCTCGCGCGGAATCGATTTGGTGAACGCGGAATACAGGAACGTGGCGAACGGAATGTGCCCGGCCGCGTACAAGAAGACAAGCGCGGTCCGCGTATTGCCGAGATGCAAAGAGTTCACCAGCTTGAACAGAGGAATGAGAGATCCGACGGTCGGGATGATCATGCCGGTCATGAACAGCAGGAACACGAGGCGGAACAACCGGTCGCTGCGCCTGGCGAGCGTATAGCCGGCCATGGACGCGATTACGATGGTCAGTCCGAGGCCGCAGGCCGTTACTATGGCCGAATTGGCCAAGCTGCGGAAGAAGTCGCCGCGCAGCGCCTGGCCGTAATAGTCGAGATACAGCCGGTCCGGCAGCGTAAGCGGCTTGTAGAAGATACCCGGGTGCTTGACGGACATCTGAAGCAAATACAGAATCGGAAACAAAAACAGCAGCCCGACGGCGATAAGGACGATCTCAACCCAAAGGGAAGCCCGTTTGCGTTCCATCAGAGCTCCACCTCCCGTCTGCGCGTCACGGACAACTGGACGACGGACACTACAATGATACATACCGCGAGAAAAATGCCTCCGGCCGTCGCGTACCCGTAATTATTCTCCCTGAAGGCTGCGTTGTAGACGGCCAGGAACAGCGTGTAGGAAGACGTGCCGGGTCCGCCGTTGGTCATAATGTACGGCAAGTCGAACAGCTTCAGCGCGCCGACGACCGTCAGGAACAGCACGATGGTCACGGTAGGCATCAGCATCGGCAGCGTAATATTTCGGAATAGCGTGAAGCCTCTCGCTCCTTCCAGCTCGGCTGCCTCGTACATATCCGGCGGGATCGACTGGAGGCCGGCGAGGTAGATGACGGCGCAGAACCCGATCGCCTGCCACTGCGAGAGCAGGATGATCGTCGGGAACGACGTCTTGAGCGTGCCGAGCCAGTCCCGGGTCCACGATTCGAGTCCGAGCCGATTCAAGATTTCGTTGAAGAAGCCGTCGAACTGCAGCAGCTGTCCCCATACGACGGAAGTGACGACAAGACTGACGATGACCGGAAAATAGATCGCCGTGCGAATGAACGCGCCCGTTCGGAACCGCTTGTTGATCAGCACCGCAACGAGCAGCGCCAGCGGGTTCTGGACGACGATGCCGAAGACGGCCATCTTGAGCGAATTTTGCAAGCCGTCGGTCATGTGCGGATCGGTGAACAGGTTGACATAATTGTCCCATCCGATGAACTCCGGCTTGCCGCTGCCGTTCCAAAGGGTGAATGAGTAATAGACGCTTTCGAGAAACGGATAATAGAAGAAAAGTAGGAATACGGCCAGCGCCGGGAGCAAAAACAGAACGCCCGTCCAAAACTTCCTGCGATTGAGATTCATAGTAGCGGCGGCTCCTTTGCGAAGATGAAGCGCGTCCAGCCGCCGTTCGGCCGGACGCCGGTACGTGCCGTCGGCCGATCAGTACGGAAGCACCACGGTCGCCTTGTCTTTCTCGAAAGCGTCCTGCACGGCCTTCAGATCGGAAGGATGGAACGGTGCGCCGGAGATCACCTTCGTGACAAGATCCGTCATTGCAGTAGTAGCGCTTGTCGGGATAAAGTCTTCAATTCTGTTGGAAAAAGAGGATTTATCCACATACTGTTTCAAGGTATCCATGACCGGATCGTCAAACTTGACCTGCACGTCCGTGAAGTAAGACAGCGCGCCCTCGCCTGCGAGCCATGACCCCAGAACTTCCGACGAAGTCATAACATCGAGAAGCGCCTTGGACTCGGGGACCAGCTTCGTCTTGGCGTTGATGGCCAGACTTGCGTTGGTGCCGACCGGAACTTGGGTATTGCCTTTGTCGTCCATGAGCGGGAAGTACCCGAGCTGGAACGGCTTAAAACCGCCTTTTTGAATATTATCCTTGTTTGTTCCGGGCATATAGGGACCCTGCACGATCATCCCTGCATCGCCGGAAGCGAACAGTTGAGCGGAAGCCGGCCAATCGATGCTGAGCGCGTTTTTGTTGAAATAACCTTTTTCCTGCATGGTTTGAAAATTTTTAAAGACCGCCTGAATCGCCGGGTCGTCGAAATTGATCTCGCCATTGTACATCTTCATACCGTAATCGGTATCGCTTGCAAACCCGTAGGATTGGAGCCACAGCGACATGAACAACTGCGCCGTCCAGACGTCTTTGAATCCAAGCGCAATCGGCGTTTTGCCGGCCGCCTTCAGCTTCTCGCAGACGTCCATAAATTCCTGCACCGTCGTCGGCGGTTTCAGACCAAGTTCGTTGAATAGGTCCATGTTGTACCATACGCCCCCGGCCGGGGTGCTTCCGAGCGGCACGCCGAACAATTTGCCTTCATAGAGGACGGCGGGAGATTTCTTGCCGGCATCCGTCAGGCGGCTGACTATCGGTTCGTTCGTTAGATCCATGAAATTGCCGGCTTTGAACCAGTCCTTCTTCTGAAAGAAAGTGACGTCAGGCGCGGAATCGGAAGCAAACTGCGCCTTCAGCTTGTCGAAGTAGGTGGCGCCGAGCGTAATGTCCCACTGAATTTTGGCGTTGGGATAAAGCTTCTTGTAGCCCTCTTCAACCGCTTTCATGTATGCCTGCTGGTACGGGCGGTCGTCGAGGAACCAGGAGCCGACGCGGATCGTAAACTCCTCGTCGTTCGAAGCGGCCGCGTCGTCTTCGCCAGTATGGTCTGCCTCGACGGTTGCCGACTCGCTGTTCACCGGCGTTCCGCTCCCGTTGGAAGCATTGCCCGAGTTCCCATTACTGCACGCCGCCAGCACAAATATGACGCATAGCACGGCTAACAGCGACGAGATTGCTTTCTTCTTCAATGGACGCACCCCTTCTTGACGCATGATCGCTTACATCTCTATCTTAGTAGGGATAGGAGAATCGTTCGATGGCTGGGTTTTGGTTTTTCTTTATTGCAATTTACCGCCGGCCTGACGCTTGTATTCGCTCGGCGTGAATCCCGCCATTTTCTTGAAGAGCAGGCTGAAGTGGGCCGAATCCTTGAAGCCGACAGCGTAAGCGATCTCGTAAGCCTTGAGGTCGTCGCTGAGCAGCTTGACCTTGGCCGCCTCTATGCGGCAATCCCAAAGCATATCCGTAAAATTGACGCCTGTCTCTTTCTTGATCAGACGGCTCAGATAGGAATAGTTCACGTTCAGCCGTTTCGCCACCGCTTGCAGCGTGAGCTCGGATGCATACTCCCGGTCGATGATCATCTTCGTTTCCGCAACGAGCCGCTTGGGAGACTGCGACAGAAGGCGGCGGATTTCTTCCGCGTTATCCAGCAGGTAACGTTCAAGCGATCTCATCATATCCGTCAGGATCAAACTGGAAAGCATCGTTTCCCGGATTTCGACCGCCGTCCGGGCGTCCGGTTCGATGCCGAACTCCAGCAGCACGTCCTCCGACCGTTCGATCATCCCGATGCAGAAATGCTGGATATCCTTACGGCTCGCGCCGACGGACAGCATGCGGCGGTAGGCGGCGGAGATCGAAGCGCGGATGCCGTCCGTCTCGCCGGTGCGCAGAAGTTCGGCCACCCGATTGACCGACGAGAGCGACTCTTTCTCCTTCTCGCTGACGATCGTCTCGATCGCATCGAAGGCAAGAACCGTCTTTTTGCCGAGCAGCATGCGATAATCCATGCAAACGCCGGTTTGCCCGATGGCCTCCGGCAGATCGAGAAAGGAAGCCATCGTCCGGCTGATGCCGACCGAAACGCTCAGTTCTTCCTGCGATTCGCACGCTTCGATCATTCGCTTCGCGAAACCGATGCTCCGGGAAGCGTCCGTTTCCGAATCCGACCGGCACGGCAGAAGCGCGTAGACCCCGCTTGCGGTTTCGGACATCCAGACCGTCGTTCCTTCCCGTTTCGATACGGTCTCCAGCGCCTTGCGGACCTGCTTCAGCGCGAACGGATTGCGCGAATAGGGCGAACCTTGCGCATGATCCAGCTCGGCATAGAGCAGGACAAAATTCCCGTCTTCGATCCCGCGGCCCAACAGCCATTCCCGCTTCTGTTCCGCCGCCAGCGTCTCGCCTCCGATCGCCATAAAGAACGAATCCTGCTCCAGCCAATCGTCGCGCTCCCTGGCCCGCAGCTGTTCCACCGCGTTCACGAGATCCTCCGGCCTGAACGGCTTGGTAATGAAATCGGCCGCGCCCAGACGAACGGCTTGTCTCGCATACTCGAATTCATGATGCGCGGTAAGGAAAATAATCGGCAGATCGGGACGCGTCGTCCGGACCGCCTCGGCCAGCGCAATGCCGTCCATGACGGGCATGCGAATGTCGGTTAACAATACGTCGGGACTCGTTCTCTCCACGAGTCCGAGCGCCTCCTCCCCGTTGGCGGCCGTTCCGACAATCGTGCACCTTGCCTGCTCCCACTGCGGCAAACCCGCCAAATAGTCGCGGATTTCGGACTCGTCATCGACGACAAGTATACGCATCCTTATTCCTCCCCTGTCTGGTTCCAAAGCTGGATCGGCATCTTCAGCGTGACCGTTACCGTTCCTTCCGCGTCCCGGCCGAGCTTGGCGCCGTATACGTTGCCGAAATGATGACGAATCCGCATATTGACATTTTCCAGACCGGAACCCAAGCCTTTCTTGCCCGGCCGACCGGGACCCGAGCCGCGATCCGACCCGACGGGCGGGGCCGGATTGCGGACTTCGATCGCCAGCATATACTCTTCTTCCTTTGCCTCGATCTCGATGCGGCCGCCGTCCGGCAGACGGTCGATGCCGTGGATGACCGCGTTCTCGACGAGCGGCTGCAGCACCAGCTTCGGCACTACGGCCTGCCGAAGCATCTCCGGCAGAACGATGGCGTGCTGCATCCGTCCGCCGAACCGGTATTGATGAATCTGCAGGTACTTTTCCGCGAACGCGAATTCCGTCTCGAGCGGTACGAACTTTTCTCCAGGGATGATAGAGAACCGGAAAATGCTCGACAGCTTCTGAACGATATCGGGCACATACCGCGCCTTGTCGGGGTTCTGCGACATAATGCTGATGTATTCCAGCGTGTTGTACAGGAAATGCGGATTGATGTACATGCGGATCGCTTTCAGCTCGGCCTCCCGCACCAGAAGCTCGTTCTTGTAATTCTTGTCGATCAAGTCCTTGGTCCGCAGCACGAGCCGGTTGTAGCCGTGACAGAGCATGGCGATCTCATCCCTCGTCGCAACATCCTGGAACAGCTGGTATTCCTCATTCTCCGCGCGGCGCATCAGCCGGGTAAGCCGCTGGATCGGATCGGTCACGCGCCTTAGGATCAAATACGTCACGACCAGAACGGCCAGCCACGCCAGGAAGGTGAGCGTTGCGGAGAACAGCGCCTGCTTCTTGACGATCTTATCCGTGCCCGGTGTCGCCAGCCGAATGTAACGGTAGTCGGCATACTGCGACTTCTGCCGAATCAGCAGCTGCGTTGCCGGTCCCCGCACATCCAGCACGCTTCCGATTTCGTCCGGATCGGAAGCGGAGAGAATGATGTTGTCCGAGCTGGTGATGTAGAAGGTGCCGGGCGCAAAGTCGGCATACACGTTCTGCAGACTCGAGGGAAGCAGCGTGACGACGAGACGTCCAAGCAATTGATCGGTATCGGCCGTGTTGCCGATCCCGTAAATGTTCATGTCGCAAGCCATTCGTCTAGCATCGGTAAAAAAAGCCCATTCGGGCATTCGGTCGAATTCGAAAGGCAGGAGGCGGTAAGCGGAAGGGTATTGCAGCGTGCGGCTGCCGTCGATGCCGACGACCCGATCGTCCGGCGTGATCAAATACATGCTGTCCACGAATGGACCGATGGTTCGCTTGAGTTCATTCCGTTCGACTTGCAGCACGTCCTTTACGCTCTCGAGCAAGTTGAACCGGTTTTCGTCATTCGTCGCGTTGGCGTCGGTTTGTCGATAGAGTCTCAAATAGGATTGGATCGTATCCCGTTCGCCTATTTCCAGCATCCGCTTCTTGATGGCGAGAAGCGGGGCGTCGATCGCCGACGCGGCTGCGGCAAGCTCTTGTTGGGCGTCCTCCGCCGCTTTCTTGCCGATCAATTGGCTGGAACGGTAGTAGAAGGTGGTGCTGACGACGATCAGCGGAACAAGCGTAAGCAGCGAGTAGATGATCAGCATCTTGTAGAACAGCCTCGAGCGGATCGAGTTGACGAAATCGAATATCAAGTTTGTCATGCCGCCGGCCCCCGCAACGATATCTATATGCCGATTATACTACAGCCGCCGCGCCGTCTCTTTGCTTTGTTTGATCATTTCTTTGCTGCATTTGACACTGCAGATGTCCGTCATAAAGAAATCATTCATTAAAAAATCCCCCGATCGGGGATGGCGTCGGGGGATATGCCGAAGCATCACAACAAACGGAGCTCTTTGGCGCGCCGGATCGCGTGGAATCGATTGTTCACGTCCAGCTTCATGTAAATATGTTTGATATGGGTTTTGACGGTTTCGGAAGTGACGAAGCATTGTTCGGCGATTTGTTTGTTGGTAAGCCCCTTGGCGATCAGCCTTAAAATATTCAATTGCTGGCCGGTCAACATAACCGACGGAGCCGTTGGCCCTTCGACCGTATCGGGGAGCACGCTCAAAAGCTTCTTGATATAGAGCAACGACGCAGGGTTCGATTCCCGTATGAAACGGTGCTGCCTCATGTGCAAGTATCGCGTGAGCAGTTCCGCCATCCCCGCTCCCTCGTCCGCGAAGCTTCGCACGTATCCGTTCGGTTCCGCCAATTGAAGCGCGACGGACAGCTTCTCGATCGCAGCCTCCGTATTCCCACGCCTGTGTTCCATCATGCTCCATTTCACCAATACTTTGATTTTATCCCGGAGCCGATTTTCTTTATGAGTTAGGCGAAAGAGTTTGTCCAACAAAAATTCGGCTTGGTCCGGTTGATGATCATGCTCCAGCACGCGCGCCAACGCGATATATTCGGGAATTCGGTAAAAAGGAACGGCATCGGCAGGCTTTAATCCGCATGTTCGCGCCCAGTCGCCAATGTCGCCGGACGCCGCCCGCGCTAGCTTTGAAGAGACGAGATGAGCTTCCAGCTTCAAGTCGAACACGGCCCGATCGGGCGAATCGATCATCGATTTGGCGTTCTCGATGTGCTCGAACGCCTTATCCAAGCGTCCTTCGGCCTGTTCGACTTGCGACAAGCTGATGGCCGCGCGAACCATGATTCGGGCATAAGGCCGCATATCTTGCCGCTCCATTGCCCGTTCGGCGAACGATTTGGCCTCTTCAAGAAGGTTCCTTTCATACAGCAACTCGCTATAAGAAGCGAAGAAATAGCCGACGAACGGATAGTTGATTTTGTTCTCCCAGGCCTCGATCCAACGGATGAGGAACGCTTCCGCTTCCTGCAAATCGTTGAAGTGGGACAAGAAATGGTCATAGTCCGACCCTTGCGCCGTATTGCCGCCCATCATTTGATAATCGTTGCCGTCGGGCATCTCTTTATCGAATTGTTCCAAATAGGCGGAGGTTTGCGCCGCGTCTTTTTGGATGATGGCGAAATTGGCGAATGCCAAGTAGACATGACCCGCAAAAGGCTGCCACTTCTCCTCCGACAGTTTATCCTGGATTTTCATGATTCGCGACTTCGCAAGATGCCATTGGCCAATAACGATGAGTACGGAGAAATAGAAGATTTCGATCTTTGGATTGTCTGCGATCAACGATTCGGGAAGCATGGTCATCCATCGATAAAGGACGGATCGGTTCAATTGCAGCAGCAGGGGCAACTGGTTTTCAACGATCCTGATAACCTCCGAGCTTTGCTGTCCGGCAAGGAAATGCTCCACCGCCTCTTCGATCCATCCATGGGCTTCAAACCATTTTGCCGCCCGTTCATGAGCTTGTTCCCATTGTTCAGGATCGTTCAGACGAAGCTGCTGCTGCAAAAAATCGGCGAACAAATGGTGATACCGGTACCACTCCCCGTGCTCGTCCAGCGGAATGACGAACAATTGCTTGTTTTCCAACCTCTTCAATTGATCCTGGCAGTCCCGGAGATCCATTACCGCCTGGCATAGCGATTCGTTCATGCGGTTTAACACCGATGTTTTCATCAAAAACGAACGCACCTGCCCGGGTTGCCTCCCGAACACTTCCTCCAACAAATAATTCGCGATATCGCGTTGGCGGCCTTTGAACCTTTGGATGAAATCGGACGGACGGCTGCTCGCGCGCATCGAAATCCCCGCCATTTGCAAGCCGCTGACCCACCCTTCCGTCAGTTCGACGAGCAAAGCCGCGTCTTCCCGGGGAAGGGGCAACTCCATGCAGGTTTGAAAAAAACGGATTCCTTCCTCCGCTTGGAACCGCAAATCGTCTAACGCCAGTTTATACAACTCGCCTCTTGCCAGCAGCCGCGCCGTCGGCAGATCCGGCTGATGACGGCTTGCCACGACAATATGAACGGATGCCGGTAAATAATCGAGCATATAGGCTAATGCATCGTTAATAGAAGGAAGATCGATCGTGTGGAAATCGTCCAGCACCAGGATGAGATGGCCGGGCAACCCGGTGAATTCGCCGAGCAACGCGGATAGAAAAGCATCGTAATCATCGGGTTGAATATTTTTCAGATGCTGCGGAAGCGATGCTCCGAAGCTTGGATACGATTGGTCGACGGAGGCGATCGCGTAGGTCCAGAATCGCTCGAAATCGTTGTCGCGGGCGTCCAAGGATACCCAAGCGACCGGCGTCTCGCATGATTTGGCCCACTCGCTTAATAACGTCGATTTTCCGTATCCCGCCGGAGCGACGACAAGGGTCAGCTTCCCCTTGATTCCCTTATGCAAACGTTGAATTAACGCTTGGCGTTGAACGAGCGGCGTATTGACATAAGGAACTTGTATTTTGGTGCTGATGATCACTTGGCACGACCTCAATCTATATGGATCATGAACTATGCAGTTAATTTCGACGAGTGTCGTCTTTTTCCTTCCGCATCCTTATATTACAAAAAAAACACGCCATGTTTGGCGTGTTTTGTGGTCGGTTTCACTGCCCCAACGTTTTGCTCCATTCGGCCACCCTGCGAAAACTTTCTTCCTCCGAGATATCCTCAATTCGTGTCATAACCGACCATCTGATTCCGAACGGGTCCAGTACACTGCAATATCGATCTCCTGAGACAAAGTTCGCCGGCTGCTCTCTGACGGTCGCTCCGTTGGCAACGGCCAAGGAAAAAGTACGATCGGCATCGGGGACGTAGATTCCTAAAGAATAGCACGCATCGCCTCCTCCCGGCGGCAAAACTAAGCGATAGGCAGGGTTAGCGGCTCCCAATTGCAGAAAACCGTGCCCGAAATCAATATCGGCATGAACAATCATCTTGTTGCCGTCATCGCCGACTTCTGTCACGTTTTTTGCCTTTGCTCCAAATACCGTTTCGTAAAAGGCGATCGCTTGGGCAGGATTGTTCACGACGATAAACGGAGTAATCGAGGTGTATCCGTTCGGCATTCCGTTCGTGGCGTGCTGCCCGGATATCCCTTCATTGTTTTTGCGACCGGTCATTTCCATTCCTCCTTCGTTCTGCTAGTCTCTATTATAGAAGCACTATCGATCGGGTGTATTGTAAAAAGGCGACGCCGAAGGCTTCAGGGAGGTTGACTAGCTTGAAGGAAGTGGACGGGATGTCTACGCGCGGCATTTTGAATGCCGCCGCCGGACGAGGCAAGTTTTCTTTATCCCGATATGAACCGAGCCCTCCGCTCCAACCGTTCGTCGAACATTACTGGATCGTCCGCTACGATTTGAACGCCGAGACGCCTTTTACCCAGACGGTGTTATCGTATCCGAACGTTCACTTGGCATTCGAACACGATCACGAAGGAAGGCGAGCCTTTCTGTACGGCATTCCGAGACGACCGTTCGTTCGCGAATTGAGCGGAGCGGGCCGAGTGTTCGGCGTCCGATTCCGCGCGGGCGGCTTTTACCCGTTCTGGCAGAGGAACGTCTCGCTGTTGACCGGGACTACGGTCGCGGCGTCCGAGTTGTTCGGCCGCGATGCCGACGAGTGGACGAGCGTCATACTCGATGCGGGCGACGATGCGGAGATGGCTCGACAGGCGGAGTTGGCCTTGTCGACTCGACTGCCAAGACGCGATCCTCAGGCGGAACTGGCAGGGCGCATCGTGCAGGAAACAATGAACGATCGAAGTATCATGAAGGTAGAGCAGTTAAGCGAACTTACCGGACTGTCGATCCGGCAAATGCAGCGACTGTTCCGGAAGTACGTCGGCGTCACCCCGAAATGGGTCATCAAACGGTTTCGGCTTCAGGAAGCGGCGGAACATCTCGAACAAGACGAATCCGCGCAATGGGCGGAGCTGGCGACGCAATTCGGCTATTTCGATCAAGCGCACTTTATTAAGGATTTCAAGTCGGTCCTCGGCCAAACGCCTGCAGCCTACAAATCCCGGATATCCGCCGAGTGAACGGGCAGGAGGGTATGGTTCCGCTCGTTTCATCTGCCAAAATGCTTCTTCAGCAGTTCTTTGAACCTGCCGCCGTCTATTTTCTCTTTCGCGGCAGCCCCCTTCGATCCTTGCATTAGAACAGACATGTATATCCGCATGTTTCTGTGGATCCTAGATCCATTCGATCCGTGATGCTACTATAGAATGGGATTTGTCGTACCTCAACGGAAAAGGGGCGATTTCATGAAAATAAGTCAGCTATCCAAAGCGACCGGTGTCAGTGCCCGATCGATCAGATATTACGAGAAGAAAAGGCTGCTGACTGCAAGGCGTTTAGATAATGATTATCGGGAATTCGACGAGGCTGACGTCAAGCGAATCAAAACGATTCAAATTTATTTGGAACTCGGCATGTCGACGAAGGATATTCTTGAAATTTTGAAATGCCATGATAATTATGATGCTTACGATAGCGATGAGTTCTGCGAGGAAATGCTCGAAGCCTATGAGGAAAAGCATGCGGAGATCGTCCATCAAATTCAAACGATGACTACTGTACAACAGAAGCTGGAACAACGTATGGAACAAATGAGAGTCCGGCGGAGAACGAAGATGGGTACGGGGATCGGTTCTGACGAACAATCAAGCAAAACTATAGGAGCGACAATGGTTTAGAAGGCCAGGCCCACGTTGTTGCGGACCTGATCTTCTCCGTAAGTTAAACCGAGGCCGGGTTCCGGATAAGCTCAACTAACCTTGAAAGTCCGTCGGTTCCGTAGCCTTCCGCAACGCCGCGGCTGATCAATTCTTGAATCGGCGTCATTAGCTCAGCACTAATTCCCAGTTCTCGACACGCTTCAATAAAATGAACAAATCCCGTCTGGTTGATAGATAGGCTAGACACGTTCGTTCGATGATCCCCCACGTCTACCGCCTGTGCCATCCGGGGCAGCGAGGCCGCCATGGTCTGGAGCCAAGGAACCGCAAGCTCCGTGAACGCTCCCGCCTTGATCTGTTCCGAACGGATCATGGCCGTAGCATGGAAGAAACCGCCGAACATCCCGTACATGGCGCTTAGCAGCGCCAAATCATATAAAGGCGCCAAGCCTGGGTCTTCGCCAAGAAAATTCGCGGTCCCGAGCCCCTTCAGCGTCGGTTGGCAGGTTTGGAAAACCTTCTCGGATCCGCTGTACAGCACAAGTGCGCCGGTGGTGCCGATCATCTGTGGAACAGCCATGATCCCGCCATCCAGATATTCGGCGCCCCGGCCGGCTACCCAAGCGGCTGTTCGACGGGCTTGTGCCGGGGTGCCGTTGGTGAGGTTTACGATCGCCCGGCCGGCCAAGATCTCGCCCGATTCCTCCAGGATCTCGTGTACGGTACCGTAATCCAGCACGCAGATCGCCACCATCGGACTCGCCGCGATCGCTTCGTTCACCGTGCTCGCGACTTTCGCTCCCTGCTTCCTAAGCGCATCAGCTTTGCCTGCCGTACGATTCCAGACGGTCGTCTGATGTCCTTCCTTCAGGAATGTTTGGGCAAGAGCCGAACCCATCATGCCTAAGCCGATGACGCTCACTGGCGGATGGATAACGTTCCATGGGTTCCAACTATTGCTTACGCTTTGCTCATTTTCTTTCATTCGGATACCTCATCTCCTTTCCCCCTTATCTTAAAAGGTTGACACTGTGTCAATGTCAACAAATAGATTCGAATAACCCGGCCAGTTACCATGACCCCAGGCTTAAGTCCATGTCATAACCGGCCCTCCGATGGTGTATCGAGGCGCCATCACGGATTAGAATAAAGGCACAGCCGGAATGGAATGGCAGGTAATCCCATATGGACACGATTGAAGTCTGGATGGAGCAATACGGTTATTTGACGCTGTTCGTCGCTCTGATGCTAGAGTACATCGCGTTGCCGTTTCCCGGAGAATTGGTCATGGGCTTCTCCGGCTACCTCGCTTACGAAGGCCGGCTGAGCTGGCCGCTTGCCCTGTCGCTCGCGTGGGCCGGAACCTTGGTCGGCATGACCGTCACGTACTTCATTGGACGGAAGCTGGGATATCCGTTTCTGGTTAAAATCGGCCCGCGGATTTTCCTCAGTCCGAAGAACTACGAAACCGTATCCCGTTATGGCGGGGAGACGCTGCTGTACGCCGCCGCCGTCGCTTTGTTCATCCTATCGTACAGGTACGTCGCGCACGATCCGACCAACCGGTTGATCCACGTCAAGCGCGAAAGTTCTTCGCTGAAATGTCATTGGCTGCTCATGGGGGCATTGTGTTCGGCGGTGGTTATGTTTATGGCGTCGATACGGGTCCCGTAACGGAACGGGATTGTTGACTCAAAGGAGGAGAACGAGGTGCTCGTCAAGGAATTCTGGTTCGACAAAAGAATCGCGTTCGTCACCGCCATGCTGATATTGTACATGCTGACCGCGGCATTTACGCCGTACACGTCCTGGACATGGGCCGCTGCGGGGAGCGGTATCGTGCTGTTTTTTTTCATCGAATACCTGGTACACCGTTTCGCGCTTCATGGTATCTTTTCCAAAATCATGCCAAAAGCGTACCGGGAGCATGATATCCATCATAAAGATCCGAAAAATATTCGCTACATGCTAACCCCAAACGCTTACAATGTTCCATACCATCTTGGTTTAGGGATTGCGTTTGCCGCCCTGTTTCAAAATATCCATATGGCAAGCTCAATCATGGCGGGATTCGGGGCTTACCAACTTTTTTACGAATGGATGCACTACGTTTCGCATCGGCCGATAACCCCCAGGACGCCGTGGGGTAAATGGATGAAGCAGTTTCACATGCTCCATCACTACAAGAATGCCGAGGGATATTACGGAGTGACCCATCCGGCGCTCGACATCGCGTTCGGCACGACTTCGATGCCGCACCAGATTCAGCAGCTGAATCAAAAGAACGAGTCGTCGAGGTGATCTCAGTGAACTCTTGCACGTCAAACAGGCGGCGCGCCCTATGGGAAGCGGCGCGCCGGCAGCGTGAAAGACTTCAAACCTCATAAGATATGCTTCAGCTTTTCCGGATTTCTCTGGATGTACAGATTCCTTAACTTTCCTCCTTCGAAGTGCAGGAGAGCAACGGCGACCGCTTTACTTCCGGAACGGACGACAACCCCGATCTGGCCATTCATATTCGCTAATCCGATATCAAGCCCTCCAATAAACTTTGGAGCTTTTCTATACGCTCCGAGCAAGAAACGAGCGGCAAGCTCGCGTGTTTGGATCGGACGAACAGCCGCAATCGCTTTGCCTCCGCTGTCAGAGACAATCATCACGCCTTCCGAGAGCAGCTCCATTACTTTATTGATATTTCCTTTCTCAAGCGCAGCTAAAAATATTCGAACCCATTCTTCATTCTTCGATTCGTGCGATACCGGTATATTTTCCGAGATGCCCATCTTACTTTTGGCTCTGCTCATCATTTTACGGCAGCTCACTTCATTTTTATCGAGCAACTCGGCAATGAACGGATATTCAAAACCAAGAGCCTCCCGAAGGACGAATACGGCACGTTCGGCAGGAGATAAATGTTCGAGGAGTACCATCATGGCATACGAAAGCAAATCGCTGCGGGCAACCGACTCGATCTCATCCGTCTCCGGGGTCGGAGCAGGCTCCGGTAGCCATGGTCCGAAGTATTGCTCCCTTCGCTTACGTGCTGATCTGAGAAGGTCGATGCTGCGGCGGGTCACCATCCTGCAAAGATAGGCTTTCGGTCTCGCCAACCGATCGGGGTCCACGTCATAAAGCTTGATAAACACATCCTGCACGATATCCTCAGCGTCTGCCGCCGAACCGGTCAACTGGTACGCCAGTTTAAACATCAACCCTTTATACTGAACATAAAGTTCTTCCACCTTTTTACCTCTATTCCCATCCGTGGCTTCTCGCTACCTTAACAGACTCGCGATATCCCATCCGTAGTTTTTGATTCTCCAAGCCAGCTTTCCCGTAAGAAGGAAGTCCACCCCCCACTTCCTCGTCCACAGTAATCCGCGTTCAGCTCCCAATCCGATGCAATAATAATTCATCAGCTCTTTATGGACGGGAGCAGGGCGACCTTCTATGTCGGCGATGGCGATCTTCCCCAGCCTTTTGGCTTGAACAATCCCTTCTTTGCAAGTCATCGGATCTTCGTGTCCGGTTACAGGGTCGACGATTCTTGCGCAATCGCCGATACTATAGAACCCGGCCTTCCCCCCGACTCGGTAACATTCGTCGACTTGAACCTGGCCGCCGGCGGTAAGCGGCACTCCCAGCGATCTCAGAATGGGGTTCGGTTCAAGCCCAAGGGTCCAAATGCACAAGCCGACAGGCAAAGATCGCCCGTCTTGCAGGCATAATTCCCCGTCCTTCTCACGCAACGCGATATGTTTATGAAGGACAGTAACCCCGTAATCGTTCAGGAGACTTTGCAGCTTTAGACCTGCTTTATCCGGCCCCTCCATGAATAACCGGTGATGCGCGTTAAGCAAGTAAATCCGAACCTGGTTCGGATCAAGTCCGTGCTTGGCTGCTTCAGAACGCATGGCGAGCGCCAATTCGGCGGAGGTCTCGACCCCGCTGATCCCTGCTCCCGCAACGGCGACGGTCAGAAGCCTTATTCGTTCCCGGGGGTTGAATTCTGCGGCAGCTCTCCTGATATTCGTCCGCCATGTTTCCCGGATGGCAATTCCCGAATTTACATCCGTCAGAGCTAAACCGCCAAGGTCATGATTCGGCCGTTTCACGACACTGCCTACTGTAAGGACGAGAATGTCATAATCCAGATGGCGTTCGTTCCCGCTTGAATCTAAGTATCGAACACGTTTCTCTCCGCTTCCTATTGCCGTTACCGTACCATGTACGAATTGAATAGGCTTAGGCAACAAACTAGACCATGGGAGATCGATCTTCTCTTCGCCGACGGCCGGCCTGAATAACAACACCTTACGAGTATGGTTAGGCTCCTTGTCAATAAGAGTAACTCGAATCGCCCGTCCGAGCTCCTTGGCCGATTTCCCCAACTCTTTGGCCGCATGGAGGCCTACATGACCTCCCCCAACGACGACGCATCTCACTTCCTTCATCGAATATGCACCCCTTTCAATTTTGCACATTTAACGGTGAAGCATGAGATTCTGTGACGTCGTGACGTCGAAAATCTTGAGCGTTCTCTCATTCTCATACGAAGAGAGAAGATTTTCTTTATAGTTTTGCCAGTTCTGAAAATGATGGTAGAATGATCCTTTCGTCACTCCTAAGCGGCTTGTGAGTGTATCAATCGTTAAGAAGCCTGCACCTCGTTCGCCCCATAGCGAAAATCCTTCCTCCAGCCATTTCCGTTTCATATTGGTTCATTCCATTTACGGTTGACGGCAACACGTCCGCAGCCGCGTATCTGATCGGCTATACCGTTGCCCGGACATTGCTGAGAGAAAGCAGGAATCGCATAAATAGGCGAAATAAGCTGTCTGAAATGGATGAGGAGTAACGCTTATAAGGAGGGAGGTCGCCGGTTCATGAGCGTCAATGAACGTCTTTGCCGAAGGTTTGCCGGGCATCGTCGTTTCGTCCATTCATAATGAATGGCTGTTCGAACAAGATTCCTGCACGGCGCCCGGTTGCTACTGAGCAGCCTGGACTCCCGGATAATAGCCTGCTCCAAAACAACCGCCGCAACGGTACCCACCGCGGTTACGGCATTATTGCCGGCAAGTCCGCCGGTATCGGTACCCGTGGCGAGGCGTGCATGTGTTCGGCGCTACCCATTCTTTCACTATGAACGGCGGCACCATATTTAACAATACAGCCTCCAGCGGGGGAGGCGGCGAATTCAACTGCGGTCCCGCCGTCTTTACCCATGAGCGGCGGCACAATCACCGGCCATACAACGGCCAGCTACGGCGGCGGTATCAACAGCACAGCCGCAACCCTATCGACGACGAGTCTGAACAGGTTATTTTCTAAGCCCTATATCTGCTTGACGGTGGATTCTCTGACAATCAGCCGAGGCTCCAAGGTGATTCTTTCAAAAGCTTTAGACTCGTCGCCGATTCGAAGGATCAGCCGTTCTACTGCAATGCGCCCCATTTCCCCCACTAAATTCGAAACCGAACTCACTTTAGGGGTGGTCAAAGTACACCATGGGATATTGTCGATTCCCACTACGGCAACATCTTCCGGTACACGCAACCCGAGACTGATCAGACCTTGGGTGACTCCAATGGCTACGAGATCATTGGCTGCAAACACAGCATCCGGGATTTCATTCAAATGATAAAAATAACGAGCTGCTTCGAGGCCGGTGTCAATGGCCAGCCGTTCGCCGGTATACACCAAAGAACGATTGAACTCCATAAAATGAGAGGCCAGCGACTGCACGTAAGCGGTGTAGCGAGCCCCGCGATGCAGCGTTGTGTTTCCGGCGTAAGCGATGCGCCTTCTGCCGATGCGGATCAGATGATCCATTGCTACGTATCCTTCGTTCTCCCTAAGTCCGACCCAATCCGCCGGCATATCTTCCTCATAATTTCCAATCAGGGCAACGGGAACGGCCGCTTTTTTTATAACCTTGGTTAGTGTTTTGGGATGGCTGGTCGAGAGCAGGACGATACCGTCCACATGCATATCGTTTGCTTCCTTAAGGACCGCGAGTTCCTCGGACGGATTGCCGTAATGATTGATCAGAACCAATCGAAAGTTATTTTGCTTCGCTACTTGTTCGGCAGCCCACGCGAGCTCCGGATAATACGGGTTGCGGATATCGTCAATGGCTAACGCAATTTGACGACGCAGCTTGGTCTTCAAGCTTCGCGCCATGATATTTGGCGTAAAGCCAAGTTCTTCAATGGCCCGGTTCACCTTAAATCTTGTAACAGGTTTAACGCCGGGAACATTGTTAATAATTCGAGAAACGGTGGACTTGGAAACACCCGCCGATTTCGCGACGTCATCGATGGTTACCTTAGGTTTCGTTTCCAATGCCGCTTCCCCCTTCCGAATCAGATCTGAAATCGGTTCGATTTTTATTCAAAATAGAACCGGTTCGATGGTACCATATTATCCTGTTCGATGCCGAAACGCAAAAAAGATCGTGACGCAAATAGGAGCCGCCTTTCCATTCGCCGGTCGTCAGACGGCTCCTTCGGGACGATTTTATTTACTGTCCGCGATGACCGTTGCCGGCCATTTGGGCGATTGATCGAGATAGCCTCGCGGCACGTGCTTCGTCTCCTCGTAACGCGCCAATCCGTCGCTGCCGAGCGCTTCCGCTAATCCGTATGCGCGATAATGGTCCGTTAATTGTTCCCTGCATTCCCTGCAAAGTTCCGGATGCAGCGCCGAGATGTCGTTGAATTCATCCGGATCGGCCAGCAGATCGAACAGGTTCTCCTTGCCGCCGTTAGCATGGTAGATGTATTTGTAACGGTCCCAGCGCAGCATCGTTTTGAACAGTCGGCCTCTGCCGATCTCCGCAAAAATTTTCTCGCGAGTCGGCCGCTCCGTCTGCCTCGCCGCAGGCAGCAGATCCACTCCGGATGAGGCCGCGGGCACCTTTCCGCCGGCTGCAGCGATCAAGGTGGCGTAAATATCCTGAAGCAAGGCAAGCTGCTCCCGCCGCTCCCCTTGAGGGAGCGCCGCCGGCCAACTCACAATAAGCGGCACCTTGGCGGACATCTCATAGTAGGTGCGCTTGCCGTATGAATAATGGTCTCCCAGCATCTCGCCGTGATCCGAAGTAAAGACGATCAAGGTGTCGTCTATCAAGCCGCAGGACTCGAGGGTATCGAGAATTTGGCCAATCTGCGCGTCCACCTGGGATACGCAGCCGTAATAGTAGGCTCGCATTTTCAACTCGTCTTCGTGACTCAGGCTGTCGATGCCATTCACTTTGAAGTCGTTCATAACCTCGATCCAGGCGTCGTCAGGCGTCCGTTCGTGCTCCCGCCGTTTCGGCGGTGGCACCTGATCCGTTGGGTACATCGTATCGTACGGAGCGCTCGGGTCAAAGGGCGGATGCGGTTTGATGAACGAAGTGAACAGGAAAAACGGCCGGTTCTGATTCTGCCGAATGACGCGGCATGCCGTGTCCGCCGTCCAAGCGGTCGTATGCAGATGCCCGGGCAGCTCGGAAACTTGCGGCACGTAATAGAGCTCGCTCCGTTTGCCGTGAGGCTCGGTGACGTGGCCGTATCCTTGCGTCCGCAGAAATTGCAAATATTCGTCGTCGTCAAAGTGGGAAGGGACTTCCTCCGACAGCAGCATCCGGTCGAAACCGTAATGCTTGCGCACCGGATGAAAATGCATTTTCCCGACCGCGCACGTGTGGTAGCCTTGCTCGCGGATCCGCTCGGGCAGCGGATCTTCGATTTCCTTGGATAAGCCTTCGTTCTTGAGCAGGCCGATCTCGAACGGGTTCAGCCCGGAGATCAGGCCGTGCCTTGCAGGAACGCAAACAGGGGTTTGGCTGTACGCTTGATCGAAGACGACCCCCATTCGGGCCAGACGGTCCATATTCGGCGTCTGCACGAGCTTGTTGCCGTAACAGCCCAAGACGTCGTAACGCAATTGATCGCACATAATCAGAAGCAAGTTCGGTTTGCGCCTCATCTCACTGTTCCTCCTTTACCCAAATGCCGGGTGCGCCTTCCCACTGCGGGAATTCCGCCTCGTCCTCGAATACGCCTTGCTTGATCAGCTCCTTGCATTCGGGATCGGTCATCGTCAGCGTATAATCTTCGCCGTTCGGGCCAATGAGGCCGAGATCGCGTTTGGCCCGCAGCGACACCGCCTCCGGATCGACGATCGTCCGCAGCAGCGACTCCATTGTCTCCAGAAGATCGCGGTATTGCTCGTATTCGGCCAAGTCATGCATTTCTTTCGGGTCTTCCTCCAGATTGAACAGCGACGGGCGGTCATTCACGTAATAGGTGTATTTAAAACCGTCCTTGACCAGCATATACCAGTCCTGCTTGAAGAAGTTGCCGTGATATTCGGAGAAAGCATAATCGGGCCGATCCGGCTGCTCGCCGCCTTGGATGAGCGGCAACCAGCTGTTGCCGGGGCGGTCCGGCTCCGTCTCCAGCCCCGCGATGTCCAGGATCGTCGGGTACAGATCGACAAGCGTCACCGGCCGGTCGATTCGCTGTCCCTTCGGCAAGTCCGGTCCCTTGACGATCAACGGCACGCCGACGGAACCGTCATAGCTGCACTGTTTGTAAAACAGGCCATGCTCGCCAAGGTTCTCGCCATGGTCCGACATGTAGACGATGTACGTGTCGTCGTACAGATTCCGGGCCTTCAATTCGGCGATAATCCTGCCGACATTGTCGTCCAGCGCCGTAATCATTCCGTAGTAGGCCGCAATGACGTTGCGCAGTTCCGGCTCGGTCAGATGCCCGAGGCCGAGCGCGTTCTGCATGTTGCGCACCTGCGGGTGCAGGCCGTCATTCGGAAAAAGCGCATCGTGCGGCATGGCCACCTTGTCCGGGTAATACAGGTCGTAATAGCGCTGCGGCACCTTGTAGGGCCAGTGCGGGAACATGAGGCCGACGTACATCGCCCACGGCTTCCGCTTGCCGTTATTCGCCCCTTCCCCCTTGCGCTTCAGGAAGTCGACGGCCCAATCGGTAACGACCCGGTCGTGGTCGTAGAAGCCGAGGTCCTGGTTGTACCCCGTATCGCCGTCCGTGACGATCTCTTCGCGCACGCCCGCGTTCAGAATATGCTGACGTTTATCGACGCGCACGTGCCCTTCCAGCCGAGAGTAGAGCGGCGTCGTACGCGGATACGGCTTGAACGCCGGCCGTTTCTTGATGATCTTGTACTCGCTGAAGCCCCCATCCTGATAGTCGCCGCAGAAATCCATCTTGCCGAACATCGCGGAGGTGATTCCCGCTTCGTCCAGCTTGCGCGACCAGGTCATCTCTTCCCGATCGAGCGGGCATCCCAGGAACCAACTGTCGATCTGGTTCGGATATTTGCCGGTGATGAAGCTCATCCGGCTCGGCGTGCAGACGGGGCAGTTGCTGTAGGCTCTCGTGAAATGGGTGCCGTCCGCGGCCAGCGCGTCGAGATTCGGAGTTTCGATAAAGGGATGCCCGCGATATCCGCTGACGAGCGGATGATGCTGGTCGCTGCAGATGACGACGATATTCGGCTGATTCGATCGGCTCATTCGTTCGCGGCCTCCTCTTGATGGGCTGATAAACCGGATACCGAGAAGCTTCGATAATGAGTGCGGCTTCCCTCCGCGTTCGAGAATCCGATCATTCCGGACAAATAGGGACGATCCTCGTCGGTATAATCAAGGAGAAGGGCGCCGTCAACCGTGATCTGAAAATGATTGCCGACCGCCCGGACCGCGATGGCCGAAGCTCGCCCGAGTTCCCAATCGCAAGCGCATTCGCTTAACGTACGATAGCCATTGTCGTTCTTGTACAGCGCGAGCTTGCCTTCCGGCGCGAAACCGACCGCGTAAGAGCGGATCCCGCCTTGCACGCGGAAGTTGACGCGATGGTGTTCGCCGAGCTTCGGCACGACCTTTGCTTCGAATACATAATCGTCCCATGACAGCTGGCCGGTATAGCTTTCCGCCGGTTCGCCATAATAGCTGCCGCTCAGTTCTCCGTCTTCCAGCGTCCAAATTCCGCGAAGATACGTCAACTGGCTGACCTCGAGGTGCAATCCGTTCCAGCGCTCCAGCCGTTCGCGGGCGAAATCGACCGCATAGTTCGGCTTGCCTCCGAACGAGACATCGTCGATATAGCAGACGAGGCTCGGTCCGCGCGCCCCCTTGCCGTCCATCGGCACGAGTTCGAGGCCCGCCTGCTCCAGGCAGACGCCGCTCAACGAAGGAATGGTAAATTGCAGGGACGTCCAGCGATCCGCAGTCAACGGCACGGTGTCTCCGTAATAATAGGTTCCTTCGTTGCCGTCCTTGACGTACAGGCGGGCCCGAACCCGCTGGCCGGCCGGCCCTTGCAGCCGTACTTTGGCTTCGACCGTCTGGCCCGGATACAGGATCGGCGAGAAGCTCGGATCGTACCGGCTGTCATTGAAGTCATGCGGACGATAGTAGGTCTGGTGGTAAACCCGATACGCGCAGCCGCCCTGCACGCTGTCGAACGCGACTTTGAGCGCCCGGATTCCGGAAGCAGACGCCTCGGTCGTGTTCTCGATCCATCCCGTCACCGGGAGCGGGTCGTTATGCTCCAGCCGGAACGCATGCGTGGAACCGGGATATTCGAAGTGGAAGCTCGTTCCTTGTTCGGCAAGGATCTCTGCCCACTTGCCCGGAGGTCGCTCGTTCTGCAGCTTATACCCGATTCTGGCAATATACGATGCGCACCAGGGGATGTCGAGAATGTTCAGCGAACCGATCACGCTCGAACAGCAGAGAAAGTCGTTGATCGGCTTCCGCCAAACGTCGCCGATCGCGCCGATTCCGCCGCGCACGCCCATAATGGTCGCCACGTTGCCTACGTTGCAGTCCGTATCCCAGCCGCACATGTTGCAGATGTTGATCGTTCGGGAGAAATCGCCCTCTCCGTACAGAAGCGACAAGACGATTACGGCCGAGTTCGGGATAATGTGGCAGTGACCCGGGTACTTGTCGTAGCCGTAATGCTCTTGGACAAAGCGGAACGCATGCCGCCAGTTGTCCGGGTTCTCCTGGTGATAACCCATGACGGTTCGCGTCATCCGCGCGTATTCGCAATCGGCGGGAATGACGGAGAGTCCCTGTTCCATGATGCGCCCGATGTCCTTCTCCGCGAATGCCGCGGCGATGCAAGCGGCGATGAACATGCCGCCGTATTTGCCGTTCCCGTCATGCGAGACGGACGCGATCTTCTCCGCGAAGTGTGCCGCCAACTCCGGGCGTCCGGGCGCGATCAGCCCCCAGACATCAATGAAGATCTGCCCGCCGATCTGCTCGGCGACGGCGGCGCCGTTTTGCTCGATAGAGCCGGAGCGCGGCGCCATGATTCCGTTTTTCAAATTCAGATAGGCCGTATGTTCCGTGGATTTGCCGTATCCCCCCCACCAATAGAAGCCGTGGCCGTCGGGCGCGTAGTTCAGCCAGGTCAGCCCCATCTGCTCCGCCGTAATGTTCGTTCCGCACACGTAGTCTTCCAGCGCTCTCAGAAAAAAGAGCGGGCCGTTCGTGTCGTCGTCGGCCGCAAAGTTTTTAAAGTCGTGAAGATAGCCCTTGATCTCGCCGAACGTGCGCTCGATCCGTTCGTACGTCCAGTTCTCGATGTTGCCGCCGTGCCTGACGCCGATCACCTTGGCCAGCCAGCCCGCGTACACCCGCTCCGCATAATCTTCTTGAATCGCCATGAATCAGGCACCTTCCTTTTTAGGATCGTCTACCTTTTGCGCGCGTCATTTGCATCGGAGCCGTTATCCTTTCACCGAGCCCATCAGCATTCCCTTGTTGAAATACTTCTGCAGGAACGGGTAGACCGCGAGCAGCGGAAGCGCCGTGATTACGATCGCCGCCATCTTCACGGTCGGACTGTATTCGAACGCTCCCGATACGTTCTCCATGCTGTCGTTGGCTTCATTCATCATCTGCCGCAGAAATACTTGCAACGGCCACTTGTCCGAGTCGTTCAAATAGAGTACCGCGTTAAAATACGAATTCCAGTTCTGCACCGCGTAAAATAGCGTAAATGTAGCCACCGCCGGCATCGAGAGCGGCAGAACGATTCGCCCGAGGAGCCGCCATTCGCCGCAGCCGTCGATGCGCGCCGCCTCCTCCAATTCGGACGGCAGGTTCTGGAAGAAGCTTCGCATCACGATCAGGTGAAACGGCGCGATCGCTCCCGTCAGAAAGATCGACCAGTAGCTGTCCAGCAGATGAAGGCTTTTGACGACGAGATAGGTCGGTATGATCCCGCCGCCGAACAGCATCGTGAACAGCACCATAAAGTTCAGCGCCCTCCGGCCCTTCAGCCATGCCTTGGATAGCCCGTAAGCCATGAGCGAGGTCAGGACCATGTTGACGATCGTTCCGACGACCGTGATGTGAACGGCGTTTAGAAACGAGGTCGTGAATTGGCGGTTGTTCATCAAATAGCCGTAAGCGTTGATCGTCCAGCGATGGGGGAGAAGGAAGAAGCCGCGGGTCAGAATTTCTTCTCTCGGCGCGAACGAAGTCATGACGACATACAAGAACGGGAACACGACGGCGAGCAAGCTGATCAGCAGAATGCCGATCGTCAGGATCGTAAAGGCCGGCTGCCTGCCGCGGGCATCGAAGCTTCTCATGCTAGTAAACCCCCTCTTGGCCGAATGCTTTGGCAAGCCGGTTCGCGAGAATGATCAGGACCAGTCCGATCGCCGACTTGAAGACGCCTACGGTCGTCGAATAGCTGAAATTGCCCTGCAGCACCCCGTTGCGGTAAACGTAAGTATCGAAGACATCGGCCACATTCAAGTTGACCGGGTTCTGGATCAGCAGAACGTGCTCGAAGCCGAGGTCCAGCACCTGTCCGAGCCGAAGAATAAAAAGAATGACGATGGTCGATTTCAGCGCCGGAAGCGTGACGTGCCATACCTGTCTCCAACGGCTCGCGCCGTCGATGACGGCCGCTTCGTACAGCATCGGATTGACGCCGGCCAGCGCCGCGAGGAAGATGATCGCGCTCCAGCCGGATTCCTTCCATATATTTTGGAATACGTACAGGGCGCGGAAATAATGAGAATCCGTCAAAAATTCGATCCGATGATAACCGAGGCTATCCAGCAGGTTGTTGATGCCACCGTCCTGCGTGGCGAACAGCACGACCGTAATGTTGACGACGATAACCCAGGATAGGAAGTGGGGCATGTAGATGATCGTCTGCACGCTTTTGCGGAACCACGATCGGCTCACTTCGTTCAGAAGTACTGCCAGAAGTATCGGTGCCGGAAAAAACAAAAAAAGATTCAGTCCGCTTAGGAAAAGCGTATTACGCAGCAGCATTCCGAAGTCCGGATCCGAGAACAGACGGTGGAAATTGTCCAATCCAACCCATGGACTACCCTGAAATCCGAGGAACGGATCGTATTCTTGGAACGCAATCACGAGTCCGCCCATCGGAATGTACTTGAAAATGACGAAGAACAGGAAGCCGGGCAGGATCATCAAGTAGATCGGGATCCCGCGGAACCACGCCGCGGCGCCTCCGCTTCTTCCGACAGGAGAAGAAGCAGTCTGTGCGACTGCCTCTTCTTTTTCTCCCATGCTCATGTTGTTCCTCCTCGGAGAGGGCTTTATTTCTGCGATGCCTGGTAGGCGTCGTTATATTCCTTCGTTATCTGGTCGCCGCCGTTCTTCTTCCAATCCGCCACCGCCTGGTCGATGTCGCCGATCGGCTGATCGCCCATGATGACTTTGATCAGCGTCGCCATAAACTTCTGGTCAAGGGTCGTTCCCTGCTTGGTCGCGGTCGGCGATTCGAGCCCGGCTGCCGCGTCCGCCCATTTGAACGGTTCGCTGTTCTTGAACCACTGATCGACGTTCGCCACCGTTGTCGGATCGTCCCACAGATGGATCTGGGTATGCAGATCGAACCGGCGCAGCAGCAGCGTGGAGATCTGATTGGCGCCGTCCTGATCGAAAGCGTCCAGCTTGACGTATTTATCGCCGTCCTTCTTGTAATCGGTCCCCTCGACGCCGTTCTTGGTCAGAATATCGCCTTCGTCGGACAGGAAGTAATTGAACATATCCAATAGGCGAGCCTGCTTCTCCTTGTCGATCTTGGCATTAATGACGACCTTCTGGGTGATGGAGTTGGTGGACGTCCCCTGCAAGCCGGTCGGTCCTTTCGGCGGCAGCAGCTGCACGGTCTCCGCGTTCGGATCAACCTTCTTGAGATTCGGAACGATCGATTGATAGAAGTTGTTAGGCACGACGTCGTCGATGCCGACTTTCCCCGCGGACTCGTATTTGTCCTGCGGATCTTTCACCTTGTTGATCGCAAAGTCCTTATCCAGCACGCCTTCCTTGTATGCCTTGTTCATGAAGGTCGCGAAATCTTTAAGCTCCTGGGTTTGGGTATGCCAGCTGATCAACCGGCCGTCCTTCACGCCCCAGTTGTTGACGAGGCCGAAAGCCGCTTTGATCGGATCGATATGCTTGAAATCGGTCTTGTTCTGAACGAGAGAAGCCGAGAATCCGTAAGTATCCGCCTTGCCGTCTCCGTCGGGATCCTGCGTTGCGAAGGCTTTGGCCACGTCATAAAATTCATCGATCGTCGTCGGCAACTGCAGTCCGAGCTTATCCAGCCAGTCCTTGCGAATGCCGAAGGACGTCTGCGTCTCGATCTGATAATAAGGCAGACCGTAAATCTTGCCGGGAGGATTCATGAACTGAAGAGATTCCTTGCCTCCCAGGTATTCGGTCAAATTGGGATACTGGTCGATGACGGGGGCCAGATCGAGGAACACGCCTTTGTCCCGCCATTTCAGGAAGTCCGCCTTCTGCACCAGGAAGGCGTCGGGGAATTTCCCGGCGGCTGCCAGCACGTTCAGCTTCTCTTCGTAATTGTCCTGCGAGATCGCTTGGAAGTTCAAATGGACGTTGAACTTCTTGTCGAGGAACTGGGCAATCGCGCTGTCGTTCGACCAGCTGGCGCCGCCGTAGCTGATGGTCAGAATGTCGATATCCAGCTTCTTCGACAGATCGTCCTGAGCAGAAGCCGGCGCGGACGGCGCCGCCGTGTTATCCGCACTTCCCGAATCAACCGAATGGGCCGCGTTGTCGTTAGAGTCCCCGCACCCAGCAATCGTTCCCATGGCAAGTACTGCCGCAATCGAGACCGGAAGCCATCTCTTCATTTTTAATTCCTCCAAATGTCATATGATGAAGCTATTAAACAGAGAGCATTAATCGAGAGCTTGGAATTCGTGAAACAAAGACGCAAAAATGGAACCGGTTCGATTTTAATCTACGTATCATATTCCCTTTTCATGCTGGAACGCAAAAAAAAGGAATGCGCCAAGGAAGCAAGCGTATCTCCGGTGGACCGGTCAACAATGACAGGTAGATAACCTATAATTCCAATAGAATTATTAAGAATTATAATAGCAAGCTGCCCCTATGGCGTCAATAACTTTTTGGTTCCGTCGGCGGCGTTCTGCCGGGATTCCGGGAACCATACGATGCCATTTGCAAAGCGGCGACGACAAGACGACGGTCATACGGCCCTAATCATGCAATCGCCCTGCGTCAACTTTCACTTTCTTTTCAAAACGACCAGGTTGCCCTTCATTCCTTCTTCGCTGTAGCCTTTGCCGACCATCATCTGGATCGGCAGCACCGGGCCACGTTTAAAATACCGGCCGAAGTGCCGGTCCACCGATTGCTCGGTCACAAAGACAAAATGTCCTTCTTCTGCCTTGTCGCGACAGCCTCTGAGCAGCATCGCCCCGCCGGGTTTAAGCACCCGCGCGACTTCCTCCGCAAATCGCCGCCGATTTTCTTCAGCAATACTGTGAAAGCATCCGCGATCATTGACCATATCCACGCATCGGTTTTCCAACGGTAAATTCAAGGCGTCGCCCTGACGCCAATCCACCCGAACCTCCGCCTTGTTCGCCCGTTCCCTGGCGATGTTCAAGGCAGCGGCGCTCAGATCGACGCCGATTACGCGATATCCCCGCTGGGCAAGAAAAATGGCTTCGCTGCCGGCGCCGCAGCCCACATCCAAAGCGGTAATGTTAGGGGGAAGATCCATGGAAGCCACGAACGCGACCAATTCTTGAGACGGATACGGGAGATCCCAGTAGTCTCGAAAGTTTCCGCTGGTATACGCTTCATCCCAATCTCTCATTCTGTAAACCTCCGTTCGGTAACGTTTGCATATTTATTCCACGACCTACTCGTACTTTCCTGCATCACCGTAACCCATGTACAACGCCAGTCCGTCAAGCAGCCAATCGGAGAAAACGGTTCAGGAAAAACAACAATTACGACAGAAGAAGGCCCATGCGCCGACGACGCATGGACCTTTAGTCTTGAGTCGTGCCGATGGCAGTTCACAGCTTCCTTAGCTCATCCAGAAGTATCCACCGCTACTTGCTTCACTGCCTTTAGCGCCTTTTGACAAATGGAGCCCCCCGGTCGGGCTGAAGCTCCGAGAGATTGCCTGATTTTCCTCGCATCGCGGAAATGGGAGTGATATGCTATGGTCATAGAAGGAAGGAGGGGGGATATGCGAATCCTCATTGTTGAAGATGAGGAGGACCTCTCACGCGCATTAGCCAAGGGATTAAAGCGGGAAGGCTATGCAGTGGACAGCGCTCTTGACGGGCTAACCGGGTGGGAGCTGGCGGATACCAATGATTATGATGTGATTCTCCTCGACATCAATCTTCCGGAGCTGGATGGCATTACCCTTTGTCAACGAATTCGCCAGTCCTCGCACCATAACGATGTATTTATCCTCATGCTGACAGCGCGCAGCCATCCGGACGAGGTGGAAGAAGGACTCGATTCGGGTGCGGATGACTATCTCCGTAAGCCCTTTGTGTTCAATGAATTGCTTGCCCGCATCCGGGCGCTCCTTCGCCGGCGTTCGCCTGTGAAAAGCCCTGTCCTGCAGTTCGACCGGCTTACCCTGGATTCGAAGACAAAGGAAGTCTGGTTCGAGAACGTTCTTGTTCCTTTGACGAGAAAAGAATTCGGTTTGCTCGAATATTTGATGCTGCATCCCGGCGAGGTCATATCGTCCGAAAGGCTTCTTGAGCACGTTTGGGATATTCATGCGGATCCGCTTACCTCAACGGTCCGGGTCCACATCAATTCCTTGCGCAAAAAGCTCGCGCACCATGACCCGGAGGCAGGAGATGGGTATATTCAGACCGTCCAAGGCTATGGGTATAAATGGGCGCTGCTCACAGCCGGAGAGAAAGAGGAGACGACATGAGACGATGGAACCGTCTTTCGCTGCGCTCAAGATTGACGCTGTATGCCATTCTTTATTTGGCGGCAATGCTTATTCTATATACGGCTATAGAGTCTTTTTTCTCAGCTTCCAGGATCGTGTCGGAGCTGCAGGGGCGGATCATAAGCTTGCTTGTGGCGCTCGCAGGCATGATTCTCAGCGCGCAATGGCTCGCAGTGATTATCCTTAAGCCTGTGAAGCGGATGAGTGAGACCGCCGCCGGAATAACGGCAACCACGCTCGACAAAAGGTTGGAGATTGACCAGCTTCACGATGAATTGAAGAAGCTCGGGATCACTTTTAATACAATGCTGGATGGGCTGGAGCACTCTTTTAATCAGCAGGCCCGTTTTGTTTCCGCGGCCGCGCATGAATTAAGAACACCGCTTTCCATTCTGCGCACGAATCTTGAAGTGGCCGGAGACAGCGATGGCATTGATCCAAGCGAATGGAGAGATTACAGGGCGACAACGGAGCGGACGCTGTCCCGGCTGGAATCGTTAACGGAGGATTTGCTGCTGCTGGCTGACGGCACGTACGATCGCGCGCATCGTGAGCACGATGTTGTGGAGCTTGCCGACATTCTCACGGATGCGGTCTCATTTATGGAACCAATGGCAGTCAAATACGGGGTGACGCTTCAACCGGTGGAGCCTTTCTCTGCTTTGGTTAAGGGGGACGAAAGCTTCTTATTCCTGGCCTTTCGAAACCTGCTGGACAATGCCATCCGGTATAATCGGCCAAATGGGAACGTTACGCTGCAGGTTTTGCATGAAGATGAACGGATTGCGGTTCTGGTTTCGGACACGGGGAAGGGAATACCCCTTCCATCAAGGGAACTGGTTTTTGAGCGGTTTTATCGAATCGACTCTTCACGGGCGCGCAGGCATGGCGGGGCCGGGCTTGGCCTGTCGATTGTCCGCCATTTGCTTGCAATTTTCCAGGGGACCGTTGAACTGGAGACGAGCTCCGAATTAGGAAGCGTGTTTAAGGTCACGTTGGTCCGGGGTTAAGGGGTACTAACTAAAGAAGGGGCTATCCCTTTTAGGACAACCCCCTTGATCCTATCCGTATTGCCTTACTCGTCTTCCTTGAACACCGGCTTGATCGCTAACTCGAAGGCGATCTCCTTCTCGTCCAGCCGGTAAGGCTCCAGCAATTCCGGGCCGCAGGAGTTGGAACCGACGCCGCTCATCTTGTAATCGAGATGCACGTACGTCAGCTTGCTCTTCTTCAGCTCGTACGAGTGGGCGCTGGCCGTCAGCTCCTCCGGTGAAAAGTGCGACGCGTTGAAGGAGAACGGAGCGGGGCCGGAGAAAGCCAGTCCCATGCCCTGCGCGTTCGTCGCGATGGCCCACTCGGTACCGAAGCGGGAGCCGTTCTCCTGCGGACGGACGTAATCTTCGAACATGCCGTCGACGGTCGTCAGGTACGTGCCCTTCCTAACGCTGCGGCGCTTGTCGATGTAGCTCTCGTGCGGTCCGAAGCCGCGGTATTCGATCTCCTCGGTGCCCGCCGGCATCGTCAACTGCAGGCCGAAACGCGGCAGGAAGACGAGCTCCTCACGCACGCGGACCTGCACGTTCAGCGTCACTTGGCCCGTGCCGTCCACGCGCCACTTCGCTTCGCCCTTCAGAATCGGATAGCGGATATAGCCTCCCAGCGAGAAAACGACATCGATCTCGACGACGGAGTCGCCCGTCTGCGACCACCGGACATCGTACACCTTCATCTTCGCGCGGTCATAACCTTCGTCCGTCCACTTCAGCTTAATGTTCCGGTCGTTGTCCGTCGGCGCCCGCCAGACGGCAAATTTCGCCGGGGCGGCCAGCATCTCCACCTCATGCTTGGTGAGGCTGACGAACGCGCCTTGTCCCAGGTCGAACACGTGCCGGAAGTCGAAGCCCGTCACGGTGAGCAGATCGCCCTGCAGCGAAGCCTGCACGGACGGAGCCGCAGCCGCCAAAGGCGTGGGAGCGGCTCCGGCAGTCGCGGCGTCCGCCGCCAGCACGAACTGCGCGAACGCCAGCTCGTAGCCGGCCTCCGCCCACGATGTCTCGTTCTTCGCCCGAACGGAGAACGTCAACACGCGTTCGGCGGAGGAGGCGCCGGCGATCGGCAGCCGGATCGTCTGGTTGCCGTGAGGCGCGGCTTCCAGCTCCCACACCTGGCCCTGCTGCGCGAGGGAGCCGTTCGACTCGATTTTCCAGGTCAAATAGAGTCCCGACAACCCGGCAAAATCATACAGATTATGCACGCGGAACAGCCCCTCGTCCGCGTTCTCCGCCTCGATCTTCACCGGCGCGATCACCTGCTTCAGCTCCAGCAGGCCGGTATGCGGCTTGCGGTCCGGCGACACCAGGCCGTCGATGCAGAAGTTGCCGTCGTTCGGCCGGTCGCCGAAATCGCCGCCATAAGCGAAGAAGGGGGTGCCGTCTGCCGCCTGAGTCAGCACGCCGTGGTCGCACCATTCCCAGACGCAGCCGCCCATCAGATTCGGGTATTTGTAGATGACATCCCAATAGTCCTGCAGATCCCCCGGACCGTTGCCCATCGCATGGCTGTATTCACACTGGAAAAGCGGCTTCGTCTTGTTCCCGTCCCGGCCATATTCCTCCATATACTGGACGGAAGCGTACATCCGGCTTTCCAGATCGAGGCTGTCGACGTCCGTGCTGCCTTTGTAGCCTTCCGCCGCCCCTTCGTAATGGACGAGCCGCGAACGGTCGCGCTCGCGCGTCCAGCGCTGCATCGCGATATGATTGTCGCCGTAGCCCGACTCGTTGCCCATCGACCAGATGATGACGGAAGGATGGTTCTTGTCCCGCTCCACCAGGCGCTTCGCCCGGTCGAGGAACGCTTCGCGCCAATCCGGATGGTTCGTGAGCGTATGGAAGGAGCCTTCCTTCCAATGTTCGGCGGCGCCGATGCCGTGGCATTCGAGATCCGCTTCGTCGACGACATAGAAGCCATACTCGTCGCACAGGTCCAGGAACCGCGGATCGTTCGGGTAATGGGACGTGCGGATCGTGTTGACGTTGTGCCGCTTCATCAGGTTGAGATCCTGAATCATATGGTTCAGCGGAATCGTCTGTCCGAGCTCCGGATGAGAATCGTGCCGGTTGACGCCCTTCAGCTTGACGGCGACGCCGTTGACCGTAAACACGCCCCCCGCGGCGACTTCGATCCGGCGGAAACCGACCGGGAACGAGAGCACTTCCGTTCCGGACTTCACGTACAGCCGATACAAATACGGCTGCTCCGCGTTCCACAGCGTCGGCGCGTCGATCTTCAGCTCAATCGCCGCTTGACCGTTCGTCTCGGCGCTGCCGGAAGCGACCGTGCGGCCCTCGGCGTCGCGCAGCTCTACGGCTACCGGCAGCGATCCGCCGGCAGCGTCCAGTTCGGCCCGCAGCACGGCCTGGCCGAAGTCCGGCGACAGCTCCTGGCGCAGGAACACGTCCCGCACATGAACTTCGTCCCGCGCCAGCAGGTAAACGTCGCGGAAAATGCCGGAATACCGCCACAGGTCCTGGTCTTCGATGTACGTCCCGTCGCACCATTTGAGCACCATCACCGCGATCCGGTTCGTACCGGGACGCAGCGCCTTCGTCAGGTCGAATTCCGCCGGCACGCGGCTGCCCTGGCTGTAGCCGATGAACGTGCCGTTCACCCACAGGTAGAAGCACGAATTGACTCCCTCGAAGACGACGTATTTTTTCTTCCCGTCCCATGCGTCCGGAAGGTTGAACTCCCGCACGTACAGTCCGGCCGGATTCTCGTCCGGCACGAAGGGCGGATCGCACGGAATCGGGTAGTTCACGTTCGTGTAGTGCAGCTGGTCGTAGCCGTTCGTCTGCCAGCAGGACGGAACCAGCAGCGAGTCCCAGCCGGATACGTCCGCTCCGTCTTCATAGAATCGTTCCTCTACTTGCCGCGCGCTCTCGTGGTAACGGAATTTCCAGCTGCCGTTCAGCGTCCGGTAATAGGGCGACCTGCCGCGCTTGCCGGCCTTGGAAGACCCGGCATCGCTGTAAGGAATATAGTACGCCCGCGGCTCTTCGCGGTGAAGCTGCAGCACGGACGGGTCCTGCCACACCTTAGGCACGTTGATCATCGATTATGGGCACTCCTCTCGAATCGTATCCGAATGATTGTACTTTTGTTGGCGTTTACGCCCCTTCATTATACGTTGTGCTATACTGGCGAAGTAGGGACGGAACGGACATGCAATAGTACAAAACGGACATGATTCCTAAGCAACAAGGAGAGAGCCGCATGGAGCTGCTGCCGCTGCGCACGAATCCGCATACCGGAGAACTGTGGGAAATTCCCTACGTCGTCTACACGGCGGGAACCGAATATCAGCAGCCGATTGCGAGAGTGGAAGGATTCTCCGCCCACCATCTGATCGTCACCATATCCGGCAAAGGCCGATTCCGGCCGATCGGCGGCGGAGAGGAGTGGGACTTGATCGAGGCCGGGACGCTGCTGTTCATTCCCGCCGGTTTCGGCCATGAGTATACGCCGTACGGGGAACACCCCTGGCATGTCGCGTACGTGACCTTCACGACGACAGCCGCTGCATCCGGCACTGCGGCCGCCGACACGTCATGGGGCTTCGGGCGGGAGCCCTCGCTGCGGCCGCTACGGCAGACCGACCGGCTGCTGCGGCTGATCGCCGGCATCTGGGCGCGAATGAAGGCGCCCGTGGACAGCTGGGCGACGGCGGAGCTGCTGTACGCGTTCCTCGTGGAGACGCGCAAGCAAGTAGTCGTCGACGGAAAGAGCGCCCCCGGACGGAAGGTGTCCGGGCCGTATACGGTCGTCCAACGGGCCGCGACGTTCATGCAGGACCATATGGAGCGGAGCCTGGCGGTGGCCGACGTCGCCGAACGGTTCGGCTACTCGCCCAAGCAGTTGACGCGGCTGTTCCGGCAGACGTACCGCACGACGCCGCTGCAGTACTGGAAGCGCATCCGGCTGCAGACGGCGGCCGCGCTGCTGGACAGCGGCATGAGCCTCGCGCAGATCGCCGCCCGCATCGGCATGGAGCCGGTCTACTTCAGCCGCGCGTTCCGCGCGCAGTATGCCTGCACGCCGTCGGAATTCCGGGAACGGTTGCGGCAATAAAGAATCCGACAAATGGAATATTTCTCGGCCAACGGAAAACACCTTGAAGCCGCAGTGGCCGGGAAGCGGAACCGCCGACACACCAAGAGCGATCGCGCCTTCTTGAAACCGCGCAGCGGGCCTTCGGGAAGCTCTGCCGCAGCCTGCGCGCGGGAACGGAAGCGAGGCGCGCATCAAGCCGCGCTTCCCTCCGTCGTCCGCTCCTCCTGCGGCTTGCGGCGATCGCGGAGCCAGTCCCACCCCAGAGCGCCGAAATAAAACACCGCCTCCAGGGAAGTAATGAAGAAACTGACGGGCGCGTTCGTATAATAGCTGAGCGCAAGCCCTCCCCACACGCCCAGAACGCCGAACAGGACGGAGATCAGCACCATCCGGCCGACGGAATGCGTCAGATGGCGGGCTGCCGCGGCCGGCGCGGTCATCAGCGTGAAGACGAGCAGCGCGCCGACGATCAGGATCGCTTCGGAGACGGCGATGGCCAGCAGCACGAGGAACCCGATGGAGAGGAGACGGACCGGCAGCCGAGCGGCCTGGGCTCCCGCGGGATCGAACGAATCGAATTTGAGCGGCTTGTAGAAGAACAGCAGCACCGCGATCACGCCCGCGGATAAATAGACGATGTCCAGCACGTTCTGCAAGCTGATGCCGACCACGCTGCCGAACAGCAGCGCATACATCGCCGTCGCTTTCTTCGCGGACAATGAAATAAAGAGCAGCCCCAAGCCCAGAAAAAAGCTGAGCACGACGCTGATCGTCACTTCCCGGCGGAAAATCTTGACGCCGAAGCCGCCGATCGCAAAGGCGCTTAACGTGGAGAACAGCAGCAGCCCGCCGATGGGATTCCAGCCGACCAGCACCGCGAAGGAAGCGCCGGAAAATCCGATATGCGAGAACGTGTGGGCGATAAAAGACAGATGGCGGGCAATGACGAACACGCCGATGACGCCGCACATGACCGCCACGATCGTGCCGGCTTCGAACGCATGCTGCATAAAATCGTACTGTAGCAAGTCCTCACTCCCAAACTGGCGTTTTGTGTTCAGGCCTCATCATTAATGAAAGCAAACTTTCGAGTCCGGTTGGCTGGACGTCGTCACGAACAGCTTGCCGTCCAGTCTGATGACATCGACCGCGCTTCCGTATAGCTTGCGCAAAACGCTGGCCTGCATAATTTCCTCCACGGTGCCGATGGCGTATTGGCCCGGCGTCAAATAGAGAATCCGATCCGCATAGCGGTTGATCAGGTTGACGTCGTGGCTGATGAGCAGCACGCTGATGCCGCGCGTGCGGCAGATGGAGTGGACGACCTCGGCCATCGCCTCCTGCGCGCCCGGATCGAGATTGGAGGTGGGCTCGTCGAGCAGCAGAATTTTCGGATCGCGAACGAGGGCCTGCGCCAGGAAAATGCGCTGACGCTCCCCTCCCGACAAACGCCCGATCGACTGGTCGGCCAGATGGGACGCATCGGTCAGCTCCAGCGCGCGGCGAACCGCTTCCTTGTCGGCGCGGTTCAGCCAGGGGCGCAGCGGGTGCGGCAGGCCGAGACAGACGAAGTCCCGCGCGCGCATCGGCAGCTCCGGGTCGATCTGGCGAGATTGCGGCACGTAGCCGATGACCGCCTTGCCGAGCGTTCGGCCCCCATTCATCCGGACTTGACCCTGCTGCGGCTTGATCAATTGCAGGAGCACGCGGAACAGCGTCGTTTTGCCGGCCCCGTTCGGTCCCAGGATGCCGAGAAATTCGCCCGGCTTCACCTCAAAGGAGATGTCGCTTAACACCGTTTTGCCGCCGAGATGGACGGACACCGCTTGCACTTCCAGCGCAGCGGGCAAGGAACCGGGGCCGCCCTCGGTTGTGCGATTCAAAGCGGCCGCTGGCGCGGTAACGCTCATCGTGCTTCCCCCTTTCCGCGAAACCCGGAAAAACTTCGCCCGCGACGGACAAAGTTTTTCGGATGCCGTGATCGTTGAACATGATTTTTATTTATTTCATCGCATCTTGAATCTGTTTCAGTTGGTCCGTCATCCACTGCAAATAGTTTTTGCCGGAGGGCAACGTCTCTGTCACTTCGACGACGGGAACGCCGCTTTGCTTGGCGAGATCGACGAGGTTCTGAACGGTCTGGCTGGTGGCCTGGCTGTTGTTGACGAAAAATTTGATGCTCTTGTTCTTGATATCGTCCTGCAGCTTCGCCACGTCGGCCGGCGCGGGGTCCGTCTCTTCCTCGGCGGCCATCTCGAATTTCTCGTCGGTCACCTGCAGGTTCAGCGCCTCGGCCATGTAGTCGAACACCGGCTCGGATACGGCGATTGGCAGCGGAGACGCTTGCTTGAGCGAAGCGACCGCGTCCGTGAACGGAGCGAGCGTCGCCTTGTAGGCATCGGCTTGCTTGGCGTAGTCGTCTTTGTGATCCGGGTCCAGCTTGCCGAGCTGATCGGCGAGATAGTCGGCGTATTTCGGCATCGTTTCGGGATTGTACCAGACGTGCTCGTTGTCTCCGTCCTGGTGCCCCATGACATCGCTGGCGACCCGAATCACCGTTTTGTCCTTGGCGTCGCCGGAAGCGTCGATCAGCTTCTGGGCCCAAACATCGTAGCCGATTCCGTTGAAGATGACCACCTTGGCGCCGTCGATCGCCTTGGACGCGTCCGGCGTCGGCTCGTAATCGTGCGGATCCATATCCGGGCTCGTGAGCAAGGACGTCACTTGCACGTAGTTGCCGCCGACGGCCTCGGCCACTTCCCCATAGAAATTCTCGGCGGCAACGATATCGATCTTAGCGCCGGAGGAACCGGAGGCGCTCGGAGAATTCGAAGCCTGATTCGAATCGTCGGAGCTTCCGCAAGCGCTGAGCAGACCGATGACGAGAACGGCGGATAGCAGCAATGCGAGTCGGGTGAAACGGCGTTTACTAACGGATGATTTCATGAGTACACTCCTTGAATTTTAATCGTAAAAATTACTATTAAACCATTGTCGCTATTATAGGCCAGCTTGCGGAGCGTGTCAACGAGCGATTTGAGGCGCAAGAAATTACGGCGGATCGTGCGAATGTGCGAACTCGGACTGTCCGCATGAGACGCCCCGAGGCTCATGAGCGGGATTACGACGCACGCTCAGGGGGTCGCCGCCTTCGGCAGCTCCCCGGCAACGTTCGGGAACGGGTCTTCGAAGCGCCGCCAGTCGTACGGCAGCTCCGCGTCGGACAACAGGCAGGCGTCCAGGCCGGCTTCCAGCTCGGCGCGGTTCATGCCGATGCCGATCAGCACGAACCGATTGATCCGGTCCCCGTATTCCGGATGCCAGCTCCTCCTCAGTTCCGGCTCGTCGCGAAGGATCTCCAGCCGCTCGGCCTTCGGCAAAGCGGCGACCCAGCAGCCTTCCGGTCCCAACTGAATGGAGGGGCCCGCCTGGCTGAAGCTTTGCGCATAATCGTTCCTCGTCGCCAGCCAGATCGTACCTTTGGACCTCACCACCTCGGCCGGCCAATCCCGCATCCAGTCCATCAACCGGCCCGGATGGAACGGTCGAACCCGCTCGTAGACAAACGACGCGATGCCGTACTCCTCTGTCTCCGGCGTATGCTGCGGCTTCTCCAGCTCCCGAATCCAGCCTGCGGACAAGCTCGCCTGCTCGAAATCGAACAGTCCGGTATTCAGAATGGCGGATGGATCGATCGCTCCGTTCACCGTCCGCAGAAGCCGGGCTCCGGGCTGAAGCGCGCGAAGCACGCCCTCCAGCTCATGCAAGCTCTCCTCCTCCACCATGTCGCATTTATTCAGCAGCAGGACGTCGCAAAACTCGATTTGGTCGATCAGCAGATCGACGACCTCGCGGGTGTCGTTTTCCCCGGTCGCCTGGTTGCGGTCCAGCAGCGTTTCGCCCGACGAATAGTCGTGCCAGAAGCGGTAGGCGTCCACGACGGTGACCATCGTATCCAGCCGACAGAACTTCGTCAGGTCGATGCCGAGCTCCTCGTCGATATAGCTGAACGTCTGGGCGACGGGAACGGGCTCTCCGATTCCGGTCGATTCGATGAGAATGTAGTCGAAGCGATCCTCCCGCGCAAGCCGCTCCACCTCGCGAAGCAGATCCTCGCGCAGCGTGCAGCAGATGCAGCCGTTGGACATCTCCACCAGCGTCTCGTCGGTACGCGACAACTTCCCGCCGTCCCGAACCAACTCCGCGTCGATATTCAGCTCGCTCAGATCGTTTACAATCACCGCCACCTTTAAACCGTTGCGGTTGTTCAGCACATGGTTGAGCACTGTCGTTTTTCCCGCACCGAGATAACCGCTTAGAACGGTAACCGGAATTTTTTCCTGTCTCAAACGCTTACCCTCCAGAAAGGTTGTCTTTTTTTCTTGCGCGATTTGATCGTCTCGAGTCATAACGCCTTGATTCGAAACCTTAGGCGCTATAAGTAACTTCAGGCTTGCGGTTTTTTCCGCAGTTCCCGCAATAGCCGTAGACGTCGAAACGGTGCTTAATCACCGTAACCGAGTCCGGCAAGGCCGGAAGCGAAGCCATAGGGCAATATTCTATCGGCATCACGTAATCGCATGCCAAACAAATAAAATGATGATGGTGACTCGGCTTCTCGTCGCGATTGATTCTGAACTTGTTGCCATCCTCGAAATGCACGAGTTCCACAAGCTCCAATTTCAAAAGCAAGCGTAAATTGCGGTAGACGGTATCGTAGCTTAGACCGGAATAAAAGGATCGCAGATATAGGAATATTTCCCCGGCCGACACAAAACCGGGCGACTCCGCGAACAACTTCGCCATCTTCTTCCTCTGCTCGGTTATCCGCAGGCCGGCTTCTGACATACGATTCAACATAGATTCCATTTTGTTGTCGGCCACTTTCCTCACCCTTTCCAATATGTAATTTTTACAGCTTCAGATCATTCAAATCGTAATATTTACACTTTTACAGTGTAGGCATCATTGCCAAATTCGTCAAGAACTTCTCCTGCCGCTTTTGCATCACCTGGCCATGATCGTCATATCAGTCTGCCCGAACTGTCGACAAGGCTCTCTAAACATGCCAGCCGGCATTCATCGCCAAACGGCATCCTCCATGAGTTTACTTTGAGACTCCGCTCATACCATTCAACGACGACGCTCCAGCAGCGAGGCCAGCTCCTGCCCGGAGAACTGCTCGCCTATAAAAACCGCCGCATTCCGGACGCTCCCCTGCGGATTGATCCGGAACACGTCCAGCTGTCGGTAGGCATAGTGAAACATCATCCGTTCCCCGCTCTCTGCCGACGTAAAGACGCCCTTGGCCCGATAGACGCGATCCGGCAGCCGGCTTATCGTCTGCTTCAACCACTCCGGTTCAATCTCGCCCTCGAAATAGTGGGTATATACCGTCACGTGATCGTAAGAATGGCGGTGCTCGCGCGTACGATCTTGGCTGCGGTCCGTCGCGCGGCTTTGTTCCGCCGGCAGGGAGACGGCCGCCGGCACTGCATGACCCCCGAGGATAAGTTCTTTCCTGGCACTTCGGTCAACTTCGCATCGGACCGCCGGGTACAGGAGCGCGTGCGCATTCAGTTCCCGAACAGCCGCCATTCCTTCCTCAAGTTCGGCGGTTGTGACCAAATCGGCCTTATTCAAAACGATGACGGTTCCGCAGCGGATTTGATCAGCCATGAGACGATACGTTTTGCCTCCGGCTTGCCGCCATTTCAGCCAATGGGCGATATCCACCACAGTCGCCACCGCCCGAATCTCGATGGGAAGCAGCAAGGCCGCTTCCGTTGCCGCATCGAGCAGTTCCATGGGATTCGCGACGCCTGTCGCCTCAATAAAAATAACATCGGGCGACACCTCATCGGCAAGTCGACGGATTTCCGTTCCCAGATCGGCACGGAATGTACAACAGATGCACCCGTTCAACATTTCGCGTTGAGGAACGTTCTCGTCCACTGCCAATCCATCCAGATTGATATCCCCGATTTCGTTCATAATGAGCGCGGGAGATTGCCCGCTGTCCAGGGCATCTTCAAGCAATTTGGCGAGAAGCGTCGTCTTGCCGGCTCCCAGAAAGCCTGCCAGGATGATAATGGGAGTCTTCTTCATGGGCGGACAGCCCCTTTCTATTTTTTATCGATTCCCTTCACGGAACGTCCCGTCGGCGTCAGCTGCCCGTCGAATGAGTAGACGACTTTCTCCTCCAGCCGTTCTCCGGCCGCATGCTTGCGCACTAGTGACTTACCGTCTTCCGGCGTTATGTTCTGATACCAGACGCCTTCCGGATAGGCGATCACGACGCATGCATCCTTGCAGCGCCCGTTGCAGCGAGTTCGGGTGGTGTGCATTTGTCGGTCCAAGGCAAGCTCCGCGATCTCCTCGCGGATGGCGGTCGTCACTTCTTCCGCCCCCAGTTTCTTGCAGCTGTCGCCATTGCAGATGAGCAAATGACAGCGGGTTTCCTGCAAATTCCATGTCGTCATCCCAATACCCCTTTCTACTCCCGAGTCTTTGTTTGACAAATCGAAATCGGCGTTCTATACTTTAATCGTAAATTTTACAATTAAAAGAGAGGATGAACTTTCATGCCCGAAGCCATTCAAGATCCCCGCATTCCCGTCAGCGTGCTGACCGGTTTTCTCGGCGCGGGGAAGACTACGCTGCTGAATTACATACTGACCGCCGATCACGGCCAGAAGATTGCGGTCATCGTCAATGAGTTCGGCGAAGTCGGCATAGACAACCAGTTGGTCGTTGGCGCGGACGAAGAGATCTTCGAGATGAACAACGGCTGCATCTGCTGCACCGTGCGCGGCGACCTCATTCGCATTCTTGGCGATTTGGCGGAGGCCAAATTCGGCAAAGGCAAACGCAAGGCCGACTTCGACCGCGTGGTCATCGAGACGACCGGATTGGCCGATCCCGCCCCCGTCGCGCAAACGTTCTTCGTGGACCCGGAAATCGCCGACCGGTTCAAGCTGGACGCGATCGTGACCGTCGTCGACGCCAAGCATGCGGATCAGCATTTGGACGAGGGACACGAAGCGCAAGAGCAGGTTGCCTTTGCCGACGTTCTGCTGCTCAATAAGACGGATCTCGTCTCCGAAGAGGAACTGCAGAAGCTCGAGCAGCGTCTGCGCTCCATGAATTCCGCCGCCAAGCTTCACCGTACCCGTCAATCCCAGATCGATCTTCAACACGTCTTAGGGATCAACGCATTCGATCTGGAACAGAAGCTGGAGATCGATCCCGGCTTCCTCGAAGAAGAAGACCATGAGCATGACGACGAAGTGACATCCGTCTTCTTCCGCGAGACCCGGCCGCTCGATCTGAACCAAGTGGAGCTCTTCATCAACGAGTGGCTCGCCGAGCACGGCGCGGACACGTTCCGCTACAAAGGCGTTCTGAATATTAAAGGCGCCAAGCAGCGCATCGTGTTCCAGGGCATTCACATGCTGTTCGCCTCTTACCCGGATCGAGCGTGGAAGCCGGGCGAAGTGCCGGTCAGCGAATTCGTCGTCATCGGCCGCAACCTGGACGAACAATGGTTCCGAGAACAATTCGCCCGCTGCGTCGCCAGTTAATCCTCCTCCTTCTGTCAGAACCTCGCAACTTGCTCATCGGCAGGTGCGAGGTTCTGTCGTTTCGGCATACGGGACCTTTTTAATTGTAATTTTTACGATTATAAATTTCGAAAAAATTTAGTCCAGCGGAGACAAACCGCTGCTCCGCCATTCATCGATCGGCTCCGGCTTCCAGTACAACAGCGCCGCCTTAAATCGATGCGGGTAAATATATTCCCCCTTGTGTCTTGTCACGTAACGAAGAAGGATGTCTACTGCAGCTTTACGATCGTAATTTTCGTCCATGATCGGCCGCAAATTGTCCCGAATCAGTTGCTCTTCGGTTTCGTAACGGTAAACCCGTTCCAACTCGACGATTTGGCAATTGGCATCAATGCCCAATTCGTAAAGCAGATTCATCAAGTAAATATAATCTTTGCGCTTGAACTTAATGCGGCACCCCAACTGTCGATGAATCTCCCACAAATGCGGCTTTTCCGGTCCGCTTGTTAGGCCTACTATGGCCAGTCGCTTGGCAGCGTTGTTCATACGGATCAGCGCCTGATCGATCTTCCGCATACGGTAGTAGCAGTTGATGCCGAACACGACGTCGAACGGCTCTTCGGGGCGGAATTCCTCCCACTTGGCATGAACGAACCGCGTTACCCGCAAATTTCTCCGGCTTGACTCCTCCCGAAGGAAGTCCAGCACGCTTCGAGAGCTGTCCAGACAGGTCAGCGAAGCCGCCTTCTCGGCTGCGGCGAACGAATAATTGCCCCATCCCGGACCGATCTCCAGCACATGATCCGTCGGCTCCAAATAACGAAGCAGCGCCAATCGAAGAGCTTCCATGCTGTCGTCCGTCGCGCCTCTTTTTTTCTCCATCATCTCTCGCCAGAATGCCTCTTCCTGCTCGTCGTTCGTCATACGCTCCGGAAGCTCTCCGTCCCAGTCTTTCATGCCGTCCAGCCACATTTGTTTGCTATCCATTCGGATACGTACGCCGTAATACATATCGGTTCTCCTCTAAATGTAATTTTTACGATTAGATTTTATATGATTTCGATTCCTCTTGCAACTTTTTTCGTTACCGAAACAACGCTCTTCTCGACCAATGAAGAAAGCCGCCCGGCTTTCACCCTGCGGCCGCGCTGCGTTGTCGCTCGCTCCCGTTCCCGTTCTATCCGTCCGGCACAACCCGATAAACATTTTTCTCCCCTATATTTTGCAAGATGCGGGTTGGCACACAAGATAGTTTCAATACATCCGTATCCCCTTTTGCATTTTTCGTTAAGGTTAGAATCAAGATGGTACCTCGCAATCTGGCATGATGCCGGGGATGTTCGGTGGATACGAAATTCCCCAGAGAAGACGCCGCTACCCGATTTCTAGTGAGTCCGTCGATGTCCTTCATCTTAAACATTCTTATTGGATGCAGCACATGGGGATGCGCTCCCAGCACTACGTTCACACCATTTTTAAACAGCAGGTGCATAAGCCGGATTTGGTTGCGGTCGGGATGAGTTCGAAATTCTTTCCCGAAATGCAGGCAAACAATGAGAAAATCGGCTTGACTCTTCAAACTGCGTACATCCGCTATTATTTTTTTTCGGTTTATCCTGTTGACCGACCACGGATCCGGTACCGGGATCCCGTTCGTTCCTTTCGTATAAGCCAATATTCCGATCTGTATTCCCTTTACGTTAACAATCAGTTTTCGGCGGGCTTCCCGGGCGGAACGATACGTGCCCGTGTGTCGGAGACCGTGTCGGTCGAGGACGTTTAATGTCCGTCTCAAACCGGATTGTTTCCCGTCCATGCAATGGTTATTGGCTGTGCCTAATACATCGAAGCCCAAGTTCCGGAGCGTTGCCGCGAAGTGATCCGGGGAGTTGAACAACAGTTTTCCGGGCTTTTCGCGAAAATGATTGCCGGAGAACGTCGTCTCCAGGTTGCCTATCGTCAAATCGGATTTCCGCAGAAGGGGTTTCACCTTGGCAAAAATGGGGGCGAATCCGCCTTCCTTTGCAGCCGAGGCGATCATTTTCTTTTTTATTAACAAATCCCCGACTGCAGCAATGGTGATTTTCGTCAAATCCGAACACTCCTTCCACGATGATACGTTATGCGAATGATCAGCAAATGCTTGTAAGTTGGGCCCCGCGGCATGGCGAGAAAAAGACCAAGTCTGGTTTTTCTAGGATTGAATTCCTTGGCCTCTGAGGAGAAATTTATTCTTTATACGAAGGTTGATGAACTGTAATTTACTTCACAGAACTCCGATCTTTTTAAAATTATACTCAAGCTATCACTTGATATTGGAGGTTTCGAAACGATGAGCAACCAAAATTTAACCGAACAACTGGAAGCGGCCACGCGGCAGTTTAAGGCCAATACTCCGATTGAAGCGCAGATCAGGATCGGTCAAATGATCGAGGAGCTTCAGAAGTCGGGGATCGCTTCCGGGAAGCAACCGGGCGAGAAGGCGGTGGACTTTCAATTAACAAACGCGCTGGGACGGGATGTCATTTTATTTGAAGAGCTCGCGAAAGGACCGGTTGTGCTGGTCTTCTATCGCGGCGGCTGGTGTCCTTTTTGCAATATGCAATTAAAGGCTTACCAGCAGACATTGCCGGAAATCCAGGCGATGGGAGCGCAGCTTATCACGATTAGCCCGCAAAAGCCGGATCATTCGTTATCCCTTCAGGAAAAGGAAGGACTGAAATTTCAAGTCCTTAGCGATCCGAACGGCTTGGTAACGGCCAAGTACAATCTGCTTTTCGATGTTCCGCAGGGAGTAAGGGAACTCATGGAAGGCGTCGGACTCGATCTTGCGGAGTACAACAATACCTCCAAATGGATTTTGCCGGTTCCGGCGACATTCATGATCGATGAGAACGCGACTATTCGCTCTGCTTATGTCAATCCGAATTTTATGCAGCGTCAAAGCCCGGAGGAAATTTTGCGAGAGCTAAGTAAGCTGTAACGATTTTTGCATCATTCGTTTGATATGTGAGCAAAATAAGCGAGGTAAATGATGAAGGAGAGAATATATCGTGACCATAACCAAGGAAGAAATTTTAGCAGCTCATCATTTTCGGCATGCAACCAAAGAATTCGATCCTAGCAAAACCATCTCCGACGACGACTTTGAATTTATTTTGGAAACGGGCCGGCTCTCGCCCAGCTCGTTTAGCGCAGAACCGTGGAAATTTGTCGTTGTTCAAAACGAACAGCTGCGGAACAAAATAAAAAAAATTTCGTACGGAGCGGCCAGCAAACTGCCGGAGGCCAGTCACTTCGTCGTTATTCTGGTCCGGACCCCGCTGGATATGAGATACGACTCCGCCTACCAGAAGGAGCAGCAGTCCAAAGCCGTTCCGAAGGAACGCCTGACAAGACATCTTGAAATCTTCGAAGAGTTCCAGAGAAATGACTTCAAGCTCCTGGAGCATGAACGCTTTCTTACCGATTGGGCCATCAAGCAGACGTATATACCGCTTGCTAACATGATGACGGCTGCGGCGTTAATCGGCATTGACTCCTGTCCGATCGAAGGCTTTGATATGGAGAAAATGAATCAGCTGTTGGACGAGGAAGGGCTGCTGGAGGACGGACACTTTACCATCTCGGTCATGATTGCCTTCGGTTATCGCAAAAAAGAGCCGGGACCGAGAATCCGCCTTCCGTTTGATGATGTTGTGAAATGGGTCAAATAAATAGGCTATAAACCTAGGAGGTAGCAGCATGACGCAATTATTGTATATTACCGCTACCCCCAAGTCGCCCGACCGTTCGGTCGGCCTCCAGGTCGGCCGGGCGTTTCTTCAAGCCTATCGGGAAGCTCATCCGGACGACGACATACGCGTATTCGATGTCTACCGGGAAGCGTTCCAGACGGTCGACGGCGATGTCGTGCGGGCATGGGAGAAATTGAGAAAAGAACGACTGATCATCTCCGAGCTGAGTACTGTGGAACGGCAGAAAGTCGATGCCCTTAACGACATTACCGAAATGGCGATGCGCGCCGATAAATACGTGTTCGTCTCCCCCATGTGGAATTGGAGCATTCCCCCTCGGCTCAAGGCGTTCATCGACGCCTTCGTCGTCGTCGGCAAGACGTTCCATTACAAGGAAGGCAGGCCGGTTGGCCTGCTGCACGACAAAAAAGCGCTGCACATCCAGTCGAGCGGCGGGATTTACTCCACCGGGCCGACAGCGGCCATGGATCACAGCCATCCTTATCTGCGCCAGGTGCTCAACATCGTCGGAATTCGCGACGTACAAGCGCTGTACGTGGAAGGCCATGATTTTCAACCGGAGCGCGCGAAAGAGATCGTCCGGGCCGCAATGGAACAGGCCGTCAAGCTTGCCGCGGCCTGGTAACGCGCCGGATGCGAAAAATCCCCTTCAAGGGGATTTTTTTATTTGAACGCTCCATTGGCGTCACATCGAGCCTCGCTATCTCGTTAAGACACTCGCAATCGCCTTGATTCCCTTTAAAATGTTGATTTCATCCACATTGCCAAATCCCATAATAAGTCGATCTTCGTACCTTCCTTTAGCGATGGTGTATTTTTCTGCCGGATATACTTTAATATGAAGCTCCTCAAGTTGAGCGACTACTTGGGAGTCGAATATGCTTCCGGCCATTTCCGCAACCAGATGCAGGCCTGCGGCATCCCCGGAGATTTCCGCTCTGCTGCCGAAAATGTCGGACAAACCGGCGATGAGACATTTTCGTCTTTTGCTATAAATGCGCTTCATACGGGCGATGTGGTGTTCCAGGCGGCGTTCGGCGATAAATCTCGCCAAAGTGATTTGCGGCAAGATCGGGCAGTGCATGTCTGTCAGCTTCTTTAAACGAAGAAGCGGAGTAAGCAGCTCGTGCGGAACTACCATATAACCAATACGCAACGCAGGAAACAAGTTTTTACTGAAAGTCCCGACATAGACGATACGTTCCGAGTCGAGCTCTCGTAGGGCATGTACCGGCATTCCCGTATAACGGAATTCGCTGTCGTAATCGTCTTCGATAATATAACATCCGGATTGTCGGGCGTAATCGATAAGCTGAATGCGCCGCCCAATGGAAAGAATGCTGCCTAAAGGAAATTGATGTGAAGGAGTGACGAACACGCATTTGGGGTGCCGATGAGTCGGCATATCGTCGACGCGCAGGCCATGCTCATCTACGGGAACCGGTATCATATCAGCACCTGTCGACGCAAAAATATGTTGAATGAAGGTGGCGCTAGGATCTTCTATGACTCCTGCGTCCCCCGGTTTCAATAAAAGCCGGGACAGCACGGCGATCGCTTGAGTCGCTCCGGCGGTTATGATCACCTGTGAAGGCAGACACCGAATCCCCTTGGTATGCAGCAAAAGCCGACAAATATTCGTGCGAAGCTGCCAATGGCCGGCAGGATCATCGTCATAGCCAAATTCTCCTGAATGAGTATTTGCGTATGCGGCAATGGCGGTTTCTTTCCATTTCTTGAAAGGAATGTGCTCCAAAGCCGGAAAACTTGGACGAAAATCAATGCCTTGGAAGCGAGCCGGGGGGTCCGCAGCAGTCCCATCCCCGGAAGAATCGATTTCTTGAAGCCGAGAAGGGAATTGTCGTTTGCTTCCGCCCAAATCAACGACATAGCTGCCGGAGCCTTGACGGCCCTCCAAGTACCCTTCGGCGATTAGCTGTTCGAACACGTCCACGATGAGTGCCCGCGATACTCCGAATTCGTTGGCTAAATCCCGCGTCGATGGGAGCTTGACACCGGCTGCATAGACGCCTTGAAATATCTGTTCGCGCAGCAAGGAATAGATTTGCTTGGTTTTCGATTCAATTGCAGCAGACAACGTGCGACGAGGCATAAATCAAGCCTCCTTCACTTCAAATAAGTGGTATGCCGATTCTGAAATAAAAGTGGATCTGATCGAATCCAATTTTACATGCTAAGATGGATGTTGCCAATGCCAGAAACGTAGTTGTGACGGGGCCTCTATTATCCGTATTTATCAAAAAACACTTTTCCCGCAAATCGCCGAACATCAATCGATTGGCGCTTTGGATAAATGCGGAACCGCTGTTTCATGTTGGATTGCGCAAGGAACAAAACTAACTTGTCCCCTAACGCCTTGCCTTATACATGGAAACTTTCGAATTTTGGAGGCTCGATATTCAATGGACAAACTCTGGTATTTATCGCAAATCAGCATTTTTGAAGAAATGTCGCATGATGAGATGAGAGAGATCGATCAACTGGATACCATCCATCATTTCAATCGGATCACAAAAAATACACTGGTCCAAACCCCGGAGTCTACGCGCGAGGGACTCTATTTCGTCAAGGAGGGCAAGCTTAGACTCTATAAACTGAACGACAGCGGAAAACAGTTCACGCTTGGCATTCTCACAAGAGGAAATATATTCGGAGAGTTAAATTCATTCTCGTTCGGAACCCGGCGGGTTTATATTGAAACGATGGAATCGACGCTTCTTTGCACCATGTCCGAGCCTCAGTTCGAACGGTTGATGATCAATCGGCCACAGCTCGCGCTCAAATTTCTTAAAGCACTCAGCGACCGGTTAAAGGAGCGGGAGGATCAATTGGAACAGCTTGCGCTTCATGGTCTTAGAAAATGCGTGCTTCATCTCCTTTCCACGCTGAGCGCCAAATTCGGCGTCATTCAAGACGGATATGCGCTGATCGATCTGCCTCTTTCCCATCAAGAGATTGCCAATATGCTCGGTGCCAGCCGCGAAGCGGTCAGCGGCGTAATGAGCGAGCTTGCCAAGGAGGGCGTCGTTAAGACATCACGCCTGTCCGTTCAACTTGCCGTTCCCATACTTGAAGAAAATATTCCTTGAAACTGATTGCAGGCCGACGGTTTAGATGAACGGCGTGGACTATACGATCTCATTTACGAGGGAGATGATCCGCTTTGAAAAATTTCATCGAATACTGTCTAAACAAAAACGGAGCGATTAAGGATTATCCCTTGGGACCCGATCAAGATCCGTTCGCGATAAAAATTGCAGGTAAAATATTCGCACTTTTTTATGAGGAAAAAGGGTACTTGAACCTAAAATGCGATCCAGTGATTGCGGAAAACTTGAGAGAACAGCATGAGGACATTCGACCGGGATATCACATGAATAAGCAGCACTGGAATACGATTATTCTCGAGGGTTCTTTGCCGGAGTCGGATATCTTTGCAATGATTGATCAATCTTACGATTTGGTTGTTAAAAGCCTTCCTAAGAGCATCCGGGAGTCTATTTAGTCTATCAACTATCGCTCCCCTTCGTATTATGAGGTCAGCCAGTTTTTACTGGTTGATCTCTTTTTTCTGGCGGCGATTCATGTTTGGTATGATTTTCCACATACTTGGAGACCCTTTAGAAAATATCCATCCATTATCATTTCCTACAACCCCCTTCAACAAGGAGCGACGACGAACATGAACGAACGAATTACCGGAACCCAGCTTGCCGGGTTGCTGTTTTCATTCGTTTTTCCCGTTTTGGTCATTCCGGCCCCCGGAATCATGGCTTCGTTCGCCAAGCAAAACGCCTGGCTGGCCGTGTTGCCGGGCACCTTGCTCGCCGTGCTCAACATCTGGGTCATGACGGCTCTGTCGAAGCGTTACCCGGGTCTGACGATTCTGCAATATAGCGAGAAAATTGTGGGTAAATGGCTAGGCAAAGCCCTGGGTTTGTATTTTTTCTATTTTTGGTTCTCACTTGCCTCTGCCGCCATCAATGAGCATTCCAGGTTTATCAATACGTTCCTGCTGCCCAGAACGCCGCCCATTGTCGGAGTCGGCACGATCATCCTACTCGCCGCGTTAGCCGTGTACGCGGGAATTGAAGTGATCGGAAGGTGCAACACCTTCCTTATGATATTCATCTTCGCTTTCCTGCTTCCTCTCTGTATACTGGCTTTGAATGACGCGAACCCTGAGCGTCTGAAGCCGGTGCTTGCGGAGGGCATTGTGCCGGTATTGCAGGGGGGATTGCCCATATCGGCCAACATCAACCAGGTATTTCTGCTCAGCTGGCTGATCCCCTTTCTGCACCAACGTCAAAAGGCGCGGAAGGCTGCCATGTATGCGCTGCTCGGTATCGCGGGGCTGATTATCATCGTCGATTTGCTGACTGTTATGGTCTTCGGGCCGATCACGGGCAAGCTGACATACTCGTTTCTGTCGCTTATCCAGTTTGTCGGCATTCAAGGCTCCTTCGAGCGTTTGGAGGCCCTCGCCGTGGCAATATGGGTCGCAGGCATTTTCATCAAGGTATCCCTATGCCTGTTCATGCTGGCCCTCTGCCTGAGCAACGTGTTCGGCATCCGCAGTTACCGGGATATCGTCGCGCCGATCGCTTTGCTGTCGCTGATCGGAGCCATATGGGCGTTCAAGACAAATACGGATTTTCAACAGTTCGAAACGTTCTCCTACCCGTTATGGGCCATCCTGACGCAAAACGTCCTGCCGGCGGCACTTCTGTGCATCGATGCTCTTAAAGGAAATGCAAGGCCATTACTTTCTTAACAGCTGCTTGCCGACCTCTTGGAAAACGAAATCGACAGGGGCGTTAAAGCTCGGCACCTTAACCTTGGCGATGATGAGGGTACCGACGACAAGGCAGATCAGCAGGATTCCTCCGTACACAATGGCCGCCGCCGGCTCTCGTCTGCGAATCATCAAGCGGATGCGGATGATCCCCCAGACGGCGAGCAGCACCGCGTATCCCGTCACTTTCAGCATCATTTTTCGATCTCCTTTTCCTTTAATTGCAGCGGCTGTCCTGTCACGCCGGAATGGCGCAGGTTCAGCTTGACCGAAACCGCTATGTCCGCTTCGGGAAACAGATCGTCCCACTGCTCCTTGATGCGCCTCCATTGATGCGGATGGTTCTGGTAAAGGACGCTGCTGAATCCGGCGACATCGGACCGATACTGCTTCTGGAGTTTGTTCAGGCAATTCCGGACTTGTCGCTCCACTTCATCTTCCAGCGCGTGTTGAGCAAGCTGAAGATTCCGTTTGCCGGTAATATCCAGCGGCGAGTTGTTTTCGAACAAATCGCCGTTTCCCGTCAGCCTGATGTTGAATTTAACCTTTTGTCCCCTTACCTCGGAGTCGATATGGCGCTCGGCGCTGACCAGGATCATTCCGACGATGCCTTTCCCCTTCGGAAGGGGGGCGCTAATTCGGCTGTGTTTCATTTTGCCTGATATCCAGAGCAAGCCGTTCGTTTCCTTTTCATTCAAAAACCCCGCCAATTTAAGCCCTTTGAACACGGCCGAGCCGGACAGGCGAAACGTTTCCGCCTCCGCATTTTTTTCGGATGAAGCGTCAGACCGGATCGCCGCGGTTACCGGACTCAAACCTTCGCTCGATGCCGATATGAAGAAATCCCGCATGGTAGTGGCCAACTGGTCCCCCAGTATTTCCGCTTCCCTTACCCCCTCGGTCGGAGCCTCTTCAAATGGATAGCGGATCTGCACGATCCGGTCCGGATGGGGATCTTGAACCACGATAATAAACGTCCGTAATCGATTGTGAGGATCGTGGGTAAACGCGTCAAGAAAATCTTCCAGCCCTTTCCTTGCCAGCCGTTCGCTTATAAAAATGACGCTGCGATGGGACGTGAACAGACGCCGTGACAAATGATCCTGTAGTAGTTGCTGAAGTTCGATATGGTTTTTGCCGGTTTCGCTTAGCACAAAAAACTTTTTGTTCTGGCCGCCCCCATTCATCATTCCTGCTTGCCGGGGAAGCGCAATCTGAATCGTCGCCTTGAGATCCCCTTTCTCCGTCAAATCAAACAGGGTACCCATGTCGAGCGCCAGATCATTGACTTCCGTACGGTCCCAGCAGCCTGCCGTCGGGAGCAGAGCGGTCAGAAGGGCGAAGCGCAAAATTCTTTTGATCATGCCGGTCCCCTTCTTCCTCTGCCTTATGAATCTGCTCACCGGTTCCCGGTTTCCGGGCCCGGAGGCTGCCGTGTTTTGCTCCAAACGGGCACGCGAAGCGCAATGTCTTTCAGATTGCGTATCGAGAGCGGAGCCACCGGGGCGAAATAAGGCACCCCGAACGACCGCAGGGTGCAAAGATGGAGAAGGATGCCGAGAAAGCCGAGCGCGATGCCGTAGAGTCCCAGCGTCCCCGCCAGAAACAGGACCGGAAAGCGAAGGAGGCGGACGCCGTTCGCAAAACTGTAACGGGGAATCGTGAACGCCGCGATCCCGGTGATCGACACAATGATGACGACCGGGGCCGAGATGATGCCTGCCTCCACCGCCGATTGGCCGATCACGAGCGCCCCGACGATGCTGATGGCCTGTCCGATCTGCTTAGGCAGTCGGATTCCGGCTTCGCGCAGCGCTTCGAAGATAATTTCCATCAGCAGGGCCTCAATCAGCGCCGGGAAAGGGACCGGCTCCCTGGAGCCCGCGATGCTCAGCAGCAGGCTGGTGGGGATCATCTCCTGATGAAAGGTAGTGATCGCCACGTAAAGGGCCGGTGCGAAGATGGCGATCACCAGAAAAATCATCCGGATCCAACGGACGAAGGTCGCGATCGGCCAGCGGATATAATAATCCTCGATGGACTGCATACCGGCCCAGAAGGTCATGGGGAGGAGAAGCGCGAAAGGCGTAGAATCGACCAGAATCGCAATATTGCCGCCGAGCAAGCCGGCGGCGACAACGTCCGGCCGCTCCGTGCTCTGCATCTGCGGAAAAGGCGTGAAGGTGACATCCTCGATCATTTCCTCGATATTGTTCGACTCAAGCAGGCCGTCGATGCGGATGTCCCCGACTCTCTTCCGGACCTCGTCCACGACGGCGGCATCGGCAACGCCTTCGATATAAGCGATCATAACCTCGGTTTGGGTCAATTCTCCGATCGTCAAGGTTTCCAATTTGAGACGGGACGTTTTCAGTCTGCCGCGAATGAGTCCGACGTTCGTCGAGATATTTTCGATAAATCCGTCCCGCGGACCTCGGACGACCGGTTCGGAGGAAGGTTCCTCCAGCCCGCGCTTAGCTTTGCCAGGGACCGAAACGCTCATCGCGCGATTGTCCCCGGTCGTAAGAATGATAGCATAGCCGCTCAGCACAAAACGCACAGTAGCGGACAAGTCGGAAGTAATGGCGACCGTGCCGACGGAGATGAACCGATCTTTAAGGACCTCCATGGCGGGCCTTAGCCCCATATCTGAACAGGGGCGATCCTCGAGCAGAGGACCCAATACATGCTCCTCCAGCAGCTTGTCTTCAACCAGCGTGGAGATGAAGACGACGGTCCACCGCATTTTTTCATCCGCCCGGATGCTGCGAAAGACGATGTCGGAGCAGTTGCGAAAGATGTTCTTCAGCATCGTCTCGTTGTGCTCGATATCCGAAGTAAATTCACCGTGGTCCTCTTCCTGTAACTGAATCGGCCACTGGTATCTGCCCTTTCTCACGGCGATCCCCCTCGGTTTTGAACGAATATGGTTATTCTCCCACAGATAGCCAATCGTATCCCTGCGCGTTCAAGTATGTAATTTACTTCACATAACTTTTCTTTTGGAATGGTTATAATCAATTTGTCTCCCGCGGACAAAGGAACTGGGAAGATTGAAAATCGGAAAATATGGTAAGGAGAGTTATCATGGGAACCTTGGAGAAACAGGCGAAGACGATACAGGGAAGCGTCCAAATGAAAGCGATTGTGGTGACGGACGAGGCCGCAGGAACGGCCGGGATGAAGCTGGCGGAGGTGCCGAAGCCGGACGTGGCGAGACTCGCCAGCCTCTCGGGCGCGAGCTACGGCGATGTCGTCGTTCAGGTTCATGCGTCGGGATTCACCTGGGATGAGCTGACCTGGCCCTCGACCTGGACCGATCGCCTCGGACGGGACCGGACGCCCTCGATCCCCGGCCACGAGGTGGCCGGAGTGGTCACTGCCCTCAGCTATGGCACAACCGGACTGTCGGTGGGACAGCGAGTGTTCGGCCTCACGGACTGGACTCGCGACGGCACCCTCGCGGAGTATGTAGTCGTCGAGGCACGCAATCTCGCGCCGCTCCCGAGCGAAGTTGACTTCACGGTAGGCGCAGGCGTCGCCATGACGGGCCTGACCGCCTGGCAAGGTCTGTTCGAGCACGGCCATCTCCGGGCGGGGCAAAGCGTCCTCGTTCACGGTGCGGCCGGCGCAGTCGGCTCGATGGCGGCACAGCTCGCACGTCAGGCCGGCGCCTACGTCATCGGCACCGGACGCGCTGCCCACCGTCAGACGGCGCTCGACTTCGGCGCACAAGAGTTCGTTGACCTTGAGAACGAGTCGTTGGAAGACGTTGGCAGCGTCGATCTGGTTTTCGATGTCTTCGGCGGCGACATCGGGAAGCGGTCCGCGGGTCTGGTTCGAACCGGAGGAATGCTGGTAACCGTCGCTGGACCGCCCGAGGCGCAGCCCGCCGACGGCCTGGCGGTCGACTTCGTTGTCGTGTCCGATCGCGCCCAACTGAACGAGATCGCCCAGCGAGTGCGTGACGGACGGCTGCGGACAAACATCGGCAAAATCGCGACCCTCGACGATGCCGTCGAAGCCTTCAACCCGACCGAACGGGTCAAGGGGAAGACGATCATCCGTGTTCGTCCGTGAGACAGTCCGGTTCCAGTCGATGAAAATCAAAAAAAATGGTAAGGAGTGGTATCATGGAAACCTTGGAGAAAGATTTATTCACTGCACTGCGCGAACGGCGCTCCATTTATGGAATTAGCAAAGAATCACCGATTTCGGATCAAAGAATCCAAGAAATAATCGAGGAAACCGTTAAACATACACCTTCGGCGTTTAACAATCAAACTACCCGCGTTGTTCTGCTCTTGGGTGAACAACATAACAAGTTATGGGATATTACGGCCGAAGTTCTCAAAGCAAAAGTTTCTTCCGAACAATTCTCTTCTACTCAGGAAAAAATGAACGGATTTCGGAACGGATACGGTACCGTGCTATTCTTTGAAGATCAGTCGGTTGTCGATATTTTTATGAAACAATATCCGTCTTACCAAGAACATTTCCCGATTTGGTCGCAGCAAACAAATGGAATGCACCAATTGGTGATCTGGATGGCACTGGAGGCCGAAGGGCTGGGCGTAAACCTGCAGCATTACAATCCATTGATTGATGAACGGGTAAAAGCAGAGTGGAAGTTACCTGAAAGCTGGAAACTGATTGCCCAAATGCCGTTCGGTAAACCGTCTGCCGCAGCAGGCGAAAAGAAATTCAATCCGGTACAAGAACGTATAAAAGTTTTTAAATAAACTTAAATTCATCGGATAGACTCCTAGGACAGCAAAGAGGCAGACGTTCGCGTCTCCCTCCTTGCCGTCCTGCGGATACGGCGCCGTTCCGGTCAGCGGGAGGCGCTCATGGCTTCCATTTCCTCTTTGCTCGGTCCGTAAACGCCTGGCACGGCCAAGCCCGCTTGGCGCATCAGCACCATCAGTTGGCCGCGGTGATGCGCCTGGTGGCGGATAAAGCGAGCAATAGTCTCGGATACGGACCAGTCGAACATGCCGAACATCAGGCGTTGTTCCTGCAGCGTAGCATCCGTCCACTGGGCCTGAATGGCCGCGATTGCCGCTTCGCTCGCAGTTCGGTAACTTTCTGCAATGCCTTCGGCGGTGGCGGGGGCTTCGGATTTGCTCGTCGGCGCGTCGAACTGCAAGCCGGCTTGCCCCAATATGCTCTGGAACGATGTCGCCAAATGCCAAGCCAGCTGGCCAAGCGTGCGGTGTCCCTCCACGATCGGCTGCGCTAGCGATGCGTCCGTCAGCGCGTCCAGAACTTTCAGCGTCATTGCGCTTTCTGCTTGCAAATCTTGAACCGCTTGTTGTAAAGTCGAGTACATCTTCCATCTCTCCTTAAAAGGTAAGGATAACTGCTACGCGGGTGAGTCGCTGTCCCGTAGGAATCAAGAGCCGTCGATTCAACAGCAAGTAGAGTATTCATGCCATCTTGTCACTTCATCTGTGGTAGATTTGGCCGTACTTCAACCGCATTGCTGGGGCAACGGGATGCCCACTCTAGCGCAGTGTCAAGATCCGGAACATCGATGATAAAGAATCCGCCAAGCTGCTCCTTCGTCTCGCTGATTGGCCCATCTTGCACGAGCATTTCGCCTTCGCGTCTCCTTAGGGTGGTAGCGGTCTCCGGAGCATAGAGGCAGGCGCCGCTCACAAAAATGCCGGAATCACGCAAAACTTTTTCATAATGGATCCAGCTTGCCGAATACTCCTCCTGCCGTAATGGATCGGTTCGAAGCGAGAACTCCTCAGGGCTTCCATGGAATAGCAGCGTGTAGTGCATGTTTGGTTCTCCTCTCAAAGTTTTTCGACATCATCCGAAAATATTTATTGGCATGAAGAAAGCAGCTTGTCACGTGATTCGATTCGCTTGTTGATATAAAAATTGCCGAATGGACGGATCCTCACAGAGTCCGATGGCACGACTATAAGCCGAACGGGCTTCCTCCTGTCTCCCCAATTGCATGTGCAAATAGGCTTTAAGAGCCCAGTAAGGCTGATAATTCATGATTTTATCGCAAGGCATAGCTTCAAGCAACGCAAAGCCCCGTTCCATTCCATATCCCTCTGCAACCGCAGCTGCTCGCCCGACCAGTACTCCAATAGTAGGACTAAGTTTGGCAAGCCCTTCATAGAGCAAGGCGATTCCTTTCCATTCGATGGACCCTGTGCGCGCTCGCTGGGCGTGCATCGATTGTATGGCTGCGAGCAACTGGAATCGCCCGATCCTGTTTGAATGCGATGCTGCTCGAAGACAATGTTCCGCCTCCTTGATCATTTGAGTCGACCATCGTGAAGTATCCTGTTCGGACAGGGGAATATAACTTCCCGATGCATCAATCCGGGCTTCTCGCCTGGCTTCACAATGCAGCATTAGAGCAAGAAGTCCTTGAACCTCAGGTTCGCCAGGCAAATAGTTCGCAAGAAGCTTGCCCAGATAAATGGCCTCGTGGACCAATCCCTTCCTACGAGGATCTACACCTGTATAATCGTCCCAACCGCTGCCGTATACCGCATAAATGGCTTCAAGAACGGCATCTAAGCGATGGGGCAATTCCTCGGCATCGGGCATTGCGAACGTAAGGCGTTCGGTGCGGATTTTTGCTTTAGCACGAGTAAGCCTTTGCCCCATCGTAGATGGTTTTACAACGAATGCGGACGCAATGCGAGAGGCATCCATTCCGAGCACGGTCTGAAGCATAAGCGGTGTTCGTATCGACGGATCGATTGCCGGATGTGTACAAAGAAACAGCATATTTAATCGTTCATCGGGAAATGCAGTGCCAGCGGACGACTTTTGCTCAGACTGTTCCGACAGGGCGATCAACGCCGACATTGCTCGTTCGGAAACACGTTCACGGCGGGCGCGGTCAATAAGCCTCCGTCTGGCTACCGCAAGCAGCCAGGATTCCGGTTTATCTGGGATACCGGCCTTCGGCCACGATTCTAATGCGGCTACAAAAGCATCCGAGAGCGCATCCTCTACAGATTCAATACTTCTCCATTTTAGGGTTAGATAGGAAATTAACCTTCCGTAAGCATCACGCGCCGTATCTTCGATTATGTTGTGGGCGTTCATCTTAAGATCGTTTCATAGGAGGAAGATTTCCCCGGACTTCAACAGCATTAACAGGGCCTCGTGAAGCCCACTCAAGTGCTGTTTCAAGGTCGGGTACATCGATAACGAAGAAACCGCCGATCTGCTCCTTTGCCTTGGAAAACGGACCATCCTCCACATACATTTCGCCATTGCGGCGAAGTAATGTCGCTGCCGTTTCAGGAGCGTCGAGGCCAGCGCTGCCGACAACAACTCCGGATTCGAAGAGCGCATGTACATAATGAGACCATCCAGCAAGGTATTCTTCTTGCCTGGCCGGATCCTTTCGTGCGGCGAAGTCCTCAGGGCCCTCGTAAAACATAAGAGTGAAATGCATGCTTCTTGGCTCCTTTACTGTCTTTTTGGATTTATGATTTTCTCTCACATCATAGAGTCGATTTAAGAATAACGATTTCTACATTCCGCCAACATTTTTACGGCCTCTGAAAGAACAGGCAAAGCAAACAGATGATTCACTGGCTTTTTGAAAAAAACCTGAATTTGCGGGCTGTGTAGGTCCATACAAACTAAAAAGAAAAATGTTGACAAGCTATTAGCCGGTTTTAGCGTAACATGCGTACCATTTGTCCGAGATGACTTCGATAAAGGATGCATTACGTTGCAACACCACGCTGGTTGGACGAAAACAATAAAAAGCACCATTCTCTTTATCGGAACGCGACCGGTTATAAATCAATTCATTCAATGCCTCAATATGACCAAACCCATTCTCTTAATGCAAAAACGGAGAGAACCACTTGATCTATATTTTCATCTAAGTGGAGATTTTCCGCGAAAAATGAATTCCATACTAGGTAATTCAAGTTCAATACATATTCCCCTAAACGATTAAATCCCAAGCAATTTCAAAATAAAACCAGCCTTGACCAATCTTATGGACTAAAAAAACAGCCACTCCCTGAGTGGCTGTCACAGACCGGCAAGAAAGCTTAAACTTTCCTTCTGCCTAAATATAAAAGCCCTGAGGGGAATCCTCCCCTCAGAGCAACATTATCTGATGAAGCTTGTTTTGAGGTCTCAAAGACAAATCCGAAGAATAATATAAAACGATATAATTCTGTGACAATTAATCATAACTTGACCCATAATAATCTGATCATATGCAGGAGGAATGTGCTAAATGCAGAGTATGGTATACATGATGACCAATACGAACGAAATGAATCTGGTCGTGGCATTTTACCGGGGCATGAATGGATTGCTCACCTTTATGGCTTCCTATCCGACCTACGGAAAAGGTACGGGGACAAAGGAAGTCTCAACTGCAACACCAAACGATGGAATCGATCCTCTTCATTCGGAAGGCTCTCTAACTTTGTCCCGTGATGGTCGTTTTCTTTTTGCGGTCAATGCAGGTAGTCATAGTATCAGCAGCTTTAGGGTAACTGAAAATGGGCAGCTTATCTTCGCGGACGTGAAACCATCAGGAGGCGTCCAGCCCAATAGCATAGGTGTATTTGGTAACCTTCTCTATGTCTCCAATGTGGGATATCCCGCCAATCAATTTAACTCGAATATTTCGGGTTTTTACATAGAGGAAGACGGGCGTCTTACTCCTGTCCCGGGATCTACTCATTCTCTAAGCACCATTAATGCCCAACCTGCGCAAGTACTATTTACTCCAGACGGCAGTAAAATTGTTATACCTGAACTTACGACAGATCATCTCAGTGTATTCAATGTTAATAAGAACGGCACAGTCACTGGACCAATGATTAATGAATCCAGCGGTAAGATGCCGTTTGGCTCTCACTTCCTTTCAACAGGGTTGCTTTTAGTTACGGAAGTAGGTTCTAATGCGCTTTCTTCCTATACCTTAAGTGACAACGGGGTACTTCATGTCATTAGCGGCTCTGTACCGACCGGACAAAAGGCCACTTGCTGGGTGACGACAACGAAGGATGAACGTTTTGCTTATGCGACCAATACCTTAGGTGGGACCATAACCATCTCTCAAATTAATGGCAATGGAGCGTTAACGGTAATCGGACATGTTACCAGTACACCGCCAGGGATACCAACCGGTCTACCCATGAATATTGAAGTAAGTAAAGATGGACGATATCTTTATACCCTTAACGGGAATCAGGGGACAGTATCGGTATTTCAAATCAACGATGATGGCAGTCTCGCCAGATTACAGGTTGCTGCGTGGACCGATTTTCAGTATTTTGGATCACAAGGCCTAGCTGTGCTTAATTAAAAATTCGTATCTAGCCCGCTACGTATTATGGGGTCATTGGTTTATCACCGAGGTCATGGTAAACAGGAACCCCTTTCAAGGTGTTGATCCAGCCGTTCGAATCCCATCGGTTCGGCGCTTCAACCGCCCGCTCATCTATCTGGATTGCAAGGCCTGCGAGCCCGCCTTGAATGGAAGACCTTCCGCCGAGCTTGCGTTCCGTTTCTGACGGCATAGTACCGCGCAAACCTTACGGAATAACCTAACATGTAGAGAACCACCAGGGAAGCGAGAACATTCAGGACGATCAGAGACACGTACAAGTCAAATAAGTAGCTTAAGAGACCGACTCCCACGATGGGGACAATAAATCCGATATAACCCGCAAAGTAGAAGGTCGTTATCACCTTCGGCCGCTCCGATGAATTTGGAAGCTCGCCGGCCAGTCGTAGGCTGATCTGGAACGTCCAACCGCTGCCCAGCGCCTGAACGAGCACCCCGATCCACATCAGGCTTATGCTTTCCGACGTCCCGGAGAGAACGATAAGCCAGGCTCCGCAAGCCAATAAAGCGATACCGATCCGAAGGCGTAAGACCGGCTGTTTGAACCAAGGCAGCATTTGCATCATCGTACCGCCCCCCATAAGCAGTAAAATCAGGAGACCGGAGACGGCAAGATTGGAAGTTTGAATCACGTTTTTCACGAACGAAGGAATCAAGGAGAGAACCGTTCCGTTCAAGGTAAACAGCGTGAAAATGGGCAGCGCGCTGAATGACCAGAAATGAGGCTTGATGTCGGAAGACACCCCGAGCGAGATCGATCCCGACGCCTCTCGACGGCGTTCCTTCCAGAATTGAAAATCCTCGTCCTGCAGCGTTTCCAGGCCGACCCAAGCGCTCAGCAACAGAACGGTCAAAAGCCAAAACGGCGCGCGCAGCGGCATCAGATGCAAATACTCGATAATTAAACCGGCCAAGGCAGGTCCTAGACCGAAACCAACGGAAACGGCCATACCCGATAACAGAATCGCTTTGCCCGCTTTCTCTTTGGGAGTTTGCTTCAGCAAGAATGCGACTGCGCTACCCGTAAAGCTTCCATAAGCGATTCCTTCCAACATTCTCGCCCCGTAAATGAGCCAGGCCTGCTGACTTGCCATAAAGAGAATAGTGGCCAGGATCGATAACAGGATGCTGATGCGAAGAACCCGCTTCAGCCCCCAACCGCCTCCTCTGGAGCCGCCAATGAGCAAAGAGGGCAGCAGGAAGACCGCATACACAGCGAATAAAATGGTGATTTGCAGACTACTTAACCGGTACTGCTCCTGATACAGCGGAAATAAAGGCGACGTAAAAGAAGTTCCGGTGGACATCATGAGGATGACCCATAACATTTTTTTCGTAGAGAACGACCTCGCTTCTATTGGATGATGATTTTAGGAATTTATGCCCATCTGCCTTAGCCATCCACCCTTTAGATCGTTGCTTGCGAATAATTGATGTGCGCAACCGGGCTCCCTGACAATCTTCGAAGCAGCGTCAATTGGCCGATATGGCTGGTCGCGTCCGCTAACGGTCCCTGAACAAGCTTTTCGACAACGCTTTGCACCGGTATAAATTGCAAGATGGCTTGATCCAATTGTTCGACTATTTCATAGAATCGCGCCGCTTCTTCGTACCAGCCTTTAGATTCAAGTCGTACGCGCGGCGAACCGGCAATCGTTGAACAGCAGTTTTGTAACAATTGCGATATGTGACATACCATTTCGATCGGCGTCCTGACGCCGTAACCGGCATCAAATGAAGCAAAATCGCTCTCTGTTCCGGAAATGGCAACCGTGAATCGGAACTTCACGGCACCCAGCCAATGACGAAGCAATTTTTCGGCATTTATTACCTGAGGTTGAGAACTCTTTTCCATTCCTCTATCCCCTCTGAAGTTCCTCGATCATTTGACCGATCTTGATCTGCGCTTCAATCGAGATAGCTTGATTATAAATCCAAATGAAAGCGGAGTTCTGTGAAGTAGCTTACAGTTCTCCATCATGTTTTGAAATACGAAATACGGAAGAACAATGTAAAGCAGATTACAGACAATGGTTCTGCCGGCATGATAATCTGCAAGAAACTGAGAATGCAAACATGGAAGGGGAATATGGATGAAGATACTCGTTTTAGGAGGAACAGCGTTTTTCGGTCGGCGGTTAGTCCGTTTAATACTCGGGGATGGTCACGATGTGACCATTGCAACAAGAGGTCAAACACCGGATGATTTTGGCGACGCCGTGACCCGAATAAAGGTGGACCGGACGAATCAGGATGCCATGACGGAAGCGTTCGGCAATTGTTATTATGATGTCGTCTACGATCAAATCTGCTTTAATCCGCAAGATGCCAAAATTGCCCTGACGGCGTTTGGAAGCCGCGTTAAACGGTACGTATTAACCTCAAGCATGGCGGTTTATAATAGCAAAGAAACCGAAATCAACGAAGACGATTTCATGCCGGAACAATACAGCTATGATCTAGACGCTCAGAAATATGATTACGCCGAAGGGAAACGCCAAGCCGAAGCCTATTTCTTCCGGAATGCGCCATTTCCCGTCGTTGCGGTTCGCGTAGCCATGGTCGTATCGGGAACCGACGATTATACAGGCCGTTTTGATTACTATGTGAAGCATGTTGCTGAACATAAATCGATCGGCGTGTTGGAAGTCGAGCACCCTATTGCTTATGTAACAGCGTGGGATGCGGCCGAATTTCTTCATTTTATCGGAGCCAAATCCGATTTTGTCGGACCTATCAATGCGGCGAATAGCGGTTACTTAAGCATCCAGGAACTCTGTTATGAGATTGGCGACTGCTTGAACACGTCCCCGCTGTTTCATGTAGGCCGGCATGAAGAGCAAACTTTATCCCCCTACGCCATGTTTCCTTGTACTTGGAAGATATTGAATGCCAGAGCGGCATCTTTAGGATTTGATTTTCCGCCCATTCAAAAATCAATTTCGCTTATGGTCCAGGACAGTGTTGCGAAACGGGAAAGAAGCCTAAAAGATGAATTTGATGCACTCCAGGCTCAAACCCGTAATATGTCGCCGGATGCCGCGACGACATTTTCAAGATTGCTCCAGGACCTTCGAGATCAAGGTGCAGGCAAAGGACTGAATATCGGAGATCAGGCTCCCGATTTTACCCTGGAAGATGCTACGGGCAAACCCGTCACATTATCTGAAGAACTCGCCAAGGGCCCTGTCATTATCGTGTTCTATCGGGGTGAATGGTGTCCGTACTGCAATTTGCAATTGAAGGCCTATGAGCGCATCATGAATGAGATTAAAGCTGCCGGTGCTCAATTGATTGCCATTAGCCCGCAAACTCCGGACCATTCGCTGTCCATGAAAGAAAAACATGAGCTAAGCTTCTTCGTCCTTAGCGATACGAACAACAAAACAGCGGAAAGCTATAATCTGAAATACAAGCTGCCTGACTTTATGCAAGCCATTCAAAAAAGATCCGGTATTGAGCTACATCAATATAACGGCGACCACACATTTGAGCTCCCTGTCACAGCCACATATATTATCGATAAAAAAGGAACCGTCATAGCCGGCGCTTCAGATTTAAACCATAGAACGCGAATGGAACCATCCGAAGTCTTAAAAAAAATCCGTTCGTTACCCTAATGTTATTGCAACGAACGCCTATGACTTTGCCAATATTATTTTGGAGGAGCGATATATCCAATGGACAAGCTCTGGTATTTATCGCAAATCAGCATTTTTGAAGAAATGTCGCATGATGAGATGAGAGAGATCGATCAGCTGGATACCATCCATCATTTCAATCGGATCACAAAAAATACACTGGTCCAAAGCCCGGAGTCTACGCGCGAGGGACTCTATTTCGTCAAGGAGGGCAAGCTTAGACTCTATAAACTGAACGACAGCGGAAAACAGTTTACGCTTGGCATTCTCACAAGAGGAAATATATTCGGAGAGCTAAATTCATTCTCGTTCGGAACCAGGCGGGTTTATATTGAAACGATGGAACCGACGCTTCTTTGCACCATGTCCGAGCCTCAGTTCGAACGGTTGATGATCAATCGGCCGCAGCTCGCGCTTAAATTTCTTAAAGCACTCAGTGAACGGTTAAAAGAGCGGGAGGATCAATTGGAACAGCTTGCGCTTCATGGTCTTAGAAACCGCGTGCTCCATCTCCTTTCCACGCTGAGCGTCAAGTTCGGCGTCATTCAAGACGGATATGCGCTGATCGATCTGCCTCTTTCCCATCAAGAGATTGCCAATATGCTCGGCTCTAGCCGCGAAGCGGTCAGCGGCGTGATGAGCGAGCTTGCCAAGGAGGGCGTCGTTAAAACATCACGCCTGTCCGTTCAACTTGCCGTTCCCATACTTGAAGAAAATATTCCTTGAAACTTGAAGATTGCGAACGTTCGTTTTCGCTTACTGTCACAATTCCGCGAGATATTTGGCGGTACGAATCATTTGGCTGGTAAAGGAGTTTTCGTTATCATACCATGCCGCTATTTTCACCAGGGTATCTGTTCCTAGTTCCGTTACCTTTGTTTGCGTAGCGTCGAATAAGCTGCCGTAAGTCATACCGATAATATCGGACGAGACAAGCTCTTCCTCCGTATATCCGTATTGCTCCGACTGGGAATGCTCCATCTTCTCGTTGACCTGCTCCTCAGTAACGGAACCGTCCACGACTACTGTCAATTCTGTCAGGGAGCCGGCCATAACCGGCACTCTTTGGGATACACCGTCCAGTTTGCCGTCCAAGGAAGGGATTACGAGTCCTATTGCTTTTGCTGCCCCGGTTGACGTTGGGATGATGTTGCCGGCTGCAGAGCGCGCCCGGCGCAAGTCGCCTTTGGCGTGGGGGCCGTCAAGGGTATTCTGGTCGTTTGTATAAGCATGTATCGTCGTCATAAAACCTTTTTTAATCGGCGCAAGCTCGTTCAAGTAATAGACCATTGGAGCCAGGCAGTTCGTGGTGCAAGACGCGGCCGAAACAATAGTATCTTCTTTAGTTAGCGTATGTTCATTAACGCCATATACAATAGTGGGAATATCTTTCCCGGCAACGGTTGAGATGACTACTTTTTTTGCACCTGCCTCAATATGGGCTGTAGATGCTTTTTTTGAGGCGAAAAAGCCTGTACACTCCAGGACTACGTCAACTTGCAATTCTTTCCACGGGAGTTTGCCGGGATCTCTTTCGGCATAAATCGGAATCTCCTCGCCGTTTACGGTCAAGCTGTTTTCGCTGTAACCAATCTTTTCGTCATAACGTCGCTGCGTTGTGTCGTGCTTAAGCAAATGAGCAAGCATCCTCGGACTTGTCAGGTCATTGATGGCGACAATCCGATATCCTTCTGCGCCAAAAAGCTGCCGAAAGGCAAGTCTGCCAATTCTGCCGAAACCGTTTATCGAAATATTGATTGCCATAATAATAACCGCCTTTCTTTGTCTTTATTAACAGTATAGCCCTCGAATCATTGTGGTACACTGAGATAAGTGAAGCGATTGACTATACTATTTGTCAGGAGAGGACCATGCCGCAAATCGATCGCCACAAAGACAGAGCTGTAAATATTGAATTTGTTGCCGCCGAGGATTTGGATTGTCTTCCTTATCCGGAGCGGCTTACTTTAATCTTGATTACGTCCGGCAGCATCAACGGGATACTCAACGAACGACCGATTGCGGTTTCAGCGCCCGGCGTTCTCTGTTTGTCCGAAGATGATTCGATACAAATACTTGGAAAGCATAACGTTTCTGCGCAATCATTCAGTTATCATCCCGATTTTCTCAATACCATCCCGATTGCCGAAACGGAAGACTACTTTCCTCGCCATCTGAAAATACAAACAGGCGTTTCGCTTTTTCAGGCCAATCCGACCCGCACCGGAGTACCTTTTGTAACCGAGAAAGCCTATCCGCAATTATTTGAGTGGTTTTTTGTGCTGGGGACCGAAGTGTATGCGCAAAGCGATGCAAACTGGGTGTGCAGAATCAAAAAATATCTCATCCGGATATTGGGCCTGCTTGAGGATTTGAACCGCCAAAGCGAACAGTCCCCTGTTGATTTAGCACTGGAATATATACACACCAACTATGCCAATAAAGTAACCTTGGAAGATTTAACCAAATGCGCACACTTGAATCGTGTGTCGCTCAATAAAATGTTTCAGGAAAGATGCGGGTATACAGCAATGAAATATTTGCTGTCGCACCGCTTGAAAGTTGCGGGAGATCTCCTCACCCATACAGGTATGAGCTTGAACGAAATTGCGCGTGCCGCCGGGTTTGAGTACGATACTTACTTCATCAAACAATTTACGGCTAAGATAGGGATGTCTCCAACCGTATACCGGAATATTTCCCGCCAGTTCGCTACTGCACAATAAGGCTTATAGGCCACGTAAATCGTGGCCTTTTTGCGTTATGGGATAAAATGCTTAGGTATGAACGACATACGGTCATTGGAGGGGAATGAATGGTGTGTGGAACCGAAATGCGACTGGCATTTTCTTGACTGATAGACGAAAGCCGGTAAAACCCTGATCTTGGCCTGGCCAGGGATTCTGTACACATGTACTGCTAGATACAGAACGATCGGGGAATGTTTGTTCAATAAAACAGTCGCAGCCACGTACCGAAACGGATATATTGTAGGAATGGTCGTACATCCAGCCCATGCCGTCGGCACCCGAAGGATGCAGCCGCGGCGCGTCTGCAATCAAGTCCCTCCGGAAACGTTCGCGGCTCCTGCACGATCTCCGTCGGGCGCTTCCGCTCCCAGCAGCTCTTGCAGTACCGACACAATCAGCCGGTGATCCAGATCCCCGCTTAATCCGGATACGGCGATGACGCCGATGACACCGGCTTTCCGAACCTGAATCGGGAAGGCACCATTGTAAGGCGCGTATTCGGAAGGGTCCAAAAAATAACGTTCGGCTATCGTTCTCCCCGACGCGCGCAGTTCGACCTCCATGTAATAGGAGCTGTGCTGGAAGCGTTCCACAACCCGCGCTTTGCGCAGCACCCAATCGTCGTTGTCCGCCGAGGTACCCGGGCAGGCGTAATGGAATAGTTGATGCCGGCCGCGGCGAATATCGACGGTGATGCTTTGGCGTTCCGCCATCGCCTTGTGAACAATAGCAAGCCCGATCTGTAACGCTGTCTCGTTAGAGAAGGATTCGAATTGAAGCCGTTCCTCCTCCATAAGCAGTTCCTCTAGCAGTCGATCTTCCTTCAACATGTAGGTTTTGCCCCTTTGGTCAGGATTGACAACGATTTACAGCCATGTGTATGATACAATAAACACGCGTTCATTAAATTGAAGGATGGTTGTATGAAAAAAACGATAGCAAACAGTTCTGAAATCGCGCGTCTAGCCGGAGTATCCAGAAGCACAGTAAGCCGAGTCATCAACAACTATTCAAACGTGCCTGCCAGAACGCGCGAGAAGGTTCTCGAGATCATTCGGCAGCATAATTACGTTCCCAACGTCTCCGCTCAAATTCTCGCCGGCAAGCGCACCCGGACGCTCGGGCTATTCCTGATCTCGCAAGGAAGCGTATCGAGCGACGCCCTGACCAATATGCTTATCGTCAGCATTATCGAGAATGCTTCCAAACACGGCTACTACGTGCTCACTCATATCATTTGGGATACGCAGAACTCCGAAGACATCAAGGGCGTGATGGATATCTTCTATCAGCACCGCATCGACGGCGGCATCTTCATCGGCGCGGCAAGCCGGGAACCGTTCATTGAAGACCTAGTCAAAGCGGGCTTCACGGTCGGTATCGTGGATCAGGAGCTCCCGGAGCGGCCCGAACCGAACCGGATCGTCTCCACCTTCAACAACGATGCGGGCATGAAGATGGCTGTCGCCTACTTGTCCGGCCTCGGCCATACGTCCATCGGCACGATCAACGGCAACATGAACCGCTTGTCCGGGCAGACCAAATACGAGGGCTTCCTCGCTGCCATGCGTATGTGCGGCTTGAAGGTGAATCCGGACTGGGTGCTTGAAGGCGACTTTCAGGAGAATAGCGGTTATGAAGCCATTCAGACGCTGATCGGACGCGGAATCATGTTGCCTACTGCCCTAATTGCCGCCAACGACAGCGTCGCATTTGGAGCGATTCGTGCGCTGAAGGAGAATGGCCTGCGCGTTCCCGAAGACCTATCGGTCATCGGATTCGACGATCACGCGATGGCCGCGAAGCACCACCCTGCCTTGACCACGATCCGCGTCGAATTCGAGGACATGTTGAAGCGTCTGACCTCCCGCCTGATCGCCGCCATCGAGGACGAGCCCGCGATCGCCAGGGAAATCAAGTCCGACTGCAGCCTGGTTGTCCGGGATTCTTGCCGAAGAATATGATCGGTTGATGGTCCCTTGAGACTTCGTATCCCTCCGGCCCCTCCTCTCGATGCGGGCCTCTTTAGCGTGCCATGCCCGCTCTTCTAAAGCTCCCGAATTCGGATGCGCCGCCACCTGCAGGCAGCATTCGCCCCCCATCGCGCTTCACCCATTCGGGGATCGTTGTCGTGGACTTCGAAGGCGATATGACCTTTGGTTCCGAGCAGCTCCCGGACAGCCCTGACGTCATACGATGGATGCCGGATGGCACCCGTATCGACCTCCGATATTTTCTGACCATTGATAGAGACGGTAATTCGAGGCACTTCCCCCTCGACCCGAATGCGGAATTCATTCCAATCGTCCCATTTCCAGACGGACAGAAACTCCTCCCCGGTCGCAGCATAGTCAAGAAGCGCCGGCTTGTCGGGGGTTAAAGGCTCCAGACTCGAACCCGGGTCTTCCAATCGCAGCCCCGATAGCCGCCCCTCGCCGTCCGTCTCCGCGTCGAGCGTGAAGGCAATGGCATGGAACCCTCCGATCCCATTGCCGTACAGTCCTCCGATATTCCCCGATCTTCGATGATCTAACAAAATCTGATAGCCCTGCGACCCGAGTGCGGACGCGCGGACGAGAATTCCAGTATCCGCCGGCCAGTCGGGCCTAGCCTCGAAAATCAATTCCATGTCGCCGTACACGCCGTCGCTTAACAGATAAGCCCCGTTGCCGGAGCCAGGGGGATCCTGACGACCTACGATCGCCCCATCCTCCACCGACCATCTGCCGGACGTCCGCGAAGCGCGGATGTACGCGTCCGACAACGGGTCCGGTTCGGGCGCTCCCGGAGCGAAGGCCACCGGGAGACGCGGAACCGCATGCCATCCCTTGAGAGTCGTGCCGTCAAAGATAGGGGCAAACGCATCTTCTTCAGGTACCATATGTCCTCCTTTTGATGGCTTTGGGCTGTTTTTTCCTGATTATAGCATTAACGCGCGTTTAATCAACTAGGGAAGTTAAACGAGTGGCAAGTATCATAATAAAACTTGTAAAATAAGGATTGACAACGCTTTATTTTCTTGTGTATGATGTGCCGTAGACACGCGTTTACAGAATCTCCCTTCCCACCAATGTCCAATCGATTCTCTTTTATCGCTTGGATTTATTATTTCGATCAAATAAACGCGTGTTTACAAATCGATTGCTTCTTGAACATATTTTACGTCCCCATTTCGGCTTTTTATAAACGCGCGTTTATGAATGCGAGGAGGGATGCCCGACTTTATCGGCTTCAACACCGACCGTCGCAACAATGCCAGCGTATGGCCGGCGAGAGCTTGCTGCTTCAAGTTGATTCACCTGCTGCCAAGTCGAAGAAAGAACACTTTTTTGGGAGGGGTTGTACATGATACAAACGAAAATGAAAGCCGGAAAAGCATTGCCGCACGTATTGATTGGATTGGTTACGATTCTTAGCCTGTCGGCTTGCGAGAGCGGCTCGAATTCGAACGCTTCCGATCCAGGGTCGGATAACTCGACCAACGTCTCGGCAACTAGCAGCGATATGCCGGCCGATCCGCTCGGCAAGTACGTCAAGCCGATCACGATGTCCTGGGCTGTGCAGACTGCGGCCGCTTCGAAGTTGCTCGACGGCGAGACCTATGACAACAACCGCTGGAGCCAACTCATTTCAGACAAGCTCGGCATCAACCTCAAAGTGGCATTCTCGGCCGATAGCAGCACCGATGCTTACAATAACAAGCTGAATGCCGTCATCGCCTCCGGCGATCTGCCGGACGTGTTCAAAACGCAGGATGCGAATGTGTTCCTGCAATTGGCGCAGAACGGACAACTGGCCGATCTGACTGAAGTGTTCGACAAGTACGCGACCGATGATCTCAAGGCCTATAAAGAGCGCTTCGCCGATGCGTTCGCGGGCGCTACGATCAACGGCAAGCTGTACGCGATTCCCCGCATGAACGACAACTTCCACGAAGCGCCGTTCTTGTGGATCCGCGACGACTGGCTGAAGAACACCAATTCGCAGCCGCCTAAGACCATTGACGAATTGGTCGCTCTCGCGGAGAAGTTCGCAACCGGAGATCCCGACGGCAATGGCATCAACGGCGACACTTACGGCCTTGCCCTTAATAAGGACCTCATCCGGCCCGGTCACGGCACCATCCTGGGTCTGGCGGCGGCCTTCGGCGTTCCAGGTTACGACGAGAGCATGTTCTACCGCGACCAGGACGGCAAGATGACCTTCTCCTGGATTCAACCGGGAATGAAGGACGCGCTCGCCGTATTGGCGGATATGTACAAGAAGGGCCTTATCAACAAAGAATTTACCGCCAAGAACGAATCTGCGCTGGTCGAGGACATCACGAGCGGCAAGATCGGCATGGCCTTCGGAAGCAACTGGGGTACCTGGTATCCTTACAACAACGTCTACAAGAAGGATGGCGTCATCGTTCGTCCGTACCCGATCCCGACCCAGGAAGGTATCGATTACAAGGTCGGAATCGAGAGCAATGCCGTAGGGCAGATGACCATGGTCAGCAAGGACTTCGACCATCCCGAGGCAGCCATCAAGATACTCAATCTGTACGACCAGACCGTCAATCACTCGACCAAGGAAGACTATGAGAAATATTGGGCGAACGAACAATACCGTCTGTCTCCGGTCTATATCGATGAGCCGGGCGAAGTGTACGCAGCCGACATCCAGAAGGCGCTGCAGGCGGGCTCTCCGGACAGTCTGCCTCCGGGCGCGAAGCCGGTCTACGACTATATCGTCGGTTTCAAAGACGGATCGCTCAAGAACGACGACAACGCCTTCGGCGACTGGGGCCAGATGTCCGAGGAAGGCTCTCTGCCGATCGTCTTGAACAAGTATATGCCGGATAACGCGGTCGTTCAGAGCGTGCTTGGCATCCAGCGTCCCGAGGTGTGGCTGACGAATGAATCCTCGCTGGACACATTGACGATCACGGCCTTCACCGACATCATCACTGGTGCGAAGCCTGTCGATTACTTCGACACCTATGTGAAGCAGTGGCTGAAAGCCGGCGGTCAACAGACGCTCGACGAGCTCGACAAGCTGTACCCGGCTAAGTAACATAGACGCCCGGGCAGCGGTGGAGTTTCTCCTTTCTGGCTCGGGCGGCCTATAACTTTAGAAAGGCGGTGACCCATTGTGCAACCAAAACTTTTACGATCGGATCGATTCGTACGGGAATTCCCTCTATACCTCATGATTCTTCCCGCCGTTCTTCTAGTAGCCATCTACAGCTATGGATCCATGGGAGGCGTTATCATTGCCTTCCAGAAGTTCATCCCGGCGAAGGGACTCTTCGGTCATCAACAGTGGGTCGGGGTTCAAAACTTCCACACGCTGTTCTCGATGCCCAACATCGGTCCGGTCATTCGCAATACCGTCGTCATTGCGTTGGGCAAAATGATTGCAGGCATTATCGTTCCCGTTGCCTTCGCGCTCTTGCTGAACGAGATTCGAAGCCGTCTCGCCAAGCGGGTATTCCAGACGCTCGTATATCTTCCGCACTTCCTGTCCTGGGTTATTCTGTCGGGCATCCTGATCAATCTGCTCTCCCCGAGCGAGGGCTTCGTCAATATCCTGCTTTCCAAGATAGGGATCCAGCCGATCTTCTTCCTGGGCAATGCGCATGCCTTCCCCGCAACCATGGTTGTGAGCGACGTATGGAAGACATTCGGTTTCGGGTCGGTCATTTATCTGGCCGCGCTCGCGGGCATCAATCCGGCTCTCTATGAAGCTGCCGTTATCGACGGCGCGAACCGCTGGAAGCAGACGCTGCACGTGACCCTGCCCGGTCTCGCCTCGATCATTGTGCTGATGACGGTACTCGGTTTCGCGAACATCCTAAACGGGGGATTCGATCAGATTTACAACATGTACAGCCCTGTCGTCTACTCCACCGGCGATATTCTGGATACGTTCGTGTTCCGGCTCGGCATTGAACAAGCGCAATATTCCCTCTCCACCGCCGCAGGGCTGTTCAAGTCGGGTGTATCGCTCATTTTTATCGTCGCTTCCTATTACTTAGCTGACAAATTTACCGGGTACAAGGTTTTCTAGCGGAGGATGGGATCATGAGTATAAGAACTTCGACATCTCGCAAAGTGTTCCTGGCGGTCAATGCCGCTCTACTGACGCTAGTCTCCTTGATTTGCATTGCGCCTTTTATTAATTTGCTGGCGGTTTCGTTCTCCGACAAGACCGCCGTGGCCGCGGGCGAAGTTACCTTTCTCCCCGTCGGCTTCACGACCGTCTCGTACGAATTCATAACGAATTCTTCGAAGTTCCTCGATTCTCTCATAGTATCGCTCAAACGTACGGTGATCGGCGTACCGCTTAACCTGCTGCTGATTGTGCTGACAGCCTATCCGCTGTCCAAATCCAGGAAGGATTTCCGGGCGCGCCCGTACTTCTCTTGGTTCTTCGTCATTACGATTCTGTTTAACGCGGGGCTGATTCCGACCTATATGGTCGTGAAAAGCACCGGGCTGATCAATTCGATCTGGTCGCTCTTGCTGCCGGGCGCGCTTCCCGTCTTCAGCATGCTGGTTGTCATGAACTACATGCGCAGCCTGCCGAAGGAACTGCTGGAGGCCTCTTATATCGACGGCGCGAACCACTTGCAGACGCTGCTCCGTATCGTGCTCCCCGTCTCGGCCCCGACGATCGCGACGGTGACGCTGTTCGCATTCGTCGATCATTGGAACAGCTGGTTCGACGGCATGATCTACATGAACCGAATCGAGAATTACCCGCTTCAGACATACTTGCAGACCGTCGTCGTCAATCCGGAGGAGTTCATTCGGAACAACACGGATCTTAGCGGCAACCTGTCCAAATACTTGTCCCTGGTCAGCGCGCGTACGACGGGTGCCGCGCAGATGTTCCTGGCCATGATCCCCATTCTGTGTCTTTATCCCTTTCTGCAGAAGTACTTCACGACCGGACTCGTGATGGGCAGCGTCAAGGAATAAGATCGAAGGGAAGATAACATCTCTATGAAAATATTCGTCACCGGAGGTACCGGATTCATCGGTTCTTACGTCGTCAAGGAACTGCTATCGCACGGACACGAGCTTACGCTTCTGGCCCGCAATAGGCACAAAGTGCCCGCCTTCGCGACGCATGAACGTATTCGTTTCGTAGAAGGCACCATGGAAGACACCGCGGCCATCGCCGAAGGGCTGGAAAATCAGGATGCCCTCATTCACGTCGCGCTGTCTTGGTTGAACGGTACGGCCGAGGAGAACGCCGTTCGCGAGACGCTGCCGACGATTCGCCTGTTCCAGGCAGCCGCGGAAGCCGAAGTCAAGAAGATCGTCTTCACCTCCTCCATCGCCAGCTTCGGTACGGCGCGCCACGACGATGACGGCCCCATCCGGCCGATGAACTATTATGGAGCTGCCAAGGCAGCGTCCGAAGCTTATCTGATGGCGATCGCTTACGAATATGGCTTGCAGGCGAACGTGATACGCCCGGGTTATACCTTCGGCAATCCGTGCGTCGATGGCGGTCCCCTTTATCCCGACCGCAAGCTAGTCGACATGGTGAAGAGAGCCCGCGAGAATGTGCCGATGACCTTCGTCAAGAACGACGGCACCCAGTTCATATGGGCCGGCGATCTCGCAAAGGTGTATATCGCTCTGCTGCACGCCGACATTCGGGAGCATAACCGCGGCTACTATACCGCCGTAAGTACGGAGCATCGAACTTGGGCTCAGATTGCGCAGATGGCGATCAATCTTTCGAGCTCCCAGAGCCGGATCGAACTCGTCGATCAAGGCCGCCCAGAACCGGAAGGCACTCCGATCGACGTCTCGCGAATCCGCGAATCGTTCGGCTTCTCCTTCACGGCCGATGAGCAGATGAAGCAGCACCTTCGATACTTAAACACGCTCGAACTGTAAGGGCATTACGTGAGCCCGCTATTTCAACATTCCGATGCGCCGGGCTTGAACGACAGCCACGAATATTCTTCGGTTACATCGCACGGACGGACTATATCGGCGGCCTCGATCGAGGCGGTTCTCCTTTTGAGAAGGCTTTGACTCATTAACGGAAGGCGGCCCGCCTTACCCTTTGACGGAACCTGTCGTCAGTCCTTGCACGAAATACTTCTGCAGGAAAAGGAACAGCACGAAGAGGGGAATCAGGATGATGCAGATCGCCGCCGTCAGCACGCCCCAATTCGTCTGGTATTGGCCTTGGAAGTTGAGCAGGCCGACCGTGAGCGGCACGCCCTTGTCGGTCGTCAGCGTCGCCAGCTGCGCCCACATGAGCTCGCCCCATATATAGCTGAAGTTGAGGATGGTGCAGGTTGCGATCGCGCCTCCCGTGAGCGGCATGATGATCCGGAACATCGTATGGATCTCGCCGCTGCCGTCGATGCGCGCGGACTCCAGCACCTCGGCCGGTATCGTCAGGATGAAGCTCCTCAGGACGACGATCGTCGTGGGCAGCACCCAGCCCAGATAAGCAAGGATGATCGGCACGAACCTTGTCCCCATTAAGCCGATCTTGGACATGAACATGTACAGCGGCAGAATCATCGATTCCGTCGGCAGGATTTGCACGAGGAGCATCAAAGCGACGATCGCGGCGCCGAACGGGACGTGCAGCCTGGCAAGAGCATAGGCGGCGAACGCGCCGAATATCGTCGCCAGCGCCAGCGTAACGCATGCAATCAGCAAGCTGTTGAAGAAATATTCCCCGATATGGCCTTCGACGAAGGCTTGCGCGTAATTGTCCGTGAACAGCCGATGCGGCAGCGACCAGACGTTCTCGTAGAATTCTTCGGTTGTCTTGAGCGAAGTGAACAGCGTGAATAACAACGGGTACAGATTGACGACGACGAATCCGATGAGCAGGATACGGAAAATCAGTCTCATCGTCGCTTCCGGATCCTTCAGCTTCGCCGCCGCTTCCGCCTTCGGCATGCCGGTACGCCCCTTCGCTTTCACATACTCAATATTCATAGCTCTCCCCCCTTGCCAGCCGCTGCACGATTACGATGACCAGCGAGACCAGAATCGTCAGCAGCACCCCGATCGCGGAGGCATAGCCGAATTCATTGTACTGGAACGCGACATCGAGCATCCGGACGGGAACCGTGCGCGAGGAGTCGCCGGGTCCGCCCTTCGTCATAATAAAGACGATGTCGTACGTCTTGAAGGCCAGGATCAGCATTAGCAGCGTCACCAGCCGAACCGTCGGCATAATAAGCGGGAGGATGATCATCCGGACCTGCCGGGCGTAGCCCATTCCTTCCAAGCGGGCGGCCTCGAACATGGACGAGGGAATCGTCGTCATGGCCGTATAACATAGAATCATCACCAGACCGGAGAAGCGCCAGCCGCCGATCACCGCGATGGTCCAGACGACGGTACCGGGTTCCGACAGCCACGCATGCTGAAGATTCTGCAGGCCGAGCGCGCCGAGCACGCTGTTGAGCAGGCCGACGTCCGGGCTGAGGATGAAGACGAACAGGAATCCGATAATGACGAAAGGCATCATGGCCGGAGAGAAAAAGACGAACCGGTAGAAGGCGCCTTCCTTCGGCCCCGTCTTGTAGATCGCAAGCGCGAGCAGCAGGCCGGCCGCGATGGCGAGAGCCGAGGAGACGACCGCGATCTGCAAGGAATAAATGAAGCCCCTGACCGTCACCGCATCCTCGAACACCTTCGCGTAATTGGCGAAGCCGGTCCACTTGACCGCCGTCATGCCGTTCCAAGTCGTCAGCGACATGGCCGCATTCCAAACGATCGGGACAAGCATCGAGAAGGCAATGAACAGCATGGACGGCAGGACGAACAGAATGCCGAGTATCCGCAGACTCGACGCCGACGACTTCAGAGATTTGCGCTGTTCCATCCGCGACACCCTTTCTCCACCCTATCGAACAGGCACAGGCGGCAGCCTATGCCTGTTCGTCGGACCTAGCGATTCCGATTATTGGCCGCCGGCGGCCACCTGCCGGCGAACCTTCTCCAGTTCGTCCAGCGACGACTTGCCGTTGAAGATGTAATTCGCCGGCATCTTGCCGTTGACGATGTCCATGAATTGCGGGGCGACGTTAATGATCTCCTTCGGCTCGATGCGGCCCGCGTCCTTGGAGTAGAGCGCGAGATTCGGATCGTCGGACTTGACGTCCTTGATGGTAACCGGCGATCCCTTATCCACGCGCATCTGAAGAATTTCGGGACTGGTCAAATATTTCATGATCTCGATCGACGCTTCCGGATGCTTGGCGTTCGCCGGGATAAAGTAACCGTCCGAGCCGCCGAGCACATAATTCAATCCCTTCGTCGGCCAACTGCCGATCGAGATATTCGTAAGGCCCGAATCTTTGATCGATTGCGCCGCGTTGGTGTTGACGTCCGCCTTGATGGCGATCTTGCCCTGCTTGAACGCGATGTTGACTTGATCGAGCGTCGTGGTCAGCGCGCCCTTGCCGGGATACACGTACTTGTCGTACAGCTCTTTCGACGCCTCGAACGCCTCGACGACAAGCGGATCGGTGAATGGCGTCTTGCCGGTCGCGAACGCGGTCATCCGAGCATCGTCCGGCCAGATCGTAATCAGGTTGTTGCGCGGCACCCAAGCGGCCCAGTCCTTGTTGATGCCGATCGGCCATACGCCGGTCTTCTCCTGGATCCGGCCGAGCATCGCCATGAAGTCGTCCCACGACTGCGGACCGTCCGGCAGCTTCACGCCGGCTTTGTCGAGAATGTCCTGATTCGCGATCAGCATCGGATAGACGGCGCTGAACGGTAAGGCGTATACCTTGCCGTTATAGGTGCCCGATTCGATCACGCGGTCCAGGAAGCTGTTCCGCCACTCGCCGCCGTTCGCGTCGAGATAGGGAGTCAGGTCGAGCGCCATATCGGCGTTGACGAACGTTTCCATTTGCGTCGGCCAATATTGGGTCAGATCGATCGGATTGTTCGCCGCAATCGTTGTCTTGATCGTTTTCTCCGCGTTGTTGCCGTCCCAAGGCTTGAAGGTAATGTCGTACTTGTCTTTGAAGTGCTCGGCGACGACGCCTTCGATCTCTTTGGACGCTGGGTTGTCGGCCGATGTGATCATCAGCGTCATTTTGATTTTCTCCCCCGGCTTCGTCTGTTCCGGAGCCGCTTCTTTCGTCTGCGAAGGCGAGGTCGAGCCGCTCGCTGACGGTGAGGCGCTCCCTCCCGATGAAGCGCCGGCGTTCTTGCCGTTGCCGCCTGATCCGCAAGCGCTTACAACTAGACATAACATAACGAGCATTGCCGCATAGACGACCTTTTTCGTTCCTGCCATCCTTTCGCCTCCCTTATCGCTTTCCTTGCGGATTCCATTCGCTTGCGAGAAAACTGGGTTTCGTGCGCTATGACTTCATTATACGGATGGCTCGGGGCCGGCCTATTTAGCAAAACTATAAATTATTTAGCTTTTCTTCGATTGCCGCTTTCTTGCGAAGCTCCGAGGGAGAATAGCCCTCCAACTTCTTGAAAACTTGAATGAAATACGCATAGTTCGCGTAGCCCACCCGCTGCCCGATCTCGTATACCAGCAGGTTCGTGCTCTCGAGGAGTTCCTTCGCCCGGTTGACGCGCAACCGGTTGACATGCTCCTTGAAAGCGATGCCGAACTCCTTCTTGAACAGGTGGCTGAAGTAATTGGGCGTGATCCCGGCCTGCTCGGCAAGCAACTCGACGGTGAGCTCTTCCCGGTAATGGCGCTCGATGTAGTCGCCGATCCGCCGCATCATACTGCCTAGCTGGCTGCGGCGCTCCGCCCGGCATGACCGCGTCGTCTCCGCGTAGGCTTCCATCACAAGCCGATGGCAGGCCTTGAAGGATACGGGAGCCGAGCCGCCGCTCAGCTCGGCCTTCCGCCGCGCGGTCGCATCGGCCGGCGCGGAACACTCCGCCAACATGTCCAGCAGCGTCTGGCAGAAGGTCGCCACGCTCTCCCGGCAATAGCGGGCCTCCGACGCCAGCCGGTCGAACTCCGCCCCCAACAGCGCCTGCACCGCCGCCTCGTCTCCCTCCCGGACCGCCTGCCGCAGCTTGGCGCGGTCGAGCAAGGATACGACCGGCCCGCGCTCGAGGGGAACGGGCGCCCCGGCCGGCGGCGAACCGACCGGCATACCGGCTTCGCCGTCGGCGTAGAATTGGCGCTCCATGGCGGCCTCCGCCTCCGCGTACAGCCGCTGAATCTCGGCGGCGTTCCCGAGGCCGCTGAATCCGGCCGCGAACGGCGCGCAGCCGCCGTCTGCGGCAACACGCTTCAGTATCCGCTGCAGCCGTGACTTCGTCTGCTGGAAATACAGCATCGAATGCTGCGCCTTCATCACGAGCACCAGACGGTCGTCGGCCCGATGAAGCAGCCACGGCGCATCCTGCCGCATTTCCTCGAGGGCCGCCTCCAGTTCGTCGCCGAGCGCCCTAAGCCTCTCTAACCGGACCTCCCGGTATTGCGGCTCCAGCACGGCGCAGAACATGCCGCCCTTCGCATCGAAGCTGCATTGCGCGAGCTCCTCCAAGATCACGAGCCGGTCCCTGACGGTCCCGTTCAGCCAGTTCCGGATGAAGCTGTCCCGGTAGGCGATCTTATATTTGCGGTACGCTTCCTCGGTCACGCGGTCTTTCACGATCTCGTCGCGCATCTTCTTGATCAGATTGATGAGCGAGCGCGCGCGGATCGGCTTGACCTCATAATCGGAGGCGCCGTACTGCATCGCTCTTTTCATATAGTCGAAGTCGTTATATGCGCTCAGAATGATCACTTTGGTCGCCGGCCGGATGCGCCGGATGCGCGACAGCAGCTCCAGTCCATCCATGCCAGGCATCCGGATATCGGTGATCACGATATCGGGCTCCGCTTCCGCGAACAGCGTCAGCGCCTCCCGGCTGTCAGAAGCCAGCAGGACGTCGGCGATGCCGATCTCCGACCAATCGATTCCTTCCCGGATTCCCTCCCGGATCTGCCGGTCGTCGTCCGCGATCAACAGCTTCATGACGGTTCCTCCTCCTAAGGAATGGGGACGGCCTTGCGGCCGCTCAGCCGATCAACGGCAGGCGCACCTCCACGCGCGTGCCCTGCGAGAGGCGGCTGTAGAAGAACAGGCCGTACCCTTCGCCATAATTGAGCTTGATCCGCTCGTCGATGTTCCGTAAGGCGAAAACTTGCGGCGACACTCCCTTCTCGGCGAGCATGCCGTTAATCGCTTCTCCGTCCGTGCCGACGCCGTTGTCGGTCACCGTATACTGGATGCCGAATTCTTTGCGCTCGACGGCGACTTCGACGAGCCCTCCTTCTGTCCGTTCGCCCATGCCGTGAATCAGCGCGTTCTCCACCAGAGGCTGCAGGATCAGCTTCGGGCACTTGTAGGGATACAGCTCCGGCGAGGCCTGAATGACCAGCCGGATCCGGTTCCCGTATTTGGCTTCCTGGATGAACATGTAGTTGCGCAGAAATTCCAGCTCGCTTCCGACGGTGACCAGCGGCTGTCCCTTGTTCAGGACGTGCTTGAAAATTTCGGACAACGCCTCGATCTGGTCGCTGACCTCGTAATTCCGGCTCTTCATCGCCAGCCAGCGAATGGAATCCAGCGTATTGTAAAGGAAGTGGGGGTTGATTTGCGCCTGCAGCGCCGTCAGCTCGGCCTCCCGCTGCTTGATCTGGCTCAGGTACACCGTGTTGATCGTCTTCTTCAGCTCTTCGGACATCTTCATGAAGGAGCGGGTGATCTCGCCGATCTCGTCTCTCGATTCCGATGCCAGCGAGACGTCGAAGTTGCCCCGCTTCAGCTTGGACATCTCCTTCAGCAAGCGGACAAGCGGCCGGATCAAATAATGATGCTGCACGAGCGAGAACAGCATGCCGAACAGGAGACATAGGGCGACAGCCACGATGACGACCATATGGGTTCCGTTGTTCCCGGCGATCGCCGAGACCGGAATGGACTGGACGAATACCCAGCCGGGCTGCCCGATCGTGAAGAAGAGCACCACCCGCGGAGCACCGTCCACGTCCGCAATGAAATGCCCTTGTCCTTCGCGCAGCGCCCGGCTGATGTACGCCTGATCGCCGATGTTTCGGCCGATCAGTTCTTTCTCCTTGGAGGACAGCACGCGGCCTTGCAGGTCAAGAATGAAGCGCTCCTCCCCGACGTACGCGTTCGCGGTCGAGCTGAGCTCCTCGATGGCCTGCTCCCGGATGTTGATCTTGATGACGCCGAGGCTCCTGCCGTAATGATTGAAGTCGATAATGTCCCGATACAGCGACACGACATCGACCTGGCGATCGTCCACCGTCTCCCGCTCCGCTCCCGTCCAAATCGCTTCGCCCATCAAGCCGACGGCCCGGCGCTCCATTGCCGCATTGACCGACGGCTCGTACGTGCCGCGGCGGAAAAGAATATTGCCGTCCCGGCTGATGCTGACGGAGTCGTAGTACTCCTTGGAACCGACGATGTCGCTCATCCAGTCGGCAATCGCTTTGTACTGGCTGTCGTACTCGACGTCGTTCGCGTACTCTCCGCGGAGAAATCGCTGCACGGTGTCGTTCGACAAGATGGCGACCGAGAGATCGTTGGCGCCGGCCAGCACGAAGTCGATGTTCTTCTTCGTCTGCAGCAGCGTCTGCAGCGCGACCTCGCTCGACTTGTTCAGGGTCACCCGGCTGAAATGCTTGTTCAGCAGCAGACCTGCCGCCATCAGCGGGACGATGATGAAGAGACAAATGCATATGAACAGCTTCATCCTCAGCGTGCGATCCCGGAACCAACCGAGCATGCGATAAGAGCGCCGCTTCATTGACCTCCCTCCTTGTTCGATTCATGCCGAGTCCCCTTCGGCTGGATGAAAGCGCATCCAAAACCGTGTTTCCGAAGCTCTCTTCACCGGAAGTCAATGCCGTCCTCCGACATCGCGTCGTTCCATCCCCACAGCGGAGCCGTCCGGTAATCCGCGGAAGGAGAAGATATCCTTGACTACTCCTATCATAGTGACGCCCGCACAGACGCACATCCGGCATTATTGCTCAATAATCAATGGATATTGCTGTCCTTCGCCGCCTTGCCTTGCCAAGTCTTCCGGAATTGCAGCGGCGTGGTCTGCTCTCTCGTCCGGAACATATGGATGAAGTGCGTGGAGCTGGAGAATCCGACCTGGCGGGTAATCTCCTCGACGCTCGCGTCGGAATAACGGAGGAGCTGCTTCGCCCGCTTCATCCGCAGATTGACCAAATATTCATAAGGGCTGTAGCCGGTATGCTTCTTGAATTCCCGGGAGAGATGGTACTTGCTCAGCGCATGCTTCTTGGCCAGCTCATCCAGGCTTACGCCCTCCTCAAGGCGATGCTCAAGGTCGCGCTTGATGCGGCCGATGTAATCGGGTTCATGCTTCTCCCGTCCCATCGCTGCGAGCAGGAGCGCCGTGAGCAGATCGACGATCAGACGGGCGGTCAGCAGATCGGTGCGCTCGTCCATATGCGACTGCAGATCGCGGATCGCCATGATCTTGTCCCGGAACTCGCCTTCGCCCACTTCGACGGCGGGGCCGCCAAGCTTCATGAAGTGATTCGCGTAGTCTTCGCTCGTGTTCCCGGCAAAATGAAGGTAGACGAATTCCCATATGGCGGGCGAATCCGTGTAATACAGATGATAAGCGTTGCAGTCGATCAGGAAGGCCGTTCCCTTCTCCAGCTTCGAGACGCTGTTGCCATAGCGCAGACAGCCTCTGCCGTTCAACGTATAGAGCAGCAGATAGGAGTCGAGCATGTCCCGTTCGATGCTGTAACCGGGATTCGCGTAATAATGGCCGACGAATTGGGCGTGCGGCAGGCTTGTCCGTGCGAAAGCGGCAGGCGTCACGGCAATGCTGTAGGAACGGCGGTCCAGATCCTCGATAATTCTCATCGCGTTCGCGCACCTCCGGATGGAGACTGATCCCCCTTCTATTTCCATAGAAGGCGCGGGAATTCCTCCAAGCCGCTTACGTCGGCCGGCTGCTCTCATTCTCTCAGGTTAGGGTTCTGCGCTTACGCTTTGGCGGTTCGGTGCCGCAGCTCCGCCGCCAGCATATTTCTACAGTCAAGACAAGCTCTCAATCTCCCTCCGTACTTCCTCCATTATCGCTCTCACTCCTTCTTCGATTCTTTCCGGCTTGACCTGAGAAATACTGATTCGCAGAAACTTTTCTCGCTCGAGCCAGTTCGTCAAATAAAACTGTTTTCCGGTCACGGCCATTACATTCCTCGCCGACAGCCGCTTCATCAACCGATCCAAGTTAACGGTTTGCGGCAGCTTGAACTGTATATAAACGCCGGAATCGACCCTTGATAATTCCACCCGACCCTCGCTGTTTTGATGGCTTGCCGCATCGTGTACCGCCCGGATCCTCGCTGCATACTGTCTGCTGATATGATGCTTATGGCGTTCATACATGCCGTTTTTAATATATACATCGAGCGCCGCCTGCGACAAAAGCGAAGTATCGGTATGCCCCTTGTATGCACGGAATGTCTCCAGCAGCCGTTCCGGGAGCACGACCGCACCTAAGCGCAAGCCTGGGAAAATAATTTTGGAGAAGCTTTTCACGTAAACGACATGCGATGTCCGGCTATATGCGTAAATAGGATCAAATTCCTTTTCCTCTCCTAAATCCCCCATATAATCGTCCTCGACGACGTACACATCGTACTTGTCCGCCAGCCTGGCAATAGTCTTCCGCTCTTCCGCAGTGTATGTGGTGCCTAGTGGATTGTGGTATCTGGACATGGTGTAGAAAAATTTGACTCCGCCATTCTTAAACTTCTGCTCCAGCTCCCGCAGGTCAATGCCGGCCGCCCTTCGCGGAATTCCCATCACCGGAATGCCCTCCGCTTCAAGATATCGCAAGTAAATATCGTAACTCGGCTGCTCGACCAGAATAGTCTCTTTCCGGTTTGGAAACGGCATCCGGGCCAAAATTTCCAAAGCCCGCTGAGCCCCCGACGTGATGAGAATCTGCTCCGCTTTGGCAAACACTTGGTCATTCGCAAAGTGGGACGTCAGCGTCTGTCTAAGCTTCGCCAACCCTCTCGAATCCCCGCCTGTAAACAGCAATTGCTTATACGTATCAATCGCCTTATTCAAGCAATGCTGGAAGTCCAAATAAGGAAATACGTTAATATCCGGCAGCGCAGATGAAAAATCAATTTTGTTGTCATCCTTGCTGCCGGTTGCGTCTTCCGGCTTGTCAACGACATAATATCCACTCTGCGAAATCGAATAGATGGCGTGACGCTTTTCCAGCTCCGCATAAGCCCTGACGACGGTATTAACGCTGCATCCGTACTGTTTCGCGGCATCGCGAACGGAAGGTAGTTTTTGGCCCGGACGGTAGCGCCCTTCATTTATTTTGATTTCCATATCGGAAAGGATGGACAAATATCTCTTCACCTTCTTCCCCCCCTCCTTCCTGCCACTCTCATTATACTTATTTGAACAACTGTATTGATACAATTCCGGATATTTGTTGTTGTTGGTACCGGCAATTCATTTTACCATTCCAAGTATCCGTTCCATGTTCGCGAACAGGAATCGATTCTGTTTAAGGAGGGCACTTGCTTCGATGAATTCATCCGGATTGAAGCTAGCTTATTTTTGCGCCGTTATGAATGCAATGATCATGGGATTTTCATTTTTATTCACGAAAATAGCGCTCGATTTCGCTGGGCCCATGGATACGCTGACATTCCGTTTTGCCGCATCCTTCGCCGCAATGTCCATTCCCGTCCTGCTCGGCCGGGTTCGTCTGAACTACCGCGGGAAGAAGCTTTACAAGGTACTACTCTTGGCCATCTTGTATCCGCTGGTATTTTTCACGCTCCAATCCTACGGCCTGCAGCATGCCACATCCAGCGAAGGGGGGATTCTGTTTGCTTTCACCCCGGTTTTAACGATGCTGCTGGCGTTCCTGTTTTTGAAAGAAACGACCGCTCTCTTGCAAAAACTATCCATCTGTCTTTCCGTCAGCGGAGTCTTGTTTATCTTTATCATGAAAGGCGGCGGCATCGATTGGTCCAACATGACGGGGATTGTTCTCCTGTTCTTGTCTTGCTTGGCAGTGGCAGGGTACAACGTGCTCGCGAGGCGGCTGCTCAAATCGTTCAGTCCCGCGGAGATTACGTATGTCATGCTGGGCATTGCCTTTCTGTCCTTCCTTGCCATGTCGCTTGCCGGACACACGGCGACAGGAACGCTCGATCAATTGTTCTCTCCGCTTGCCAGCGGTACGTTTATCGTATCCATCCTTTATCTTGGCATCTTGTCCACGCTGATTACGGCGCTTAGTTCGAACTATGCCTTGTCCAGAATCGAAGCATCGAAAATGAGCGTATTTTCCAATCTATCGACGATTGTGTCTATCGCTGCCGGGGCACTTTTGCTGGGGGAGGAAGTCAGTATTTACCATATCATCGGTTCTGCGCTTATTATTGCCGGTGTCATGGGAACCAATCTGCTCGGAAAGAAAAGCGAGAGGCGGGTTTCCAATCGCGCAAAGACCGGTTAAGACCCAAACAAACAAAGGAGCGGATAGTACCATGTCAGCAAATACGCAAGCGGATTTCTTCAGGTTGGTCGAGGAGCGCCATGCTGTCAAGCATTTCGACCCCAGCTATAAATTAAATGAGCGAGAAATCATGGAGATGATTGCTGCTGCGGCGAAGGCGCCATCGGCATGGAATCTGCAACATTGGAAGTTTCTCGCTATCATGGAGCAATCAGCCAAAGAAAAGCTGCTGCCTATCGCTTACGGGCAAATGCAAATCGTCGAAGCTTCAGCTGTCGTCGCCGTACTGGGAGATTTGGAAGCGAATCGGAATGCCGAACCCGTTTATCGTTCTGCCGTCGAAGCCGGCTTCATGACGGAAGAAATCAAATCCAATCTGATGAAGCAAATCGATGATGCTTATTCGAAAAGACCTGCGTTTCCGCGCGATGACGCGATCCGCAATGCCTCGCTAGCCGCTATGCAGCTCATGCTGGCAGCCAAGGCCAAAAGGCTTGATTCCTGCCCTATGGGCGGCTTTGACAGCGAAGCCTTTATTGCTGCGTTCGCTGTCCCGTCTAGGTTCATTCCGGTCCTTTTGGTCGCCATTGGCAAGGGAGCTGTCCATGCTCACCCGTCCAGCCGTTTCCCTGTCGAACAAACGATCGCTTGGAACGGCTTCGCATAATAAGACAAAGAAACGGCAGCCGAAAAAGATGGCTGCCGTTTTCTCCATTTATTTTAACCGTGCCGGAACGGGCTTTAATTTTTCGCCCCATACATCCCAAAAGAACTGGTCGGCGGCATGCTGATCGGCAGCGAAGTTCTGTGCTTGTTTGATACGACCATTTTCGATTTGGTAAACAAGAACCCAATTCATGTCGATCTTGTACTCCCCATACTCTCCCCAACCGCGATGTACATCGACCACATGATGCTCGCTTGCGGACAAGGAAATCACTTCAGCCTTGAAATTGGCTTGGGCAATGGTCGAGAAGTAATCAATGATTTCCTCTGCCCCTCTTTTCACACCCGCAAGCGGATGATGACCTGGAATAATCCAAGTCACATCTTCAGCTAAGATTTCACGTTTCATTGTTTCCAAATCCCCTGCGCCATAACATTCAAAAAATCGTTGTACGACTTCTAAATTGGTGTTTGCCTGTTGCATCCTTTTCATCTTTCCCTTCAAGTGAAAGTTCATTACGAATATTGCTGCTTAAATATATAAAATAACTTACCATATGTCAAATTATATATGACGTATTGGTAAGTAAAAGTTGACTTCACTTCCATAAGTAACTACGATATAGCTAACAAGCGAAACGGACGGTGTACAAAATGGGCGAAATTCGTAATGCGGAACGTACCCGGGGAACGATCCTCCAGGCAGCCAAGGAAGAATTTTTCGAGAAAGGGTATACGGGGGCTAGAATCGAATCGATCGCAAAGCGAGCTGGTGTCAATAAGCAATTAATCTATCATTACTTCAAAGGAAAAGATGAACTTATCAAAGAGACCATCAACGAGACCATTCACGAATTTATTTCATCGCTGCCATCCGGAAATCTTGCATTACCGGCTAATCCTGTACATATCGCAGAATTTCGTCTTAAATTGAATCTCGAACACTTAAGGGATTTTTTAAAGTTCACGGCTTGGGAAGCCGTTGATGAAGTTCCTGAAAACGTAAACGGGGAAAAAATTAGAAAGAGGATCTTGCAATCATATAACGAAGACATGAAATCCAAACAGGAGATGGGGTTAGTTCCCGAAGGGTTGGATCCGGCGTTCATTACCTTAATGCTCTCTAGTCTCACTAATTATCCCCTGCTGTATGGCAATGTAACTCGTATGATCACGGGACATACGTTGGATGAACCCGAATTCCAGCAGCAATGGGCTTCGTTTCTTCGTACGATCAGTGAGCGTATTTTTAGAATAGAAAAAACTCACTAAACGGAAAGGTGCATCTTGGCCTGACATCTTATCGGCGAAGCGGAGCAAGGCGCTATAAGCCGGCGTCGACGAGGTCATTTGTCCGACTGCAAGGCGCTCTCGACTTGGGCGAGGTGCTTGGCCATGGTCGCTGCCGCCGCTTTCGGATCGCCGTCGCGAATCGCTTCGAACAGCTTTCTATGCTCTTCGAACAGCTTGCCGGCCGTTTCTTTACCACTATAGAGCCATATCTTGCGGCTGTCTTGAATCGTTCGGTATATCGCATTAGGCATGTGCGTCATCATGGTCTCGAGCATCTTATTGCCGGACGCTTTGGCGATGGCGAGATGGAAGTTCGTATCGTAAATTTGGCTGATCCCCTCATTGCCTACGGCGTTCCTCATCTGTTCGACGATTTTGCAGAGCTCTTCGACGTCATCCTCGGTACGATGCTTGGCCGCCAGTTCGGCCGCGCCGACTTCGAGAATCTTACGCACCTGGAGCACTTCGGTCAGTTCGGCGTTCGACGTCTGGAGCGAATCGAACACCGCCTGCGGCTCGAGACCGGGCTTCTTTACATAGGTGCCGCCCCCTTGCCGCGATTCGACAAGACCGAGCGCTTTCAGATGGCTGAGCGCCTCGCGTACCGTAGATCGGCCGACCCGATACTGCGCGGCCAATTGGTCGATCGTCTCGAGCTTTTCTCCCGGCTTGACGAGTCCCGCCTCAATGATACGGCGCAGCTCGTCCGTAATGATCTCGTAATTTTTCTTATGCAAATTCATGATAAACGTCCCCGTCCCATTGCGAATTAATCGATCATTCTACTCTATCAGGTGTTTTCGCTATAAAACGGGGAAATCAAAATAGCTATTGGGGTATGGTTCGTTTCTTAATACATAGTGCCACCATTCGAAGCTATAGGGTTCAAATCCGCTGTTTTCCATGATGGATCGCAAAAGTCTGCGATTTTGCGCTTCCATGCTTGCAATCCCTTTTGCCGCATGGTGTGAACGCTCGTCCATCAAATCGAAGCCGCCTCCCATGCAAACAAGCGCACCCGTATCTAAACGGTAAAGCGTAAGATCAATAGCGCTTCCGCGGCTATGACTGGATTGTGACGCCACATATCCCATTGCAACCATCTCGGCTCGCTCGATATTCGGATAGTATCTTTTTTTTGTGAGGTTGTCTTCCGGTTGTTCGGACCATCGCAGGAAGCAGTCTACCGCGCGTTTGGGCCGATATCCGTCCCATAACAGCAAACCGTACCCAAGAGCCGCGGCTTGCTTTTGCACCTCCAGCAATGCAAGGGCCAGGTCATGGGTTCCTACAATACGGTTGACCTCATATCCGTCTACCGGTTTCCCCGTAAAATTGTCCCATGTGGCATATTTGGCATCCCAGCGAACGCCGTGCAAAACTTCATCTAAAAAAACAAATCCCTTTTCCATGCGTATCACCCCTTTAACGCTAATAGGATCAGGCGGTCAATCAGTTCGGGAAGCGTTATACCTGCGGCGGCCATCATACGGGGATAACGGCTGTATGACGTGAAACCGGGCAAGGTATTGACCTCATTAAGCACAATGCGGCCGTTATCCTGTAAAAACATATCCACACGGGCAAGACCTCTGCAGCCGAGCGCCTTATATATTTTTTGGGCCGTTTCCCGAATCCGTCCCCGCTCCTCTGACGGCAGGTCCGCGGGAACGGCGATCACTGCGTTTTCAGAACCTTTTTCCGGCTCGGCTTCCTGGTGAATGCGAAAGATCCCGTGCCGCAGCCTGATTTGGTCCACCTCGCCAACCATCAACTCGGAGTGATCCCCACTGTCTCCCAATACGGCACAACCGACCTCACAGCCCAAAACAGCCTGCTCGATTAAGATTTTGCTGTCGTATCGTCTTGCCGCTTCAATGGCGGCTTCCAATTCGTCCGGGCCACCCGCTTTTGTCACGCCAAAGGATGAGCCTGAACGCGCCGGCTTCACAAAAATAGGATAGGTAAACGCCTCTGGCGCCGGCCAATCGTCTTGATGAATCACCCAAAATTCGGGAGTCGCGATGCCGGCGTTTCTCGCAACGATGTAGGCCAGCGACTTGTCCATACAGATCGCGGAGCTTTGAATATCGCAGCCCACATAGGGAATACCGGACAATTCAAACAGACCTTGTATGGCTCCGTCTTCGCCCGACTTGCCGTGCAAAACCGGAAAGGCTACATCAACGTGGCGGATTTCATACCCATGGTTCTTCCTGACAAGCAATCCGCGCATCTGTTTATCCGGCGAGAGCACGGCTGAATAGCCATTGCCGATTTCCCATTCAAAGCCAGGCTTTTCGCATACCTTCCAAACGCCGGACTTCGTGATTCCAATGTAGATCGGCTCGTATTTTTCGTTGTCAAAATTAGCGGCGATCTCCATTGCGGATTTTACCGACACCTCATGCTCCTCCGAGCAACCGCCAAACAGGATGGCAACTTTTATTTTATCCATGCGCCAGGCTCCTTTCAAAATCCAAACAGTTCTGAATTGTTTTTTCGACGGTGTCACGCAACGCCTGTTCGGTATAGTAAGCCGTATGCGGCGTGATGATCACGTTCGGCATCCTTTGAAGCTTCAGTAAAAATGGATGGTCAATCGGCTTTTGCGTGCAATCAAAGTAGAAAACCCCTTCCTCTCCCTCCAACACATCCAAAGCGGCGCCGCCCAGTTTCCCGGTTTCCAACGCTTGAACCAGCGCGTCGGTATCTACAAGCGCACCGCGACCGGTATTGATAAGAAACGCCCCCTGCTTCATTCCTCTCAATTGTTCGCGGCCGATGATATGACGCGTATCCTCACCCAGCGGCACATGAAGCGTAACGATATCGCTGTTTTGCAACAACGTATCAAGCGGAATATAGTTTGCCTCTGCTTTTTGGCTGCGATCGTACGCCAGCACATGACATCCGAATCCCCGCAGCCGTTCCATAACCGCTTTGCCGATTTGGCCGGTTCCCAGCACGCCGACGGTCATGTCGCGCAGTACCTTGCCACGGACGCTGTTCTGCCTGAAATCATGTTTTTCCACGGAGCGCTCAGTAGATTTCGCGTTGCGTATTGCCATAAGCATCAGCATCACGGTATAATCGGCAACGCTATCCGGCGAATACGCCACATGGCCGACAGCGATGCCCATTCTCTTGGCGGCAGTTGTATCGATATGATTGCAGCCGATGCTTCGGGTAGAGATATACTTCACGCCGGCTCTCTTCAGCGCAAGAAGTATAGAAGCGGAGACCTCGGATTTGTGTCCCACGCTGATACATCGATTGCAAGGGGCTGATACGGCGCCCACTTCCGACACGGGGGCGTTAATGATCGAGGGCATAACGCCAAAGCGCGGCGAAAGGGCACGGAATGCATCTGCCTCATCCTGCTCGCATCCATAGACGGTAATGCCGATGTTTTTCATCATGAAGACCATTCCTTTCATCAACGCATCACTTCTCATATCCTTCTCTGGCGAAACGAAAAAAGCTCGTTCTTACGGTTTAAGATTACCGCCTAGGAACGAACCATTTTTTAATTCTAAATTGTTAATTTCCTAAGAAAATGATGAGATGACCTTGAGACTTTCCATAGAAACGATGTTTATTTCTTAGGAACCCCATTTATCGTCCAAGTCTGGCAAGGCCGGAAGCTCTACCGTGAACGTCGTGTAGTTATCGTCGCTTTCCGCGTAGATCTGCCCGCCATGCTGAACTACGATTTCTTTTGCAATCGCCAAACCAAGTCCCGCGCCGCCCGTATCGGAAGAACGGGCATCGTCCATCCTGTAGAACTTTTCAAATATGGCGGCGAGCTTATCTTCGGGGATGCTTCCGGCGTTCTTGAATACGATGGACACCCTATCCCCGGAGAAGCCCGCCGTAATGTCAATGACGCTGTCGTCCTCGCTATAGGCAACGGCGTTTCTCAAAATGTTGTTAAAGACCCTCGCCAACTTATCGGGGTCGCCGGATACGGTTAAATCCTCGGAAGCGTGGATAACCGCCTGTTTTCCGTTCGAGGCAAGCTGAGGATAAAACTCGTCGGTCATCTGCACCAGCATATAGTATAGGTCGATGTGCTTTTTCGCGAGCGTAATCGCTTGGAGGTTATACCGCGTAATTTCAAAAAACTCGTCGATTAGCTGTTCGAGGCGGTACGCTTTGGTAAGCGTGATATGAACATACTTTGCCTTTTGCTCTACCGGCATGTCCGGCGCCTCGTCAAGGAGGCTCAGATAACCGATCACGGATGTAAGGGGCGTTTTAATATCGTGAGCCAAGTACATCACAACGTCATTTTTTCTTTGTTCGGCCAGCTTTGCATCCTGCTCTCGCTTCTCCAAAGTCCGTTTTAACGTGCTCAGCTTCCGTTCCATGAACTCCATTTCCGCAGAAAGCTCAATCGGTTTATCTTCGTTCTGGATAAGGATATCAATGCCGGTATTGATCTCGTCAAAGTATTTAGCAAATCTTGAAAGCATGACGCGGCATAGAATAAGAATACTAACGGCTATCGCCACATAAATAAGGATTTCCATATGATTTCGTATGGAATATTGATAGATTTTCATCGCGTCCGGACGCCTTAAGTCAAAACTGTTTTCCAAAAAACGTACGATCCAATCTCCAACCGCTCGCCGCAGGATAAATAAACGCAAAGACACCACGAATGCAACCGATGCCATAACAATCGCAAGGATGTACAGGTAGAGCTTTCGTTTTAGCCTGAAATAATCGTTTTTTTTATTCTTATTTTTCAATTTTATAGCCGACCCCCCATACCGTTTTTATATACTTCGGATGATCGATGGTGTCGTTCATTTTGATGCGCAAATGCCGGATATGCACGGTGATGGTGTTGTTGCTCTTGCTGAAATATTCGTCGCCCCATATCTCATGAAATAACTGCTCGGAGCTGACCACGCTCCCCTTGTTTTCACAGAGAATGCGCAGGATTGAAAACTCGGTAGGCGTAAGGGATAGAGGTTTTTCGTTCAAAAAACACTCGCGCGTATTTATATCGATGACAAGCCCGGAGTGGACAATCACATTATCGCTTTGCACCGCCGCACCGCTGTATTTCTTGTAGCGGCGCAGTTGCGCCTTGACCCGCGCGATTAACTCCAGCGGGCGAAAGGGCTTCGTTATATAATCGTCCGCGCCGATGGTTAGCCCTGTAATTTTATCTACCTCCGTATCTTTTGCGGTCAGCATAATAATGGGATACGTGTGCTTGTCCCGTATCTGTCGGCAGATCGTGAGGCCGCTCGAACCGGGAAGCATGATATCCAGTATGGCAAGGTCAAGCTCGGTCTTGTCGATACATTCCAACGCTTCTTTGGCAGTATAGTATTTGAAAACCGTATAATTCTCGTTTTTCAAGTAGAGCTCGACCAAATCGGCAATTTCGCGTTCATCGTCCACAACCAGTATTTTATCGCTCATCGTTATCAACCCTCTTTAAAAAAATTAACCTTGGCTTTAACGGATTGCTCTTGTTCTTTTCCTGTAAGTAGACGATTTTTATAAAATCAAAGTTTACTTCAAGATGTTTCATCCTTTCATAGACTTCGTCTAATCTGTTAAACAAAACAGGTCAGATACTTAAGATGACGAGAACTTGATCCCATAATTTAAAAAAGCCGCATTTATTGCGGCTTTTAAGGGGACAATGAGAAACGGGTTCCGTTTTTAAATTTTATTTGCTTTAATGACAGCGGATTGAATATAATCTTCGATTTTCGTTCCCGGCACCCAGTCCTTAATAAATTCCCGCGACTCATCTTTGGGCTCAACGACAATATCGGTAAATCCGCTAATTCTTAGCATTTCCTTGACTTCCTCTATGGTAGACGCTCCGGAAATGCAGCTGGCCAATGAATCAAGATCACCTTTGAACTCTGCAGGAAGCTCTGTGGTCGTTACAACATCCGATATCGCCAAGCGTCCGCCTGGTTTTAAGACTCTGTTAGCCTCTCGGAATACCTGTTGCTTATCCGGAGACAAGTTGATGACGCAGTTCGAGATAATCACGTCTACGGAGCGATCGGGAAGAGGCAAGTATTCAATTTCACCAAGTCGAAATTCAACGTTCTGATAGCCATTGCTCTGAGCGTTGCTCCGGGCGCGGCTAACCATCTCCGGCGTCATATCCACCCCATAGACCTTCCCTGTGTCCCCAACTTGCTTAGATGCCAGAAAGCAATCGAATCCGGCCCCGCTGCCTAAATCGAGAACGACTTCCCCCGGTCTCAGCGAAGCGATCGCTTGCGGATTCCCGCAGCCTAATCCGAGATTTGCGCCTTCGGGAACAGCTGTGAGTTCTTCAGGGGAATACCCCAATTTCGCGGACACTTCATTCGCGGAACCGCAGCAACTCGAAGCGGAGATGCTTGGCGTGCAGCAGCTCGAATTGGCGCTGCTTGAGACCGCAATTTGTTTGTACCGGCTGCGCACGTGCTGGCGTACTTCGTCGTTTTGTACTTGATTCAAGAAAATCGCTCCTTTTATATCAAATAATATTGATTAATCAGGCGAATAGATGCCTATAGAATCGGCTTATGAGCAGCAATCGTTCGATTGAATGTCCACCTTGCGGAAGATGCAGCACAACTCCGGGGAGAGCAGCCGGTTTACTTCCGCATGGTTTAACTCGTAATAACTCCAAGTCCCTCTTGTCTCTCTGGAGATCAAACCGGCTTCAAGCAAGATCTTCAAATGGTACGACAGCTTGGACTGGGGCATATCCACGATATCCACCAGATCGCATACACATACGCAGCCTTTCTGCGTGAGTTCGTACATGATTTGCAGCCGTTTACGATCCGCCAACGCTTTGAATTTGGCTTCATACTTGGCAAAATCAACAGGCTCGCCGGTTTGCATATGAACGGGAAGTTCTTTAATCATGTTAGCTCCTCCCCCTTAGCAACAAGCCGGGCAACAAGCTACGATAGGTTGATTGATCGCCGGCGAAGAAGGTTTCTTCTCCTTCTGGTCTTTGAAGCTTATCCATTTCCAAGCATGCCGTGCCTTCTCTTCCATATCCATTTGCTGAAAGCGAATAAGCTGTTCTATCGCATAAAAATTATCCATGGTCTGTCCACCGTTCATCAATTTATTTTGATGAATAAATCGTACCACGCCGGAATGACCATCACAACGCTAAATCAAAATAATTTGATTAAACAAATCTAATGGATCCACACCGCGAATGGTTGCAGAGGCAAATCACATCTGTCCGCTCCATCATGAACGTCGCCTCCTATTTACTTGAATTTTTCAACTATATAGACAAAGAGAAGCTTGGCGCTTGCTCTTAGACTATCCGCAACAAACCGGAATCTTTTCCATGGACTTACTCAGTATTTTCAATCCTTGGATGACCGTCTCTTTGTCAGGCTCCGACATGCCTTCAAACACCTGAGAAAGGTAGCCGCTAATTTGCTCATCAATGACCGTGGCGACGAATTTTCCTTCTGTCGTCAGCGATAAGATGTACACCCTTTTATCGGCTTCGGAGGCTTGTTTGGCCACCAATTTTTTGCGAATCAGTGTTTGAATCTGATGGCTAAACGCGGTGATATCGACCCCGAGAGCCGAAGCGATCTGCTGCATGGATGGCTGATGCTGACGATCGATCTCGTACAGGATCTGACTTTGAATCAACGACACTTCCTGGCTGCCTACCGTACAGCAATTCTTATTCAACAAGCCGAAGTGCTTATAAATATGCTGAAGTAAAAGACGGGCATCCTCCATGGTCATCACCTCATCATGGTTATACCTCATATAGTTGAAATTTTCAAGTTTTATAAAATAATCATTTGCTGATATAATCCTTTACTTATATAATCAACTGTGTATAATACAAAGTGGTTGAACGTGATCGCTTCCATCCTTCCGAAAAGGAGTGTACGCCGGTTGCCCTCGATCGATGAAATGTCCGAGTCCTTAAAGCTCCTCTCCGACAAAACCCGATTAACCATTATGGCTCTGCTAAGACACAAGGAAATGTGCGTATGCGATATCGTGGATATCTTGGAGACTACGCAGCCAAACATCAGCCAGCATCTTAAGAAATTAAAAAGCGGCGGGCTCGTCCACGAGACGCGCCGCAGCCAATGGATTTATTATTCATTGAACGTCGACGACAAGCCTTATGTAAAGCAAGTTGTGGATCAGCTGCCCTCCATGCAAGCGAAGATCGAAGCTTTAAAATCACAGGGCTGTCATTAACTCGGGAGGCGTTATGCCGGCAATCGCATCGATCATCTTTCTTGTCACTTTAGTTTTTGTCATCTGGCAGCCAAAAGGTTTGAACATTGGCTGGTCCGCTTGCGGCGGCGCCATTATTGCCCTAATTTGCGGAGTCGTCCATTTCCATGACGTTTGGGACGTCACTCGGATCGTCTGGAATGCGACGCTCGCGTTCGTGGCCGTCATTCTGATCTCGCTGATCCTGGACGAGATCGGATTTTTCGAATGGGCGGCGCTCCATATGGCCCGTTCGGCGCGGGGAAATGGCAATCGCATGTTTGTCTATGTCATCCTGCTTGGAGCTGCAGTCGCTTTCTTCTTCGCGAATGACGGCGCGGCGCTCATCTTGACGCCGATCGTCCTTGCCATGGTTCGAGCACTTCAGTTCGATGAGCGGATGGTCCTCCCCTTTATCATGGCGAGTGGGTTTATCTCCGATACCGCATCGCTGCCGCTCGTCGTCAGCAATCTGGTGAACATCGTTTCGTCCGATTTCTTCGGCGTCGGGTTCGTGGAATACGTAAGTCGCATGATCGTCCCCACGCTCTTCTCGGTCGCGGCAAGTTTGCTTGTTCTCTACCTGTTTTACCGTCGCAGCATTCCGAAGCAATATGACTTGGCGCAGCTAAAGAAACCGGTCGAAGCGATCAAGGATATGCGCCTGTTCAAGATCTCTTGGGTCATCCTGGCCGTGCTGCTCATCGCTTATTTAACCAGTGAATTTATGGAAGTGCCGGTGTCGATCATCGCAGGTGCGGCCGCGATCGTCTTTCTGCTATTGGCAAGACAGAGCCGAGAGATTCATACCTGGAAACTGGTCAAAGGCGCTCCATGGGCCGTCGTCGTCTTCTCGATCGGCATGTACGTGGTGGTTTATGGCCTGCGAAACGTGGGGCTTACGGATGAGCTCGGCGACGTCTTCAAGTGGGTAGGCGATCAAGGGCTGTTCGTCGCGACGATAGGGTCCGGGTTCCTTGCGGCGATCCTCTCCTCCATCATGAACAACATGCCGACGGTTATGATCGATGCGTTGGCCATTCACGGCACGAATCCGACAGGTATTCTGCGGGAAGCGTACATTTATGCGAACGTGATCGGTTCGGACTTGGGACCGAAGATCACGCCGATCGGATCGCTCGCGACCTTGCTTTGGCTCCATGTTCTGTCCGGCAAGGGCGTTAAGGTTTCCTGGGGTGCTTATTTCAGAACGGGGATCATTCTTACCGTACCCGTACTCTTCCTTACGCTATGCGGCTTGTTTTTATGGTTGAAAATCGTCCATTAATCTCATCCAATTACGAAAAGGAGTCGTTGAAAATGAGCAACAAACCGCTTGTCTACTTCCTGTGTACGGGCAATTCCTGCCGAAGCCAAATCGCGGATGGTTTCCTGAACGCGCTCGGCGGAGACAAATATGAGGTAAAGAGCGCGGGGCTGGAAGCGCATGGACTGAACCCCCGCGCCGTGCAGGTCATGAAGGAAGCCGACATCGATATTAGCGGCAACAGCTCTGAAGTCATCGATCCGGAAATCTTGAACCGTGCTACCTATGTCATTACGCTGTGCGGCCATGCCGATGAGCATTGCCCGGTCATTATGAACCCGAATGTAGTCAAGTGGCACTGGGGCTTCGACGATCCGGCGAAGGCCACCGGTACGGAAGAAGAGGTCATGGAGAAATTCCGTAAGGTACGGGATGCGATCAAGGCGAGAATCGAAGCGTTCGTTCAAGATGGGAAATAAGACCAAAGCAGTTCCTTCCGCGAAATGTGGTTAGGAACTTCTTTTGTCTAATTTACCCCCACCACCTCGCTTCTTCTTTCCAAAAACACGACATCGCGCCAAACACCGTTCATTTTGCCGATCTTGTCGCGACGGCCCACTTCTCGAAAGCCGTGCTTGACATGGAGGGCCAGACTCGCTTTGTTTTCGGGAAAAATGCCGGTTTGAATGGTCCAAAATCCGTTTTGCTCCGATATCTCAATGAGGCGTGCCAAAAGAATGTTGCCGATTCCTTTCCCCCGGGCATTCTGCTTAACGTAAATGCTGTTCTCTCCAACACCGGCATAAACGCACCGAGAGGAAACCGGACTTAAAGACGCCCAACCCAACACTTGGTCTTCGTTAACACCAACGATGCTGCAACTAAGGTTCCGACTCGCATACCAATGCTCTTTGGAAGGGGCCTCCGTCTCAAAAGTGGCGTTTCCCGTCATAATACCTTCTTCATAAATGGTCTTGACGGCTTCCCAATCTTCAATGGATACAAGGCGAGTTTTGACCATCGCATTTCCTCCGTTTTGACTAAAATTATACTGGATTACTCGACAATAGGCGATGGAGATGCAAAAGAGCTCTTGAATTTCCAAAAGAGGAAACTCAAGAGCCCGTTTGTTGTTAAACGCACAAGGAATTTTTCTTCATCATATATCCCTCTTGTTGTAAACCTTTTTGGAAATTTGGTACGAAGCTGCCAATCCGGCCACCGCTGCCAAGACAAATCCCAATATAACAGTAGGATTATCCAACTGCGAAGCATTTTCTTCTGCCCATTGAAGTATTGATTCTTCATTTAAGAATTTACTAAGCACAGTCGGGAGAACACTTACGGCCAACATAGCAGCCATGAAAATCGTTTGCAGCTTTGCATATCCGACTTTGAACGCAATGGGAAGCACTGTAGCCGTAATGAAAACAAGGATGAAAAATATCAGTCCCAGTAAAAACGGAAACCCTAAATCGTTATTATTTTTTATACGGAATATTAGAAAAACTAGCAGATCAATTACGATAGTGCCGGATATTAGGAAAAGGTAATTAAGGTAGATCCCTCTAACAAAGTCAACCCTCTGTTGCGGTAGAACTATAAAAAGCTGAGGAATCTTATCGCTCGCATAAAATGTATAGATAGAAAGAAACATTGACAAAACGAGGAGGATAAGCAATACCCCTACTACTGCATAAGCAGGCATGCCATTGGATGAAAATGCCGAGGTAACGATCGGTATAAAAGGAATAACGAGTATAAAAAGCATTCGCTTAATGAGCGGCCTCATGGCAAGATAAATAAACCTCGAACACTTTAGCGTATTCATGCTTCCTCTTTCCCCCCCATCGTATGGTAGACCACGATATCATCAAGTGTTGCAGGTTCCACTACCGTTTCGGCGGGTGCATCCATGGAATCGCCAGTTTTAATCAGACCCTCGAATCCCATTTGACTCTCACGCAGGCCAATGAACTGTTTCTTAAGTTCTTCGGACAGTTGACTTGGCCTTCCCTTCATGATTCGGTAGTCCGCAAGCACATCGTCTTTATTTTGTGCGAACATCAGCTTGCCACGATAGATGAAAGCAATAAAATCCGCGATCTTTTCCAGATCCGTTGTGATATGAGTAGAGAAAAGAACACTTCGGGTACCATCGCTAATGTAGTCCTGTAAAATGTCCAGTAGTTCTGCTCGAATGGCCGGATCCAGCCCAGAGGTCGGTTCATCAAGCAGTAAAAGCCTTGTCTCGCGGGAAAGCGCAGCCGCCAGCATCAGCCTTGTTTTCATGCCTCTCGAAAAGTTCTTGATCATTTTATCCAGCGGAAGTTCAAATCGATCGATAAATGTCATGAACTTTTTTTTGTCGAAGGTGTCATAATAAATAGCCATCGCCTTTGCAACGTCTATAGGCTTCCATTCCTCGACAAAAATATTCTCATCCGAAACATAGCCAATGCATTTCTTTGCCTTCGACTCCTCGGCAATATTGTCAATGCCATCAACGGTGATATTACCCTTGTCACGGCGAAGCATATTCATGATCAGCTTAATTGTTGTGGTCTTACCCGATCCGTTCGGGCCCACGAGCCCCATGATGTACCCTGGCTGCAAATGAAATGAAACATCTTGCAATTCAAACCCCTGGAATTTCCTGGACACCCCGTTTAAAGTTAAAATTTCAGGCATCTTTGTCCCCCTCCTGAAATAGCAAAGTCAACATCTGCTGCAAGGTATCATTGTCGATTCCAGCTAATCTGGCGTCACGAACAGCTTCAGAGAGATGCTCTTCGACTCGCCGAAGATACTGTTCGCGCATCATTTCGCTGTTTTGCGTCATCACAAAACAGCCTTTTCCCTGCATGGTTGCAATAAATCCTTCTTGCTCAAGCTCACTGTACGCCCGTGAAGTTGTAATAACGCTAATTCTTAGATCCTTTGCCAGTTGACGTATGGAGGGCAATGACTCTCCCTCTTTAAGTTCTCCTGTCAGTATCATTTCCTTGATTTGCGACTTAATCTGCTCATATATAGGTTTTCCGGATTGGTTCACGATTACAATGTGCATGGCTTCCCTTCTCACTGTATATATATTATATGTACAGTATATATAGAATAGATAGAGGTGTCAATAATACACGGAATGAAGCTGGCAACAACCGAGTTGATCGTCCAAAAGCTCAAGGAATCGTTAACTATTTTATACAAATTAACTTTTTTAATAATTTAAGTTTACTTTATTAATTGATAGTTGTATAATCGGTCCTGTATCCCATTCCCCCAAAAAAAAGGAGCAATGAAAAGATGAAAAATATGCGTGTATTCGTAACTGGCGCGACGGGTTTTATCGGTTCTGCCGTCGTTCGCGAACTTATAGAAGCCGGGCATCAGGTTGTCGGACTTGCCCGCTCAGACAAGGCTGCCGCAGCGTTGATGGCAGTCGGCGCCGAGGTACACCGTGGCGGCCTCGATGACCTTGACAGCCTGCGGGACGGCGCTGCGTCGGCGGACGGCGTTATTCACCTGGCCTTCAAGCACGACTTCGCCGACTTTGCGGCAGCTGCCGTGGCCGACAGTTTGGCGATCGAGGCGATGGGAGCGGCGCTTGAGGGCACCGGGAAACCGCTCGTGGCTACCTCGGGAACGTTGATGCTCGCGCCGGGAACCCTCGGGACCGAAAAAGACGCGTCCAGCCAAACTACGCCGCGGCGCTCCGAGGAAGCCGCGCTTGCGCTGGCTGGGCGCGGAGTGCGATCATCGATCGTCCGTCTCGCACCGTCCGTGCATGGCGAAGGCGAGCAGGGCTTCGTTCCGACCCTCATCGGCATCGCGCGTGAAAAAGGGGTTGCGGCATATGTGGGGGATGGACTCAACCGGTGGCCGGCGGTGCACCGGCTGGACGCATCACGTCTCTTCAGACTGGCGCTTGAGAAGGGGGACGCGGGAGCCGTTTATCACGGGGTCGCTGACGAGGGCGTGCCCTTCCGGGATATCGCCGGCGTCATCGGTCGTCATCTGAACCTGCCGGTGGCTAGTATTTCCCGCGAAGAGGCAGACGCTCACTTCGGGTGGATCTCCTTCGCTGCGTCGACTGACAACCCTTCGTCGAGCGCACTCACCCAGAAACAATTGGGATGGCAGCCTGTGCACCCCGCTCTGATCCCAGACCTCGAACAGGGTCACTACTTCAATAACTGAAAATAATTTGCTTTGCCGGCAGCAACATAAGAACCCCCAGATGCCTTCTCGGATGGGAATTTCAACGATTTAGCCTTACTCTACTTGGCATTGACATATAAAGAACAAGCTCGCTGAAGTGACAGCGAGCTTGTTCTTATTTCTGGAGAAATTCACGGCTATAGATTTCGGATATTTTTTCCAGCACGCGCTGCGCATGCTCTGTAAATTTCAAGTCCGCAACCCGATCTTTGAACAGAAACACGCCGGTCTCCTTGCTGTTTTTGCCAAGAGCTCCCTCATATAATAGGTTGGCTCCATGAGTAGGCTTAGAGGAAAACAACTTCATAAACAGTTCAAACCCTGCGGTCAGTCCGGAATCTTTTCCTTTTCTTAGCGTGTTGTTAATGCCCGGGTCAACGCTGCGGATCTTGATGCCTTCCTTGGCAAGCTGCGGTGCGATGGCTTGGGTCCACAACGAAAGAGCCAGCTTTGAAGTCGCATAGGGTCCATACATTTTGCGGAAGGTTTTGGGATGCTCCAATATTTCGATCGTAAACTCCTTCGTAAATCTAAACACCTGCGACGAAGTGTTAATCACCGTTTTTAAGCTGCCGTTCTTCAATAGCTCCTTCAATTCCATCAGAATAATATAAGGAACGACCGTCAACAATTCATAATGCGATTCGCGGCCTTGTTTCGAATAGCGCAGCTCGCTTAAGCCTCCTCCAGCGTTGTTAAACAAAATATCGATCCGCTGTTCCTTGCTTTTTATTTCTTCCAAAGAGTGTCTCAAGCTGTCATAATCGGTGAGATCCTTCACTTTATAGGCTCGGAGCCGTCCGTCCTTGAGATGATTTTGGAGGAAGCTATCGTCCGCCGGAAAATCCGACCGGTTTAAAGCAACCACCTGCCAGTTCTCCGACAGCATTTTCCGGGTCAATGCCAACCCGATCCCGTTACTTGCGCCTGTAATCAGTGCAATATGTTCTCGTTGGTTCTTACTCAATGCGTGTCCTCCTTCATTCAGAATTTCATCGGTTATATGTGCTTATCAGTCGGAGGCGGGCAGGAGAAGTTCAGCGGCTGAGGCGAAATCACTGACGATTAGGACATGCTGGGGATGCCCGTTGACGATTTGGACCAGCTCTTTCAATGAACCGCTGATTGGCGCCGTATCCAGGGCGAGATCAACCGGCTGCTTTGCCAGTTCGGTCACTCGTTCGACCATTCCATCACCGTACGAGGTCACCAACGCCCCATTTTTGCTCTGATAAAATCGTCTGTGATTTCGAACGGTCTTCCAAGGATATCAACGAAATCCTAAACTATAAAGTTTACTAGAAGGCAGGGGGTCATGAAGGGAAGCTATGCCCCCCTTCTTTCGCTTTAATAGTCAGGTGTACGAGCTGAGGGGCTTAGATCTGGGAGCCGCCTCCGTCGACAGGAAACTCAGCCCCGGTGGTATAGGTGGCCTCAAATGCCAGGAATGCAACTACCTTGGCGACCTCGACTGGATCGCCGAAACGCAGCATTGGGATCTGCTGTCTCATCTGTGCCTTTGTCTGCTCGGCAGCTTCTTTCGGCATTGACTTTTCCAGGATACCTGTGTCAATGATGCCGGGACTGACTGCGTTGACGCGAATATTTCGAGATAATAACTCGCGCGCCAGACCTCGAGTCATGGAGCGCAGCGCCGCCTTGCTAGCTGCGTAAGCACTGAGCATCGGGAGACCCACTACGTTCACGATTGAGGTGGTAAGGACTACCCCGCTGCCTGAGCCCAGCAACGGAGCGAGTTTCTGCACGGTAAAATACGGTCCTTTGGCATTGATTGTAAGTATCTCGTCGTACTTTTCTTCGGTCATTGTCTCGAAAGGGACAAACCCCGTGACACCAGCGTTAACGAACAGGGCATCTATTGTTCCGAATTCAGCCTTCACTCGATCGGCTAACGCGGCGATATCCTTTAAAGAGGCGGCATCGCTTAAGACCGCGATTGCGTTGTTGCCGAGTTGTTCACGAGCCGCATCCAGCGTCGCCTGAGTACGTCCAGTAACCAGAACATGTGCGCCTTCATCCACTAACAACTTCGCCGTCGCAAGGCCGATTCCGCTGCTGCCTCCCGTGATCACGACCTTTTTGTCAAAGAATTTGCCCTTACTGAATTGTTCCATTTGAATCGTCCTCCCTTTGTATAATCCGCAATTGGATGATTAGGTACAGGAACGATTATACGGCAATAAATATAATAAGTAAACTATATGATCCTATTTAGTTCATTTATCATTTTTAATACATAAAACCCAGCTAATTTGTTATAATGAGCTTGGTAGGCATCAAAGGGAGGTACTTTTCCGTGAGAAAAGCCGTGAGTGTAGACACATATGTAGAAAAAATAAAACCGATTATAAGAAGAACAAGATTCAGCCAACTGAAAGTCGACGATCTCGCAAAATATATGGATATCAGCAAAGCGACACTTTATAAGCATTTTCCATCCAAAGACGATATCATCGAACAAGTTGTGAATTATTACATTGATTACTCGAAGAAGGCTGATACCGAAGTCAAAGATGATTCCCTCTCTTTTTGGGATCGTTTTCAAAAGACATTTTTACAAACCTTGATGTGTGTCACGTTTATCTCTGATTTGTTCTTGCAAGATCTGAAGGAATTTTATCCGCGTCATTTTGAGAAGCTGACTGTTGCCCTGCAAAATCGGAATAAAAGCTTACAAACTTTTTTTGAATCGGGAATGGAGCAACAGATTTTCAACAGATTCAATGCCGTGTTGTTTATGGTTCAAGATGACGCTGTGCTGCGTCGCTTTATCGAGCCATCATTTTCGATTCAGTATGATATCACCTTGAAACAAGCGATTATGGATTTCTACAACATGAAGCTGTATCAGTTACTAAAACCTGAATATCTGAAAATGATAGACGACTCCGATATGGAAACGAAGATCGTTAATATTTTGCAAGCCATTTCATGAGTGAAGCGTCCATATCCGATTCCGAAAAATGAGGATAAATCGAGGGTCTGTCAAGAAAAAAGGAATTCCCCCTTAAGGAATCCCTTCGCTACGAATCTCGCGCGGTGAAAAAATCAACTGGTCGACATTTTTTCGATTGTCCTGAAGAAAGCTCCTCCGTCTCGCTTCCTACCGATTGGGAATGATGATCATGCATGCGGGAGGAGCAAGCCGACCTCGCCTCCTCCCTGCCACATCAAGCCGCGAAGCGGCAGTCGGACGCTGCGGCAATAGACCGCGTTCCGGAAACGAACTATAATAAAAACCGTAAATGCCGAGCTACGGCTTCGAGTCTGTGCAACCGGAGGGAGCGCGAATGGGAAAGCCGCTGGTTATTCAGGTAATCGGCTACAAGAACTCGGGCAAGACAACGGTCGTATGCCGATTGGTCGAAGTCTTCAAGCAGGCGGGACTGCGCGTGGGGACGATCAAGCACGATGGGCATGAATTCGATATCGACGCTCCGGAAACGGATACGTGGAAGCATCGCAAGGCCGGGGCCGATCTGGTCGCCATCACGTCGGCGCATCGGACCGCGACGATCGAGAACGTCCCTCGTTCGCTGCAGGAACTGGTCAGCCGTATGGAATCGGTGGACATCGTGGTGGCGGAGGGCTTCAAGTCCGAACCTTATCCCAAAATCGTTCTTCTCAAGCAGCCGGAGGACTTGGAATTGCTGGAGCGGGCGAGCGGAGCGGCAGCGATCATGAGCTGGTTCCCGCGCGAACCGTGGATGAGGGCGGGCGATCTCCCTTGGCTGCGCATCGACGAGACGGACCTGGCGGCGCAGCTGTTGCTGGATGCCGTCCGGGAGGGAAGAACCGATAGGGCCGACAAAGGCGGGAACCGACATGAGCGCCATTCGTAAAGAGAGGATTCAAACGTCGGACAGCCGGAAGCCTATGCAAGAAGCCTCTTCCCCGGCAGACCGGAAGCCGCCCGTTCGCGGCATCGTCCTGGCCGGGGGCCGCAGCTCCCGGATGGGGACGGACAAAGCGCTGCTGACGATCGGCGGCCAACCGTTGATCCGCCATTTGTGCAGCCAACTGCTGAACGTCTGCGACGAGGTGATCGTGGTCACGGCCGGCCCGGGCGATCGCAAGTACAAAAAGCCGCTCGCGGATCTGGGGAAGCACGTCCGTTTTGCGGCTGACGAGTACGGCGGCCAAGGCCCGCTTGCAGGCATCCACGCCGGGTTGTCGGCCACCCCCGACGGTTATGGCTTCGTGATGGCTTGCGATATGCCGCGGCTGTCCGTGCCGTTATTTCGCGACATGGCCGGGAGACTGGACGGGCGAGTGGAAGCCGTGATGTGCGAGGGGCAGCCTTTTCACGCTTTCTACCACCATCGGACCGCTGCCCGCGCCGAAGCCTTTCTTATGGAAGGACAGCTCCGATTGCAAGCTTTCTGCCGCTCGCTCGACGCGGTGACGGTACCGCCCGACGACAGCGAATGCTTCCGCAATTTGAACACGCCGGAGGAGTTCGAGCAATATGTGACCGCTCTCCCCGGCTTATCCCCCGAGAGGAGACCTCTCGATTTCCTCTCACCTTAAATCCTCTATTCTCGAGGGATGGGTATAAACGTTCAAAGATTGGTTCCGTATGAATCCGACCGCCGTAATCCCCAGATCGTCCGCCAGTTGAAGGGCCAGCTCCGTCGGGGCCGACTTGGAGAGGACGACCTCGCACCCGATCTTTGCGACCTTCAGCAAAATTTCGGAGGAGATTCGCCCGCTGAATGCGATGATTTTTCCTTTTAGCGGAATGTCGTGCCTCAGGCAATGCCCGTAAATCTTGTCCAACGCATTGTGCCGCCCGATATCCATCCTTGACAGAACGATTCCCTGCTTGTCGCAAAGCGCGGCATTGTGGACGCCTCCCGTATCCCGGAAAATCTCCGCCGAGCTTTGCATCAGCCCCATCAACCGAAAGATGTCCTCGAACGACAAAGTCACGTTGATGTCCGACATGGTCTTCGCCGTCTTGGCATCGTTGAAAAAATAAAAGCCTTGCCGGCTTTTGCCGCAGCAGGAGGTGATGTACCGCTTCGAGTGGAACTTCCGGTAGAATTCGTTCATTCTTTGGGTCTTGATATGAACGAAGCCCTCCCTCTCGTCGAACCACATGTCGTCGATGTCGTCATAACGCCGAATGACGCCTTCCGAAGCCAGAAAGCCGACAGCCATATCCTCGATATACTCCGGCGAGCTGACCATCGTCGCGAATTCTTCGCCGTTGATTTTGAGAGTCACAGGGTACTCCGTCACGACCTTGTCCGGCACACGCTCTATTTCGCCGCGATGATAGCGGATAATCTCGCGGGTATTCTCGACCGGATCCACCTGCTCCACGCCCCTTGCCGACGATTTGGCTTCATTATATTCGCTGTCGGCCGGAATGACAAACCCGGGCGCTTCGTAGACGAACGGTTGATTGTTCGTTATGATGATTACAATAGGGCTTGCTTGGGAGAAAGGATGTCCTCCATTTGAAGTGGAACCGCCAGGCGATCGATGTGGTCGAAGCGCAGAACCGAATTCAATCCCATGTTCGGCTGCAAAAATCGGAAGATCTGGCGCTTCTGCGCGCCTTCGGCCGAAGGCTGGCGGAGGACATGGCCGCTCCCCACGACATGCCGCACTTCGTCAGATCGGGAATGGACGGGTTCGCGGTCCGATCCGAGGACCTTCGCGGAGCCGGCGCCCGGCGTCCCGCCCTTCTGGAGGTCGTCCAGACGATATCATGCGGAACGGTCCCGACGCTGCCGATCCGCAGCGGGCAAGCCGCCCGAATCATGACGGGCGCTCCCCTGCCCGACGGCGCGGATACGGTCGTCATGTTCGAGATGACGGAGGACCGCGAGCTCGGCGGCAGGCCGTTCGTGGCCGTCAAGAAGGAAGTGGAACGCGGGAAAAACGTATCCCTCATCGGCGAGGAAATCAAGCGAAGCGAGCCTCTGTTCGGCATCGGGACCCGGATCAACGCCGGAGAAGTCTCGCTTCTCGCCGCTTTCGGCCACGAGAGGGTCCGCGTCTTCGCGAAGCCGCGGGTTGCGGTCTTTACGACCGGCTCGGAGCTGCTCGACATCGGTTCGCCGCTGCAGCCGGGAAAAATCAGAAACAGCAATTTCTATTTGCTCTCGTCCCTTGTGCAGGAAGCGGGCGGCGAAGTCGTCCGCTCCGCCGTGCTGTCCGACCGGATAGAGCAAGCCAAGAGGGCGATCGATCAGGCGATCGGCGAAGTCGATCTGATCATCACCTCCGGCGGAGTGTCCGTGGGCGATTATGACGTCATGGCCGATTTTTTCCGCGATATGCCAGGTACGCTGTTGTTCAACAAGGTGGCGATGCGCCCCGGAAGCGTAACCACTGTAGGCGTTTCGCAGAACAAGCTGCTGTTCGGCCTGTCCGGGAATCCCGGGGCGTGCTTCGTAGGGTTTGAGCTTTTTGTCCGCCCCGCCCTGCTTGCCATGCAAGGAAAAAAAGACCCCTATCCGCCCAAATTCAGAGCGCATCTGCATGGCGACTTTACAAAGGGAAACGTTTTCACGCGCTTCGTGCGCGGCCGAAGCTTCATTCGGGAAGGCCGGGCGTTCGTAGAGCCCGTCGGAAGAGAGCAGTCCAGCGTCTCCGTCTCCATCAAGGACTCGGATTGCCTGATCCTGATCCCTCCGGGCAGGCGGGGCAAGCAGGACGGCGAACTCGTAGAGGCCCTCAAGCTGGATGTCATTCGATGAAAGGTGCGAGATTCGCGCCGGCGCCTCGGAACATGATCATATGCCGGAGTTTTTTCGATTCTATGAGCTTTCCTACTTCTTTTACTGGAAGGGAGTCTCTTCGATGAGCCAAGGCAGAGTCACGATTACCTTGAACGGCAGAGAGTATGAAGTTCAAGCGGGCTCCACGATCCTGGAGGCCGTCAACGCCCACGATATTGCGCATCCCCAGATATGCTACGTCCCCGAGGTCGATCCGATCCGGACTTGCGATACGTGCATTGCGGAAGTCGACGGGAAGCTGATGCGTTCCTGCTCTACGATCGTGCGGGACGGGATGGACGTTCAATTGTCTTCTCCCCGCGCCAAATCGGCGCAGACCGAAGCGATGGACCGGATTCTGGAGAACCACCTGCTGTATTGCACCGTCTGCGACAACAACAACGGCAATTGCCGGGTGCACAACACGGCGGAACTGCTCGAAATCGAGCATCAGAAGTACCCCTATCGCCCGAAGGTCGATCCGAGCCAAGTCGACATGTCTCATCCCTTCTATCGCTACGACCCGAATCAATGCATCGCGTGCGGACAATGCGTCGAGGTCTGCCAGAATCTTCAGGTCAACGAGACGCTGTCCATCGCCTGGGAAGCGGAGCGCCCGCGCGTCATCTGGGACGACGGAGTGGCGATCAACGATTCCTCCTGCGTCAGCTGCGGACAATGCGTAACGGTCTGCCCCTGCAACGCGTTGATGGAGAAATCGATGCTCGGCGAGGCCGGCTTTATGACCGGAATCCAGGAGGATCTGCTCCATCCGATGATCGATCTGATCAAAGAAGTGGAGCCCGGCTACGGCAGCATCTTCGCCATCTCCGAGGCGGAAGCGTCCATGCGCAAAACCCGCACCAAAAAAACGAAAACCGTCTGCACGTTCTGCGGCGTGGGCTGCTCCTTCGAGGTTTGGACCAAGGGGCGCAAAATTTTGAAGGTGCAACCGGTCTCGGAAGCGCCCGTCAACGGGATCTCGACCTGCGTCAAAGGGAAATTCGGCTGGGATTTCGTGGGCAGCGAGGAACGCCTGACGAAGCCGTTGATCCGCCGCGGGAACGAATTCGTGGAATCGACTTGGGAAGAAGCGCTCGGCCTGATGGCCGGCAAGCTGAAGTCCATCAAGGATACTTACGGCAGCCATTCGCTCGGCTTCATCTCCTCCTCCAAATTCACCAACGAAGAGAACTATCTGATGCAGAAAATGGCCCGGCAGGTGTTTCAAACCAACAACGTGGACAATTGCTCCCGCTACTGTCAATCTCCGGCTTCCTGGGGGCTGCAGCAGACCGGCGGCATCGGCGGCGATTCCGGCACGATCAAGGACCTGGCTGCGGCCGGCCTTGTCATCCTCATCGGATGCGCTCCGGCCGAGGCTCATCCCGTGCTCGCCACGCGCATCAAGCGCGCGCACAAGCTGCACGGGCAGAAGCTGATCTCCGTCGACCTTCGCCGGCACGAGATGGCGGATCGCGCCGATCTGTTCATTCGTCCGAAGCAGGGAACGGATTATGTCTGGCTGTCGGCCGTCGCCAAGTACATGATCGATCAGAACTGGCATCGTCCCGACTTCATCGAAGAGCATGTGAATTTTTATCCGGAATATTTGAAGCTCCTGCAGCGGTTCACCCTGGAATTCGCCGAAGAAGAGACGGGCATTCCGCAAGCGACGTTGATCGAGATCGCCAAGATGATTCGCGACGCCGACGGCACCGCGATATGCTGGGGCATGGGCGTCACGCAAAACGTGGCCGGCTCCCACACCTCCTGCGCGATCGCCAACCTGCTGCTCGTTACGGGGAACTTCATGCGTCCGGGCGCAGGCGCGTTTCCGCTTCGCGGCCATAACAACGTGCAGGGCGCATCCGACATGGGGACGATGCCCAACATCTACCCCGGCTACCAACCGGTCGCGGACGCAGCGATTCGCGCCAAATTCGAAGCGGCCTACGGCGTCTCTCTCCCCGCCGAGCCGGGCCTGGACAATATCCAGATGCTCGAAGCCATAGACCGCGGAGAGATCAAGGCCATGTATATCGCCGGCGAAGAGATGGCGTGGGTGGACGCGAACTCCCGCCATACCCAGGAGATGCTGGCCAAGCTCGATTTCCTGGTAGTGCAGGACGTATTTCTGAGCAAGACGGCCCAATTTGCCGATATTGTGCTGCCGGCCTCTCCGTCGCTCGAGAAGGAAGGAACGTTTACGAATACCGAGCGCCGCGTGCAGCGTCTGTATCAAGCGTTGGAGCCGATGGGCGACAGCAAGCCGGACTGGTGGATCTTCACCCAGGTGGCGAAGCATATGGGATTTGATTGGAATTATAAGCACCCGAGCGAGATCTTCGCCGAGATGGCTTCGCTCACGCCGTTTTTCTCGCAATGCGATTATGACGTGCTGGCCGGGTGGAACAGCTTCAACTGGGGATCGCCGGACGGAAGCCATACCCCGGTGCTGCATACCCGCGGCTTTAACTTTCCGGACAAAAAAGCGCGGCTGGCGCTGTTCGACTACATTCCGCCGGCGAAGTTCCCCGCGGAATTCGACCTGGCGCTCAATAACGGCCGCTTGCTGGAGCAGTTCCATGAAGGGAACCTGACGGACAAATCCAAAGGAATCCACAGCAAGCTTCCGGCCGTATTCGTGGAAGTATCGCCGGAGCTCGCCGCAGAACGCGCCGTCAAGGACGGATCGCTCGTCCGGCTGGAATCGCCCTACGGGGCCATCAAGCTGAACGTCGTCGTGTCCGACCGCGTGCAGGGGAAAAGCATCTACGTGCCGATGCATTCGGCAAGCCACGAGAACGCGATCAACCTGTTGACCGGCGGGGCGGTCGATGTGGAGACGCATACGCCCGCATACAAGCAAATCAAGGTTCGAATGCAGGTTCTCGAGGCGGAAGGCAGCAATCCGCTGCCAAGAACCAGCCCGCGCTACAAGAAGCGCCATCCGCAGAACGGAGTCGAAGTGCAGCGAAAATGGAATCGTCCCGATTACGTTTCCTTGGTAGATCAAGAATAAGGGGGCCGAGACATGGCTGAGCCTATTGCGACGATCAGGAAAAACGTTCTCTCGGAGGAAGACAAGCGGAAAGCGGCGCTGGACCAGCTCGCCGCCGACCTGGCGGAACGCGAGGCCGCGCTCAAGCAGACGCTGGAACTGGTCCAGGAGCTGCACGACAGCGGAATTCTCGAAGCGGCTCAGGCGATGCTGAAAGCCAAGGCGGATATCGCGAAAATCGTTGTCGGCCAAACCGCCCGCAAGCCGGTCACCCATATGATCAACAATCTGATGGGGGCGGCAGGCGCCTTCTCGGAAATGGACCCCGAGCTTACGAAAAAGCTGGCGGGCAGCTTGTCGGCCGGCCTCGAGGAAGCCAAGGAGCATCTGCAGTCGCCCAAGAAAACCCGGATTCTCGACCTGATGAAAGCCATGAACGACCCGGACATCAACCGCGCCATCGGCTTCGGCATCCGTTTTCTGAAAGGCGTAGGCAAAGGCTTAAAAGAACAATAAGCGGCAGAAAGTCTTAACCGACGCGGCGTGTAAGCAACTTCGGTTATAAGTTGGTTGAGCAAACTCGTAAAAAAAAGTAGTAGACTGACCCTAAAAATTGACACAGCGACAGTCAAAGACGGGAAAATAAAGTCTTAGACTGTCGCGGAAGCTGTGAAAGATGAGTCAGTAATTACAGCTTTCTCAATTCATGCAAAATATTCTCAGGATCCAACCGCTGCATAAAGTCCGGATTCACGTAAGCGGAACGGATAATGCCGGATTCGTCGATCATAAAGGTGGAAGGAATCGGCAGGATCCAGCGGTTCGTCGCGTTGTATTCCGCCAGGTCCATGCCCATTTGCTTCATAATGTCTTGGATGTAATCTGGAACTTCGTAAAGGATGTTATAGAAAGCGGCCACGAGACCGTGTGTGTCGCTAAGCACTTGGAAGGTCAGCTCTTCTTTCTCCTGCTGGGAAAGCGTGTTGTCCGGGCTTTGCGGGCTGACCGCGATCAACTGGCCTCCAAGGGCTTGGATGTCCGGCAGAAGCTTCTGATAGGCCTTAAGCTGACTGTTGCAGAACGGGCACCAACCGCCGCGATAGAAAGTCAGGACAACAGGTCCTTTGGACAGTTCATCATAAAGGTTAACCGTTTCTCCTAAAGCATTATTGAGTGTAAAATCCTTTGCCTTCTGCCCCTCCTGCCGGCCGTAAACAAGACCGGATTCCTGCTGCTCCCGAATCTGACGGAACATCGCCATTTGGATCTCCAAAGGGGTATGCGCGATAAATCCCTGTCTGGCTTCCGCTAAAGTTTGAGTCAATAACATGTTTTGCTCCTCCTTTTTAATTAAAAATATCCTCTCGGCACAAGAAAACAAGCTCGGTGAGCCTGCCGGCCACTGTCAGCCGGACGCTCCGCGCATCGAACAAGAGGATTCTTCCGGCGATCTGCCCTTCAACATCATTCCGCCTACATCTTGGCTGTCGAATCGAATTTTGGGAGCCTGCCCTGCCTGCGCAAATGGATGATTTGGGCTGTCAAGCCAACGATGAGAATGACGAAAAGAATGGCTTGAGAGCCGAGAAGAATTGGCGAATTCAGATCGGTGACTATGGGGTGGCCATTTGGAACACGGCGCAAGATTTCGGAAACGGTCGGTAACATCAGCAGAAACGCCGTCAGGCTGAGAAAGATTGTTTCGAGGTACTTGCCCGCACGCCCAAACCTCGAAATACGCCCGATACCGTATCCGGCGAGCAGCAGCAGGATCGTTGCCGCACCAATGCCATAGCTAGTCGACTGATGTGCGATGGCGAATACTGTAATAGCGCCGATCAGCATCGAAATAAAGTAGACGACACCGGATTTTGAGCGAGGCACGATCCGTCCGTAGCGAGCAAACATATATATAGCCAGCGGAATGGCGGGCAAGCTGCTGAGCGTATGTACCCAGCCGAGTGGTGAAATTCCAAACATAATTATCTCCTTCCAGTCCTTAAAGACCAGGGTGAATTGTTTTGTTCTGTCGACAGATTAGCGCGAGCCGACGCTAGCGGCTGATAGCATCTCTGTTCGGGTCGGTGATGGCTGAAACAAGAAAATTCACACGCGCTTAATGCGGCATAGCCAGTCACGTTGGCAATGGATTGACTGCAACCGTCGCCGAAGCGCGAAGCGAGTCGCTCCAAGAGAGGGCCTGTCACGACGCCGAATATCTTCGGATCGCCATACGCGCCGAAAGCATCGTGCCGTGAACCGCCGCCATTAACGCTTCGGCATCGGCACGAGAGGTACTCGTCAGTTGAAGTTGCCCGTGCTGCACGCCGCGCTCAAGTACGGATGTCAACCACTCCGACAAGGAGCGGAAATTCCCGCATGTGATCATGAAATGATATAAATCTTTCATTAGTTTCTCCTTTGATTCAGTGGATTTTCTTCATGATTGAGCAATTCATACTTCACGAAGCTAAAAATGTTCAAATTCCACCGCTGCTTGCTTCACTACCTTTACAAGCCCCAATTAACATAAGGCCTCCTCCTTCTTTTCAATCCTGTTAAACATCCTCCATGCAAAGGGAAGATTTGCTTTGATTATAAAGGTCGAGCTGTTAAATCCTTGTTAAGTGAAGCTCCGAGAGACTGCCTGATTTTCCTCGCATCGCGGAAATGGGAGTGATATGCTGTGGTCATAGAAGGAAGGAGGGTTGATATGCGAATCCTCATTGTTGAAGATGAGGAGGACCTCTCGCGCGAATGTATTGATCCAAGCGAATGGAACGATTACAGGACGACAACGGAGCGGTCGCTGTCTCGGCTGGAGTCGTTCTTCTTGCCAGTTTTTGATTGATCAGACCAAAATCAATTGTTCAGTCATGACAAGAACATGTCCGATCTGCCAATGCAGGTTGTTGTTAAAATGTTCAGGCACTATACTGCGCTTATTAATTGAAGTGATTCGGAGTCTTGCACTAATGGAACATGCTTAATCGAGGAACATTTTATTTGCATTACAGAGATATTTTCATCTGATTGAGGAAACGGCTTTCTTCCGAGGATTGTTGAGTGTATTTGAACCTTTCGATCTTCAGGAGTTGAGGAACCACCCGGATCAAGCCTATCCTCCAATCACAAATGCTTTTCAATATTTGCATATGCATGCCAGCCTTTTCAAAACGTTGATTTGTTCGGGAGCCCCAACAGAATTGAGAGAGCCGAAGATATAGCAAAGATATTACCCGTATTTATTCGTAAATCATCATATCTTGTTGATTAATCGTAACCTGTAAAAGCAATCAGCTATTTCGGCGACAGATTTTTAAGTTCCTGCGTATAGAACAAGACATCCAATAGCCCCCATTTCCCTTCAAACGGATCGCCAAGCGTGCAATCCAATATTTTTGCCCCTCCACATCCCGGCATCTTGCTGAGGTAATCTAGTTCGTTGAGTACGACTTCAGCCATAAGGAAAAACCTCCTGTATTCTGCCGTTTTACGAACAGAATACAGGAGGCAATCAGCGAAATCAGGCGAATTCGTCGCGGGTTGATCTACTTCCCGACGACGCCGTGCGGATCGATCACGAACTTCCGGGAGGCTCCGCCGTCAAACTCCCTATAAGCCGCCGGGGCGTCATCGAGCCGAATGATCGTTGCGTTCACCGCTTTGGCGATCTGCGCCCGTCCGTTCAGGATCGCCATCATCAATTCGCGATGGTATTTCATGACGGGCGTTTGGCCGGTTACGAACGTATGCGCTTTCGCCCAGCCGAGCCCAAGCCGGATCTTGAGCGTGCCGATCTTCGCGTCTTCGTCGACGGCTCCGGGATCCCCGGTTACGTATAATCCGGGGATGCCCAATCGTCCGCCGGCTCGCGTCACCTGCATGATGGAGTTCAGCACCGTTGCCGGCGCCTCCGCATGGTTGCGTCCGTGCCCATGCGCCTCGAAACCGACGCAATCGATGGCACAATCGACCTCCGGAACGCCCAGAATCTGAGCGATCATGCCGCCCAGATCGTCGTGCTCGCTGAGATCGACCGTTTCGCAGCCGAAGCTGCGCGCTTGGGCCAACCGTTCCTTGTTCAAGTCGCCCACGATAACGACGGCGGCTCCGAGAAGCTGAGCCGAATGCGCGGCAGCGAGACCCACCGGCCCGGCGCCGGCTACGTACACGGTAGCGCCCGGCTTTACGCCTGCGCTGACAGCGCCATGGTAGCCCGTCGGGAAGATGTCGGACAGCATGGTCAGGTCGCGGATCTTCTCCATTGCCCTCTCCTTATCCGGGAACTTCAGCAATTGGAAATCCGCGTACGGCACCATCACGTATTCCGATTGACCGCCGACCCATCCTCCCATGTCCACATAGCCATAGGCGGAACCGGGGCGATCCGGATTCACGTTCTCGCAGACATGCGTGTTCTGTTCCTTGCAGCTTCTGCAGCGTCCGCAGGCAATGTTGAACGGAACCGACACCAGATCGCCCTTCTTGATGAACTCGACATCTCGTCCGACCTCGATCACCTCGCCGGTAATCTCATGGCCCAGGACCAAGCCGGAAGGCGCTGTCGTACGGCCCCGAACCATATGCTGGTCACTGCCGCAAATATTCGTGGTGACCACCTTAAGAATGACGCCGTGATCGCACTTGCGGCCCACATTCAAGGGGTTGACCCCCGGACCGTCGCGCAAAACCAAATCGGGGTATGCCGTATTGCACACTTCCACCTTGCCAGGCTCCACGTAGACCACTGCTCTGTTTCCGGACATTTGATCCATCTCCTGTTCCTGTGTAATGGATTAAAGTACCTATCTATGACGAAAAGCCGTTAAGCGACGATTTCATGGAAACCGATCCTTAACGGCTTGACGTTAGACTTTTGCGAGCTTCGTGATGCGGCCGTACTGCGTCCACTCCGCCACATAGATGTCGCCCTTCGCATCGACGCATACGCCATGAGGAGAACTGAAACGGTTCGGGCGGAAAAAGTCCGGCGGCAGGTTCGGCCAACCTTTGGTCTTGTAAGCTTGCTGATCCTCTCCCAGATGAACGATCAGCTCATCGTTACGATTGAAGATCGATACGCGGCTGTTTAAGTCCGGGAATACGAGCTCGTCTCCGTAATAATAGAAATTGCACGGCAAATCCATATTCTCGTCAACGATCCGCTTCGGTTCGCCTTCCAGCGTGAACACTTGAATCCGATGGTTGGAACGATCGGCTACGTACAGCTCCGCTTCGTCCCCTCGGAGGTCGACGGAGATTCCGTGAGGGCAGTCGAGCTTGCCGATCTCGGAGCCTTTGCCGCCGAAGGAGCGAATCCATTCTCCGTCGGACCGGAACTGGTGAATATAGCTCTGACCGTATCCGTCCGCTACGTAGATATCCCCGTTCGGCGCTACCGCGACGTCCGTCGGCGAGAACTTCCGTTCCGCGTCGTAAACGTTCGGCAAGTCCGGCGTGCCTATCGAGAGAACCTTCTCGCCGGCAAGGGTCAACTTGGCGACTAACCCGCGACTGGTGTCCGTAACGTACAGATATTCTGTTCCCTGCTCCTCGTGAAGCAGAAAACCGTGCGCGCCGCCCTCGAACTCGTCCCCCCAGGCAGAAAGGAAATTCCCCTCGCCGTCGAACTTGAGCACGCATGGTTTATTCGTGTGAAAGACGTACAAATTCCCTTCGGAATCGACTTCGATCCCGTGCGTGTAACCGAGCTGTATGGACGGAGGCACCTTTACCCAATCTTCCACAACCTCATATTGCCGAAATGCGTTGCCCATTCGTTTCATAAGCTTTCCTCCCGGCTTATGGATTCCAAATTCTATTATAAGCGCTTTCTTCCAGATTGTAACGGGGGATGTCTATTGAATATCAAACAAGCTGCGGACGCGCAAGCGCGATTCGAATTCTTCCAGCCCTATCGGCCCGGAAAGCATATTCTTCGGGAAAAGTCCTAGAGAACCTCATAAAGTTCTGCCCCGTGCGGTATTCGTCACCCCAGACAGGCCACGACCGCCGCGGCCAGGTTCGACGCCCGTGGTTCGCCAGGCCGGAATGACCACAGATTCGTGACGTAGCCGAAGCCGACACCAGCGTCGGGATCGGCGAATCCGACCGATCCGCCGGAGCCGGGGTGACCGAACGACCCGGGCCCGACCCAGGGCATCGGCGAGCAGGCCCGCCAGAACCCGAGCGACATGTTAAAGGAGCGGTCGGCCGGAATATCCAGTCCCGGCGGAAGCCCGTTCATCCGCGTCTTGTCGGTTTGGACGAGCGTCATCCTCTCGACCGTCTCCGGATCTAGCAGCCGTCTGCCGTCGACCTCGCTCACCGTGGCCGCATACATCCGTGCCAGCGATCGAGCGTCTGCGAACATGTTGCAGCAGGGGAACTCTGCGGCGCGCCAGGCACGCGTGTTCATATAACCGCTGGCGGGATCCATGGCACCGCCGAGCACGCCGGCACGGGCTTGCACGGAGTCCGGTCCCCAGACGGCGCCCATCCAGGCGAGGACCGTAGCCTCATCGAGGCCGGTGGTCTCGATCATTCCGGCGGTCAACTCTTCCATCGTGAACGGAGCGGCGTACTCGAGGCGCGCGACCCGCCCCTCTTGTTCCTCGGGCAGCCCGATCCAGGCGCTCAGCCCTAGCGGCGCAGCGACCTCGTCGGCGAAGAAGCGGCCGAGCGACTTGCCGGTGATCCGGCGCACAAGTTCCCCGACCAGAAACCCGAAGGTCACGCTGTGGTAGACGTGCTCGGTGCCCGGCGTCCATTCCGGCTTCTGCGCCTCGAGTGCCCGGATGACCGGATGCCAGGCGCAGGCCTCCTCGAAGGTCAGCGGTCCGTCGACGATCGGCAGGCCGGCCTGGTGTGAAAGCAGCCAGCGCACCGGGATCTGTTCCTTGCCGGCAGCGCCGAACTCCGGCCAGTACTTGACCACCGGGGCGTCCAGATCGAGCTTGCCGCGCTGTACCAGCAGATGGGCGCAGATCGCGGCAGCGCCTTTGGTCGTGGAGGCGACGGCAACGATGGTGTTCTTGTCCCATGGACGGTTCGCCTCGCGATCAGCGAGGCCGCTCCACAGATCGACGACGGGTCGACCATCTACATAGACGCAGCACGCTGCGCCGACCTCGCCGGGGTTCCCTTCGAAGTTCTCGCGAAAGGCATCGGCGACTTTCCCCCAGCCGTCCTCGACGTGTCCCTGCACTTGTGTTTCGCTTGTCATGACTGTACCATCCCTTTACTAAATATTTTTGATTATCGTTTTAATGCCTGCAACCATTAAGCTGCTTTCCGTTTGTAGGCCCGCATCGCGAAGAAATAAGCCACGAGCATAATCCCGACGCACCACGCAAGCGCGATCCATATCTCGTTGCCCACCGGCTGCCCTGACAGCAGCGCGCGGATGGTCTCCACGATCGAGGTTACCGGCTGGTTCTCGGCAAAAGCGCGAACGACCTTCGGCATCGAATCGGTCGGCACAAAGGCCGAGCTGATGAACGGCAGGAAGATCAGCGGATAGGAGAATGCGCTTGCGCCTTCCACCGTTTTTCCGGTCAATCCGGCAATCGCCGCGACCCACGTCAATGCCAGCGTAAACAGCAGGAGGATGCCGGTTACGGCAAGCCAGGGCAGGATCCCCGCCGACGAGCGAAAGCCCATCGCCAGCGCCACGAGAATGATGACGACAAGCGAAATGACGTTGGATACCACCGAGGTCAGCACGTGCCCCCACAGCACGGCGGATCGCGCGATCGGCATGGAGTGGAACCGCTCGATGATGCCCCGCTGCTTATCCATAAACAGACGGTATGCCGTGTAGGATATGCCGCTGGCGATCGCAATCAGCAGGATGCCGGGCAACAGGTAGTTCACATAGTTTTC
>NZ_JACJVO010000016.1 GCF_014212055.1 Cohnella zeiphila | reverse complement strand
ACATTAGCTGGTTTTTTCTTTTGAGGCGGCCTCCGACGAATTCGGAGGTCATCTGAACCCGTCCGTCATCCGGATGACCGTTCGCTCTCCCGGCGAGCGGGAGAAAGGCTTCCGGAATCGTGCGGCCGTTTTTCGGTTGCGAGAATACCGGCGGGCATGTTTCAATATGCTGGAGAGGACAACACCGACGGAAGGAAACTGCTTATGGGGAAAAATCGAGGATACCGGGCCGGCATGGCCGGGGTGCTGTTGTCCGCCGTCCTGATCGGGAGCGAGGCGGCTCCGTTCCCGTTCGCTGCGAGCGCCGCCGCGGAGACCGCGGCCGCATCGGCCGGCCAGTTCAGTTCCGCCATCTTCCAGAAGCTGCAGCAGCGCAGCGAGAGCTTTACGCTTCAAGTGCCGGGCAGCGCCTCCGCTTCGCTGAAGACGGCGGAACAGGCGTTCGAGACGGCCATGAAGCAGGACGATTACGTAAACTACGCCATCAAATCGTACCGATACGCTTCCCAGTCCGACGGCAAAAGGGCGAAGGTTACGATCCAAGTTACTTATTGGGAGAACGCTTCTCAATATGCGTACGTGGAAAGCAAGACGAAGCAGATCGCGGCGTCGATTTTTAAGACGGGCATGAACGACCATCAGAAGGTGAAGGCCGTTCACGACTGGGTGCTACTCCACGTCGCTTACGACCGGACGCTGCGCAAGCATTCCGCGTACGATGCGCTGGCGACGGGGCAGACGGTGTGCCAAGGGTACGCTTCGCTGACCTATCTGCTGTTGAAGAAGGGGGGAGTGACCGTCCGGATCGCCGAAGGAACGGTGCCGACCGGCTCCCATGCCTGGAACCTGGTAAAGCTGGACGGCAAGTGGTACCACCTGGACACGACGTTCGACGACCCGGTCCCGGATGTGAAGGGGCGCACCGAATACGGCTACTATCTGCTCACCGACGCGCAAATTCGCGCCGACCACAAGTGGACCTTGACGTATCCGGCGGCCACGACTTCGTATCGAACGGCGCTGAGCGGCCTGCTGAAAACCGATCCGAAGCGCAAATCGTTCTATAACGGACTCAGCCAGACGCTCGGCTATCCGTACCTTCAGCCCGAGAACACGGCGAAGTCGACGTCGGACATCGCCTCACGGCTGAAGGCGGCCGTCAAGGCGGGAAAATCCGCGCTCACCGTCCGCTACGTGAATGGCTCCAGCGCGAAGGTCGACCTGCAGGCGCTGCTCGACGCCGTCTCGGCGGTCACGTCGATCCGCAGTTCGGCTGCCCGGTTCCCGGCCGGCGGCGCGAACGATGTGCTGCTGACGCTGACCTTCCAAACGGACTGAAAAACTGCGGAGACCCGCCCCCCGAGGGGCATAGCGGCACGCCGTGCCGCAATCGTCGCCGGCGGCCCGCCCCTCAAGGGGCATAGCGGCACGCCGTGCCCCTCGGGCATTCTTCTTTTGAGGCTTCGCGTCGCTTTTTGGGGATTATTCTCGGAGGCTCCCCAATTATCCGAAAGGATTCGGCATGAGCACGAGCAGCAGCGCGGCCGCAACCACGACGGCGCCGATGGCGATCCAGATCCGCCTTTTCATCTTTCCGCCTCTTTTCCGCGGCTCCCGCCGCCGTTATTGGATTTCCTTCTTCCGGAATACGGATATACCCAGCAGCGTAAACACGGCCAGTGCCGCCAGCGGCGCAATCACGCACGTCAGCCATTCGCCGCCGTTCAGATGGAATTCGGCGGTTTGCGCGAGCAGCCTGAACGGCGAGAGGTCGTACAGCTTCTCGAAGATCGCGTACCTCTGCGCGAGCGCCATCAGCACCTGGTCGATGAACAGGAAGAAGAGGAGCGCGATCCCGATCGTTTTGCCGCTGTCGGCCAACGCCACGGCGATGAAGGCGGCGACGGAAGCGAGCGCGGCCGCGAACAGGACGGTGAAGCCGAGCGTCCGCAGCAGGTAAGCAGCGACCGGAACGCTCCCGGGGTGCCCGAATCCGTTCAGCAGGCCGGACGCGGACATGACTCCTCCGGCGGCCGCGGCGATCAGCGGGGCGATGAGGGACGCCAGCACGATCCCGAGCGAGAACATGCCGAGCTTGGACAGGTAAATCTGTCTTCGGTCCCGCCCGACGGATACGGACCGCTTCAGTACGCCGGATGCGTATTCCGCGGAGATGAAGAAGCCGGCCAGAATGCCGAGATGCAGCTTCATCAGGAACGAGTTCAAGGTCAGCGAGTTGACGTACAGCTCGATGGCTGAATGCCCGATCCGGTATCCTTCGATCTTCGGAGAGCTTAAATAGGATACCGTCACAAAAAGAACGGTCATGATCGCAATGCAGCTGCAAATGAGGTTGAAGGCTCCATTTTTCCGCAGCTTGTACCATTCGGCGCTCAGCAGGTTACTCATTGGGGGCAGCACCCCCGATCCGCCGGACGAAATAGCTTTCCAGCGATTCTCCCATCGGACCGAACTGCTCGATACCGAGCCCGGAGGCGGCCAGCGCGGACGAAACCCGGATCGGCTCTTCCGTATACCGGAACAACCGGATGGAACCGTCTTCGGCCGTTTCGAATTCGGTCGTCCCCAGCTCCCGCGCGAGCACTTCCGCCGCCCGCGCCGGGTCGTCCACTTTGATGTGCAGATGCTGCCGGCATTTGTCGCCGAGCTCCTGGGCCGTCAGCTGCTCCAGCAGGCGGCCGCGGTGAATGATGCCGTAATGAGTGGCGAGCAAGTGAAGCTCGCTCAGAATGTGGCTCGAGATGAGAACGGTCATCCCCGACTCTCCGTTCAATCGTCGGAGCAGGTCTCTCATCTCGACCACGCTCATCGGATCGAGCCCGTTCGTCGGCTCGTCGAGAATAAGAAACTCCGGCTCTCCGAGCAGGGCGATCGCCAGATCCAGGCGCTGCCTCATGCCCAGAGAAAATTCTCTGGCCGGCTTCCGGCCGGTGTCTTGAAGGCCGACGATCGCCAGCGTTCGATCGATCGCTGTCCGGTCGCGGATCCCCTTCTGCCGACGCTGCACCTCCATGTTCTCGTAAGCGGTCAGATACGGGAACAAGGCCGGGCTCTCGATCGTCATGCCGATGCGGGCTCTCGCCCGAACGACATCCTCGTCGCCGCTCTTCCCGAACAGCTCGACCGTGCCTGACGTCGGCGAGGCCAAGCCGGCGACGATCTTCATGAGCGTGGATTTTCCCGCCCCGTTCTGTCCGATGAAGCCGTAAATGCTTCCTTTGCGAATCGACAAATCGACATCCCGCAAGGCGGTCTGTTCCTTGTACTGCTTGGTCAACCCTATCGTTCGCAAGACGAACTCCGGCTCGTCCGATTTGTCCATGCCCATCACCCCCGGCAACCATCATAGCTTGCCGAGGGTAACAATCCGTTAGCGCTTCGTTTAAATTTCGTTTACTTTCGAATCTCGACCCGCGTTCCGTCCTCGCCGGAGACGACTTCCCATCGAAGCTTCATTTCCCGGGCCATATACGCGGCGATCTCCAGGCCGATCCCGGCCCCTTTCCCGTCCGAGTCGCCGGTAAGCCCCGGCCCGCGGTCGCGGATCTCGATCCGGTCCGGCTTCACGGCAACGGCGATATACTTGCCCGACCGGGCGTGGCGGTTCACGTTCTGGTAGCAGTTGTCCAGCATCCGCTCAAGCCAGGAGGGATCGACTTCCCAATGCAACGGCGTTTCCGGCAGGTCCAGCTCGATTTGGAACCCCATGCTCTCGAACACCGGATACCAGTCGACGAACGAACGCCGGACCAGACGAGCGATCTCCGTCCGCTCCGGACGATAAGGGTATTTTCCCGACGTCAGCAGCGAGTAAGAGAGAAGATTGTCGACCAGTTGGCCGAGGAAGCTGATTTTATGATCGATCGAAGCGGCCGAATCCCGCGCCGCGGGGGTGAGCGGCTCCTTGTTCAGGCGGCTCGCATGGCCTCGAATGGCGGTCAGCGGCGTTCGCAAATCGTGAGAGAGGCTCGCGATCAACTGCCTGCGCAGCCGTTCTTCCTCCCGTTCCCGCTGCCGGCTCTCCGCCAGTTCCCGGACCATTCGGTTGAACGATTCTTCGAGCTGCCCGATCTCGTCCCGTCTTCCGGTGCGAATCGGAAGCGGAAGGCCGTCGTCGGACGGGCTGGCCATCGTCTCCTGCAGGCTCCGCAGCCTTTTGCGAATCCTGCCGAAAAAGATCCAGGAAATCGCCACGAAGAGGACGAGCACGAAGACGAGCAGGCTTAAAGCATCAGGAGAGGAACCGGAGGATTCCGAAGGAACGCGGGACGGGAAAACGCCGACGGTCGCGAGCAAGAAGCATACGGGAAGAAGCGTAGCGGCCAGGAAGTGAAGGAGCAGGTATTGGTTCAACAAGGATTTTCTCGTCTTCATTGCTTGACCCTGTAGCCGAGTCCGCGAACGGTCTCGATGATTTCCGGGACGGCCGGCTCCTTCTCGATTTTCTCCCTCAACCGGCGAATGTGGACCATGAGCGTTTTGTCGCCTTCGAGGTACGGTTCTCCCCAGACCGCCTCGTAGATCTGCTCTTTCATCAGAATCTGATTGGGGTGGCGCAGGAAATACAAGAGGATCGCATGCTGCTTGCCGGTGAGCGGCACTTCCTCGCCGGTGCGCCCGTCGACGACGGTGTTATCGGTGAAGTTGACGACGATATGGCCCAGTTCGACCGAGTGTCCGCCTCGCCGCCCCCTTCGGAGCAGCACTTCCACCCGCGCGGCCAATTCGTCGGCGTGAAACGGTTTGGTAACGTAATCGTCCGCGAACTTCAGCCCGGTCAGCTTGTCGTCCACGTCCGTTCGGGCGGACAGCATCAGGATGGGAATGTGAGGCGCCGCCCGCTTGAGCCTTTGTCCGACCGTGAAGCCGTCCAAGCCGGGCAGCATGACGTCGAGGATGGCGAGATCGCAGCGGGGCAGCTCCTTGTCCGCTCCTTCTCCGCTTCGAAGCCAGTTCACCTCGTAGCCTCGCTGCCGGAGGTCGTCCGACACCCAGCTTCCGATCTCCGGGTCGTCCTCGATATACAAGATTCGGCGGTTCAACGGCATCACCTTCGTTCCCGGTATTGGCGGCCGGCAAGGTCCGGCAGGGAGCTTGGCCCGGGTCCGCTCGCTATCATCTTACCATCGGAACGGTTCGGGATAGAAGAGCCGTCTTCTTTTGAACGGTCGATCCGGGAAAAGAGGGCGCCGGCGTCACGCGATCGTATGCGACAGCACCAGCCCGCCGTAAGCGAACGCGGCGACGATGACCAAGGCGGGATGCCACTTCTTTACGGCCATCGCCCAGAAGGCGACCGCGGCGATGCCGAGCGTCTGCCAGATGCCGATGGCGCGAAGGGATTCGGCTCCCATCTGCCAAGCGAGGACGAGCATCATGACGGCGATGACCGGCTGGACGAGCAGCGTCATGCCTTTGACCGCTTTCGAGCCGCGGTACTTGTGCAGCAGGCTGATCAGGCCGATCAGCGCGACAGCCGACGGGACGGCGGTGGCGGCGAGGGCGATCAGAAGACCGATCGTGCCGGTAACGTGAAAGCCGACGTAGGCGGCGATCTTGGTGGCGATCGGGCCGGGCAGCGTATTGCCGAGCGCGAGCATATTGGAAAATTGCAGGTCGTTCAGCCAGCCGTAATGGGTGACGATCTCCCGGTACATGAGCGGAATCGACGCGGGGCCCCCGCCGTAGCCAAGCGCATTGGCGAGGAAAAAGCCGAGCAGCAGCTTCCACCACTCCATCAGACATCGCCCTCCTTGCGGCGCTTGCTTCGATCGAGCCGGGCGCGCAGCCGTTCGGCCATCCGGAAATGAACGGCGCCGTAAGCGAGAAACAGCGCGATGACGATCGCCGGATGGATCGGCACGACCTCCAGCAGCAGGAACGTCAGCGCGAACGCGGCCAGCCCCGCCGCCCAGCCCAGTCCCTTGACGGCTTTCTGGCCGAATTCGTAGGCCATCATGCCGATCATGACGGCGATCACCGGCACGACGGCGGCGATCATGCCGGCCACGGCCGCCGATCGGCTCAACCGCTGAACGATCGACATCAGCGCCAGCATGGCGGCCGAGGAGGGCAGAATGTGGGCGATCATCGCCACGGCCGCGCCGGTCCAGCCTTTCTCCCGGTACCCGAGATAAGCGGCGATCTTCGTGGCGATCGGGCCGGGCAGCGCGTTGGCGACGGCCAGCACCTCGCCGAACTCCTCGTCCTTCAGCCAGCCGTAGCGGGAGACGGCTTCATAGCGGATCAGCGGGATGACGGAGGGGCCGCCGCCGTAGCCGAGAACGCCGGTTCGCACCATGGCCGCGACAAGCTGAACGTAGCGGTTGCTTAAGAAAGCGGAGCCCATCGCTACAGCCTCCATCCCATGCGGCTCTTGTAGCGGGTGATGAGCACCTGGCAGTCGACGCTCATGATGCCGGGCAGCGGGTACAGCTTCTCCTTGAGGAACGTCTCCATCGCCGGATTGTCGACGAACAGGCCGTGCATGTGCAGCTTGCTCGGGCCGGTCATATGGTAAAGGCTCGTGACGGAAGGCTCCTCCGCCAGCCGGTCGGCGATCTCCTGCAGGAACTTCGGTTCAACCTCGACGTTGAAAAAGGCGGAGACGCCGATCCCGAGCTTGACCGGATTGACGACGGCCGTGAACCGCTCGATGACGCCTTCCTCGATCATGGCGTTGATGCGGGTTTGCACGGCGACTCGGGACAGGCCGATCTCTTTGGCGAGATCGGTATAAGAGATGCGCGCGTTCGCGAGCAGGGCGGCGATGATTTTGCGGTCGGTTTCGTCGATATGGGCGTCGGGCATTTCGTTTTTCGGTTTGTTTTGCACGGGAATGCCTCCTAGCATGGGGGAATCGCGATGGAACCAGCGTACAGCAATCTTTCGTCCGCTTGCATTGTGTAATAATATATCTGTTTAAAAATACGAATTCAACTAAAAAATTTATTCAGGATTACGAAATAGTCGTTCATGGGATTGATTGCTTTCGTTTCGTCGTGCTATGTTGAGGGTGAAAAGGGACGGGAGGGAACGGGATGGAAGCGAATCGGCCTGCGATAGGGACGGAGACGATGGTGGTCAGCCCGCATCATTTGGCTTCCTTGGCGGGGGCTCGCATTCTCGAGCGGGGCGGCAACGCCTTCGATGCGGCCGTCGCCGTCAGCGCTTGCCTGGCGGTCGTCTATCCCCACATGACGGGGCTCGGGGGCGACTCCTTTTGGCTGACGTATCAAGCGCGGGAAGGGCGGGTGCGGGGCTACAACGGCAGCGGCCGCTCCGGAGCCGGGGCGACCGCGGAGGCGTTCGCGGGGCTCGCGGCGATTCCGACCCGCGGGATTCGCAGCGCGGTAACGGTACCGGGGATGGCCGACGCTTGGGCAGCCGTGCACGAAGCGTATGGCCGGCTCGAATTCGGCGAGACGCTGGAGCCGGCGATCGGTTATGCGGAACGGGGTTTTCCGCTGTCGCCGGACCAGTACGCCAATGCGCGAGAACATGCGGCCATGCTGGCCGCGACAGCGGAGACGGCAGCGATCTACCTGCCGGGAGGGCAAGTTCCCGCCGCGGGTACAAGGTTCGTTCAGGCGCAGACGGCGAGGACGCTTCGAACGCTTGCCGCAGGCGGGCGCGACGCTTTCTATAAGGGGGAGATTGCGGCCGGGATGGCCGGCTTCCTTCAAAAGCGGGGCGGCTTGTTGACGAGGGAGGATTTCGCCGAGCATCGCGGCGATTGGGTCGAACCGCTCGCAACCGGGTACCGGGGCTACGACGTCTACCAGATGCCGCCGAATTCGCAAGGCTTCGTCGGGCTGATGGCGCTGAACGTCCTGGAGACGTTCGATCTCGCTGCCGTCCGGCACGGTTCCGCCGACTATTACCACCTGCTGATCGAAGCGCTGAAGCTAAGTTTTCGAGACCGCGACGAGGTGCTGACCGACCCGGCGTTCCATGACATTCCGCTGGATCGGCTGCTGAGCAAAGAATACGGCGCGGAGCTGGCGTCCGCCATTCGCGCGGACCGTGCCGCGGAGGTCGACGCGAGGCCGATGGGAAGCGACACGGCGTTCGCCGCCGTCGTCGACAAGGAGGGGAACGCCGTCTCCTTCATCCAGAGCCTGTACTTCGAGTTCGGCTCCGGCGTCGTCGCCGGAGACACGGGCATCCTGCTGCAAAACCGCGGCTCTTTCTTCTCGCTCGAACCCGGCCACGTCAACAGTCTGCGGCCCCGCAAGCGGACCTTCCATACGCTGATGCCCGCCATGGCGCTGCAGGGCGGCCGTCCGCGCTTCCTGTACGGCACGCAAGGCGGCGAAGGCCAGCCGCAGACGCAGACGGCGATCTTCACGCGCATGGTCGATTACGGGATGGACCCTCAGCGGGCGGTAAGCGAGCCTCGCTGGGTATGGGGGCGAACGTGGGGAGAACCGACGCGGGAGCTGAAGCTGGAAGCGCGGATCGACCCGGCGGCGGCCGCCGCTCTCGCCGCGGCCGGGCACCAGGTGCGGATCGTCGGCGCCTTCGACGCCGTCATGGGTCACGCGCATGCGATCAAGATCGACGAAGCGGGCTTCCTGCAAGGCGGCGCCGATCCCCGGAGCGACGGAGCCGCCGTCGGCTGGTAAGCTATTGCCGCTGCTGCTTCAGCATGTGCTTGAACAGCAGCACGAGCTTCAGCTTGAGCAGGTCGGAATACGATTTGAACTCGACCTGCAGCAGCTCGCCGATCTTGTCGAGGCGGTAAGCGGCGGTGTTGCGGTGGATGTAGAGCTGCTTCGCCGTCTCGTTGATCTGGCCGTTATTCTCGATGTAGAGCTCCAGCGTGCGAAGCAGGTCCTGCGCGGAATCGGGCGCTTTGTCGATGATCGGTGAGAGCGTCATATCGAGAAAACGGCGCATTTTCTCCTCCGGCACCGATTGGAAGATGTAAGCCATCTCCACCGTCTCGTATTCCGTCACGAGCGAGTCGATTCCAAGCCGATCGGCCGTATCCCGGGCGTCCGCGCATTCGCGGTACGCCTGATCGAGCTGCTCCGGCTTATGCTTCGTATGGCTGAGCGAGATGCGCAGGCTGCTTCCCGACTCGGCGGCGACGTCGGCGAAAATATTGTTCAGCAGATGGGCCAGCTTCCCTTTGCCGGAAGCGGCCGCCGCCGGCAAAATCGACAGAATCGAGTCCTCGGCCGGAAAATGAAGCGGGCTTAAATCCTTGAGCAGCGGATTGTATTGAAGCTCCTGGCGGATGGTCCGAAGGAGCCGCTCCTTCTTGGGCTCGCTGATCGCCGAGACGTGGAATACCGCGCAGCGATAGGGCTCGCCGCCGAACGGGATGCCGAGCCTCGCGGCGCATTCCAGCAGCGTGTCGATGGAGATGTGGCTTTTCAAATAATTGCGGAGCAGGGAGGCGAATTCGTTCTGCGTCGACTGTTCCATATAATGCCGTTCGACGGCGTTCAGATGGTGCGAGATCATCTCCGCGGCTTGATGATACAGCCCTTCTTCCTCTTTGGGCGACAGGCCGCGCGGGATTTGGAAGACGACGCTTCCGACGACGTCCTGCCCGGCGTCCGTGCTCCTCAGCGGCAGCCGCATCAAGTTCCATCGCTCGGTACGAATCAACTGCACGGCCGGCTTCTGGGGGTGCTTTTTCAGCAGCTCGAGGTCGGAAGGGGCCAGACTCGTATAAAGCACTTGCCCGCGCAGCCCGACGACCGCCAGCGGGACGCCGAGAATGCAGCCGATCGTCTGAAAGATTTCGCCGGCCCCTTTGGGCGCGAGGGCGAAGCGCATCAGCTCCTTCTGCTTGTCGAGCACCCCGTGCAGCAGCTTGGTGCTTCGCTGCAGCTCGGCATTGAACAAGCCTTTCATCTGGTCGGAGAAGGTGAACGGGAACGGCAGCTCGATCAGGGGGAACCCGAGCCGGTCCGCTTCGGCGAGCATGTCGTCGGGCACGTTGGCCCAGAAGCGTCCCAGCTTGATGCCGATCCCGGCCGCGCCTTTTCGAGCGAGCTTCCGAAGCAGCTGAACTCCTTCGGAAGGGGCGTCCTTCATCAGGTAGGCGGTCGTAAACAGGATGTCTCCTTCCCGCACCCAATCGGATATATCCGGCGCGTCCATCACGTTGACGGACTTGACGATGCGGCTCACTCCGCTCTGCCCGGCCGTAAGCTTTCCCTCGGACAGCGGATATATTTTCAGTGCGTCTTCCACGGTCAGATACATGGCGGAACCATCCTCCTTTGCGGAAATCCTGAAGCATTCATACATCGTCGTTGAAGCGGCTGCGGCATGACCGGTGGATGCGGATGCGTTGAACGGGTCAACCAGTCGAAAAATTCGGACGGTAAAACGGTGCTGCGGGAGATAAGGTGACGCGGAGAGGGGGCGAGCTGCCCTTAACGGTTGAACGAAAGGTTTTGACTCCATATTAAGCCCGTTTGCTCCGGATGGCAACAGATCAGGCGTGAATTATCGCAAATTACCTTCCGAAAACATGACATAAATGTTACCTTTTCGAACTTTAGACAACAAATTAATTACAAAAAGACTGCATTCCCTTTGTGCGGAGTTACAAAAAGGCGGGCGATCGCCTTGTGGATTTGGAGGTTTGCGTTATAAAATCTAACGCAAAAGATTCCGCCAACCGCAAAGGAGAATCGATATGGAATTCGGCAACGTGGCGATTCGCCGGAAAGTCCCTTGCGTTCTCCGCGACGGGGTAACGCTCTATGCCGATATTTACGGGCCGCCGCCGGGCGGCGGAGATTGCCCGGTGCTGCTCATGAGACAGCCTTACGGAAGGATGATCGCCTCCACGGTCAGCCATGCCCACCCGGTGTGGTACGCTTCGCGCGGCTATATGGTCGTCGTTCAGGATGTGCGCGGCAGAGGGGATTCCGAAGGAGAGTTCGTGCCGTTCGCGCATGAGGCGGAGGACGGCTTCGATGCGGTGGAGTGGGCCGCCGGGCTGCCGGGTTCGAACGGACGGGTCGGCATGTACGGCTTTTCCTATCAGGGAGCGACGCAGTGGGCGGCGGCTTCCTTGCGCCCTGCGCCCTTGAGGGCAATCGCTCCCAGCATGACGGCCGCGGATCTGTATCATGGCTGGATGTATCCGTACGGAAGCTTCGATGTTCAGGGCTGCCTGCCTTGGGCGTACCAGCTCGCAAGGGACGGCGCCCGCCGGGCCGGGGATGCGGAGGCGGAAGCGATCTGTTCGCGCGCGATGGCGGATCCCGGCGGCATCCTGCGCCGGCTGCCTTACGACAGAGGGCATCCGCTGCTGGAGAAATATTTGCCCGCATTCTTCGATTGGGCGGGACGTCCCGAATACGACGAATATTGGGCGCGGCTGAACTGGCTTGAGCCGTTCCGAAAGCGGCCGATTCCCGCGCTCCATATCGGCGGGTGGTACGACTTTCTGCTACCTGGCACGATTCAATCGTATGCGGCGCTTCAGGGGGACGCGGAGCGGTCGCGCGATCTGTTCCACCGGCTGGAGATCGGGCCGTGGACGCACATTCCGTGGGGGCGCAAAGCCGGCGGCATCGATCATGGGCCAGGCGCGGACGGCGGCGTCCATCTCCTTCAGGTCCGCTGGTTCGATTATTGGCTGAAGGGCGAGCGCGAGAACGGTCTGTTCGAGGAGCCGCCGGTTCGCTACTTCGAGCCGACGGCCCGCAAGTGGGAGGAGGCGGAGAATTACCCCCAAGGCGAAGGGGGCGGACGGCGGGTTTATTTGTCCGGTTCGGAGCTGCCGGCGAACGGGGCGCTTGGCGGCGGCCGGTTGAAGGAACGGCGGGAGTCGGTGGACGGCGCCGCCGCGCCGGACGTGTTCGTCTACGACGCGCGGCTGCCGATGCCGCTCGCTTCCGCGCTGCCTGCGGATCAGAGCGCCCGGCAGGATCGCTATGAAATTCTCGTCTATACCGGCGAGCCGCTGGAAAAGGAACTGCCTTTGTTCGGTTCCCCGAAGCTGAGCGTGCGCTGCCAGGTCATGGACGGCCCGACCGACCTGGTCGCGACGCTGACGCTTATGCTGCCTGGCGGCGAGGCGAGGCTGCTGTCCGTAGGGCGGGCCGAGATCGGCGCCGCGCCGCCGGAAGATGGGGTCTGCGGCTGGGAGACGGCCGAGATCGCGCTGCGGCCGCTCGCGATTCGCTGTCCGGCCGGCTCCGCGCTGCGGCTGGAGTTGACCGGCAGCGGATTTCCGCTGCTGCTGCGCCATCCGAACGGCCGGCCGATCTCGACCGCCATGCAGGCCGGGCCCGGCGACCTCAAGATTGCGGCCGTCGCGGTAGCCAGCCGGCCGGAGCTCGCTTCCTGGCTGGAATTGCCGGTCGTCGATCGAATGGCGACGGAGTAAAAGGGCGGGACGCCGGTTTGCGCGGCCCGATCATCAGGAATGAGGAGAGTGCGACCATGCCTACCGTTCTCAAAATCGTCAATGCCGCGCTGCCGCTTCGGGACGAGTCGCGGCTGTATTCGTTGACTGCCGAGGATGGCGTCTGGACGTCCGTCGAACCGCAAGAGGTCGAAGCTCCGCAGGTTCCGGGGCGGGTGCCGATCGACCGATGGAACGGAGAAGAGGCGGAGCCGGGCCGTGCGCTCTGCCTTGATGCCCGAGGCCAAGTTGCGCTTCCCGGTCTGGCGGATGCCCATATGCATCTGGATAAAGCTTTCTCGCTGCCCCAGGTCGGGAACGTCTCGGGGACGCTGGAGGAGGCGGTGAACAATTACGCCTCGGCCGCCCCTGCTTTTACCAAGGAAGAGCTGAGGGCGAGGATCATGCGCTCGGCGCTGCAGGCCGTCTCCTGCGGCACGACGGCCATCCGGACCCATCTGGATTTCCACGTCCGGCACGGCCGGGAGGTGGCGCTTCGTACTGTCGAGGCGGCGCTGGAAGTGAAGGAGGAGCTTGCGCCCTACGTATCCATTCAACTGTTCCCGATGCTGCCTTGCTACGATTTGACCGAAGAGGCGGTGGAGACGGCGGCGGAAGCGCTGCGGATGGGCGCGACGGGCGTGGGCGGAGCTCCCCATATCTCGCCTCGGCCGGAGCCGGAGATCGACCGGCTGTTCGCGCTGGCGGAACGGATGGCTTGTCCCGTCGACCTTCATGCGGACGAGAGCGACAATCCGAACGTTCGTACCGTCGCCCACATTGCCCGGAGGACGATCGAATACGGCTGGACGGGAAAGGTGACGGTCGGGCATCTTTGCTCGCTTGCGGCGATGACGGATAAGGATGCGGGCGAGCTGATCGGCCTGATCGCGAAAGCGGGGCTCGGCGCCGTGACGCTTCCGGGCGCGAACCTGTACCTGCAGGGCCGCCGGGATCGCTTTCCGGTCCGTCGCGGCGTGACGCGCGTCCGCGAGCTGCTGGACGCGGGAGTGACGCTCGCGACGGCGTCGGACAACATACACGACCCGTTTCATCCGTTCGGCAAAGGGGATTTGCTGCAGATCGGCTTGATTACCGCCTACGCCGCGCATATGGGCAGCCCGGCCGACATGAGGACGGTGCTGCGGATGATGACCGAGCATCCGGCTGCGGTCATGGGGCTGCCGGACCGGGGGATCGAGCCGGGCAATGACGCCGATTTTGTCCTGTTCGACGCTTCCTCGCCGGAAGAGCTGTTCGCGATGGTGCCGGAGCGGCGTTGGGTGTGGCGGAAGGGGCGCTGCCTGAAAGCGGCGGGCGGCCGGGCGGAGTGGAAGGTGCCTGCGTTGTCGCAACGATGGGAAGACGCCTGCGAAAGAATCTCGTTCCGAAAAAGGGGGTAAGGCGGCGATGGGCAACCTTCTCGTTGTCTATTACAGCGCCTATGGCCACGTGTTCGACATGGCCCGGGCGGCGGCCGACGGAGCGTCTGCGTTCGGGAGCGAGGTCAGGCTGCGGCGCATCGCGGAGATGGAGGCCGAGGCGAACCGGACGCCGTACCAGGACAAGTTCAAGAAGCGGGAGTCGGAGTCCGGGCTGGCCAAGCATTTCAAGACGGTCGGCCGGTTCGAGAAGTATGAGCGCTCGCTGGAGCGGCAGAAGGACATTCCGTTCGCGAGTCATGACGATCTGCGTTGGGCCGACGGAATCGTCTGGGGCTTCCCAACCTATTTCGGCTTTATGCCGGCGCAGGTGAAGCTGTTCCTGGAGTTCGCCTCCGACCTTTGCGCGGACGGCAGTCTGGAGGGCAAGCCGGCGGGGCTGATCACGAGTTCGGGATCCATCCACACCGGCCAGGAAGCGACGATTCTCACCTCCATGGTCCCGCTGTTTCACTTCGGCATGATCATGGTCGGCTTGCCGTATTCGGAAAATCCGGAATACTTGACCGCGGACGCCATCGGCTGCTCGCCTTACGGGGCGTCTACCGTCGCCGGCCCGGACAGCTCGCGCTCGCCGGACGATCGGGAGCTGCTCATGGCCGGGCGGCTCGGCAAACGCGTGGCCGCCGTCGCTTCCGCGCTCCGCAGCTCCGGGTTTTTGGCTCGCTAGGTTTTGGCGAAGCCGCAACAGCCCGCCGCTTGTTCCGCCTAACAGGGCGGGGCGGCGGGCTGTCGCCCGTTCCCCCGCCCCACGCTAACGAAACTACGCGTTCTTATTCGGCGAAAAAGCGGAACTTCGCATTTCTAACGAATCTGAGCGATCTTATTTGCCTTGATTGGTTCGCCTGAAGATGATTTTCCGTCAAATAACGTTTCTCAGTTTCGTTACATTTTGGAAACCGTTGATTCTGCACGAATAACGTCGCTCAGATTCGTTAAAGCAATACGGACATTCGTTGCCCCACCCCAAATGTCGCTTGTCGCGTAATTGGTGACTCCGACTAGTCGGGGCTCTTTCGCTGAATCCGCCGAAGTTGCGCCCATGTGAGTAATCTGATGACTCTCTTCCGCTGAATTCTCCTAAAACTCGCCAGTGTAAGTGATCTGATGACTCTCTTCCGCTGGATTCTCCTAAATCTCGCCCGTGTGAGTAATCGGCTTGCCCTCTTTCGCCGGATTCTCCAAAGTTCCACCCATGTAAGTAACCTGGTTACTCACTTCCGCCGGATTCGCCGAAGTCTCGCCAAAGTGAGCAAGCTGGTTGCTCTCTTTCGCTCGGTCCGCCGAAGTCGCGCGCATGTGAGTGGCTGGCTTAACTCTGCCGCAACCTTAATGTCAAATAAAATAACATAAAAATTCCACTTAGATCGTAAGATCAACCAATCCGAGAACCTTTTCATTGTAAATCCGCACATATCTCTATCCGAATCGTTGAACATTCAGATTTTCGCGTAATATAATGTGACACAAATAGGCGCCTGCATTCCGGGCGGCCGTTGAGGCACCGCCTGACGAGAGCGGAACGCCGATGCCATATCCAATCGGGAGGGATCAAGATGAGCTCATCTTTGGCGGCGATACCGAGCGCGGGAGAGGAGGCCGGCAGCGGCGCTTCCGGACTGCTGGTCGGCATGGAGCAGATCGGGAAAATTTATCCGAACGGCACGGTGGCGGTTCAGAACGTGAATCTGCGGGTGGGAGAAGGCGAATTCCTCTGTTTCGTCGGGCCGTCGGGGTGCGGCAAATCGACCATTTTCAATATGATCGCGGGATTGACGGGCCATACGTCCGGGCGCTTGTCCGTGCTGGGCACGACGCCGAAGGAAGCGCGCAAGATGAACGAGATCGCGTTCGTGTTCCAGGAGCATACGCTGCTGCCTTGGTCGAAGCTGATCGACAACGTGACGATGCCGCTGACGCTGCGGGGCGTTCCCAAGAAGGAGCGGATCCGGGAAGGGGAGCGGGTACTGGAGCTGGTCGGCCTGAAGGATTACCTGAAGGTGCTTCCCCGCCAGCTCTCGGGCGGGATGAAAATGAGGGTGTCGATCGCGAGGGCGCTCATCTCCCGGCCGAAGCTGCTGCTCATGGACGAACCGTTCGGCGCGTTGGACGAAATTACCCGCCAATCGCTTCAAGACGAGCTGCTGAACATCTGGCGGCAGGACCGGAAGATGACGGTACTGTTCATTACCCATAACGTTTTCGAAGCGGCGTTCCTATCCACCCGGGTTGTCGTCATGACGCCGCGCCCTGGAAAGATCGCCGACATTCTCGAGATTCCGACGCCGTTCCCGAGGTCGGACGACTACCGGTCTTCGCCGGAGTTCGGGCGGCACGTCCATGCGGTATCGGAAACTCTCAAGCACTAGAGATCGCGGTCCGGACGATCGGCAAGCCGGACAATCTCGCATCCGAAAGGAGAAGGAGCATGGAAAAGTTGGTTGCAAGCGTCAACGTGTTGCCGGAGCAAGAGAGCGGCGCGTCGCCTTCCGTGCCGGCCGCCGCCTCGGTGCCGGACGGGAGAATGGGGCGGAAAAACGCTTCGTCCTCCGGTTCGCTGTCCCGGAAGATCGTCTCGCTCGCGGTGCCTCCCCTTGTCGTCTTCGTCTTGTTCGTCGCCCTTTGGGAGATCGTGATCCGAATGTCCGGAGTTCAGCCGTACTTGTTCCCGAAGCCTTCCGATATCGTGACCGCCGCTTCGGAGAACTGGCATAACCTGCTCGTCTCCGTCCGAACGACGATCGCGGAAGCGGTGCTCGGCTTCGCGCTCAGCGTCGTGCTCGGCGTCGCGTTCGCGGTCTTGCTGGCCCTTTCCAAAACGGTGGAGCGAAGCGTCTACCCGTACGCGATCATCCTGCAGACGATCCCGATCGTCGCCGTGGCCCCGATCATCGTCATCTGGTTCGGCGCCGGGATGAACGCCATCGTCATCATCGCTTTTCTGATCGCCTTCTTCCCCATCCTCTCCAACACGCTCATCGGCCTCAATTCCACCGAGATGAATATGAAAAATCTGTTCTACCTGTACAACGCGACCAAGTGGCAGACGATCTGGAGGCTGCGCATCCCGGCGGCTCTGCCGTACATTCTGGCCGGGATGAAAATCTCCTGCTCCCTGTCGGTCGTAGGCGCCATCGTCGGCGAATATATCGCGGGCATCGGCGGACTGCAGGGCGGCCTCGGCTATGCGATCACGGTGGCGTCGACGCGTCTCCAGACCGCCTACCTGTTCGCATGCGGCCTGACCGCCGCCGTCATGGGGATCGTTTTCTTCCTGCTGATCAACGCTTTGTCGAATCGCTTGCTCCGTTCCTGGCACGATTCCGCCATCAACAGTTAAATCCGCAACCGGCAGAAAGAAGGGGTTCGCATGAATCGAAATCGCAAAAGAAGCTTATCCGTCATCATGGCCGCGTCGCTCGTCGCGGCGGCGGGCTGTTCCTCGGCAGGCGGCGATTCCGCTCCTTCCGCTTCCCCGAGCGATACCGGAACGTCTACGGCTCCTTCCGCGAGCCCTGCCTCCGCCGCCGCGTCGTCCGAACCGCAGGAACTGCAAAAAGCGCGCCTGATCGAGGGGTGGTACGCCAAAGGAGAGGACGGGGGCTATTTCGCGGCCCTTCAGCAGGGCTATTACAAGGACGCCGGCGTCGACATGACGATACAGCCCGGCGGACCGCAAATTTCCGGTCTTCAGCTCGTCGCTTCGGGCAAGGCCGACTTCGGAATCTCCTACGCCGACGATATTTTACGGGCGCGGGAGCAGGGCATTCCGGTCGTCGGACTGCTGGCCGGCTTCCAGTATACGCCGCAGGTGCTGATCTATCACAAGGACGACGACGTGAAAGGGTTCGAGGATTTGAAAGGGCGAACCGTCTTTATTCAGCCGGGCGTGCTGTATTGGGAGTATATCAAGTACAAGTACAAGCTGACCGACGTGAACGAGCTCAATTACACCGGGCAGCTCGTCAACTTCATCAAGACCAAAGGTTCGCTCAATCAGGGCTATATCACGAACGAGCCGTACGCCCTCGGCCAGCAAGGCATCGATGTGAACGTGCTGAAGATCGCCGATTCCGGCTATGCGAACTATTGCGACGTTCTGTTTACGACCGAAGACTATTTGCGCAAGCATCCGGATATTGTCCAGGCGGTCGTTCAGGCAAGCCAGAAAGGCTGGTCGTACTATCTCGACAATTACAAAAGCGTCAATCCGTTTATCCAGACGTTCAACAAAGATATGACGGTAGAGGCGATGAACTACGAGGCGGAGCAGGAGACGCCGTTCATTCTGAACGATGAGACGAAAGCCAACGGCATCGGCTACATGACGTTGGACCGCTGGAAAACCGTTCAGCAGCAGCTGCTGCAAATCGGCGGATTGAAGGCGGAGCAGGACGTCTCCAAGGCGTTCACGACGGAATACCTGACCAAACCGTAAAGCCCGTAAAGCGGATCGCGAAAGGAGGGCGGCCATGCGGCGATTGGGCAATGAGAGAAACTATTGGCTGGTGGATCGGGAACGGGTCGACATGCGCAGGGGCGCGCACCCGCCGATCCCGGTCTCGTTCGCGGCGCAGCCGCAGCGGTTGACGCTCGATCTGGCCCGCAGCGCGATCGTCGTCGTCGATATGCAGAACGATTTTTGCGCGCCGGGAGGATGGCTGTCCTCCATCGGAGTCGACACGTCTCCGCTGCTCGCTCCGGTGGAGCCCCTCGGACGGCTGCTTCCCGCGCTGAGGCGGACCGGCGTCCCGGTGATCTGGCTGAACTGGGGCAACCGGGAGGATCGGATGAACCTCAGTCCGTCCGTGCTTCATGTATACGACCCGGACGGCGAAGGTCGCGGCATCGGCAGCCCGTTGCCGGCGAGCGGCTCCCGCGTGTTGGAGAAGGGGAGCTGGGGCGCGGCGCTGGCGAGCGGGCTCGTCCCCGGGGCGGAGGACATTCAGGTGGACAAATACCGGATGAGCGGATTCTGGGATACGCCGTTGGACAGCATCCTGCGCAATCTCGGCGCGATGACGCTTCTATTCGCGGGCGTCAATCTGGACCAATGCGTCATGCACACCCTGCAGGACGCGGTCTGCCTCGGCTACGACGCGGTGCTGCTCGAAGATTGCTGCGCCACCAGCTCGCCTTCGTTCTGCGCGGATGCGGCTCTCTACAATATCAAACAATGCTACGGCTTCGTCGCCGGTTCCGGGGATCTGCTCGGAGCGATGACGGACGCGGCGGGAAAGGAAGAGGCAAAATGACGATGCCGACCTTGGTGCTGGGCAGCTTCGAAACGTGCCCGGTTCGCCAAATCTCCGCGGGAGATTCGAACAAGTTCGTCCTGTTATGCGACGGGACGCAAGTCCCTTTCGTTTCCGTCGTCGAAATTTTCGACGCAGGCGGGCAGACGCCTCCGAACGAGCATGCGGAAGCTTACGAATATTTCTATGTGCTGGATGGGGAGGGGGTAGCCGTCGTCGGCGAATCGGAAGCGCCGATCGGCACGGGTTCTTTCTTCGTCGTTCCTCCCGGGAACAATCACCAAGTTCGCAATACCGGCCTGGGGCGCTTATACGTACTGACGACGATGGTGCCGGACGAGAAGTTTTCCGATTTGATCAAGTCGGGTCCCGAAGCGACTCTGGACGAAGAGGATTTGCGCGTGTTGAAGGGCATTCGTTCCGCGGGGGCCGGCGTCTGATGCCGGCCGCGCACGGAAGCCGCAAGGCGCTGCCGCTTGATTAGCTCCGGCTCGCCGCCGAACTTACGGAGAAAGAGGGAGGAAGGATGATACGGAGCGGATGGAACGCTTATATCAAGGAGGATTTGACCGTCGAGCCGACGGGCGGCGGAGGGTTGGACCGGCTGGAATTCGCGGTCAAGGACGTGTTCGCGATCGCCGGCCATACGAATTCGGCCGGCAACCCGGACTGGCTGGATAGCCACGGACCCGCCGAGGAGCATGCCGAGGCCGTGAGCCGGCTGCTCGGGAACGGCGCCCGCTTGAGAGGAGCGGCCGTGACCGACGAGCTGATGTTCAGCCTGAACGGAGAAAACCATTACTACGGAACGCCGGTCAATCCGCGCGCTCCCGGCTGCATTCCGGGCGGTTCCTCCAGCGGTTCGGCCGTTGCGGCGGCGGCGGGTCTCGCCGATTTCGCCCTCGGCACCGACACCGGCGGCTCGGTGCGGGTCCCTTCCTCGTATTGCGGCCTGTACGGCATTCGGCCGACGCACGGGCTCGTGCCGCTGGACGGCGTCATTCCGCTGGCCCCCAGCTTCGATACGGTCGGCTGGATGGCGCGGGACTGGGAGACGCTGCTGCGAGTCGGGCAAGCGCTGATCGGCGGCCAAGAGGCGACTTCCGACGGCGCCGAATTCCGGCGCCTGATCGTGGCCGGCGACGCCTGGGAGACGGCCGATCGCGACTGCCGGCAATCGCTGGCCGGCCCGTTGGCCGTTCTGGAAGCGATGATGGATAGCCGGCGCACGACTTTGGCGCCGCAGGGGCTGGCGGCCTGGGCCGCCACGTTCCGGACGCTGCAGGGGTATGAGATCGGACTGGCGCACGGCGAGTGGATCGCCGGCCGCCAGCCGCGGTTCGGACCCGGAATCGCGGAGCGATTCGCTTGGGCGGGCACGCTTCGGCTGGAGGATCGCGACCGCGCCCTGCCCGCCCGCGAGCGGATCCGGGAGGAGCTGATCGCGCTGCTCGGCGACGACGGCTTGCTCGTCATCCCGACGGCTCCGTGCACGGCGCCGCGCATCGGGCTCGCGGGCGCGGAGATCGAACGGACGCGCGCCAAAGTGATGCAGCTGAGCTGCATCGCCGGACTCGGAGGCCTGCCGCAGGTCACGATGCCGTTCCGCAGCCAAGACGGCTTGCCCGTCGGCCTCTCGTTCATCGCCGGCCCCCGCCGGGACCTGCGGCTGCTTCGCTGGGTCGGCGACGTAGCGGTACGCGCGCTTCAAGGGCAATCGGTCACCGGCTGAGCGTTCGGGAGAAGGCGTCTCGGCGGGGCTCCCGCCCGTCGCCGGCCCGGGCGGCAGAACACACGGAAAGGAACGTGCCTATGTTCATTCGATATGAAGGAGCCGCCTGGGAGGAACGCTTCCTGCCCAGGCTGACCAGCAAACAGATCCGGGAACTGCCCAAGGACAACGCGCTCGTCATTCTGCCCATCGGCGCCGTCGAACAGCACGGCCCGCACCTGCCTGTTATGACCGACGCCCTGATCGGCGAAGCGACGCTGACAAGGGCGATGGAACTGCTGTCTCCCGAAGCGCAGGCGTGGCTGCTCCCGCCGATTGCCTACGGCAAGAGCAACGAACATCTCGGTCTTCCGGGGACGGTATCGATCTCCGCGGCCACGCTGCAAGGGCTCGTGATGGACATCGCGGCGAGCCTGAAGCTGAGCGGCTTCGGCAAGCTGCTGCTGTTCAACACGCACGGCGGCAATGTCGACCTGCTGAACGTCGTCTCTCGCGAGATTCGGATCGTCCACGGCATGACCGTGTTCTACCTGTCGCCTTCGAGCCTGGGCGGGGCGGAAGGCGTTATCGATCCGGAAGAGATGGAGTACGGGATTCACGGCGGCGATTACGAGACGTCGATCGTCATGGCGATCAAGCCCGGCTGGGTGCAGAGCGATTGTCTCGTATCCGAGGTGCCGGCGATGGGCGACAAGCGCTTCCTGACGCTGGAGGGCCGCATCCGCTTCGCCTGGCGAATGGCGGACATATCGGCCAGCGGCATCTGCGGGGACGCCACGAAGGCGACGGCGGCCAAAGGAGAGATCATCCAGGGACGGGTCGCCGGCATTCTGGCCGAAGCGCTGACGGAGCTTTGCGAGTTCGATGTCGCGGACGTCAGAGGCGCGCCGGAGGGATCCCGATGAGGCTCGCGACCGTTCGGATCGGAGGGCGGGAGGAGGCGGCCGTCGTCACGGCCGGCGGCCTCGTGACCGTCCGTCTGCTCAATGAAGCGGCGGGAACGGGTTGGAGCCGCGACGTGCAGGGGCTGCTGGAGCGCGGGGAGCTGGAGGTTTTGGACGGCTGGCTCGCGGGTGAAGGCAAGAGCGAACTGGCGCGGCTTGAGGCGCAGGCGATCCCGTCGGTCCGGGCCCTGTACGCGCCGCTTTACCGCCGTCCCCGCAAAATATGGGGCATCGGCGCCAATTACCGGGCCAAGGCCGAGGACATGAACGTCGTTCCGCCCGACGCGGAGCCGATCTGCTTCCTGAAGCCGGACACGAGCCTGATCGGTCCCGGAGACGCGATCGAGCTTCCGCCCGAAGAAGGGCGGTTCACCGCGGAAGCGGAGCTCGGCATCGTCATCGGCCGAACGTGCAAATACGTGAGCGAAGCCGAGGCGCCCGGCGTGATCGCGGGCTTCGCGGCGACGCTCGACATGACGGCGCAGCATATCCACGCCCGCAACCCGCGTTTTCTCGGCCGTTCCAAAAGCTTCGATACGTTCTTCAGCTTCGGTCCGGAATTGATTACGCCGGGCGAGATCGAAGATCTCGGCTCGCTCCGGGTGGAGACCGTTCTGAACGGCCGCATAACGCATTCCGCATCCGTTGCCGACATGATCTATTCCCCCTGGTTCATCGTCTCCTATTTCTCCCGGATGATGACGCTGCTGCCCGGCGACGTCATTATGACCGGCACCCCGGGCTCGACGGACATTCGCGAAGGCGATGCCGCGGAGTGCCGGATCGGCGGTTTCGCTCCGCTGGTCAACCCCGTTCGCCCGGAGGCGGCGAGACCGTCCGTCTCGGGCGCCATTAACGACTAAAGGCAGGTGGCGTGCATGTCTCAAGCGTGGAAAATCGAGGCGGAGGCCGGAGCCGGTCTCGGCGGTCTTCCGGTCTATACGGACGAATCGACGGTCGAGAAGCTCTCAAAAGATTTCTATTGGTATTCGCCGGTGCTGGACCGGAAGCTGAAGCATAAAAAAGCCGACGCCGTCTTCGCGCCTCAGAACGAGGGCGAGGTGGAAGCGGCGCTCGCCTTCGCCTACCGCCATCGCATTCCGGTGACGGTCCGGGGAGCGGGCACGGGCAATTACGGCCAGGCGATCCCGCTGGAGGGCGGAATCGTCTTGGACTTAAGCGGCCTGGACCGCATTCTCGAGATCGGCGAGGATTTCGCGCGGGTTCAGTGCGGCGTCAAGCTGGGCGCGCTGGAGAAGAAGGCGCGGGAGGAAGGGCAGGAGCTGCGCATCTATCCGAGCACGTACGCCAAGGCGACGGCCGGAGGCTTCGTATGCGGCGGCTCCGGCGGGGTCGGCTCGATCACTTGGGGCAATCTGTGGGACGGCAACGTGCGGGGCGCCGTCGTCTATACGATGGAAGAGCGACCGCGCCGGCTGGAGATCGAAGGAGCCGATCTGTTCGACTACATCCACAATTACGGAACGACGGGCATCATGACGGAGGTCGTCCTCGCGCTCGCTCCGAAGAGGGATTGGATGCAGACGGTCGCCGAATTCGGCGACTTGGAGTCGGCCGTTCGGTTCGGAGAGGCGCTCGCGCGCGACGGCGGCATTCCGAAGCGGCTCGTCACGCCGATCGAATGGCCGCTTCCGTCCTTTTTTCTCCCGCTCAAGAAGGCGCTGAGCCCGGACCGGTCGGTCGTGTTCGCGGAGACGGACGAGAGCTCGCTGCCGCGGCTGAAGCGGCTGGCCGCCGAATACGGCGGAGGCATCGGCCACATCATCCCTCCGGAAAAGTACCGCAAATCGATCGGGCTGTCCGATTTTACGTGGAACCATACGACGCTGTGGGCGCTCAAGGCGGACCCCGCCTATACGTACTTGCAAGCGGGCTTCTCCCCCGATCGTTACCTGGAGCAGCTGAGAACGCTGAAAGGGATGTTCGGAGACGAGCTGCTGATGCACTTCGAATGGGTGCTGGGGGGAGGGAGGCTGCTCCCGAACGGGCTGCCGGTCGTCCGGTTTACCACGGAAGAGCGGCTGTACTACATCATCGAGACGTGCCGTTCGATCGGCGTCGAGATTTACGATCCCCATACGTGGCTGCTGGACAACGGGGGCCGCGGCGCGGTTCCGGGCATGCGGCTGCGGAAAAAGCTGAACGATCCGCTCGGCTTGCTCAACCCTGGCAAAATCGGCTAGTTCGCGGAATAAGGCCGGCAACGAACCGTAAAGTAGGAAGGAACGGATTCGGGATTCCGAGGAAAAGAGGCGGTGCCATGCGGACCTTGCTGGTGAAAAACGCGAAGTCGATCGTCACCATGAACGGAGAACGAGAGGTTGTCGAAGGCGGAAGCTTGTACGCGGTCGGACAGGAGATCGTCGCGATCGGCAAAGACTTGCCGTACGAGGATGCCGACACCGTCATCGACGCGGCGGGCAAGATCGTCTACCCGGGACTGATCAATACGCACCACCATCTGTTTCAGACGCTGACCCGCAACCTTCCGCTCGCTCAAGAATGCGGCTTGTTCGATTGGCTCGGCACGTTGTACGGCATCTGGCGGCATCTGCGTCCCGAGGACGTCCATATCGGCGCCGTCGTCGGACTCGGGGAACTGCTCAAATCCGGCTGCACGACGGCGGCGGACCATTTCTACTGCTTTCCGGACGGCATCTCCGGCGAGCTGATCGACGAGGAGATCCGCGCGGCCGCGGAGCTCGGCATCCGCTTCTACCCGACGCGCGGCTCGATGACGCTCGGCCGGTCGAAGGGCGGGCTGCCCCCGGACGTCGTCTGCCAGACCGACGATGTGGCGCTGAAGGATACGATCCGGGTCATCGAACGCTACCATAGCGCCGACCGGTTCGCCATGGTGCGCGTCGGCGTCGCTCCCTGCGCTCCCTTCAACGTGACGTCCGATCTGCTCCGAGAATCGGCGGCGCTGGCCCGAAGCTACAAGGTGCGGCTGCACACGCACCTGGCCGAGACGCTCGACGAGGAAGCGTACTGTCTGGAAAAGTTCGGCGTTCGGCCGCTGGAATACATGGAGAAGCACGGTTGGGTCGGCGACGACGTCTGGTTCGCGCACGGCATTCATTTCGACGACGGGGAAATTTCTCTGCTGGGCAAACACAGCTGCGGCGTCGCCCACTGCCCGTCCAGCAACATGAAGCTGTCGTCCGGCGTTCTGCCGCTGCTCAAAATGCGCGACGCCGGCGTCCGGGTCGGCCTCGGCGTGGACGGCTCGGCCTCCAACGACGGCGGCAACCTGCTGACGGAAGCGAGGATGGCTTATTTGCTGCATAAGCTGTCCCACGGCGCGGCGTCGATCGATGCCGCCGGCGCGCTCGCCTTGGCGACGCGCGGTTCGGCGTCGGTGCTGGGGTGGGAAGACGGCATCGGCTCGCTGGAGGTCGGCAAGGCGGCCGATCTGTTCCTGATCGACACGAGGAGACTGGAGTTTGCCGGCGCGCTGTTCGACGACATGGCGCTTCCGATCGTGACGGGCTTCTCCCGGCCGGTCGATATGACGATCGTGGGCGGAAAGGTCGTCGTCGACGGCGGGCGGCTCGTCGGGGTCGACGAAGAGCTGGCGGCGGAGAAGGCGCAGGCGGCGGCGCTGCGGCTGGTGACGGAAGCGGCGGCGCTGACGGGAAGCGACTACCGCCGCTCGCGGTTGGCGAGAGCGTAGCGCCATCGGGGGGTTTGGAGGTATAAGGGAACCGGCGCTTGCCGCGAAGGCGCGCCGAACGAAAGACCGGAAGCCGGGGGCATGCGCGATGCCGCCCGGCTTTCGCGTACAGGAGGGGAAAGCCGTGGAAGCCATGGATACGGAAACGGTATTCGCCCTGGCCGAACGTTGGCCGACGGCCGCGGCGCTTGCGACTTTGATCGAGGTTCGGGGGCATTCCTACCGCAAAGCGGGAGCTTCCATGCTGCTCGCGGCCAACGGCGAGAAGGCCGGGAGCATCAGTCCCGGCTGCCTGGAAGCGGATCTGGCGGAACGGGCCGGAGGCGTGCTGGCGGGGAACCGGCATGCGGTCGTCGAGTACGACTTGCGTCCCGAAGAAGATATCGTCTGGGGAGAGGAGATCGGCTGCGGCGGGATGCTGCGCGTGCTGGTGGAGCCGTTGACGGACGAACTGCGCCGGGCGCTGGGCGAGGTTGTCCGCCTTATGCGCGGCGGGGAGGGGGCGAGGCTGGAACGCCGGGAGTCGGGCGGCCGGCTCGTTTACGCGGCGGAGCCGGCCGGGCCGTCCCCGGCCCCGGACCCGGGAGGGAACGCGGGGGGCGAAAGCGGGGCGTGGGAAGACGGAACCGGCAAAGGCTGCGCAAGCGGTCTGTTCTATGCGTCGCTCCATCTGCCGCGGGAACGTCTCGTGATTTTCGGGGCGGGCGACGAGGCGATCGCCGTCGACGAACTGGCGCGAAGCATCGGCTTTCGCACGGCCGTCGCCGATTGGCGGCCGGCGCTATGCGGTCCGGAGCGTTTCCCGAAGTCCGCGACGTTCGTCGGCGACGCGGAATCGATCGTCGCGGAGCTGCGTGTCGGCCGAGGGGATTACGTGATGATCGCCGGCCACAACCTGCGAAGGGACCGGGAGATGGTCGCTCGAGTCCTTCCGCTCGGCCCCGCTTATCTCGGCATCGTCGGTTCGGCGAGCCGGGTGCGGAGGCTGCTGGACGGAATGGCTCCGCCTCCGTTCGTGAGGGCGCCGATCGGGCTGCCGCTCGGGGCCGAGGGGGCGCAGGAGATCGCCGTCAGCGTGGCGGCCGAGCTGATCGCCTGGCGCCGCCGGTTGCGGGTATCGTCGGCGGGAAGGAGGGAGGCATGAGGATCGCCGGCGTCTATTTGGCTGCCGGTGCCGGCCGGCGGATGAACGGCGCCAAGCTGACGGCCGAGCTGCTGCCCGGAGTGCCGCTCGGGGCCGTCGCCCTGAAGGCGCTTCTGGCCGTAGGACTGGATGCCGCCTATATCGTCGTCCGTCCCGGCGATCCGCTCGATTGGCTGCCCGAGCCGGTTCGGGTCGGCGCTTTGCGGCGGAAAGGAGCGCGGGAGGCGGGGCGGAGCGAGGGAGAAGCGGCGATCCCGCGGACGAAGGCGGAAGTCGTCGTATGCGCGGACGCCGGGCGGGGGATGGCCCATTCGCTTCGGTGCGGAGTGGGCTGCGCGATGTCGGACGGGTGCGACGCCGCCGTCGTCGTGCTGGCCGATCAGCCGTTCGTCACGGCCGGGATGATGCGCGGCCTGGTCGACTGCTGGCGTTCGGATCCGCGACTGGACTACGTGGCAAGCGGAGACGGCGGCGCGATCATGCCGCCCGTGCTGCTGGCCGGGGCGACGTTCCAAGACGTGGCCCGGCTGGAGGGCGACCGTGGAGCGAAACGGCTGCTGGAGCGCCCCGATTGGGCCGGACGGGTGATTCCCGCCGAAGAACCGGAGCGGTTGATGGATGTGGATACGCCGGACCTCATGGAACGGGCTCGACGCTACTCGCGAGGTCATTGTGTTAGATTGAATGACATATAATTTGAGCAAAACAGGCGCGAAGCACAATCGAACGGAGAAGTTGCTGGAAGGTTGCACAAACAGACGTTAGATTTGTTTACTGGACAGTGACGCCATTCTATAGTGAGAATAACAATCGCAAGAAAAAGGGGCTGATGCGCGTGGCTGGAAATATCGGAATGCCGGCGCCAATCCCGGCGGTATGGCATCCGCAAAACGCGGAAGAAGCCTGCCGCCTCAAACGAAGGTTCGGCGAAGACGCTGTCTACGTCTCCGGGGGAACGCTGCTGCGCACGCAATGGGAAGCGGGCGATCGGCAAGTGCCCGCCGGCCTGATCGACCTGACGGCCGTGAAGGAGCTGCGCGGTCTCGAGGAAGAAGGCGGAGCGCTGGCGATCGGCGCTTTGACGACGCTGACCGCCTGCCGGCGAGAACCTGGCGTGCAGAATCGCTTCCCGCTGCTGGCGGAGGCGGCGCGCGCGATCGCCGCCCCGCCGGTCCGCAACCTGGCGACGATCGGCGGCAACGTTCTGTCGGAAGTCGGGGATTCGCTTCCGGCCCTTCTCGCTTACGAAGCCCGGCTGGAATGGCAACAAGGCGAGGAGGTTCGGACGCAAGCTGCGGCGGAGTGGCTGGAGCGAACGAGAGGCGGGCCGGAAGACGCGAACCGGCTGCTGCTCAGGATCCGTTTGCCGTTGGAAGCGGCGGAACCGGACGGCGGCGATGGCGGCAACGGACGGACATTCGGATTTTACGAGAAAATCGGCAGGCGCGAAACGTTTGTTCCTTCCTCGGTCACGATGGCGATACGAGGGCGAATCGACGGAGGAGGCCGGTTGCGGGATATTCGGCTGGCGGCGGGAGGCGGCCGGACGATCCCGAAGCGCTTCCCGCTGCTCGAGGAGAGGCTCGAAGGCGCCGCGGCCGACGACAACGCCGTGCTGACGCTGCATCGGCTCCTCCTGGAGCAGTACGCCCCGGCTCCGGATCCGTTCGAGTCCGCGGATTACCGGAAGCGGGTCGCGGCGAATGTGGCCGCTTCGCATCTATGGAAGGCCATTCGGAATCAGGAAGGCGAAAGGAGGGCCGGCGATGCGGCTCAATCGCGAGAACAGCGGCGCCCGATGGCGGATGAGGCCGGACGGACCGGATAAAGTGACGGGAAGTCTCGCTTATCTGACGGACCTGACCGCGCCGGGCATGCTGCACGGCCTGGTCCTGCGCAGCCCTCACCCGCATGCGCGCATCGCGGCGGTCCGGACGGACGCGGCCCGGCGTTTGCCCGGGGTGGCGGCGGTGCTGACCGGCAGAGACGTGCCGGGGCTGAACCGGTTCGGCATCGCGAGACAGGACCAGCCGGTGTTCTGCGAGGATCGGGTGCGCTACGTCGGAGACGCCGTCGCGGCGGTGGCGGCGGACTCCCTCGAGAGCGCCCGGCGCGCGCTCGAGCTGATCGAAGTCGAATACGAGCCGCTGCCGCTGCTGGACGATCCGGAGCAAGCGCTCCGTCCCGAGGCCCCGCCGCTTCACCCCGAGGGCAATGTGCTGCATGCGAAGACGTATCGGACGGGCGACGCCGGCCCGGTTTTCGCCTCCTGCGCGCACATCGTGGAAGAGACATACCGGACGCCTCGGCAGATGCACGCCTACATGGAGACGGAGGGCGGGCTGTTCGTGCCCGGACCGGAAGGCGGATTGACCGTTTACGCGCCGACGCAGCACGGCCGGATGGACCGGCTGCAGCTCTCCCGCATCCTCGCGATGCCGGAGGAGCGGATCCGCGTCGTGTCGAGCCCGATCGGCGGCTCGTTCGGGGGCAAGGACGAGCTCAACGTGCAGCCGTACGGAGCGCTCCTGGCGCTGGCTTCCGGCCGCCCGGTCCGCATTCACAACTCGCGCCGGGAATCGGTCCGGGCGGGGCTCAAGCGGCACCCGATGATCATCCGCATGAAGACCGGGACGGACGCGAACGGGCGCATTCTCGCGCACCGGGTAAGCATTGTCGCCGATACCGGACCGTACGCCTCGCTCGGGGCCGAGGTGCTCAACTTCGCGACGGAGCACGCCGTCAGCGCGTACCGGTTCGGCTGCGTCGACGCGGAGAGCGTATCGGTATTCACCAACAACGGAATGTCCGGCGAATTCCGCGGCTTCGGCGGCAACCAGGCCGTGTTCGCCCTGGAAGGGCAAATGGATCGGCTGGCCGACGCGCTCGGCATGGATCCATGGGAATTCCGCCGATTGAACTTGAAGACGGCGGACGAACCGGGACCGTTCGGCCAGCCGATCGCGAGGACGGACGGCGCGGCGAAAGCGTGGGCGGCGCTTGCCGGCAGCCGGCTGTGGCGGGAACGCTCGGCCGTCAGGACGCCTCAAGCCGAAGTCCCGCTCGCCTCAAGCTCCGCCGCGGCCGACGCCCGGGACGCCGGCACGGCCCTGCGGCGCCGCATTGCAGCCGATTCCGCTGCGCCCGTCTCGGCGGGCGGCGAAGCCGACCCTCCATGGCGGAAGATCGGCATCGGGGCGGCGATGGTGATGCACGGCGCGGGGCTCGGGTTCGGCATCCCCGATCCTTCCGGAGGCCGGCTGGCGCTTCGCCAAGACGGGAAAATCGAGGCCGCATTCGGCTTCGAGGAATGCGGCCAGGGGCTGATCGCGACGCTGGAGCAGATGATGATCGAGCGGTTCGGCTTCGCGGCCGACGATATCCGCATCGTCATCGGCGACAGCGACGCCGTGCCGGACAGCGGCTCCAGCACGGCGTCGCGCGCCACGAGCATGATGTGGAGAGCGCTGGGCCTGCTGGAGCGGCCGTTCACGGAGAAGCTGCTTGAAGCCGCGGCGAAAGCTTGCGGTCGTCCCTCCCGGCTGCTCGGCCTGGGGGAGGGCGGCATCCGGGACCTGGAGACCGGCGAGCGAATCGTCGCCTACGAGGCGTTGGCCGGCCGGCAGAAAGAGCCGATCGTCTGCGAGGCGGCCACTCGCTACCCGGCCGCCGATACGGACATCGTCGGCGCCCACTTCTTGTACTCCTACGCGGCCGTGGCGGCCAAGGTGGAGATCGACGGGCTGACCGGGCGGGTGCGCGTGTTGGAGCAGTTCCACGCCGTCGCCGCCGGTCCGGTGATGAATCCCCAGGGCTACCTGGGCCAGATCGAGGGCGGAAGCGCGATGGCGCTCGGCTACGCCTTGCTGGAAGAGGCGGCGATGAGGCGGGGGCAGTACGTGACGAACAACTTCGATACGTATTTGATTCCGACGATCGCCGACGCGGGCGGTCCGGTGGAGGTGGCGGCCATCGAGGATCTGCCGGAGGGCGACGAACACGGGCCGAGAGGCGTCGGCGAGATCGGCTCGGTCGGGCTCGCGGCCGCGATCGCCTCGGCGGTCCGGCACGCCGCGGGAGCCTGGATCGACCGCCTGCCGATCGATCCGGCGCTGCTTCAGGAAGCTCGGCCCTTCGAGAAAGCGGCGGTGATCGGCGATGAATGACGACACGGACCTCGGAGCGCCGGAAGCCGAGCCGCTCTGGGAGAGCACGGTCAACGGCCGGCCGGTTCGGCTGCGGGTGCCGCAAGCGAAGCGGCTGCTGGACATCGTCCGGGAGGATCTCGGCTTGACCGGCACGAAGCGTTCCTGCGAGATCGGGCGCTGCGGCGCTTGCATGGTGCTCCTCGACGGTGCTCCGGTCAACGCCTGCCTGACGATGGCTTATCAATGCGCGGGGCGAGACGTCGTGACGATCGAAGGGATCGCGGGCGAAGAGGAGCTGCATCCGGTCCAGCGCGCTTTTCTCGAAGAAGGCGGCTATCAATGCGGCTACTGCACGCCGGGCATGATCGTCTCGGTCAAGGCGCTGCTGGACGCGATTCCCGATCCTTCGCCGGAAGAGGCGGAAGAGGCGCTGTCGGGTAACTTATGCCGCTGCACCGGGTACGGGGGCATCCTCCGTTCGGTGCTGCGGGCCATCGAGAAAGGGAGGGGAGGATCATGAGCGAGACGGAGCGGCACCATCGCCTGCTCAGGCGCTGCATCGAGATTTCGCGGGCGGCGAGAGACGCGGGAAATACCCCCTTCGGCTGCTTGCTGGCCGACGAGGACGGGACGATTCTTTGGGAGCAGGGGAATGTCGAATTGACCGAATCGATCTGCACGGGTCACGCCGAGACGAGGCTGATGGAAGAAGCGTCGAAGCGTTTTTCCAGGGAGAAGCTCCGGACCTGCGCCCTGTACACGACGGCCGAACCGTGCGCGATGTGCGCGGGGGCGATCTATTGGGGCAACGTCGGCAAGGTCGTGTACGGCATCTCCGAGAAAAGGCTGGCCGAGCTGACGGGCGATCATCCGCGGAACCCGACGCTCGATCTGCCGTGCCGGGAAGTGTTCGCTCGGGGGAGAAGGCCCATCCGGGTGATCGGGCCGTTCCCGGAGCTGGAGCGGGAGACGGTCGCCGTGCACGAGGGGTACTGGTCATGAGCGCGACGATCGGAGAGATCAACGCGATGGACCGGGCAAGCTTCGCGGAGACGCTCGGGGCGGTGTTCGAGCATTCGCCCTGGGTGGCGGAGAAGGCGTGGGACGAGGCGCCGTTCCGTTCGCGGGACGATCTGTACGCGGCCATGAAGCGGCAGGCCGAGAACGCCTCGGACGAGGAGAAGCTCGCCCTTTTCCGCGCCCATCCCGATCTGGCAACCCGGCTGAAGGTGACCGAATACTCGGCGGGAGAGCAGCGGGGAGCCGGGCTCGACCGGCTGTCCCCGGAGGAATTCCGGTTTTTCGAAGAAATGAACCGCTCCTACAAAGCGAAATTCGGGTTTCCTTTTATCCTGGCGGTCGCCGGCAAGACCAAGGAGCGGATCGCGGAGGAGATGGAGCGCAGAATCGCGAACGATGAGGCGGCGGAACGGCTGCGCGCGCTGGCGGAAGTGCTTCGGATCGCCGAGATCCGCCTGAATCGCATCGTCATCGACCATTCCTAGACGGAGAGAAAGGGGCGCACCGCCATGCTGAAGCTGACAACGGGCCGCACGCTTTATTACGGCAAGGGAGACGTGCTTGTCTACCGAACCTACGCCAAGCCGCTGGAAACGACGGCCATTCCCGAATCGCCGTTCGCGGGCGACCGGAATATCATCTTTGCCCATAACGTGAAATTCGCCGTGAGCGGCGAGTCGCTGCTGACTTCCTTCACGGAAGGGGACAACGGAAACGTCGTGGCCACCGATTCGATGAAAAATTTCATTCTGCGCCAGGCCGGATCGTTCGAGGGGAGCGCCACGGAGGAGCTGCTCGCATTCTTAAGCGGCCGCTTTCTGGAGACGTACCCGCATATCTCCGCGATCGGGATCGAGGCCGAGCGGATTCCGTTCCAACCGGCGGTCGTGCCCGGTCCGGGAGGGTTTTACGACAGCAGCCTCGTCTTCCGCCGCTCGCATAACGAGCGCGCCGCCGCCGGCCTGGAGATCGAGCGGGGCGAGTCGGGCCCGAGAATCGTCTCTCATTGGTGCAAGCTTTCGGATCTGCAGCTGATCAAGGTAAGCGGCAGTTCCTTCTACGGTTTCATTCGCGACGAATATACGACGCTTCCCGAAGCGCGGGATCGTCCGCTCTTTATTTTTCTCGATATCTTATGGAAGTACGAAGAGATCGGCGACGCGCTGAAGCCGGAGTCGGGCCGGTACGTGGCGGCGGAGCAGATTCGCGATATCGCCCACAACGTGTTCTACGAGTTCGCGACGCCCTCGATCCAGTATTTGATCTGGCTGATCGGGCAGCGGATCCTGACTCGTTTCCCGCAGCTGGCGGAGGTCCGCTTCGAGTCGAATAACCGGACTTGGGAGACGGTCGTGGAACCGGCGAACGGACAGTCTCCGGGCGTTTTCACGGAGCCGCGCCCTCCATATGGCTTCCAGGGATTCTCGATGACGCGGGACGATCTGACGGCGGCGCCGGAGAATCCGTCATGAAGGGGAGTCTGACGACGCACGTGCTGGACCTGTCCGGGGGCGTCCCGGCCGCAGGGATCAAGGTCCGGTTGTGGCGGCTTGCGGGCGACGACGGGGACGGGCGGCGGGAGCTTGTGGCGGAGGCGGAGACGAACGCGGACGGCCGGCCGGAACGGCCGCTCGCCCGGGACGGGGCGCTGGAGCGCGGGCTTTACGAGCTCGTTTTCGACGTCGGCGCTTATTTCGGGGATTCGGAAGCTATTTTTGAAAAGGTGCCTGTTCGCTTCCGCGTGGCCGATCCGAAGTCGCATTATCATATTCCGCTTCTGGTCGCGCCCGGGGGCTACAGCACTTATCGAGGGAGCTGAGCGGCATGGGCATGAGCGAAAGCTTCGATCTCGTCGTCCGGAACGGTACGGTCGTCCTGCCGGGGGAAGTTGTCCGGGCGGACGTCGGCGTCCGGAACGGGAAAATCGCGGCCGTCGCCGGGGACATCGGCGCCGTCGAGGCCGCCCGGGCGATCGACGCCGAAGGGTGCCTGGTCATGCCCGGCGTCATTGACGCGCACGTCCATTTCAACGAACCGAACTTCGGCCATTGGGAAGGATTCCGGACGGGCTCGGCAGCGCTTGCCGCGGGAGGCTGCACGGCTTACGCCGACATGCCGCTGAACGGCAATCCGCCCACGGTGGACGGGAAAGCGCTGCGGGAGAAGGAGCGGCTCGCCGCCGGCCATTCGGCGGTGGATTACGCCTTCTGGGGCGGGCTCGTGCCGGGGAACCTGGATCGGCTGCGGGAGCTGGCGGACGCCGGAGTTGTCGGCTTCAAGGCGTTCATGTCCAATCCGGGCGGAGAGGGCGAAGGGCGGTTCCGCGAGGCGGATCCGGGGACCTTGCGCGCGGGGATGGAGCGCATCGCCGCGTTCGGCGGCCTGCTCGCCCTGCACGCGGAGAGCGACGCGATGACGGCGCGGCTGGCGGCGCTCGCGCGATCCGAAGGGCGTACGGGCGCGCGCGATTTCGCCCTTTCGCGGCCGGTCGCGGCCGAGCTGGAAGCGGTCGCGGACGCGCTGGCGATGGCCGAGGAGACGGGGTGCCGGCTTCACTTCGTCCATATCAGTTCCCCGGAGGCGGTTCGGCTGGTTGCGGCTGCCCGGGGGCGCGGAATGGACGTCAGCCTGGAGACGTGCCCGCACTACTTGACGCTGACGGAGGAGGATATGGTTCGGCTCGGCCCGGTCGCCAAGTGCGCCCCGCCCTTGCGGGACGCGGCTCGGCGCGAGGGGCTGTGGGCCGGCCTGTTGGCGGGCGACATCGATTGGATCGCCTCCGACCATTCTCCGTGCCCGGAATCGATGAAGATGGCGCCGGGCTTGACGTTTTTCGACGCCTGGGGCGGCATCGCCGGCGCCCAGAACACGCTGGAGCTGATGCTGGAGGAAGGGTGGATCAAGCGCGGCCTTCCGCTTCCGGCTCTGTCGGAGCTGTTGTCGGCCCGGCCGGCGCGCCGGTTCGGCTTTTACCCGCGCAAAGGCGAGATCGCCGTCGGCTTCGACGCCGACCTGGCGATCGTCGACCCGAACCGACCGCGCGAGCTGGCGAAGGAGGAGCTGCTGCACCGCCACCCTCACAGCCCCTATATCGGGAAACGGTTGTCGTGCAAGGTGGTCGCCACGCTTTGCCGGGGAATCGAGGTGTACCGGGAGCGGGAAGGCATCGTGGCGCCGGGAGCCGGCGTGAGGCTCGGGCCGGTTCGGGCGGCGGAAACCTTCTGAAAGGCTGCCGATGCGAGCGGTTCTCCGCAAGCGGGGAGAGTTGGGCGTCAAATCCATTCGATTGCTGCACTTCCATTGCGAAAGGGGGGCGTTACATGGATGGCCTGAGCAAAGAAACGTTCGCCGAGCTGCTTCCGTTGTTGGATCGTCTTGCCTCCTTCGGCGCGGACGCGGCCGGAGGGGTTACGCGCCTGCTTTATACGCCATCCTGGCTGGAAGCCCAGACATTTCTCGCCGGAAGAATGCGTGCCGCCGGTCTGGAGACGCGCTTCGATCGGGCCGGCAACCTGTACGGTCGCCTGGAAGGGTCGCTTCCCGGCGCGCCGGCCGTGCTGACGGGATCGCACATCGATACCGTCCGCTGCGGCGGACGCTACGACGGAGCTTACGGCATCGCGGCGGGATTGCTGGCGCTGGAAGGCCTGAAGCGGGCTTATGGGACGCCGCTTCGGACGCTGGAGGTCGTCTCGCTCTGCGAGGAAGAAGGAAGCCGTTTTCCGCTTGCCTATTGGGGATCGGGCAACATCGCCGGCGTTTATCGGCTGGAGGAGGATGGAGGCGTGGCCGATCCCGCCGGCGTTCCGCTGGCGAAGGCGATGGCTTCGGCCGGCTTCGGCCGGCCGGAGCAGCCGGATTGCCGACGGTCCGATCTGGGAGCTTACGTGGAGCTGCACATTGAGCAGGGAGTCGTCCTGGAGCGTACGGGCCGGAGGATCGGGCTCGTCGAGACGATCGTCGGCCAGAAGCGGTTGGCGCTGACGGTGACGGGCGCGAGCGGCCATGCCGGCACGACGCCGATGGGAATGCGGGCGGACGCGCTCGCAGGCGTAGCCGAGATGATCGCCGCCCTGGAGGCGTCGGCGCTCGCGGCGGGAGAACCGCTGGTCGCGACCGTGGGCCGGCTGAAGACGAAGCCCAACACGCCGAACGTCATCCCGGGCGAGGCAAGGTTCACGCTGGACGTCCGGCATGATCGGAGCGCGGAGCTGAACCGGTTCTGCGAGGAGACGCTGGCGCGGTTCGCGGAGATTGCGGCAAGGCGGGGCCTTGCTTTGGAGGTTCGCTCTTGGCTGGACACCGAGCCGGCTCCCATGCATGCGGGGCTGACCGGACTGCTCGAGAACGTATGCCGCGGCATGAATCTGCCGACGCGGAGAATGGCGAGCGGGGCCGGGCATGACGCCCAGCTGTTCGCGCCGCTCTGTCCGTCCGCGATGCTGTTCGTTCCGAGCAGGAACGGCGTCAGCCACTCGCCGGAGGAATATACCGCTCCCGAGCATCTGGCCGAAGGGGCGGCGGCGCTCGGCGCCTGTCTCTATGAATTGGCTTACCGAGAGGAGTGGCCCTTGTGAGCGCCTTGTTCGATCCGTCTTCCTATTCGGAGCTGTCTCCCTCTCCGAGGATCATCATGACCCCCGGACCGGTCGAGGTCGATCCTCGCGTGCTGCGGGCGCTGTCCTACCCGATTCTCGGCCAGTTCGACCCGGAGTTCACCGTTTTGATGAACGAGACGTCGGAGCTGCTCCGCCATCTGTTCCGGACGGAGAATCGCCGGGCTTACCCGGTGGACGGCACTTCGCGATCCGGCATCGAGGCGGCGCTCGTCAGTCTGATCGAGCCCGGAGACCGCGTCCTCGTTCCGATCTTCGGCCGCTTCGGCCATCTGCTCTACGAGATCACGGAGCGCTGCGGCGCGACGGTGATCGCGATCGAGCGGGAGTGGGGAGGCGTCTTTTCGCCGGAGGAACTGGCGGAGGCGGTCCGAAGGGAGCGGCCCGATCTGGTCGCCGTCGTCCACGGGGAGACGTCAACGGGCCGAATGCAGCCGCTGGACGGCGTTGGCGATGCTTGCCGCGAGGTAGGCGCGCTGCTCGTCGTCGACGCGGTCGCCACGATCGGCGGCGTGCCGGTCGAGACCGACGCGTGGCAGCTCGATGCGGTCGTCGGCGGCACGCAGAAGTGCCTGTCGATCCCTTCCGGCATGGCGCCTCTGACTTATAACGACCGGGCCGAGCGCAAGCTGCTGGCCCGCAAGCGGATCGAGCGGGGGCTCCGGACGGCGGGCGGCCCCGAAGGCGGTCCCGAAGCTTGGGAACGGCAAGCGGCCGCCGTTATTCGAAGCAACTATCTGGACCTTAGCCAATTGCAGGATTACTGGAGCCCGGCCCGCCTGAACCATCATACGGAGATGACGTCGATGCTGTACGCGCTTCGGGAAGGCGTACGGATCGCCCTCTCGGAAGGGCTGGAAGCGCGCTTCGCCCGCCACGAGCTGCACGGCTCGGCGCTGGCGGCCGGGCTGGCGGCGATGGGGCTCGAGCTGTACGGCGATCCGGCCAGCAAGCTGCCGGTGGTTGCCTGCGTCACCATCCCCGACGGGATCGACGGCGAGCGGGTGCGCGCCATGCTGCTGCACGGCTTCGGCGTGGAAATCGCCGGCTCGTTCGGCCCGCTGAAAGGGAAGATCTGGCGCATCGGGACGATGGGCTTCAGCTGCAGGCGCACGAACGTGCTGCATACGCTCGGCGCCCTGGAGGCGACGCTGCTGCGCTGCGGCTATCGGCTGCCGCCGGGCGAAGCCGTACAGGCGGCGCTCGACGTTTACGAGCGGTCCGGCGCCGGGGCCGGAGTCTGATTCGAGGCAGCGGTCGTCGCGATAACGGCACGCGGTGCCGCAAAGGCCGCCCGCGAAGGCTCAGCCGGGCGATACGCGACTTGGAAAAAGGAGGGCGCGGGGATGGCGGACAAACTGTTTTACAACGGAGCCGTGCTCACGATGGACGACTCGGGGCGCGTGCTGAAGCCCGGATACGTGTACGTGACGGACGACACGATCCGGGAAGTGGGGGAGTGGCGGCCGGACGATCGGTTGGACCGGCTTCGCGCTTCGTGTTCCTTCACGTACGACGCGGAAGGCAAGGCGATCGTCCCCGGGCTGATCAACGCCCATACGCATCTGTTCCAGACCTACATGCGCGGCGTATCCGACGATTTTCCGCTGGCCGACTGGCTCCGCGAGATTGTCTGGCCGCTCAGCCTGGCGATGGAGCCGGACGATTTTTACTTGGCGGCGCTCGTCGGCTGCATCGAGAATTTGAAGTCCGGCGCCACCTACTTGATGGACCATCATTACATCCACACATCCGCCGAAAATACGGCCGGCGTCCTCCGGGCGTTCGTCGACTCCGGCATCCGCGGCCATCTGGCGCGAGGCGGCTCGGATCTGGCAGGCGAGCCGAGGCTGCGCGAGCCGGAGGAGCGAGTGTTCGCGGCAACGGACGAATTGCTGGACCGCTGGGAGGGAGCGGCGTCGGGGAGGGTGAGCATCGCTCTCGGACCGCTTAATCTGTACGGCTGCTCGCGTCCGTTCCTGGAGAGCGCGGCCCGTTACGGCAGGGAGCGCGGCTTGATCTCCCACGTTCATGTCGCGGAGACGCGCGGTCAGATCGACAACACGCTGGAACGGTTCGGGCTGCGGAATCTGGAGCTGCTGGACGAGGTCGGCCTGCTCGGCGAGCGGACCCAGGTGGTGCACGGCGTCTGGCTCGACGACGGCGAGCTGGAGACGATCCGGGACCGGCGAGCGTCGGTCGTCCATTGTCCGGTATCCAACATGTACCTAGCGTCCGGCGTCGCGAGGGTGCCGGAAATGCGCAGGCTCGGCATCAACGTGGCGCTAGGAACCGACGGCCCGGGAAGCAACAACTGCCAGGACAATCTGGAGGTGCTCAAATTCACGGCCTGCCTGCACAAGGTGCATGCGCTCGACTCGACCCTGCTGCCCCCGGCGGACGTGCTCGGCATGGCCACGAGGGGAGGGGCGCGGGCGATGGGACGGGAGCGCGATCTGGGGAGTCTGGAGCCGGGCAAAAAAGCGGACGTCGTCGTCGTCGATCTGCTGAAGCCTCACATCAGTCCGGTTCACCGCGTCTCCTCCGCCCTCGTCTACAACGCCAACGGGAACGACGTCGAATTGGTAATGGTAGGCGGGCGCATTGTCGTGGAAGGGGGCCGATGCACGCTGGTGGACGAGCGGGAAGTTCTGCTCCGCGCCCAGGCGCGCGTAAACGCGCTGCGGGCGAAGCTGGCGCCGGCTTATCCGATTTTCGCTGTGGAAAGTTAATTCCGGATTTCAAGAGAGGAAGGGTGAGAGGAAGCCGATGGAACGTTTGCGCGATCCCGTGCTGGAGAACGATTGGCATGCCGTTTGTTTGTCTTCCGAAGTGAAGGAGAAGCCGGTCGGCGTTACGCTGCTCGGCGAGAGAGCGGTTCTGTTCCGGACGGAGCGGGGCATTTATGCGCTTCGAGATCTGTGCGTCCATCGGGGGGCGATGCTCTCCAAGGGGCGGATCAAGGACGGGGCGATCGTCTGCCCCTATCACGGCTGGCAGTACGACGGCGAAGGCCGCTGCGTCTGCATCCCGGCCCAGCCCCGCGGGGAACGCATTCCGCCGAGAGCCAAGGCTGAGTCTTACGCCTGCGAGGAGAAGTATGGCTTCGTCTGGGTTTGCCTAGGGAAGCCGAACGGCGGCGTTCCGCACTTCGAAGAGTTCGCCGATCCGGCGTACCGGCCGCTTCCGTGCGGACCCTACCCGGTCAAGGCGGCCGCCACGCGCGTGATCGAGAATTTTACCGACTTCGCCCATCTGATGTTCGTGCACGAGGATCTGCTCGGTCACCCGGACCATGCCGAGTTGCCCGAAATCAAGGTCATCAAGGAAAAAGACCGCATTTATATCGAGAACATTCCGATCTTCCAGCCGATGGCGCACTCGGGCTCGGACAAGAAGGAGGGGACGACCTACGTTTACCGCAAGGAGGTCTATCGCGCGCTGTCCGGGCGGCTGTCCAAGACCGATCCCGGAAACGGCCAGACGCTGTGGATTCTGATCACGGCCACGCCCGTGGCGGACGACGAATGCCTGGTATTCATGATCGTCTCCCGCAATTACGGATTCGACGTCGACGACGGGAACTTCATTCGCTTCCAGGACATCGTGTTCGATCAGGATGCCCGCGTCATCGAGACGCAGAAGCCGGAGCTGCTGCCCCTCGATCTTCAGGCGGAGTTGAATCACCGGGTCGATATTTTCTCCGTCGCGTATCGGCGTTGGCTGAACGAGATGGGAGTCGTCGTCGGAACGGCGTAAAAAAATTTCGAATTTTAATGTCATTTTTCGTGACATAAAAATCTCCGACATCGTCGTCGAGTGCCTCGATTGCAGCCGGTTGAACAAACGAAACGCCTGCAATTGTGCCTCGTTACAATTCGAATGTCATTAATATTGACCTTCCTATTACATGCCCATAAGATGTACCTAGCAACACCATCCAAACAAAGAAGCTTGTTACGGAGGGGAGCAGAAGCCATGAGACCAGTTTCTGCAAGACGGGGTATCGCCTACACGCTGATTGTCGCTTTAACAGCCTTAACGGCAGCTTGCGGCTCGAACGGGAACGGGGCTTCGGAAAGCGCGAGCTCGCCGGCCGCGTCCGCCGGCGGGGCGAGCTCGAGTCCGCCGGCAGCGACCGCCAGCGGCGCCGGCCCAAGCGCAAGTGCCAGCGCCAGTACCGGCGCGGCGTCCGAGACGCCCAAGGAGACCGTGAAGTCCACGCTCGTGCTGAACTGGTTCGCGGAACCGGAGCACGGCGGCAACTTCGCCGCCGTCGCCAAAGGGTTCTACAAGGACGCCGGGTTGGACCTGACCATTCAGAACGGCGGTCCTTCGGTTTCCTCGTCGCAGATCGTCGCGGCCGGCAAAGCGGACTTCGGCATGGTCAATGCCGACGACGTTCTCGTCGCCCGTCAGGAAGGCATTCCGATCGTGGCGATCGCCACCGCGTTCCAGAAGAGCCCGCAGGCGCTGTTCTATCACAAGGAGTCCGGAATCAAGGACTTTTCCGATCTGAACGGGCACAAAGTGTACGTCGCCGCGACGGCAAGCTTCTGGCAGTATATGAAAAGCAAATACAAGCTGGACAAAGTGCAGGAGATGAAGTACACGGGCTCGCTCGTCAACTTCGTCAACGATCCGAATGCGGTCACGCAGGGCTACGTCACTTCCGAGACGTACACGCTTCAGCAGCAGGGCGTCGACTTCGGCACGCTGCTGAACGCCGATTCCGGCTATAACATCTATGCGGGCGTATACATTACGACCGAGAAGATGATCAAGGAGCATCCGGACCGGGTCAAGGCGTTCGTCGAAGCGACGGTCAAGGGCTGGGACTATTACAAGGATCATTCCGACGAGATCAACCCCGAGATTCAGAAGATGGACCCGGACATGACGCTCGATATGATGAAGTTCAGCGCCGAGAAGGAGATGGAGTTCGCGTTCGGCGGCGACGCCGCTACGAACGGCACCGGCACGATGAGCGAGGCGCGGTGGACGGAACTCCAGAAGCAGATGCTGGACGCCGGCGTGCTGAAGAAGGCCGATCCGATCCAGGAAGCGTTCACGCTCGAGTTCCTTCCCGGAGCCAAATCGTAAGGGGAAGGGAAGCGAGGCTGTCCGCCGGTTGCCGCCGCGGGCAGCCTTCGTTGTCGGGCGCCGATGCAGGCGGGCGGCCGAGACGGAAAGCGAAGGAGGTCGAACGGAATGAAAGACGACGTTCTGGCGCAAAGCTGGATCCCCGTCTGCGAGACGAAGGAGCTGTCCGACAAACCGCTCAAGGCGGAAGTGCTGGGGGAGCGCATCGCCCTGTTCCGCGCCTCGTCGGGCGTCAAAGCGCTGAAGGATTTGTGCGTTCACCGGGGCGTCGCGCTCTCGCTCGGAGCGGTCAAGAACGATTGCCTCGTTTGTCCCTATCACGGCTGGGAATACGGCGGCGACGGCCGGTGCGTGCACATCCCGCAGCTGCCGGACAACCAGGCGATTCCGCTCAAGGCGCGCGTACCCGCCTACGGCTGTCTGGAGAAGTACGGGCTGATCTGGGTCAACCTCGGCAACAACCGGCCGCCCGAACCGGCGTTCCGCTACCTGGACGAGGAAAACTTTCAATCCATTCTGTTCGGCCCGGAGACGGTCCGCTGCGCGGCGCCGCGTTTTATCGAGAACGTACTGGACGTCGCCCACTTCGCCTTTACCCACGACGGTTATTTGGGCGATTCGTCCCGCCCTCTCATTCCCGATTATCGGGTACGCGAAGAAGGGAGCGGCGTGCTCGTCTCCGACGATATCGCCTGTTATCAGCCGAACGCGGACGCCCGGGGCGGGCTCGTCAACCATTACCGGTACGAGATTCCCGGCCCGCTTGCGATGACGGCCGTCAAGCTGGACAAGGAAACGGGCGACATCGTGTACATCGTCACCGCCGTCTGTCCTATTGACGAGCGAACGACGAAGGTATTCATGCTTTTCGCGGCCAACTTCGGGATGGATTGGGGGGAGTTCTACGACTATCAGCGGATCTTGTTCGAGCAGGATCGCCTCATCGTAGAGAACCAGAAGCCGGAAGAGCTGCCGCTCGACCTGCAGGCCGAGCTTCATCTGAATCCGGACCGCTTGAGCATCGCCTACCGCAAAATGCTGCGGGGTCTCGGCGTCAGCTTCGGGACGGCGTGACTCGGGCCCCCAACCGAAAGGAGAGAGAGGGAACATGCTTCAGACGAAACAACCGGCGCTGCGCAAGTTTTATTACCCGGTCCTGCCGGCGTCGATGCTGGATGAAGGGCCGCAGAGCGTTACTTTGTTCGGCGAGCCCGTCGTCCTGTGGCTGGATGCCGACGGCAAGCCGTCGGCGGCGGTCGACCGCTGCTGCCATCGCACCGCCAAGCTGTCCAAAGGGTGGACCGAGAGCGGCTGCATCGTTTGTCCGTATCACGGCTGGCAGTTCAACCGCGACGGCAAGTGCACCTACTTCCCGCAGTCGGAGCTGGAAGATCCGCCGAAAGTGTACAAAATCAAAGCGTATCGCTGCGAGGAGCGCTACGGCCACGTCTGGGTCGCCCTGGATGAACCGCTGGCCGGCATTCCCGAATTCAAGCGGTACGGAGAGCCCGGGTTCCGCCAGATCGAGGAGTTCTACCATCCGATTCGCTGCTCGGCTTTGCGGCTGATGGAGAATTCGTTCGACAACGCCCATATCGCGTTCGTTCACCACAACACGTTCGGCGACAACAAGGACCCCGTTCCGGCGGCCATGCGCATCGAGAAGAACGAGACCGGCTTCGACATGTATTCCGAAGTATCCGTCACCAACAAGCTGAACTCGGTCGTCAAGGTAATCGACGTGGAGGAGGCGGCGACGGTGCGCAAGACGCATTCCCGCTGGTTCCTGCCGTTTATCCGCCAGACCGACATCACGTACCCGACGGGGCTGGTCCATTCCATCGTCACGTGCGCGACGCCGATCGACGACGCCGGCTGCATGCTGACGCAGTTCGTTTTCCGCAACGATACGGAGGAAGACGTGCCGGCCGAGAAGGTGATCGCCTTCGACCGGGCGGTCGTCGCCGAAGACATGGAGGTGCTCGAGTCGACGGAACCGAACGTTCCTCTCGATCTGAAGCTGCGGATGGAGACGCATATGTTCTCCGATAAGCCAGGCATCCTGATGCGGGAAATGCTGTCGGACCTGTTGAAGCAGCAGGGCGAGGAGGAACAGCTTCCTCGGTTCGGCACGCCGCAGGTGTACAAAATCGAGCTCAAAAGGTGACGGTCTTCTATGATTCGAACCGGTCCTGCCTGCTTTGAGCGAAGTTTGGGAATCCTGCATGATAGAGTCGATTCGCCTCGGCCATCGTTCTATCGGAAGGAGCTCTCTCTTGCGTCGTTCGAATCTCATGAAGATCGCCGGCGCGGCAGCCGCCGTCTGCCTGCTGCTCTGGGTCGATTTTCGTTATTTAAAAGTTACGCCGGAGACGATCCGGGGCTGGATTCTGTCGTTCGGATGGATCGCGCCCGCCGTCTACGTCGGATTGTACGTCATTCGGCCGTTTACGCTGTTCCCGTCTTCGGTTCTGTCGCTCGCGGGAGGACTCGCCTTCGGCACGTGGAAAGGAATGTTCTTGACCGTCGTGGGGGAAATTCCCGGAGCGGTCCTGTCGTTCTGGCTGGCGCGCCGAATCGGGGCGGGCCTGTTCCGCGGCGCGGAGACCGATCCCCGGCTGCGAAAGCTGGAGTCGGCGATGGCGCGGCGGGGATTCCCGATCGTGCTGGCGCTCCGGCTCGCCCCGTTCGTTCCGTTCGATCTGGTCAGCTATGCGGCGGGAGTCGCCCGCGTTCCGATGCGCGCCTATTTCATGGCGACGCTGATCGGCTCGCTGCCCGGCACGTTCGCCTACTGCTTCCTGGGGGCGAGCCTGACGCACGGCAATTGGAAGGAGATCGCGGTTGCGGCGTTCGTTTTCGCCATCGCCGTGGCGGTTCCGTTCCTGTTCCGCTCGAGAGTGGAGAAGCAGGTCGAGGAGGAAGGGCCGTCCATCCGGCGGAAAACGGGACAGGGGGCAAGTTGAAGGAATTGTGTTAAGAGGTCGGGAAAAGCGGGAAAACGAAGGAGCAGGCGCGGGGCGCGTCTGCTCCTTGTTTCATTTTGGCGTCCGCTCAGAACACAAACAGCTCCAGCACGATCGAACTGTTCGGTTCGGCGGGGAAGTTCAGCAGCGTTTCGGGGATGAGCCTTCCGTTATAGCGGATTCTCAGGCCGACCCGGCCGCCGATGCGGATGCCGGAGACGGCGATGATGCCGCCGCGGGGGCCGAACACCACCAGGCCGGACGACCACAGCGCCTGCCCGATCGTGATGCCGGGGAAGAAAGGCACGTAAGTCGCCGTCGACGCGCCCGGAAAAGCGAAACCGCCGGCGACGCGGACGGAGATGAACGCTTGGGGCGGAAACGGAAACGGCGGCCGCGGCGGCGGGCCCGGCGGGAAGGGTCCGAGACCGGGCGGGAAGGGTCCGGGACCGGGCGGAAACGGCCCTGGTCCGGGCGGAAACGGTCCCGGTCCGGGCGGGAAAGGCCCTGGTCCGGGCGGGAACAGCCCCGGACCGGGGCCAGGCCCGAATCCCGGCCCGAATCCCGGGCCGATCTGCTGCGCCGGGCCCGAAGGGGTGCCGCCCGGGCCCGGCATCATCCGCTCGTTCTCCGGGAATACCCACCACGGGACTTGCCTTGCCGGCGCCTGCGCAGGCTCGGCGGCCTCGCTCCGGTGCAATTTAACCTTGCGGCCGGACGCTTTTTTTCCGGCGGCTTGGGCTGATTTGCCTTTCGGCGCATGAGCGGCCAGTTTGACCTTCGAAGTGCCGGATGAAGCTTTGGCGATCGGTCGCTTAGGCTGCGACCGTGTTTTCGACATGGCGTATTCCTCCTTGCGCTAGAAAGCCGACCCGTAAGGCGAGTTTCTCGTTCGCGGTTTCTAGGCTGATGTACGGTTAATGCAGGATATGCGCCTAGCCGCCGAGCGGTGAAAGACTAACGAACGCAAGCGAAGAACGATCATCGGGGGAAGAGAACAAAAAAAGGAGCCTGCGGCAGCAGCCGCAGGCCCAAACGTTATATAAATGAAAAGGGGGGTCATGTAAGTATTGTATCCGCCGAATGTGAAGGGATCATGAAAGCCTCATTACGGTTTCGTTACAATCCGATTGGACATCCGTAACAAACAGGTCCTTTTTTCCTACGCGGTCACAGCGTCCACGAATTCGAAGCCGGGCCGTACAGATCGCGCATGGATACCGGAATTCCCAGCTGCTTCATGTAAGTGAACATTTGACCCCGGTGGTGATAAAGATGCGTCGTAATCTCCATCAGCCATTTGAACTGGACGACGGGCTGATGCTTGGCGAAGAACGGGGCGGTCGAGCGATAAAGCAGCTCCTTTTCGTCCAAAGAATTCATATATTCTTTTAACGCAAGAACTCCGTCGCGCATGACCTCCGACAAAGCTTCGGCGTCTCTGAGGCGAGAGATCGACATGACCAGCTTGCCCACCTGCTCTTTGGATTGTTCCTGCAGGATGGCCAGCTCTTGGGCGGGCACATGGGCGAGATGGCGGGCAAGCTCGATCAGGCTTCTCATGTCATCGCGGGGACGGTAATCCCATTGATCCTCCCGGATCATGGGCAGCAAGGAACAGGTCGTAGCGAGCGCCAGCTCCATTTCCTCAAAAAGAAGATCTTTGACGCGGGAGATTTCGGGATTCATTTGCACTCATCCTTTCCATGGTTAGGGGGTTGCCACGAACTTGACGATAGCACGCAAATAAGTCAGATCCCGGCTTATTTGAAAGGTATAATGGAGGAAAATGCGGCGGGGAGCGGGGCTTGCCTTGATGAAGTCACAGCGTCTCATTCGATTGATGATGGTGATCAACGCCAAAAAGGCGTTTACCGTTCGGGAGCTTGCCGACGAGTTCGGTTTGTCTCCGCGTACGATTACCAGGGATTTGCGGGAGCTTAGCGAAGTCGGTTTCCCCATCTATACGGTGCAGGGTCGCGGCGGCGGTTACCGGCTGCTGCGGGAGAGAATGCTGCCGCCGATCGCTTTCTCGGAGAACGAGGCGGTCGCCGTCTTTTTCGCCTGCCGGTCGCTGCAGTATTTCGGATCGGTTCCGTTCGACGAGAGCGCGGCTTCCGCGGTTCATAAGTTCTATCATTACTTGCCGGACGATGCGAAGGGGCAGATCGACCGGCTCCGCAACCGGGTCGTGATCTGGAATCCCCGCCGTACCATGTCTGCGGAATGCCTGCAGACTTTGCTGCAAGCGGTCATGAACGACAGCGTGGTAACCATCGATTACAAATCCGACAGCGGAACGACGCGCAGAGAGATTCAACCGGTCGGCCTCTACGCGAACGAAGGCTATTGGTACTGTCCGGCTTACTGCTTCCTGCGGCGGACCTACCGGCTTTTTCGCGCGGATCGTATCGTCTCCGCCCGTTTGAACGAAGCGTTTCCCGACCGGCAGGATCTGAGCGGCCGATCGGTATTCGAGTGGATCGCGCCGGATTTGGCGCGCTTCGATCCCCAATGCGATTTGATCGTCGACCTGACGGAGGAAGGCGTGCGTTCGCTTGAGACCAACGTCTGGTTCGGACCTCATCTACATGTTCGCGAGGATGGGGGAGGGACTGTCCGGATGAGGATTCCCGTTCGCAAAGCGGCCTTTTTTGCGGATTTGATCTGGCAATTGGGCAAGGAAGCCCGGATCGTGGAGCCCGCGGAAGCCGTGGATTACTTGAAGCAAAAGATCGAAGAGGTCAGACGGCGCTATCTTTGAGCCGGATCGGACAAGCCGTCTTTAACATTCGAAAATGTGGTTGACAGACGAGCCCGGCATCCGTTATGCTAGGCCTGTAAACGATTACGTAAACGATTACACAACGCATGGCGCAAGGACGGAATCGGCGACGGAAATTCGGAAGGCGCGCGAATGGCGCGAAGAAATTTAGAGGTGAGCAAGCAGTTGGCTAAGGCAACAATCAAGGAAGTGGCGGCGGAAGCGGACGTTTCCACGGCAACGGTATCCAGGGTGCTGAACGAGAGCGGTTATGTCAGCGAGGAGATCAAGGAGCGCGTGCTGGAGGCCGTGACGAAGCTGAACTATCAGCCGAGCGCGATCGCCCGAAGCCTGAAGCAGGATAAGACGTTTACGATCGGCGTCGTCGTGCCCGACATCTCGAACCCTTACTTCATGGGCATCTCCCGGGGCATCGAGGACGTGGTCGGGGTGGAAGGCTTCCAGCTCACGTTCTGCAGCTCGGATGAGTCGCCCGAGAAGGAGAGCCGGCTCATTCAACTGCTGCGGGAGAAAAGGGTGGACGCGATCGTGCTCGCCACTTCCGGAGGAAACGACGAAGCGGTTCGGGCGCTGGCGGATTCCGGCGTGCCGGTCGTGCTCATCGACCGCAAGCTGGATTCGGAAGACGCCGGCCGAGAGCTGGACCTGGTCGCGGAGGACAACGAGGACGGCGCCAGCCGTTTGACCGCGAAGCTGCTGCGGGACGGGCACGTCAGGATCGGCGTCGTCAACGGTCCGGTGCGGGTCAGCACCGGCCGCGAACGTTATGACGGAGTGCTGCGGGCGATGAAGGAGTTCGGGCTCGATCCGAACCCGCTGGTGTTCAACGGAGGCTTTACGACGGAGGACGGCATCCGGGCGGTGCGCAAATTCCTGCAGGCCGATCCCCGGCCGACGGCGATCGTGTCGCTGAACAACCGGATGAGCCTCGGCGTGCTGCTGGAGATCGTTCGAAGCGGGCTGCGCATTCCCGACGACATCGCCGTCGCTTCGTTCGGAGAAGTGGAGGCGGGGTCGCTGCTCAAAAATCCGGGCCTCTATTATATCGATCAGCACCCGTACGACATGGGCACGAAGGCGGGCGAGATTCTTCTGAAGCGGATCCGCAAGGAAGATTCGCCGCAAGCCGAGCCCGTTGTCGAACTGTTCCGCAACGAGGTGAACCGAATCGGCTGAATCCGCTGCGGCGGCCGGCCGGTTCCTTAACCGGAGGAAGACGAAGGAGAGGAAAATGTTGATGACGACACCGATGATCTGCAATCGATTGCAGGGCGAGATGCCCAAGATCGGCATTCGCCCGATCGTCGACGGCCGCCGAGGCGGCATTCGCGAGTCGCTGGAAGACGTGACGATGGAGATGGCGCGGCGGGCGGCGGAGTTCCTGACGGCCAACTTGAGGCACAGCAACGGCTTGCCGGTCGAATGCGTCATCGCCGACACCTGCATCGGAGGCGTGGCGGAAGCGGCGCGAACCGAGGAGAAGTTCGCCCGGGAGAACGTCGGGCTGACGATCTCGGTGACGCCGTCCTGGTGCTATCCGACGGAGACGATGGATCAGCATCCGACCCGCCCGAAGGCAATCTGGGGCTTCAACGGCACGGAGCGTCCGGGTGCGGTGTACCTGGCGGCGGCGCTGAGCGCGCACAACCAGAAAGGGCTTCCGGCCTTCGCGATCTACGGGCGCGACGTGCAGGACATCGGCGACACGGAGATTACGCCGGACGTGCAGGAGAAGCTGCTGCGGTTCGCCAAGGCAGGTTTGGCCATGGCGACGATGCAGGGCAAATCGTACCTCTCGATGGGATCCGTGTCGATGGGGATTGCCGGATGCGTGGCGGACGAGAGCTTTTTCCGGCAGTATCTGGGGATGCGCAACGAGTATGTGGACATGACCGAGTTCGTGAGACGCATGGAGCTCGGCATCTATGATCGGGCGGAATTCGAGAAAGCGCTTGCATGGGTGAAGATGAGCTGCCGGCCCGGCGAGGACGTCAATCCGCCGCATCTGAAGCGCACCGACGGGCAGAAGGAGAAAGACTGGGAGACGGTCGTGAAAATGGCTTTGATCGCCCGCGATCTGATGATCGGCAACCCGAAGCTCGCGGAGATGGGATACGGGGAGGAAGCGCTCGGGCATAACGCGATCGCGGCCGGATTCCAGGGGCAGCGGGCGTGGACGGACTATTTCCCGACCGGCGATTTCATGGAGGCCATCCTCAATTCTTCTTTCGACTGGAACGGCGTTCGCGAGCCGTTCATGCTCGCGACCGAGAACGATACGCTGAACGGCGTGACGATGCTGCTCGGTCATCTGCTGACGGACGCCGCGCAGATTTTCGCCGACGTGCGCACCTATTGGAGCCCGGAAGCGGTGCGGCGCGTCACCGGGCATACGCTGGAAGGTCCGGCGGCCGGAGGCATTATCCACCTGATCAATTCCGGCCCTGCCGCGCTGGACGGCACCGGCAGGCAGACGAAGGACGGACGCCCGGCGATGAAGCCGTTCTGGGAGATCGCGCCGGAGGAGGCGCAGGCTTGCCTCGATGCGGTGCAATGGTGTCCGGCGGTCGATTTTTTCCGCGGCGGCGGCTTCTCGACCGACTTCACGACCCGTGCGGGAATGCCGGTCACGATGGCGCGCGTCAACCTGATCGCGGGCGTCGGGCCGGTGCTGCAGCTGGCCGAAGGGTATACGGTCGAACTGCCGGACGACGTGCACGACAAGCTGGACCGGCGCAGCAACCCGACCTGGCCGACCACGTGGTTCGTGCCGAACCTGACGGGCGAAGGGCTGTTCCGCGACGTCTACTCCGTCATGAGCGGCTGGGGCTCCAATCATGCCTCGGTCAGCTACGGCCATGTCGGCGACAAGCTGATCACGCTGGCCGCGATGCTGCGCATTCCGGTGAGCATGCACAACGTGCCCGAGGAGCGAATCTTCCGTCCGAGCGTCTGGACGGGGTTCGGCGGCCTGGAGCCGGTCGGGGCGGACTACCGGGCCTGCGCGGCGTTCGGTCCGCTGTACAAATAGCGGAAGGAGGCGGGGACAATGGCGCTCGAACGGCGATATGCGATCGGGGTCGACTACGGTACGGAGTCGGGCAGGGCGCTGCTCGTCGACATCGCCACGGGAGAAGAGACGGCGACGCACGTAACCCCGTATCCCCATGGCGTCATCGACGAGAAGCTGCCCGATTCGGGAGTCAAGCTCGGGCACGATTGGGCCCTGCAGCACCCGGACGACTATCTGGAAGTGCTGCGGCGTTCGGTGCCGGCCGTGCTCCGGGAAGCCGGCGTTCGTCCGGAACAGGTGATCGGCATCGGCATCGACTTTACGGCCTGCACGATGATGCCTCTGGATGCGGAGGGAACGCCGCTTTGCTTGAAGGAGCGATGGCGGGATGACCCGCACAGCTGGGTGAAGCTGTGGAAGCACCATGCGGCACAGGACGAAGCGAACCGGATCAACGAGCTGGCACGCGAGCGGGGAGAACCGTTCCTGGCGAGGTACGGGGGCAAGCTGTCTTCGGAGTGGATGCTGGCCAAGGCGTGGCAGATTCTGAACGAAGCTCCGGAGCTCTACGAGCGGACGGACCTGTTCATGGAAGCGGCGGATTGGGTCGTCATGCGAATGACCGGCCGGCTCGTCCGCAACAGCTGCACGGCGGGCTACAAAGCCGTCTGGCACAAGCGCGAAGGCTATCCGTCGGACGCGTTCCTCAGCGCGCTCGATCCCCGGCTCGAGACGCTGGTTCGCGACCAGCTGCGAGGACCGATCGAGCCGCTCGGATCGAAGGCCGGCGGGCTTACCGACGAGATGGCGCGGCTGACGGGACTTCGTCCCGGCACGGCGGTGGCCGTCGGCAACATCGACGCGCACGCCATGGTGCCCGCCGTCGGCGTCGTAACGCCTGGCAAGCTCGTCCTGGCGATGGGCACGTCGACGTGCCACCTGCTGCTGAGCGAGCGGGAGGTGCTCGCCGAAGGCGTCTGCGGCGTAGTGGAAGACGGCATCGTGCCGGGCTATTACGGCTACGAGGCCGGGCAGTCTGCGGTCGGCGACATTTTCGCATGGTATGTGGAGGAAGCGGTTCCGGAATACATCAAGCGGCTTGCGGCAGAGGAAGGAACAAGCGTTCACGAATGGCTGGAGCGGCGAGCCGCCGCGGCCAGACCGGGAGAGAGCGGCCTTCTGGCGCTCGACTGGTGGAACGGCAACCGATCCGTGCTGATGGACGCGGACCTGACCGGACTGATCGTCGGGCTGACGCTGCAGACGAAGCCGGAGGAGCTGTACCGGGCGCTGCTCGAGGCGACGGCATACGGAACCCGTGCGATCGTCGAAGCGTTCGAGCGAAGCGGCGTGGAGATCGACGAGCTCTACGCGTGCGGCGGGCTGCCGCAGCGGAACCGGCTGCTGATGCAGATTTACGCGGATGTCACGGGGCGGGAAATCCGCATCGCCGCATCGACCCAGACGGCGGCGCTCGGAGCGGCGATGTTTGGGGCGGTGGCGGCGGGAGCGGAAGCCGGAGGCTTCGACTCGATCGTGGAAGCGGCGCGGCGAATGGCCAGAGTCCGAGACGAGACGTTCCGGCCGAATCCCGGGAACGCCGCGATCTACGATTCGCTCTACCGCGACTACAAGGAATTGCACGACTACTTCGGCAAAGGCGGCAGCGACGTCATGAAGCGGCTGAAGGCTTTCAAAGGCCGGTAAGCGACGAGACGAAAAGCCGATCAAGAAGAACATGGAACGATGAGCGTCGCAAACCTGCGAAAGAAGCGCAATGACGGGGAGCGACGCAAGCCTTCGAAAGAAACACGAAGACACCCAAGCGAGGCAAACCTGCAAAAATGCAGTTATTTTCGCTCGAAAGCGGCAGGTACGCATGAATTCCTGCAAAAGTGCAGGCTTTGGATGGCTGGACAGCCGAATTGGGGGCATGGAGCGGTAAAAGGATGTATATTTGCAGTTATTTGGCCCCGATAGCCGTCTCGCCCCTCCCAAACCTGCAAAATTGCAGGTTTCAGACAGACGGCCACCATTTAGCGGGCTGTGAACAGAAGGCAGTACCGCCCCGACCTAGGACTCGTAAAGCACAATCGTTTTCAACCATCTGCAATCGATTGCAGTTTTGTACATTTTTCGACAGCAAAGGAGCCTGACCATGAACCCAACCTCGACCTTAGCATCCCTGAGCCTGGCCAGAGCCGGCAAGCGCAAACGCGAATCGAGCTACGACCGAAGCGGCGGCAACAAAGACTACTTCTCGGTCCGTCCGGGCGACCTCGTCGATATCTGCCGGATCGAAGGCGCGGGCGCGATCACCCACATCTGGATGACGATGGCGACTGACGCGCCGCTGGAGGAACCGCATCTCCCCCGCAAAATCGTGCTCCGCATGTATTGGGACGGAGAGGCGGAACCGAGCGTCGAGGCTCCGATCGGCGATTTTTTCGGCATGGGCCACGGGTTGACCCGGAACTACGCGTCCGCCGCGCTGATGATGAGCCCGGAGGACGGGAAGGCGTTCAACAGCTTCTTCCGGATGCCGTTCGCGGAAGGGGCCCGCATCTCCGTGGAGAGCGAGGCGGAGCGGCCGATCAAGTTCTACTTCTACATCGACTATGAGCAGTACGATCGGCTTGCGGACGAAGAGCTGAGGTTCCATGCCCAGTGGAACCGGGAAAACCCGACCGACGGCATTCCCGAAGCCGGCACGGACAACGCGTTCTTCGAATTCGGCGGCAAAAACACGACCGGCGACGGCAATTACGTCATTCTCGACGCGGTCGGCCGCGGCCATTACGTCGGCTGCAACTTCAACGTTCACAACCTGCGGGAAACGCGCGAATGGAACTGGTACGGCGAAGGAGACGACATGATCTTCATCGACGGGGAGCCGTGGCCGCCGACGCTGCACGGCACCGGCATGGAGGATTACTTCAACACCGCCTGGTGCCCGCAGCAGGAAGTATGCACCCCGTATCACGGCATCATCCTGGGCGGCGGCCCGAACTGGAGCGGCAAAATCTCGACGTACCGCTACCACATTCTCGACCCGATCATGTTCGAGAAGAGCATTCGGGTGACGATCGAGCACGGGCACAACAACCATCGCAGCGACGACGTCTCGTCTACCGCCTATTGGTACCAGGCCGAGCCGCACCGCCCGTTCCCGGCTTTGCCGAAGGTGGGGAAGCGGCTGCCGCTGCCCGACGTCAAGCCATTCGATTCGGCATCCTTGGACCGGATTTTCGGTCATTCCAATCCATAATTCGAAGAAGCCAAGGAGGTCAACCATTGATTCGAAAAACGGCATGGCTCGCGGCGGGACTCGCGCTGCTGCTCGCCGGCTGTTCAGGGGGAGGCGGCAAGGTGAACCCGCAATTGGACGCAGAGGGCAAATCGTTCGTGCTCAAGGGAGTGTCGGCGGCCGAGAAGGTGTCCCAGATCACCGGCGCGGACTCGCCGAACAAGACGGACCGCTTCGCCGTCTACGGCACCGACCTCGGGTCGATGATCAACGACGGCGACAAGACGTACTTCGTGTTCGGCGATACGTTCGGCGAACGCGCGGCGGACCAGATCGGGGGCGGCGGCAGCTTCTGGCGGTCGAACACGATCGGCTACACGACCGACAGCAACCCGGCGGACGGTATCGCGCTGGACGGCATGATCGCCGACGACATCGGCCTGGCGAAGGAGCTGCTTCCTTCCAAAAAGGTCGACTATGACGAGATGACGAAAATTCCGACGTACGGCATCGCCGCGAACGGCGCGCTGTACTTGTACTACATGTCGGTGAACCACTGGGGCGATCCGGGCAAGTGGGACGCCAATTACGCCAGCGTCGCCAAGTCGACGGACGGCGGACAGAACTGGACGCTGCTGGACGGCGTGAAATGGCCGGGAGACAGCAACTTCATTCAGGTGAGCCCCTATAAGGTCCAGACCGGCGAAGACCAGGCCGACATTTATTTCTGGTGCATTCCGTCCGGGCGCTTCGGCGGCGTCCAGCTGATGAAGGTGGCGGAGTCGGACATCGAGAAGGCGGACGCTTACCGATACTTCGCGGGCATCGACGCGAAGGGGCAGCCGATCTGGAGCGCGGACCTCGCGCAGGCGAAGACGGTGGTGGACGATACGGTCGGCGAGCTGTCCGTCGTCTGGAACCCTTACCTCGAGAGATGGCTGATGACCTATCTCAAGGAAGGGGACGGCGTCGTCATCCGCGAGGGCTTGGCGCCTTGGGGGCCGTGGGGAGATCCCATCGACCTGGTGACGGCGGGCGAGCAGCCCGGCCTGTACGCTCCGTTCATGAACGAGCGGTATACCGAGGACGGCGGACGAACGATCTACTTCACGCTGTCGCTGTGGGACCCGTATAACGTCTATTGGTTCAAGACCTCGCTTGAGAAATGAAAGCGAATTCATCTCGGCGGTTCAGCCGCGTCTGAACGGCCCGGCCCTCGGTTTAAACGCGCAGCGTTTAAATAGTTTATCGAATAAAAAGGGAGGATTCCACATGCAAGCCAAAAGCAGAAAAAGCTTGACAGCCCTCGCGGCGGCCCCGATCATCCTGTCGCTCGCTCTGACGGGATGCGGAGGTTCGAACAATGGCGGCAACGCCGGCTCTTCGCAAAGCGCCGGCTCCTCGCCGAGCGCATCCGCCAGCCCATCGGGAAGCGCGAGCGCGAGCGCCGGCGCCTCGGCGTCTCCCAGCGCCGCCTCCGGGGCTCCGGTAACCATCGATGTCTGGGCCAACAAGTTCGAGGACACGACAACCACATGGTTCAAGAAGTGGACGGACGAGTTCAACAAATCGCAAAGCAACATCAAAGTAAACCTTACGATCGTGCCGGGAGACGCCTGGGATCAGAAGATGAAGGCCGCGCAGGCGGCCGGCAAGGCGCCCGACGTCTGGACGGTCAGCTACAATCAGGTGGCGAACGACGCCAAGCTGGGGCAGATCCAAGCGCTCAACGATCTGATGGACCCATCCGTATTTGACGACCTGTATCCGAACATGAAGGACTTCGTCGCGGTCGGCGACAAGTTTTACGCTTACCCGTGGCTGGTGGAGCCGTCCACCGTGCTGTATTACCGCAAGGACCTGTTTAAGGCGGCGGGCCTCGATCCGGAGAAGCCGCCGACCACATGGGACGAATTGCTCGCGGATGGCAAAGCGCTGACCAAGAAAGGGGTCTTCGGCTTCTCCACCGCGCAGGTTGCCGGCGATCTCGGCTGGTCGAGCTGGGGGCTGCAATATAACGCCGCCGGACACCTGCCGATTACCGACGACTGGTCCAAGGCCGATGTGCAGAACGACGGCTACAAGAAGCTGCTCACCTTCTATCAGCAAGCTTACCAATCCGGCATCATGCCGAAGCAGCAGTTGTCCGGCTACACCGACGCTGCCCCGTTCGGCCAAGGCAAGATTGCCATGGAGGCCAACGGCTCGTGGGCGATCGGCCAACTTCGCAACAGCTTCAAGGATATGGTGAATAACGTCGGCGTCGCGCCGATGCCGACGATTGACGGCAATCCGAACAACACGACCGCCACGCTTGGCGGCTGGGCGCTCGCCGTCGACGGCAAGTCGGAACATGCGAAGGAAGCGGCCGCTTATATCTCTTATATGCTCGCAGACGATCCGAACGTCGTGCTCGACTATTTCCGCGGGGCGCAGTTCTCCAAGTTCACGCCTCGCAAATCCGTCGACCAGGCGATGCAGAGCGATCCGGTCGCTTCGAAGGACGAAGTGCGGGCGATGATCGCCGAGAAGATCGTGCCGTATTCCAAGCCGGAGCCGATCTATCCGTGGGATATCAGCATGGCGTTCTCGACCGCGATCGAGTCGGCGATGAAGGGGACGGACGTGGACAAGGCGCTGTCCAAAGCGGAGAAAGACATCAACGACTATATCGCCAAGAACAAGCTGGCCGGCACCAATCCCAAGATGCAATGACCGGATGCGTTCCGGGGGCGGCGAGCCGCTCCCGGACGCTTATGCCGCATCCCCAAAAACGGAGATGAGCGAGAATGTTCAAGAAAAATTTCCGTCAGGACAACGCCACGGCGTACACGATGCTGCTTCCGATTCTGGTGCTGCTGACCGTGTTCGTGGTCATTCCTTTCGTCTACGCGATTCGCGTCAGCTTCTATAATTGGAGCTTCTACCAGGACTCGACGTTCGTCGGCTTCCGCAACTTCTACCTGGTGCTGACGGACCGCCTGTTCGGCAAGTCGGTCTGGATCGGAATCAAGTTCGCCCTCATGGTCGTCCCGACCACTTTGATTCTGGCTTTTCTGTTCGCCAACGTCGTCAAGAACATCAGCCCGAAGCTGTCCGGCTTCGTCAAGACGTCCATCTACATCCCGACGATTATCTCCGGCATCGTGGCTTCCGTCATCTTCGTGTTCATCTACGATTATACGGGCGGCCTTGCCAACTATGTGCTCGGGCTGTTCGGACAGGAGCCGAAAGCCTGGCTGGCCGAGGTCGGTTCGGCGCTGCCGAGCATCGCCGCCCCTGCCGTCTGGCTGGGCTTCGGCCTCACGGCGCTCATCATGCTGGCCGGATTGCACGACATTCCGGAGAGCTACTACGAAGCGGCCGACCTGGAGGGAGCGGGCGCGTTCCAGAAGATGTGGTACATCACGATCCCGCTTATGCGCAACGTCATCCTGTACCTGCTCGTCACCGGCTTCACGGCGCAGATCTCCCAGTACGAGCTGTCGCTGGTCATGACGAACGGAGGCCCGCTGAACGAGACGACGACGCCCAACCTGTACATCTTCCTTCACTTCCGCAACGACGTGATGGTCGGCAATTCGATCGCCGCTTCGCTGCTGTTGTTCGTCGTGCTGGGCGGCATTTCGGCGATCATCTTCAGGGTGCTCAATTCGGAAAAAGCGGTGGACGGCTGACCGAAGCCGCGAGGGAGGTTACGAATATGCGCAATAGAGGCTTGCTTACGCGCGCTGTGCTGGCCGTCGTCGGCGCGGCGGTGGCGGTAGTGGCGCTGTTCCCGCTGCTGTGGGTGGTCATCGCCGGATTCAAGGGCAAGACCGAGGTGCTGGCGACGCCGTTCAAGTTTTTTCCCAAGCAATGGCTTGTAGAAAATTATACCGACATCCTGGGCGATCCGTTGTTCCGCAAGACGATGCTGGTGACGTTCGGCGGCGCGATCCTGTTCGCCGTCCTCGCCCTGTTCGTCAATGCGAGCGCGGCTTACGTGTTCGCCCGGCTGGAGTTCCGCTTCAAGCGCATTCTGTGGGTGTACGTCATCATGACGATGTTCATTCCCGGGATGGCGATTCTGCTGACGTCCTTTATCGTCGTCAACAAGCTGGGCATGCTCGATACGCTCGCGGTGCTGGTGCTGCCGGGCGTCGCCTCCGCGGGAAGCATGTTCTTTATCCGGCAGTTCTACCTGAACATCCCGCTCGCGCTGGAGGAAGCGGCGCTGATCGACGGAGCGGGGCGCTTCCGGATCTTCACCGGCATCTTCGTGCCGATGTCGTTTCCGGTCTTCGTCATCGTCGGGATCGGCGCTTATCTGGGCTATTGGAACTCGTTCGTCTGGCCGACGATGACGATCACGAACCCGAACCTGTTCCAGATCATGCAGTATCTGTACAATTTCCGTTCCGAACGCTCGTCCGAGATGGGCATGCTGATGGCCGGCTCGGCGCTGGCCGCCGCGCCGACGCTGGTGCTGTTCCTCGTCTTCCAGAAGTACATCATCTCGGGCATCAAAATATCCGGCTTGAAGTAACGACGGCCAAACGGGGAGGCTGATAGAATGTTCGCGCTGGACAACGGGAGAATCCGGCTGGAGTGGAACGAGGCGGACGGCACGGTCCGCAGGCTTCGGGATGCGGGCAAGGACATCGACTTTATCGCGGAGCCGGACGGCGGCGAGCCGTTTCGGCTGGAGACGGATGCGGGCGTCTCCGGCGCGTTCGAGACGTTCGAATGGTCCGTGTCCGAAGAGCGGGACGGCCGGCCTGCGGAGGCGTCGCTTAGGTGGCGGACGGCGGCTGGTTTTACCGTGCGGGCGCGGGCGGCGCTGGACGAAGACGGGGTCTCGTTCCGCTGCGAGGCGGAGAACGGCTCGGGCGAACGGCTGCACAGCCTGGAATATCCGGTGTTCGCGGGCTTAAACGCGATTACGGACGAAGGGCGGGACGACTATCTGGCGCATCCGTTCGCGACGGGGGTTTTGGTCCGCCGGCCGTCGGAGCGATTCGCGGCGCCGGGTTCGGGCCTGCGGTACATGCCGTACCCGGAGAGCTTCTCGGGCGCCTCGATGCAGTTTTTCGCCTATTACGGCTTGAGCAGAGGCGGGCTTTATTTCGGCGCGGCGGACGGCGAAGGGCATCCGAAGTGGCTGAATTTCTATCGGAACGAGGGAGGGACCCTGGAGGCTTCGTTCATCCACGGCTGCGAGGACATCGGCCCCGGCAAAGGCTTGGCACCCTCATACCCGGTTAGGGTAGCGCTGCTCGAAGGACGAGGGTGGCACGAGGCGGCGGACCTCTACAAGGCATGGGCCGTGCGGCAAAAATGGTGCGCGAAAGGGCTCGCGTCGGATCGGGCGGCGGCGGAAGGGTTCCGGTGGCTGTACGAGGAGATGGGCGTCGCGACGTTCGGCATCAACGCCGGCTCCGACCGGACGCCGTGGCTGCGCGCCTATCACGACCACGTCGGAACGCCGATGTTCCACGTGCTCGGGCCCGACTGGACGAACGCGCCGCAGACTTTCGGCAGGGGCGTTCCCGGAGGCTTCGACGACTGGTTCCCGACGCGCTTCAACAAGGACAATCTGGCCTGCATGAAGGAGTACGGCGACCGGTTCGCGCCGTTCGAGTTCGACTATCTGTACAACTTCAAGGGCGCGGACGGAGAGCTCGGCCGCGCTGCCGCGCAGAAATTCCCCGACAACAAGAAGAGCGTCGACGCCTACAAATTCCCGTTCCTCTGCCCCGCCCACCCGTACGCGCACGATTTTCACGTCAAGCGGGACGAGGAGCTGGCGCGGACGGACGACGTGGACGCGATCTACTACGATATTTCGGCCAACAACATCCTGAAGGTGTGCATGGACGACTCGCACGGCCACCCGGTCGGCGCGGGGCGGCAGATCGAGGAGGCTTACCGCCGCAACTACGCCGACACGAAGGCGGCGATGGGCTCAGTTGCCGGCCGCTACGTGCCGATGGGCACGGAGATGATGAACGAGACGATGCTGGACGTCATCGACTTCTATCAGGCGCGCGCAGGCGGACAGCCGGCGGCGCCGCTGGAGCTGTGGCCGCTGCGCGACCTGCTGAAATCGGGGGAGGCGGAGCTGATCCCGCTGTTCGCCTACGTCTACCACGAATACGGAGCGCTGCGGATGGACGGCTGGGGCAAGCTGACCGAAGAGATCGGCAGCTTGTACTTCTACACGGTGGCGCGAACGTATTTGTGGGGCGGCTTGTACGAGCTCAATTACGAGTACAGCCCGATGGAGGCGCTGCCGCCGGACGGCCGCGAGAACGCTCCGGAGGAGCACTACTATACGTTCGAGCCGCGAGGCTATGCTTTCTCTCCCGAGCGCGCGGCCTACCTGGGCTTGTACGCGAAGCTGCGCATCGGGGCGGCGAACAAATATTGGGCGTACGGCCGGATGCTGCCGCCGCTCAAATTCGAGCGCGACCGGATGCGTGCCGAATGGTTCCACTACAACCACGGCAAGGAGACGCCGGAGTACAACGATTCCGGCGAGCTGGAGATCGATGCCGTGGTGCACAGCGCCTGGCAGAGCATGGACGGGAGCGTCGGGTTGTTTTTCGCCAACGCGAGCGATGCGCCGCAGCGCTTGCGGGTGCGGCTGGAGCCGGCGGTGCCGGGCAAGCTCGGCGTCGCTACGGGAGCCCTTTTGTTCGCAGCGGACGGCGCGGCGTCGACGCTTGCGCTCGGCCGATCGGAGACGGGCGAGACCGAATTCGAGCTGCCCGCCCGCAGCGTCGCGATGCTGGAGCTGCCGCCGCTTTAGCAGCACGGCTCCCCAGAGCCGGCAGCCAGCCGCACGCCCGAGTGCATAGCGGCACACGGTGCCGGCTGGCGGTGAGCCCGAGTGCATAGCGGCACACGATGCCGCTATGGGTGTCGGCTGGCGGTTCGCCCAAGTGCATAGCGGCACACGATGCCGCTATGGGCGCGAACGGACCGTTCTCCGTCTCTCTCCCCCTTTTCCATCTTGCACCCGGTCAGACAGACTCTGTTTGTTTTCAACCAAACATCCGGTCAGTCCTCCGCGATTCCAATCCCATTTGGCGAAGGATGGTGCTATGATGAAGAGGAATAAAATGTTAACGGCGATGCTTGCGGCAGCTCTGGCATTCGGAACGATGGAGCTCGGCGGCGCCGCGGCGCTGACGCCGACGGGAACGACGATGATCGCCCGCGTTACCGGAGCGACTCCGGCGGGCGAGACGCTGCCCAATCCGAACCAGACGGCCGTTAACTACAACGTAGGCGGGACGGATCTGGGCATTATCTGGGACAAGGGAGGCGGACAGTACTTCGTCGCTTTCGGCGATACGAACGACAGCGCGGGCAACTGGTCGCGCAGCAACGTGCTGGCGATCTCGTCGGACACGAACCTGGCGAACGGACTTTCTTTCGACACCATGATTCAGAGCTCGCCCGGCTACGCCAAGGAGATTCTGTCTTCCAAAAAAATCAACAACGACGAGATGACGGTCATTCCGACTGCAGGAGTGACGGTCGGCAGCCGCAGCTACATCCATTACATGTCGGTCAACCATTGGGGCTCGTCGGGCCGGTGGTACACGAACTATTCCGGCATCGCCTATTCGGACGACAACGGCCAGAACTGGACCAAGAGCCCGACGGTCAAATGGAACAACAACACGTCGACATGGGACAGTCATTTCCAGATGGCGGCGTTCCTGAAAGACAGCGGCTTCGTCTACATGTACGCGACGCCGAACGGCCGTTTCGGCGACGTTTACCTGGCCCGCGTGCCGGAGAACGGCATGCTGAACATCGGGGATTACCGGTATTGGGACGGCAACGGGTGGCAGGCGAGCGAATCCGCGGCGCGGCCGGTGTCGATCGGCGTGACGGGCGAGCTCTCGGTCGCTTACAATTCGTATTTTCATCGTTATATCATGACTTATCTGAACGAAGACCGCCAAGCGATCGTCATGCGAGACGCGGCGACGCCCGTCGGTCCGTGGAGCGGCGAGAAGATTCTCGTTCCGGGCAACTTCACCGGGCTGGGACAGTACAACGCCTTCATGCACCCGCTGTCGAACGGCGGGCCGGACTTGTATTTCATCATGTCGACGTGGTATCCCGATTACAACACGCATCTGATGAAGGCAACGCTGACGAGCGACATGCTCGGCGACAATCCGATCTCCGATCCGAGCTTCGAGACGCAGACCGCCACGCCGGTCATGGCGCCGTGGTATGTGACGGGCGAAGGCGGCATCGACCGGAATCTCGGCTACGCCCGCACGGGAGCGAACAACGGCTACGTTCGCAACGGCAGCGGCTGGAACGCGATCAAGCAGCGGATCGTCGTGCAGCCGAACACCAATTATACGCTCAAAGGCTGGGTCAAAACGTCCGCAAACAACACCGAAGGCTACTTCGGAGCCCGGCTGCCGAACGACGGCGCGGTCATCGGCGAGACACATTTCGCCAGCTTGTCCGGCTATACCGAGCTGGCCGTCCCGTTCAACTCGGGCAGCAATTCGGTCGTCGAACTGTACGCCGGCCTGTGGGCGAACGGGGGTACGTGGCTGCAGCTTGACGACGTCAGCGTGACGAGAGACGACAATCTCGTCGGCCATGCCGGGTTCGAATCGCAGCCGACCGCCAGCCTGACGTCGCCGTGGTACGCGAACGGCAACGCCGGGGTCGACCGCAATCTCGGATTCTCGCATACCGGCGCGAACAACGGATACGCACGCTACGACAGCGGTTGGAACGCGATCAAGCAAGAGGTTTTCGTCGAGCCGAACACCGACTACACGCTGACGGGGTGGGTCCGCACTTCCTCCAATAACAATGACGGCTACTTCGGGGCCAGGCTGCCGAACGGGGGAGCGGTTCTGAACGAGACGCATTTCGCCGGCCTGCCGAACTATACGCAGCTGACGGTCGCATTCAACTCGGGCAACCATCATAGCGTCGAGATTTACGCAGGGATGTGGGCGACGGGAGACACCTGGATTCAAGCGGACGACTTCCGGCTGACGAAGACTTGAGCACGGAGAATCCCCGCCCGAAGATGGCAGAAAACCTGCAAAAATGCATGTTTACAGGGACGCGATAGCGGAAAGTTCTCTATAACTTGCAAAAATGCAGGAATTTGAAGAGAATCGGGAGTACCATCCTGAAATTACTTTGAAAAAGATGTATTTTTGCAGGAATCTGCGCTTGCAGCCTGCGGTACGGGCTTAAAAGATGCAGAAACGCAGGTTTTCGCTGCCGGCACCGGTTGCTTCAACCGGCTTGCGCGTTGCCGGCGGCGGGAATGAGGATATTCATAACGGGAAAAAGAGGTGGAGCAGCATGAGAGCTCTGGTCATGGAGAAGCCGCGCCAAGCGGTCGTCAAGGAAGTGCCGGATCCGGTCCCCAAGCCGGGGGAGGTCGTCATCGAGGTCGAGCGGGTCGGCATCTGCGGGACGGACTTTCATATTTATGAAGGGGAGTTTCTGTCCCCTTATCCGATCATTCCGGGTCACGAGTTCTCGGGCACGATTCGCCGGCTCGGCGAAGGGGTAACGGACCTGAACGCCGGGGATCGCGTAACGGCCGATCCGTCGCTGTTCTGCGGAAGCTGCCGATATTGCCTGACGCATCGCGGGAATCAATGCGAGAAGTGGGGCGCGCTCGGCAACACGGTGGACGGAAGCATGGCCGAATACGTCGCCGTTCCGGCCCGCAACGTCGTGAAGATTCCGGACGGGATGACGTTCGGGACGGCCGCTTTTATCGAGCCGATGGCTTGCGTCGTGCATGCGATGAACCGGCTGCGTCCGCAGGCCGGCCAGTCGGCGCTGCTGTTCGGCGCCGGAGCGATGGGATTGCAGTTGGTCCAGTCGCTATCCCGGCTTGGCGTGTCCGCGCTCGCGGTCGTAGACGTGTCGGAGCGGAAGCTGGAGCTGGCCCGCGCGCTCGGCGCGACGGAGACGATACACGCGCGCAGCCCGGAACGGTTGGCCGGGCGGACGTTCGATATCGTCGTCGACGCCACGGGCATACCGGCCGTTATCGAGCAGGCGATGACGCATCTGGGAAAGACGGCCAAATACCTGCAATTCGGCGTTACGCCGACCGGCGCGCAAATCCGGTTGAACCCGTTCGATCTGTATCACAAGGATTGGACGATTCTGGGCTCGATGGCGATCAACTATACGTTCCTCCCGGCGTTCGAGTGGGTGCGGGAAGGCCGGATCGCGCTGGAGCCGCTCATCTCCAAAGTCATTCCGCTGGAAGAGGTGCCGGACTTTCTGGCGCGTCCGAAGGATCCGGAGCTGCTGAAGGTGCAGATTCAGATTCGTTGATCGAAGGGAAGCCGCGCGGCCGCCGATAGAAGACACGGGAGGTGACATGGCCGAATGAGAAAAGGAACGAGTGCGTCCGTCCTGCCGTCCGAGACGGAATCTCCGATCGGGGCACAACCGTCGGAGAAGCATACGATCTATCATATCGCCGAGCGGGTGGGCATGTCTCCTTCCACCGTATCGCGAGCGCTGTCCGGCCGGGGGTATTGCGGCGAGAAGACGAGGGCGAAGATTTTGAAGGCGGCCCAGGAGATGAATTACGCGCCCGACAGCGCCGCCAAAATGCTGAAGATGAGACGAACGAAGAAGATTCTGTTCGCGGTGCCCGACATTTGCAACCCTTTCTACTTTGATATGATCAACGGAATCAACCAAGTGCTGGAGGAGCACGGGTACTTGATGATCCTGTTTTATACGAAGCACAGCTTGAAGGAAGAACTGAAAGCGATCCAGAACCTGCGCGAAAAAGTCGCCGACGGCATGATTATGGTGTCGTTCCATTTCTGCGAGGAAAACATCCGGGCCATCAACGCGCTCAAGGCGCCCGTCGTGCTGACGAACCAGTACGTCTCCGCGGGAGGCCAGGACCGGTTCGACTATGTCTATGTCGATACGTACGAAGGCATCCGCCTGGGCACCGAGCATCTGGTCGGCCAGGGGATGAGAAGGATCGCCTATGTCGGCGGCAGCTTGGGCGAACAGACCGGACATCAACGCTTCTGCGGCTATCGCGACGCAATGGACGGAGCCGGCTTGCCGGTCGACGATCGCTGGATCGCCGAGTCGGATTACACGGAGCGGGGCGGCTGGCTGGCCGCCCGCAAGTGGCTGGAGAACGCGGAACGGCCCGAAGGAATCGTAGCGGCCAACGACCTGATGGCGATCGGCGTCATGAAGGCGTACGAGGAAGCGGGGCTGCGAATTCCCGATGACGTCGCCGTCGTCGGGATGGACAACCTGGATATCGCATCGCGGGTATACCCGAAGCTGACTTCCGTCGCCTTGAAGCAGGAAGACATCGGCACGCAGTCGGCGCAGCTTCTGATGAGCCGGCTGCTCGGCCGGCCGGTTCCGAATCGCGGAATCAAGCTGCTTCCGAGCCTGGTCGTGCGGAATTCCAGCTTGCGGGCGGTGCGGACATAGAACGGCATTGCGTTCGATCGCCCGAGGCTTCGGCCGCGGGCGATCGGTTTGTCGGGCGCAAACCGATCGTTTTGGGTTGACAGACACGCCGGTTCTCCCTTATCTTAAACGTGTAAACGATTACGTAAACGATTACAGCCAAGGGATTAAACGAATCGAAATTTGCGGGCCTATAGGCCCCATTCGCGGATCGGAGGAGAACGGAAGGATGGACGGGACGAATGCGGATCGGGCCGGCAGGCGCTATCTCGGTTCCGCCCGCGAAGCGGCGTTTCCGCTTGGCGGCATCGGAACCGGCAACGTTTCGGTCGGCAGCCGCGGCGAATGGAGAGACTGGGAGATTTTCAACGCGCCGGCCAAAGGAAACGCGATGCCGAACACCTTTTTCGCGGTGAGGGTTCAACCCGAAGGCGGCGAAGCGTCGGCGAAAGTTCTGGAATCGCGGTTGCAGCCGCCGTATTCGCTATCCCACGGCTTCCATCCGCTCACGGCGGGCGGGCTGCCGCGCATGGACCGCTCGGAGATGCAGGGCACTTACCCGATCGTCCGCGTGGCGCTAGAAGACGACCGATTGCCGATCCGCGCCGAATTGGAAGCGTTCACGCCGATGATTCCGCTCGACGCGGAGAACTCCGGCATTCCGGGCGCGTACTTGACCTACCGGATCACGAACACGGGCGACCGGCCGGCGGAAGTGGTCGTCGCCGGCTCGCTGATGAACCCGGTCGGGGGCATCGAGTACGACCGGTTCGGCAATTTGCGCGGCGACATGCCGTGCGGCCGGAACGTCAACGACTTCCGGCGGGAGGATGCGCTCTCCGGGCTTTACCTGCACTCATTCAAATGGAAGCCGGACGATCTGAAATACGGCAATGTCGCGCTGCTCACGACCGGCCGGAACGTCACGTACAAGAGAGCGTGGCTGCGGGGCGCCTGGTACGATTTCCTCCAGGAATTCTGGGACGACTTCACCGCCGACGGCCGTCTGACCGATCTCGGCTACGAGGAGCCTTCGGCGGAACACGCGACCGATACGGGTTCGATCGGCGTCATCGAGCGGCTGGAGCCGGGAGAGACGAAGGCGTTCGAGTTCGTGCTGGCGTGGTATTTTCCGAATCGGATCAACGGCTGGTACGACCGCGTCCGGGACACGAGGCCGGGCCGGGAGACGGTCCGCAACCGCTACGCGGTCCGGTTCGCCGACTCTTGGGAGGCGGGCGCTTATTTGGCGCGGAATCGGGATCGGCTGCGGGACGAGACGGTCCGTTTCCGGGACGCCCTCTTCGGAAGCACGCTGCCGGAACCGGTCGTCGACGCGCTGGCCGGCAACATGCCGGTTCTGCGAAGCACGACATGCTTCTGGCTGGAGGACGGGGCGTTCTTCGGCTACGAAGGGACGTTCGACGACCTCGGCTCATGCGAAGGCTCATGCACTCATGTCTGGAACTACGCGCAGACGCTTGCATTCCTCTACCCCGAGCTGGAACGAAGCATGAGGCGGATCGAGTTCCTGGAGGAGCTTGAAGACGACGGCAAAATGAACTTCCGGGCGATGAAGCGATTCGGCTGCGAATGGAGATGGGGCGGACAGATCGCGCCCGCGGCCGCAGACGGCCAGCTCGGGACGATCATGCGGCTGTACCGCGAGTGGAAGCTGTCCGGCGACGACGCGTTCTTGCGGGAGCTCTGGCCGCAGGCGAAGCTGGCGCTCGCTTATGCGTTCAAGGAATGGGACCGCGACGGGGACGGCGTTCTCGAAGGGAAGCAGCACAACACGTACGACATCGAATTTTACGGTCCGAACCCGCTGACCGGATTTATGCTGCTGGGCGCGCTGAAGGCCGCGTCCGAGATGGCCGCGTACTTGGGCGAGGAGGATGCGTCCCGGCGTTACGCCGATCAAGCGGCGGCAGGCGCGGAGAAGCTGAACGAGCTGACCTGGAACGGCGAGTATTACGTGCAGCGGCTGGACGATCCGGACGAGCACAAATACCAGCACGGGCTCGGCTGCCTGTCGGACCAGCTGCTCGGACAGGAGCTTGCCCACCTGTACGGCCTGGGCGATCTGACGGACCGGGAGAAGCTCGCTAGCGCGATTCGCTCCGTTTATCGTCATAATTTCCGGACGGACTTTTCCGATCATGCGAACTGTCAGCGGACGTACGCGCTCCACGACGAGAAAGGGCTGCTGCTCTGTTCCTGGCCGAACGGGGGGCGGCCGAAGCTGCCGTTCGTCTACTCGGACGAGGTGTGGACGGGGATCGAGTACCACGTGGCCGCCGAGCTGATTTACCAAGGGGCGGTTGACGAAGGGCTGGAGATCGTTCGGGCGGTGCGGGAGCGGCAGGACGGCTTCCGGCGCAATCCTTGGAACGAAGTGGAATGCGGGCACCATTACGCCCGGTCGATGTCGAGCTGGGGACTGCTCGTCGCGTTCAGCGGCTTCGGCTTCGATATGGCTCGCGGACGGATGAGCTTCGCTCCGGCGGTAAACCGGGAACGCTTCGCCTGCTTCTGGAGCACGGGCAAAGGCTGGGGCGTCTACCGCCAATGGAAAGATGAGGCTTCGGGCCGTTTGCAATTCGAAGTCGATGTGCTGCACGGCGACATGAGCGGCGTGGAAGTGCAGGCATGCGGCGATTCGATCATTTTGTAAGGCGATAACGTTATGAAAAGGAGAGGCTGCAGATGAACGGTTTTAACGGCTTGGATATGGGGCTCGGCAATCTGGCCCGACTGTCGGACGCGAAGACGAGGTCGATCAGCGCGGAGAACTTCGCCGGAGAGAAAGGCAAGGGCGGCATGGCGGCGGAAGGGACGGGCAAGTGGGCATCCCGCGACTTGGGCGTCGGCTGGAAAGTGTCCCCTTCCGTCGAGATCGAGCCGGGCGCTACGTTCACGATGGGCGAAATCCAGGGGCCGGGCGCGATTCAGCATATTTGGATGACGTGCTTCCCGACGTTTTGGCGGAATCTGATCTTCCGGATCTATTGGGACGGCGAGGAGCAGCCGTCCGTCGAAGTGCCGGTCGGAGACTTTTTCTGCAACGGCTGGCAGGAGAGGTGCAACGTCAATTCGCTCCCGATCGCCGTCAATCCGGCCGGGGGCATGAACAGCTACTGGCAGATGCCGTTTCGCCGGTCCGCCAAAGTGACGATGGAGAACCGCTCTCCCGACAAAGCCGTGCTGTACTACCAGATCGATTACACGCTGACGGAGGTGCCGGAAGACGCGGCTTACTTCCACGCCGGCTGGCGGCGGACGAACCCGGTGCCGTACAAGGACGTGTTCACGGTTCTGGACGGAGTAACCGGCAAAGGGCACTACGTCGGCACCTACCTGGCTTGGCAGGTGAACAACACCGGCTGGTGGGGCGAAGGAGAGATCAAGTTCTACCTGGACGGCGACCGCGATTATCCGACGATCTGCGGCACCGGAACCGAGGATTACTTCGGCGGCGCCTGGAACTGGGAGCAGCCGCAGGGTTCGTACGGCCTCTACTCGACGCCGTATCTCGGCATGCACCAGGTCATCAAGCCGGACGGGCTGTATCGGAGCCAGCAGCGGTTCGGCATGTACCGCTGGCATGTCATGGATCCGATCCGGTTCGAGACGGACCTGAGAGTGACGATTCAGGATCTCGGCTGGCGATCCGGCGGCCGCTACCTGCCGCAGCAAAGCGATATCGCCGCCACGGCTTACTGGTACCAATCGGAGCCTCATGCGCCGTTTCCCGCGCTTCCGGACAATGACGAGCGTGAGGTGATCTAGCGGCTTGTCCGGCTGAAAGCGGCATTTTTCTCCCGGTTATGTTATCATGGTAAAGAACTCGAGGGCGGACAGGGAGTCGGCGTTTGCGCTTGCCTGGCAACCGGTGCGATTAAAACCGTCCGCCGAACGACATGATGAACGGGAAGAGGGAGTGCAAGCCGCCCTTTCCGCAAAGGAGGGGAAGTCTTGTTCCTGGAAAATTTGCTGCTGCTGGCGGAGATTCTCCTCATTAATATCGTGCTGAGCGGGGACAATGCCGTCGTCATCGCCATGGCGAGCCGCAATCTGCCGGCGAGCTTGAGGAAACGGGCGATCTGGTGGGGAGCCGGAGGAGCGGTCGGGCTGCGAATCGTGTTGTCGATCGCGGCCGTCGCGCTGCTCGACATTCCCGCCGTCAAGATCGTGGGCGCGTTGCTGCTGCTCTATATTGCCGTGCATTTGCTGACCGAAGAAGGCGAGTCCAAGGAAGTGAAGGGCGTCGCTTCGCTCGGCAAGGCGGTCGGAATCATTCTGCTGTCGGACTTGATCATGAGCCTCGACAACGTGCTGGCCATCGCCTCCATCGCGGAGAGCAACCTTTGGCTGATGGCCGCGGGCATCGCGCTGAGCATCCCGCTCATCGTCTGGGGCAGCCAGCTCATTCTGAAGGTGCTGGAACGGTTCCCGATCGTCGTGTGGATCGGCTCGGCCATTCTCGGCTATACGTCCGGCGAGATGCTGGAGAGCGTACAGGCGGTCCGGAACTGGTTCCCGGACTGGGGAGATCTCGAAGACGACTGGATTCCGTTCTCGACTGCGCTGATCGTGCTTATTGCGGGCTTCGTCTGGCGCAAGCTGGCCGCCGCCGCGCGCCACGGAGAAGCGTCGCGGGGAACGAAGGGCGAGAGGTAGCCCGCCGGGAGCCGGAGGATCTGAACGGATTCATAGAACAGCCCGCGAGGAAGCGCCGCTTCCCGCGGGTTGTTCGCGTTTGAACGCGGCGACGAAGGAGGCAGTCCGATTGCGCGCAGAGGAAGAGCGAGCTGTAAGTGCTTGAAGCCGAGTTAGCGTTGCGGAAGACGGGGAATAGCGAGCTGTAAGTGCATGAAGTGGAGTTAGAGCATCGTAAGTCGGAGAAGAGCGAGACGTAAGTGCACGAAGTGAAGTCGGAGTGTCGGAAGTTGAAGAAGAGCGGGACGTAAGTGCACGAAGTGGAGTTAGAGCGCCGGAAGTCGAAGTAGTGCGAGCTGTAAGCGTACGAAGTGGAGTTAGCGTTGCGAAAGACGAGGAAGAGCGAGTAGTAAGTGCACGAAGTGAAGTTAGAGCGGCCCCCGATTCGGGCTGGGGGAAGAGACGACGAGGAAGAAGCCGCTCCGTCTCCGAAACGACAAAAGAAGCCATCCCGTTAAAAAAGGGATGGCTCGTTTGGATCCGCTATGTCATCAAACAGACGACTCTCCGTCGCGAGCGTGCCCGGACGCTTGCTCCTGCTCGCGGTGCCGGGTCATCTGCTGCCAGACGGAGCCGGCCGCCTCCTCGCCGCTGCGAATGCGGGCGACGGCCATCTCGGCCTGGAGCTTCACTTCGAATTCGGGCTCGGTAGCGGCGACGCGCTCGAGCGCCTCCAAGGCCGTATCGTCGCCGGCCTCGTAAAGAAAGCGGGCCGCTCGCCAGCGAACGAGCTTGTTCGCGTCCGCGAGCGCCTCCACCATCGGTCCGATCGCGGCGGGGTCGCCCAGATCGGACAGCGTGTCGCCGGCGGTACGCCGCACGGCCGGCGACGAATCCTTAAGCGCGCCGAACAGGTGCGGCAGCGCCTCCGGGATGCGCAGGTCGCCGAGGTACACCACGGCGAGCCTGCGCACCGATACGTGCGCGTCGCGCACGGCCAGCGCCAGCAGCGGGAGCTGCCCGGCGTCGGGCTTCATGCGCGCCAGCGCCGCGTAGCGCTCCTGCCAGTCGGGCGCGCGCAGCCGCTCTTCGAGCTCCTCGCGCGCCAGCGGCGCCGGCGCCTCCGGAGGCGCGGCCGCAGCCTCGCCTCCCGCCGCCGTCGCTTGCGCCTGCGCGACCAGCTCGCGCAGGCGCTCCTCGGTGTACGCGGCGTCCAGCTCGCGCGCCACCTCGTCCAAGATCTCCTGCGGCTCGCCGTACCGGACGCCGAGCTCCTCCAGCTTGCGCTCGCGGATCATCGTCGCTCCCGCCGCTTCGCTCACCGCGGCCGCGAACTTTTCCGGCAGCGCCGCGCGAGCCTCCTGGCTTCCCGTGCGCACCCGGATCTGCATCGGAATGCCCCGGAACATCTGCACGAGCACGAACGACTCCCCGTACCCTCCGGCTTCCACGCCGCCCGCCGCGGCGCCGGCCGCGCCGCCTTCTCCGAACAGCTCGCGGACGGCGCCCAGGATGACCGCCCAATCCTTGTTCGGACGGCGGTCGACGGCGGCGAAGTCGGCGGCGCGGAACACGCTTTTGACTCCGTCGATCTCCAGCAGCTTCCGATAAAAAGCCGGAGCCTGATCCTTGCGGTCCTGCGTATACGTATGACGCTCCCCGAGCGGCAGCTTCTCGTCCAAGTTCAGCTTCATCGAGTTCGGGCTCGGCGTCGGTTCGATCGACAACAGCTTCAACGTGATCCCCTCCCTTATGGTGTGAAGGCGTTTATCCTCACTTCTTACATTAACTCAACCGGAGCCGAAGTGCCAAATGTTCGGGAAGTTCTCGCGGTCCGAAGACCGCCGGATCCCGGATGGGCACGGTTTTCCGCGAATCGGGCTTCTCCATGCATTGGTACAATCGCTCGTTTCCTGCTATATTAGAGGGGAACACATCACCCGGAGGGATCTCATGCGCAAAAATCGCTTCGGCAACCTGGACTCCGCCGGAGCCGTCCGCGCGGGAAGGCACAGGTTCGCCCGGTGGCGGCAGGACCGACTAAGCAAGATGCGTTCGAAAGATTATGCCGATTGCATTCCGAATACGAGACCGGACCTGGCTTTTCTCCAACATAACCGCACCGAGCCGTCGATTACCTGGATCGGGCACTCCACGTTCCTGATTCAGATAGGCGGCCTGAATATTGTGACCGATCCGGTGTGGGCGCGCCGAATGGCGCTTCAGAAGCGGCTGGCCCCGCCCGGCGTCAAGCTCGCGGATATGCCGCCCGTCGATGTCGTCTTGGTCTCCCACTCCCATTACGATCATCTGCACGTCTCTTCCCTGCGCAGGCTGCGGGGGACCAAGAGGCTGATGGTGCCGGCGGGCCTTCGCAAGAAAATGCTGCTCAAAGGCTTCCGCCAAGTCGAAGAGAAGCACTGGTGGGAAGATTGCGTCTTCCACGGCGTCAAGTTCACCTTCGTCCCCGCCCAGCATTGGGCCCGGCGCAACCCCTGGGACATGAACAATTCCCACTGGGGAGGCTGGGTGATCGAATGCCGGCACGGCCCTACCGTCTACTTCGCCGGAGACAGCGGCTACTTCCGAGGCTTCGAGGAGATCGGACGCCGCTTCGAGATCGACGTGGCTTTGCTGCCGATCGGGGCCTATGACCCGGAATGGTTTATGGCCGAGGAGCACGTCAGTCCCGAGGAGGCGCTGCAGGCTTACCTCGACGTAGGAGCGAAGTATTTCGTGCCGATGCATTACGGCTCGTTCAAGCTGGCCGACGACACGCCGAAGGAGGCGCTCGAGCGGCTGGAGGCTGCGAGGCTGCGGATGGATATTCCCGAAGACAGGATGTTCCTGCTGCATCACGGCGAGACCATGCGGTTTCAAGCCCATGCGGCGACCGAATAACCAAAAGCAAAGGATGATCTTAATTCATGATTAGCGCAAGCGGCATCAGTCTCAGGTACGGCAAGCGTCCGTTGTTCGAGGACGTCAACATCAAGTTTACCCCCGGCAACTGCTACGGCTTGATCGGAGCGAACGGGGCGGGCAAATCGACGTTCCTCAAAATTTTGTCCGGCGAAGTGGAGCCCTCGTCGGGCGAAGTGCACATCACGCCGGGAGAGCGTCTCGCGGTGCTCAAGCAGAACCACTTCGAGTACGACGAATTCGGCGTGCTCGAGACGGTCATCATGGGTTACGACCGCCTGTACAAAGTGATGAAGGAAAAAGACGCGATCTACGCCAAGGCCGACTTCACCGACGAAGACGGCATGAGGGCCGGCGAGCTGGAAGCCGAATTCGCCGAGATGAACGGCTGGGAAGCCGAGAGCGACGCGGCGGAGATGCTGAACGGTCTCGGCATTACGACCGAGCTCCATGACAAGAAGATGGCGGAGCTCGGCGGCAACGAGAAAGTTCGCGTGCTGCTCGCCCAGGCGCTGTTCGGCCGTCCGAACATCCTTCTGCTCGACGAGCCGACGAACCACTTGGACATCGAGTCGATCAACTGGCTGGAAGATTTCCTGTCCGGCTACGAAGGCACCGTCATCGTCGTTTCCCACGACCGTCACTTCCTGAACCAGGTTTGTACCCATATCGCGGATATCGACTTCGGCAAGATCCAGCTGTATGTCGGCAACTACGATTTCTGGTACGAGTCGAGCCAGCTGGCGCTCCAGCTCGCGCGCGACCAGAACAAGAAGAAGGAAGACAAGATCAAGGAACTGCAGGCGTTCATCCAACGCTTCTCCGCGAACAAGTCGAAGGCGAAGCAAGCGACAAGCCGCCGCAAGATGCTCGATAAGATCAGTCTCGACGACATCCGGCCGTCGAACCGGAAGTATCCGTTCATCAACTTCAAGCCGGAGCGCGAGGCGGGCAAGCAGATCGTCACCGTCGACAACGTCTCTCTGACGATCGAAGGGGAGAAGGTGCTGGACGGCGTCTCGTTCGTCGTGAACAAGGGCGACAAGATCGCGCTCGTCGGTCCGAACGGCATCGCCAAGTCCGCGCTGTTCCAGGTGCTGGCCGGCGAGCTGACGCCGGATTCCGGCTCGGTCACTTGGGGCGTGACGATTACCCAGGCGTACTTCCCGAAAGACAATGCCGAATACTTCGAAGGCGTCGAGCTGTCGATCGTCGACTGGCTGCGCCAATACTCGAAGGACCAGGACGAATCGTTCATCCGCGGCTTCCTCGGACGGATGCTGTTCTCCGGCGACGAGGCGCTCAAGAAGGCTTCCGTGCTGTCCGGGGGCGAGAAGGTCCGCTGCATGCTGGCGAAGATGATGTTGACCGGCGCGAACGTGCTGCTGCTCGACGAGCCGACGAACCACCTCGATCTCGAATCGATCACGGCGCTCAACAACGGGCTCGTCGATACCGAGGAGACGATCATCTTCACGTCGCATGACCATCAGTTCATCCAGACGATCGCCAACCGCATCATCGAGATTACGCCGAACGGCCTTATCGATCGGATGACGACGTACGACGAATATTTGGAGAGCCCGGAAATCAAAGAGCTTCGCGCTCGCATGCTTCCGGCGTAATCTCCCAGTTATTCCTAATTATTTGAAACACAAATGTAATCTGCGATTCATGTTTCATTCAGGGTCGATTTGTACAATGTATCTATGACCCCCCTTTTGATAAATAAATTGGCCTGCGGCGCTTGTTGCCGCAGGTTCTTTTTTTGTGCCGGCCGGGCGCGCGGCTAAGCGAATATCCGAAGGGTTCGCCCATACTTATGAGAATAGCCGGAGAACTCGCGGCATGATCGAAGGGAGGACTCGATATTTCCGATAAACAGTCCGGGCGAGGCCCGATCTCATCTGCCGCGGGCGGGCTTCTGTCGATTGCGCAGGAAGAATCGGTGCTTGCCCTTCAGGTTCGGGCCGAAGCCGACAAGACGAGAGCCATGACCGGTCAGGGACTTGCGGACGGTTCTCGGATCGGGATTCAAGCCGCCAACCGGCTCGACGCGATCGTCCGGACGGAAGGACTGCTGCTGAAGAAGCTGGCCCGCGCGGTTGCCGGTCAAGAGATGGTCCGATGGCGGGAAAGCGGCGCGGATGAACGGCCGGAAGGAAAGCCGCGCAATCGCGAGGCCGCTGCGATCCGCGAAGTTTTCGTGCCGGCGTTGATTCGGCTCGACGGGGCTCTCTATCGGTATTTGGAAGAGCTGCTTCGTCTGGAGGAAAGAGCAGCGGCGGCCGGAACCGTACGCTTGGAAGCGGGCCCGATCTTGCAGTCGTTCGCCCATTTGGCGGAGCTGAACGAGTGGAAGTGGGAGCTCGTTCTCGACGTAATGGAGGAATGGGACGGCGCAGCCGACCCCGCCGAGGTCCGGAAGTGGCAGAGCGATCACCGCAAGCTGGCCGACAGGATCGACGGGCTTCTGGAAGCGCGGCTGGAGGCCGAAGAATCGTCTGCCTCTTCGGACCTTCCGCACCGCGGTTCGGAAAGTCCGTGCGACGAATGACCTAATCCGGCCGGAGTCAGGAGAAGAAAAGGGATGGCGAAGACCCGCGCGACGGCCGCCCGGGTCTTTTCTTTCTGGGAATCTCTAGCCGGTTATACCGTTATCTGCTCTCATTTTCCAAAAGGTGGTTCGGATAGAGGAGGTATTTTTTTGTAAACGGAATGGTAAATGCAGGGATGAAAAAAACAGAAAACCGCAAGGTCAGCGTGATCCTGTTCTTTGTGCCTAGAAGAGAGTTGGATCTATTTTCCCATGAAAGAAACGGCCGCTATGATATCCGTCTCATGGAACCCCTACCCAGTCCCCCTATAATGAGGGAGGAATACCGCCCAGAGGAAGACATCTGGAGATTGGCAGAAACCGGAGGGTGTACATTGAGAAGGAATTTGTTGATCGCTTTGACGGCTGCGGCTCTCGCGGCTTCGATTCCCGTAACGGCAAGCGCGTCCGCGAATGCGGGACAAGCTTCCGTCGTAGCAACTGTGAGTTTTCGGACGGCGCCCAGCACTTTGTCCGGCATGGTCCGGTATTTGAAGCCCGGCGAAACGGTAGAACTGTTGGAAAAGACGAATAATTACTGGTGGAAAGTGCAGGATTCCAGCGGACGAGTCGGATATGTATCTTCCAGCGATAAATACGTGAAGCAAGTCTCAAGCCCGTCTGCCAATCCGGCTCCCGGCACGAGCGCGGGCACAAACGCCGTCATTGTCTCGACAGTATCGCTGCGCGAAGCCCCTTCCACGTCCGGCAAGCTGATCCGCTACTTGAAGAAAGCCGAGGCCGTAACCGTTACCGGACAGGTCAACTCCTACTGGTACGCGGTTACCGCACCGGACGGACAAACCGGGTACGTCAGCACATCCTCCAAATACATATCTTTGACCGGAGCGGTCTCGACTCCGACGACGGGAGGCAGCTCCAATAACGGCAGCTCCGGCAGCGGCACCGGCCAGGCGGATGCTTCCGCGCAGGTCGAAGCGGTGATCGCGGCCGGCATGAAATATCTCGGCACGCCGTACGAATACGGTTCTAGCCGCAGCACGACGACGACCTTCGATTGCTCGGACTTCGTGCGCCAGGCGTTCAAAGACGCGCTGGGCATTACGCTTCCCGCCGATTCCAGAGGCCAGGGCGACTATGTGCGCAGCCATTCGCAGGTCACGACCGACTGGAAGCAGCTGAAACGCGGCGATTTGATGTTTTTCATGGACTACAAAGGGACAAGCGCATCCAGCTACACCTCTAAACAGCCGTTCAGCACGCGGATTTCCCATGTCGGCATTTATCTGGGCGACGGAAAGATCCTGCAGACCTATTCGAAGGAATCCGGCGGCGTCCGCGTCGATTCGATCGCGGGCAAGCATTGGGAATACCGGTTCCTGTTCGGAGGCAGCGCCCTGTAATCTGTCCGCTTTATCCGTCAGACGAAGGAGAGTTTCGGCCCGCGCCGAGACTCTTCTTTTTTTGCATGAAATTATCGGCGGTCCGGCTCCTTCAGAAGGCTGTCCAAATGGAGGGAGACGATGGACATCAGCTCTTCGCTCCGAATCCGTTCGGGGAACGCGATCCGGTGCAGAACGAGTCCGTCGACCAGCGCATGAAGCCGTTTGGTCTCCCGGTCGGCGTCGATTCCGTCCTTCGCCAGCTTCAACGAGACGAGCGGGTCGACCATGCTTCGAAAACCTTCGTAGAGCTCGTCATGAACCTCGCGGCTGAGTGCTCCGATGGCCGGATCGGAGAGAGCCTTGCCGACGAACGCGAACCAAACTTCGGCTTCCGCGGTGCGGACCCCGTCGAGCGGCAGCAGCTCCGCGATGATTCTCTCGATTCGCTCGCGCGGTTCCCCGGTGTCCGGCAGATTGCGGATTCGCTCGTTCGCCCGATGGGAGATGAGCCTCATGGAATAGGCGAGAAGCTCGTCCTGGGCATCGAAGTAATACCGCAGCGCCCCGAGAGAGAGACCGGCTTCGTCCGCCACCCTTCGGACGGATACGCCGTCGAGCCCGTCTTTTCGGATGACGCGCCAGACGGCTTCGGCGATATGTTCTTTTCTTTCCTCGTGATTGACGATTTTAGGCATGGACTTATTATAGCACGGTTGTTTTTTAATACAATCGTGCTATAATGGCTTAAATCATACATTTGTATTAAAAAGAAGGTGAAACGATGTTTGCGGCGATCGTCGCGTGCGAACTGGCTTTCTGGGTATTCGTGCTGGCGGGCCTGGCTTGCCGCTACTTGCTGCCGCTCAAGAAGACGGGAGCCGTTCTGCTGATCTGCACGCCCGCCATCGACGCCGCGCTGCTCGCCGCCGCGGCGATCGATTTGCGCCATGGCGCAGAAGCCGGAGCGGTTCACGGCTTGTCGGCCATTTACATCGGCGTCTCCATCGCCTATGGACATTCGATGATCCGCTGGGCCGACGTCCGTTTCGCCCACCGGTTCGCGGGCGGGCCCGCCCCCGTCAAGCCGCCTAAGGCTGGGGAAGAGCACGCCAGACGCGAGCGGAGTCTCTGGTACCGCCATGGACTGGCTTGGGCGATCGGCAGCGCCATTCTGCTAGGAATGGTCGCGCTGATCGGCGACGAGGAGCGCACCCGCGCATTGGTTGAGACCGTCAAGCTGTGGTCGTTCGTGCTGGGCATCGACTTCCTTATCAGCTTCAGCTACACGTTGTTCCCCCGCAAGCCGAAACGGCCTCGCGACTCCTCCTCTCGATGACTCCTTAACGGAAGCGGCCGCCCGAAGGTTGCGGACCGGCTTCCGCTATTCCGGGCGCAATGCCGGATTCGGCCGAGACAGAGTTTGAACCGTTCCGCCCCCTAACAAAAAACCTCCGGCTCCCTCATGCAAGAGGGACCGGAGGTTCTTCCACATCGTCGCCAAGCGACTGCAGCAGCTTCAGCACCGCTTCGGAACAGCGCGCCGGATTGTACTCGGCGTTCCTCAGGGCGAGCAGGCCGTCGCGGTGCTGCCCGGCCAAGTACGGCTCCTGAATGAGACGGAACCAGCGGTCGATCGTCTCCGTGGAGGTGAGCAGCTCGCCGAACCCTTGCGCGACGAAGTATTCGAGATTCTCTTCTTCCTGGCCGGGAATCGGCTCGTAGAAAAGCATCGGGATTCCCTTCGCCATTCCTTCCGTACAGGTCATGCCGCCGGGCTTCGTCACGAGCAGCTCCGACACGTCCATCAGCTTGCTCACTTCCTTGGTGAAGCCGAGCACTTTGATGTTCGGATGCCGAAACTTGGGATCGGCCAGCAGCTTCTCCCGGGCCTTGTCGTTGCTGCCCATGCACAGGATGAGCTGCACCTTGTCGGCGTAGGAGGTCATGTACTCCACGTGCTGGTCCGAGTACAGGAGCCCCCAGCCGCCGCCCATGATCAGTACGGTAGGCATGTCCGAGAGTTCGAATTGCGCGAGAATCTCGGCCCGGTCGTGGGGATACCAGAAGTTCGGATGCACGGGAATGCCGGTCACTTCGATCTGCGAAGGCGAGATGCCCCGCGCGATCAGCTTGTTCCGCACGCTGGAGGTACTGACCAGATACTTGTCCACCTCGGGAGTCGTCCACGTCGCGTGCGCGTCGTAATCCGTAATCAATGTATAGAGAGGCACGTCTACCCCAAGCCTTTTCAACCGGCTGACGACCGCGTTCGGAAAAGGATGGGTGCAAACGATCATATCCGGCTTCAACTGCTGGACGACGTCCGAGACGTGATTGTAGAACAGCTTGTGGAGCGCGAACGTCTTGATGCGGCTCAAGCCTTTATCGTAATAACTCCGATACAGCTTGCCGAACAACTGCGGCTGCTTGCTGACCGTCTTCCGATAAGCGGATAGGAGCAGGGGCCCAATAATGGGATTCAAGAACGTCCCGAGCTCGATGACCCGCGTTTGCAGATGGGGGGACAACTGCCGCAGCCCGACCGCCAAGGCGTATGCCGCTTGGGTATGTCCGGTGCCGAATCCTTCGGATAGCAGCAGCACTCGTTTTTTTCGCATGGGTTACAGTCCTCCACTTTACCTTTCTCCATATTACTTCCTTCTCGAACTTGGGACAAGTGTCGGGCCGATTTTGAAGGAAGGCCGTGCATCCCGGAGACGGCTGAGGTACAATTCGTCTGACGGCTTCATTCTAGGAGATACGGACAAGGAGGACGAAAGGATGAATCAAGAACTCGATACGCCGGGTCGGATCGTCATGGCGGCCTACAAAACGGGCGAGTACGTCGCGGAAGTGGCGGAGTCGGACGGGAGAAGGGCGCTTGTCAAAGTGTTGGCGGTACTGCGCCATCCGACCCAGGGCGATCTTCATCACCCGTATGATCCGGACGTTCCGCTGTTCCATGAGCGCAAGGCTTCCGCTTACCAGGAGAAAGTATGGGTTCCGATCCGCGAGCTTAAAGCCTACGCGGGGGAAGTTCCCTCTTATCGGGAATCGCTGATCGCGGCCCTGCAGGCCGAGACGGAGCGGTCGGACAAGCTTCGGCGTTGGGCCGAGCGGAGCCGGGAGTGCCTGGACGCTCTGCAGCGGGAGTACGGCGTTTAACCGGGAGGCATGTCGGCGACCGGTACCGCTCCGGCCGCTCGGCGCCTCGCGCGCCATGAATGGATCATAGGCGTAGACTATGGAGTTGATATTTTTTATATATTTAACCTTTCGTCGCGCAAGGGCTACAATTGGGAAAAAACACCCGATAGGAGGGTGCCCATGGCCGCCTATGTCGCGCAATTCGCCAACGTGAGCGTTCCGATCCTGCTCGCTTGCCTGCTCGGCTTTTTGTTCCAGAAGTATAAGGCGCCGGACACGCGCCAGCTTGCGGAGATCAGCCTGTTCGTCCTGTCTCCTTGCCTGATCGTATCGGCCTTATCGACCAGCGATCTGGACGGTTCCGTCTTCGGTCATATCGCGGCGTTCACGCTGATTCAGACCGCCTTCTGCTGGGCGGCATCGACGGCGGCCGGACGGCTGTTCCGGTTCGACGCGCCTTCCCGGAGGGCGATGGACTTAACGACGATCTTCGCCAATTCGAACAATTACGGGCTGCCGCTGCTGCTGCTTGCCTTCGGCGAGGGCGGATTCGCGATCGGGGTCACGAACGTGATTACGCACATTATTCTCGTCAATACGCTCGGCATGTATCTGGCGACGCGTTCGACCTTCAGCGCGGGCGGAGCTCTTCGCCAGGTGGCGAAGACGCCGCTCATCTACGCGGCGATCGCCGGGACCGTGTTGTTCTTGTTCCGGATCCCGCTGCCGGACAGTCTCGGACAGGGGCTGAAGCTGGTGGGGGACGCTTATCCGGCCGTCGTGCTTCTGCTGCTCGGCGTTCAGCTCGGCAAGACGAATTGGAGGAACGGCTGGCGCAAGGAGACGTGGGTCTCCTTCGGGATGAGAGTCGTCATCGTGCCGCTGCTCTCCTGGCTGACGATCCGGCTGCTCGGCCTGCACGGTCTGGAAGCGTCCGTCCTGTTCGTCCAATCGAGCATGCCGGCGGCGATCAATTCGCTCGTGCTGATGGAGAAGTACGGCGGAGACAAGGAACTGGTGGCGGTCAACGTGGCGTTCACGACGCTGGCGAGCTTCCTTTATTTACCGCTGCTGATCCATTGGTCGTCCGGTTTTTGACCGATCGGAACTGCCGAATCCGCTTTTCAAGACCGCTTCCATCGCACGAATGCCCTCGAATTCGGTCGACAAAGCGTTGACAGCCCCCTTTCCAACTGCTTACAATCGAAAGAGCGGCAATCGCACGCGGAAAGGGGCCGAGTATGAGTTATTTTCTCGCTTTCGCGACTTCATTCGTTCTTGTGGTCTTATTGATTCCTCCCTTACGGAAATTCGCGCTTCGCATCGGTTTCGTGGACAAGCCCCGGGCGGACAGCGCCCGCAAAATACACCGTGAGCCGATTCCGCTGACGGCCGGCATCGCCATCTTCGTCGGATTCGCAGCCGTCTACCTGATCTTCATGAGGGACGTGTGGTACCAGACGGCGGCGATTCTCGGCGGCGGGCTGCTCGTGCTGCTGATCGGCATCGTCGACGATTGGTACAAGACGAACGGCAGAGAGTTTCCCGCGCTGCCCAAGTTCCTCGTGCAGATCGGCGCGGCCGTTCTCGTCTACGCGTCGGGCATCCAGTTCGTCGGATTCGAGAATCCGTTCAACGGCGTCTACGTCGTGCTGCCGGAGTGGCTGTCGTTTATTTTTACGATTCTATGGATTTTCGGCGTCACGACGGTCATCAACTTCTCCGACGGCATGGACGGGCTGGCGGGCGGACTTTCGGCCATCTCCGGCGGCACCCTGCTCGTCGTCGCGCTCGTCATGGGCCAGCATAATTCGGCGATGATGGCGGTCATCACGGTCGGCGTCTCCGTCGGCTATCTTCTGTTCAACCGCCCGCCGGCCAAAGTGTTCATGGGCGACGCCGGCGCGACGTTCCTCGGTTTCATGCTGGGCGTCGTGGCGCTCGACGGCGCCTTCAAGCAGGCGACGCTGCTGTCCCTGTTCATCCCGATCTTCGCGCTCGGCGTGCCGATCCTGGACAACGTCCGCGTCGTAATCGCCCGGGCCATGAAGGGCGTCCCGGTCTATCAGGCCGACGCTTCGCAGGCCCATTACCGTCTGCTCGCAACGGGCATGAAGCCGGTTCAGGTCGTCTCGTTCCTGTACCTGCTCAACATCTGCTTCGGCCTGTTCTCCATCGTGCTGCTGCTTGCCCAGCAGACTTGACGGTAGCGCTTTTTTTCAGCGGTCTCAGCGCCGTGAAGCTTTTCGCAAACGAATTTGCGTTAGCGGAGACGATTTGCCGATCCGCCCGCAACTGCGAAACGCGGAATTGATCTTGAATGGCCAAAGAACTCCGACCGATGTTGACGGTCGGAGTTCTTTGCGTCTGATGATGAGTTTCCGGGATAGAGTTATTGCTTTCGGGCACTAATTTGGCTCACGATGTCGCGATCCGGCGCGAATTATTGCTTTCGGGCACTAACTCGGCCCGCTTTGTCGCGATCCCGAACGAATGGTTGCTTTCGAACACCAACTTGGCTCCTTAGAGTCCCCGCTTAGCGTCAGCCCCGATCGTCGGAGCAGAGCGCCTGCGTCATCAAATAGGAGAGCGTCGCTTCGGCGCCGCAGTTCAGATTCGGGCCGTTCTCCTGCAGGCCGTCGCAGCAGCAGCCCTCCGAAGGATCGACCATCTGGGCGCACAGGTCGTTGTTGCCGTAGAACCAGGCCAGGCAGGCGTTGCGCTCTTTGCGCAGCGCTTCCGCATGCTCGCTCAAGGTGACGATCCTGCTGTCGCCGATCCGGATTTCTTTCTTCCGCTCCGCGGTCATCGTTCCGTGCCGGGAGTGATGCCGGACATCCGAGGCCGCGGCGTTCGAGACGAGCAAGGAGACTCCTTCGCCTTGGGCGGCCTCCAGCGCGATCGCGCCTTCTTCCAGAGAGAGCGCCAGCTTGAACATCTCGAGCGGCTGCTGGTCCCAGTAGCTGACCGCTTCCTTCGTCCGCCACTTCTCGTTGCCGATCGGCCGGTAGTGTCCGCTCTCGGCCTTCATCGCGGTCAGCAGAGAAGACAGGCAATCCAGCCCGATCTCCAGCGTCTCCGTTCGGCCTGTCACCCGGAATGCCCGCAGCATCGCCCAAGGGAGCACCCCGTTGCTGTAGGTCATCGCCGGCTCGAACCAGTTCCAGTCGCCCTGCGAGAATTGTCGGAACGCATCGCACAGAATGCGCTCATATCGCACGAGATGGTCGCTTAGTTCATCTTTCCAGCCGTCCGGCAGATTGATGACTCCGTTGTTATCCGCTTCGATCAGATGGGCGCAAGCGGCCATGGCGAACGCCCGTCCCCGAAGCGATCCGATCGCGCCGATCGTGCGCATCGACTTCTGGATCAGGACGTACGCCGTCTCCCGTTGGCCGCAGTCCAGGCGAACCCAAGCGTCCGCGCAGCTCCACAGCGCGCGGCCCTGGCAGTCGTGAGAGACCTCTTCCGGTTCGGGGGTCCGGTCGTAAGCGATGTTGTTGTGAAACCAGCCGTCATCTTTCTGAGTCCACAAGAGGAAGGCCAAATAGACGTCGGCGAGAGACCGCAGAACCGCCACATCTTCCTCCCGCACTTTCTTGCGGCGGCGCGGGTCCAGCCATTCCGTGACGGTCCACAGCGCCCTGGCGTTGTCGTCCGTCGTGTAGCCTTCCCGGCGGCGGGGAATGCGGCCCAGCGCGTGCTCCAGCAGCCCGGTATCGTCCGTCAGGCGGCGCAAATGGACAAAAGAAGGCGCGTCGCCGCGCCAGCTCGGGGCATTAGACGACATCCGCCATGCTCCATTCCTTGCGGGCCGCCACCCGCTCCAGCAGTCCCAGGTATTGCGCCCCTACCTGAGGCCACTGCATGCTGCGGCCGATATCCGCCATCCATCGTTCGCATTCGGCGAGCATCTCCGGGAAAGAGAACAATTCGATGATTTTCGCGCTCCAGGCATCCGTATCCCCGAAAGGAAGGAGCAGCTCTTCGCGGCCTTGAACCAAATCTTTGGCGTAGCTATATGGAGTGCTGAGAATCGGCCGCCCGAGGCCCGCGGCATACGCGAGCGTGCCGCTCGTAATTTGCTGCATGCCCGGGTAGGGAGTCACGTAGAGATCGCAAGCCGAGATCAGAGAGACCAGCTCATCTTCCGGCACGTACCGGTCGATCATCTTCACGTGATGCTGCAAGCCGAGCTCCGCGATCATGGCGGTCAATTCCTCGCGATAAGCTTCGCCCTCGTGCTTCTTGACCTCGGGATGGGTTTGGCCCGCGATGACGTACAACAGCTCGGGAACGGCCCGGACGGCTCCCGACAGTGCCTTCAGCAGCGATTCGACCCCTTTGCTTCGGCCGAGCAAACCGAACTGGAACAGCACCTTGCGATGCTCCCACCCGAAGTGCCGTCGGGTCAGATGGCGCTCTTTCCGGTCCGGGACCGGGGAGCCGTGAGGAATGAACGAGATCTTCTCCAGCGGAATCCGGAAATGATCGTGCAGATAGCCGATCGCTTTGCGGTTCATGACGTGGATATGGTCGCTGCGCTGAGCGATGGCGGCTTGAACCGAGGCATAAGGCTCGGCCGGTTTCTCGAATACGGTGTGGAACGTGGTGACGACCGGTTTTTTCAACCGATCCAGCAGCTCGAGCAAATAATCGCCCGCTTCCCCCCCGAATATGCCGAATTCGTGCTGAAGCGACACGACGTCGATGGAGCTTCGGTTCAGCGTGTCCGCCAGCAGCCGGTAATCTTCTCTTTCCTGCTTGAGCAGGGGCAGCTGCCAAGGCTCCTTATACGCGTCGAGCTCGTCGGTGTTGCACATGGCGACGACCGGATCGGACGCATCCCCTTTCGATCGAGAGACAGCCTCTCTCAAATGGTGGGTGTAAGTGGCCAATCCGCATTTTTTCGGTACGTATGTGCTGACGTAAGCAATTTGGAATCCTTGTGGATTCATGGGCGTTGCACCTCCAAAGCGCGGCTAACGAACCGCTTCATGTGTTAATCGGGAGGACCTGCGGCGGTCCCGGGGCCGAAATGGCAATGCGAAAGTCGGGGACCGGAAGAATCCGGATCCCCTGAGCGCGATAGAACCCTTCGTTGGGAATTTGTCGGCGATGCCGGAAGACGGTCTTAGCCGCAGGCCGGACAACCTCCGGCGATCCGTCGCCGCGCATGACGCGCCATGGAGAGGAAAGCTCTCTTTCTCCATGGATACGGTCTTGCGGGAAGGAATATGATACCGTGCTGCGCGATTCGTGATGGAAATTCCCGCTTGTTGCGACAGCTTGGATCAGACTCTGCCGCGACGGCCGAAGATGAGGGAGAGGATGAACAGGATGACGAAGATGAAAAACAGCACTTTGGCGATTCCCGCAGCGGCGGCGACGATGCCTCCGAAACCGAAGATCGCGGCGACAATTGCGACGACTAGAAAAACCATTGCCCAGTACAGCATGAGGGTCATCTCCTTTGCGGTTGTCTGGATTGGACTGGCTTGCCCCTCCCTTACCACGCCCATTCCCGGATGAAACGCGGCGCTGCGGCGGTTTCGTTCCGCGGACGATAGGGTAAGCCCCCCATACATCCGCTGCGGAAGGGGAGAAACCTATGAGCGCGCAAACGTTATTGGCGGCAAGCGCCGCGCTGGCTGCGGTCAGCTTTGCCATTCTGTGCGGCTTTGCCGTGAAAACGCTGCTCGGCGCCGGCCGGACGATGGACTCGTTGCGGACGACGCTGGAGAAGACAAACGGAACGGTGGAATCGATTCGCGACAAGACGATGGAACTGACGGACAACGTCAACGAGCTGTCCCTTCAGGTGAAGGATAAGCTGCATGCGACGGACACGTTGTTCCAGGCGGCCCGCGAAGCCGGGGCGACCATTCAGGAGACGGTTCACGCGGCGAAGGAAGCGGCGGACACGCTGTCGAACGCGGTGCGGGAGGAGGTTCAAGCTCCGAAGAAGCCGTGGATGGCCTGGATCAAGATCGGCCTTCAGGTCGTTTCCGCGTTGCGGCGCAGCGTCCGGGACGAGGTCAGGCCGCTCGCGTCCGAGCCCGGATCCCGGGCATGAAGGAAAGGGCAGGTTTCAATTGGCGGAGGCATGGGTAAGGAAGGGCGAGACAGCATGTCCAATCGATTCACCTTGAGGAGGAGATCGCAATGAGAGCTTACGTCAAATTGGTGAGCAACGGACTGGAAGCGTTCGATGCCGTGAGGGATCTGCGCTCGCAAGGGTACGACGGGAACGAAATCTACGTGCTGGCCCACAGCGAGGTTCGGACGAACCGGCTGGCGGACGCTTCGGATACGAGCACGATCGGCATCACCGAGGAAGGCATGCTGCAGTCGATGGCCAATCTGTTCCGTACGCGGGGAGACGAGCTGCGCAGCAAGATCGAATCGATGGGAGTCGGCTCCGCGGAAGCGGAGCTTTATGAAGCCGAGTTGGATCGGGGCAAGGTTCTCGTGATGGCCCGCCATTAAAAAGCTTCCGGCGGAGGAGGCAAACGGGAATAAGGAATGNNCATTCCTTATTCCCGTTTGCCGCTTGCGAGAAATGCGAAGCTTTACAGGGCGGTGACGCTGCGATACGCTGACTATACATGGGAGCAGAGGAGACTTTGAACCGATGAATATTTTAATCGTTGACGATAATCCGATGAACGTTATGGTCGTACAGGAGATGCTGAGGCGCTCCGGGTACGAGGAAGTGACCGCCGCCCTGTCCGCCGAAGAGATGTTCCGCATCCTTCGTTCGGAGGGCGCGGCCGCGAAGAAAGCCCCTTGCCCGTCGGTCGATTTGATCCTGCTGGACCTGATGATGCCGAACATGGACGGAATCCAGGCTTGCCGAGTGCTGCAGCAGGACGAGAAGCTGAAGGATATCCCGGTCATCATGGTGACGGCGATCGGGGATTCGCGCAAGCTGGCGGAGGCGTTGGACGCGGGAGCGACCGATTACGTGACGAAGCCGATCAACAAGATCGAACTGCTCGCGCGGATTCGATCCGCTCTTCGGTTGAAGCGCGAATTGGACTGGCACCGCGAGCGGGATTTGCGGGTACGGGAAGAGCTGGAGCTCGCCCGCCAGGTTCAGGAAGCGGTGCTGCCGAACGACATGGACGAAGAACGGTTTCGTCTGCGCGCCTTCTTCCGCGCTTCGGAGAAGCTTGCCGGGGATCTGTACGCTTGGCACGCGTTCGACCGGAACCGGTTGATCGTGGCCGTGATGGACGCGATGGGCCATGGCATCTCGTCGTCGCTGATCAGCATGTTCGCCGCTTCCGTGCTGAAGGAGGCGATGCGGACCCAGATTACCCCCCGGCGGGTAGCGGCGGAGATGAACCGCCGGCTTCTTCAACTGCAGTACGAGAACGAACTCGTTCAATATTATTGTACGGGCATTTGCGCTTGGATCGATCTGGAGCACGGCGTCATGGAATACGTCAATGCCGGACATCCTCCCGGCGTCATCCTGAGAGGAGACGGATCGGCGGACCGGACGCTGACGGTGACCGCGCCGCCGATCGGACTGTTCGAAGAGATGGACATCCGGACGGAGTCGCTGGAGATCCATCCCGGAGACGCGCTGCATCTTTATACGGACGGCTTGCTCGACCTTTTCCCCGGGGACATGGACGACAAACGGGAGGGCTTGACGAGGAGCATCGAGCGGTCGGGCGGCCGCGAGCAGGAGCTTCTCGAGCTGTTGGACCGGCCGTCGCTCGAGGGGAGGTCCGACGACCGCTGCCTCGTTCGGCTCGACGTCAAGCCAGGGGGGCCTGAAGCATGAAGATCAAGACGAGGCTGATGCTCGGCTTTATCATCCTTCTGGCGCTGATGGCCGGCATCACGACGTTCGGATACGACCGGCTGAGCCGCATGAACGACAGAATGAACCAATTTTACGGCGACCGCTTCGCCAAGGTTCTCGGGGTCATCGATCTGAGGGGGGCGGTCAATTCCGCGGGACGATCCGTCGAAGACGTGCTGAGCGCGTCAAAGGGCGAATCGGCCGACAAGGAGGACATGGATCGGCAGATCGATGAGATCAAGGAGAAGCTCAAGACTTTGTCCGCCATCCGGTTCGATCCCCAGGAGCAGCTGCTGCTGGACCAGGTCAGCCGGGACAGCGAGAGTTACGTCGGTTTTCTCGAACGGTTCAGCTCGCTGGCAGCGGAGGGAAAGAATCAGGAGGCTTCGGAGCTGAATAACGGCGCCGGCCGGACAAGCCAGGATAACATCGTCGGCTCGCTGGACGCCATGGTCACGTTCGAGCAGAAGATGATGGAGCAGGAAGTGGCGCAGACCCGCGAGATGTACGCCGGTTCGATCCGTTGGGTGGCGGTGCTGACCGTGATCGGTCTGTTCCTCGGTCTGGGCGTGATCCTGTGGGTATTCCCGAACATCACGAGCGGACTGAATCTGCTCACGCTGATGGCCCGCAAGTTCAGCCAGGGAAGGCTGAAAGGGTTCCGGCGGCTGGAGATCAAGGCGACCGACGAACTCGGGGAACTGGCGCGGGTTTTCCAGCAGATCGCCCTCGACTTGCAGGAGAAGAACGAACGGGAAGCGCAGTACAACCGGTCCAAGGAGCAGCGGGCATGGATCGATTCGCAGACGGCCCGGACGGCCGAACTGCTGAGGGACGTCTCGGATCTCAAAGCGGTGTCCCAATCGTTCATCGAGGGCTTCTCGCCCGTGCTGGGCGCGGCTTACGGAGCGCTATACTTGCTGGATAACGGCGGAAATTCGATGCCGGGCCGCCTATATCGTTACGGCACTTACGCCTATTCCGGTTCGGAGCGTACCGCGGGCGGGCAAGCGACGATCGAAATCGGGGAAGGGCTCGTCGGCCAATGCGCGCTGAACGGCGAGCCGATGACCGTGGAGCCTTTGCCGCCGGATTATATGCCGATTCGTTCCGGCCTCGGCGAGACGGAGCCGGTCCAGCTCTACCTGCAGCCCGTGAAAGCGGACGGCCGGACGATCGGCATCGTCGAGCTGGCCTATCTGGCGCCGATCGGAGAGCTGCAGCGCGAGCTGTTGGAGCGGATCAGCGAGAAGTTCGCCTACATCGTCATGAACATTCAATCGCGCTACCGGGTGGAGGAACTGCTGAGGGAATCGCAGTCGATGACCGAGGAGCTGCAGGCGCAATCCGAAGAGCTGATCACCCAGCAGGAAGAACTCCGGGAGACGAACGAGAAGCTGGAGCTTCACGCCGAGCGCCTGAAGCGTTCGGAAGAGCGGCTGCAGCGCCAGCAGGAGGAACTGGAGCATACGAACCAGGAGCTGACCGTCAAGACGCTGGCGCTGGAAGAGCAGAACCGCCAGTCGGAACGCAAAAACCACGAGATCGCCAGCGCCAATGCCGAGCTGGAGCGTCGGGCGATGCAGCTGTCTCTGGCGTCCCGATACAAATCGGAGTTTCTCGCCAACATGTCCCACGAGCTGAGGACGCCGCTCAACAGTCTGATTATTCTGTCGCAATTTCTCACGGACAACAGCGAAGGCAATTTGACCGACAAGCAATTGGAGTATGTCTCCACCATCCACTCGTCGGGCAACGATCTGCTGAAGATGATCGACGAGATTCTCGATCTCGCCAAAGTCGACGCCGGCAGGATGGATATCTACGCCGAGCAAATGCTCGTCGAGGATATTACGACCGATCTGGAGCACGTTTACCGTTCCATCGCGGAAAAAAAGGGCGTGGCGTTCGAACTCGACATCGATCCGGAAGCGCCCCGCATTCTGACGACGGACGGGCACCGGCTCAAGCAAATCTTGCGCAATTTGCTCTCGAACGCGGTCAAGTTCACCTCCGAAGGCTCGATCGCGCTCCGGGTCAAGCCGGGAACGGAAGAGACGGCATCGCCCGGCGGCGAAAAGAAGGGAGAGCCGCTGGTCGTCTTCGAAGTCGAAGACACGGGGATCGGCATCCCGAAGGACAAGCGGGAGATCGTCTTCGAGGCGTTTCGCCAGGCGGACGGCACGACGAGCCGGAAATTCGGCGGCACCGGCCTGGGCCTTACGATCAGCCGGGAGCTCGCGAGGCTGCTCGGGGGCCGGATCGAGCTGGACAGCGAGCCGGGCCGGGGCAGCCGGTTCTCCCTGCTGCTTCCGGTGCGCTGTCCGAAGACGGATTCCCTTCCGGACGACGGATCCCCGTTTGCGGGAGGTCCGCCCCCGTCGAGCTTCGGAGACGAGATCTCCGCCGCCGCGCAGGAACCTCCCGGGCTTGCGCCGCCTGAATCGCCGCTCCCCGTTGTCGAGCCTCAGGCGCCGCAGTCCGAACCGGAGAAGCGGTTCCCGTCCGCCAAGCCGCGGTCGGAATCGCCGCTGGCGGGGAAGACCATCTTGCTGGTCGACGACGATCCGCGCAACGTTTTCTCGCTGACCAGCCTGCTCAATCACTACCAGATCGAAGTGGTTCCGGCCGAGAACGGCAGAGAGGCGCTCGAACGTCTGGAAGACCATCCGGGGATCGACCTCGTGCTGATGGATATCATGATGCCGGAGATGGACGGATTCGAGGCGATGACGCTGATCCGGAGCAATCCGAAGTGGAGAAGCTTGCCGGTCATCGCGCTGACGGCCAAAGCGATGAAGGAAGACCGGGACAAGAGCATGCGGGCGGGGGCGTCGGATTACTTGGCCAAGCCCGTCATGGTCGATCAGTTGTTATCTTTGTTGAAAGTGTGGCTATCGCGATGAAGTTCGAGGACGGCGTCTGGCCGGAATACGACGAACAGCTGGAGAAGCTGGAGATTCGGCTTCTTCTCGAAGCGGTATTCAACCGTTACGGCCACGACTTCCGCAATTATTCTTATCCTTCGATGCGGAGAAGAATCTGGCATCGGGCGACGATGGAGCAGCTCGGCACGATCTCGATGCTCCAGCATCTCGTCCTTCACGACCGCGATGCGTTCGAGCGGCTGCTGGGCGATCTGGTCATTCCCGTGACCGAGCTTTTCCGGGACCCCGGCATGTTCCGTTTTTTTCGCGGAAAAGTCGCGCCCGAGCTGGCCAAGCTTCCTTTCGTCCGCATCTGGCACGCGGGCTGCGCCTCCGGGGAGGAAGCGTACTCCAGCGCGATCGTGATGGACGAGAAGGGGCTGCTGGACCATTCGCGCATTTACGCGACCGACATTAGCCGGCAGGCGCTCCAGCGGGCCCGGGAAGGCGTCGTTCCGCCGGACCGGATGGAAGCATACGAGCGGAACTATGAGGACTCCGGCGGCGCTCAGTCCATCGCCGCCTATTACGGGGAGGCAGGCGGCGTCTTCCGGCTGAAGCCGTCGATCGCGGACCGCATCGTCTTCGCCGAGCACAACCTGGTGACGGACCGTTCGTTTAACGAATTCCACGTCATTTTCTGCCGCAACGTCATGATTTACTTCAACTCGGATTTGCGGGACCGCGTTCATGCGCTGCTGTACGAGAGCCTGGCGGACGGGGGATTCCTTATTCTTGGCGGCAAGGAATCGGTGGCGTTCACCCGGCTCGCGGGCCGTTACGAGATCTGGAGCGACGAGCATCGCGTGTACCGCAAAGTCCGCTGACAGACTTGGGGGGTGCGGATCCTTCGCGGTTCAAACCGGCCGCTCAGGGGTATAGTGGATGATAAGGGGCGGGCTTGGCAGCGCCGCCCACTATCGCACCGAGGAGGCCTTGCTATGACACGGACAATCGGTATATTCGAACAGGAAGATCAAGTGCTGGAAGCGATCGATCGGCTTCGGGCGTCCGGCCTGGAAGAGGGACAGCTTCGGGTCATCGTCAAAAACGATGAGGACGCCCCGCTGCTCTCTGCGAAGGCGGAGGTGCCGATGGAGGAAGTGGCCGGGCTGCGGGAGACGGCCGAACGCTCGGAGCGCGACGGTGCGCTCAATGACGAGGCGGTGATCCTTCCCGCCGCGGCCTGGTACGGAACGAGCCAATCGTCGGGAACGACGGGAGGGACCGCGCCGATCGCCGCGTTCGGGTTGGCCTATGCGGATCCCGGGGAGGACTCCGAACGGCTCGTCGAGGAGATGGGCGTGCCGTCGCACTTCGCCGACGAGTGCTCGGAAGCGCTCGGGCAAGGAAAGTACCTGCTGATGGCGGAGTCCGAACATGGCGGTGAGGAATCCCCCATGCGCGACGCCGGCGCGAAGCGCGTGCTTCAATAAGGCAAAGCCGTTAAAAGCCGAACAGGCTGTTCCACCCTTGCGAGGCAGGGGCGGAACAGCCTGTTTCGTTGCGCGGCTTGCAGCATGCCGGGCGGGATCGCCGCTGCCAAGCGCTTGCTCCGCCCGGGCCGCTTACGGATGCTCTGCCCGAGCAAGGATCCGCTTGACTCCCGTGCGAGCGCCTCAACCAAGCGCTTGTTCCGCTTAGTTTCCCTCTGCGAGCGCCCCAATCAAATGCTTGTTCCGCTTAGCTCCCTCTGCGAATGTATTCCCCATCGAAAAACTGCAAAACTGCAGGAATTCGAACCGATGTCGACAATTTCCGGGGAAATACCTGCAAAAATACAGGCTTTTATTTCGGACTCCCTTGAAATGAGCCGATGAGCCGAATAAAGCCTGCACTTTTGCAGTTTTGCGAAGCACTGATCATAAGCAGAGGCCCAAAACCTGCATTTTTGCAGGCTTTGGGCCTGGCCGTGGGGAGAGAAAAGCGGGCTTGAGGGCCATTGGCCGAGAGCTAATGTGGGAGATTCAAGTTCCAAGATTCGGGTTCCAAGATTCGAGGACCAAGGACCGAGACCGCGGTTAGCGCATCTTTAGGACCGCTTTCTTCAAACAGAGTTTGCCGTTGCGGGAACAACGGGACGATCGGGCCGCACGATGGGGGCGATCGGGTTGTCCGCGCCGATCGCCAGATCCCGAATCAGCTGTGCCCCGATCATGCTGTAGACGGTCCCGTTGCCCCCGTAGCCGAGGCAGTAATATTGGCCGGGCCGCTCGGGATCTTCTCCCAGCCAGGGCAGGCCGTCGGCCGATTCCCCGAACGTGGCGCACCATTCGAACTCCAGCTCCGGATTCAGATTCGGGAACAGCTTCCGAATCTCCTCGAGCAGCCGGTCCGAGCGTTGCCTGACTTCGGAAGCTTTGCCGACCGGCTGCCGGATGTTCTCGTCCAATCCGCCGGCAATGATCCTTCCGTCCGCCGTCGTCCGGGCGTACAAGTACGGCCGGGCGGTTTCCCACAGCATGAACCGCTGATGCCACGAGGCCAGCGAGGGCAGCGGCTTCGTCACGATCGCGTACGACCGGTGAAGCTTCGCCCGCAGCCACCGCCCGCCGGCGGCTTCGGGCGTGTAGCCGACGGCGTAGACGATGCGCCCGGCGCGGATCTCGCCTTGACCGGCCCGGACGACGTAGCTTCCTTTCTTCCCCGAGACCGAGACCAGCGGCGTATGCTCGTATATCCGCAAGCCGGCCGCGACGGCGGCTTCGGCCAGCGACGTCACGAACCGGAACGGATTGATCTCCGCGTCTCCGTGGGTGACGATTCCTCCCTCTTTCCGGAATGGAAATGCGGAGGCGATATCGGAAGCGTCCCACCATTCGGTACCGAAGCCGTGGCTGTCCAGCATGTCGAATTCGCGGCGCAGGGCCGGCATATCCTTCTCCGAGCTGGCGAAGTACAAGCTGCTTCTTCGCTTGAGCCCGACGTCTCCGGGCAGCGTCTCCGCGAGCAAAACCAGATGCTCGATCGCATCCTTGCAAGCGCGATAGAAGCGAACGGCATCCGTCTCGCCGATCCGATCCGCCAGTTCCGACAGCATGATGTCGTTGGCGTACTGAATGAGGCCGGTATTGGCGGAAGTGCTTCCGGAAGCGACCGTCTCCCGTTCGATCAGGATGGTGTCGATGCCGCTTTTCGCCAGCGTATAAGCGCAGATGACGCCCGACATGCCTCCGCCCACGACCAGGACGGTACTCTCGTCGGTCCGGGACAAGGGGGGATGGGGGCGCAGGCGGGTCTCCGCCGTGTAAGGCCAGTACAGCGAACCGAATGACAAGCTCAGGGCGGGTTCCTCCTGTTCCGATAATTTCCGAATGCGGCAAAAGCCGACGGCAACCCCGTCCGAACGGACGGGGTTGTCGCGGTCTGATCCAAGTATGCGCCATTTTGCCGAAAAATTACCTTAAACGGCATTCCGGCGGCCGACCGAAGCCGTTAACGAATCATCGGAATGACATACTGCACGAGAAAGTACAAAATGCCGAATAACATAATTAAGTAAGCCGCGTACCGGATCAGCGCCGACCAGATTACGCCGGAATTCGATTTGCGTTCGATTTCGCGGCGTTCGATTTCCACTTGGGCTTGACGCATCGCACATCAGCTCCTCGCATGGTAAATTGGATATGAAGCTGTTGATTATCGTTTACCCGCCGGGCCGTTCGCCGAAACGATTCGCGGCCCGGCGCAGTTTGTTTCAGAACGGGACGAATCGGGTAAAACGGACGGGTAAGCCATTATGGGAAAGGGGTTTCGGGTGCACATGCAAACGGACAAATTGACTTTTCGAACGGAAAATCGAGACGGGGCGACCGTTGTCCATATTGCCGGCGAGCTGGATCTGGAAGTGGCTTCGCAGATGAGAACGGCGATGGAGCCGTTGATGCAGCAGAGCGACCGAAGGCTCGTGCTGAATCTGCGGGACTTGAAGTATATCGACAGCACCGGAATCGGGATTCTGATCGGCGTTCTCAAAGCCCGGCACGCGCGAAGCGCTCCTTTTGCCGTGGAGGAAGTGCCCGATTCGGTGCGCAAGCTGTTCGACATGACGGGCATCTCCCCGTTTCTGTCGGCCGCGGAGCAATCGGGAGAAACGACGAACCCCACCAACAACCAATAGGAAAGGAACGGGATCAACCTATCATGAAAAAAGAAGCGAACGTAACGTTGACGGTACCTGCGAAGCCCGAATACGTGGATTTGGTCCGCCTGACGTTATACGGGATCGCCGCCAAGATGAATTTTTCGTACGAGGAAATCGAGGATATGAAGGTCGCGGTGTCCGAAGCGTGCAATAACGCCGTTCTTCACGCTTACGGGGAAGAGGAGAGCGGCACCGTCGAGATTATATTCGCCGCGGCAGACGACGAGATGCTGCGGATCTCGGTGCGGGATCAGGGCGGAAGCTTCGAACCCGGGCCGCACCGGCATGCTTCGAGCTTGCACGGGAAGTCCATCGAGGAGATCCAGTCGGGCGGATTGGGCCTGTACCTGATGCAGGCTTTGATGGACAGCGTCGAAGTGAACACGGAACAAGGAACGACCGTGGTTCTTACCAAACGACGAATGACGGTCGAAAAAGTATGAGCGTAAAGACGGACCAAGCCGCCCGTCTGCCCGACGACGGCATGGAGATGCTGCTCGCTTACCAAAGGACTCTTTCCAAGGAACTGGCCGAGGAACTGGTGCGCTATTACGAGCCGCTCGTCCGAATGGCTGCCCGCAAAATCTCGCGCAGCAGGCCGGACCTGCAAGAGGATCTGTTCCAGGTCGGCCAGATGTCGCTCTTCCGCTTGCTCGGCCAGTTCGATCCGGAGCTCGGCATGCCTTTCGAGCCCTATGCGATGAAGAGCATCATCGGCCAGATGAAAAATTTTCTGCGCGACAAGTCCTGGTATATTCAAGTTCCGCGAAGGATCAAGGAGAAGGGCTTGACCGTGCAGCAGACGATCGACGAGCTGACCGTTCAGCTGGAGCGTTCGCCGAGCGTGGAAGAGATCGCGCAGCATCTCGAGATGGATCTGGAAGAGACGCTGGAGGTGCTGGCCGGCAGAGAACTGTACCATTACGTGTCGCTGGACACGCCGATCTCCGAGGAAGACAACACCGCGACGCTGGGGGAGCTGATCGGCTCGCAGGCGGACGATTACGAGGGCGTCGACCGAAGAATCGATCTGGAACAGGCGATGGAGCTGCTGAAGCCGGAGGAACGCACCGTGCTGAAGCTGCTTTACGTGGAAGGCTTCTCGCAGAGGAACGTCGCGGACCGCATGGGGGTCTCGCAGATGAGCGTGTCCCGCATCCAGCGAAGAGCCATCGATCAATTGAAGCGGCTGCTGTCCCGCCCGGAACGGGAGTCGTAGCCCATGGAAAAGGAAGAAACGTAAAGTCCGGCCGGCTGCCGTTCAGGCGAAGGCGGACTTTATTTATTTTCGGACGGGCTGTTTCAATCGGCTTCCTCGGGGTAATAATCGGTACGCATCAAATCCCAATGAGTCTAAGGACGGTGGAAAAGATGGGTATCCAATATGAACTCCGTTGCTTCGAGAGCGACATTGTCGTTCGCGAGAACCAGGGCGTCTATAAGCTGAGCATCTCCGTTCGCAGCAATCCGCTAGGTTCCGGCAATCAGCTAGCCGAGTACGAGTCGGAAGAGCGCGCCATCCAGGCGGCCCATCGTTTTTGCCAGTTGTACACGGTTGCACGGGAATACGGCTATCATTTGAACGGCGGAGAGCTGCAGAAGACGGACATGCCGCCGCTGCCGGTCGCCAATATTCTCGAGCTGAGGCTGTCGGAAGCGGAGCTCCGGGCGCTGTTGGATCAGGAAGCCCGCATCTACGACATGTACCTCTCGCTCTAGAGAATCCGTCGCCAAGATCTCCGTCGAAAAATCGGAAATAGAGAGCTTTCCAGGTCCGCCTCTTAGGAGGCGGATTTGTTCGTTTGGGAAAAGGGGCGCGTGCGGGAAGGGGAACTTGCGCCCGCTCTGAGTTCATGGCGTGCACATGCAGCCGCCCTGTGCCACTCGAAAGCGTCCCTAAGTTCATGAGGTACACTTGCAGCCGCACTGTGTCTCTCGAACGCGTCTCTAAGTTCATGAGGTACACATGCAGCCGCACTGTGTCTCTCGAACGCGTCCCTAAGTTCATGACGTACAAATGCAGCCGCACTGTGTCTCTCGAACGCGGCCCTAAGTTCATGACGTACACATGCAGCCGATTTGTGCCACTCGAACGCGGCCCTAAGTTCATTGCGTGCACATGCAGCCGCACTGTGTCACTCGAATGCGTCCCTAAGTTCATGGCGTGCACTTGCAGTCGCCCTGCTCCTCCGGAACGCGTCCCTAAGTTCATGAGGTACACTTGCAGCCGCCCTGTGCCACTCGAACGCGTCTCTAAGTTCATGGCGTGCATATGCAGCAGTCCTGCGCCTTCCGTACGAGTCCCTAAGTTCAATATAAGAACTTGCACGCGTTAGGAAGGGGGAATAAGGGAGCGTATGAAAAGCGTCGAGTAGGGCGCTGAGTCCGTGGCGGATAACGGAGAAACGAACGGAAAGAGCCGGTTGATGGGAAGGGTCCGGCCTCTGACGGAACGAATCCGCAAGGGGGACTTTACGGCAAAACGGCCGGCGTAACGGGCGAGCAGGCGGGCAGCAAAGAGAGTCGCACACGGCCGGCGCGGGTCGAGTAGGAGCAGCCAGAAGAAGCCGTAAGCGGCCGGCCCGGGCGAGCGGGGCAGCAAAAGAGAGAAGTCGCACACGGCCGGCCCGGGCGAGCGGGGCAGCAAAAGAGAGAAGTCGCACACGGCGGCCGGCGCGGGAGAGTAGGGCAGCAAGGAGAACCCGCACGCTTGGCCGGCATGGGCGAGCATGAATTCGCGCGAAGAAGCCCGCGCTTGGCGGCACAAGCGCGGCAGGGAATCGCGCCTGTGCGCGAATCATTCCTGCTGCGGGTCGGGCACGAGCCCTTCCCGGCGCAGCTCGGCGCCGGTTTTGATCCGTTCCATCTCATGCCCCAGACGCTGCAGATCGGCGAAATCCTGCACCATCGAGCCGTTCTCGGCATCCTGAACGGGGCGCGTGGGGAGCGGCCAGGACGGGCGTTCGTCCGATTCGGGAGAGTAGGGCCGAACCGCATGTTCGCCTCCTCCGTCCGACCGTTTGCCGGGTTCGTCCGCTTGCGGCGGTTTGTCCGTCATGCTCAGCACCCTCCTCTTGCGATTTCGCGCAAACAAGGCCAAGCCCCGATCTCTCGGGGCGGCCTTGCACGCCGGTCGCATGAATTAGTTTGGCGTTTGCGACGGGGCGCGGTTTTCGGCTTCGTCCTTGACCGCGCGAACGACGGATTGGGTTTTGTCGGCCACTTCCGAAGCTCTTTGCCCCACATGGCTGACGATCTCCTTCGTCTTCTCGGTCGCGTTAGTCACGAGCGTCTTCGCCTTGTCCGACGTCTGCCGATACTTATCGCGAATATCCTGCCGGAGCTCCCGTCCGGACTTCGGGGCCAGGAGCAGCGCGGCGGCCGCTCCGACGGCGCCCCCGACGAGGACGCCTTTGAGCATGCTTTTGGATTCTGCCATATCCATTACCTCCTTGCGGCGGGAATTCCGCCGGAATTGGGATTACGCCGACCTGCTCAATGCTTGGCCGAGCAAGCCGAGCAGGAAGACGAACAGAGCGGAGCCGATGATGGCCGGAACGACCGCGAAGCCCGCGATGACCGGTCCCCAAACGCCCAGGAGCAACGTTCCGAGCCAGGCGCCGGCGAATCCGGCGATCATCGATCCGAAGACGCCGCCGGGCATTCGGCTGCGAACGAGCGAATCCCCGATGAAGCCGATCAAGATGGCCATCAGCACGCTGACGACGATTCCCCACATCCGCTTCTCCTCCCTTCGGGAGCGATTAGGCCGCTGATGCTTTGGGATGTGCGGCTATTTTTTCTTTACCCCCGCTGCCCCCGGGTGAACCAGCCGGCGCTTGTCCCGACTGGGACTTTCCGCCAATCGCGCTTTCGACTACAATAGGGACAGACTGTTTGGAGAAGGCGAGGACGAAGATGGACTGGAGAACAGACGGTCGCTCGTACCCGTTCGGATGGGGGACGGGCGAATCGGACGAACGAAGAAGCCGACGCTGGACGAGAATCGACTGGCTTCTCGTCGCGATTTTGACATTGGTATCCGCACTGGCCTCATTTCACGATCTGGGAAATCGGTCCGCGCCGCAGACTTTCTGGAAGCCCGGCGTCTCGGGAGAAGGGTTCGTCGTCGACTTCGGCGAGCTTCGCCAGGTCGACCGGCTCAATCTGTACGAAGGACCCGGCGCGACCGGCAAAAGCAAGATCGAGTATTCTGCGGACGGCATAAACTGGCAAACCTATGAAGACGTGGAACATAAGACGAGCCGCGTGTTCACCTGGATGCTGCAGGACAAGACGGTGGAAGCCCGCTACATGAGGTATACCGTCGTCAGCACCGGGTTCCGGCTGTATGAAGCGGCGTTCTTCGACAAGAGCGCGCAGACGCCGATTCCAATCGCCTCCATTACGCCGCTCGATCTCAAAGGAAGCACTTCCGAAGGAGGCGGGGAGCAGGTATTCGACGAGCAATCCGAAGCGCCTTACCGGCCGGATTACCGGAACAGCATGTACTTCGACGAGATCTACCACGGCCGCACGGCATACGAATTCATCGAGGGCATGGAGCCCTACGAGAATACGCATCCGCCGCTCGGCAAGGACATTCTCGCCCTCGGCGTCAAGTGGTTCGGCATGACCCCGTACGGCTGGCGGTTCATGGCCGCCGTCTGCGGAACCGCAATGGTGCCCGTTTTCTACATGATGCTCAAGGGGATGTTCAGGCGGACGCGTTACGCGTTCGTCGGCACGCTTCTGCTGCTGTTCGAAGGCTTTCATCTCGTGCATTCGCGGATGGCCAACGTCGACATATTCGGCGTCACGTTTACGATCGTCATGTGGTACGCGATGTTCCGGTACGGAGAGGCGAGGTGGCGCGCCGGCGGCTTCGGGCGAGGCCTCGGCTGGCTGGCGCTGTCGGGCTTCTTCTTCGGCTGCGCGTCGGCAGTCAAGTGGAATTACCTGTACGGCGGCGCCGGACTGGCCATTCTGTTCTTCCTGGCGCTCGCGCGGCATATCCGCGAAGCGAAACGCGACGGAGAGAGCGGTCGCGCCCGGCGCGGCATTCTGACGCTGCTGGCGGCGCTGGTGCTGTTCGGGGCCATACCCGTCGCCATCTACGCGACGTCTTACATTCCGTTTCTCAAAGCGACCCAGGCGAACGACAGCTACAAGGATTTGTGGCAGTACCAGAAAAACATGTATGATTACCATAAAGGCGTAAAGGAAAAGCATCCGTATTCGTCCAAATGGTATACGTGGCCGTTCATGATCCGCCCGGTCTGGTATTACGGCGGCAAGGATCTGGCGCCGGGAGACGCGCAGAGCATCGCCGCGATCGGCAACCCGCTCATCTGGTGGGTCGGCTTGCTCGCCATGCTCGCTTCCTGGGTGATCGGGACGATCCGGCGCGACCGGATCGTGCTGACGGTCGCGGTCATGTACTTGTCGTTCTACGTTCCGTGGATGGTGGCGCCGCGAAGCATCACGTTCCTGTACCACTACTTCCCGATGGTTCCGCTTCTCATCCTGTCGATCGTCTGGATGCTGCGGTTCATCGAGGAGAGATGGCGATACGGCCGGGAATTCACCTGGCTCTTCGTCTTCGGGGCCGCCGTCCTTCTCGTCTGGTTCTATCCGGTGCTCACGGGCATGACGATCAGCCGGGAGTGGATGAACTTCGGCATCCGCTGGCTGCCGAGCTGGGGCTTCTGACGGGAGCGGACCATATGCGGCGATCAAGCAAAGGGGATTGAAAATGGGCGAACCCGTATTTTTGTCGGTCGTGGTTCCGATGTTCAACGAAGAAGAGGTCATCGAGGCGACGTACGGCAGGCTGAAGCAAGCGCTGGACCCGATCGGGGAGAAGTACGAGCTCGTCTTCGTCAACGACGGCAGCCGGGACCGGACGGCGAACATCGTCAGGGAGCTCGGCAAGGCCGATCCAAGCGTGAAGATGGTGGATTTCTCGCGCAACTTCGGCCACCAGATCGCGGTTACCGCCGGCATGGACTATTCGTCCGGCCGGGTCGTCGTGCTGATCGACGCGGATTTGCAGGACCCGCCGGAGCTCATTCCCGAGATGATCGCGAAGTGGCGGGAAGGCTACGACGTCGTTTACGGGCAGCGGATCGCGCGGCGGGGCGAGTCGTTCTTCAAAAAAATGACCGCGGCGGCGTTCTACCGGCTGCTGCGGTCGATGACCTCGGTGAACATCCCGGTCGACACGGGCGACTTCCGGCTCATGGACCGCAAGGTGTGCGACGCGCTCGGCCGGATGCGGGAGCAGAGCCGGTTCATCCGCGGGATGGTCAGCTGGGCCGGCTTCCGTCAGACGTCGGTCGAATACGTACGGGACGAGAGGTTTGCGGGCGAGACGAAATACCCGCTTCGCAAAATGGTCCGGCTGTCGCTCGACGCGATCACGTCGTTCTCCACGAAGCCGCTTAAATTCGCGGGCGTGCTCGGATTTCTGATGTCGGCGGCCGGGTTCGTCTATTTGCTCGTCGTGCTGTACGAGCGGCTGTTCACGCACCATACGCTGCAAGGCTGGGCGTCGATGATCGTCATCAGCCTGCTGTTTCACGGTCTGACGCTCACGCTGCTCGGCGTGCTGGGCGAATATATCGGACGCACCTACGAGGAAGCGAAGCGCCGCCCGCTATATCTGGTGTCGGACGAGCTCAACTTCGCGGAGGAGCCGGACGATGCCCTGGACCGCCGCAAACGGGAGCGGACCGTCGGCTTGGTCCGGTCGGATCGTTAATGCGGCAGGCAGCCGCCAAAAGCAAGAGGCCGGCCCCTTCATCATTTAGGGGCACGGCCTCTTGTCGTCCGACGCGGCTTCCGTCAACAGCTCAATGAGATGGCGGGTCGCGGGGTTTTTCCATTTTTTGCGGTGGATCACGATTTGGGTATGGAAGACGAATTCCTCGGCCGGGAACGGAAGCTCGATCAGCCTGCCTTCGGCCAGCTCGCGCCGGACGGCGATCCGGGGCAGCAAGCCGATCCCGAATCCGTATCCGACGAACTGCTTGATCGCCTCCACGCTGCCGAATTCGTGATGAATCCGGTACTCGACCCCGCGTTCCGCCAGCAGCTTCTCGAACGCGGCCCGGTACGTGCACGTGCTCTCGGTCGCCACATAGGATTGATGGTGAAGGTCTTCGATCCGGATCGCCGTTCCGCCCGCAAGCGGATGTCCCGGCTCCGCGATCAGCACGAGCGGTTCCCGGCGCAGCGCGATCGCTTCGATATCCTCATCGCGGACCGGCCGGTCCATAATGACGCCGAGGTCGAGCTCGCCCGTCCGGATCTGCTGCAGAATGGTCGTCTCCGGCAGCGACAGCGCCTGCAGGCTGAGCTGCGGGAACGACTCGCGGAACCTGTGGAATACCGGCGGCAGGAAAAAACCGATGAGCGACTCGATCGTTCCGATATGGAGATGGCCGGTCACTTGCCGCGAGATCAAATGCTTGGAATCGTCGTACAACGACAGAATTTGGGAGAAAATGTGATGGAGCTGTTCGCCGGCGGACGTCAGCCGCATCGATCGTCCGTATCTCTCGAACAGAACGACGCCGTACTCGTTCTCCAGCTTCTGAATGTGGGCCGTAACGCTCGATTGTACGTAGCCGAGATTCTCGGCTGCCTTCGTGAAGCTTTGACACCGTGCGATCTCCATAAAGCTTCTAAGATAGGTCAAATCCAAACGGGCTCACCCCCGGGGCCGATCGGGTCACTTGCGCTTGAGGGCGCGGAGAAACGAGAGAAGAGAGTAGGGGCGCGCGGCGCGGGCGGCGCCGTTCTCGGCCAGGCGCTGAAGCTCCAGCTTCCGTTCCAGCTCCCGATTACGGGTTTTCCATATTGTAAAGGCGGCGTAGTCGTGAATCAACATGTTTTTCGTCCTCCCGTCTGCTTGGGTTGGCAATCATCTTACCATCGGGCGGACAGGAAGAGTTAGCCAAGGATTCGAATGGCGGCGATCGGGAAAACCGATGGAAACGCCTAACAAGCGGAGGAATGCGATAATGAGCGAATGGACGGCGATGCCGGACGACGTCCCTCTGGTCGTCGCGACGAGAGGCGAATTGGCGGAAAATGAGCACAAGGGGCGCTGGTGCGTCGTGGCCGCGGACGGCGGCGGGGTGCTGCAGTCCGGCGGCGACGTTCGGGCGCTGACGTACTTGCGCTCCGCCGGCAAGCCGCTGCAGGCGATCGAGCCGCTGCTCGGAGGCGTCGCGGAAGCGTTCCGCTGGGAGGAGCGCCATCTCGCGATGCTGGGCGCTTCCCAGCGCGGCCTGCCGGAGCAGGTGGCGGCGGTGGAGGAGATGCGGGAGCGGGCAGGCATTCCCGAGGACGCGTTCGTGTTCCGGGCCGTCGCGCCGACGAACGCGAAATCTCGCGACGAGTGGGCGAGAGCCGGGGAGGTTCCTCGGCGAATCTATCATACGTGCGCGGGCAAGCATCTTGGCATGATGGCCTGGTGCAAGCTGGAGGGCTGGCCGCTGCAAGGGTACGCCGAGCCGGATCACCCGGCGCAGCGGCGGATTACGGCCCGTGTTCGCGAATGGGCCGGCGCGTCGGACGGCGCGCTCGGCCTCGACGGCTGCGGGCTGCCGGTGGCGGCCGTGCCTCTGTCCGGCATCGCGCTGGCTTATGCGCGGCTCGCCTGTCCGGACGACGCGCCCGATCCGCGGGCGGCGGCCGCGGCCGCGCGAGTGACGGCGGCGATGGGGCGCTATCCGGAGCTGGTGGAGGGCCCGGGCCGGCTGGCGAGCCTGCTGCTGGCCGACCCGAACATTGTGGCGAAGAGCGGCGCGCAGGGGCTGTTCGCCTTCGGGCTGCGCCGCGAGCGGCTGGGCGTCGCGGTACACCTGTCCGATGGCACGGAAGCCGCCTGGGGGCCGGTCGTCATCGCTCTGCTGGAGCGGATCGGCGGGGCTTCGGAAGAGACGCTGGCCGCGCTTCGCGCCCGCTTTCCGCGCATCTATCGCAACGACGCTGGCGCGGAGGCCGGAGCTTGGGAAGCGGTGTTCTAGCGTCCGCGCTCACCTGAGCACGGACTGCCGGTAATCGGTCGGCGTCTCGCCGTAGCGGCGGCGGAACAGCTTCGAGAAGTAGAGCGCGTCCTGGAAGCCGACGGACGAGGCGATCTGCTCGACGGTCAGCTCCGGACGCTCGCGGAGCAGCCGCCGCCCGTGATCGATTCGCGCCTGCGTCAGGAAGGCGATCGGCGTCATTCCGGTCTGCCGCTTGAACAGCCGCGACAGATAGGCGCGGTTGTAGCCGAGCGATTCGGCCATCGACTCGATGGTGACCGGCTCTGCGTACTGGGTGGACAAGTAGCCGATCACTTGGCGGACGAGCTCCTCGCTGTGCGACTCGGGCCTCAGCGCTGCGGTGTCCGCTTCCGCCGCCGCCTGCTGGAGATCGGCCAGCAGCAGATGCAGATGGCCGGCCGCTTGCAGGGACGCCGAGCGGCTGCGGGTGCGGAACGTTTCGAAGATGCTTTTGCACCGTTCGGCCGGCCCCCGCTCCGCTCCCGTATCGACGACCGGCCGCTCGGTTCCCAGCCCCGCTTGGGCCACCAGCTCCGCCGCCTGCGTGCCGGTAAACGCCACCCAGCGGTAGCGCCAAGGGTCCCGCGGATCCGAGACGTAGCTGACGAGCCGGCGCGGGTGAATGAGGAAGCTGTGTCCGGCATGAAGCTCGATTCTTAGATCGCCGGCCGCGAACGTTCCGTGCCCGGAGATGACATGGTGCAGCAGGAAATAATCGACCACCTTGGGCCCTACCCGGTGCTCGGGGCCGGTCTGGCTTTCCCCCGCGAACAGCACGGTCAGTCCATCCGGCTCTCCGGTCTCCGAATGGATCGGATTCGAAGCCATCCGGTACGTCGGCGCTTTGGGCATGCGGTTGCTTCCTCCTCTTCGTTCGCGCACGGTCCGTCGGCCGGACAGGGCTGTCCGGACGTACGCTTTTTCCCATTGTAACACGTCCTCCCGGCTCCCGCCGCTTGCGAAAGTCACATTTCTCCATACGAAAAACACATCCCGCCATTTTCCGAAATCGTCCGCGATCGTTATACTGGAGATACCAAAATCAGCTTGCCACAAGGAGAGAACATCAACCTTATGCCGCAAATTACGGAACTTACGCAAGAATTCGTTCGCCGCTTCGGCGGCGCGGAGGCGGACGTCCGCGTCTTTCATGCGCCGGGCCGCGTCAACCTGATCGGAGAGCATACCGACTATAACGGAGGGGCCGTTTTTCCGGCGGCGCTGACGTTCGGCACCACGCTGCTCATCCGCCCCAGAAGCGACCGGAAGCTGGGCCTGGCGTCGACGAACTTCCCGCTGTCCCGGGAAGTGTCGCTCGAAGGGCTCGCCTTCGACGAGAAAGACGATTGGACGAACTATCCCAAAGGCGTGGCGTGGGAGCTGGAGCAGCGCGGAATCCGCTTGACCGCCGGCTACGACATGCTGTTCCACGGAGAAATTCCGAACGGCGCGGGCCTGTCCTCCTCGGCTTCGATCGAAGTCGTTACGGCCTTCGGCCTGCTGACGATGGAAGGCAAGCCGACCGACACGGTGCAGATCGCTCTCTGGTCGCAGCACGCCGAGAACGAGTTCGTCGGCGTCAAATGCGGCATCATGGACCAGTTCGCCGTCGCCAACGGCAAGAAGGACCATGCGATTCACCTCGATTGCGACACCTTGAAGTACGAACTCATTCCTTTCCGTTCCGGAGATTACAAGCTGGTCATCGGGAATACGAATAAGCGCCGCGGACTGGTCGACTCGAAGTACAACGAGCGCCGGGCGCAGTGCGAGCAAGCGGTTCAGGATCTGAAGCAGGCGTTCCCCGAGCTGACGCTGCTCGGCCAGCTCACGCTCGCCGAGTTCGAAGCGAACGAGCATTTGATCCCGGACGAGACGGTCCGCCGCCGCGCGCGCCACGTCGCGTGCGAGATCGACCGCGTGAAGCGCTCGATCGAAGTGCTGGAACGGGACGACCTGGCCGCCTTCGGCTTGCTGATGAACGCTTCGCACGACTCGCTGCGCGATCTTTATGAAGTGACCGGCGCCGAGCTCGACGCGATGGTCGACGCGGCCCGCCAAGTGCCGGGCGTGCTCGGCTCCCGCATGACGGGCGCGGGCTTCGGCGGCTGCACGATCTCGCTCGTGCACCAGGATTCGGTCGAGCGTTTTATCTCGGAAGTGGGGGAGAAGTACGGGGCGGCAACCGGCCTGAAGGCCGATTTCTACGTGTGCGACATCGGAGACGGCGTGCGCGAATGGAAAGGGGAGGCGTAACATGGCGGTATTGGTAACGGGCGGCGCGGGCTACATCGGTTCCCATGCGGTGGCGGCGCTGCTCGAGAAGGGCGAGGACGTCGTTGTCGTCGACAACCTGTATCAAGGGCATCGCGAGGCGGTGCTCGGCGGCAAGCTGTATGTCGGCGATCTGCGGGACGAAGCGTTCCTGAACCAGGTGTTCGCGGAGAACGACATCGACGGCGTCATCCACTTCGCGGCGAATTCGCTGGTCGGGGAGAGCATGCAGAATCCGGGAAAATATTACCATAACAACGTCTACGGAACGCTGTGCCTGCTGGAGGCGATGAAGAAGGCGAACGTGAAGCGGATCGTGTTCTCGTCGACGGCTGCCACGTACGGCGAACCGGAGAAGGTGCCGATCGGCGAATTCGACCGGACGCTGCCGACGAACGCTTACGGCGAGACGAAGCTGGCCATGGAGAAAATGATCCGCTGGTTCGACCATGCCCACGGCGTCAAGTTCGTCTCGCTGCGGTACTTCAACGCGGCGGGCGCGCACGCGAGCGGCAGGATCGGCGAAGACCACAGTCCGGAGTCGCACCTCATTCCGCTGGTGCTTCAAGTGGCGCTCGGCCAGCGCGAGTTCATCTCCGTATTCGGCGAAGACTATCCGACGGAGGACGGCACTTGCATCCGCGACTACATCCACGTCAGCGACTTGTCCGACGCCCACGTGCTGGCGCTGGACCGGCTGCGCCAAGGCGGCGAGAGCGCCATTTATAACCTGGGCAACGGGACCGGCTTCTCCGTCAAGCAAGTAATCGAGCTGTCGCGGGAAGTGACCGGCCACCCGATCCCGGCGAAAATAGAGCCGCGCCGCGCCGGCGACCCGGCCGTGCTCGTCGCCTCGTCGGACCGAGCCCGCACGGAGCTCGGCTGGAAGCCGAGCCGCGACAAGCTGAAGGACATCATCTCCAGCGCTTGGGAGTGGCATCGGAACCATCCGCACGGCTACGGCAAGTAAAACGGGAGGCATCATCGATATGAACGCATCATTGACAGACCCGGCTTTCGTCGCGGGACAGCTTCGGCGGCTCGTCGACTTCGGCTTGCGGGCCGGGCTCTTGGAGCCGCTCGACGAGGACGCGGCGCTGAACGCCCTGCTCGATCTGTTCCGGTTGGCCGAACCGGACGCCGCCGGGGCGAATGAGAGCGAAGCCGTGCCGGACAGCGCGCCTCCGCTGCTGGAGCCGCTGCTGGACGCCGCCGCGGCGCTCGGCCTCATCGAGGACGATACCGTGACGTCCCGCGACCTGTTCGACGCCCGCATCATGGGGCTGCTCATGCCGCGCCCCTCGGAGACGGCTTCGCGCTTCCGCTCGCTGGCGGCCGAGAAAGGCATCGCCGCCGCGACGGATTGGTTTTACAAGCTGAACATCGACTCGAACTATATCCGGATGGACCGCATCCGGAAGAACGGCTACTGGCTTCATTCGACCGATTACGGCGATCTGGAGATCACGATCAACCTGTCCAAGCCGGAGAAGGATCCGCGCGAGATCGCCAAGCTGAAGACGCTGGGCCAGCAGGCGCACTATCCGAAGTGCCTGCTGTGCAAAGAGAACGTCGGCTACGCGGGCCGCATCGACCATCCGGCGCGGCAGAACCATCGCGTGCTTCCGGTGACGCTGCAGGGCAAGCCGTGGTTTTTCCAGTACTCGCCTTACGTTTACTATAACGAGCACTGCATCGTCCTGAGCGGCGAGCACGAGCCGATGCGCATCTCGCACGAGACATTCGCGCGGCTGCTCGACTTCGTCGAGGGCTTTCCGCACTACTTCGTCGGCTCGAACGCGGACTTGCCGATCGTCGGCGGCTCGATTCTGAACCACGACCACTTCCAGGGCGGACGGCACGTTTTCCCGATGGAAAAGGCGGCGGCCGACGGCTGGCGCACGAACGAGGAAGGCGTGAAGGCGGGCATCGTCAAATGGCCGATGTCCGTCATTCGCCTGCAGGCGACCGATCGGGCGGCACTGCTGGGCACGGCGTGCCGCATTCTGGACGCTTGGCGCGAGTACGGCGACGCGTCGGCGGATATCTTCGCTTATTCGGGCGATACGCCGCACAATACGATTACGCCGATCGCCCGCATGAAGGACGACGGCTCGTATGAACTGGATCTGGTGCTGCGCAACAACCGCACGAGCGAGGAGCATCCGGACGGGATTTTTCACCCGCATCAGGAGCTTCACCACATCAAGAAGGAAAACATCGGCCTGATCGAAGTGATGGGCCTGGCCGTGCTGCCCGGCCGCCTGCAGCAGGAGCTGGCGCAGATCGCCGACCTGCTGACGGGGCGCGCCGCCTATGACGCGGCCGCTCTCGCGGCGCCGTCGCATCCGCTGGCCAAACACGCGGACTGGATCGCGGAGCTTGTCCGGGCCCACGGCACGGGCGTCCCGGCGGCCGATGCCGACAAGCTGCTTCAGGCGGCGGTCGGCGACAAGTTTCGCGCCGTGCTGCTCGACTCGGGCGTCTACAAGGACACCGACGCCGGCCGCGCCGCATTCGAGCGCTTTCTCGCGAGCGTGGGCTTCCAGTAAGCTACGCACTCGGGTTGCGGCTTTCGCGGCTCGCATTTAGCCCGCTTTTCCCGTTCGGTTCGCTCGGGGAGCGGGCTTTTTTGGGCTGCGGCGCGCAGACGTAAGTGCGATTCCGCTTCTTCCGGGTCCGGAGAAGATGCCCTCTTCCATAACACGGAAAAATCGAGTTACTGGACGAGCTAGATGGACTGGAAGCGAAATAACGAGGAAAAATCGAGCTACTGGGCGGACGAGGCAGGTCGGAAGCGGAATAAGGCGGAAAAATCGAGTTACTGGACGAGCTAGATGGACTGGAAGCGAAATAACGCGGAAAAATCGAGTTACTGGGCGGATGAGGCAGGGTAGAGGCGAAATAACGCGGAAAAATCGAGTTACTGGGCGGGCGAGATGGGTCGGAAGCGGAATAACGCGGAAAAATCGCGTTGGCGGGAGGGTTCGCAGCAAAGCAAGCAAACGCGCTGAAATCGCCCGGCCGTGGCACCGGGCGATTCTGGCGGATCTGCGCTAATTCCGAAGCCTGCCGAGCTCGGAGACGAGCGCCTCGACTTCGCTGATGCTGAAGCGATCCTTCGAGACGACCATGTCGTAGATGTCCTTGATATCCTCGTAACGGTCGACAGAGAAGTGCGACGCTTGCATGGCCGCGCCGGAAGCCATGCGCAGCTTGGTCTTGATTTCTTCGATCATGAATTCGACGTTTTCCCGGGATGGGCGAGACAGATCCATTCGCATTCTTCCTCTCTGCAAGTACCGGCCGAATAGCGCGGGCAACCATTCCGCTTTGCGAACGGTGCGGCGGCTCCTTTGAAGCATTTCGCAGCCGCCATCGATATCATCCAAGCGGCTTCGCCTGAAGCGAAAGGGTCGGACCGGCTTGCCAAACTTTCGGTTCCTGCCCATTGTACCATACGGGACCGGGCCTCGATACGGCCCTTTAGGGACCCCAATGGCCGTTTTAGTGGCTTTCCGCGGCTTGCCGTGATACCCTGATGGCATAACGTTTCGGCAAAAAGAAGGAGGGGTCCGCCATAACCGACGATAGAACCGGCAATCCAGGCACGGCGCGCCAAAGGGAGTCGGCTCCCCTCGCCGGCTCGGCCGCCGCTCCGTCGTCAAGCCCAGGATCGGGGGAAGAAGCTTCCGGAGTTCCCGACAGAGCCACCGGGCAGCAATCCCAATCCGGCTTCGGCTCCGCGCAAGGCATAGACTCCGAAGCTTCGCGGCTAAAGGCGCCCGAAGGCGGCCGTCCGGCCTCGCGGATCACGGGAGCCGAAGGCATGCGGAGCTTCCTGAAGGCGGTCGCGGAAAATCATCGAGGCGAGCCGATCGTATTCTTGTGCATCGGCACGGACCGCTCGACGGGGGACAGCCTCGGCCCGTGGGTCGGAACAATGCTGCGGAGCGCGCTCCTGCCGGCTAGCAAGGTCACGGTCATCGGCTCGCTGGAACATCCTTGCGATGCGGACCGGCTGCCCGGCGTGATGGCATCGCTCCCCGAGGGAGTCGCGGTCGTCGCTATCGACGCTTCCCTTGGACGGTCTGAGAACGTCGGCAAGTACGCCGTCGCGGCCGGGCCGCTGCAACCGGCTAGAGCGGTGGGCAAGCCGTTCTCGCCGGTCGGAACCTACAGCGTGGCCGCCATCGTCGGCGCGAACGGGCCGAAGCCGTATTGGACGCTGCAGACGGCTTCGCTTTATCATGTGATCGGACAGGCTCAGGAGATTGCGGACGCGATCGCGGCGGGCTGGGGGGACGGCGCCGATTTGAATTCGTGGAGACCGATTCGTTACAATAACGGTAATTCATAGAGAGGACGTGAATCCGACATGCCTACCGCCAAGCTGGCCAATTCTTTGCGGGTCGCTTACGCCGACGAAGGGCGGGGAACGCCCGTACTGCTGCTACATGGCTACTGCGGGAGCCGCCGCTACTGGGACGACGTGCTGCCCGCGCTGTCGGCGAGATTCCGGGTGATCGCCCCCGATTGCCGCGGACACGGAGAGACGGAAGCGACCGGGGGAAGTTACGCGATGGAACAGCTTGCCGAAGACGCCGTCCAATTGCTGGACGAGCTCGGCGTCGACCGGGCGTTCGTGCTCGGCCATTCCATGGGAGGTTACGCGGCGCTCGCTCTGAGCGAACGTTATGAAGACCGGCTGCTCGGGTTGGGACTGCTGCACTCGACAACTTTCCCCGACGACGGGGCGGGCAAGGCCGGGCGCGAGAAAGTGGCGAAGCGCGTCGCGGAGGAAGGCATCGCCGGGCATATCAACGATCTGATCCCGAAGCTGTTCGCGCCGGAGCATCGCGAGTCCATGCCGGAGAAGCTGCGGACAGCGCTGGACATCGGCTACGGGACGTCGCCGCTCGGCGCGATCGGCGGGGCGCTCGGCATGAAGGAGCGGCCGGACCGCCGCTTCGTGCTGGAGCGGCTGAGCGTTCCCGCGCTGCTGCTGGCGGGCGAAGCGGACGCCGTCATCGCGCCGGAGAAGCGGTTCCCCGTATCCCGGGCCGATATTTCGGCAGTAGAATTGGCCCGCTGCGGGCATATGGGGATGATGGAGGCTCCGGAAGCTTTCGCGGAAGCGATCGTATCGTTTGTCCGATCAAACGGGGAAGAAGGTTGAGGGACCGATGTACAGCCGCGATTACCTGATGAGACTGATCTCCCAGACGACGTCCATGCTGGCGCAGATCATGGGGCTCAAAGAGCAGAAAAAGCATGAAGAAGCGATGAACCTCATCGACGAATTTTTGAATCGGGAATTGCGGCTGCGCACCCGGCTCGCCCTCGGCTTGTCGGACGAAGACCTGCTGCAAATGCTGAGCGTGGGAGGCCAACCCAACCTGGAGCAAGTGGCGATGATGGCCGCATTCCTGCAGGAAGAAGGGGAGCTCCTGGAAGAAGAGGGGCGGCAGGCGGACGGTTTGCTGCGGTACGAGAAGGCGCTGCGCCTGATGCTTTACGTCCTGCGGGAAGGGGGGGAAATCCCCGCGCTTCGCTTGACGGAGAGGTCGGAACGGCTGATCCGGATTCTCGCTCCGTTCGAGCAGGAGCCGGAGACGAAACGGGCCGTCTGGCGCTACCGGGAGAGCGGCGGGGATTGGGCGGAAGCGGAAAATTTATTGTACGAGCTGTACGACGACGGGGCGGCGACCGAAGAGGACGGGGCGGCGTTCTACGACAGACTGGCGGAAAAGGACGACGATTTGCTCGAGCAAGGCGGCCTCTCCCGCCAGGAGCTGGAGGAAGGGCGAAGGCAGTGGCTGTCGCTGACGGACAGCGCCAAGGACGCGGCCCGGTAACGGGAGGCAGCATCGGGAAAGGAAGGCAATGAGAATGAGCGCGCAGACACAGCATGAAGAAGTAAGCAAGCTGATCGAAGATATCGTCCGGGAGGGAAACCTGCTGCAGGCGACCTTCAGCCAGCCGAGAAGCAAGGAAGACGGCACGGCGGTCAAAGTGTCGGTACGTCCGGTTCGGCTCAAAGGCGGTCTCGCCTATCAGTTCGAACGGCGGGTCGGCGCCAAGGCGCTGCATGCCAATCTGGCCCCCGACGAGGCGGCGGCGGACATGCTCCGGTTGACGGAGGGTTACCGCCAGGCGCTGCTCAAGACCCCGGATGAGGACATCCAGATCCTGGTCGGCAAGAAAGGCAAGCCCGCCCTGCTTCGCCGTCCGCCGACGGCCAAGGACCGCTCGGCCGCTGCTCCGGCCGTCCACAACCGGACCAAGTCGTACGTCCTGCCGGAAGGAGAGCCGGTCCCGTTCCTCGCGGAGCTGGGCGTCATGACCGAAGACGGCCGGGTGGTCAAAGCGAAGTACGACAAGTTCCGGCAGATCAACCGCTTCCTGGAGACGGTCGTCGACGTGCTGCCCGCGCTTCCGGAAGACCGTGAGCTGACGATCGTCGATTTCGGCTGCGGCAAATCGTATCTGACCTTCGCGCTCTATCATTTGCTGTCCGTCAAAGAACGGAGAAACGTACGGATTTACGGTCTCGATCTCAAAAAGGACGTAATCGAGTCGTGCTCACGGCTTGCCGGGCGACTTGGCTGGGACAAGCTCCATTTCGCCGTCGGGGACATCTCGCAATACCGCGAGACGAGCCGGGTGGACATGGTCGTTACGCTGCACGCCTGCGACACCGCGACGGACGCGGCGCTGCTTCAGGCGATCGGCTGGGAATCGCGGGTTATTCTGTCGGTTCCGTGCTGCCAGCACGAGCTGTTCGGCCAGATCAGCCAGCCTCTGCTCAAGCCGCTGCTGAAGCACGGCTTGCTCAAGGAGCGCTTCTCTGCGCTCGTCACCGACGCCGTCCGCGCGCAGCTGCTGGAGCTGGCCGGCTACCGGACGCAGCTTCTGGAATTCGTCGACATGGAGAACACCCCCAAGAACCTGCTCATCCGCGCCGTCCGCACCGGCCGGCCGGCTTCCTCCCGGGAACAGCTGGAGGAGTATGCGAGAATGAGAGATTTCCTGGGCATCTCCCCGTATATGGAAAACCATGCGGACGGCAGACTCTCCGCCTTATTGCGCGGCGAGGACAAATCGAATACAATCTAATTGATATTGTCGAAAAAAACCAGACTATGGTAGAATGAAGGAATTAAGTCCCACAATTTCCGGGAACAGAAACGTGAAAAGGTGAACGCCTTGGGACTCTTTCGACCTGATTTTCTTCTATTCGCATGTCTGTTCGTCCTGTTCGGGATCGTCATCGCAATTAACCGAATCACCCTTACGCACAAGGTCTATTTGGCGTTCCACTTTGTGATGATGCTTTGGCCGCTCGGGCAGTTCGCGGTTTCGACCACCGACCTTCCGCAGTACCAGGCGCTATTCTCTCAGATGTCTTTCGCAGCAGTCGGATTGCTCGGTCCCGGCTGGCTTTTTTTCGTTCTGTTCTTGACCCAGCGCTCCTCCCTGCTTACGCCGGCGCGCGCCGCTCTGTCCATGATTCCTTCGGTTCTGTGCATTGCGGCCATCGTCTGGAATCCGCAGCATTGGTTCTTCAGGCCGATTGACGGGCAGTACGCGGAACGCGGTTACGGTCCGCTTTTTTGGCTGCTCGCTTTGATCCAATTGGGCTACTTTTTCGCCACGCTGATCTTCATGTTCCAGACGCTGAAAAACGATTCCTCCGTCAACAAACGCAAGCAGATCGCCGCCGCCCTGATCGGAATGTTCGTGCTGACCGGCTTCGCCGTGCTCGATATTCTCGTCAACGTGCTGCTTCGCGACTCGCTTCCGGTCATTCCCGGGCTGATGTCGCTCGGCCTTCTACTTGCCGACTGCTGCTTTATCCTGGCCGTTTACCGCTACGGGATGTTCGATATTCTGACGATGGCCCAGCAGGATATCGTCAATCACATGGCGATCGGCATCGTCGTCATCGACGAGGAAGGCAAAGTGCTGGAGTCGAACCGGGGAGCGCGGCCGTTCGTGTCGACGGCCAAGGGCGGAATCTTCAGCATGGAAGCCTTCCTGGCGCCGGTGGAAGCGCAGGAGGAGGTCCGCGAGTTTCTGTATCGCTACCGTCACCATCCGGAGGAGAGGATGCGCACGGACGTCAGCCTGGCGGACGAACGATACGTGTCCGTCGAGATCTCCCCGGTTCTGGACGAGACCAAATCGGCGCTGGGGCGGGTCATCATGCTCCACGACGTGTCGGAGCAGCGGAAGCTCGTCGACGAGATGAACCGCAAGAACGAGGCGCTGCATGAGCGCAATCTGGAATTGATCACGATCCAGGAAGAGCTGTTCCGGGTGAATCAAAAGCTGGAGCAGATGGCCATTACCGACAGTTTGACCGGATGCTATAACCGCAGGTTTTTGATGCAGCAGCTGGAGCATGAAGTGCTGCTGAATTTGCGGTACCGCATTCCGTTCTCCATCTTCCTGTTCGATATCGACCATTTCAAGCAGATCAACGACATCCACGGTCATCTTGTCGGAGACGAAGTCATCCGCCGAACGGCCGACGCCGTGCGGACAAGCCTGAGAAGAACCGACATCCTGGCACGGTACGGCGGAGAGGAGTTTACCGTCTACTTGCCCCACACGAACCAGGAACAAGCCGGAATGCTGGCCGAGCGCATTATGCAATCCGTCATGGAGAACCGAGTCGAAGCGGGACGAGAGAAGGTCGGAATCACGATCAGCATGGGCATCGTCTCGGTGGATACGTTCGACCAGCAGGTCGTGGAAGTCAAGGAATACTTGCGCTCGCTGTTTTCTCGCGCAGATTCCGCCTTATACAAAGCGAAGAACGAGGGACGCAATCGGGTCATCGTGGCCCAGACAAGCTGATCGGGAAACAAGGCGATCGAATGGGGGAGAGAAGGATGGGCAACGTGGGGCGCCGCTGGGGGTGCGGACTGGCAGTGTCGATCGGAGCCGCGGCAGGAGCACTGTCCGCGTTTGCAACCGACGCGTGGACGTTCGCCGTCTGCTCCGGGGCCGGCTTCGCGGCCGCTTTGCTTCTTCCCGGCTGGCTGCTCGGCCGCAAGTACGACCGGGTCGTCGCCGAGTCGGAGAGGGACTGCCTGACCGCCTTGTTCAATCGAAGCTTCATGGAACGCTGCTTCTCCGGCCTTTCCGAACAGGCCACGCGGGGCCGCAAGAAAATATCGGTGACGCTCGTCGACGTCAACGATTTCAAATCGATCAACGATACATACGGCCACGGGGCGGGCGATCGGGTGCTTGTCCAATTGGCCAAGGCGCTGCAGACTTGCTCCGATCGGGGCGAGATCGTCGGCCGCTGGGGCGGAGACGAATTCGTGCTGCTCAGCCCTTACGCAGAGCGGGGGAGTTCCCCCTCGCTGCACCGCCACATCGCGGAGCGTATGGAGCAGCTCTCCCGCCAGGAGGACAAGCCGATCTCGGTTGCTGTCGGAACGGCCGTTTTTCCCGAAGACGGCCTTTACCTGGACGAGCTGCTGCACGAGGCGGACCGGCGAATGTACGCGGACAAGCTTGAACGCAAGCGGGGAGAAAGTCCGAGCCGGATGAACGCGTAATAGGCTTGCCGATCATGACATAGGGAGGGCGCAATGACGGGCAAGGGATCGACGGGCCAGGACAAGGAATTGTTGTCGCTGAAGGTGCTGCTTCATTGCAGGACGGTTGTGGAGAAGACGAATTTCGTGTCCACCGGAGTCATGACGCAAGTAGAGGGCGAGCTGTTCGAAGTGGAGCTCGGCGAGTTCGAATTGTTCGAGCTGGGGGAGAAGGTCAAGCTGACGGTGTACTCGCCGGCGGGCATTCAGACGTTTCATTCGATCGTCTTCGCCAAATACGAAGGAGCCATCGCGGTCATTCAGCCCCCGGTCGTGGGCCAGCGTTTTCAGGAAAAAAGAGAATTTTACCGCGTGGAAGCGGATGGGGTAGCCCGGGTCATGCGCGTCGTTCGCGACAGCGGCGAAGTGAAGCTGCTTGCAGCCCCGTTGGAGGCTATGCTCAGCGACATCAGTCTGGGCGGCGTCGGCCTCGTGACGGCGGACGCTTATCCGGAACTGGAAGCGGCGAAGCGCCTGGGCGCGGTGATCGACCTGGGGTTCACCTTCGCTTGCGATCTGGAGATGGTCAGACGAGAGCGCAGGGACCAGCTATTCGTATACGGATTGAAAATGAAAGTTCTCGATCCGGAAATGCTCCGTCCGCTGCGGGCGTTCCTTCTCCGCCGCCAGGTGGAGAAGCATATTATCAGCCGGGAAGAATCGTCGCGAAAACGCGGCATGAGCTAAGCCATCCTTTGGCGGATGGGCGGGAAGAGCGGACAGCGTCCGGGCCGGAAGCGGCCCGGCTTTTTTTTGCCCGTCGGCTTGGGCGCTTTCCATAGATTGACGCCAAGGATTCCGTGCACAAATGTCTAATAACTAGAGGAAAGCGACAGAAGACTGGGGGAACTGTCATATGAAGCTGAATTCTGCTTTGCGGAAAGCGGTAAATGTGAATAGAAATTATTACAAAAATTTACTTTTGAGAAATAAAATAGCTATTATCTTTTCCTTGCTTGTCACGATTATGCTGATCATACAAGGAAATATTTTCTATTCCTATTCTGTTAGAACCGTAAAAAATGAAATCATGAATCAAGCCAAGCAGACAGTGGAGCAAATCAGTTTGAATATCGATACGTATTTTAATTTTATCAATACATTGACCATGAATATCGCTGCTATGGATACCATAAGCGAAGCGGTTAAAAATTACGACGTCAACAATCCCAAGTGGGTCGACTACAACAGCTATCTCAAAAGTATCCTCGGGCAATATCCGCTTACGATCCAGTATGTTGTAGACGCTATCATGGTAAAAGACGGGTTCTCCATTACCGATAAGTCGTCATCCGTCCGGAAAGACTTTAATTTTTACAAGCAGCCTTGGTTTATCACGGATAGCAGCAACAGGCTGAAAGTCTCCTTCTCCGAACCTCATTTGAACAATTACTACTACAACAATTCCAATGAAAAGTATGTCATCTCTGCCATCGTCCCGGTGAGAAATTGGCAGGAGAGCAGCAAAACCCAATATGGGACCTTGGTATTCGATATCGGCATCGAAAAAATAAGCAATATTTTCAACGAAATGAATATAAGAAACTCTCAAACGATCTATATCATCGATAGTAAAGGCAAAATCATCGCAAACACGAACAGTAAACTTATCAATACGGATCTCCAATTGCCGTTTTTGAATGAAGTATTGGACAATGAAAAAGGGTCTTTCGTGAAAAATTCGAATGGCGGCGACCTTCTGGTGAACTATTCGACTTCTCCCATCACGGGTTGGAAGACCCTGATCATCACAGATATGACGGAGTTGCAGCACGTATCCGAAAAAATGGGGCTCACGACGGCCATCATCGTCATAGCGGGTATTTTCATTGCCATTTACTTTTCCGCATTCGTATCGACGAGAATCACCAAATCGATTTCCAGACTAAAAAATAAAATGTACGAAGTCAGCATCGGCAATTATCATGTCAAAGTACCGGTTGAAAGCAATGACGAGGTCGGCATCCTAAGCAAATATTTCAACAGCATGGTGGATGAGCTGAAAAAACTGATCGATGAAAATTACATTGTCAGGATCAAGCAAAAAGAAGCCGAGATCCATGCGCTGCAGGCCCAGATCCAGCCGCATTTCTTAAATAACACCCTGCAATTGATCCATTCCATGGCCGTATTGGGCAGAAACGCTGATATTGAAAAGACCATCCAAATGCTAAGCAGCCTGCTGGATTATGTGCTCTTTGAGAACGAAGATTTCGTATCGATCAAGGACGAGGTTCGATATCTTGAATGCTTTTTGCAGATCCAATACGGCAGCAATAAACGGCTGAATTACAGCATTCAGTTGGATGAAGCGCTTGAGCTTCATGTGATGCCCAAATTGCTGCTGCAGCCTCTGGTTGAAAATGCGTTGATCCATGGATTATCAAACCGGACTTCAGCTTGCGTGATCGAGATCGAGATCAAATTGGAAAATTCCTTTGTCACGTTCCGTATACATGACAATGGAAAAGGGATGTCGCCGAAGGAGCTTGAACATGTCTACGAGAGGATGAAGAAAAAGGATATGAATGCGAAGAGCATCGGACTGCGCAATGTCTATGAAAGAATAAAGCTGAAATATTACGAGGAAGGAATGCTTGAGATCCAGACCAAAGAAGGAGAGGGAACGAGCATTCTGATTAAAATACCCGAGAAGTATATGATCAACGCTGCAGCAAGGAGGTTGAAGGATCATGAAGATACTGATCGTCGATGACGATGAAATCATTGTGGAAGCGATATGCCAATTGATCAGAAGGTCCGGTATCGATCTTGTCATTGCAGGAACCGCCTACAATGCAAAGGACGCCATCCGGATTGCCCAACGGGAAGCTCCCGATATGATTCTTACCGACATCTATATGCCCGAAATGAACGGAATCGATCTGATGCGTGAAATCCACAACCAAGGGATGAGGGCCAAATTTATCGTTCTAAGCGCGTACAGGGATTTCGCCTATGCCCAGCAATCGCTCAAATTCGGGGCTTCGGAGTACATTTTGAAACCGGTATCAGAGCAAACGCTGGCCGATACCTTAACCCGTGTCATGACGATCATCGTCGACGAAAACAAGGAAAAGGATCTGAAACGGGAATTGGTAAAAGACAGACTCTACTATGCCTTAACCTCCGATAAAATGCGTGAAAAGAACGAATCGGCCCTTAACAGCTTGTTGCCTTCCGATGGCGAGGAAGGGTGCTTTAGAGTTGCCGTATTCGAATTCAACGAAATCGATAGCGAAGTCAATCTGTACGACAAGGATAATGTCATGGAAGTCGTTCAAATCATCCAAAGCATTTTCTGCGATCCTTCTCCGAATATCGTTTTTGACCACGACCCTCATCATATTGTCGTTCTGATGAAAGCCTATCAAAGCCAATGCGGGAATGACGCCGGGAATATTTTGATCGGTCATGCCATAAAGGCCAAAAACGAACTCATGGCAAAGTTGGGGCTTAAAACGAATATAGGGATAAGCAATCCGGTAAAGGCAAGATCCGATCTTCCATCCGCGTACAAAAAGGCCGTTTATGCGACAAGAAATAAATTTTATATGGGGATGGAGACCGTTACGGTCTTTGACGGCCGGAAAGAGATGGACACGGATCTTACGAACCTTATGAGTACCATATCCAAAAAGGTCGTTGAACTGGCCGAACAGATCAATCTTTTGGCATCCGAGAAAGCACGGGGTGCCCTCGACGAAATTTTTGAGATGTTCTCTGAAAATAGCAGCTTGCATCCTGACAGTATCTACACGGCTTGTTTTGAAATCGTTCTTGTCCTGAAATACGAAACTTCAAAGCTGATGCCGGACTGGCAGACACACCAACGTCTTTTTAAATTAACGATCGACGATATAAGAAAATACGGCACGATGAAAGAGATCCATCATTTTCTGGTCAAGCTTGTCGCGAATTGCATCGCGTCCCTGTCGCAGGAGCAGCAGGAAGGCGGGTCTGCCGTTATATCCAAGGCCATCAAGTTTTGTAAAAACAACTTATCGTCAGATATAACGCTGGAGATTATGGCCGAGCACCTCAATATGAATAAGAGCTACTTCTCCTTTTTGTTCAAAAAGGAAATGGGAGAGAACTTCTGGAAATACCTTACGCAGCTTAAATTGGAAAAAGCCAAAGAATTGCTGACGGAAACGAATCTGAAATCCTACGAAATTGCCGAGATGGTGGGATATAAAAATGCGAGTCATTTCGGCAAGGTATTCAAGGAGCATGAAGGCCTGACCCCTTCCGAATACAAAGAAAAGCATATCTATTGAAGTCCCAAATATCCGAATAGAAATCCAAAAAGCCCGTTATTTCAAGATGCGCATTCCGGGTTTAACATGAAATTGTAATCGGACAGCTTATTCAAGGAGGAAGCACGATGCTGAATGACAAAGCAGTGCCAAGGCCGGAATATCCGCGGCCGCAGATGGTACGCGACCGATGGATGAATCTGAACGGCGAATGGGAATTCGAAATGGATCATGGCAAAAGCGGCAGGGCAAGAAAGCTCCATGCAGCGGATCGGCTTGCAGGGAAGATCATCGTGCCGTTCTGCCCCGAAAGCAGCCTTTCGGGCGTGGAGTATAAAGATTTCATGGCATCCGTATGGTACAGGAGGGAGTTTCACGTGCCTGCCGAATGGCAAGGGCAGAGGGTCCTGCTGCATTTCGGGGCGGTGGACTATGAAGCGGAGGTCTGGATCAACGGAGTTTCCGCCGGCAGGCACCAGGGAGGCTATTCCCCCTTCTGGATAGACATCACAGATCTTCTGGTTGCCGGAGACAATACCGTTACCGTGTGCGCCGAGGACGATATCCGCTCAGGCTTGCAATCAAGGGGCAAACAGAGCGCCCAGTATCATTCTCACCAATGCGATTATACCCGAACAACCGGAATCTGGCAGACGGTCTGGCTGGAGTGCGTTCCCCGGCATTATATATCCGGGTTGAAATATATCCCCGATCCTGATAATCGCTGCTTGCATATCGAAGGGTCGTTGATTGGAGAAGCCGACGGTTTCGTCTTCAGCGCTGAAGCCACGTTCGGTTCAAAGAACGCCGGAAACGGTCGCGCGGTCGTTACAGGACAGAAGGTTGAATTGACCCTTTCGCTTGCGGAAATTCATCTCTGGGAGCCGGGAGTGCCAAATCTCTACGATCTCGAGGTCCGACTGTATCATGGAAATGAATGCGTTGACAAAGTATCGAGCTATTTTGGCTTGCGATCCGTCAAATGGAACGATCGTGCGATTCTCATCAATGGCAAGCCCATCTTTCAAAGGCTGATTCTGGATCAAGGCTTCTATCCGGACGGCATTTATACGGCTCCCTCGGATGCCGCATTGAAAAACGACATCGAAATTTCCATCGGCTTGGGCTTTAACGGAGCGCGGCTGCATCAGAAGATCTTCGAACCAAGGTTCCTGTACTGGGCCGACAAGCTTGGATATCTCGTATGGGGAGAACACGGCAGCCGTGGACTGGATATCACCTCCCCCATGGGCCTGGAAAGAATGCTGCCGGAATGGATGGAAATTGTTGAAAGGGATTTCAACAGTCCTGCCCTGATCGGATGGTGTCCTTTTAATGAGACGTGGGACGTCAAGGCGGGTCCGAGCCGGATCGCGCAGGATGACGAGGTGCTGCGGATTGTCTATCATGTCACCAAAGCGATCGATCGCACGAGGCCTGTCATCGATGCAAGCGGCAACTATCACGTTATAACGGACATATTCGACATCCATGATTATGAACAGGATGTGGAGAAATTTTCCGCCAGATACGAGCCGATGAAGACCGGGGGAGAAGTGTTCAATACATTCCCGGACAGGCAGAAATATGAGGGACAGCCGTATTTCCTCAGCGAATACGGCGGCATCTGGTGGAACCCCGAGCAGAAGGACGACAAGTCATGGGGCTACGGGGACAGGCCGAAGAGCGAAGAGGAGTTTATCGCCAGATATAAGGGGCTGACGGATTGTTTGCTGGATAACCCCCGGATCTGCGCCTTCTGCTACACCCAGCTTTACGACGTGGAGCAGGAAGTGAACGGCTTGTACACCTATGACAGAAAATCCAAGTTCGATCCCGAAATCATCCGGAAGATCAATTCGCGTACGGCGGCGATAGAAAAAGAAAGCTCCCGATAAAATCCCGTCAATATCGCCTCCCGTACGCCGATCAGGGACTGGGATTCCGCCAAAGTCGCAAGCGGGGGGCATTATAAGACATAATTTTAAAGCGCTTACGAATGAAAAGAGGAGGATCTACATGAAAAAACCGGTCGCTTTGCTGTCGAGCTGTTTGATCGTCTTCTCCGTCTTATCGGGGTGCGGTAACGGTTCCGGTTCGAATGATTCAACAAAGCCTGAAGAGCAAGATAAAAACAAAGTGCATATCAGTTTTGAAACGACGCATAACCCGGCTCTCTTTGCGGAATTTAAGGCGGACTTCGAGAAGAAAAATCCAAATATCATTTTAGATATGACCTATATAGACGACAACAACAACAACTCGGCAGCCAAGCTTGCAGCAGGAACGGCGCCGGATATTATCGGCGTAGATGCGAATAGAGTCAAGGGCGGCTTCGCGCTCGACTTGACCGGCCAACCGTTTATCGACAGACTGACGGATACGGCAAAGCTTAGCGTCCAGGAACCCGACGGGAAATTTTACAAGGTTCCTTTGGATACATGGTTTCAAGGCATCATGTACAACAAAAAGATTTTCGCGGAAAACAACATAGAGGTTCCCAAAACATGGGACGAATTTATCAAAGTTTGCGAGAAATTAAAGGCGGCAGGTATTAAACCGATCTCAGCGGGCAATAAAGCCGGAGACGTTCTTGGGAAGGAAGCCATCGGCGTCATCCTGTCGACAGGTGCGATCAACGAGCCGGATATTGAGGCGGGAAAAGCTACCTATTCCGAAAGATGGAAAGCGGGACTTACGGAATGGTACAAAATCGTTCAGGCCGGATATGAAGGAACCGATTCCTTCGGCATGACCGTGGACGATATGATCAACGAGTTCCTGGCGGGTAAAGTCGCCATGATCGATATGGGGAACTGGCAGGTTGCAGACATGCACGAGAAAGCGCCGGACCTGGAATTCGATACCATGCCGTATCCATCCGTTGAAGCAGGACAGGATCGATGGATTGTCGGCGGCTCGGGCGGCGGATTCGGGGTATATGCGCAATCGAAGCACAAGGAGGAAGCACTTGCATTTCTGGACTATGTCATGACGCCGGAAGGCAATGCGCTCTATATCAAAGCCTCGCAGGGCGGCCCGACCGTAAAGGGCGTCGAGACGGAAATCGATCCTTCCATGAGTGGAGTGTCGGATGCTTTGGAGGCCGGTCGAGTCTATGCCCCTTGGGAAAGTCTGAAAAAGATAGGCGGAGGAGCCTTCATTAGAACTTGGTTCAAGATCAATCAAGAACTGATTGCCGGCGGCAAGACCGTCGATCAAGCCCTGAAAGAGTTGGACGATTACGTAGCAAGCCAACTGAATCCGTGATCTTGCTTTCCTATAACGGGACCGAAACATAAGGTGGATTCGTCCACCTTATGTTTTAAGAGAGAGGTGCAGCATAACTTGATTAGCGCGAAAAAAAAGAAATTCAAATCGGCAATTGAATATGAGATTTTGCTTCTTCCCGCGCTGTTGGGGTTTGCGATTATTTTTCTATATCCCGCAGTGAAATCGATTATTTATAGCTTTACGGACTTTTCGGTATTCAACAGGACCATCAGCTTTATCGGATTGAAGAACTTTATTGACATCTTTCATGATGACAGGCTGACGGCGGCCATTAAAAATTCAACCTTGTACGCCGTTAGTTTTACTGTCCTGCAGTCCGCATTTGCCATTCCGCTGGCCGTTGCGTTGGATTCAAAAATAAAGACCCGCAATATATTAAGAACCGTATACTACATGCCTCATATTTTCAGCGCCTTAATCATCGGATATGTCTGGTCTTTCAATTTTTCAACCAGTTCTTTTGGCCTTATCAACAATACGTTGAAGGACATCGGATTGGGCTTCCTGGCGCAGAATTGGCTCGGAGACCCGCGCATCGCCATTTATTCGTGTATTTTCGTGGCGGTATGGCAGGGAACCGGATATGCCATGATGCTCTATGTAGCCAACTTGCAGAGCATACCGCGCGAAATGTATGAGTCGGCAGTGATTGACGGTGCCAGTCCGTTTCAGTCATTTCGACATATCACGTTCAGTTTTTTGGCTCCTGCCATGACCATTACGACTCTGACCGGCATGATCGGAGGGTTAAAGGTTTATGAGCAAATCGTCGCATTGACAAACGGCGGTCCGGGCTATGCGACGGAGACGTTGACAACGGCTCTCATGTACAGAGGCTTTACGGAGAATCGATACGGCTACGCCTCCGCATTGGCGGTTATTATGATGATTGGCATCATGATCATATCCTTTATACAGCTTCAAATTCTTTCCAAACGCGAGGATAAATTGTTATGAGGATAAGTCATGAAAAATATAAATCGCGCGATTATATCATGGAAATCGTTCTTTGGATCTTATCCCTGATCATCCTGATCCCTTTTTACTATCTGGCGGTAAATACATTCAAGTCTCCGGCGCATGTCACCCATGCTCCAATGGCGCTTCCGGGCGCAGATTTCTCCTTCTCCTCGTATCAAGAGGCATGGAGCAAAATGAACTACCCCAGGGTATTTATCAATAACCTTATTTACACGGGAGCCAGCGTTGTTCTGAACTTGTTCGTATCTTCGATGGCCGCCTACGCTTTGGTGATGAAAAGAACCAGGTTTCATCGATTTATTTATCTGCTGTTTATTTCGTCGATCATGATCCCGTTCCAAATGCTGATCATTCCGTTGATGAGAATGTTCTCGGATTTTCATATGATGAATACTTATCAAGGGGTTATCTTGGTTTATGTATTTACAAATATTTCATTTGTAACCTTTTTGTACTATAGTTTTGTCAAAACGATTCCCCCTCAGCTTGAAGAAGCGGCGAGAATGGATGGCGCAACGGTCATGCAGACCTTCTGGCGCATTTATTTCCCTCTATTGGTCCCGGTTACGGTAACGGCCGGCATTAATTTGGTTATTGGCTTCTGGAACGATTTTTTGGTTCAGGTGCTGTTCATCAGCAAACCGGAAATGCAAAACATTACGAGAGCCGTTTTCTCGAATGTCGGTCAATTTACAACGGATTGGAGCACGCTTTTGCCGATGTTCATGCTCAGTATGCTTCCGCTGATCGTTTTCTTTTTTTTCATGCAAAAGTATATCGTGAAAGGACTCGTCGCCGGCTCGGTTAAAGGTTAACGGGCGAACCGCGATTTTCTATAAGTCGGGGGTCGAATGTGCTATTATTTGGAAGTGGGGGACAAATAATAGGGAAGAACCGATGACCGGAGGAAAATCATGATCGGCTTTTTCAGGCGAATAACGGGCGTTGCGATCGCTTGCGCCATGGCGTTCGTCCTCTGCCTGTCCGCTTATCGCCAAGGCCTTTTTTTCGACCCGGACCTGTACCCGTTTGAACTCGCGCTGATCGGGTGCGCGGCGATCGCGGGACTGGCCGGAGCGCTAGGAGTCGGCTCTCTGCGGGTAAGACCATGGATGCTGGCGCCGCTCGCGGTGGCCGCGGCTTATGCGCTGCAGCTGGCGATTCATCCGGAATCGGTGAAAGGGACGGAGGACCACTTCCTGCGTTGGACCGCCTACGGCTGCTGGACGGTGCTGCTCGGCTTGGCGCTGGCGAGTCCGAAGCGCCGGACGGCAGGCTGGATCGCGTTTCAGGCCGCGGGGGCGTTCGTCGTCCTCGGAGGCTGGGCCGGTTGGGCGGGCTTGCTGCGCTTCCCGGAAGTCATTTTCCGTTCGGACGAATCGGAGCTTGCGTCGACCGGCGCGCGGCTGGCCGGCTTCCTGCAATACCCGAATGCTTACGGGGCGGTCGTCGCCTTCCTGACGCTGGTGCAATGGCAGCTTCTTCGGTCCGGGCGCAAGGGGGCAGCGGCCTATGGGGCGTATGCGCTCGTTCCGTGCCTTTCAGCTCTGATGCTGACGGAATCGCGGGGGGCGATGCTTGCGCTTGCGCTCGGTTTCGTCCTGTCGCTGGCGCTGGGCAAGAGGAGCGATCGGGGAATCGGAATGGCGGTAGCCGGCCTGTCGCTTGCTATCTCCGCCGGCGTTGCCAGCGTCGCTTTCGCCGCCATGCGGTCCGGCTTTCCGGGGCCGAGCCTATGGGCGCTGGCGGCCGGCACGATCGTCGGCGGTCCGGCGCTCCGCGCGCTGTGCCCGCGGAGCGGCGATGCCGGAGACGGCAGCGGCTGGAGACGGAGATCGGGTTGGGAGACCGCCGCCGATCGGATTCGTTCGTTTCCCGGCGGACTCGTCCTGTTGCTGCTGGGGATGGCGGCGGCGTATCTGCTGTTGGCCGGGGGCGGACACATTCCTTCCGATGGGGGAGAATCGCGGCTGAACGGCAACCTGGAGACCGCCGCCTCCCGCCAGATCTACTACGCGGACGCACTGCGGATGTTCCGGGACCGTCCTTGGCTCGGCGCGGGGGGGGAGAGCTGGCGCATGCTCGTCGGCTTGTATCAGACGAGTTCGTACTCCGCCGGGGAGGTTCACAGCGGTTACTTGAATATTTTGATCGATGTCGGTCTGGCCGGCTTGCTGGCGCTTCTGGCGTTCCTCGTAGGATACGCCGCTCGCCTGTGGGGGAGCAGAGCCGTCTCCTGGGGCCCGGCGGCGGTATTGCTTGCCCATGCGGCCGTCGACTTCGACTGGTCGTACGGCTTCGTGTGGCTGCTGCTGCTCGCCTGGCTCGCCTTGCATATGCCCGCGGCGGAAGAAGACGCCGCGGGCGTCCGGCGCCGCCGCTTCGCGTTGGCGCCGCGCCGGGCAGCGCCGCTGTGCGCCGCGCTGCTGCTCGGCTTCGCCGCCGCGGCGCTGCCCGCGGCTTGGCGCAGCGCTTCCGCCGTGCGCGAGTACGATGCCGCGCTGGCGTCGAATTACGCGCGCGAGTCGCATCTGCGCGCGGCGCTGGCCGCGAATCCGGAGTGGACCCGGATTCGCCTCGAGCTCGTCCCTCTCCTGCCGGCGGCGGAGAGGGAGAGCTTGCTGGCGGCGGGGCTGCGGTACGAGCCGCATTCGCCGCCGTTGGAGCTGCAGCTCGGCATGACCGATGTCGAGCTGGGCAAAGCCGCCGCCGCCCGCGGTCATTTTCGCGAAGGCTTGCGGCTCTCGCGCTTCGACCGCGAGGCGCAGAACGCGGCGATCGCGCAGATGGCGTCGCTCGCCGACCGGCTCGCGAACGCCGGAAGGCAGGACGAAGCCCGCGTCGCGGCTGCCGGCGCGGTCGAATTTTACGAGAATTACCGGCAGTTGTACCGTGACGCGTATGCGGGAACCGACAATCCCTGGGACGACAAAGAGCGGGCTCTGTTCGTCGGCGCCAAAGTCAACGCGGCGAGGGCGCTGATTCTGCTGGGCCGCCGGGAAGAAGCCCGGGAGATTCTGCTGGAGGCGAGCGAAGAGAACGCTCCCGACTGGCAGGAGCAGGCGAACGACCTGCTTCGGCAGTTCTCCTCTTCCGGCGGTTAGGCATCGCCGGATGATCCACGGGCGGATAAGGGCCGCGGCAGCTCGAAGAGAGCAACTCGATTCATCACTTGAACGAAATTACCGCGCAGTGGCGCCAAGAGAGCAACCAGCTTACGCACATGATCGGAATATCGGTGAAGTAGCGCCAAGAAAGCAACCAGCTTACGCACATGATCGGAATATCGGAGAAGTAGCGCCAAGAGAGCAACCAGCTTACGCACATGATCGGAATATCGGTGAAGTAGCGCCAAGAGAGCAACCAGATTACTCACCTGATCGGGATATCGGCAAAGTGGCACCAAGAGCGTAAGGAGGTTACACACATGTCACCTAAGCCGAAATCGGACGCCTACCGAGCCTCGTTCATTCATGAAGAAGGGGACTGCCGGCCGGCAGTCCCCTTCTCTCGTAGGTCACCGACCCTGCGCCACCGGCCTAACCCCCGAAGGCCGAGCGGAAGGCTGAGGCTAACGAATCGGAGTCCACGCTCCAAAGTTCGGCGATTTCTCCGCATACTTCTTTTTCCCACCAATCCGCCAGCTTTTTGCGATCGCTGCGATTTTCATGAATCCAGAGCAGGTTGGCGACGACCTTTTTGACGTATTGTTCTTCCGCTTGCTTGACCAGCTCGGCGGGAACGTACTGGCGGAGCCGCTTCACGGTACGGTACAACTCGACGCCGCACGCTCTGCGGATGCTCCGAAGGCTGGGCAGCGGGGCTTCGTGCTTCGGCTGTCCGGTTCTCATCTGTCATCCTCTCCCGCCATACTTTATGCGGGCGCGGAGAAGAGGGTCACAAAGGGAAGTTCGGAATAGGCCCGCCAACCATACCACACCGGCACTCGAAGCGACAATTCGCCGAAAGAAGCGCAACAGTTGAACTGCTAAAGCGTCCTGCCCTCAAACATCGAAAAGCCCCGCCGAAGAGCGGGGCGATTCTGGTAAATGTCAGATTACTGAACGACGAGATAGCCGACCATCGGCGGATCGGTATGCGTCGTGCAGATGATCGGGTAAGTGCCGGCTTGCTTCGGAGTGAATTTGACGATCGTCGTTTTGCCCTTGGCGATTTCGCCGGAAACGCCCAGCCCCTGAATCTCGAAAGGGTGAGACTCCCCATTGACGCCGCTTAACCGCAGTTCGACTTCTACCCCTTTTTGCACGACGATGGTTCCCGGATCGAAACGGTAACCCTCCTGTTGTTTGCCGCTCGAGTCCGTCATGTTGAACTCGACGGTCTTCACTTGCTGGACCTGAGGCCCGCCCCCGATCGGGGCCAAAGCGGGTTTCGACTGCTGCCAGCCGACATATGCACCGACCAATACGACCGCCACCGCCAGAATCAAATACCATTGCAGCCTTCTTTTGCTGATAAAAAAGACTCTGTTCATGGCCTGCTCTCCTCTTAGCGTTTTCTTGTCCATTAAGAATGTATGCCGGGGCCCGTCCGCTCATGACAAGCCTTTTCCGGCAGATTTGCAATCGCGGCGTCCGCCCCCTTATGATAGAATAGGCTTGCCATTCGCAGGGGCCAAATATAGTTACAAAAAAGAACGGGGAGTGGGAGAGCGAGGATGATGGATACGCTGCACGAGTGGCTGAGCCAGCTGTTAAGTTGGATTGAGAGCCTGGGCTATTTCGGAATCATTATCGGGCTCGCGATCGAGGTGATCCCGAGCGAAGTCGTTCTCGCTTACGGCGGGTACCTGGTATCAAAGGGCGATATCAACTTTTGGGTTGCCGTTTTGTGCGGTACGATTGGCGCCATTTTGCAGCAATGGCTGCTGTATGCGATCGGGCGCTACGGCGGGCGGCCTTTTCTGGATAAATTTGGAAAATTTCTGCATTTAAAGCCGAAGCATATCGATCTCGCGGAAAAATGGTTCGACAAATACGGCCCGATCATCGTGTTTACCGGGCGATTCGTTCCGGTCATGCGCCAGGTCGTGTCCATTCCGGCCGGCATCGCGCGGATGAACCTGACCAAATTCACGATTCTGACGGTGGCCGCCTCCCTGCCTTGGTCGATCCTGTTTATCTGGCTTGGCAAGACGCTCGGTTCCCAGTGGGAGAATATCGACGAGAAAGCCGCGCCGTACGTGCAGCCGGCCATACTGATCGCGCTCGCGTTGCTTGTCGTTTACTTCATGTATCAGTTCATTCGCCGCCGCAGCAAGTCGGTTTAAGGAACCGGCTCCTGCACAATCGAACCAGCGCCTGCCGACGAGCGGGCGTTTTGTTTTTCATCGGGCTTCTTCTCTGTTTCTCGTGCTGTTTTTTGCTTATGGCATTGACAATTCTTCCAGTGGATCATTATAATTGAACTAGTCATACAAGTGATCCTAATAATTCTTCTATTACCATGTGAATGTTCGTTGTCCGGAGTACTGCACCTGTAATGCTAGGATTTGAGAAGGTGATGTCTATTATTTTTGCGTTATTATGAATGCGCTGTCATGAATCTGGGAAGCGGCTTTAAATTTGACAGCGCTTTCAGAGAGGGGATGTTGATTTTATTTGAGGAGTAAGGGGTTGTGGCTGATGAAAGCAATGAATAACAGCGCTGCTCTGGAAAAAAGGAAGACCATTGAAAATCCGTTGAAAAGAAAGAAGGGATTCGAGTACTATATCAAGCGCGATTTTTTGCTTTACCTTATGTTGTGTATCCCTGTTGCGTATATCGTGTTATTTAAATATGCCCCTATGTATGGCATACAGATCGCTTTTAAGGACTACAACATCTTCCAGGGAGCCGGCAAGAGTCCGTGGAATGATTTTGCAACTTTTAAGCAAATTTTTTCATCGCTGCAATTCTATCAGGTTGTCAGAAACACATTGGTACTGAACGGTTTGGATTTGATTGTGGGATTTCCGGCGCCGATCCTATTGGCTCTGTTAATCAACGAGTTGATATGGACCAAGTTTAAAAAGGTAAGCCAGACGATCCTGTATCTACCGCATTTTCTTTCCTGGGTTATTATCGGCGGCATTGTTGCCCAGTTGCTTTCGCCCACAGGCATGATAAACTCCTTGATCACCCATATGGGCGGCGAACCGTTGCCATTCCTGACGAACAAATATGCTTGGGTTGCTACTTATGCTTTCATCGGAGTATGGCAGAACGCGGGATGGGGAACGATTTTGTATCTTGCGGCGATGACGGGAATTGACAGGCAATTGTATGAAGCGGCCGATGTAGACGGTTCGGGAAGGTTGGGGAAAATTTGGTATGTTACGTTGCCGGGGATCAGACCGACCATTGTGATTCTTCTGATCCTGCAGCTTGGCAATATAATGGCGATTAACTTCGACCGCCCGTTCAACGTTCAAAACAACCTTGTTATGGATTTTGGCGACGTTATCAGCACCTATGTTTATCGTGTAGGCATTCAATCTGCAAATTTTTCGGTCGGTGCGGCTGTCGGTTTGTTCCAGTCGGTTATATGCTTGATATTCCTGTTAACTTCCAATTTCATATCCCGCAAATTAGGGGATAATGGCATTTGGTAAGGAGGCGCTGTCCATGTCTCTGAGATTAAAAAACAGAATAGTCGACTATTCATTGGCGTTCATTGTTTTAATTGCTGTTTTTGTATGCCTTGCTCCTTTTCTTTATATTCTTTCGCAATCGCTCAGCTCGAATAGGGCAATTGTGTCCCAGGCCGTTACCATCTATCCAATAGACTTCAATATAGAAGCCTATAAGGTTGTTTTCGGGGATTCCGGTATGTTGTACTCGTTGTTCTATACGGTGGTTCTGGCGGTTGTATTTGTGTTCATAGCTCTGACCGTTACCATATTGTCGGCGTACCCGCTGACGAAAAAAAGGTTAAAGGGCAGAAACTTTTTATTGCTCGTCATGCTATTCACCATGTATTTCAGCGGCGGACTGATTCCGGATTATTTGAACGTAAAGAATCTGAATCTTTTGAACACGCCGTGGGCGCTGATTCTTCCGGGAATGATGAGCGTTTACTATATGATCATTCTGAAATCATTCTTCCAGAACCTGCCCGACAGCCTGGAGGAAGCCGCTTATCTCGACGGATGCAACGACCTGCAGATTCTGCTGAAGATCGTGCTGCCTCTTTCCAAGCCGGCGCTTGCCACGATCAGCTTATTGTATGCCGTATTCAGATGGAATTATTTTCAGGATGCTCTCTTCTACATTACAGACCAGGATTTGTACACGATACAGCTTAAACTTTACAACGTGATCAACGTTTCGCAGCAAATGGCCGGGGAGAATATCAATGTCAATCTGCCTTCGGAGGCATTGAAAGCGGCCAGCATCATGTTTGGCACGGTTCCGATTCTTCTGGCCTATCCTTGGCTCCAGAGATACTTTGTATCCGGCATCATGATCGGTTCTGTCAAAGGTTGATATAGATGCGCGAATCGGATGATTTCATCCCGTTCACGAATTTATATAAACAATTGTAAATTTTCCAAGTATCCCATTGAAAAAGGAGTGGTCTTTCTTGAAGACAAAGGCACTCAAATTGACTAGTATCCTCTTGGTAGCGCTAACAATTGCATCGGCACTGGCCGCTTGTCAGAGCAAATCGTCAAACGGTTCGGCAAGCGACACGCCAGGCGGGACAGCAAGCGGGACAACAAACGATACGGCAAGCGCTCCGAAAGAGCATCGAACCCTGACGGTCGAAGTATTCGACCGGGGTAAACCCGGACAGCCGGATTTGAACAATAACTTCTGGACCAAGTATGTCAACGATAACTTCGGGAAGCAGTTCAATGTCACCGTAAACTTCGTTCCGGTTCCCAGAGCCCAGGAAGTGGACAAGCTGAACGTATTGATGGCAGCAGGCCAGGCGCCTGACATTGTCTTCACCTACAACCAGGGCGTGGTTTACAATTATGTACAGCAGGGCGGTTTGGCAGAGCTTGATTCGGTTCTCCAGCAGTACGGAGCTACTCTTACCAACTATCTCGGCGATGATGTGCTTAAGTACGGCAAATTTAATGGCAAGCAGTATGCAATACCGGGCAAGAGGACTGTGCTCGCTGGCGACAATACGTTTATCCGAAAAGACTGGCTCGATAAACTGGGCCTTCCTGTTCCTACTACGCCGGATCAGTTCTATGACACCATGGTTGCCTTCAAGGAGAAGAATCCTGGAAATGTTAGCGGCGTTATTCCTTTTGGATATTCTTTGCAACCTCCGTATCCCGGGCTGGGCTATATACCGGAGGCCTTCAAACCATCCAATCTGACTGAAGAACAGTTTGCCACCTTCCAGGCGCAACCAATCTGGATGTCCAACTGGAATCTTCCGGGATACGACAAAGCTGTTCAGTATATGAACAAGATGTACAATGCAGGCTTGATTAGTCCGAATTTCGCCATTGACAAGGACGGCAAGATGCTCGATGCCGATGTTTCCAATGGCAAAGTCGGGGCGTTCATTACCAACTGGGATGGTCCGTATCGAACGGCTCCCGGAACCTTAACCAACCTTAAGAAGAATGTTCCTGGCGCCGAGCTCATTCCTATCGATCCATGGCAGAATGACGCGGGCAAGCATCCCAAGAACGGATACAGCCCGAATGGCATGTATATCATTATGCCGAAATCAAGCAAGAATGTTGATCTTGCCGTCCAGTACCTCAACTGGATGGCCGATTCCAAGGTAACCCTCTTCCTCCAGAACGGGGAGGAAGGCGTGGACTACAACATGGTGAACGGTGTTCCTAAACAGACAGGAACGACGAATTCGGGCGAGAAGATGATGACGGTTGCCAACAACCTTGACTATGATTTGCTTTCGAACGGCATCGAACTTGGGGATCCGCAGAAGAATGCCGCAGCCATATCTGCCGGGTACCCCGGCTTTGAGAAGGAAGTGGAGAATGCGTTGAAAGTCGGGATGACGGACTATTATTCTCTATATTACTATTCGTCGCCGAATACGGCTGATGCGAAATACAACTCTGCGCTTACGAACCTTTCGGCACAAATGCTTGCGAAGCTAATCGTTTCCAAACCTGCCGATTTGGATAAGTTGTACAAAACATTGGTTCAACAATATATGGATCAGGGGGGCCAGGAGGTTCAAGACGAGTATGTTAAGAATTACAAGGCTCAGAATAGCCAATAATAAGGCTTCTTGCTCAAGGAATGATGGATATGGGCGGCATAGCGGCTAATCGTAAAGCGTACGAGGAATTTTACGAATATCCCCGAATAAGTTCATGCTGAAACGTCAGCCGGTTCCCCGTTTTTCGGGGAACCGGTTCCATTAAATAAGCAGGAGGGAGGATGCTCTTATAACGGGGGTAATGTCGAAGTTCCGACCGGACGGTTCTTTGAACTTTGCCAACGCTTTGTTATACTAGTATTACTTGTGCTGCCGGAGGAGAGACGAAACAATGAACAAAAGGCTGGACGCTGCACGAGATTCGAAAGGGCTGATTCGGGACTACGTCTACGACACCCTCAAAAGGGAAATTATGGAACTGAAGCTGGAGCCAGGCCGCTTCATCTCGGAGAAAGACGTCATCGAGATGCTTCAGGTCAGCAGGACGCCGATTCGCGAATCGCTGGTCAAGCTCTCGCAGGAGGAGCTGATCGAGACGATTCCCCAGAAAGGCTCTTTCATCTCATTGATCGATCTGGAGCTGGTGGAAGAGTCGCGGTTTGTGCGCGAGAATCTGGAGAAGGCAATCGTGAGGCAAGCGTGCCAGCTGCTAAGCTCGGAACAAGTGCTGCAGCTGCAAAATCTGATCTCGCTGCAGGAACTGTGCGTCGAAGAGAAAAACTTCGAGCGGTTGTTCGAATTGGACGAGGAATTTCACAAAACGATCGTCGTCGGCTGCGGCAAGACGAGGACCTGGGGGATGCTGCAGCAACTGAACACGCACTACAACAGGATGCGCTTTCTGCGGCTGGCCGTGAATTACGATTGGGAGATCATCTTGTCGGAGCATCGCGCGATCACCCGCGCCATCAAGGAAAAAGATCCGGACGCTGCGGAGCATGCAATGTCAGAGCATCTGAGCAGAGTCATCTTTGAGAAGGAAGAGCTGCTGCAGAAGTACCCGTCCTTTTTCAAAAGATTATCTAAGTAAGAATAATGGATGTTGGATGAAAGACTGATTCTTTGCATGGACTCAGGATCAGCTTTTTCATTTTTTGGCTCTGTTAAACTTTAGGGTTGATTTTCTTGTTGAAAGCCGCAACGTTCGGCTCTGCGTGCGCAATCCGGTTGCGCTCCTGCGACGAAGCGGTTAAAGCTGCAGCCTGCAAAGGTGGCATCGCCGCAGCCTCGCGTCGCCAAACGTCGCAAGGGCTCCTGCCCGCCCCGCTGCGGCCGCCGGTGGAATCTGCTACAATGGAGGTTGAAGCGAACTAGAACGAGAAAAGAGGGATTTCGCGATGAGCCAGCAAGTAGCGGACAAGCTGAACAAGGGCATTTCGCCGCAGCAGTTCATGGACGGGATGGAGAAAAACAAGGACGCGTTCCGCCAAAATTACGACGATTTCGCTTGGCCGGACGACGAGACGCGCGAGTATTTCGAATCGCTCAACAATCGCGACGATCTGCGCGCCATGATCATTACGGCGGATTGGTGCGGCGACGCGCTTCGCAGCGTACCGATCGCGTTCCGCGCGCTGGAAGCGGGAGGCGTCCCGACGGAAGTGATGATCATCGAGCAGCATTACGACTTGATCGACCGGTTCCTGACGCTGGGCGGCCGTTCCATTCCGATCGTGCTGATCGTCGATACCGGCGGCGCGGTACTGGGCAAATGGGGCCCGCGCCCAAGCCAGGTCCAGGAAGTGATGATCGCCTTCAAAGAGGCCAATCCCGACCGGGAGGCGCCGTCCTACCAAGAGAACCTTTCGGCGGCGCGCGAAGAGATGAAGCGCCGGTACGGCGAGGCGTCGAACTATACGCCGGCCGTTCTGCAGGAGCTTCAAGATCTGATTTCGCGGGTGTAAGGAGAGCGCATGCTGACTTTTCAACGATTCGAGCTCGGCCCGCTTCAGACCAATGCATACGTTCTGGTCGATAAAACCCGGACGAAAGCGGCGGTTATCGACCCCGGCACGCCGGATCCGGCGCTTTTGCGGCGTCTGGAGGGGCTGAAGGTCGAGGCGATCCTGCTCACCCACGCCCATTTCGACCATATCGGGGGCGTTGCGGAGCTTCGCAAGCGCTTCGGGTGCCCGGTATATTTGCACGCGTTGGAAAAGGATTGGCTGACCGATCCGGTCAAGAACGGTTCCGCCCGCTGGTCGGACGTCACGGCCCCCGTCAGCTCGGATCCGCCGGATAGGGGCTGGACGGACGGCCAGAAGCTGGAACTGCTTGGAGAGACGTTCGAGGTGCTCCACACGCCCGGTCATTCCCCAGGCAGCGTCAGCTTGCTTTGCGGCGATCTTTTGTTCGCCGGGGACGCCTTGTTCCGGCGCTCCGTCGGGAGAACCGACCTTCCGGGAGGGGACGGAGCCGCGCTCGCGCGTTCGATCCGGGAGAAGCTGTACGTCCTGCCGGACGAAGTACTCGTCCTGCCGGGACACGGTCCCGAGACGACGATCGGCGAGGAGAAGCGGGACAATCCATACGTCCGTGCCAAATAACGCTTTACACAACCATCCAGATCTGCTAGTATTAACTCTATCGAATCTATTATATATGGCTACGGCTGCGAAGAACGCAGGCGATTGAGAGCTAACGGCTCTCTCGCTTGCGTTTTTTTTTATTTTGATTCCGAAAAAGGAGGCGAGACCGTGAATCGCAGACGGCAGATGGCGATCAGTTTAGCAGCCGCCTTGTTGTCGGGATTGCTCGTCTACGGCATTTATTGGCTGCAGCTCCGGCATATCCGCTTGGAGGAGAAGGTGCCGGTCGTCGTTCCGAAGCAGTTCATCCCGGCGGGGACCGTTCTGGACAAGAGCATGCTGACGACGGCGCTCATTCCGAGAAGTTCGCTGAAGGAGGACATGTTGTCACGGCCGTCCGACGCGGACGGCATGCAGACGTTCGCGCCGCTCGGGACCGGAGAGCCGCTGCTGGACTGGAAGGTGTCCATGTACCCGCTGCTGCCGAAGGAAGGGGAAGAGACGTTTCAGGTTCCCCGCGACTATATCAAGTCGGTGTCCAACGGCATTCGCGCCGGAGACTGGGTCGTCGTTTACTTGTCCTCGGAGGCGGAAGGCTCCCGCAGGCTGTACGCCGAGCCGGTCATCGTCGCCGCCGTCAAGACGGCGGCGAATACGGAGATCGACGACCCGTCCAATCCGAGCGTGCTGTCGATGGCATCCGGCGACAAGGAAAAGATGTACGCTTCGCGCCGGGACGCCAACGGCAACATCGACGCCGTAAACTTGAATCTGACGGAGCGGCAGTGGCTGGAGATGGATGCCGCTTGCAAGGACGGGAACGGGAAACTCGTGATCGCTTTCGCGTCTTCCGCTCCCGGCATGGATGGGAAGGAGGCGGGATCATGAGGCACGAAACGGGAGGCTTGGCCGTGTTCGCGGGTTCGACGCCGAATATCGGCACGTCGGTCGCCGCTTTCGGAACTGCGTTTCGGATCGCCACCGTCACCGGCAAGCGAGTCGGATTTCTGTGCTTGAATTTGAAAAGCGCCAAGACGCATCTCTACTTGGGCATCGATCGGCCGGAGGTAACGCTGGACGGGCTTCGGCCGGAGTTGAAGGCCGGCACGCTGACGGGAGAGAAGCTGCGGGGGTATGCGTTTGCTCCCTCCCGGCTGAACGGAGTACACGTCCTGTTCGGCAATCTGTCGCGCGACCAGGCGGAGTATTACGAGCCGGAGCAGATTGAACGGCTGCTGGCGGCCGCCAGGCAAGCGTTCGATCTGACGATCGCCGAAGTCAGAATCAAATTATGGGGATAATTTATAGAGTGATCGGTGTCGGATAAGTATTAAATGTGATTTCCGGATTCGTGCCTCTAGAGTGAATCTTGATCGAAAGCACGATCTTCCGCAACATGATTTTCTGTTCTTCTTCGCTCCATTCGTCCCAAGCGTCCCCAATTTCCTGGATTAATGATACATCCACAGTTTCAGTTGTGGCCGCAGCTTCGCTATCCTTAAATTCTTCCATGAGTTTTTCCGCAGATTCCTTTTCCTCTTCCAGATCCTTAATCCGTTTCGCAACGGCAGAGGCTTTTACCGCACCGATTTGAATGGCTTCCATTAAGTTTTCGAGTCCTGTTTCCGCCACATTGATCCGCGCCTCAAGTGCCGCAATAATGTCTGAATTGTCCTGCTTATTATCAACACTTTCATTTTTAATATCATCCATATGTGTGGACATGTTCTTAATCATGTTGATAACATAGTCTTCTACCTTCACGCGTTGATGATATCCCATATTACAACTATACGGCTTGAACTTTTGATTTTTACAGCAAATATAGTCTTTGTAATAAAGTCTGCCGTTACTCTTATGCTTATATTGTTTTGTCTCATGGACAACGGACGATCCGCATAGTGCACATCGGCAAAGTCCAGTAAGCAAATATTCGCCGCGCGGCGGAAGTCCGTCGTTCCTGCGCTGTATCTCAACTTGTGATTTTTTCCATGTCTCCGCATCAAGGATCGGTTCGGTTGTGCTTTCGTACATCGTACCAGAATAAAGCATCTTGCCAGCATAAGCAGGACGGCATAGGAGCCGCTTAATGACGCTGGCGTCGAATGTATGGGTTGGGTGCCTCTCCTGAGCCCATTTGCCAAGTTGACTGTAAGATTCGCCATCAAGAAACCGTTCGAATACTTCTCTTACCGTTTCGGCCTCGTCGGGGACCATCTCTAAAAAGTCTCCAGATTCGTGCCATGTGTAGCCAAATGGCGCATGCCCTCCATGCCACTTACCGCCGCGTATACGCTGCAATTTTCCGCCTACCGTACGTTCCACAATCATATCCCGTTCGAGCTGTGCAAAGACCGCCAGAACGCCGATCATCGCCTTTCCCAAAGGCGTACCGGTATTGAACGGTTCTGTTGCCGAAACGAAAGACACGCCGTGCTTTTCGAATACATCTTCCAGCAGATAAAGGACATCTTTTTGCTTCCGCGAAAGCCGGTCAAGCTTCAACACGATAACGGCATCTATTTTCTTTTCCTCGATATGACGAATCATACGACGCATACCTGGCCTATTTAGGTTTGTAGCGGTTTCGCCGTCGTCCATGTAGAAAGTAGAGTCGTCCCATCCCTGAGCCTTACAGTAGGCTTCTAGGCGCTCTCGCTGCATGTCCAGCGAATAGCCTTGAACCTGATCTAATGTACTGACGCGTAAATAACAGGCAACGCGCATGATATCACCTCAATGTCATTGTATAAGGAATGAGAGAAATAAGAAAACCCCCGAGTGGGGGGTTAACGATCCATTTCAATAATGTCTGGATTATCATTTATTTTTTGTTGCATTTCCAAATAATCTCTAGCCGGTTGATTATATTTAAAGTCAATTAAAGCAATTCCTTTGTGATACCACCACATAGACATGAGAGCAAGTATTGGATATAAGATCTGATAAACAATTCCATTGTACGGGTTTTTGAATAAATCATGTACAGATACGCCAAGAAATATAAGTTGTAGCACAGACCAAAGACTTATTGCATAATAGAGAACTTTTACCTTCAAATTATTGATAATTGCAAACTGATCTCTTGGTAATATGAAGTATGCAACGGCAATCGCAAAATAAATTGCAACAAATGTATTAGCTATTAATCCTTCGATTGACCAGAATGTTTCATAAGGTACAATCTTAACGCCCCATCTTACAAAATCAACATTAATCTTCATGATTAAATAGTAGACATAATATCCAATCGGTATTCCAACAATCCAACGTATGCCTCGCATCTAAATACACCTTATACTTTCCCCATCGGCTGGGGGAGTTGCTGTGATTCATTCCGACTATATACGACTAATTTATAGTTCAATTGACATGTTTTCAAGTTTTAATTTTATTCATTATTGAAACCGATATCAAATGAGCCTATTATTAACAGTACACATCATGTAAGATTGTAACGTAGGGACGTTACTTGTGGCCAAGAGTAGTTTCCTACTCCCTGCCTATCCCCGAAACTTTAATTTCGTATAGGTCGTCCAGTTTGCAGTTTAATGCTTCCGCGATGATTGCAGACACCGGAATGGTCATGATCACACGCAAATGAATATATGCAGATATTCTTTGCTTTGATATTCCGGTTTTCTCTGCCAGCCAAACTTGCGACTTTCTCTTACGATAAAGTAATTCGGGGATTCGGCATCGTACAATCTCGGCTGAGATCATGACGAAGCCACCCACATATAATATTTTTTTTACCTCAAAACCCGAACGTATATTCCCATCCATCCAGTCGCATGATATCATGTTTACCATAATGGCAAAAGCGGCTGCATCATGATAAGGGAGCTGAGCGAATGGAGGCTGAGTTAATTGAACTGGCAAGACTGATCATCGAGAAAAAGAATCTGTGCATTTCTGAGTCTGAGCTTGCGAGATTGATTCAGCAAGAAGTTAGAGAATCATTATTTTTTGTTTTTAATGACGTTGGCAAGAGTCGTTAGATAGTTCTCCAAACTTTCCATGATGAGGGGGTCATCAGATAAAGTAACATTTAGTTTTCTTTCTACTCGTTTCACAATTTCATCTATTTTACTTTTAGGGAGCGTAGATTCGCTCTCTTCTTTGTCTTCATCTAAGTATCCAGCAACCTTCATTAGTTCTTCATATGGGTAGTTGTAACCTTTTGAAATAGCCCTCAATGTATCAGGGGTTGGACTAATAGGTGCGTGTGTCCTCGGATCCACTCCTTTTTCGAGAATACTCCAGTAAGTGTAGCTGATTCCCGTTTTATCATTTGCCTTTCTTAACGAATCCTTACCTCTTATTTTCCTTATCAGATCATTTATCTCAGACAATGTTTTTCCTCCTCGTCAACCATACATTACACTATGTTACACAAGAAAAAAACACGGGATACGTTAATCATACTTGACACCTTTGACAACCATGTGCTACTATCCAATCAAGGAGGTGTTACACATGGATAACAAGTTGCGAGAGATTAGATTGGACATTGGAATGCCAATAGCAGAACTAGCAAGACGAGCAAAGACAAGTCGGCAAACCATCCACGCTATTGAAAACAAGTCTCGCAAAAGTATTAGCGGATCGCTTATGTTCAGAATCGCTGATGCACTAAAACGAGACGAACGCGAAATTTTTTTTGATCATCATGTTACACATGTTGAACAGTCAGCATAACAATTTCGACAACTTAATTAAAACACCTTTAAGGATGATGACCATGAGTCAAATTGTGTTATCTGACGATCTGGTTGAAATCACGGCAGAGATCAATAGTTACAAGCAAGTCGCTGGACAAGCTGTATTCGAGATTGGCAAACGGCTTAAGCATGTAAAAGATAACGACCTAGCACATGGACAATGGTACGAATGGCTAAAATCCGTTGATGTTACTCCACAGACAGCAACAAGAATGGTGCAGGCATATGAACAATTCGGAAACCGTACGACGTCGTACGATTTACCAACAGGGAAGATTTTCGAAATGCTATCGCTACCGGAATCGGTTGATCGGCAAGGTTTCATCGAAGAAGCACACACCGTTCCTTCAACCGGTGAACAGAAGACAGTTGATGAAATGACCGTGAAGGAACTGCGAGAGGTAAAGAAAGCACTTCAAGAAGTCGAGCGTGCCAAAGAAGAATCCGATAAGCGAGCAGAACAGGCAAAGCATAGCGCTCACCACTTCGAGAAACTATGGAATCAAGCAAAGAACCAACCACCCATAATTCAGACCAAAACTGTTGCGCCTAGTGATTATGAGGAGTTACGGTCGCAGGCTAACGAGGCTCAACAATTAAGGAATGAAAATGTGAAATTGCAAAGGGGTCTGATCGAACAGAGAGCAGAATACGAGTCGAGATTGTCCAAGGAAGATAAGAATTCATCTATTAATAAAGAACTTCGTAAAGGCTGCAAGGAACTTCTCCAGAATCACGGACTTTATGCAGAAGCAATTATATATTCACTTTCTTTAAGCAACGGAGAAAGAGAAGCGGCGCAAATTATTGAAGCCTTTCAGATGCAGTACAGCCAAGAAGTCCAATCATTTTTTAACAAAATAAAACAAATGACCGCCGTTAGATCGGTCGGATAGAAGGGATGATTTCAATGTCAACAAAATCTTTAGTCGATCATCGTCTAGACAAAATTCTTTCGGCACTTGAAGTAGTAATTCCAGATGTGCAAGACCTCAAGTCCCGTGTCGGAACTCTTGAAATGAACATGGTTTGCGAATCACGCAAGCGCCTAAATTTGAAAAAGAGAGCAGAATCACATGTTACCAAAATCCTTGGCGGGAAGGACTCGGATGCCTACAAAAATGATTACCGCGGAACGATCCGCCATCTATGGATGGACTATTGGCAAGCCTTCGGAGTCACAACTTATCACGACACACCAGCAGTTTTGTATGACAAGGCAATTGAATTCATAGACGAATGGCGTCCGCAATCTATCCGTGGGCTTGAAGATACGAAATCTGCTTAAAAAACAAACGAAGGGATTGATAGAAAATGAAAGAACGCGAATTTTCTTATCAAGAAGGAATAACAGAAGGTCGTTTAATCGAAAATGGATTCTTTGCAATCGGAAAATCAATGTTCGTTTGCAGGACGAATTCTATCCTGTATATCGTCACAAATCCACAAGAGGGAGATTCTAGATTCGAATTAATTGAATTGAATTCAGAACAGCCAGAAAAAGAAATGGAATACACAGCTTTTATTGAGTGGGCTAGGAATGACGATTTTAACTACCCACGGATCGATGTAAAAGGATCAATTCACGACATAATCGAGATCGCAAAAATAGCAAAAGCAAACTTCAAATAAGGAGGCCAACCATGAAACTCAGCACAAGAGACTTACACCCTGACGTACAGAAAGACGTTAACCGACTTCTTGCCATAGCTGCTGAGAGAAAGAGTAAAGCAATGGAGAAACAGAAAGGAGCCTAAACAATGGGCATCAAACTATCCGCTTACTACCACGGACGTTTCGTCCAGATGATCAGAACCGCTGACGGCATCATGGACAAGCTTAAAGCCCTTGAATACTACGAAAAGCATATGGAGGAAGTAGAGGCAGACTTCCTTACAGAAGCTTGGAGAAAGGATGATGACAATGGCAAAGCCAGCTGAACAGCTTCCTAATCACGATCGGTTCGGCTTCCTTCCTTATCGCGAACCAACTGCAAATAATCCTCACAAGTTGGGCGAATGCGGCTGCGGATGCGGTGAAGATGTAACGAACGATTGCGCCTATCTCAAGTGGGACGAGCGTGTATGGGTGGATCGTGGTCACGTGATTCAGTACCTCAAGAAATACGACGACCTGGAGGAGGTAGGCTAAGTGTGGCCATTTAAGAAAAAGAAGAAGCAGAAACCGCCGTTATCGAGTGGGATTTATGTTCCGGAGAATAAAAAGTGATGGAGGATTAACCATGGAAAAAGAAAAAATTGACGAACAGATCAGAGAATTACGGCAACGAGCATTTTCGGTTTGGCAGGATGCCCAAAAGCTAGTTCGAGCAAATGGGCATGATGACATGATTTTCTTTAGATACCCAATAAAATCTCGTGCTATTGAAATGGTGGATAACCTCGAAATCATCGGAAAATTTCTTAAGGAGGCCCAATCCCATGACAACACGCCGACAGCCTAAGCCTAAAGTAAGAAATCCATTCGAAGGGAGTTGCTTGAATTGGAAAAGGTGAAATTGCCGCGTGAAGTGGCGGAAGCAATGGACAAGGTAAAAAAGCATGCTAATCCCGACATTCTGTACGACATCGAGTATATGCAAACCGTTTGTGAAAACAATCGATGGGACGCTCCAAAGCTTCAGCCCATCTACGATTGGTACAGACAGAATAAAAAAGAGTATCTTACTGCCCTGGTCAACGGATACGAAGTAGAACAGACGATGGAGGATATGCTCAAGAAATTCTTCGAAGAAAATGTAAATGATCAATCACAACGATCTCGCGGAGTTTGTATTGGAATCATCAAAACTCTAGATATCCTCGGGAAATTTATCGAAGGAGTGAATGTTGAATGGGACGCGAAGAATACGTAAATTACCTCCGCAATCACGCCAAAATCATCGGTTGGCTCGCTGATGAAATCGAATCGGACAAGACCATTACAACAGCTTGGATGATCGATTGGGAAGTACACCGAGAAGAACAATTTCTGATTGAACCGGCAATCATTCCAGATACGAAGGAGGATGCAGCTTAAATGGATTGGAAAACTAGCATGAATTTCATGCTGTGCTGTGTCGTCGTTCAATTGCTAGTAATCATCGTACTTCTGACCATGATTGTGACGAAGTGACTATGATTCCGACAGATCGCACGTTGTATATCGAACTCGCCAGAATCAGCAAAGACAAACGAGCACGATGGGTCTACTTCCGCAATTTCGTCAGAGTGCTGAACAAAGAGAGGGGCAAAGGGAAATGTTGAGTGAGGAAAAGATTGCGAGAACGACAAGATTGTTATCTTTCTACCTTGATGGCGCTTCACCGGCACTTATCAATGATTTGGATGAAATTTTTACTGAATTAAGAACTCTCCAACAACAGAGCAAACAGATGAAAGAGGCATTGGAACGGGTCGTTGAAGTGAAGTGGGACTACAAAATCGCCGTTCGAATAGCAAAAGACGCTCTCCAATCCCTACAAGGAAGTGACACCAACTGACACAGGAACAAAGAAAAAGAGTCCGCGCCAACGGACCCATTGTGACAATGCTCAAGTCGATTGTACCAAACTAACGGAGGTTTTGATAGATGGAGAATAAGCGCCGAATTATCCTCCAACGAGTAGACGGCGCATTCGTAAACCTTAAGCTTGAACCGGTCAACAATCCATCAGCCGCCGCCCGATTTAATGATATTTCTGCATACGAAAGCTTCATATATGGGTTTTACGGCCCGTCTGATCCATCCATGTACAAACCAGTTTATTTATCGATAACTTACGAGGTGATTGGAGATGTGCAGTAAGTCGGAATCAATCGGCAAGATATCCGCAGCTCTCGTGGCATTTAGTGGAGAAGTGAAATCGATCGGTAAGGACGCTAACAATCCACATTTCAAATCCCAATATACATCGCTTGACCACATGATCGATGAGACGAAACCACTTCTCCATAAACACGGATTGACTGTCATGCAGTTCCCAGGTGGAGAAGGGGAGAAGGTTACCGTTAGAACGATGATTCTGCACGAATCCGGAGAGTGGATCGAATCCGAACCGCTTACGCTTAAACCCACCAAATTGGACCCGCAGGGGGCCGGATCCGCAATCACTTATGCACGTCGGTACAGTTATGCTGCCGCTCTCTCCTTATCCCTTGGAGACGATGACGACGCCAACGCCGCCAGCGCTCCTCATATGCCCGCACAAGCCACACAACAATCTAGGCAGACACAATATAGCGGACAACAGCAAAGCACGTCACAGACGGCTACAGGAAGCCAAGGTGGTATATCGGAAGCGCAAGTTAGGTACATTCATAAGCTTAAAAGCGACAAGAACGTTCCGGACCAAGATTTTATTCGGATAGTCAAAGAAATCGGCAAAGGAAAAGAAAGTATCAAGGAATTTAGTAAATCGGAAGCAAGCGAAATCATTAACCTTTTGAACAACTATGTCGCCCAAGAATACTTTGCACCGGATATGGAAGAAGATTTGCCATTTTGAGGTGATCCCATGTTCGAATATCGACCGGTTCCCAAACCATCACACAAGAAAATCAAAAAGGAACAGAAGATCAATCACAAACGGAACGCACCCCGGTTACGTGATCGTGGCCGGGTACGTCCCGAAGTCTACAACGAAGCGTATGAACGTGCTGGAGGTCGCTGTGAACGCTGCGGATACAAAGACGGATCAATTGATCCAACGGGGCAGAGATGGGGCCTAGAGGGCGCACACGCGGTCAGGAGGCGTCACCTTGAACAGACAACAGCAGACGACATTATCATGCTATGCGGTCCGTCAGTGAATACAGGCACTTGCCACAACTTTGCCGATTATTCGAGAGCCGGTCGTGAATGGATGTTAGAGCATCAAAAACGAAGGAAGTCCAATAAAGGCGCATAGTCGCTAAGGGAGAGATATGGGATATGAACGCATCCATAAATATTGGAATCGAAAGTGAAGAATTAAGCTATTACCTCAAAGAAGTCATTTCTGATATAGCCTCTGAGGAAATTCGGAAAATGGTCAAGCAGCAAGCGGAGGAAATGGTCAGGCAAGAGATTACGCGAATTGTTGCCCCTATCGTTGATTCTTATCTCGAAACAGCCATTGTCGGACGCGAACACTTTTCTGCTCACGATCGATTTACAAGCCGGAGAGAAGTCGACAAGTTTATCAAAGCGATCATCATGAACTATCTGGACGAACCTGTTTACCATTATTCCAAGTCGGACAATACGATTTCCGGAAGGTACGCACATTCTGCATCATCTGGAAGAGAAACAAGGGCAGAACTTTGGATTCATGAAAAAGCGCGTAAATTCGTTGATACCGAATTGTTCGACAAGCTGGAATCTCGTCTCAACGAAGTCGCTAAAAAGCTGATTCCAAGCGATGAGAAGATGCAAGAAATCATCAAACAAGAAGTGAAATCACTGTTCAGTTAAGGCAATCATCAATACCGGGGATATCAGGGATATTCCCCTAGAGGGTGGGAGACATGAACGCACTCAGCCTATTCAGCGGTATCGGGGGAATCGACCTCGCTTGCGAATGGGCCGGCATCAAAACGGTTGCGTTCTGCGAGAGAGAGCCGTTCCCGCAAGCTGTACTCCGCAAGCATTGGCCTGACGTGCCCATTTATGACGACGTTTGTACGCTTACGAAAGAGAGGTTAGATGCGGATGGAATCGACACTCAAACAGTTGGACTTATTTCCGCCGGATATCCTTGCCAGCCTTACAGTCTCTCCGGGGAGCGAGAAGGCCAAGAAGATGACCGCGCTCTCTGGCCTGAGGTTAAGCGCCTATTACAAGAGATCCGCCCCCGTTGGTTTGTTGGTGAGAACGTTGCTGGACACGTCTCTTTGGGCCTCGACGATGTGCTTTCTGACTTGGATAGTCTCTCGTACTCCTGGGAAGCGATCGTACTTCCAGCTGCAGCTGTCGGTGCTCCACACAGGAGAAGCCGGGTCATCATTTTGGGCCACTCCGAGCGCGTCGGATTCACAAGGGAATCATGGGGGGGGACAAACGAGTTCGCTTCGAACGGATATTTTCAACTGGAAAGCGAATCAATCGGAGCAATCAGGGCAGCTCAATCCCGAATGGGTCGAATGCTTGATGGGGTTTCCGAAAGATTGGACCAACATCGATGGCCAACTGGACGAGGGGAAAATCAACATGAATGGGAGCCGCCTCGGATAAAGAACGAAATCAAGAATCGAGCTGCGCGGATAAAGGCTCTCGGAAATGCCGTTGTCCCGCAGCAAATCTATCCCATCGTAGCAGCAATCAAGCAGATAGACGATCTTTTGCGCGACAGCGCCTACGAATCGAACGAATCCACCCAGCCGAAGGCGAAGGCCGAATAAAGAGCATTTAGGGAGGGACATCCCCTCCCCCAAATAAGGGATTACTCGCCTACATCAGGAGACAAGTAGAAATCAACCAATTCTCTAGCTTCTTCAACGGTAGCAACTTCCTTTGATCTTAAAGTGCCAAAATCGACGCGATATCCAGACTCAGATTCATATTGCAAAATTAAATGCTCTTTATAAGTTTCTATTTCTTCATATTGCATCTTGAACACCACCAATTTGGTTGATACATCCATTTTACGATTTTATGGGGACGGAGGAAAGAGAATATGGGCAATAAAACGGAATTATCCGACCAATCAAAGTTCATTTGCCGAGAACACTACGACAAAGACTGCGGCGGATGTTAACTAAGACCGGAATGTCCTTCTCCAGTTTGTCCCGGCCGGGAAGCATTAAACAGATGGATCGAATCAATCAATGAGAAAGCGAAAACGTTAACGTTATTTTAACTACCCGAAAAGGAGAAATCGGATATGCGATTGAATGCAGATAAAATTCAAGTCGGCAAGCGTTATGTGATGGTCGAGAGACCATTATATAAAGCCATTGTTACCATCATCGCAGATGAGAGGGGTAAGAGTGGCAAAGATTGGGACGGGTGGAAGGTCCGCTTCGAAGAGGTTCATGGTCGCATGAATCCGAAGATTGGCACTGAGATCAGCGTTGGGTGGAGCGAGAAATACAGTCATTACGCGCCGATTGAGTTCTATGAGATCGAGGAGGCCACCAATCATGAGTGACGCTGTATGCCGTAAGGCGATATCTGAAGGAATTTCCCATTTAAAATCCATTAATCCTGAATTGCGTGGGGCATACGGAATCGTGGAGAAGATGATCGAATCCCTCCCGTCCATCCCCTCTCTAGCAGATGTTTTTAGACGGCGAATAGCTGACCAGCAGCGGTGGGGAACTCCAGTAAGCAATGAGATCGTGAAGGAGTTACGCGCCGTTTGGAATGAGCTTGAAGCCCTCTGCCCTAGCGGTGAGCAGAAGGAGGATGGAGAATGATCACTTTAACAACGAATAATGGTCAAATCAGCATAGCGCCGGAATTGATCACGTCAATTGTAGGAGACGCAGACGGATCGCAGATCAACACGATGTCCGATGTGGTATGCGTAGAGGAGAGTCGGCAGGAGATAGTCCGCAAGATCATGGAATACAAGTTGGGAATGATCAGATATGCTGCGACTCAACAAGCGGAAAGACGTGACGAAGGTTATGTAGAGATGACAGAACTGGAGCGCCTTGCTGGATTGGAGGATTCCGATGCCTGATAACAGGATAGAAGCTCTATGGGAGAAATCGAAGCCCGGAAGGGTGATCCCGTACAACGCTGGAACGCTGCACGAATTGATGGGCGATATCCGCTATCTCCTCCAACAGAACGAACAACTCGAACAGCGAAATGAAGAAAAGTATCAAATCCTTCTGCGTATCGAAAAGGAAGTCAATGAGTTTGTGCGGCTTACTGGCGTTGAACTCGGAGATACGGTGGAGGAGCAAGCAGCGGCGTTTAATCGAGTACTCCAACAGTCCCGAGAAGAGAACGAACGGATCCGAGAGGAACGCGATTCTTTCCAACGAGTAGGAATTCGCACGATGGAAGAACGGGACGATTACCGAAAAGCGTTGACGCAATACGCGCAAGGTCTAGTCGATCCGCATCTCGCAAGACGCATCCTATCCCGTTATGAGAAGGGAGAGAGCCAAATTGAGCAGGGAGATTAAATTTCGCGGCCGTCATATCGATACCGGCGAATGGGTATACGGAAATCTGATCGGGACTGACGTCATTGTCGGACCTATTGTTGAATGGGACAGCGAATACTTCAACACGGAATATTGGGTGAAGGTCGATCCTGAAACGGTCGGTCAGTATACCGGCCTCCAAGACCGCAACGGCAAGGAGATTTTTGAGGGAGATTTCGTAACTCTAACCAAGCGTGATGAAGAATACGTGATTCAAGGCAATGGGTACATGGATGTCGGAATCGAAAATGGATGGTCAGTAAGCGGAACGGTGAAGTTTTTGCATAACTCATGGTTCATCGAAGAAGACAACGAAAAAGGATTGCCTTTGGATTTTGAGGGAAAACAGGCGTTAGAAATAATCGGCAACATCCACGAAAATCCGGAATTGCTCTCAGCTTAAATCAAATCCCAGAGTCCGATACAGGGTCATTATCCAATTAAGGGGAGAAGAAGGAACATGGAGATCAAACAAGGTGTTACCAATCGTGGATTCGATATTATCATTTTCGAGGATTTTTACGGAATTGAATGCAGCATACAGAAGTCGTCGATTGCGACGGAAGACGCCATTTGGTTTGGGTGTTCGGAAGCAAATCCAAGGATTATGGCAAATCAAACGCTAGGAGGTGGAACGGGATGGGTTCCATATCCGATGCCAAAAAGAGTGGCAATGGACACAAGGATGCATCTGACTCGTGATCAGGTTAAAGAACTTCTTCCAATCCTGAATGCATTCGTTGAAACTGGCGAGCTTCCAAATTTGTCCGAGGGAGGCCAAGAATGACCATGAACCCGGGGACGGAGTTGGTAAAGGTCGATTGCTTAGATTGTGAAGGAGACGGGTGGACAGTCACCCACGCATACAGCGGATATCCTGAGCAGGAGATTTGCAGAATGTGTGGCGGCTCGGGAGTCGTCGAAGTACCAAAAGAGATGGCTATAGGTTTGGGCGCTCTGGAGGGACAAGCAGATGAATGACATGATCTATCTCAACCTATGGATCATCTACGACAAATCGCGGAGAGCATTAGACAACACATTGCGGAGGGGGTAACTCCCCTCTTGGTGGGAAGGAGGAAATGGGGTGGCAAAGTATCGGCAGATTCACGTGAGCTATTGGCAAGACGGGTTTATCTTAACGCTTCCAGCAGAGGAAAAGTATTTCTACTTGTACCTGATGACCAATAGTAAGACTACCCAATGCGGTATTTATGAGTTGCCGCTTAAGGTTATCGAAATGGAAACGGGGTTATCTCCGGATCGCATATTCGAACTCATTCATAAATTCATCGGATACAAAAAGATCAAGTACAACGAAGAGACGAGAGAAATTTTCCTTCTCAACTGGACAAAGCACAACAATATGAAAAGCCCGAAGATTATCTCTTGTTGTGTCAAAGAATTGGAAACCGTTAAGCATATACCCTTTATTGAAGAGTTTGGACAACTATGTAAACGGTATGGATACCCTATCGATACCCTATCGATACTCAGACAAACCGGTTTGGCAGAGTATGGGGAAAAAGAAGAACAAGAACAAGAACAAGAAGAAAAACAACAACAAGAAAAGGTACCTGTCGTCGTCGTTTTCCCAAATATCTATAACTTCTACGAATCGGAAGGGTTTGGGCTACTCAGTTCATCCATTCGTGATGACTTGGATGACCTTGTTAATGACTACGGAGAACGTTGGGTTTGCGAAGCGATGAAGGTTTCTGTAAGGCGCGGAAAACGAAACCTTAGCTTCGTGAATGGCATTCTTAAGAATTGGCGATCAGATGGAGTTGACGAGCCTTGGACTGAGAAGGAAAAACCATCACCAAAGTTTTCAGAAGAAGAACGGTTGAAGATGGAAAGGGAGCGTCCGAATGAACGACCAATTATCAATCTTTGATCACGATACGGCGCTTAAAGCCGAACAGCAGGTTTTAGCGTCCGTGTTCTTCGATCCAACAAAGATGGACGACCTTATTCAGATCCTTTCGTACGATGACTTCTTTTCCGAGCGGCACTCCTTAATCTTCAAGGCATTAAAGCACATGCACGGAAAATCAATGCCAATCGAGATTATGACGGTTGTTGACGCGTTAAACCGTCGCGGGCAGTTAGAACAAGCTGGCGGCGTTGGCTATCTATCCGAACTATCACGAGCTGCACCAACAGGCGGGTATGCCGTGCACTACGCGAACATCGTCATGAATCATTCGTTGCAACGGAAATGCGTTAGGCTGGCGCAGGACATTATACAAGTCGCTAGGGAACGGGATTACGAGACGGCAGAAGAATGCTATGCGGCGGTTGATTCCCTTGTGAACCAGTTGAGGCCAAAGACTACGGGCAACATGAGGACGTTCGACGATACTGCAGAAGAGTATGAGCAATTCCTTAATACCCATGATGACCTGATAAAAACCGGCTTCCCGCAGTTTGACGAACAGTTCGGAGGGATCGGACGCGGCTGGCTCTATATCATGGCTGGCCGACCATCTGTCGGGAAGACAGCAAAAGCGCTTCAAATGGCGTATCAAATTGCACAGCAGAATTGCGGAGACATCTTGTTTTGGTCGCAAGAGATGACCTTTAGTCAACTCAAAAACAGGATCATGGCGAACCTTACCGGCATCTCCTTTGCAAAAATCCGCATGAAGAACCTTACCGCAGACGAAAAGGTCACGATCATGAAGGCGCATAAGGTAGTCGGTCAATATCCATTTAAGGTTGAGGACTCGCATGGAATCACGGTTGAACATGTCCGATCGGTCGCAAGGCAGGTCAAGCGAAATTCCGGGAAGGTTGGAGCCATATTCGTTGATTACCTTACGCGGATGAACATTCCAGCTAAAAACGGGATGACCAGGGCGCAAGTAGTCGGGGAAGTGGCGAAAACATTCAAGTACATCGCGCAGGAAATGGAGTGCCCCGTCATTCTGCTGGCCCAACTTAATCGTGAAGGAGCCGAAGGGGAACCGCAGCTCCACCACCTGAAGGAGTCAGGGGACATCGAGCAAGAGGCCGATATCGTTGAATTCCTTTGGAAAGAGCCTGATCAAAATGACACAAGCAACGGTGTCATCGTCAATTCATCGATTGCCAAAGGCCGCGACACCGGAACAGGCACATTCAAATACCGGTTCAAAGGATGGGTGATGCGCTATGAGGACGAGATCGAACGGCCACAACCAAATTCAGAGGGCTATATCACGAATCACCGCACTGCTCGAAGACGAAACGGATCAGCATAAGAAAGAGCAGCACCTACGGGTGCTTCGCACTCTTAACCATGCATTATCAGCAAAGGAGAGATAACAGGGATGAGTAAACTAGACCGCGCCGCTATCCTGGCTATGGAGCCGGGGAGAGAACTCGATGCGCTTATTGCGGAGCATGTGATGGGATTTGAGGTTGCCAACCGTGAATACGGAGTATTCATCATCGATGGACTGAATAAACAGTGGGAACCATCGACCGACATAGCCGCAGCCTGGGAAATTGTTGGGAAGTTCGATCCTGAAGGATTCATTGTGAATTACCTCGGAGAACTCAGCGCGTGGGGTGAAGGGTGGCACGCGGTATTTTGTTACAACCATCATGTTCATAAATGTTCAACACCAGAGGAAGCAATCTGTAAAGCAGCACTATTAGCCAAGCTAGAGAGTGAGGGTTGATGAGAAGTGAGAGATATTTTATTGCGGATGAATAACGAACTCTATGAAACATCTAAGAGGAAAAAGTCTGAAGGGTTATTTCAACAGGCATTCGAGGCTGGTCGATTGGATGCTTATGCAGAAGTCTATGGAATTCTTAAGAAATATACGACGGAAATATTACGCGAATATGATTCGCTTGATGCGAAAGTGAAGGTGATGAGAAGTGAACCAAACGATCAAAGTAAATAACCTGCCGCCAACTCAGAACGAGCTTAGACGAATGCACTTCCAGACCATCGCAAAAGAAAAGACCGAATGGGAACGAGTCATGTGGTTCATCGTCAAGGAGCAGAAAATCGTGCCGATCAAAGCGGCGAGTATCACGTATGAATTCTTCTTCCCGGATAAGCGTAGAAGAGATCCGGATAATTACGCGGCCAGCGCCAAGATGCTGCAAGACGGATTGGTTAAGGCGGGTATTCTGCCGGACGACAACTTTGACCATGTGCCAGAGCTGCGGATTAAGCGTGGGGGAATCAGCAAGAACCCGTATATCCTGATTCATCTGGAGGAAGTCTCATGACCGACCAACAACTTCTCTCAATCTACACAGCCGAACGAAGCGAAATCCAGAGGCGTATCGAATGGGCGAATGTCATATGCCCAAAGTTGGAACGTTTGAAGCAACGAAAGAATGAGTTGGACACGCTGATTGATACACTTCAACGGCAAGGGGCCTAGGAGGCGTTTAGAGCGATTCTGTAGTCTGGACAGGTAAAACTACCAATCTATCAAAATGAGTGCCGTATGAGGCTCACAGAAAGCGAGAGAGGCATATGAACAAGGCGGCGTGGTTACGTGGCATTGCAGCAGACGTTAAGAGGTCGAAGTTGAGGAAGGAGAATAGGAAATGAGTATGTTGGGCCGAGATGAACATATGAACTGGCTTCAAGGACTAAAGGTTGGCGATGAAGTCACGTACCACAGTAGATTTCACGGAGACATAATAACGACAATCGAAAAAATAACGCCAACTAGACAAATCAAGACGGCAGATGGGAAGACGTTTAAAAATGGGGTTTGCAGATATGATTCATGGACGTCGTTTCACATCCACCCCGTAACAGACAAAATCAGACAAGGAATCGAAAAGAAAGACCTGATCTATTACTTGGATTCGAAACTAAACCTTAACCAACTCACAATTGAGCAATTGAAATCAATAAAAGCGATATTGGAGGGCGATGATCATGGTCGGAAAAGTAAATAGAGTAGAGAAGGTAATCCCAATGAGCAGCAGGAAGAAACGACCGACGAAGGAGGAGTATAAGAAATACACGAAGCGTCCTCCGGATGGACCAAATGGGTGTGCATAAATAATTTATCATACCACACTTTAAGGTGGTGATTGCTCAATAAATATAGAAAAATGGCGAAAAATGTAGTATAATTAAAGAAAAGTGAACATTCGGAAGATTATGAACATTTGGAGGGTAAACATGGAAACAATCGAGCAACTACAAGCGAAGCTTAAGCAAAAAGAGGCAGATATTCAGGATTTGAGGTCTAAGGGGAACTATGCAGAAGCAACTAAGCTTGAAGAAGAGTCGGCTAAGATCCAGTACGATATCGAGCAAAAACAAATTCAGGCACAAGTTGATGAGAAAGTGGAATCGGACGCTATCACTTTTGCGGTTGACGGCGTAGACCTTACAGATTTGCCGGTTGAAGTCATTAAGCTTGCTGAGGCAATCGTCAGAGCGGACCGTAGACGTATTTACTCTGAACAAGCTATCCAAGTCAATGAGTACGAGACAAAGCAGAAGGACCTGGAAGCGCAACTAGCAGATGCTAAGTCGCAACTCGAAGCCACGCAACAAGAACGGAATACGTATCAGCAGCAATTGGCTGATGAAAAGAAGCTACGGACGGATGCGGAAAGCAAAAGAGACGCGGCAGTTCAACAACTTGTCGAAGCGCAGAAAGAAAACGAAAGCCTGAAGGAGCAGCTTGAAGAGTACAAAGCATCTGAGGCATTCGCTAATACCCAAGCTCAACCGAAGGTGTACACGACGGCGGACGAAGCAACAGAGATCAATCAAGCACTTGATTCCGTGAAGAAGTTCTACAAGTCCCTGGAAGACTGGGGAAGCGTAATGAAAGTCACCAAGCCGGATGGATCTTTCGAGCTTGTACCACGCCAAACGGTAAATGAAGAATGGACAGCGGCAGACGTTCCAGAAACGGCGGACACCACATTTCGCCAAGAAACTGATACTCCCAACAATACGAGCGTTGAAGCTGATTCTTCCCAAGTGGCTGATGACCAAGTAAAAGTCCCGGCAGTAGGTGGCTCCTTTCAAGAAACAACTGATACGGGAGTTTCCGGATCATCGGACGAGGCTGTACGAGACGTACATGGCGAGGGTTCTACGGGGGGAGCTGAATCCCTGGAAGCACGGGTGAAGGATTTGGAGGATGGATTCAAGAGGCTGTCCGATGTAGTTGCTGAGCTGATCAACGAAAAGGACGTGGCGGCGTAATGAAAGTACGGATCACATACGGACAAGGATCGTTCTGGTATGAGAACAAAGTCGGTGAAGTGTTCGAGGTCGAAGATAAGCTTTCATACGGCGATTATCGAGTGAAAGGCGAAGAACGAAATATCTGCATCGAACATTGTGAAGTAGTCAAGGACGAAGACGACTATATCGGCCCAAGCATCTCGTCAACGCGCTTAATGCTGAATAATTAACCACCAATAACCACAGGGAGGATAACGAAATGGAAAACTTGCTGAAAGTATATTGCACAGAGTACCCGGAAGAAGGATATACGTATATCACGCAAGAGGAATACGAAAAAAACAAAGACGAATGGACGATTATCAAACAATAATCCAATCACTACAGGGAAGGCGGCTACACCGGCCGTCTTCTCGGTAAGGAGGGAATATGGGGAAGGTCGAGCAGATTGAGGACGGATACACTCATGTCTTATGCGTACACGCTGGACCAGATATGCATGATGAAGAAATAGTTGAATTGACTGACGGTTTAGGTGAATGCCCGAGGTGCGGAAGAAAGTATTTATCAAAACCAGAATAAGGGGTGAATCCGGCATGAGTAACTTCGATTGGGATCGAACATACAAAGACCTCTGCAATGAGATCGAGATCCTGATGATACGCAAGGATGAATTGGATAAGGAATTGGGCATCATCAAACGCCGGATATATGCCTCGGGTCCGCGTACAAAGCTCGTAGCGAGCTATAGCGGTATGCCAGGGGGCGGAAGCAACGAACGGCCCATAGAAGAAACGTGGAGCCTATACAATGCCGTAGAAGAAGCACTAGAAGATGTGAACGACATCCTGGATTTGAAACTTGATGCAAAAAAGAGTATGGAAAAGTGCATGAGCCAATTCGATACGCTGGAATACCGAGTGGCCTACATGCGAGACGTGGAGCGTAAGCGAATAGCCAAGATTGCGGACGAACTCGGCTACTCATACGATTGGATCGCAAAGATCAGCAGCCGGTTAAAAAGAATGCGGAATGTTGGCTAAGAAAAGCGGCCTACTCCTTAACGGAGAGGCCGTATTTTTCTAATAGCAGCGTTACAGCTTGGTCTAGCAACTTTGATTTTGGTATGTCTGTGTTTAGGTGAAGTTCCTCAAACTTGTCCGCGAGATCCTTACGCAAGGAATTCGATATCGCCTTCCTGTTAATCAACCCACGATTACCACCCATTCTTTCAACTCCTTTTCAAGTATATTCTAACTAAAAACAAAATTGAATTCAATTAATTTCAAAAAAACACTTGTAATTGAATTCAATTGAATGTATAGTATAGACATAAAGAACAAGGGAGCGATGAAAATGGAAATCGTAAAACTGAACGGAACGCTTGCATTTCAGGTGAGAGGCGGGTACATCAAGCCCACAGGTTACGCGCTCAAGATGGCTGACGGTTCATTCGTCGGCTTCGCGCAAGACGCCGGGCCATATATTCCGATAGGCGGACGGAAGGCGCTGCAAGCAATCGTCGACGCCGGAGGCTTTACTTCCTTCGACGGGATGGTTCGCTGGTCGGCTAGATAATCGAGGGGCTTCGCCCCCTCCTGGGAGGAGGTAATGATGTGAAGGAAGATTGGACATTTCAGCACCAACATGACAACCACGCGCCAATTCCGATGCCGAAATACAAGGACGGAGATAGGATCATATGGGAAGGCGAAGAAGTGACCATACACGGCTCGGGTAGGCCAACGTCGTCTAAATCAATCGCGTACGATATCAAGGAATATCCGCATATGTTTGTTTGGGAGAACGAAATCACGGGAGCATAAAAACCACGCTTGATGGGATTGGAACCGGCCGAAATGAGGCAATTTAGTACAAAAAAAATCAATCCATCCGTGCTAATATGATATTAGGTTATCCATGCCGGATGAACCTGACGGAGAAACGCACCTTGGCCCCCAGGCTATCGCGTTTCTCCTGATGATGGTGATAAGCGCCCCACCGTCGAATATGTGCCGGGTAAATTCCCGGACCTATAACGAACGGCGCTTAACATAATTGGACTGAACCCGAGCAAGACTCGGCAGTAGGCCCGAACTGTGGCTTTGCCGCTGAGCCCTAAATCGGCGGTCATCCATGCGTGGTAAGAAGTAAATGGATCACACGGTTCGGAGGAGCGCGGTTAATAACCCCCGACTGGAGACGGCACGGGAACCCCGTGGAGCTCGTCTGGAGCGAATAGCGAAGCAACCAGACCGCCAACCGTAACGATAGCAGCGTTGACGTGATCTAGGAGACAGTCCCTTATGGGGCTGTTTCTTTATGTTTAGGGGGAATAAGCCAATGAAATTCAACCTACATCATTTTCTAACGGTGATGTCGATCATCATGGGGACAATCGTTGGTGGACTGTTGGCGCAGGGGTGAACAGGATGAACGAAAACGAATGCTTGCATTGCCATACAGAGCTTGAAGGCGGCGGATTGTGCGAGGACTGCATGATCGAACAGACTGATTTTGTTATTGCGGCGAATGCCGCCATCGATTCGACCGAATAAGCCCAGTGAAACGGGGGCCGGATATGAATGGTGTACTAATATTCATTGTTCTTCTACTCATTCTAGTAGCTGCTTGGTGGGGTCAATGGAAAAGAAACAGGATGTAAGGAGGGGATGACATGGACGGTATTGCAGTAGAAAAGAAACTTGTCATTACCTACGATGTCGTTAGCGGAGTGTTCACGGTTGAAAACAATGATGATATGGCATATGGCGAGATACTGGCAGCGCTTGAGTACACCAAGTTTCTGACGTTGAAGGACTGGTTAAAGGGCGAGGAATTGCTATAAAGTGCAAATAAATGGCCATAAAAGCGAACTCTATACAAAACATCGGTGAAATTAGTGCAAATGGGGTGGTGATTTGAAGTACACCGTATCCTGTTCATGCTGCGGAAGCAAAGACAGCATTACAAAGACAACCATCTTCAACAACTGCATCAAGTTTGTGTGCTCATGTGAGGCGAGCAAAGGGCAAGAACAGACCATTTGGAAATGAGGTGAGGTTATGGCGAGGAGAGGCAGGCCGCCGAAATATGACGAGCAGGATAAAGCCAAACTCGTCGAAGAATTCGAACGGTACATTGAGACGGAAGATGTTCCAATCGTTGCAGAGTTCGCAGCAAGCCACGGTTTGTGGAAGTCCTATTTCTACGATAACGCAGAATTTGCGAACCTCGTAAAAAGAGCAGCATCAAAAAAGGAATCGGCGCTAGAACGAGGCGCGTTAAAAGGCACATTAAACCCTACGATGGCTGTATTTTCGCTTAAACAACTTGGGTGGAGAGATAAGCCGGATGGTGATGCGGATCTAAAGACGCTCGTTAAACTACTATCTAGCGGTGCAGGATTCACACCTGAGCAGATCGAGGCCATATTAAAGGCAGGCGGGAGCGAATGAGCCTAGCCACATTACTTAACAGCGCAGATAAACGCGTCATACAGGCGCTTAAAATAGCAGCAGAGAACCAGAAGCGCAAAGACACGCTAAGAAACGTGAACAGCGCGTATGAATGGATCGATCAAAACGGATTCACAAACGAGAACGGCGTATCGATGGAATTCGATGACCGTTCTTTTTTGATTGAACCACTATGTGACGAATCTAAACTGCTGAGCGTGCTTAAGTGCTCTCAGGTAGGATTCAGCACAATCAGCATATTCAAGAGTGCGTACATGGCGATCAAGTACGGATACAACGTCATATACACACTTCCGACCGATAGTGACGTTGAAGAGTTCAACAAAGCCAAGACGAACCGCATATACGACAATAATCCAAGCATGAAGCAGTTCCTGACGGAAGACAGCTTGCATACCAAAGCATTCCGAACGCTGGACGGCGGCAACGTTGGATTCATATTCTCGAAGGGCACATACGGTCGTTCGGCATCGATCATGCAGACAGCAGATATTCTGATCAAAGACGAGTTCGATAGGAGCAATCAAAATGTCCTTAACGCCTATAAATCACGGATTACAGCAAGCAGTTACGGAGCGGAGTGGGAATTCAGCAATCCTACTTTCCCAAGCTTCGGAGTCGATTACACTTATCAACTCTCAGATCAAAAGCATTATATCTACTGGTGCCCTAAGTGCAATCACGCTTCATACATTACTTTTGAGGCAGAAGGATTTGATGGAGGAAATACACACCATGTCTGCAAAGATCGAAAAGAGTTTGTCTGTGGAGCTTGCGAATCTATTCTTGATCGAAGAACTGCTGAAAAAGAATGGGTCAGCAAATACCCAAGCAAGCACGGAATAAGCGGATATTGGATCAGTCAAATGATGGCCCCATGGATTAGCGCTGAGAAGCTGCTAAGGGAGCATCAATTGACCCTGCCGGACGTATGGGCCAACTTCTTTCTCGGACTGCCATACGCAAGCAACAGCAACAGTCTGGACCCGTCCAACATCGTCAAGAACGTGCAATACGACGATAATGGCTATGTGATGAAGAATCCCGGCAAGTATCGCGTATTAGGTGCAGACGTTGGCGGAACGATCGACAACCCTCATTTCCACTGTGTTAAAGGGACTGAGGATGGTATCGACCATATCATTAAGATTCAGGGTGAGGACGCGCTACACAATTACCTCAAAATGAACAATATCAGCATGGTCGTAATCGATAACGCGCCTTATCCTGAGATCACAGCCAGGCTCACACGCGCATTTCCAGGAAAGGTCTGGAGATGCGTTTTTGATTATAACGACAAGCGCAAAGAACTCTATGATACAGACTACAAAACGCGGATCGTGAACGTGCATCGTACACGCCTCTTTGACCGCGTTGTAGACGGCTATATCACAGGTGAGCGCAAGATTTACATGGACAACATGGAGTCTACGTTATCGGCCATGCAGAACGGATCAGAGAGCCTATGCAGGCATTGGAAAGCACAACGGAAGGTAGGTACAAGCGGTGAGACGAAAGCGCAGAACAGCGATAACAAGGATCTTAAGTTTGATCGGATCGGCGACGCAATACCGCAATGGATAAATGATGGGCCGGACCATTACAGTTTAGCGGACGTTTACAACCAATTGGCACAAGTAATCATCAAGAAGCACATGGAAGGGGTGATCTAGTGGCAGAGAGAAAGCAGCAGGAGCCAGACGAACTAAAGAGCCGGTTCAAAAGAGACTTAGGCGAAGCAAAGAAGTTTATGGAGCCGATTCAGCAGAAAATGGACCGGAACTACAAAGCCTATGCTAACTGGCGAGACAAGGATGAGGTAACGTTCAAGACGTCTGACCTGTTCGAGTATGTTGAGACGGTCGTCCCAATCGTCACCAATAACCGTATCCGCGCTCTCGTGCGGTCTGATTATCCCGACTATGTGACACACGCCAAGGGATTAAACGACATCCTAGACAACACATACGACACGAACAATTGGGACTATGAGTCACAGTCCGTCATGCGTATGGCGCTTATCTATCGATCGGCATTCGCATATACAGGCTTCGATAAAAACTATCGCAACGGCATCGGAAACTTATGCATCAAGAAGGTTAACGGTCGTTGGTGCCTGGTCGATCCATCTGCGGTGGACTTGGAGGATTCCAGGTTCTTTTTTTATGTCGAGCCCAAGCGTAAGACAGAGGTCTATAAGGACTATCCGAAAAAGAAACAGGAGATTGAGGACAGTTTCCGCAATGGAGATCAGATGGGCCGATACTCCGGTAATGATTCCGGTGGGTGGTTCAATCAATGGTTGCGGACGGTCAAAAACTTCCTGACGTTCAATCAGGACGTGACAGCAGCAAGACAGACGGACCGCGATACGTTCAATGCCGAACTGAGCGAGCAGGAGAAGCACAAAAACGTCATCGCCTATATCCATTACTGGTATCGGGATGATAAGGACGAATGGCGCGTATCCTACTGGGCCGATGAAGTGTTCCTAAAGGACGAAGCAAATCCATTCTGGCACGGCTGTCTGCCTTATGACATCTACAGTCCGGTCAAGGATCCAATGTCTATGCTAGGGATGGATATTAACGAGCAGATTGACACCATGAACGCGAACCGTAACGTGCTGATGAACTACACGATCGCAAACGCTGGCCTACACGCTAATCCGCCGTTGATGTACAACACGACGATGGGTAACGTGAAAGAGCCGCAGAAGCTAAGACAGCAAGCATTTGGTGACGGGATAATTCCAATCAATAACCCGGACAATATTCCACTAAATGCACTTGCAGACTTCATGTTACCGCCTACGCTGCCCGCTAACGTGGTCCAACTGTTCGACCAGTTAGGCAACATTAAGGACAAGGCAACGGGCGTCAACGACTCTTTCCGAGGCACACAGAACGCCACAAGCGGTAAAGAGGTGCAGCTACAGCAAGAAGCGGCGTACACGCGGATTAAGACGATGATTGACCAATTTGAGTTGTTCAACAAGAAGATTGCCGAAAAGGTCATCGTAAACGCCATGCAGTTCTACACACAGAATCGCGGGTTCAGGATCAAAGGTGATTACACTAAGTATGATCAAGACCAACAGCTTGCCGAAATGAATGGTCAGGAAATGCCATTCGAGGTTAGGCCGATTCCGAAAGGGATTGATCAAGAGGGCAACCAAATTAACGACCGGACAGAGTTTTTCATCTACGCCAATCCGAGCGAGTGGACAAAGCTGGATCCGGAAGAAGATACAGCAGAACAACCGGACGAACAAGAGAGTGATGACAACCCATCGGAGGAAGAAGTAGAGAAGGCCTTTAAAATCCTCCAAATGACCGTTGAGATCGAAGCCGGTTCATCTCTCCCTCAGTCTCGTCTTGCGCGTCGTGAAGAGGCCGTACAGCTCGCAGAGCTTGGCATGATCGATCAGGAGTCCGTGTTGGAGATGTACGACTGGCCGGACCGCGAAGAGATCATTAAGCGCATGCAGGAACAAGCCGCGAAGAACCAAGAGGCACAAGCGCAAGCGGCACAGGCCGATGCTCAGGCTAAGATGCAGATCGAGACAGCCAAATTGCAGACGCAGAAGGAGATTGAAGGGATGAAGATGCAGACTGATCTTACCAAGCAGCAGATGAGCGATAAATCCAAGATGGCACAGACACACGCCAACAACTCCGCCAAGGCGTCACAGGAAGGATCGGGAAGCGACGGCAATAGTTTGGCCGAGGTTCTGGATAAAGTCCGTCAGACGGTCCCGGAGGCCGCTCAAATGAGCGATGAGCAATTGATATCGATTCTGACGCAAGGTCAACCAGTGCAATAAAGATCGGGGCGTTCCTAGCCGTAGGGCGCCCCTTTCTCATACCAATTTGCGCCGAACACCCTTAATCGGACTCGGCAGGAGGTCATTTATATGCAAAAGCTACACCCTTTCTTCAACATGGATGAATCAGCGGCGGCAAGTTCCGGTGAATCGTATCGGGACATGTTCACGCGGCTGGATTCGGCGGATGATGTACAACCGGAAACGGACACGGACGCAGAAGTGGAAGAAGAAAGCGCAGACCTGGAAGACGGTGGATCGGATGCCAGTGAAAGCGACGACGATCCGCAGGAAGAGGACGGGACAGAAGAGGTTGAGGTTGAGGTAGAGGACGAGGACCCAGAGATCAGTTTGGGCGAAGGCAAAGCATCTGTTAAACGCTCGGAACTGATCAAAGGCTACCTGAGACAAAGCGATTACACCAAAAAGTCGCAAGAGTTGGCCACTCAGCGCAAAGAGGTTGAAGCTTTGTCCGAATCTCTCAAGCCTGTCAAGGAATGGCGCGATCATATGGACGCAAATCCATGGCTGTGGCAGCAGCTTAACACAGCAATCGCGCGGTTCAACGAGGAAGGCGTATTGCCGATTGAGGAGGTTTTACAGGACTCCCAGTATGGCAAGTACGTCAATCATCTCCTGGCCGAGAATAACCGGCTCAAGAAGGAGAACGAAACTATCAAGGGCGATTATGAGGGCGTCAAGCTGACGAGCGAGATGTCCAATCTTCGCACCGAACTACAGGCCGAGTACGGCGACCTTGTAACGGATGATTACATGCAACAACTCCAGGACCGGGCGAAGAATGAAAAGCTTTCAACCGCAACGCTTCGGGAGATTGCAGATGGTCATCTTGCCAAGGAGAAGTTGAAAGCCTCTGATACGTCCGTAAAGAAGGCTACGAGGCAAGCAGAGGCCAAGGCAGTACAAAAGCTGGCAGAGACACGCAAACGCGCTCCCGAGGCTCCTACGGCGCGAGCGACGGCACCAGCAAGCAAGGAACCAGACAGACGTGGCGGATGGGGCAACTTCTTCCGCAGCCTATCAGACTAATAGGAGGATGACCACATGGCATCTCATTTTGACAAATACTACGCATCTTGGGTGAACGAAATCCCCAAGCAAATGTACGACAACATCTCCCGGCGCTCGCCGACGATGAAAATGCTCATGAAGAACAAAAAGAGCTGGGACCAAGGCGGCGATACGATTCAACCGGCAATCGAGTACGCCTACGCCTCCAATGCGGGGTCCTATCGTGGCTATGACACACTGAACATCGAGCCGCAGCAAACCGTTACGGATGCAGAATTCCGGCGCAAGCAACTGTACGCATCGATCGTGTACAACGGCTACGAAGTCGCGTCGTCTCGCGGCAAGAATGCAATCTTCTCCATGGCTGAGATCGCCATGAACGGTGCAGAAACGGCGCTGTTCAACCTGATGGCAACGCAAATCTTCGCGGATGGCACAGGCAACGGCGGCAAAGACATTCTCGGCCTTCCGGCAGCCGTTGACGATGGCACCAACGTAGCAATCTATGGCGGAATCGATCGCACGACGAATACGTTTTGGAAAGCGCAGTATGACGATTCCATCGGCTCTATAACCAACGATATCCTGACGCAATACTACGTTGCTGCATCCCGTGGCGGTCTGCAAAACTCGCCGGACTTCATGGTTGCTGGATTCACCGCATGGCAAGCCGTGAACAAAGTCGTATCGGGTCGCTATGAGACGCATAGCACGGTCAACGACGCTGGCAAGATGTTCGGGAACCTCGGCTTCCCGTTCATCAACTTCATGGGCGTACCGGTTGTGTATGACGAGTATTGCCCGACAGGTGACCTTTACATGCTCAACTCGGATACAATCCAGCTCTGGACGGACCCGGTCATCAACTTCAAGCCGTCTGAACTGGTCAAGCCTCCGAACATGGACGCAAAGATCGGTCAAATCTTCTGGTCTGGTGAGCTGGTTTGTACGCAACCCCGCGCCAACGTTCACTTGAAGGGCATCACAGGCGCGGCCTAATACACTAAAGGAGGAATAATCAATGACACAAGCGAGTACGAACAGCACGTTCAAGAATCAAGCGCTGGCCAATGCAACAGGGGTTTCGTCCACGGCGAAACAGGAAATTACGGTCGAATTTTTGGCTGCTGATCCGGCAGACAAAGCGACCAACTTTCCCCGCATTTGGGTAAACACCACGACAGGTGCACTCAAATACACGGTCGATGGATCGACGGTCAAGACGGCGACAGTAACCTAAATAACCTTGGAACTGGGCGCGTCTTAGGATTGCGCCCTTTTTCCGTTTGAAAGGAGCTTTCCAATGTCCTACAACGTGGATCCAAAATGGTTGGAGGAAGAAGTATACGTCACAGCACAAGACCCTGTAACGCTTCGATTCGGTGGCATTGACTATGAGATTAATGGCAAGCCGACGATGCTTAAGCGTGGCGTCGCCTACCATTGGCAGCAGCAAGGTCACGATGTCCAAACATCAGACGTACCACAAAGTGAGATCGAGGCTAGAATTGTCTCCAATCCTCTCGAAGAGAACGATAGGGGCGAAGCTTTTCCGGGACTAAAGAAGCGCGGTAGACCGGCTAAGGGGGCATAACATGGGACGCACTCCTATTTCTGGCCTGATTGCAAGAGGTCAGAATCAAAACTCCTATAACAATTCCGGTATTGATACGCCGGCCAAGTGGGTGGACAGCTTTAACGCAGCTCTCCAAGACTTGGTTCAGGATATCGGGCTAAGGGCTATGGTGGAAATCCCCTACGTACCTGGCACGACATCCTATCAACTTCCTGATGACTTCTTCGAAGTCGAACAGGTTTGGGACAACTTCTGGTGCCGGTTCTATCCGCGTCAGGACATCGATCCTGCTATCTGGAATTATGGTCCGTACGGATTCGATATCTCGTTCGATGGAACGCATCACAACATTGATTTTGGGACGGATATCTCATCGACTACGTTCAGAGTATACTACATTCGATACCCGGCGCTACTTACGACATCAAACATCAACGTAGATACACCAGAAGTTCCAACGATTGGTGAGAATGCGTTGATCCTTTATGCGATCGCAAAGGGATTGCGCAACAATAATCAACCGGGCCAAGCCACAAACTTGGAGCAGATGTACGAGAACGAGCGAAAGAAGATCAGGGATGAAGCACAGCGAAGGCGGATCGGGGGATAAGGTATGGGACGGATGGATATTAACGGCAGTCCAACTGTAACGATGGAAATCAACGGTTTCAAGGGGATTAACAATGCGACGCAATTCAGCCAAATAGACATCCGTCAGTCCCCCAAGATGCTGAATCTGCTGCCAGGTAAGGTTGGAGGACTGCGTAACCGTGATGGTACAAGGCCGCTAACGTTTTTCCCTACGCCTGGACTGAAACGGATGGGACGATTGAGGAAGAATCAATCAACTACTATCGTAGCCGCAGCGAATACAACGCTTTATGAATACTTGTCAAATTCCTGGACTCCTGCGTTCATGAATGTGTTCCTTGATAGTCCGGATATTGATACGGTGCAGTTTAGGGATTCTAGTGCAAATGAAGTGCTTATTATCACTGATGGCGGAGGATTGAAATATTACGATGGTATTTCAGTTTCACTGGTTCCTCCTGCCCCTAACGATCCGTCGCCAAATCCAGTGAATGACCTTCCGAATATTAATACAAATAATCCACCAGTAGGCATCACTACACACAACAATAGATTAGTTATTTGGCCAAACAACAAAGATATCATTTTTCATTCGAGGCCTGGATATTACGATTACTTTCCCGCGAACGCGTTCCAGCGCTTCGTTAACGATAACGATACCATTCAGACGTGTATATCGTTCGGTTCATCGCTTCTTGTTTTCATGCGTCGCTGTATCGGCGTACTGTTCGGAGACGGATACTTAGGGACCGATCAGGATTGGTATCAAGACTTTCTAGACACCACAGACGGATGCGTAAACGGTCGTAGCGTTCAGATCGTGGTATTCCCTAACGGGGAAGAGAGAGTGTTCTACCAGACCGACAAGGGTGTCTCAGCGGTATATAACGTGGACACTAAATCACTTGATAACTCAACCCGTCTGGCTACCGTAAGCATGACGGATACAAAAATAGATTGGAATGCGCTCGGCATTACAAAGGCCGAATGGATGGGTGCTGTATCGTACTTCTATCAGGGACGATATTGGCTTATCTACAAGCAAGGAACAACCTATCAAGGACTAGTGTACGACACGACATCCAACGAATGGTTCCCTGTCAATAACATCGATGCCAACGATTTTTATGGGGGCACGATTGACTCAGATACAAGCGACGATTATTTGTGGTTCATTACGGAAGCCGGACATCTGAAACGATTCCAAGACTTCCCGGCTATTGGCGTTGCAAACTATGACTATCAGGACATCAACCTTTTAACGGGAACGCCGGTCCAATGGGAATGGTATTCGAAACTCATGAATCCACAGATAACCGGGTTTGATCACTTTTGGGACATTCTCATGATCGAGGCCCAGCAATTCGAATATGACTCCGTGATAAACGTCGAGGTCAATACATTTAACGACCGGTTCACACAGCTACGAGCGGTTAAGACGGAAATCATGATTGTGAACGTATCTGTAATCGGACAGGCACAGATCGGAAACGACAACCTTACAGACATCATCAATAACGCCAAGCGCATAAGGGCATTCGTCAAGGGCCAATACGCGCAAGTGCGGCTATGGAACGATGATGGAATGCCAGCAGAAGTATTTGATATTCGGTTTGAAGTCAGGCCACAAACTGCATACGGATGAGGTGATGAGATGCCCGCAGGACCGGTCAATAGAACATTGTTAGAAAGTTATTATCAGAATCCCGGACAAATCTACGATGACACCATGACAGAAGGGGCATATGGTGTCCTTGCTGATCAGATTGACCAGAATTATTACCAACTTTCGAGTCTGATAAATTCCGGTGTTTTGTCTCCATACCTAGCCAACATGAACGCACAAGGATTTATGAACTCTAATTTCGATATCTGGCAGCGTGGAGACAGTTTCACGGGGACAAATATTTATACTGCGGATCGCTGGGTAATCGGTAATGGTGGGGGAACTACAACAGTAACGAAAGTTTCTGTCACTCCAGGAGATGCGTTCAGCCCATATAAATACTTCCTCAGGTTCAGTCAAACATCGGCAGGAACATCAAGTCCCACTTTGGCACAGCGTATTGAATCTGTTCGAACATATGCAGGAATGACGATTTCCGTCCGTGCAAGAATTCGATCCGTTGGTGCTGGACCATATACAGTAGGGGTATTTGCGATTCAATATTTTGGCACGGGCGGGAGTCCGTCATCTGCGGTAAATACGCATATTGGTGACATCGTTGTGACAAATGATTTACAGGATTTAGTAGTTAGCGCTACTTTACCAACAGTTGTTGGTAAGACAATCGGGACAGACAGAAATGATTATTTGGCAATTCAATTTAACATGCCTTCTAACTTTATTTTTGATATGGATTTTGCCTACGTCCAAGTGAATATCGGTGAGTCTGCACTACCTTATCAACCGCGAAGCATCGGAGAAGAGTTACTACTGTGCCAAAGGTTTTACGAGAAAAGCTATGATCTATCAACTAAACCCGGAACTGCTGTTTCGCTCGCTGGATCTGACATGGGTGGGGCCCTAGATACAGCGTCGCTAACCTTTAGCACTCCATTTAAGGTTAGGAAGAGGACTAGCCCCACAATACAGGTATATGCAGACGACGGAACCGCGGGAGCGATTAGAAACGTATCTACGAGTTCTAACGTTACGTCGGCGGTAATTGGCCAATATAACGAAAAATCATTCAGAGTGTTCTTCAATACCTCTGTCCTGACTGCCGGAAACTTGGTGGGTTATCACTGGACAGCAGATGCCGAACTGTAGGGAGGGCCAACATGGACGGAAACAAGTTATATATCCGAATTGACAATCAACAACGGATCATAGACGGATATGCGGAATGGCAGACAGAGAAACGAAACGATGATGAGATACTGATTACCGAATCCGGACCTCGTCAATTTAATCTTTATTGGGCAGATTCGTTGTACGTTGAGGATGGAAAGTATAAAGGACAATACCGGTTTAAATGGACGGATGGACAACGAGTGGAGAGGACGCAAGAAGAATTGGACGCAGAATGGGCAGCGCGTCCGCCTGCTCCTCCTTCACTTCAAGATCAGATCAACCAAATAACGGTCACGCTCGGAGACTTCATCTTAGGGGGAATGTGACATGTCATTTTGGGCGCAATATGTAGTCGCTAAAGAGGAACAAGGTGTCAGTCGGGCCGATTCGCTTGCGAAGATTGAAGCGAAATACGGCGCGGAATTCCGTGCGTCAATAGAAGCAGAACTCCCTAAGCCGGAGGAAGGTGTAACGGATGGCAATTAGCTCTACAATTCAGGCTGAACTCCAACGTAAAGCCGCTGCGGGAATACCGCTCACAAACCCTACAGCAGAAACAACGGCGGCCTATAACGCCGCTAAGGCCAAATTAGCGCCAGTCAATAACACAACTACCAATACCAACAATGTAGCGGTTAAACCGGCTCCTACGGCCCCTATAGCTAATGCTGCGACGGGCGGAACGGCAAGTGCTACAGGATACGGCGGGGCTACGTATGGAACAAATGGCGCTACTAACGCGGCCATTCTTGCGAATCAGAACAAGTTGGCGACCGATAAGAACTTTCTACAGTCCGAAATAGATCGTACCCTACAGACCATCAAGGACCGGGAAGCGCAGGGGCTTGATACTTCGGCACAATATAAATACCTGAATCAAAACTTGGGATACAACAATACAACGGGAACTGGCGTAGGAAGCCTGAATGGAACGAACATTTTCAATCCTGGATCCTATGGCGGCTACGATCCAACAGCCGAAGAACAAGCCTATCTTGCCAATCAGATTGCAGCTTACAACGGACAATCGGATGCCGCTAAGCTCGCCGCACAATATGGGATCGATCAGAACAACGCCGCTTTGAATGAACAGTTAGACAAACTCAATCAGCAAAAGGCAGTAGACACGAACGCAGCTCAGGAGCTTCAAAACAGGCGCGGCGGATTCTATAGCGGGGGCCTTGATACGCAATTGGCGTCTATCGATTCGGGCTATGCCAATAACGTGAACACGCTGACCAGGGACGTAGCAAGCCGCAATCAACAATTGTTGGACCAATATGGTAATATGGCTAATACGATTGCGGAACAGATCAACAACTTACAGCAGAACGCGCCGGATATTCTGCGTTCGAGGATCCAAGATTGGATCAATAACGAGCGCAATTATGGATTGGACTACGCCAACACATTCGGCAGTTTGAACGGGAAGCAGACGCTAGGGGCGGAGGAACAGCAGTTTAACCAAGATCTTGCGAACCGTCAGCAAGACCTAAACGAGCGGCAACAGGATTTGACCGAGACGCAAGTAATGGCAGAACTGACCGGGAAGCTTCCGGACGGAACGCCCACGAATCAGTATCAACAACAACAGTTGGAGAATTACTGGACCGTTGCGGATCAGACGGGGGTTATTCCGAACGTGCTGGCGGATATGTATGGATTGCCACACGGTACATCGACATTTGAAGCAAAACAAGCAGCTATTCAGAATGCGCAACAACAGCAACAAATCGGAATTTCTGCACAAAATGCCCGTACATCTTCCGCCAGTGCAGCTAATTCTGCTTCTAACGCTCGTTTCAATCAGCTTATGGACGTTTGGCAAGCGACAGGCAAGGCACCAGCGGGATTAGAACAGTATGGGATTCAGGCAGGTCAGGCGTTGCCGACAGAATCTAAACCAACACCGCAATCATCTCTTTCGAACAAGCAATCTACGGATAATCTAAACCAAATCCTAGATGACTTAAGTGATCCAAACATCACGAAAGCGGAGGCGCGACAACTGCTAAATGCAAATGCCGCCAACCTAACCGATTCGGATTACAAGAAATTGAGCGATGAAATAAATTCACGCACCTTTAAACAATAGGCGGTGAATAGAATGGTTGTACGTCTTAAAGATATACGGACCGGTACGGACGAGGAGCAAAATAACAGAGGCCTCGTCCGTCTTTCTGATATCAGGACTGAGGAAAACCGAGCAGAATACAAGCAGAAAAGCGATAAGTTAAAATCCGTCGGCCTGGACAACGCGAGCGTGATGAATTCGTTCAAGAACATGGCCGCGAATCCAAGTGCGATTAAGGCGCCTACTACAAAGACAGAAGCAACGACGACCAAGAAGTCATCCGGCATAAAGGGACTTGCGGATAAGATCGGACTGACAAAAGATTTGAAGCTCCTAGGACAGGCTGCAAGCGACGTATTTAACGCTCCGGGAAATCTGATTAGGTCGGCCGACAAGTCCGCTCAGAACCTCGTTACGAAGCTGCCAGGGGCCAATAAAGGTAAACCTTTGTATGATAATGGTGAATCAATTGGCCAGCATCTGCAAAGCACGATCGGAAAGACGAATATTCCGGGTGTTACGAATGGGCCAGTTGCAAACTTTATACGTGGCGCGGCGGATGCTTCCGACTTTGGCGTAGGTCGTGCTCTTGATGAAGTATTGGGCAATCAACAGGCATTGCAGGGGCGCAACACAAAAGCAGCTCGGGTCGGCGAAATCGCGGGTACGGTTGCTCCGCTGGGTGCTCTCGGTGCTAGTCTAGTTTCCAAGGGCGTAAAGGCGGCAGCGAATAGCCTTAAGGGAACGCTTGAAGATGTAACGAGGAATCAGCTTCAAGCTCTTAAGGCGGCGAATGTGAAGGAAATCCCATCACGTCTTACGGTTCCTGGCGCACAGCAACAACTTGATAAGGTCATGGAAGAGATTCGACCAATCGTCACGGAACGGATTACGCCGCCGCTGGAGAATGAAAATGAACTTGCAAAATGGGTGCGGACGAACTTCGATCCGAATATCTCGTTGAACGAGGTTCGCAAGCTCACTTACAACGACCTTCATGACATGGCTTCCGAGTTGGCAAAGCGTCCGGACTTCACCTATAACGAAGCCGTCAGAGTCGCCGGAGAGCGCGGATACGACTTGCCCGCATTGTTGGAGGGGAAAGGGAATACGATCGCTCAGAAAGGCGCACAGATACGAAGTCAACGCGCATACGGGGTACGTATGGATGAACTTCCAAGTGTTCGACGGAATGGCCCGAATCTCACGCTTCCGGAAGTACAAACGCAGCCCAATAACATGAGTTGGTTTCAACGTTTATTTGGTAATCAGGGGTTAGGTATCACGGCTGGCGGTGGTACTGTAAAAATCGGTACGCAACAGCAGATTGTAGGAAAAGCAATCAAGAACGATACTGAAGGCATTACGAACGCCGTTAAAACCGCCGGGCGTAACACATATCAAACACTCGTTGACTCGCTCAGTCCGATTAAACGTGTATTCGGCCAACAAGCCTATGACATCGCCATGGATTCGAACCGTGCAAGCAATCTTGCAAACACGATTATTCACGATAAATTCGTGGATCCGGAAGGCAATGTACTCGGAAAAGGGATGTCGGAGATATTTAAACAGATTCCGCGCGGACTGGATAATGAGGCGGTTGATTACCTTATCCTCCGAGACGCTAAAGACCGGGTAGGGCGCGGAGAGAAAGTCTATGAAGATCGTCTTGGCATGAACGATGTCACGAAGATCAATCAACGGATTGCAAACTATGAGGCTAAATATCCAGCATTGAAGAACCTTGGGACTGATTGGGACGACTTTACACGGAATATCCGCCAAGTGTACGGGCTTGATTCTGGATTGTTAAACGCTGATCAAGTCGCCGCAATGGAAGCAGCTCGCCCGAATTACGCGCCGATGCGGCGGCAATTCAAACTTTCTGAACGTGTTAAACGTTCATTTGGTGGAACGAATACCGGATTCAGCGGACAAAAAGCACCGATTCAAGCAGTATCTCCAACCGGTTCGGCTCGTAAGATCGTGGATCCGCGTCGGACAATGATGGAAGCAACCCAAAAATGGGTTCAAAACAGCATGAACAACCGGGTCATGCAATATATCGGTGATGAAGTTATGGCAAATCCCGACGCCTTAAAGGACATTGCAGAAATCGTTCGGACGGAAACAAAGACGGCCCCCAAGCTTGCTAAGGCTTTTGCAGATGCAGACGAACTGAAGGATGCAATTGCTAACGGTAATGAGGAAGAGTTCCTAGATGACCTTTCGAAACAATTCCGGAAGCTATTCGATAAGTCTAAAGCCGGCGACGATACGGTTCTAACGTACATGAAGAACGGTCAACCGGTGGCGATTCGAATCAAGGATCCGGAGTCTATTCGGGCACTTGCTTCTCTTGGTCCGCAACAAACCGGAGTAATCGTAAAGGCGCTTGGCGCACTTAGCAACCTTACGAAACGATCGGCTACCGGACTGCTGGCTCCGCTATTTGCGGTCCGTCAGCTTACCGTAGACTTACCGCAAGCATTGATCCAATCACCTAATGCAGTTGCACATTTGGGCGACTATGCTCATGCATTAGTAAGCAGTATGGTTGAAGCAATTCCAGGACTCAGAAAGACGAAATTAGCCGATCTTGCGAACGATTTCCGGCGTACTGGTGGCGTCTATTCATCTCTTCTCAAAACGGAAAAAGGCGTAAACAAGAGCATGAAGTCCTTGAAACGTAACGCCTTTCTTTCGCCTGAAGGAATCGCCCAAGGAGTGACATCAGCCGTTAAGGCTCCGTTTAAGGCTTTGGAGAAATTCGGGGATGTTGCAGAGAATCTGAATCGTATGGCAGCTTTCAAAGGCTCTATGCGCTCAGCAGGAGGTGTCAGGACACCCGAGAATGTACGTGATGCTATTACAGCGGCTAGGGAGATAACAACGAACTTCTCTCGTAAAGGAACCGCGGCGAAAGAACTGGAAAGCCTGATTCCTTATAATAACGCTGCTGTACAAGGTCTGAGACGCTTCCTGACGGCCTATAAGAATCATCCGATCAAAGCGACGATTGGTACACTATCGCTTGCTGTAGCGCCGAAAATGCTTGAATACGCAACGTTCGGAAATGATCCAGACTATCAAAATATTCCGGCTCGCGACCGTTACCGCAAATTGTTCATTGCCAAACGTCCGGATGGTTCTTTTGTAAGTCTCCAGATGCCGCCAGAGTATAACGCAATAGGCGCTTTCACAGAAGACCTGATGCGCCGATTTATCGGAGACGATCCACAGTCCATGAGAGGCGTTGCAGACGCCTTAATGAACGCTTATACACCTCCTGCGGTGGCTGGACTGGCGCAAGGTATTACGCAAGGTGGCGGACTCGATCAAAGCATATGGGGCGGAATCAATGCCACATCGCCGGGAGCCATAATTGGAACGGCAGCAAACCAATCCTTTACCGGTTCTCCAATCGTTCCGCAATCCATGCAAGACGTTTCGCCACAATTTCAATACGATGAAAAGACGACAGCGGCGGCGAAAGAACTTGGAAAGGCGCTTAACTGGTCACCCAAGAAAATCGATTATCTGCTCAGGCAGTACACGGGTGATATTGGCCGCTATATCCTGCCTCTTACGTCTACAACCGGCAGTGCAGATACGGTTAAGTCGTTGGCAAAGAACTTCATCACGGATCCGGTTTATACGAATACTTTAGCAGATCAGTATTATCGTGCTAAGGATCTTGTAAGCAGAGTAGAGGCCGATAATAAAGCAGTTGGTAAGGCGCTGCCGTCCTGGTATTCAGACAATATCCATAAGCTGATATCATCTACCGCTAAGGGAACAACGGGTGCACAGCTCAAAGAACTGAATACGCAGAAGAAAGCACTTAATGCCGATAATACGATGAGTATTGACGAAAAGGCTCGGAAGCTTCGAGATATCCAAATGCAAATCAATAGCATTTATACGGACATTTTATCTCAATTAGAGGAGGCAAAAGTACCAATAACCGGAAGATAACTATTGACACTTCCTGTCACACGTGCTAAGTTCAAGCCAAATGACGAAGAAAGGAACGGTTTGGATGAAAAAGAAAATTTTATTCGTAACCCTCCTTAGCTTCCTCGTGGTCGGATCAGCACAAGCAGGGTCCATATGGGGGCAGTTTAAGGGAAATCCTATCGTTAATCTTAAACTAAACGGCAAGGAAGTTGGGAGCGACAAAGTACCGGCAATCGCAATAGATGGACGGACGTATGTACCACTCGTTACGATCGGTGACTTGGGACTGTCTTATAGCTACGACGCTACGACGCAATCGGTTAACGTTGTGAATCCGGCAGCGGATACGACGGAACCTACGCCTACGTCGACTCCTGATCCAACAGGTTCACCGGAGCCGACACCGACACCAGATCCGACTGCTACGCCAACACCAACGCCGAGCCCGACACCGGATCCAGAAGCTACTCCAACGCCGACACCATCGCCCACTCCGACACCTACGCCGACTCCAAGTCCGACGCCTACGATTCCGCCGATCAATGATACTCCGGAGCTTAAGGATGCGGCGTGTCAGCAAGCTAAGGCAGATTCTGAATGGGCGCTGGAACAATACCGTGAGGGCAAAATTACCTATACAAATTATTCGAAATATCAAGACCGAGTAATTATGGTTTGCCCCAAACAGTAATCGAATTGCACGTCTAAACACGCTATGTTATGCTTATAATGAATCAGAGGACGGCGCCACCCGTCCTCCTGCAACAGACTTGGGCAGTTGCCCCCATATGCACGGAAGCCAACCCGCCTGGCCGTCAAACCTTGGGCGGGTTACTTCTTGTTCCGGAACGTAAGCACAGCAACAACTAGCATCGCAAATGCTATAACGTCTTGGAAAGAGAAGTTAGCCATACGCATCACCCCCTTTCGAGAGGCAATGCGGCCCAAGTGTTGCTAGACCATTATACCATTTTTAGCCTCCTATCAGGGGGCTATTTCTATTTCAGGAAGGAGACCTACAAATGATATCCATGGTGGTGAAACTATGCCGCTGCTGCGACGAAGAAGTAGACAAATGCAGATATATCACACGCCTCCGTAAGTTTGGAATCGGACCAGACAACGACATCATAAATGCACTCTCATATGAGGTAGTGGTGCCATCATGTACGAATTCTACGAATGGATCCGGGATCACCGGCACAATCCCTTAACATGGGCCGCATTGGTGCCGCTCATTATCATCATTGCCGATAAGCTTGGCCGGGAGTTTATAACCGATCAGTTTAAGAAGCTGCTGCATGTGCAGGGTAAAGCAGATTTCAAAGAATATATCGCCAATCAGAAACGGATTGAAAGGAAGGTAGATCAAATTGCTTATTACCTTGGGGTGCCGGAATGGAATGTAGAAGAGACAGTTTATACAGAAAATACGGCAAAGAATTCGTCGATCTTATCACGCTTGGGGCGATTAAATGCCCTGTATGCAAGAAAATCCACTATGCAGAGGAGAAGAACAATGAACAACACATCCATTAACTATGTAACGCTGGTTGTCGCTTTATTGGGTGCCGCTAAGATTATCTTGGAATCTTTCGGAATTACAGTCATTACCGACGATGTTATCGACCAAGCTTCTAACGCTGTAGCTGGGATTGTAACCCTCTTAGGCGTAATCATGAGCCACCGTAAGAAAGAAAACATCAAGGACGTTACGATTCAATCAGAGGCATGATTGGGGTGATAACATTGGATAGCATATTGAAAGCAGAACATCCGGCAATAACGCCAACTGAACTGCGTAGCGTGCCGATCATCGACTTGAGGGGAAAGACGCCTACGAACGCCAAGTATACGTGGTCTTCTCTAAAGGGATTCCGGGATATGAGTACGGTCACAGACATCATAATGCACCATTCAGGGATGTCTAAGCTATCTTCTGTCGCTTATGACGATATTACTTGGATCAATCGGATAGCTACCGCTCATATCAATAGCACCAAGAACATCCCCGGAGGCGATCCCGGCTTTCCATATGCGCTATTTGTCCGAAACGGAAAGCTGTATGTCGTCAATGATGTGAATTACCTGACCTATGGCGTTTCTGATCACAACGTACAGAGCGTTCATATTTGCGTGGATGGGGACTATGCCAATTACGATAAGCTAGCTGATCAAGACAGGAAGGCGCTATACGCTGCATATTTCGTCGTTAAGGCTGCACTTCCAGCGTTTAAAAATCTGTTCTCTCATAAGGAACTCGCCCCGACCTCTTGTCCTGGTTACGATATGGCCCAGGTTAGATCGTATATCGACAATGTTGAAGAACAAATGGACTATAACGCCTCTCAAAGCGCCGACAGGGTTACAGCCTACGCCTTCGCCGAACGCGTGGATGACCTAGGCAAACGCCTAACCGACCCCAAATGGGGCCCAGAAGCGCGGCGTAAGGTCATGCTGCTTGCTCCTGCGATTAAAGAGACAGCGGGAGATGCAAGAACCGCAGAATCGATTGTAGCGCGTGTGACGGACTTGTACAAAAAGGCGCTGAGCGGTAATTTTGCGGATGAGGCGACGCGGAAACTGCTCATATGCGCGGATGCGGGGAAAGAATTCGGCTTGATTTAAACCATTCACTTTACAGTTTTGCTGTTTTTCCTTAATCTGCTTTACATCGTAGGTGTAAAGTGAATTACGGATAATCTTCAAAAGTGTAAAGTGAAGTGGTATAATAAAGATGCGCGACGGACCCGGTGTGTGCAGGATAATCCGCCGCGCTTTTAATTTGCCCATAATTATAGTCATATGACTAAAAGAATGTTATAATTAGGTAAAGGAGGTTTATCATGATACGCAATAAAACGATAAAATTTAACCTTGATAAACCGGAAGAACGGGAGCTATGGGTATGGCTTAGTAAGTTGCCGCATGGTGAATTTAGTACAGAAACGAAAGAACAATGGAGACAGGTAATGTTGTGGCAGAAAGAAAAGGAGGAACACAAATGAAATTAGAGGACATTTTAAAATCATATAATGCTGAATTGAAATACCCAGAAATAAAACCAAATGAAATGGAACTGCTACAATACTTGCAGGAAAAGCTCATGGATCGCTCTATTCCAGAAGAAAATAAAGTTGACATTAGAAAACAATATGAAGAACTCGTCCGACTTATTGCTATTAATATGCCAATGCCACATATTGTCCTTACTCCTAAGGAGGAACAGAAGTGAGCATAATAGACGAGATAAGGGATACACATAAATGGGTGAAGAATATAAACGAAAATGAACCACAGAAAAACGAAACTGCTCAATATTGGACTGAAAGATACATCAAGGACGTTCAATATCTCTTATCTAAACTAGAGATTGCGGAGAAGGCATTAAAAGAAATATCAGAATTTGATAATGACAGGCCTGATTGTTATCCATTGTACAGAATTGCAGATGCAGCATTAGAGAAATTAAAAGAGGGATGAATCAACGTCATCCCTCTCTTTGTACCTTCGGAATCTTATATGATGTAGGAATAACCTTATCCTTTTCCTTCATATAGGCTTCAAACATCTTAGAAATTTCATCATCAACGATACTGCGCTTAATGCCGAATACTTCCTTGGCCCCGCGTTGATTAACGTGGGCGTATAATACATCGTCTTTATCCTCGATCCAAAGCGCTATACCCATTTTCCGCAGCTCCAAACCAATTTCCTTCAATCGGTCCCGGAATTCGCGACCCATACCCTTTATCATCATGACAATCATGTCTCGGAGCGCTACACGCGCCTCCTTAAGCTCCGGTAAAGCATCATTCTTTAACCCCTCGATAAACACGTTAACGTACACATACTCCCTTATTAGGTTAGTGGTCTGTTCGTCGAGTTCCATGGGGATCACCTCAACGACATTATAAAACAGGAACATTCGTTCTGCAAATGGCCAATCATCGTTAAATTATCCGCATAAGTAAACATTTACGGACGTGAGCGCTTATTGGGATAATGCGGCGACCGTGTGCGCCATGCGCGAAGCGGACCACCGATGTCTCGTGACGACGGGCAACCTGTCGCATTTCCAGGAGGACGTGAACCGGTGGACCGGGCAAGTCGGCGGCCAGTTCGGTTTGGCGCAGGAGCAGTTCCAACTCGTGCTGATGAGCGGCTATTATCCGCATACGGGAGGGTTTGGCATGAAGGAGATTCGCAAAGAGACAGGCATCTTGTCGTTCACGGAGCTGAAGCTGAAGGAAAGTCTTCATCTCCAATTGGATAGCGGCCGGTTGGACGAATGGCTGGCAGCGGAAGAGCGTCACGCCGCTTTGTTCGACGAAGTGGCGAATCCGCTGCTCAAGCGGCTCAATTGGATGGATCGCCTGCAGAAGACGGACCGGCCGTGGATTCGCAGGCTGATGCTGCATCGTAGGAGGAACCGGTGAACCGGGCGGAAGAAGCCCCCCGGCGTTTCTCTCCGAACGCTTATGCCGCCCGGCTGCTGGAAAGCCGGGAGACGGATCGGCCGGAAGAGCAGGCGGCGGAGAGCGGCCGCGAGGATTTGCAGGCGCTGATCGAAGAGGCGCGGCAGACGCTGGCAGCCCCGCGGGGATGGAACGATGAAGAGCGGAAGCAATATGCCGAGAAGCTGAACCGCGCGGTCATCGGGTTCCCCCAAGAACGGGCGGAACTGCTGGCGGTTCTCTCGGATTGGGTGATCAAGAAGAGACTGCAGCACTCTCCCTACGGCATACAGCCTTACGCGACGCTGGCCGAAGCGCTTTTCGCCGAGGTGATCGGCCTCAACGTGCTGGAGCTGGTTCTCCGCAACCGGGACGGGCTGGAGGAAGTGCAGGTCGTCGGCACGCGGATCTTCGAAGTTCGCGATGGCCGCGCGGTGCCGTCTCCGTTCCGGTTCGACGATGTAGCGGAATTGGAGCGAATCCAGCAAAATCTGGTTCTGTTCAATAACGATCGCATCAACCCGCGAAAGCGGTGGGCCGAAGTTCAATTGCTCGACGGGTCGCGCGTCACGATGACGGGGTTCGGATTTACCGCCGTTCCGACGCTGACCATTCGTTTCTATACGGTTCGCCGTTTCGAGCTTACTACGCTCTGTCGTCCGGAATATCGGACGATCGATGCCGACGTCCGCGAGGTTCTGCTCGCCATCGTGAAGGCGAGGTTCAATATGGTCGTAATCGGAGCGACCAATACGGGCAAGACGCACCTTATCAAGGCGCTGATCGCCGCCATGCCGGACGAAGAGCGGATCGTCACGATCGAGAACCGGTACGAGCTGCGGCTCGGACGGGATTTTCCGGACAAGAACGTCATTGAGTACGAGGCGGACGAAGAGGATCCGGTACATGGGCCGAGGCAGGCGTTCAAGCTTGCGCTTCGGCAGTCGCCGCAGCGGATCTGCCACGCCGAGATTCGGGACGAGGATGCGAACATTTACGTTCGGGCCTGCACCCGGGGACACGAGGGAAGCATTACTTCGGTGCACGCGAACGCGCTGGAGGACGTGCCGGAGACGATTACCGATATGTGCATGTTGGACGGCAGAGGCATGAACCCCGTTCGTCTGACCCGGCGCATCGCGGAGCTTGTCACCCAGATCGGCTTCGAGATGAGGCTGATGGGCGACGCGCGCAGACTCGTGCGGGTAGGAGAATTTGCTTGGGAGAACGGCGAGGTTGTCGTTCGGGATTTGGTTCGCTACGACGAGGACCGGCACGCATGGCGGCTGCCGCTCGATTTCTCCCCGAGGGCATGGGAACGGCTGCGTCGCAGCAATCCGGAGGACTTCGAGAGGCTTCGCCGGAAGGGAGGGATTTCGCATTGAGACGAAGGCTTTGACGATTGCGGCTGCCGCCGTCCTGTTCCTTCTGCTGTTCGTGCTGCTGCGCGCGCTGCTGCGCGCCGGTTGGGGGCGGTCCGATCGGCGGAGAAGGCTCAACGTTCATCGGCAGCCGTACTGGACTCGACTGGCGGAACGCGTGCTGTCCCGCTTCGACAAGCCGTACCGGCACGTGACGGATTTGCTCTCCGCTGCCGGCTGGAAAATGGAGACGCCGTCGTTTACCGTCCTGTCGATGCTGCTTGGATTAGCAGGGGCGGCTGCTGGCGTCGTTCTGTTTCGCTCGTTCCGGCCGGTGCTGCTGCTCACCGCGATGCTGGCGCTTATTCCCTATTGCCTTTTGCGCTTCCGGCTGCTCAACCGGCAGATGGCATCCCGGCTCGATTTTCTACCGGCGCTGGAATGGTTTTACCAGTGTTACTTGGTCACCGGGAGAAGGCAGATTCGCGCCGCGCTGCAGAGGACCGTGGAGGAGGGAAGGCTGTCTGGAGAAATTCAAGCCGTTTTCGACCAGTTGTACCGCCACTTGTCCGTCAAGGGAGACGACGAAGGGAGCCTGCGAAGGTTCGCGCTCGCGGTCGGGCATGTATGGGCCGAATACTTCGTCAATATGCTGGGAGTCGCTCTTTCGGAAGGGAATGACATTTCGGATAACTTGAAAGAGCTGATCCAGGATATGCGCAAGTCCCGAATGGACGATCAGGCGGAGAGGCATCGGCTCCTGGAGATTCGACTGGCCAACTTTTCCCCGCTTCTGTTTCTGGCGATTTTTCTCACCGTCAACTTTCGGATGAGCCCGGAGGACAGCTTCCGCTATTATGTCGCCGATCCGGTGGGCCGGGGAATGCTGCTCAACGCGCTCGCGCTCATTTTCGTGTCGCTGCTGATGGGGCTCTATTTGTCCCGCCGCAAATTGTGACGACGTGGGGGAATGGCTTTGTGGACTACGATTTAGGCCTGTACCAGTGGCTCGGATGGACGGTACAGTTCGCGCTGGCGGCAACGGCAATCTTTTTCCTGCTCCGCGCGTTAAGTGCCCGTTCGCCGCGCTTTCGAATCTCGCGCCGGCTGATGCGCAATCGGCAGCCGCCGCGCTGGTGGCTGCGGAGCATGGGAGCGGATCGCGATTCGCCGGCGCTTCGCGAGCGGGCCTCGCTGCTGGCGGGATGCGGAATTCGCCTCGCGCCGGAAGTTTACCTCGCCGCCCGTCGCAGCCTGCAACTGTTGCTGCCGGCGATTGCCGTCGCCGCCTACGGGCTCGAAAGGGCGGGGGCGTTGGCCTCGCTGGATTTCGGCTACACGGCCGCCGTGATGGCGGCAGGTCTGCTGCTGCTCTTCTGGGAGCGAATGTTTTTGGAAGCTTACCGGCGCTTCCGTGCGGACCGAATTCGCAAGGAACTCGTCATCGTCAGCAGCCAATTGCTGTATTACTCGGGATCGCGGCTTCATCTTCACGGCAAGCTGACCCGATGCTTGCCGTTTACGAAGCTGATGCGATCCGACCTGCAGCTGCTGCTTAACGAATGGTATCATCGTCCGGACTCGGCGTTGGCCCGATTTCGGGAGCGGCTCGGCACGACCGACGCGTACGGTTTCGTCGAGACGATCCGAACGCTGCGGCTGGGCGAGAGCGAAGAAGTATACGACATGATGCGGGAGATGGCCAAGGAATACAAGGCCAAGATCGAACTGGCCAAGGCGGGGCGCAAGGAGACAGTCTCGTACGTTCTGTTTGTCCTTGCCGGCATTCCGATTCTCTACACGTTCCAAATCTTCCTTTACCCCTGGGTTCAGCAATCCCAGCGACTGTTCGACCTGTTGAATTCCTAAGCCATAATCCGGTCAGTGGATGCGAAAGAGAGGAGGTGGGGAGATGCGCAATATTCTGATTACGGTCATGATGCTCATCGTTGTCGCCTTGATTTTCACCAACGTGATCGCCCAAGACACGACGGGAACGAGAGCGAGGATCGAAACGCAAGGAACGACGACCAATACGGCGCTTAGCACGCTCGCCCCATGATCCGGCCGGAAGGCGGTCGCAGACCGGAAGCGGCGGCCGAATCATAATGCAGGCAAGTCTGCCGTCGTCCCCCGAAAGGCCGACGGGGCATGCAAGCATCGGACCGCCGACAGGGCCGGCATCTTTGTTACGATTCCCAGTCGGGATCCTGGGGTCCCCGTATTGGTACGACGATGGAGTCCGGCGCCGCGGCTTGGTTCGCAAACGACGATACCCGCGCCTCTGTATCGGCCGCCGAGAATGCCGGCATGCCGGTTCGATTCGGCCGGACGACGGTCCTGCGTGGAAGGAGGCTGATCGCGTGAGGCAAATTTTGATGACGGTACTGCTCATCATGACCGTCGTGTTGATCTATATGAGCGTTGTGAAGGGGAGCGGGGGCACGAATGAGCAAATCCGCAACTCCGGGTCCGCTATGGCGGAAGCCATCTCGCGAATCAATCCATGAAGCAGATTCTCGTCTTTTTATTGTTCGCCGCCATGTTCTGCTGGCTCATGTTTTCGCCGGTCTATAAACATGTGGTGGTCATTCGGCAAGCGCTGCTGCAACAGGAAGTCGACTACCTGCTTGAAGTGGGAGCAAGCGGCCGATACGGCTATATTGACGGCGCGATGGTCAACGATTCGAAAAGCCGACTGGAGCAGAGAGGCTTTACTGCGTCGCTGTTAAGCTATTCGGTGGTCTCCACCTCCGGAGCCGAAGCGGATCAAGCTTCCCGGCCGCTGCCGAGGGGCGTCGGCATCCAGCTGACGATCCGTTATCCGTACGAAGGAATGATGGATATCGATCGGCTGATCGGCCTTGCTCCGCCTTCTTCGTCCGACACTCTCTCGGCGTCCGGCATGAAAATGAGCGAATACGTGCCCTGAAACAGAGCGCCGAAAGGGAAGGAACGGGGGGAGAACGATGCACAAGCTCGTGTTCGCCGCGCTGATGATCGTCGTCTGGTGGATGCTGCAAGCCTTGCAGATGGACGAGGAGGCGGCGATGGGCACGCTGCATGAAGGGAAGCGAGCGATTGATCGCGCCGTTCATGCAGCCGCCCAGCAGACGGACCGGGCGAAGCTGGAGTTGGGCATCCTGTCGATCGACAAGGCGTTGGCGCGGGCAGCTGCGGATGAGTACCTGCAGGCCAATTTAAGGTTGAAGACGGATAACACGCCTCGCGACGATGCTTTTCTGAGAGAAAGCGTAGAAGTGGAGGTGTTCGAGGTCATCGACGAGACGGAGACGTTTCCTTATGTTTATCGGAACCCCCGTTACGACTACGAAGTGACCTTGAACCGCCCGGGGGTCGTCATGATCGCCCATTTGAAGTATCCCCGTGCCTTCAACGTGCTGGATCCGGTGGAATGGGACTTGAAGGGTTCCGCGGAGATGGTCTATTAGCGGTTGACGCGCGTCCCGTTTCTTTGCTGTAATGGGAGAAACGGAAGGAGAGACGCGAATGAGCGAAGCGTTGAGAGGTGAGACGGCGGCGCGGCGTGAACGTCTGCAGCAGGAGCTTGTCCGCCACGGGTTAAGCGGCTGTCTCGTTACGCAGAATGTCGGCATCTATTACTGGACGGGCTCGATGCAGACCGGCTATCTGTTTGTGCCCGCCTCCGGCGAGGCAACTTACTATGTGCGCCGAAGCGTCGTACGGGCGCAAGCCGAGTCGACGGTACGGACGGTTGAGCTAGGGTCGTTTCGCGGCTTCGGCGCCAAGCTGGCGGAGGATTACCCCGCCTGTTTCCGCTTCGGGACGCGAGCGGTACTGGGGGCCGATCTGGACGTGATGCCGGCCCAATTGTATTTGCGGCTTCGGGAGCTTCTGCAGAACGCGGAGTTGACGGATGCTTCCGCCCTGCTCAGGCGTGTTCGCAGCGTCAAGTCCCCCGGGGAAGCGGATGCGATTCGTAAAGCCGCACAGGTGGCGGCAGTCGCACTGGACGAAGGGCTGCGGCAGCTGCGTGAAGGAATGACGGAACTGGAATTGATGACCGTGATCGAACATGAGATGCGCAAACAAGGCCATGTCGGCTTGATGCGGATGCGGGGCTACAACCAGGAGATCATGATCGGCATGATCGCGGCGGGCGCCGCAGCGGCGGAACCATCTTACTTTGACGGCCCGGCCGGGGGAAGAGGCCTTACCGCAGCGGCGCCGCAAAGCGCGTCGACTCGTCCGATCGGCCGAAACGAGCCGATTCTGATCGACATCGGCTGCTGCATCGACGGTTACGTGATCGATCAGACGCGCACGGCCGTCATTGGGACGCTTCCGCCGGAGCTGGCTCGGGCATACGAAGTCTCGGTCGAGATTCTCCGGCGCACCGAGCGCGACCTGCGCCCCAGCATCAGCCCGGAGCAGCTGTATGCGCAAGCGCTCGAAATGGCCGAACAGGCGGGGCTCGCCCGACATTTCATGGGCTACGGAGCGGACCAGGTCCGGTTTCTCGGCCACGGAATCGGGCTGGAGATCGACGAATGGCCGGTCCTTGCCAAAGGCTTCGCGGATCCGCTGGAGCCGGGCATGGTGCTGGCCGTGGAACCGAAGTTTACGTTTCCGGGGCTTGGTGTTGTCGGCATCGAGAATACGTACCTTATCCGCGAGTCGGATTGCGAGTCGCTGACCGTCAGCCCGGAGAAGCTGTTCGTTCTTCCCTAGAACCGCGGTGAATTCATTTCCGAATGAGCAGTATCCAATCCTTTAGCGCGCATAGAGAGGCCGACGCGCTGGAGGATTGTTTGCCGTTGCCAAGTTATTGCTTTCCGCCACTTATACTCGCCCCAACAGCCGACTATGCGCCAAGTTATTCCTTTCCGCCACTTATTCCCGCCTTTACCGCCGACTGCGCGCCATTTTGCGTCCACTGACACCGAAAAATACGATTTCTTCAGAAAAATCTAACGTTTTTTGACTGCGGTCTCATGTTTGTTGTCTGGATGGAAGCGGGGAAGTTTTTTTACAATGTCATCAACCGAATCAAATTGTTCGCGCTACACCTGGAAGCCCTTCCATTTGGATACTGCCTTGGGCGGCAGCGTTTGCTTAATGTCTTAATGAAGGGTTGAACGAATGGAAAGCGCACCGAAAACAACGCAGAGGAGGAAGGACATGAATGCGCAGACCGGCCGGAAGCGCTTGAGAACGCGCTGGCGCAAGCAGGATACCGAATTGACGCTGTTGGCGCTGCCGACCACCGTCTGGTACGTGCTGTTTTGTTTCTTGCCGATGTTCGGCGTTATTATCGCTTTCAAAAACTTCAAGATCTACGGAGGGTTCCTGAGCAACGTATGGAACAGCTCGTGGTCCGGCTTCAAAAACTTCGAATTTCTGTTCAAGTCCAATGACGCCTGGGTCGTCATCCGCAATACGCTCGGGTACAACTTCCTGTTCATCATCCTGAACATCGCGGTGCCCGTCGCGCTGGCGCTCATCATCGGCCAGCTGCACAGCCGCAAGGCGGCCAAGGTTTATCAGACGATGATGTTCCTGCCTTACTTCCTGTCCTGGGTGGTCGTATCCGCCGTCGTCTGGGCATTCCTGAGCTTCGACAAAGGGATTGCCAACCAATGGCTTGCCGGGCTGGGACATGATCCCGTGAACTGGTACATGGAGTCGGGTTTTTGGCCTTATTTTCTCGTTTTCATGAACTTGTGGAAAGGCGTAGGCTACGGCATGGTCGTCTACCTGGCGACGATCGCCGGGATCGACGGATCGTATTACGAGGCCGCCGTGATCGACGGCGCGTCCAAATGGCAGCAGGTGCGGTACATTACGCTGCCGCTGATGAAGCTGGTCATCGTCATGATGTTCATCCTGGCGGTCGGCCGCATTTTCTACACGGATTTCGGCCTATTCTTCCAAGTGCCGCGGGATTCCAACTCCCTGTTCAATGTGACGACCACCATTGACGTCCTTGTGTACAAGCAGCTCAAGACGGCGACGGTAGGGATGGCTTCCGCTTCGGCTTTCGTACAGTCGGTGATGGGCTGCGTGACCATACTGCTGGCTAACTGGGTCGTTCGCCGTGTCGATCCGGATAGCGCGATGATGTAGAGGAGGCGGATCCATGGCAACGAGAGCAAAGGAAGGGAACGGCCTGGACCGATTCAATCGAATCAGTGCGGGAGCGAACGTCCTTTTCCACCTTCTGTTTATTGTGCTGGCGCTTGTCTGTCTCATTCCGGTGCTGGTGGTGCTGTCCGTGTCTCTGTCGAGCGAGGACTCCATCCGTCAATCCGGCTATCACATTTTTCCGAAAGTGTTCTCCGGCGAGGCTTACCACTATATCGCCGGGCAGGGGGCGATGATCGTGCGGGCGCTCGGGGTCTCCGTGCTCGTCACGGCCGTCGGCACCGCGCTGGGCGTTCTGCTGACCGCGTCCATGGGCTTCGTCATCTCCCGTCCCAACTACAAGTTGAAGGGATTGCTAACCTGGATTGTCTTCATTCCGATGGTGTTCAACGGTGGCTTGGTGTCCAGCTATTACATCAACGCGAATCTGCTGGGACTGAAGGACACGGTGTGGGCGCTCATTCTGCCTCTGGCGGTATCTTCTTTCAACGTCATTATCTGCAAAACGTTTTTCAAAAGCACGATTCCGGACGGTTTGATCGAATCCGCCGAGATCGACGGGGCGAGTCAGCTTCGCATCTTTTTCTCGATCGTGCTGCCGATCTCCCTGCCGCTGATCGCGACCATCGGGCTCTTTCTCTGCTTCGGCTACTGGAACGACTGGTTCCAATCGATGCTCTATATCGACAACCAGAAGCTTTACTCTCTCCAGGCACTGCTGAACAGCTTGATGAGCAACGTGGACGCGCTCGCGAAGAACGCTTCCAGCATGGGCGTCAGCTATGCGACGCTGGTCGCGACGATGCCCAAGGAATCCGCGCGCATGGCGGTGGCGATCATCATCGTGGTGCCCGTGGCGTTCGCTTACCCCTTCTTCCAGAAATACTTTATTTCCGGTTTGACGGTGGGCGCCGTGAAGGGTTGATCCGGACTTTCCCGGGTTCCCTATAGATAACACAACATAAAAGGGAGGAACTTGTTTGTGAAAAGAACCATGAAGCTCTCATCCGCTTTCTGTACCGCGGCACTGCTGGCAACCGCGCTGGCGGGCTGCAGCTCCTCGAACTCGAATTCTTCGAACTCCTCGAGCTCCCCGCAAGGCTCCGCCTCGACATCCGCATCCGCTCCCGCCTCTCAGGCGGCGGCGTCGGAATCGAGCAAGCCGGCCGATTCGGCCGACATCCCGACGCTCGTCTGGTGGACGATCGGCGGCCAGATTCCCGCCAACTTCGACAAGGCGATCGCGGCGATGAACGATTACACGGCCGAGAAGATCGGCGTGAAAGTCGACATCAAAGTGGCGAGCTGGGGCGACTGGGACACCAAGATCAACACGATCGTCAACACCGGCGAGCCGTTCGACATCATGTTCACGAATAACAGCAAGTACAGCCAGCAGGTAGCGATGGGCGCGTTCGCCGACCTTACCGATCTGGTGCAGAGCCAGACGCCCGATCTGTATAAGCTCATTCCGGAGAAGGTGTGGGACGGCACGAAGATCGGCGGCAAGATCTACTCCGTTCCGACGTACAAGGACTCTTCGCTGACCCAATATTGGGTGTTCGACGACAAGTACGTGCAGAAATACGGCATCGATACGAGCAAGATCAAAACGCTTCAGGATCTCGACAAGCCGTTCCACGACATGAAAGCCGGCGAGGGCAAGAGCTTCTATCCGCTTTCGCTCACCCAGGGCGACGGATTCAACGGCTTCTTCAACGGCTACGACGATATGACGCTCGGCCTTCCCCCGGTCGGAGTCAAAGTCGACGACGCGTCCCGGAAAGTCGTCTCCGTCCTGGAGCAGCCGGACGTCATGGCGGGCCTGAAGCAGCTTCATCAGTGGTATCAGGACGGCATCATCAACCCGGACGCTCCGACCAAGACGGAAGCGGACAAAGGCCGCCCGTTCTTCGCCGCCCAAGCGTTCCCCGGCGCGGAAGCGAGCTGGCAGATCAACGAAGGCGTCGAGAAGTACGACATGTTCCAGATCTTCGGCCCCATCTATACGACCAGCACGATTCAAGGCTCCTTGAACGCGATCTCCGCGAACTCCAAGCATAAGGAAGAGGCGCTCAAGTATCTGCAGCTGGTCAACACCGATCCGAAGCTGCGCAATATGCTGGCCTATGGCGAACCGGGCGTGGACTACCAAAACGTGGACGGCGAGAAATTGATCGAGCGGACGACCGACACGTGGCCGCTGGCTTCCTACACGCAGGGCACCTTCTTCGATATGGCGGTTACGAAGGGCGCTCCCGAGGATCAGTGGGATCAGGTGAAAAAGCTGAATGAGCAGGCGACCTCGTCCTCCGTCCTGGGTTTTGCCCTCGACATCAGCAAGCTGACCACCGAAGTGGCCAACACGAAGGCGGTTTGGGACAAATACCGCTATGAGCTGCTCACGGGCGCTTCCGATCCGGAGAAAATGGTGCCGAAAATCGTGTCCGAGCTGAAGGCCGCGGGCTTGGACAAGATCATGCAAGCCGCGCAAGAGCAGATCGACGCTTATTTCAAATAAGCCCGGCTGCCGCCGCCGGCGATCGCAAACCCGAACGGAGAATTTGCCGTTCGGGTTGATTTTTCTGGTGGATCGATTATATGGTGGAGATACAGCTGGATGACCATAGTCCGTTGCGGAGGAGACGCCGCATGCGCACCTTTTTGCAAATCAAGATTTATCGCGGCAAATTCATGGCTTATACGGGGTTCGTGGTGTTCATCGGCCTGGCGCTCGGAGCGTTGACCTGCGCGGTGCTGCTGGACCAGTGGGTGGAGAACGCCCGCAACGAAGCGACGAGCGCGTTCAACCGCACGGAGAACGAGCTTCAGTACGACACCGACCGTATCGAGGCGTACATGCAGCGGATTTACTCCAATAGCGGCCTGATCGAAGACGTTCGCTTTTTTCTGGGCAACAGCGCGGAAGGTTATCTGACGAGCAGGCTTCGGAACAGCCATTACGACCAGACGCTGACCTCTTTTCCCGACGACATGAAATCGTTTCTAAGCAACGGCGGGCTGGGCGACATTACGCAAGTCAGCCTGCATACCGAAGGGCAGGGCAACGTGATCGGCTTCGACAGCAACGGCACCGCGAGCTTTCGGTTTCTGGTTCCCGACTCGGACGAGACGTTTCGCGAGACGATCCGGAAAGGGTTCGTTTACCGCAAGAAATTGTTGGATCCGAACCAAATCTCCCGTCAGTTGGGCGAATTCCGCTTCTTGATCAGCAGCGAGAGAATCTTCGATACGGTGCAAAATTACCGCTTGCAGACCGCGGCGGCCATCAGCGCATCCGGGGACGTGTACCTCATTGCCGGCGGCAGCGGCGGAACGGAGGAGCTGGTCCGCCGGGCGGCGGCGGAAGGACGTTCCCGCGGTTATCTGCGGGCGGGCTCTATGGACCGCGTGTTTTTCGCGACATTTCACTCCACCGAGTTCGACTATCAGTTCGTCAGCATCGTGGATCTGGCAGCGCTGATCCGCCAGAAAGCCAGCGTTCTTCTCGCCGTGGTGCTCATCGTGCTGGCCGCCATGGCCAGCGTGCTCTTGTTGATCGTGTACAATCTGCGCGAGGACGCGAATTTTCTGCGGCGCATCATTCAATCGATCGGACGCGTAAAGACGGCGAATTTTACCCCGGTAACCCCCGCCCGCTACCGGAAAAACGAATACGGCATGATCGCCCGGGAACTGGACGACATGATTCACCAGCTCGACAAGCACATTCGCACTGAATATTTGCTGAAGCTCAAGCAGCAGGAGACGGAAATGAAGGCGCTTCAGCATCAGATCAACCCCCATTTTCTATACAACACGCTGGAGGTCATCCGCTCGTTCGCGCTGGCGGACCGGTCTGCCGATACGGCCGACGCGATCGCCACGCTGGGCGCGCTGTACCGCGAGATCGTGAAGAACGAGAACATCATTCCGATCGGCAGCGAGCTGGCCCTGCTGCAGAAATATTTGAAAATCATGGAATGGAAATATCCGGATCGTTTCTATTATCAGCTGAACGTGGACGAGGCGCTGCTGTCGCTTCCCACCGTCAAGTTCTGGATGCAGCCGATCGCGGAAAACTTCTTCGTTCACGGCTTCGATCCTGAAAGCGAGTTCAATCTGCTCGTCGTAAGCGGCTCAGAGGCGGAGGATCGGTTCGTACTGGAGTTTCTGGACAACGGGCGCTCGATCTCGGCGGAACGTCTGGCCGAAATCCGGCGCAATCTGCTTCGGGAAGACGCCGCCTCGGACAGCATCGGACTGCGGAACGTGAATACGCGGCTGCGCTTTTTTTACGGAAAGGGCTTCTCCATGGAGATCGCCAACAACGAGGAAGCCGGCGTCAAAATATCCGTGATTCTCTCGAAGGAGGCGCTTGGCCTTGTACAAGCTTCTGATTGTGGATGACGAGCCTCAAATCCTGGAAGGCATGAGGCGAACGCTGGATTGGGAGAGCTACGGCTTCGGACGGATCGAGACGAGCGAGACGTATGAGGGCGCCATAACCAAAGCGGTGGAGTTCATGCCGGACCTCGCCATCTTCGATGTATGTATCGGCAAGGATCGCGGGTACGACGCCATTCGCAAGCTGAACGAGCTTAGGCTGCCGGCCAAATATATCATCATGAGCGGCTACGGGGAGTTCGAGTATGCCCAGGAGGCGATCCGCTGCGGCGTCAAGGACTATCTTCTCAAGCCGGTGGAGCGCGCCAAGCTGCAGGGCGTGGTGGAGAAGATTATCGTGGAAGATTGGCACGGAACGCTGGAAGGCTCCGACCGCGGCGACCGGAATGCGGACCCGGTGCTGGGCGTACGCTACGACAGCCTGTCCAAGCTGACGAACCGCATCCTCATGATGGTGAAGGCGGAGTACGCCCAGAATATGAGCCTTAAAGGAGTGGCGGAGCGCTTCCGGATGAACGGGACGTATCTCGGGCAGCTGTTTCTGAAGGAGACGCAGATGAAATTTTCCGAGTATTTGATGGCCTACCGGATGCTTCGCGCGCAAGAGCGCATTCTGACCACGGACGAGAAGATCGCCGCGATCGCGCTATCCGTGGGCTACCCCAACCTGAACTATTTTTACACTCATTTTCACGCCTATTTCGGGAAGTCGCCTTCGGATTTGCGGAGAAAGGAATAGACCGGCATGAGAAGGCAGCAGCCGCTTCCGGGCCGCCTTGTCGTCTTCTTTCTGATAGCCGCCTCGCTGGCCATTTCGTCTTCGGGCTGCGCGTCTTCGTCCGAAGAAGGCGGGAACGCTCCGAACCCGGGCCATCTGGTGAACCTGATCTATTATACGATCGGGGAACCGGATCGGGACCTGAAGCTGGTGAACGACAAAATCAACGAGATTCTGGCCCGCAAGATCGGCGTTACGGTCAGCTACATCAAAGTGGGCTGGCAGGAATACGACGACCGGCTGAACACGCTGGTCTCTTCGGGGACTCCGTTCGATATCGCCTTCGCTCCGGAATACGCGACGTATGCCCAACGCGGCGCCTGGCTGAGGCTGGACGACTATCTCGCAAGCGTGGGGAAAGACATGTACGATGCCATCGATCCGAACTTCTGGCAGGGCATGCGCATGGAGGACGGAGGCATCTACGGCGTTCCGACCAACAAAGAGCTGGCCGTGCTCCAGCAGTGGATGTACCCGGATTCGCTGGTGCGCAAGTACGGAATCGACATCTCGAAGTACGACACCTTGGAATCTCTCGAACCGCTGCTTCAGATGATCAAGGAGAAGGAACCGTCCTATATTCCGATGGAGCTGGATAAGGAATCCCAGAACTTTTTCCAGTTGTACGACGACGAATACGTCCAGGACAAGACGCTTCCGCTCGTCGTCCGCTCCCAGGATCCCGACTCTCCGGTGCTGAACCTTTTCGAGACCGACGAGGCCCGGAAAATATTGAATACGCTCCGGCGCTATTACAAGGCGGGTTATATCAACGAGGACGCCGCGATGCGGGAAAGCCGGGGACTCGAGTGGGGGGAGAAGGTTTTCTGGAAAGCGGCGGGAGGAGGACCGTTATCGGAGAGCAGCTGGAGCAAGGACCGCGGCTACAAGGTGGTCGCTCAACCCGTCACCCCCGCCCTCGTCACGACGGAGTCGGTGCGGGGCGGCGTCATGGCCATAAGCGCCGATACGAAGCATCCGGTCGAGAGCGTCAAGTTTCTCAACCTGCTGAACACCGACCCCGAGGTTCGCAACCTGTTCAACTATGGGATAGAGGGGGTGCACTATACCTTGGATGCGAATGATCAGGTGGTGCCCATGTCCCCCAAAGGTTCGGGAAGCGGCCAGGCCCAGGAAGCCCCGTCGGGCTATGCGGGGGTGCAGTATACCCAAGGCAATTGGTTCATTCTGAACACGATGGGCGGATCGTTCCCGGACCCGCCGGACAAGTGGGACCAATTCCGCGCCTTCAACGCCAAGGCCGTCAAGTCGAGCGTGCTGGGCTTTACGCCGGACTTGTCCCGGATGCCGATTCAGATCCAGAACGTCCGGATGGTATGGGAGAAATACTACCCCAGCCTGATGACCGGCAGCGTGGACGTGGACACGGAGCTCCCCAAGTTCAACCAGGAGCTGAAGCAGGCGGGCCTGGACGAGCTGCGGGCCGAGGTGCAGAAGCAGTTGGACGCTTGGCGCGCCGTTCAACGATCGGAGCCTTGAAGCAGGTCTGTTGCGGATTTTCGCCGCAAGGCTCTATAATGAGCAAAGGAATCGGCAAGAACGGACGGGCGTTCCGACAACCGAATCCTAGGCCTTCGGCCGGCTCAACGGTTGCAGGGGAACGACGGATTGCGAGGCTGACGGCGATGCGGGGTCTGATTCGGAACGCGTATAACAACCGAACGCTCAGGGACAAAATCCTTCTTCTGAATGTGCTTATGATCGTATTCGTGCTGTCCGTCTTGGCGTACTTCGCCAATCACATCTCAAGCGGCATCATTATCGACAAGACGGAGCAGTCCGCCGTGCGTGAACTGGAGTTGATCGACTCCAACCTGTTCACGCTCATTCGCAGCATCGAAGATTATTCCAAAGTCGTCGCCTCCAACAACAGAGTGCAAGAGCTGCTGGGGGAACTGGCGGATCGAATCGACGGCGGCGGGCAGGCCGAAGGCGTCACCGACGTGCTCAGCATGAGGCCCGAGATGTACGCCGCCCTTGCCAACGTGATCTCCCCCAACACCCCCATCTTCGCTGCCTCCATCTTTATCGACAATCAAGAGATTTACAGCGACCGCATGATAGACAGCGCCAGCATCCGCAGCATAGCGGATGAGAAATTTCTGGAGGAAGCATCGATCAGCCAGAAGCCGACATGGTCGGATCTGCTGAAGTTAAGGCGGAATGACGGAAGGGAAGAGAACGTCTTCGCGGTCGCCAAGCTCGTGATCGATCTGAATACCGGCCGGAAGCTCGGCGTCGTCGTCCTGTTCATCGACGAGCAGACCATCTCCGGCATTTTCTCCGAGAATCGAAGCAGCACGGACAGCAAGCAGTATATCGTGAAGGACGGAGGCCGGATCATCTCCGCGGAGAACAAAGGCGACTTGAATCGGCAAGTTCGGGATGTCGTCCACATTCGCGCGGACCAGTTCGAACGGCTCGGGCGGGAGAATAAAGTGATTCTGTCCCGGCAAGGAGAGAAGTCTCTGTTGTCCATGCAGGAGTTCCAGAAGATCGACTGGAGAATCGTCAGCCTGGTGCCCATGCACGAGATCGCCAAAGACGAGACGATCATCCGGCGGCTCATACTCATTGTCGGTGCGCTGTGCCTCGCTTTCGCCTTCGTCTCTTCTTACTACATCTCCAATACGGTAACGATGCCGATTCGGAAGCTCGCCGCGATCATGAAAAAAATTCGCCAAGGCGATATGGACGTAAGGGCGGAACCGGCGAGCAATCATGAGCTCGGGATGCTGACCCGCGGATTCAACAGCTTAATGGATCGGATCCAGGAACTGCTCAAGGAAGTCGTCACCGAACAGAAGGCCAAACAGGCGTTCGAGTTCAAGCTGATTCAATCGCAGCTCAATCCTCACTTCCTCTACAATTCGCTAGAGACGATCCTGTCGCTGAACAAGCTGGAACGGTACGAGGAAGCGATGCAGGTGACCCGGACGCTGGCCGATTTCTACCGGAGGTCGCTCAGCGGAGGCCGGGACATCGTTCCCATTCGCGACGAGATTCGGATCATACGCGACTACCTCCAAATTCAGAAGCGGCGCTATGCCAACTACATGGATTTCTCTCTGGACGTCGAGGAGGACATCATGGATGATTCCGTTCCCAAGCTTACGCTGCAGCCTTTGGTGGAGAATGCCATCTATCACGGCCTGAAATCCAGGGGCAACAGAGGAAAGATTGCCATCAGAGGGTATCGCGACGGGGACCGGATCGTTCTCGAAGTGTTCGACGACGGGATCGGCATTCCGGAAGAGAAAGCCGCCTTGCTTCTGCATGGGGAACCGAGGGACGGAAAGAGCGGAGGCTTCGGTCTGAGCAGCGTCGACAGAAGAATCAAGCTGCTGTTCGGACCGGAATACGGATTGCGAATCGCAAGCGAGATCGGGAGCTTCACCCAGGTGAGCGTCACGATTCCCGCATTCAAGACGGAAGGGTGAGCGCGTCTCATGCTTAGGATCATGCTGGTTGACGATGAAAGTCTGTTCCGGGAGGCGTTGAGGAAGACGATCCCGTGGGAGTCGCTCGGGTACGAGATCTGCTGCGAGGCGGAGAACGGAATCGACGCGCTGGAGAAAATCCATCAATACAAGCCCCATGTGGCGCTTGTCGATATTAATATGCCGATGCTGGACGGCATCGAGCTGGCGGCGGAGATCAAGGAGAACGGGCTGAACGTTACGGTCATTATCATTACGGGCTATGAGGAATTCGCCTATGCCCGTCAAGCGATCGAAGTCGGCGTCGAGAATTATCTGCTCAAGCCGGTTCAGGAAGAGCAGCTGATCAAGGTGCTGGCGTCCGTCAAGAAGAAGCACGAGATCGCGATGGAAGAGTGGAAGCAGCAGGTGAAGGTGCATAAGCCGCTGCTTAAGGAGATGCTGCTCAACAACCTGCTGCAGGGGACGAAGGTGCTCGCCGCGGAGCAATGGAATCAATTGAAGCCGTCGCTCGCCATCGATCCCGACGCGGAAGCGTACCGGGTCCTGGCGGTAGAGATCGCGGATCCCAAGGAAGCCGGGTGGAACGACGAGGAGAAGCGGCTTTGGGCGTTTGCGGCCGCGAATATCGCGCGAGACGTCCTGGCGGCGGAGTGCACGTTCGACAGCTGCCAGGATGCGGATCGCCTCTGCGCGGTCGTCGCCGCGGCGGACGCGCGGGCGGGATGGCCGCTGGACCTGGCGCGGCTCGGCGAGAACATTCGCCAATCGCTTCTCAAGTACGCGAAGCTTGACGTTGCGGTCGGGGTCAGCCGCATGCGCGTAGGAGTCGGTCGCTTGCCCGAATCGTACCGGGAAGCGCTCTACGCCTTGAATCGTTTGCGTATATCGGGCAGAAACGGGGTGCTTGTCTACAGCGACGCCCCCGTGTCCGACGAAGCCGCTCTCCGCATTTTCCCGGTGGAGCAGAGGCAGCAGCTTCTGATGGGGGCGAGAATGAACGATTCCCAGTGGGTCGGCGATTTGATTCGTTCGATATTCGGCGAGATCAGGCAGGCTCATGCCCCCGTCGAATTGGTCGTCAATAAGTGCGTCGAGCTTGTATCGACCTGCCTGGAATTCGTCGATGGCACGGGAAACGAGATGAAGGGCGTGTTCGGGGAGGACAGCCGGCTGCTCGGCAACCTGTATGAACGAAGGTCGATCGACGAATGGGAGCAGCGGGTCCTCCGCATTTATAGCCGGGCGATGGCGGCCGTTGCGATGCAGGAGAATCAAAGCGCTTCCAAGACGGTGGAGAAGGCCAAGGACTATATCGATCGCAATTTGGGAAAGTACGACTTGAAGATCGACGAGATCGCCCGCCATGCGTATATCGGATACGGCCGCTTATGCGAGCTGTTTAAAAGGGAAACGGGAGTGACGATCAACAACTATATGACGGACGCCAGAATCCGTCAGGCGAAAAGGCTGATCGACGAAGGCTGCCGCAGCGTTTCGGCCGTATCGGCGCAGGTAGGCTACGCGGACGCGAATTATTTCGGCAAGTGCTTCAAGAAGAAATACGGCATCGCGCCGGGGAATTATATCGACAAACTGCTAGCGAAATAAAAAAGAGAAAATTCCTTATGACAGGATAATATTCCCTTCTTATGTCCGCCCAATGAACTTATGATGGATGAGAATTCACATAAGGGTCCTTACGCGAAGGGCAATTCGAAGGGGAGGATACAAGATGCGGAAATACGCAAAGCGGGGACTGTTGGCCGGGGCCGTCTTCTCGGCGCTGTGGCTGAGCGCTTGCGGGAACGACGGCAACAATGCTTCCGGAAACGACGGCGCCAAGCCAGGCGAATCTTCGTCAAGCCCGACGGGGCAGGCGGAGCAGACGCAGACGGAACCGGCCAAGGGAACGGAGCAAAGCGCGGAGAAGGTCAAGCTGAAGCTGATTACGATCAGCTCGGACGAGAGCCGGCAAGCCATCATGAACGATTACATCAAGCCGAACTTGGCCAAAGATCTGCCGAACATTGAAGTCGAATTCGAAGAGACGGCGGACGTGGCCGCGAAGATGAAAATTTACAACGCTTCGGGAGATTTGCCAGACGTATTCTGGAGCGGTTCGGATTATGCGCCTGCGATTATCAATGCCAACAACCAGCTGGATTTGAAGCCGTACATTACGAAAGACGGCTATATCGACAACTTCAACGTGAAGGAAGCGCTGGAATACAGGGGAGGCATCTATGCGCTCACCAGCGGCGCGGATACGTACTTCAACCCTCGCATTTTCTACCACAAGGATATTTTCGCCAAGAACAACATCGCCGTCCCGACGACGTTCGACGAACTGGTGGACGCGTGCAAGAAACTGGCCGCAGCGGGCATTCAGCCGATTTCGACGCCGGGCAAAGGGGGATGGTCCCCCGCCTTCTTCCTGATCCAAAGCATGATTCAAGTTGAAGATCCGGCCGTCATGCAGGACTTGGTCGCGAACAAGACGGACTTCGCCAATCCGGTCGTCAAGAACGCGCTGGACCGCGTGGCGACGCTTGCGAAAGCGGGCGCTTTCGGCAAAGGCGCCGCCAACCTCGATTACGGCCCGGCCAAGGAACTGTTCACCCAGAACAAAGCGGCCATGTACATGATGATGTCGTGGGAATTGCCGGATCTGGAGAAGAACGTGCCGGACCTGGATTATTTCCTCTGGCCGAAAGCGAGCGACAAGTTCGATCCGGCGGGCGTCGTGCAATATTGGGGAACTCCGCTGGCCGGCTATGCGGTAAGCGCGAAGAGCGAGCATCTCGAAGAAGCGGTGAAGCTGGCCGAATTCCTGAACAAGCAGGACGCGCTGTACTTCAACAGCACCGGCGCGAAGGTCAACTTCAAAGTGCCGGAATCGGCGCCGGCCGCGCCGCTGCAGCAGAAGAACCTCGACGACTACAACAAAACCGCGCTCAAAATCCCGACCTTGTTCTTCAATATGGACCCCAAGACGGCAGCGGAATACAACAACGCCGGATCGCTACTGATGACGGGCGACTATTCGGCGGACGAGTTCATTCAAGATTTCAACGAGACCTGGCATAGCAACACTTTTTTTAACTAAGGGGAAGTCCGATGGTTCGATTTTTCAGCACGAAAATTTCCATTGCCGTCTTTGCGTTCCCGGCGCTGATCGCGTTCACGGTGTTTGTCATCTATCCGTTGATTCCGGAGGTCGTGATCAGCTTTCAGAAGCATAACGGCTTCCGGAGCGACGGCTTCGTCGGGCTGGCCAATTATTATGAAGTCTTGTCGTCCAAGTCGTTCGGGAAGTCGGGTCTGAACACGCTCATCGTGGTGCTGATGTCCACCGTGTTGGCGCTGCCCTTGTCGCTGGCGCTGGCTTTGCTGCTGGGCTCCCAAGGCCAGGGAACGCGCAGGCTGTTCAAGGCGTTCGGAATGTTCCCGGCGATCCTGTCCGTCACCGTTATCGCCCAGATGTGGCTGGCGATCTATGAGCCGGAGTGGGGGCTGCTGAACAGCGTGTTCAAGGCGATCGGGCTTGAAGATTGGGGAAGAGAATGGCTGACCGACCGAGGCACGGTCATCTACAGCATCGCGGTCGCCTTCCTATGGCAGTATATCGGCCTGAACACGCTGTTGTTCTATACCGGGCTCAAATCGATTCCCCAGACCTATTACGAAGCGGCGCTGATCGACGGGGCCGGTCCGGTCAAGAGCGCCATCCGAATTACGATCCCGCTCATGCAGGACGTCATCAAATTCGTCTTGGTTATCTCCATTCTCGGCTCGATGGGAATGTTCGCCCATGTCGAGGTGATGACGCGCGGCGGTCCGGGGTATTGGTCGAGAACGATCGTATACGAATTGTATTACAGAGCTTTCATGTCCTCCGATTTCGGCGCGGGAAGCGCGGTAGCCGTTCTGTTCGTGATCGGGTGCCTGGTCGTTACGCTGCTGCTCAATCGATTCGTCGCCAGAGAGAGGCTGGAGTTCTGACGATTTTCGCAGGAAGGTGTTCGCATGCGCAGGAAGATTTACCGAAGGACGATTCAACTGTTTCTGATTGCAACCGGCCTGACTTTCATTTTTCCGCTGTACTGGATGCTGAATCTGTCGTTCAAGAGCAAGGAGGAAGTGTACGACAACGCATTCGGCTTGCCGCGGAACTGGTTTTTCGAAAATTATGAGAATACTCTGAAATCTTATCATTTTTTCGTCTACTTCAAGAACAGCCTGATCTACACGGCGGGCACGTTATTGCTGGTCATTCTGTGCGGAAGCATGCTGGCCTACTGCCTGGCGCGCATGAACTGGCGATTCGCCGGGGCGGCGTTAAGCTACATCTCGCTCGGGCTCGTCATTCCCGTCCAGGTCGTCATGATCCCGCTGTTTATGATGACGATGAGTTTGAAGCTTCAGAACACCTATCCGGGACTGATCATCCCGATGTTCTCGTTCGGGTTGTCGGCTTGCGTGCTCATGCTGTACGCGTTCTTCCGAAGCTTGCCGCGGGAGCTGGAGGAGGCGGCGTGCATCGACGGCTGCAACGTCTATCAGAGCTACTTCCGGATCATTCTTCCGATCGTCAAACCCGCTCTTGCGACGCAGTGCGTGCTCGTCTTCATGAACGTGTGGAACGAGTTCCCTTTAAGCTACATCTTGGTGACCAAAGAGTCTTACCGGCCGCTGACCGTCGGGCTGGCGAACTTCTTCCTGCAGATCGGAGTGACCGATTGGGGCCTGATCGGAGCCGCGATGATCATGACCAGTCTCCCGACCATCATCGTTTACCTACTCGGCAGCGAGAAGATCGAGCATGCTTTGACGGCAGGGGCGATCTTGAAATAAGGAGTGACTTGTGAGATGAAGCGAACAAGCCATCGAGCGGCCGTCGGCATCCTCTTCGCCGCCCTCGCGTTCGGAGCCTGGAGTCTTCCGTCCTTCGCGCCGGGGGCGGCTGCGGCCGGGGAGGACGCGAGCGCGCCGCAGGCCGAGTCGGGCGTTACGGTCCAAGCGTCGGCGGATCCGGCGACCCGGCAGGTCCGTCTGTACGGAACGCTGTCGTCCGGCGAAGGAGGCGCGGTTACGGTGAAGGTGCTGGACGCCGCCGGCAGCGTCGTCTATCTCGACCAAGCGATAAGCGGATCGGGCGGCGCCTATCAGTTCATTTATGAGCTGGACGCCGACGCCGAAGGCACTTACCGGGTCCAGGTTGGAGGAACGGGCGTACCCGCGCCCGTCCAGACGGAATTTACGTATACGAAGCCGCAAGACCCGCCGCCGCCGAGTAACGGCGGAGGCGATACCGGGACGGCGCCCGTCGTTGTCGGCGGCGGCAGCCGGGTGGAAGCGGGCGGCGAAGGAATCCTGATCGGGCAGCCCCGTCTGGATGGCGCTTCCGGGCAAGCCGTGCTTGACATTCGCGCGGAAGATCTGGAGGCCGCAAGAAATCAGGCGGTTCCGGACCGCAGCGGCGTCCGAACCGTCACGATTCAGGTGAAGCCGCTGGAGGGCGCGCATGCTTATGTGCAAAGAGTGCCGGCAGCGGCGATCTCCTCGGCGTCTCCCAACACCCGGTACCGGTTCGAGACCGGCGCCGGCAGCTTCACGGTGCCCGCCGACATGCTATCGTCCGAAGAGGTCCGGCCCGGAGATACCGTCGATCTGATCATCCGCCCCGTCGAACGGAGCGATCTGCCCTCTTCCTTGCGGGAACAGATCGGGGACAGGCCCGTCGTCGAGATCGTCGTCGCCGTGAACGGGAACGCCCGCGCATGGAGTCATCCCGGCGCTCCCGTCACGGTCTCGATTCCTTACCGGCCGGCCGGAGAGGAACTGGCTCATTCCGAACAGATCGTCGTGCTGTATCTCGACGAATCGGGAGCGGCCGTCCCGGTCACGAGCGGGCGATACGACGATCGGACTGGAGAAGTCGTCTTCGAGACTTCTCATCTCAGCCGGTACGCCGTTGCGTATGCGAGCAAAACGTTCGCGGACTTGACGCATGCCGAATGGGCACGGCATCCGATTGAGGTGCTGGCCGCGAAAGGCGTCGTTAACGGAACATCCGATACGGTTTTCTCGCCCGATACGCGAATTACAAGAGAAGACTTTATCGCCATGCTTGTTCGCACGCTAGGCCTTACCGCCGAGGTTACGGGGAATTTCGCCGATTTGCGGCCGGGGGACTACGCTTACGAAGCCGTCGGTGTCGCCAAAGCGCTCGGAATCGCGCAAGGGATCGGCGATAGCCGGTTCCATCCGAAGGAATCGATCACCCGACAGGACATGATGACGCTGACGGCGCGAGCGCTGACGAAGTTCAGGGACTTGCCGTCCGCGGAACCGGCGTCGACTTTGGAGCCGTTCCGCGATCGGGCGGATGTCGCCGGCTATGCGGCGGACGCTGTCGCTGCCTTGGTACAGAAGGGGCTGATCGAAGGCGCCGCAGGACGATTGAATCCGACCGGGCCGGCGACGAGGGCGGAAGCGGCCGTGTTCCTTTACAGAGTCTACAATTTATAACGGGAGGTCGATCTCGTGAATAACCGCGCAATCTTGCAGGGGCCATGGTTCAAGAAGCTGGCGATCGCATGCATGGCTGCGGCCAGCCTGGCCGCGCTGCCGGCCGGTCCGTCGGCTCATGCGGAGGAAGGAGGGATCGTCAGCCTTTACGTCTCTCCTTCCGGGGACGACGGCAACGATGGCTCGCTGGCCCACCCTTATCGTACGCTGCAGAAGGCCCGGGATGCCGTGCGGAATTTGAACGACGACATGAGCGGCGACATTGTCGTCTATCTGCGCGGCGGCACTTATGATGTCACCGACACGATAGCTTTCGACGAGACGGATTCGGGCACGAACGGGCACGACGTCATTTACCGCAATTATCCGGGAGAGACGCCCGTCATCAGCGGCGGCGAGCGGATTGGAGGATGGACGGAACAGAACGGCGTCTACCGGGCCGATGCGACGGGGATGAAATTTCGCGATTTGTGGGTGAACGGCAAGCGCGCCGTCCGGGCCCGATCGCAATCCTTCAAGATTAGAAGCTGGGACGATGCCGCTCAATTGATCAATGTGGACGCCTCCGCCGTGGACGCTTGGGGAGGGAAGCTGGACCCGCAGCTGGAGATCGTGATCAACCAGCACTGGGTTCGCTCCTACTCCAGGCTCGACGATTTCAGCGTCCAGGACGGCACCGCTTCCCTTCTCATGATGGAGGAGGCGAGGAAGAAGCTGTTCGGCGACACGTATCCGGACCGGGCGGCCAACCAAAGCATCCGCTTCGAGAACTCGCTTCTGTACCTGGACGAACCGGGAGAATGGCTGCTGGACGAAGCGAGCGCGACGGTCTATTACATTCCTCTGCCGGGCGAGACGCCGGAGAGCATGGATGCGCGGACCGGAGCTCTCGAGACGTTCCTGGACTTCAAGGGATCGGCGCCGGGCAATCGCGTGCACAACATCACGGTCAGCGGCCTAACGTTCGAGTACACGAAGTACCAGTATCCCATCGACAAAAACTACGTGAAGCCGGGTCAGGCCGGCTTGGCGGACGGCGTGTACGACGGCTCGAGAAGACAGCCTGCCGCCATCCAGCTGGAAGCGGCGGACCGCATCACGCTGGAGCGGAATGTCATTCGCCATACGGGAGCGACGGCCATCGATATCAGAGGCAGCTCCGGCGATAATCGCGTGATCGGCAATGCAATTACGGATATCGGCGGCAGCGGCATTTTCGAAGGCTTGTTCTCCGAGCCCGGAGCCAATACGACGGACCCGACGCGCATCACGAAGGGGAACGTCATAGAGAACAACTACTTGAACGGAATTTCGCTCACCTCGTGCGGAGTAGGCATCATCTCCGGATTCTCGCAGAACGTGACGATCGCTCATAACGAGGTGGCGAATACCGACTACAGCGGCATCTCGATGGGGTGGGGCTGGACCGCCAACGACACCTCTCTCCTGAACAATAACGTCGAGGACAACAACATTTACGGCGTCATGAAGGCGCTTGCCGACGGCGCGGCCATCTACACGTTAAGCAAAACTCCGAACAGCCAAATCGCCGGCAACTACATTCACGACATCGACAGCAGCGAGTTCGCTTCCAATTACCCGGTCGCAGGCATTTACCTGGATCAAGCGACATCGGGCTACAACATCGCGAACAATGTCATGACGCGGGTCGGACAGACGTTCTATGCCAACGTCGTGGCCGACGACGGGAACACCTTGACGAACAACGATTCCCAGGATCCCGCGATTATCGCGAACGCCGGACTGGAGCCGGCCTATTGGGATATCGTTCCGGGCGCCGAACTCGACCATGACGGCAGGGAGATCGCCGCAACGGAGCGGGGCAGCGTCCGGATCGACGGAACGGTCGCTTCTTCGGAGACGGCGGGCAGCACAGATGTCTCGATTACGAGAAATGATGCTGCGGTCTGGTCGGGCCATGTAGCGGCGCAAGCTTCGGCGTCCTTCAACCTCAATATCGACGTCGAGCCGGGAGACGTGATCCGCTTCGGCCCGCAGACCGGCGTAACCTGGCATTCGGAGGTCAAGCCCGAAGCGTACACGCCGAATCTGGTCATCGACAAGGTAACCTTCGACGGAATGGCGGACGGTGCGCCGAAGATCGACTATCGCAACCGGATCTATACCGTGTTGGCAAAGCCGGATGTCGACCTTGGCGACCTGGACGTTACGGTTACGACGCCGCCGGGCACCCGAGCCGGGCGAATCGGCGGGGATTCGCAAGATTACAGGGCCGATGCCGTCTTTCGGATTCGGCTGGACGAAGGGTCTAACAATCCGGATTTCGAAGGCGGCGTGAAATATAAGGATTGGAAGCTGAAAGTGCTGCGAGACTCGGAGAGCGTCTCGGTGGACGGCTATAATCTGGCGAACGAGCTGAACGACGTCGACAATTGGACGACGGCCGGCGGTTCGAAGAAGGTCGTGGACAACGGGATTCAATTTAACGGCGGCTACGCCTTGTACGAAGGGAAGAAATTCAACGACGAGCTGGCCACGTTCCATATGAAAACGAGCGACAGCGGCTGGCCGAGCATCGTCTTCCGCGTGCAAGACGGCGGCACAGACCCGATCGGACCGGGCAATGCCAGCTATATTACGGTCATCAAGTCGACGGGCATCGAGCTGCAGCGGTTCAACGACGGAGTCCGGACCGTATTCTACGGGAACGTGGGCGGACTGCCCAGCGTGTTCGGCGACGCCATCCCGAATACGATGTTCGACTTCGACAAGGACAATCTCGTGCAAGTCGGCGCGATGAACGCCGATGACGGCGTCCGGCTGGTCCTGTATATCAACGGCAAGCTCGTGTTCGATTGCAAGGACACGGCGGACGGCAGAATCGAAGCGCCCGGGTATTTGGGCACGTACCAGGCGGACAATTCTGTCACGCTGAGCCGGGCTCCGCAAGCGGGCGGAGGAGACGGAGAACCGCCAAGCGTAAGACCGCTGCTGGAGGTGGAACTCGGGAAGGCGAAGGCGCTGCTGGACGGAGCGGACATCGGCGACGGGAACGGTCAGTACCCGCAGTGGGCGAAGGAATATTTGCAATGGCGGATGGGCGAAGCGCAAAGCCGCTATAACCAAGCCGAGGCGACGGAGGAAGAGCTGAACGCGGGGCTGTCGGACTTAAAGGCGGCCGAGGCCGCCTTCGCCAAGTCGCGGAACGTGCCGGTCAATGTCGCGCTCGGCAAGCCGACGACCAGCTCCGAAGAGGGAAAGATCCTCGTCGGATACGGGCCGGATAAAGCCGTCGACGGCGTCATCGGCTTCGGCAACGGGTGGAGCGCGGAGTCGGGCGTCTGGCCGGACGGCAAGAGCATCAAGCCGTGGTTGACGATCGATCTGCAAGCCGCTTATTCGATCAGTGCGGCGGAAGTCGTCGCGAGACCGAACGGCAATTACGACGGGGAGAGAAAGACGTTCGAGATTCAGGCTTCCAACGACCCCGATTTTGCCGAAGGTCAATATACCGTGCTGGGAAAAGTCGACGCCACGCCGTTCGAGGGGGATTCCTGGCGGCTGGACGTGACGGATCCCCAGCCCTATCGCTACATCCGCTATGCGAAAACGAACGTCGATTACGCCTTCGTATCGGAGCTGAGCGTGTGGAGCGCAAGCAAGCCGGAGCTTTATTCGGTCGGCGGAACGGTGAAGGACTCGGCGGGCAACGGCGTATCCGGAGCCGAAGTCGACGTCTATTCCGCCGCCGCCGATTCAGATACTCCTCTGGGCACGGCGGTTTCCGGAGATGACGGCTCCTATGCGGTGTCTCCGGCCCTGCCGGCCGGCAAATACTTGGTGAAGGCGACCGGGGCAGACGGCCTCGTCGCGGAGCAAACCGTGTTCCTGCCGTATGCGGATGCGACCGACGTCGATCTGGCGTTGCTTCCGGATCTATCGATCGAGCCGGGCAGGTGGAAGATCGAATCGCCGCTCCTTACGGATGCGTCGGGCCGTCCGCTCCTGCATCTGGAGGCGTCCGGGAAAGTCCGCGCGGACGTGAAGATCGCGAACCTGCAGGCGGAGCCGCAAGAAGCGACCTTGATTCTGGCGCTGTATGCGCCGGATCATTCTCTCGCGAGCTACGCCGACGGGAAGATGACGGTCGCGGCGGGCGGCACGGTCCATTTACAGACCGGGCTTCAACTGCCGGGCGAGGTTGACGGTTATACGCTGAAAGTGCTGGTGTGGGACACCCTGGAGGGAATGCACCCTCTCGCCGGCGCGGTTCCGCTGCCGTAACGCGGCCGTCGGATGCAGAGTCCCCTGCCCCTGCGGCGGGGGACAGTCGCCATGCGCCGATGCGCCTTGAATGGCGAAAATCCTCTTGAAAGGGGGGATGCGACGGGAAAATCGAGGAGAATTTTTTCGCGAATAAGAACGGTCGTTTACCGGTAGGCGTGAGTTCGCAAGGCACTCCGGATGAGCCGATCATCCCATTATCGCGACGAAATGAGGGAGTGTAATGAACAAGCTGAACAAAGTCGGCATCCTTGCCGCAGTCGCCCTTTTGTGGAGCGCGTTATCCGCTTTGGACATGCCCGCGGAGAAAGCATCGGCTTCGACGCTGGATTTCAAATTTTGCCTGACCAGCGACACCCACATGCCGACTAGCGATGCCAATCTCGCGACGGCGCTCCAAATTTCGACGGCGCAGTCGTGCGAGGCTTTCGTCATCACGGGGGATCTGACGGATGGAGGCACGGATGCGCAGTACGACGATCTGATGTCGGTCATGAACGCGAACGCGCACCCGCCCGCTTACTTTATCGTCGGGAATCACGATGTCCGGTCGACGGCAGGCACGTTCCCGCAGTTGGAGCAGCGCTTCGAGACGAAGACGGGCATGCCCGGCATGTATTACGACGCGTGGGTACATGGCTATCATTTTATTTTCCTCGGCACCGAACAGAACGAAGGCAGCGACGAAGCGATGATCTCCGATACGCAGCTGAACTGGCTGGACAGCAAGCTGGCCGAGAACGCCGATTACGACAAGCCGATCTTCGTCTTTATCCATCAGCCGCTTCAGGAGACGGTGAGCGGCACTTATATCCAGGACAATTACGGGCTTAAGGGATGGCGCGACGGCGTCCGCCAATGGAGGCAGATCAAAAACATTTTGCAAAAATATCCCCAGGCGATTGTGACCAGCGGGCATCTTCACCGATCTGCCAGCCTTTATAAGGGAGAGAACGTCTTCGTCAACGCGGGATCCACCACGCCCGTAGGCGGATCTCCTCAAGAGATGATGGTCTACTCGGTTTACAACGACAAAGTGGATATTCAGGCGCGCAAAGTGACGACGAACAGCGTCGTTTGGACAGGCTCCGTCCCCGATTCGTTGAACGCCGCTGCCTTGCAGCAGGATGTGACGGATGCGAACAATTTGCTGAGCAGCTCGTCGGTCGGCGACGGAACGGATCAATACCCTTCCTGGGCGGCCGAATATTTGCAGCAGGCGACGGGCGGCCTGAACGCGCTGCTGGCGGACCCGAACGCGACGGAATCCGCGCTGGGCGAAGCCTTGATGGCGCTGCGGAACGCCAAGCGCACGTTTAGCGCTTCTCGCAATTCGGTGACCAACATCGGATTGCACAAGCCGGTTGCCAGCTCCGACGGTACAGGAATCGACCAGTCCTACCCGCCGGAGCAGGCCGTCGACGGCGGGGTCAATTTCACGAACGGCTGGAACGCCAAATCTTCGTCGACCGGCAGCGCCTGGATCCAGGTGGACCTTGAAGCCGAATCCAAGATTACGAGAGTGGAGATCGAAGCCCGCCCGACCAGCACGTACGACGGGGAGAGGAAGAACTTCGAGATTCGGGCTTCCAACGACCCTTCCTTTGCGACCTATGACGTGCTGGGCAGCGTCGGGGGAACCGCCTTCGCCGCCCCGACCTGGGGGCTGGATCTGAATACGTCGAACACCTATCGGTATGTTCGGTACCAAAAGACCGGGGCGGAATACGTATTCCTGACCGAAATGCGAGTGTTCGGCATCGCGAAAGGGAAATACCCGATCAGCGGCCATGTCGTGGATGAGAACAACCAGCCGGTCGGAGGCGCGACGGTAACCCTTCATCCTTTTGGGGACGATTCAGGGAACCTGGGCACGGCCGTCTCCGGACCGGACGGTTCGTACGCGATATCCGTTCCGCAGCTGTCGGGCAAGTATACCGTCAGCGCGGCGAAGGCGCCCTATGAGCCGAACGACGCGACCGTTATCGTTCCGATGGCTCCCGTCGCCGATGCGGATGTCGTTCTGGCGACAGGCGGGCAAGGCGGCGTTCCGTCCGACTTCTACGTTTCGCCGGCCGGTACCGGGACCGCCTGCACGGAATCGTCCCCTTGCTCGCTCTTGGACGCAAGGGACAAAGTGCGCGCCGTCAATGGGAGCATGACGGGGGATATTGCCGTTCATCTGGCGGACGGAACCTACACGCTTGGCTCCACGTTCGCCTTGTCGGAAGCGGACTCGGGCGGCAACGGGTACAATGTGATCTACGAAGCCGCGCCCGGCGCTCATCCGACAATTAACGGCGCCTACCGGGTTACGGGCTGGACCTCTACCGGAGGCGGCGTCTATAAAGCGAGCCTGGCCTCTTACGGTTCCGTGCGGCCGCTGAGCCTTTACGTCAACGGCAAGCCGGCAATCCGGGCCCGAACGCCGAACGTCGGAAGCTACTACCGCGTGAAGAATTGGGACATCCCGAACCAGAACGTGCTGCTGAACAGCGGCGAGATTGCCAATTGGAACCATTTTACCGATGTCATGATGGTGGTCAAGAAGCACTGGAACGAGTCCAAGTTAAGATTGTCCTCATTCTCGCTGAGCGGGAACGTCGCCGCCGTAACCGTCCAAAGCCCGGAGAAGGCGAATAACTTCGGCCTGGCATGGCCGAACATGGAGACGGACAGCGACGGCCAGCAAAGCTATTATTTCGAGAACGCGAAGGAATTTCTGGACGCGCCGGGCGAGTTCTACATCGACAACGCAACGAACGAATTGTTCTACATGCCTCGCGAAGGCGAGAATATGGCGACGGCGAACGTTCTGGCGCCGCGTCTGCAGACGATTGTGCAAGTTGCGGGCTCGTCCCTGAACGCACCGGTTCACAACATCCAGTTCAAGGGGCTCCGTTTTGAAGGATCCACCTTTACGGGGCCTTCAAGCAGCGGCTACGTCGGGGTACAGGCGGGACATTCCGTGGAACAGAACATGCTGCCGGGCGGCGTGGAAGTGAAGAACGCGGAAGCGATCCGTTTCGAGAGAAATACTTTCCAGAACATGAGCGCCTCGGGATTGTCCCTGGTGTCCGGCACGCATGACAACGAAATCGTCGGCAACGTCTTCCGAAATATCGGAGGCAACGGAATTCAAGTCGGGGCTTCCCTCGTTCAGAATCCTGCCGATAGCCGGGAGAGCAGCAGAAACGATTCGATCGAGAACAATTATGTCACGGCCGTCGGGCAGTATTATTCGGGCAGCGTCGGCATTTTCGCTGGTTTCGTCGACGGCATCGCCATCGAACATAACGAAGTGGCTTACGTGCCGTATACCGGAATTAGCGTAGGCTGGGGATGGACGGGCAGCGACACCGCGCTGCAGAACAATCGGATTCGCTATAACGACGTCCACCATACCCTGCAATACCACGACGACGGCGCCGGCATTTACACGCTGTCCAAAGCGCCCGGCACCGTGATCGACGCGAATTACATCCACGATAATATCAAAGGCGCCTATCACGAGCCGAAAGCATGCGATTTCGGCACGCAGGATCCCGCTTGCTATCCGATCGCCGGAATTTATCTGGATTCGAACAGCAGCGGAATGACCGTATCCAACAATGTCATTGCGAACACGCCTATGAACGTGCACCTAGGCTATCAAGTCGATACGCTGCCGAATACGCTCACGAACAACGACGGACATTCGCAGACGACGATCGATCAGGCGGGCATCGAGCAGGCCTATCGCGATATCAAGACCGGAATCGCGCCGACCGAGCTCGCCGGCGGGCGTACGGCGACAGCTTCGTCGACTTACGCGGGCGCCGGCGGCTTCGGCCCGAGCGCCGCGGTGGACGGCAACGCGGGCACGGGATGGGCTCCGGCGGGAGAGACCGGCTCGCCTAACCATTGGTGGCAGGTGGATCTCGGCGCTGCCCGTACGATCTCGCAAGTGGATCTCGTCACGAGACAGGATGTCGATCAGCCTTCCACGAGGCGGAACTTTGAAGTCAGGGCGTCCAACGATCCGAACTTCGGAACCTATGCCGTCTTGGCCGGCCAGACGGCGTCCAGCCTTCCCTATCAATCGACCTGGATCACGCCGGTGTACGACAACGCCATGCCCTACCGCTATATCCGCATCGTCAAAACCGTCAACGAGTATTTCTTCCTTTCGGAGGTCAAGGTGTTCGGTTATTAAAAAAGGGGACGGCGATCGAAAGCTCGCCGTCCTTTGCCGCGTTAACGGGAATTTGCGGCGAGGTTGGAATTAAGGTTATCCACAAGGTACGCCTCTTTTTTACGGAGTTGAGGGGGGACATCTTACATTTGTATGGGATCCGAGAATATATTGAAAGTAAAGGGGCGACGAGGGACCTATCATCAACTCTAGCAAGCTGGGCCATTTGCATTGAAGGGTCAATATTTAGTAGGATAGAAAGAGGACTTTCTTTTCGTCTAGAGGAGGGGAACCTCATGCTGAAATTGGGGGAAAAAGTCGTTATCGTCGGCGACCGCTTCGAACAGAATCTGCCCGTAGGAGACTACGGTTATCTCATCGCTTACGATCGCAACGGCGACAGCGTGTTCGACTATATCGTCCGGGTTCCGAAGACGAACCGGCAATATTACGTCTCTTCGGAAGACGTCGAGCTGGAGGAGACGCTTCTTCGGCTGGAAGCCGAGAGAATCGAACGCGAGGCGCTGATCGACTTCGCGCTGGCGACGCGGAACGAAGAGCTGTTCCGGCGCATCATGAACGGAGATAGCGCGCCGAAGCCCGAGAGCGACAAGGAAGTGCAGAGCCGGGAAGATTTTATCCGGCAAGTGAACTTGAAAGCCTGGATCTAAGCGAATAGCCCCGACATGCAAGCCCGCGCCGATCGTTGTCCGATCGGCGCGGGCTTTGTCGTGAATGAACTTATACGCGAACCGGTGCCGGAAGGGGCACCGGGGACGGAATGCCGAACAAGTAGCCTTGCATCAACGGAACGCCCGACCGGGCGAGATACTGCCAATCCATCTCGTCTTCCACCCCTTCGGCCAGCACGACCCCGTGGAAGCGGGAAGCCTTGTCGAGAACCTCGTCGATGTGGCGCTGTTTGTCCGCGTCGGCATGGCAGCCGGCGATCCACTGCCGGTCCAGCTTCACATAGTCCGGACGCAGCCGCTCCATCGCTTCGACAGTCGCGAATTTCTCCCCGACGTCGTCCATCGCCAGCCGAATTCCTTCCTTTCGGTACAGCTCGAAAATATCCAGCCAATGACGGAGATCGTCCATTCGTTCGGTCTCGACGACCTCGAATACGAAATCTTCCGGATCCATGCCATACTCCCGTATGAAGCGAAACGTATCCATCAGGCACTCGGACGGCCGATACAGCGACGAAGGAAGGAAGTTGACGAACTTTTTGATTCCCGGTTCCGTGTGATTGGCGGCCAGCCGGATCGCGCTGTGACGCGCCTCCCGGTCAAGATACGAATGCAATCCCGCCTCGCGTGCCGCATCGAACAGCTTCGCGGGACGAAACGGCGGCTGCTCCGGCAGCGGGCGCAGCAAGAATTCGTAGCCGATTCGCCGCCCTCCCGGCTGAACGATCGGCTGCATATAGCTGGTGAAGCGCCTGTTGACGATGAGGTCCGCGGCGCGGTCGTGTTCCGTGTCGACGAAGAGGAATCCTACCGGCAGCCATCCGTCCGCCGCGTCCTCGTCCGGCCCGTCCTGCCCTCGTCCGGATTCGCCTTCCGGAGGATCGGAATAGACGATCCGGCACCGGACCGCTTCGCGCTGCGCCTTGTCCAATCGGCGGTGAAGCGAGTTGACCAGGCGAAGAAAAGGCTCGCTCCGGTCGAATTCCAGCTTCCAGACCCGGCCGTCCTCTCCTTCTTCGCTTTTGCCGGTCAACTGCTCCAGCAGCTCGCAAGCGCCGGGATCGTCCGAGGCGAACTCGACCAGGCCGGCGTCGCGCAGCGGAATCCGGCGGTTGTGCTGATGGTATCGCGGCATCGAATGATTACCCCCCGAGTCTCGATTCACTATGTCTTTATTATTCCCATTCTGGGCGGAATATGAATCAGGCGCCCGGAAGAGCCTGCCGGCAAAGGAATTCGGCTCGCGGCCTCATTGAGTTCATTCTGCTTGTCCGATATAATAATATGATCGAACACCGATACCGAGGAGGATACCGGGAACATGAGCATCACGGTCAAAGACGTGGAGCACGTCGCGAACCTGGCTCGGCTCGAGCTGGCCGAGGCCGAGAAAGAGCGGCTTGCGGTGGAGCTGAACGCGATTCTGAAATATGCGGAGAAGCTGAACGAATTGGACACCGAAGGCGTCGAGCCGACCAGCCACGTGCTGCCGCTGTACAACGTCATGCGGGAAGACGAGGTGCGGGAGTCGCTGCCGCTGGATAAGGTGATGGCGAACGCGCCGGAGGAAGAGGACGGGCACATCAAGGTGCCGGCGGTCCTGGATTAAGAGGGCGGGAATCAAGCCTGCCGGATACGGATTGATATCGCGCGAGGGAGGAACCCGATTTGTCGCTGTTTGATTTGCGGTTATCCGATGTACATAACCGTCTTCATCATAAAGAAATCTCGGTCGCCGATCTGGTGGAGGAGTCGCTGAAGCGGATCGGCGAGACCGACGGGAAGATCGAAGCGTTCCTGGCGGTCGACGAGGAAGGCGCGCGCAAGCAAGCCGCCAAGCTGGATTCGTCCGGCGAGGAGCGCGGCTTGCTGTTCGGGCTGCCCGCCGGCATCAAGGACAATATCGTCACGGAAGGGCTGCGCACCACGTGCGCAAGCCGCTTCCTGGCCAATTACGACCCGATCTACGACGCAACCGTCATTCAGAAGCTGCGCCAGGCGCAGTCGGTGACGATGGGCAAGCTCAACATGGACGAATTCGCGATGGGCGGCTCCAACGAGAACTCGGCGTTCCATCCGACCCGCAATCCTTGGGACCTGGAGCGCGTTCCCGGAGGGTCCAGCGGCGGTTCGGCCGCATCGGTCGCGGCCGGTCAAGTGTATTTCTCGCTCGGTTCGGACACCGGCGGCTCGATCCGCCAGCCGGCCGCCTACTGCGGCATCGTCGGCTTGAAGCCGACATACGGCCTCGTATCCCGCTACGGCCTCGTCGCCTTCGCTTCGTCGCTCGACCAGATCGGGCCGCTCACGAAGAACGTCGAGGACGCCGCCTACGTGCTGCAGGCGATCGCCGGCCACGATTCGCGCGACTCCACGTCCGCGAACGTGGACATTCCCGATTACGTCTCCGCGCTGACGGGCGACGTCAAAGGCTTGCGCATCGGCGTGCCCAAGGAGTACATGGGCCAAGGGATCGACCCGCAGGTGAAGGAGCGGGTGCTCGAAGCGCTGCGGACGTTCGAGGCGATGGGCGCCGTCTGGGAAGAAATCTCGCTGCCGCATTCGGAATACGCGGTCGCCTCCTATTATTTGCTCGCTTCGTCGGAGGCATCCTCCAACCTGGCCCGCTTCGACGGCGTGCGCTACGGCGTGAGGGCGGAAGATCCGGCGAACCTGCTCGATCTGTACCGCCGTTCCCGAAGCGAAGGGTTCGGCACGGAAGTGAAGCGGCGCATCATGCTCGGTACGTACGCGCTCAGCTCCGGCTACTACGACGCTTATTATAAGAAAGCCCAGCAGGTCCGTACCCTGATCAAACGGGATTTCGATCAGGCGTTCGAGAAGTACGACCTGATCGTCTCCCCTACGGTGCCGACGACGGCGTTCAAGATCGGGGAGCAAGTGAACGACCCGCTGACCATGTATTTGAACGATATCTGCACGATTCCGGTCAACCTGGCCGGCGTTCCGGCGATCAGCGTCCCTTGCGGATTGGCGGACGGCCTGCCCGTCGGGCTGCAGCTCATCGGCAAGCCGTTCGACGAGCGGACGGTGCTGCGCGCCGCCCACGCTTTCGAAGGGCAGACCGAACATCACAAGCTGCGCCCGGCGCTGTAACAGGAAGGAGCGAACGTCATGTCCATTCTGGCCCCTTTTGAAACGGTCATCGGACTCGAAGTGCACGTGGAACTGCATACGAAGTCCAAAATTTTCTGCGGCTGCTCGACCTCGTTCGGCGCCCCGCCCAATACGCATACTTGTCCGGTCTGCCTCGGACATCCGGGCGTTCTGCCGGTGCTGAACCGCCAGGCGGTAGAATATGCTATGAAAGCGGCGATGGCGCTCAACTGCGAAATTGCCGAATGGTGCAAATTCGACCGCAAAAACTATTTTTATCCGGATTCGCCGAAGGCGTACCAGATTTCGCAGTATGACCAGCCGATCGGCAGCCGCGGCTGGATCGACATCGAGGTGGACGGAAAAACGAAGCGAATCGGCATCACGCGCCTCCATCTGGAGGAAGACGCCGGGAAGCTGACCCATATCGATGGCGGCTTCGGTTCGCTGGCCGACTTCAACCGCGTCGGCACGCCGCTCGTGGAGATCGTGTCCGAGCCGGACATCCGCTCTCCGGAAGAGGCGAAGGCTTATCTGGAGAAGCTGCGCGCGATCATGCAGTATTGCGACGTGTCCGACGTGAAGATGGAAGAGGGCTCGCTCCGCTGCGACGCCAACATCAGCCTCCGTCCGCGCGGACAGGAAGCGTTCGGCACGCGGGCGGAGCTCAAGAATATGAACTCCTTCCGGGGCGTGCAGCGCGGATTGGAATACGAGCAGGTCCGCCAAGCCGAAATTCTGGAGAGCGGCGGGGAAGTCGTTCAGGAGACGCGTCGCTGGGACGAAGCGCAGGGCAAGACGTTCACGATGCGCGGCAAGGAAGAAGCGCACGACTACCGTTACTTTCCCGATCCGGACCTTGTCCGGCTGCATATCGACGAGGAATGGAGAGAACGCGTCCGCGCTACGATTCCGGAGCTTCCGGACGCCCGCCAGCAGCGCTATGCGCAGCAATTCGGGCTTCCTTCCTACGATGCGGGCGTTCTGACTTCGCAAATCAAGCTCGCCGACTTTTTCGAGGAGAGCCTGAAGTACACGAGCGACGCCAAAGCTTCGGCGAACTGGATTATGGGCGATCTGCTCGGCTACTTGAACGCGAACAATCTGGAGCTCGCCGATGTCCGCATAACCGGCCAAGGTCTCGGAGAGATGATCGGCCTGATCGAGAAAGGAACGATCAGCTCGAAGATCGCCAAGACCGTCTTCAAGGCGATGCTCGAATCGGGCAAATCTCCGCAGCGGATCGTCGAGGAGCAGGGTCTCGTGCAGATCAGCGACGAGAGCGCGATCGTGGCCATCGTCGACGCCGTGATCGCGGCCAATCCGCAATCGGTCGAAGACTACCGCGGCGGCAAGGACAAAGCGATCGGGTTCCTGGTCGGGCAGATCATGAAAGAGACGAAAGGCAAAGCCAATCCGGGGATGGTCAACAAACTTCTGCTGGAGCGGCTGAAGGCATAGCACCATGGACAAGCGGCAATCCACCGACGGGGGAATGCCGTTTTTTCTAAGGAAGATTAAGTTCCCGGGGTCCCTGCAAAGTACCTGGGTAAGCTTCGAAGCGAAGCCCCGCTTTGAGGGGTTATCTTGCGGCTGGATGATCGTCTATTCGTCCAAAAGGGAGGGACCGAGGATGAAAGTCATGCGCCTGGAACATCGGCTTCGAGATACGGCGGAGCAATTATGGAGCTTGCAGCATGCGTCTTATCGGGTGGAAGCGCAGCGGATCGGCGTGGCCGATCTGCCTCCCCTGCTCGAGACGATCGGGGAGATTCAGGAGAGCGAGCTGACTTACTGGGGCTGCCAGGACAAGGATGGGGACTTGGCGGGAGCCGTATCGGTAGAGCGGGACGGAGACGCGTTCACGATTGCGCGGCTGATGGTGCACCCGAATCATTTCCGCGAAGGAATCGCCAGCCGGCTCATCGCGGCCCTGTTCGACGAGTATCCGGAAGCCCGCTGCTGGGAAGTGACCGCCGAAGCCCGCAATCTGCCGGCGATATCTCTGTATGAGAAGAGCGGGTTCCGCTGCGTCGAGACCTTCAAGCCGCGGGAGGACATCTTCATGGTCAAGCTCCGGCGAAGAAGCGGAAGAAGCGCGCCTCCCCGACCCTAGTCGGAAGGCGAACCCGACGCAAAGCGGTTGAGCGGCAAATCGGCATCATGATAGAATGGGCGAAGGAGACGGGATGTCGACATGGGGGTTAATCCGTGGATCATCGATGACTGGCATCTTGCGTTCCGGCTGCTGCTGTCCGTCCTCTTGGGCGGATTGATCGGCTACGAGCGGGAGCGCAAAAATCATGCGGCCGGTCTGAGAACGCATACGCTCGTATGCATGGGATCTTGCCTGATTATGATATTATCCATTTATGGCTTTACCGATTTTATCGGGCAACCGAACGTGAACCGCGATCCTGCCCGTCTGGCCGCGCAGGCCATTACCGGAATCGGTTTTCTCGGAGCGGGAACGATCATGTTCACCGGCAAGTCGATCACGGGGCTTACGACGGCCGCTTCCCTTTGGGTTGTGATGGCGATCGGCCTGGCGGTCGGCGCCGGATTTTATTTCCCCGCGGCGGTCGCCGTGCTTCTCGCGCTGTTCGTGCTCTGGGGCCTCAACATCGTCGAGAAGCGTTACGTCAATCAGTTCAAGGAACACCAATTTACGATCCTGATGGATCGCGCTCTCGTCTCGACCGAGCAGATCGAGACCATCTTCCGGCAGAAGGAAGCGAAGCTGCTGCGGGTTCAATTCGACGAAGTCGCGGCCGGCGACGGCATCGCGACGCGGGAACGGTTGAGGATGAGCGTAAGGCTGCCTCATGCGGAGCTGATTCTGCCGCTGGCGGACCAAATCGGCAGATTGACGGGGGTATCCTCCGTATCGACGGATTAACGGGCGAAATAACGTCCGGCAGGGAAGGAGCGGGATGACCATGGACTCGAACGAAAACCAAAGAACGCCGCCTCCGGATCCGTATTCGGCGAACGAGGGACCGGGGGGCATGATGCCTCCCCCGATCGTATACCCTCCCCCGGGGTATCCTCCGGAGGGAGGCCGGGCCAAGAAGCTGAAATGGCTGGCGGTCCTGCTCGCGTTCTGCTTTCCCGGAACCGGGCATATGTATTTGGGAATGATGTCCCGGGGCGTCGTGTTCATGCTGTTGCTCGCGATGGACATTTGCGGCATCGTGTTTTTCGCCCAGAACGGGCCCCAGGGAAGCGTGCTGATCATCGTGATGCTCAGCCTTCTCATTCCCATTCTTTATGCGTATAACGTCTTCGACGTGCTGCAGAAGACCGACGCCGTCAATGAACGTCACGCGGCCGGTTACCCGCCGGCGGCCGGCTGGAACGGCCAGCAGCCCGCGAGCGGCGGGCAGCAGCAGGTTCCGATCGTCGGCATCATTCTGCTCGCCGCCGGCGGCTTGGCCCTGTTCTCCACCGCCAACACCGAGTGGACCCGCTGGCTGCTTCACTCCTCCGGCTCCATGACCGGAGCGATCGTCCTGCTGGTGATCGGGGCCGTCGTCTGGCTCTGGGAGAGGCGCGGAAGATCGGGCAAGCAAGACTGATCCGGGGTTTCGCGGGCTTTCTTGCCCGCTGCCGCGGGGCCATCTTCCATTGACAATTCTGAAAACGAACAAGTACAATGAGGCTAACTTCTACGAAAGGCTGTGAAGAGCATGGATACCCGGGTTCATCAGGCCGTGGACCAGCTCAAGTCCGGAGGAGTCCGGATGACGCCTCAGCGATACGCCATTTTGCAGTTTTTGATGGAATCGCGGGAGCATCCGACCGCCGACGATATTTTCCGGGCCATCTCTCCTCAATACCCCAGCTTAAGCGTGGCGACCGTCTACAACAACTTGAAGCTGTTCGTGGATGCCGGGCTTGTTCGCGAGCTGACGTACGGAGACGATTCCAGCCGTTTCGATGCCGATTTGTCGGATCATTACCACGCGATTTGCACCCGATGCGGCAAGATGGTCGACTTCGACCACGAGCCGGTTCGGGATGTGGAAGAGGCGGCGGCCCGCAGTACGGGCTTTCTTGTGCATGGCCACCGGATGGAAGTTTACGGAATCTGTCCGACCTGCGCCGCTTTGCGCTCATAGATTCGGAGATAGACGCGCGCCAGGCTAACCCCTACGCGCGTTTTTGCTTGCCGATAAAGAATCGATTTGTTCCGGTTTCCCGCAAAGTACCTGAGTAAGCTTCGAACCTAATCCCCGCTTTGCGGGGTTCTCTTGCAACCGATACGGTCCGTTTGTCGTCCAGTCTATTAGACCTGTCAGTGGGAGAGTGAGGCATTGGACACGATGTTGATGACCGGTCGACACCGCCCCCGTCCCCGGAGGCGAAAGGGACCGATCTTTATTTTTTTGCTCTTGTTTATATGCTCTGCCGCATTCGTTTATTTATGGTGGGGCCAGGAAAGGCCGAATACATCGCACGTTACGCCGGAATACCGGTCCGAGCCGCACCCGATCATGCTGGACGGAGAGTGGAGCAAGACGTCCGCTCTCGGCGACGGAGACGGGCTGCTGATCCCGATCGAGATCGCGCAGAAGCTGCTGGGCGACGGCGTTCGGTATGAGGCCCAGTCGGAATCGATCATTCTGACTACCGAATCCAAGGTGCTGCATTTCAAGACCGGCGAGCTGGACGCGACGCTGAACCGCAAGCCGTTCGAGCTGAGCTTCGCGGCCAAGAAGTCGGAGTCGGGCGATCTGTTCTTGCCGCTGGCGCCGCTTACGCAGCTGTACGGTATCCAGGCCGATATCGGGAAGGATACCGGTATCGTGACGCTGCATCAGCCCAAAGATATGCTGCAGAAAGCGAAAGTGCCCGGAGAGGCCGCCGGCGGGAAAACGGAACCGTTGCGCTCCGGCCCCAGCAAGCACGATCCGATCGTCCAAGACGTGGCTCCCGACGCCGAAGTGGTCATTTGGGGCGAGGAGGACGGTTGGTACAAGGCGCAGACCGCCGATGGCGACATCGGTTATATGGCGAAGTCGGATCTGATTCTGGACGGCGTGGAGCAGATTCCCGCCACCACGGCGGACGAGCCCTTCGTCTCTTGGAAGCTGACCGGCCGCAAGATCAACCTGACCTGGGAGGCGGTATACTCCGCGAATCCCGATACATCCAAGATCGGGGAGCTTACCGGGGTCAACGTCGTGGCGCCGACCTGGTTCGAGCTTCAGGACGGGACCGGCCAATTCCATAGCATGGCGGATTTGTCCTATACCTCCTGGGCGAACAAGAACGGCATGCAGGTTTGGGGCGTATTCAGCAACGGGTTCGAGCCTTCAAGAACGCATACGGCGCTGGCGAATTACGACACTCGCTTCAAGATGATCCAGCAGATGCTTGCCTACGCCAAGTCGTTTCGCCTCCAGGGCATCAACCTCGACTTCGAGAACGTCGAGACGGCGGACAAGGACAATCTGATCCAATTCGTCCGCGAATTGACGCCTCTGGCGCACGAGCAGAACCTGGTCGTCTCCATCGACGTCACGCCCAAGTCCAACAGCGAGATGTGGTCGCTCTATCTGGACCGCGGCCGGCTGGCTCCCGTCGTCGATTATATGATGCTGATGGCTTACGACGAGCATTGGGCGGCCAGCCCGGTGGCTGGCTCGGTCGCATCGCTGTCCTGGACCGAGAGCTCCATCAAAACCTTGCTTACGGAAGACAACGTGCCGAAGAACAAGCTGATTCTCGGGATGCCGCTGTATACCAGGGAGTGGACCGAGAAGCCGAACGCCAAAGGCGGCGTCGACGTCTCCTCCAAAACGATGAGCATGACCGCGGTGCAGAAGCTGATCAAGGAGAAAAACCTGACCCCGAAGCTGTCGCAGGATACCGGGCAGCACTACGTGGAATTCAAGGAAAACAACGCGACCTACAAAATATGGATCGAAGACGCTACCTCTATTCGGGAGAGGGCCGAGCTGGTGAAAAAGTACGATTTGGCCGGTGCCGGCACTTGGCGGCGCGGCTTCGAGACTTCCGATATTTGGGGCGCTTTGGACCAGACATTGCAATCCCATCCTTAACGAGAAAAGGCGCAGCCTGCGGAATTCCGCAGGCTGCGCCTTTTTCATGCCGGTTACGAAGAATCGTGTCACTTTTTGGGGGATTTCACGAGTGAGACAGCGATTTGTCCTTGCGCTTGGCTGCCGTGGCCGATACGCCTTCTCTCGCCTCGTCCGGGTCCCAGGTCAGAATCGTATGGCAGTACATGCAGCGATCCGTCTTGCCGAGCATCTTCGTCCGTTTGCCGCACTCCGGGCATTCGATGACCGGGGCGCTCGTCGACAGCATCCCGACCCAGAAGTAGATGATCATGCTGGCGGCGCAGGTCAGCAGCCCGAACACCATGAAGATGGCGGCGATGATCTTGCCGATCTGTCCGAACAGAATAATGCCGCTCGTTCCGAGCACCATCAGTCCCATGCCGCCGAACACCAACAGCAGCCCCCAGGTGCGCATCGTCGAGATTTTGCTGGCTCTGAATTTCATTTTTTATCCCATGCTCCCGTCATTATCGTACAGCTTCGGCAGGAAACCGCAGCCGCTCTGTAGAATGTGTATTACACTCGCAAAATCCATTATATCCTACATTTTGCGGTCAGGCCACTTTCTCCGTCCGTTCGGCGAAAGCGGTTTATTGCGCGCGGGGTGGTGACAACCGTGAGTCGTTTGGACGCCAGCGGACTGTTCTACACGGATTTGTTCAGCCGGGAGGAAGGGCTGGTCAGCCTGCTCCTGGTCGCGAATCCGTATTCTTATAAAACGATGATCGACGGGATGGATCGTCTCGTTCTGGCCGTATTCAGGCAGGCGCCCGACCGGGAGACCGAGCACTGGATGTGGTGCGAGACGCGAATTCTCGTACTGCGCGTGACCGTCGAGCAGCTGGAGCGGTCACTGGCCGGAGATGACAGCCCGGGTCTCGTGCAATGGCTGGCTCATGGGGACATTTTGCTCGATTCGGACGGCTATCTGAGGGCGTTGAAGGAACGTTTGGAAACATGGGGGGCGAACCTCAAGGAACGGAAGCTGCTTTGCGAGTTCTCCCAATTTGCCAAGACGTACCTGCAATCCAAGCAGGATTTGAAGGACGGGCAAATTCTCGACGCTTACAGTCATATTCTGGCCTCCCTGCATCACTGGGCGCATATCGCCCTGATCGAAGAAGGGATGCACCCCGAGCTGACGGTATGGGTTCAGATGAGGAACGTAAACCCGGGTATTTATAAGCTGTACGAGGAACTGACGACGAATCAAGAGACCGTTGAGCAGAGAGTGCAGCTGGTCATCCTTGCTTGCGAATTTTCCGTGTTTACCAAAATGAAGTCTTCCTGTACGCTGCTGCTTCGTCTGATCGGAACGAGGACGGAAGGCTGGACCGTATCGGAACTGATGCATCATCCCGAACTTGAGGGGCTGAAGCTCGATTTGTCGCTGCTGCTGCAGAAGCTCGCCAAGAAAGGCTACTTGCGGGAGATTGCCAAGCCCCATCGCGAAATCGGTCTGGGAATTCTGGAGCTTCGGTACGCGTCGGCAATAGAACGGGCGGAATAAGAAGAAAGATCCAACGATCGGCCGAGCGCGGGGAAGCATCTCGCGATCGGCTTTTGTTGTTGACTTGAGGCAAATTATTTCTTAAGCTGTAAGTACTGATAATGATTCTCATTGTGAAAAGGGGGCGAACGCTCATGCCGAAGCAAGTGTTGTTTCATCGGTCTTCCGTGAAGGTGAAGGAGGATCGGACGGTCATCGCGGCCCCCATCGGCAAAGGAATTTGGCGAATGGGACCGGAAGGCGAGTGGACCGTTCTTACGCAGGGGCTGCCAAAGAACGTACATGTCAACCGGCTGCAAAAAGGAGAGACGGATCTTTACGCTTGTACCGCGCAAGGCTTGTTCCGTCTCGGGGAAGACGGCGGCCAATCGCTGGACATACCGCTTGTCTGCTATCAGTTCAAGGAGCTGGGGGACTTGGCGTTCGTCGCCACGTCTCGCGGATTGTGGAGCAGAACCGGCAGGGGATGGATCAATGTAGCTTCCGCGCAGGCCGCCGTATACGACTTTCTGTACTTGCCCGAATATTTGTTTTTGGCTCTGGACGGGGGCATCGCCATGTACGACCGAATGGCTTGCACGTGGGCGCAATTGCCCGTAGGAGCAAGAGTGACGGGGCTTGGCGTATTCCGATCCAGATTGATCGGAGTGACGGAGCAAGGCGAACTGGCACTCGGCGATCGGCGGGGCGGCTTTGAGAAGGTACGGTTTCCCGGCCTCTTCCTATTCAACGTCATCTCGACGGACGGATCGGTCTTTTTGTGCGCGGACCGGGGATTGTACCGGCTTGGCGAAGTCGGGGGACGTCCGGTTCTGTTCTCCCTCAGTTTGGGTACGCCGATTACGGATTTGGATATCGGAGGCGGCCGAGCTTACGCCGCGACGCTGAACGAAGGCGTGAGAATATGGGACGGGTTTCGAAGCGACAAAATGACTGAAAATTAGTTCTTTAACGGATTGTCGAAATTAGCGTTGACTGGGGCCCGGGTTCTGTGTTAAATTAGTTCTCGCCGCCGCAACAGGTAACGAAATGGCGGTCGCCGAAATCGAAATATAAGGACTGTAACAAATTGGTCCTTGCATGAAGATGGGCGAATGTGATATATTATGAAAGTCGCTGCTGAAACGGCGGCGGCCAGAAATGGAAGACCTTGTTCCTTGAAAACTGAACATCGAGCGTAATTGGAATCGTCGATCGGGAGCTTCGGCTTTCGGGAGACAAACCAGCAAGGAAATGAGCCATATGGCTCTCTGAT